>NZ_CP014168.1:3627500-5003808 GCF_001717955.1 Sphingomonas panacis
CGCCTTCGGCGAGGTTCGGCACGCGCTGCAACGGAAGCTGGGTGCCGTCATGCGTTACCGTGACGTGAAGACGCGGCCCGATCAGATCGAACGAGGAGGTCGCAGCTTGCGCCGGTGATGCTGGCGCCAGGCCCATCAGGCCGGCGAGACATAACAAAGGAAAAGCCCGCAAAACGTTCTCCGCACCTGTCAATCGCTCGCGGTCATGCCGCCAGCCTGTGTCCGCAATGCGGCGGGAACGCCGTGCGATGCTCGGACAAGAACCATCGGTACCGCCGTGGGTTGCGCAGGCACCCTCAGCAGCGCCGCTCGCGCCTGTTCCAGTTGGGGATCACGCGCACCCGGCGCTTGCCCCAATAGCTCAGATCCATGAAGACGCTGACACGCGCGCCTTTCTTGGAATAGATCATCTGGTCGCCGTGGTCGCCCGTGGCGGTGTTGCAGCTCACCCAGCCCTGTTTTTCCAGCACGTCGGTGATCGCGTAGACGGCGTATTGATCCTGGTCGTGCCACAAGGTCACCAGCCCGAAGCCGCCGCTGCCGTCGCCCCCGGCAAGGTCGACGGCGGCTTCATACGGCCCGGTGCCCTCGAACATCACCCTGTGCTTGCGGCACCGCATGCTGATCCCGTCGGCTTGCAGGCAATCGACGAAGCCGGCGCGTTTCGCATCGGCAAGGCTGCCGGCGACGGGCAGGCCGCCGAACATCAACGTCGCCGGCGGGGGGCGATGTGGGCCGCCACAGCCGGCCAGCAGGAGGAGCGCCAGCCACCAGCCATTACGTGCCATCGAACAATCGCCTCGCAAGCGGATCAAGCGGTCGCAGCATAATATGCACCGCGCCGACGTGCCACCGATTACGCGCCGATGCCGGTCAGGCCGCCGCGAGCGCCGCGAGCGCGCCCAGCGCAGTTGAGAAATAATCTCCCCCGCGCGCGCTCCGCGGCCTTCGGCCGAGCGTGATGTCGACCACCGCCATCCCCCCGTCCGACAGCGCATACGGCGCCTGCGCGCCGCTGACGACATCGATCCAGGCGGGGATCGGCACGTGCCGCGTCAGGCAGTCGCTCCAGAAGTCGCGGAACGGCGCCAGCGCGGCGCGGCGCTTGCCCCAGGCGAGGTAGAGCGGAACGCGCACCGCGTCGAAGCCGAATTGCGGCGCTTTTCCGCGCGCCGGGCGCACGCCTGCGGAATCGATCTCGATCCAGTCGGTGATGAGCTTGTGCGTGCCGAAACGGGCTTCGGCGAGAATCCGTTCCCCGTCACTCAGCACCGCGCCCCACGCCCCCGCGCCATCGGCGGCGAGAAACGCGTCGAGCGCGGGCCAGATGTAATAGGACGGGTTGAGCGTCAGCAACCCCGGCGTCTCGAACCCCTGGATGCCCGGCAACAGCACCGTCCGCGTGCCGATCTGCCGGATCAGATGCTTGCGGATCGCACCCCGGATCGCGGCGGATTGCAGGCCATATTCCGCCACCTTCCAGCGAAGCGACGCGCGCAGCAGCGCCCAGGCGATCAGGATATCGCCGTCGCTCGCGTCATTGGGGTCGGCGACCGGGTTCGCCGCCGCAGGGTCGAACCGCCACGAAAACAGCCGGACATCGGTGCGCGACAGCGCGTGGCTCGTCCAGGTCCACATCCGGTCGAACCCGGCCCTGTCGCCGGCCGCCTCGGCGAGCAACATGCCATAGCCCTGCCCTTCGCTATGGCTGATGCCGCCATTGCCGGTGTCGACGATCCGCCCGTCAGGCGAGAGGAACCGCGCCGAAAAGGCGGCCCACGGTCCGCCGACGCGGGGCGGCGGCGGCGGGCTGGCGGCGGCGCATCCGCCCGGCAACAAACCTGCCAGCACCAACCCGCCGATGAAGCTGCGACGATCCTGTGGCATGGTCATGCTCCGTGCCGGAATTCGAAGGTGAAGCCGTCGTTCGACACGATCGTCGTGTGCAGTTTGGGGCCGCTGCCCAGCGACCGCAGCCACGCATCATAGGCACCTTGCAGGACGCGCGGCAGCACCGCCCGCCACGTGCCCTCCTGCTCAAGCCCGTCGACCGGAAGCAGGCGGTGGCGGATATGGATACCATCCTTCGCTACCGACAGCCGCACCGTCCCCAGCCCGAGCGGCTGGAACACGTCGTTCAGTTCGGCTTCGACCGCTTCGAGGTTGCCGGTGGGCTGCAACGGATAGCGCGCCGCCAGTTGGAAGCCGATCGAATGGTGGAAGGCGAGTTCCTCGTCGGGCTGCGCGGTCTCGCGCACTTCCGTCAGCAGCAATTCGAGCAGAAGGCTGGTCACGTTGGTGGGCGCGCGCGGGGTCGAATGGTCCATCATGCCCTCATTTTCCGGAGCCGCTCAGCGATTGGCGGATGCTCAACAACGTCTGAAACTCGTTGTAGACGCCAAAGCTGTTATACTTCACCTCGCCGCCGATCTCGGTCGCCGCGCCGACCCGGTAGGAACCCGAGGCGGACCCCGCGAAGGCGAAGCCGCTCTTGCTCAGGCTGTCGTAGCTGGAGCGCACGTCAGTGTTCTTGATCTTCTGCGCATCGAGTTGCGCCTGCGCGGCGGGCAGCGTCGGATACACCGGCACCGCGTCCTGCTGGTAGCTCTGGAACCCCGGCGAGAAATCCGCGCCGGCTTTCCAATTGCCCTTCTCGGTGCGGTAATGCAGCGGGAAGGCGACCGCGACGAAGCTCTGCGGGCTGAAATAGCCGCCATGCCCGTAGGAGAAGTAGTTCTGGTTGTTGTCGAACGTCTGGTAATTGAGGTTGGCGCCCCCGGTCACGCTCGTCGTGCCCTGCCGGTAGATGTTGATATAGCCGCCGATATTCCCTTCGAACGCACGGTTGGACCGCACGTTGACGCCGTCGTAGCGATGGTAGCCGCCATCCGCGTAGATGCCGCTGCCGTTGTTGTCGAAGGAGAAGGATCCGCCGCCGCCGCTGCGCATCACCGATCCCCACGGCAGGCCGCTGACCGGATCGATCGTGCCGGCATAGGAGAGCAGGCTGTCGGTCACCGCGCGACGCTCGCCGTGGATGCCGACGGTGACATGGTCGCCCAGCTTGGGCGTGAAGCTCGCGCCGCCCTCGACGTTGGTCTTCTGGAAGCCCATCGGCGTTGCGCCGACATCCGCCTTGAGCGCGCCCACCGTGAGCGCGATCGACGCGGCGACGCCGGCATCATGCTGCGAATTGGCGGGCGTGAGCTGCGAGACGGCCTTGTCGACGATGCCGGTCGCCTCGGCGGTCGGGTTGGTGCCGAAGCGTGCTAGGCCGGAGCGGGTCATGTTGCCCGCGTCGAGCACGACCGGCGAAGCCGAAACGCTGACCTTGGCGTTGCCGATATGCGCGGCAGCCGTCACGGTCGCGCCGATCTGGTTGAGCTTGCTCAGCCCTGCCTCGCCCGATCGGTTGCGGTAGCTGGTGCTCGCGTCCAGCGTCGGCCCGGCCTCACCGGCCAGCGCGGAGATCTCGCGATCGATCCGCGCCAGCGTCGGGTCGGCGGACGCGCCCGCGCGTGCGGCCGAGGACTGCCCGAACGGATTGGCCGCACCGAACCCGCCGCCGCCACCCATCGGCGGCAACGGCGCACCGACCGGCGTGAACCGGTTACCACCGCCGATGCCGCTCGGTCGCGCGGACAGCGCGAACGGATTGGCCGGGGCCGCCGCCATCCCGCCAGCGAACGGATTGCCGCTGGCATTGGCGAAGGGGTTGCCGCCTTCGAACGGCGCGCCGGCCGCCAGCCCGGCCTCGCCGCCGCTCAGCGCGCGCGCCTGCTTGAGATATTTGAGCGCCGCGCCCTTGTGCCCGCGCGCCTGCTCGACTCGCGCCGCCGACAGATAGACGTCGGCATTGCGTGGCGCGATCGTCAGCGCGCGCTCGATCGCCTGTTCCGCCCCGTCATAATCGCGCGCCGCCGCCGCCGCTTCGGCAAAGCCTGAGAGCGCGCCGACATCGTCGGCCTTCTGCGCGATCAGCATCGCATAGACCTGCTGCGCCTGCCCCGGCATCCCGCCGTTCTGGTACAAACGGGCGAGCGCGCCGAGGATATCATGGTCCTGCGGCGCGGTCGCATAGGCGGTCCGCAGCACGTCGAACGCCGCTGCATTCTGCCCGGCCAGCCGCATCCGGTCCGCCTGATTGGCGGCCAGCACCGCATTGAGCCGCGACACCGCACCGCTGTCGCCCGAATTGCCAAATCGCGCGATCAGCGTCGTCGCCTCGATCTCCTGCCCGCTGCGCGCGAGCACGCCCACCACCGATTGATAGTCGCTCGGCTCCGCCAGCGGCATCGCCGCGGCACGCTGCGCCAGCGCCTGCGCGCCCGCTTCGTCACCCATCGACATCAGCAGATCGGCGACCGCGCCCAACGTCCGCACCGATACCTGCGGCCCGGCGGCGAGCGCACGCGCACCCGCCAGCGCGCCGCCGATATTGCCCTGCGCCTGCAACGTCTTGATGCGGTCGATCGCCTGGCCCATCTTCATCGTGATCGCGAACTGGCGCATTTCCGGCGTCATCTGCTCGGCCGGAATCTGCGCCATCCGCGCCGCCGCCGTCATCGGCGAACCGACATGATCGAAGAACAACGCACCCGCGTACAACGCCTCGGCCGTGTTCATCGAGGAGAGCGGCGCGATCACCGCCGCCGCGTCACCCTGATGTCCCTGATCGGCGAGGAAGATCGCATATTGATAACGGACCCACGGATCGGACGGATCGGCCGCGACCGCCGTCTGGAACGCCTGCACCGCGCCGGTCAGATCGCCCGTCGCGGCAAGCTGCTGCGCCTGTGCGCGCGCCGCCTGGGCGCGAAGCGCACCGCTGCTCGACGCCCCCGCCGCGCCCGCCTGCGCATAGGCCGTGGCGGCCTCGCCATTGCGCCCCTGACGCGAGAGGATCTCGCCGAGCAGCAGGTTGGCGCTGTCACGATCCTTGAAGTCGGACGTCGCCAGCCGCCGCGCGATCTGCTCGGCCTGATCGACCTGCCCCGCCTTCAGCGCCGCCCGCGCGTCGTCCATGTCGCCGTAGAATTGCGCCGCCGCCAGCGCCGTCGCCCACTTGCCCGCATTGCCGCCCGCCGATGCGCGGGTGAGCAGGTCGCGCGCCTCGGCAAACTTCTTGGTGCGCAAACGCACCAGCCCCAGCCCGCCGAGCGCATCGCGGTCCGCCGGCTGCGCCTTGAGCGCCGCCGCGAACCGCGCCGCCGCCACATCGAGCTTGCCACTGTTGAGCGCGGCGAAACCGGCCGCACGCGCATCGCCACCGCCGTCCCTCGGCTTTGCCCGCACCGGCGCCTGTGCGGCCCGCGCAGGCGCCGGTGCGGCAGCCGCCGGCGTCGCAACCGGCTTCGCAACCGGCTTGGCGGGCGCTTTCGGCGGGCCCGGGCGCGAGAGCGCCGCGCGCGCCTCCGCGTTGCTCGGGTCAATCGCCAGCACGCGGTTCAGCGCGTTGCGGGCAAGATCGCCACGCCCCTTGGCGTTCCAATAGCGCGCCTGGCTGAGCAACGTGTCGATCGCCGACGGGGCGGCCTGGACGGGCGCCGCGTTCGCGGCGATCGCCATGCACAACGCGATCTTCAGAACAGTACGCGAAGCCATTACGGTCACTCCTTGATGCCGGCGAGCCGGCGGCGCTTCTGCGCCTTCAGGATCAGATAGAGCGGCAGCGACAGCAGCAGCGCCGCCAACACGCCGGAGAGCGCGAGCAGCATCGGGTGCTGGCTCAGCCAGAAGCCGATGCGCAGCCACCACGGCAGCACGCCGCTCCAATATACGCCGCCGACGCGGAAGCTCGCGATCCGGTCGCCGCTGAACAAGGCGAGATCGCCCTGCATCTGCGCGTTGATGTCACGATCGGCGAGGCCGTTGACGAGGTCGGGCAGCGCATCGGGTTGGGTCGCCAGCACCGCGACGACGCTGTGGTCGGGGTCGAACGGCGAGTGGAAGCTGGTCACACCCTGGAAGCCACTGGTGGAGAGCAGCGCCTGATCGACGTTGGCCGGCATCGCCTCGGCATAGGGGCTGAAATAGTCCCACGCGCGGCTGATCGCCGAACGCTGCGCCACTTCGATACGGCCGCCGCTCCAATGCACCGGCGCACCTTCGAACAGATTGCCGACGTTCAGCCGCGCCGGGCTGCCGATGACGAGGATGTCGTGCCCGCTCAGGTCATCGCCGTCGATGCTGCGTACCACCGTCAGCCGCGTCGGCGCGACTCCGGTGGCGTCGCCGAACCGGCCCATCAGCGCGAGGAACGTCTCGACCTCGCTCGCGGTCGGGCTGGCCGGCATCACGACGACGGTCTCGCCGAGATCGGGCGTGCGCGTGAACGGGAAGCCCGCGCCGGCGAACAGCGCGAGGTTCGGCATCAGCGCCGCGTGCTGCACGCCGGTCAGGTCGATCGTGCTGGTCGGATCGATGCCGACCTGAACATTGGTCGGCAACGTGCCCGAGCAGCGCTTCTTGTCGGCGACCTGAAGGTCGTAATAGAGCGAGATCTGGTTCTGCCCGAACAGCGCATAGCCCGGCAGGATGGCGTTACCCGTGTCGTGCCGCGATGTCGTGCCGCCCGCGCCCCACATCCGCCCCCACCAGTTCGCCTCGGCGAGCCGGAAGGTCTTGAGATATTGGCCGTTGAGCGACAGATCGAGCCGCGAGCGCTGGCGGTCGAGCCACGGTGCGACCGGATAGGTATAGCCGATGTTGAGCCGTGCGCCGGTGCGCGGCCAGTAGAACAGATCGGGCGCGAGCCGGAAATCGGCGGTGAGCGGCCCCGGCGGCAGCCCCTGCCCTTGCAGGCTGTGCGGCCGGACGATCTCACCAAGCTGCACGGCGCGGTCGGTGCGCAGCCAGCGCGGCGCGCCGTAGCGGTCGGTCACGGGCACGCGCGCGCCGCTGACCGACGCGGACGCGCCGCTCAGCGCGCCGCCGCCGGTCGCCGCGACATTGGCGGCGAGCTTCAATTCACGGTCGTCGCGGCCCATCACCAGCAGCAGTGATCCGAACGGGTCGCGCGGATTGGCGACGATGGCGAGTGTCGGCCCGTCGATCTGCGGCATGGCGATGCCCGGAACGCCGCGGTTCGGCGTCAGGAACACCACCGCATTGCCCACCGGCAGCGTGCCCGCCACCGGCTTGAACTGGAAGCTGCGATAGCTCGCCTCGGCGCCCAGCCACCCGGCGATCGCGGCTGCGGACTGGAGTTCGGCGTTGGTCGGCGATCCGGCGAAGACGAACGGAAGCTTGAGCGCCTGAGTCTGCGACCGGTCGAACAGCGGCGCGGGCAACATCGACAGATCGCGCCGCGCCGGCAGTTTCTGCACGGTCAGGTCGAGTGCCGATCGCGTGTTGCTGATGTTCGCCCACAACGTGCTGTTGAGCGGGTCTTCGCAATCGCGCGCATAATGGCCGACGAGGCGCAGGTTGATCTGGTTGTCGCCGGCGGTGAACAGCGCCGGCTCGATCGGGATGGTGATGGCGATGCCGTTCGCGGTTTCGGTCGGCAGCGCGATGCTGCGTACCACTTCGCCGTTCACCAGCACGACGAGCTGGCTGAGATCACCCAGCAGCGCCGGCGAATAGGCGAAGTTGAGCGTCAATTGCGCGGTGGAAACCACCTCGTCGTGGCGCAGGCCGAACGGAATACCGACTTCGCCTTGCGTGCCCTGCAAGCGAATTCGGCTCTGGACGCGCAAGTCCTTGAGCGTGAAGTGCAACGCATGGCTGCCCGGCGCCTCGGCAACTTCGGCGGCGGCCGCAGCGGCCTGCGCCTGCACCGGCATGCTCGCCGCGTTGGCCACGCCGCCGAGGATGCCGAGCGCCAGCGCGATCAGGAACATGGTTATCATCACGGAGGTGATCGCGCTGACGAGCTGGCGGGGATTGCGTACCGATCCGCCACCTGCGACCAGCGTGGAGGCGGAAATTCTCGCGATATCCTTCATCGATTCGAAACTCGTTTCGGTCTTGTGCCGGGTGGTGTGTTGCCAGGCGTCGGCGCGGCCCATCAGCGCTTCGGACAGGCGGCGTTCCTCGTCGATCGCCAGCGCGGGAAAGCGCACGCGCGCAATCCCGCCTGCGACCTTGATCGTCTCGACCGGCACCGTGAAGGCACGCTGCCCGATCTGGAATCCGACGTCGGTCACGGTCCGCCCGGTCACGTCGAAGCGTTCCGGCGCGCGAATGGCGAGGCCGCTCATCGATACGTTGATGGTGGTCGCATCGACGACATAGCCATCGTCGAGATAGAGCGACACCGGGAGCGCCGCTTCGAACCGCACCGCGTCGCGCGTCTGCCGCGTCTCGCGGCCGACCGAAATCGCCGAGACGAGGATCAGCAGGTTGAACATCGTCCACGCCGTATTGAGCAGCAGCGTGCCGAGTTGCACGTTGAAGGTCTGCGGGAACATCAGCTTCACGAAGCCGATCGCGATGCCCAGGATCAACAGCCCCGCGCAGATCATGTGCGGGCGCAGCGTCTGGTAATCGAAGAACCCCTTCTCCAGCGTCGCGCCCTTGTCGGTGACGTTGAACTTGCCCTTGTGGGGGTTGAACAGCGTCAGCACCGTCGGCTTGGCGAGGTGGAAGGCGAGCAGGGTCTCGTAGATCTCGCCCCAGAACGGCCGCCGCTCGGAACCTTGGAGGCGCTCGCTCGACTTGGTCGAGGTGAACAGATGCGGCACCGCATAGGCGAAGATCATCGCCGCCGATGCGTGAATCACGTTCTGCCCGGCGATCAGATAGGCGAGCGGCGAGGTTAGGAAGATGATGCGCGGCAGCGGAAACTGGAAGTGCAGCATCGCGTTCAGGTAACAAAGCCGCTGCGGCAGGTTCAGCCCGCGCCCGAGCATCGGGTTGTCGATGCGGAAGATCTGCGTCATGCCGCGCGCCCAGCGGATGCGCTGGCCGATGTGCAGCACCAGCCGCTCGGTGGCCAGGCCGGCGGAAAGCCGCGCGTTGATATAGGCGGTGTTCCAGCCCATCCGTTGCAGCTTGAGCGCGGTATGCGCGTCCTCGGTCACGGTCTCGCCCGCGAAGCCGTTGGTCTGTTCGAGCGCCTCGCGGCGAATGATCGCGCACGATCCGCAGAAGAAGGTCGCGTTCCACAGGTCGTTGCCGCTCTGCACCGCGCCGTAGAACAATTCGCCCTCACCCGGCATGTCGCCGACCGCGGTCACGTTGCGCTGAACCGGATCGGGCGAGTAGAAATGGTGCGGCGTCTGGAGCACGGCGAGCTTGGGGTCTTGCTGGAACCAGCCGACCGTGACCTGAAGGAACGCGCGGGTCGGCACGTGATCGCAGTCGAACACGCAGATCAGGTCGCCGTCGGTGCGCTTCATCGCGGCGTTGAGATTGCCCGCCTTGGCGTGCAGGTTGTCCGATCGGGTCAGATACCCGCAGCCGGCCTCGCGTGCGAAGTCGCGGAATTCGGGGCGGCGGCCATCGTCGAGGATGAACACGCGGAACCGGTCGGGCGGATAATCCATCGCCATCGCCGCGAACACCGTGGTCCGCACGATGCTGAGGCTCTCGTTATAGGTCGGGACGTACACGTCCACGCTCGGGAACCGGCGCGGCTCGCCCTTCAACGCCACCAGCGGGCGGTCGAGCGGGAAGCCGGTCTGGACCAGACCGAGGATCAGGATCAGCCAGGCGTAGAGTTCGGCGATATACAGCGGCAGTCCGAGAGCGAACTCGAAAGGCGTTCCGAACTCCAGCGTCGCGGTGGTCCGCCACCACATATAGCGAGTCGAGACCAGCGCCGAGATCAGGCAGATCGCCAGCGTCATCTGCCGACCCTTGATACGGTTGATGACGAGCACCGCCGCGATCATGGCGAGCGCGAACATCCATTGCTCGCGCAGGTCGAGCGGCACCACGACCGCACAGATCACGATCGGCGCCGCGACGATCGCGATCAGCCATGCAACACCGCGCGGTAACCCGGCGCTGGGGATCGCGTCCGGCGCGGCGACAGCGGCAGTGTTCATGCGATACCGCGCTGGGGCTGCGTGGCATCGTCGCGGTCGGCGACCAGCCGTTCGGCGACGGCGCGGAAGTCGCCGAGTGCGGCGCTCGCCGGTGCGAAGCTCGCCAGCGTCTCCATCATCGCGAGCGCCTCGCCGACCGCCTCATCGCGCCGGATCGTACCAAACAGGCGATCGCCGAGCAGACCGCGCAGCATCGCCGCAATGTCGCGGCCGAGCCGCAACCGGTCGTCGACTCGGTTGAGCAGGAAGAACGTCCGGTCGTCGCGCGTCGGCTGCGCATCGCGGTACACAAGCGGCAGCGCCGCCAGCGTCGCCGGGTCCGGCGTCAGCACGCACAGCCGCAGCGCGGCGGCCGGCAGCAGCAGGTCGAGCGTCCGCCGGTCGCCCGCGGCGACATCGACGACCACCACACTGTCCTCGCCATCATGCGATTCGATCGTCGCCAGGATCTCGGCGGGCGACCGGTCTGACCCGGGCGAAACCATGTGGACTCCGGCGATCACCACCGTCGCCCCGCCATCGATCTGCCCGACCGCGCCGGACCCGTCGCCCAGGCACAGCGCCAGCGCGCCCTGCCCGGTCAGATCGATCGCGGTCACCGAAACGCCGCGCTCGGCGAGGACCAGCGCGATATTGGCGGCGACGGTCGATGTGCCGACGCCGCCCTTGGGGGACTGGAAAAGCAGGATCATCGCCGCTCTACTCCGAAAGGCGGCGAAGCAGGCCGCGAATGTCGTCGGTTGGTTCCTCGGGCGCGGGCGCGACGGGCGCCTGCGCCTCGCCATAGCGGCGGAACAATTTGCCGGGGCCACCGACGCGGCGATCGGCGCCGGACCACTCCTGCGCAGGCGCGGCGCGATCCGCGGCCGGCGACCGTCGCTGCGCGCCGGGCAGGCGCGCCAGCGCGGGATTGGCATGGATCAGCCGGAAGATCGGCCAGTAGCCCGGCGTCTCCGTTTTTTCCGAGAACACCCGATATTCGAGGTCAGGCTGACCGAGCTGGTCGAGCAATCTACGCACATCATCGGTCATGTCATGCCCCCCTGCTCGGTGTTCTCCGGCACCTCATACACACCATACCTTGGTTAACGAAGGATGGAGATTCCCCAACAATCGGAAATATCATCAAAAAACCATTCGCAACGACCGGATATTCCGCCGCCAACTCCCGCGAACGCGCCCCGCCGCCCGCCGTCCCGGCTCCGCAAAAAAGTTGATGACACCGGTGCCAAAATATGAAATCTAACACCCACAACAGCAAAAACGACGCAACCGCCGCGATCGTTCGGATGAGGATGCACAGGGGTTCAACGCGGCTTCGCAGCGCCGCCCGCGACATCTGCATGTCTCCACCGACGATCGCCGCGATGAGGAAGGGGACATATCGTGAAGATGCCGCTCGAAAACAGCCCGCCCGCCGCGACCGTCAGCGCCGATGACACCGTTCACCCAAGAAGCCCGCGCCACACCATCTGACCCGAACACACCATTCAGAACGCCGGACAGACGTCGAGCCCATCGACCACGGCGAAGCACCCACAGGAGGGGAAACCGCGATGACATCTCAGATCACCAGGCTGGCGCTTTGCTCGTCCGTCCTCGCGCTCGCGGCCGGCACCGCCGCCGCACAGACGGCGCCGCCCGGCCCCGGCACCACCCCGTCGGCACCCGCCCCCGCCACCGTCGAGGCCGGCAGCCAGACCGTCACCGCGCAACCCGGCGACACCCCGACCGAAGACATCATCGTCACCGGCTTCCGCGCCAGCTTGGCCTCGGCGATCAATGCCAAGCGCGAGTCGATCGGCGCGATCGACGTCATCAAGGCGGAGGACATCGCCAAATTCCCCGACAACAACCTCGCGGAATCGATCCAGCGCGTCCCCGGCGTGTCGATCGGGCGCGATGCCGGCGAGGGCCGCAGCATCACCGTGCGCGGGCTCGGCGCGCAGTTCACGCGAATCCGCATCAACGGCATGGAAGCGCTCAGCACCACCACCTCGACCGACAGCTCGGGCGGCGCCAATCGTGGCCGCGGCTTCGATTTCAACGTCTTCGCCTCGGAACTGTTCAGCTCGATCACGGTGCGCAAGACGCAATCCGCCGAGATCGACGAAGGCTCGCTCGGCGCGACGGTCGATCTCCAGACCGCGCACCCGCTCGATTACAAGAAGACTACCTTCGCCGCCTCGGTGCAGGGCAATTACAACGATCTGCGCAAGGCGGTCGATCCGCGCCTCGCCGCGCTGTTCACCACTAAGCTGTTCGATGACACGGTCGGCGTGCTCGTTTCGGCGGCCTATTCGCGCAGCCGCAAATATGAGGATGGCGCCGGCACCGTCGGGTTCGACACCACCAACACGAACGGCGGCTATTGCGCGCCGGTCGGTTATGCGCCCACCAACCCGCCGCTCTCCGGCGCCAACGGCACCACCGCCACCGCCTGCTCGACCGGCGTCGCCCGCCCCGCCAACACTCCCGAAAACGTCGCCGCCTACAACACCGTCAACGCCGGGGGCGGCACGGCCGTCCACGCTCCCCGCCTGCCGCGCTACGGCCGGCTCACGCATGATCAGAAGCGGCTCGGGCTGACCGGCTCGATCCAGTGGCAGCCGAGCAGCCACACCCTGCTCACCTTCGACGCGCTCTATTCCAACTATCACGCCACCCGCGAAGAGAATTTCATCGAAGCCTTCTCGTTCAGCCGCGCGCTCTCGAACAACGGCAAGCCGCAGACGGCGGTGCGTCAGGCCGAGGTCAACGGCGCGGGCGATCTCGTCTACGGCGTGTTCGACAATGTCGATATCCGCTCGGAAACGCGCTTCACCGATTTCACCACCAAGTTCCAGCAATATACGCTCAACGGCAGACAGGATCTGGCAAGCTGGTGGACGCTCACCGGCGCGATCGGCTATTCGAAATCCGATCTCGAAGTGCCGATCGACACGACGCTGACGATCGATCGCCCCAACAGCCAGAATTATAGCTGGGATTATCGGCAGGACAGCCGCCACCCGATCCTCAACTACGGGTTCGATGTCACCAATCCCGCCAATTTCGGCTTCATCAACAACACGTCGGAAATCCGGCTGAGCACCAGCAGCTCGATCAACACCTTCAAGAACGCGAGCCTCCAGAGCAACATGAAGCTGCTCGACGGCCTCAATCTCAAGATCGGCGGCTCGTACAAGCGCTTCGAGTTCAAATCCTCCGCCACCGGGCGCGCGGTCAACTCGCTGCTCGTGCCCGCGCTGCCGGCGGGCACCACCGTCGCCGATCTCACCCGCGTGCTGACCGGCTTCGGCCAGGGCTTCAAAGTCCCCTCACCGACGCCGACATCGTGGGTCACGCCCGATCTCGACAAGTTCGTCAAGGTGTTCGACATCTTCTCGAATACAGGCACCTTCGCGCAGAACGGGGTCGAGAACACCAGCGCGCGCGGCAATATCCGCAGCGTCACCGAGGATGACAAGGCCGGCTACGGGCAGGTCGAGTTCGACGGCGATCGCCTGTTCGGCTTCCCGCTGCGCGGCGACATCGGCGTCCGCTACGTGCAGACCTCGCAGTCGTCGAACGGCTATCAGCTCGTCGGCACTGCACCGGTGCTGGTCACCGCGAAACGCACCTATGACAATTGGCTGCCCTCGCTCAACCTCGCCTATTCGCCGGTCAACACGGTGATCTTCCGCCTCGGCGCGTCGCAGGTGATCGCCCGGCCGGATCTCGGCAATCTCACCCCCGGCGGGTCGATCACCGTCACCGGCGCGCGCAGCGTGACGGTCGGCAATCCCAATCTCGATCCGATCAAGGCCAAAACGCTCGATCTCGCCGTGGAATGGTATCCGACCCGCGACTCCCTGCTGTCGGTCGCCTATTTCTACAAGAAGATCAGCACCTACATTCAGACCTTGCAGGAGGATCTGCCGTTCAACCAGCTCGGGCTCGATCCCGTGCTGCTCGCCAATTCGACCACCGCGCCCACCGACATCTTCACCTCGCGCCGCCCGTTCAACACGCCGGGCGGGCCGCTCAAGGGCTTCGAGATCAACGCCCAGACGGCCCTGCCGCTCAATTTCCTGCCCGAATGGCTCAACCATTTCGGGGTGCTGGCGAACTACACGCACGTCACCTCGAAGATCAATTACGTCCTGACCAGCGCGAACGGCGTACCGATCCTCACCACCACCGCAGCCCTGGTCGGCCTCTCGAAGAACGCCGCCAACGCCACCGCCTATTTCGACGACGGCAAATTCTCGATCCGCGGCTCGATCGCCTATCGCGGCGGCTTCCTCGTCAGCGTGCCCGGCGGCAACACCGGCAACGACGTCAACGGGCAGAGCAAGATCACCACGATCGACGCCAATCTGTCCTATCAGGTCAACGACTACCTCAAGATCACGATGCAGGGCCTTAACCTCACCGATGCGGCGGTTGATCAATATCAGGGCACGGATCGCAACAGCCCGTTCATCAACACCCACACGGGGCGACAGATCTACTTTGGCGTGGGGGTGAAATTCTGAGGCACGATGATTTTCCTTAAAACGTCTTCCGTACTCACTATCCTAATACTCCGTTCGTCCTGAGTAACTGCCGAGTAGCCCGCACGGCGTATCGAGGGAGTGTATCGAAGGACAGGCCCCTGGCGAAACGGGTGCTTCGATACGAGCTCTCGACACGCCCTACGGGCTACTTGATCTCTACTCAGCACGAACGGGCCACCCCAACCTCATCTCCCCACTGGAGGGGGCACCCCACCCCCTCCATCCTTCCATCAAAACCCAGGCGAGACAGACCGGCATGAAGGCACCCAGCTTCCGCGTTCTCATGGCAGCCACAACCTGTCTCGCTACACCCGCCCTCGCGCAGACGCCTGCGAGCGGAAACGACGGCCTCCTCTTCGCCGTATCCGGCGAAACCGGCGCGATCGCCGATCACGCCGCTGGCCTCGCCACCCCGATCTTCGCCGACGGCGTCAGGACGGTCGCGGACGGTCGCGTCGGGCAAGCGCTCTCGCTGGCGGACCAGCTCACGCTCGCCTGGTCCGCGCCCGGCAACATCGTCGCGCAGCGCGGCACGCTGTCGTTCTTCTTCCGCCCGCGCACCCCGCTGGGCACGACGCCGTTTCCGCTGTTCCGCATCGGCGACAGCGACGGCACGAGCTGGGACATGGCGTGGGGCCGGATCGACTGGAACGGCCACGGCTTCGATGCCTTCGTCACCGATACCGGCCTCGCCCGCACCCGCGTCTCGTTTCGGATCGATACCGTGCCATCGCCGACCACGTGGATTCACGTCACCTTCGCATGGGATGAGACCAGCGGCGTCAAGCTGTGGATTGACGGCAAGCCGGTCGCCCATGCCGATCGCAAGGCGGTCTATGACGGCGGCCTGTTCGGCTTCGGCCCGTTCCAGCGCATCGTCTCGCCGTATCAGGTGCAGAGCCAGTACAATTACGTTCGCTCCGGCGACATCGACGAGATCCGCATCTACGATCACCGGCTCGACGATGCGCAGGTCGCCGCGCTCGCCGCCGCGCAAGCGCCGGCGGTGCCCGCCGCCCCGTCGCGCTCGCTCGCCGACACCACCACGCGCGACGAATGGTGGCTGCGCTACGGCTGGACCGGCGCCGCACCCGACTATCTCGCCAGCACGGAGACGCGAATCCGCAAGGTCGAGTTCGCCGACACGCGCGACCAGAAGGAGCGCATGTTCCGTGGTGCCGACGGCATCCGCGAGACGACGTGGCCGGGCGTCTACAACCGATCGCGCCTGCCAGGCCGGCACGATTATTTCGAACTGCCCGACTGGAACGTCTATTCGACCGGCGGCAAGACCTACACGCTCACCCTGCCGGACGAGCCGTGGAACCGGATCGAGATCAACGGCCCGGCCTATGGCACGCTCAGCGACCTGGGAGGCAAGCTGCTTACGCGCCCGGCCGGGCTGGAGCGAACCTCGACCGCACTCGGCAAGGAACGTCGCGGTGGCGTGCTGCGCTTCGAAAACGTCGCGCAGGAAACCCCGATCGAGGAGATCGGCGCCTATGACGTCACCGCCCGCACCGTCCCCGACGATCCCGTGGTGATGACCTACACGCTCGATGCGACAGCCGATCCCGCCAGCTATCCCGCGCTCGATCCGCTGCGCCGGACGATCGCCGGCCGCTACGTCGCCGATGAGCGCGCGACGATCGTCGCGCTCCCCGCCGGCGCGCCGCGCAAGCCGGTCGCCGCACCGGCGTCGCGCGGCTTGCCGCTCGTCCACATCCTCATCCCCGGCGATTTCCGCGACAGCCGGCCGGGGGGCGCGATCTCGCGCTTCGCATATGGCACCGAGAATATGGACGTCGGCCTCGACGGGATCGCGATCGATCTGCCCGCGCTCGACGTACAGCCGACCCACGGCGCGCTGTTGCCGCTCAACATCCGCGTCAAGGATCCGACCTGGCCCGATCGCGACCTGCTCGACATCAATGTCTCGGTAAAGCCGCACGAGGCGCGCACGCTCTGGCTCGACACGCGCGATCGTATCCTACCGCCCGGCGCGAACCTCTACGTCACGATCGCCGCCGCCGGCGGTGGCTTCGATGCCGCGAAGCTCGACGGCACGCGTCTGCGTTTGCTCTACAAGCCCGCCGCCGCCGCCAAGCCCGAGCATGTCGCCGATCGCTTCGAACAGGCGCGCGACAATCTCGCCTTTCTGGTCGAGGAACAGCCCAACACGCGCGCCTATCCGGTCTGGGACCGTTTCGAACGTGACATATCGGACGTGCTGCGCGTCGATCCCGACAATGCGGTCGCGCGCGCCTATTGGGTCGAGAAGAACCCCAACCAGCCTTATGCCCCGTTCACCCAGCCCGTCCCGCCCGCCGGCGCGCCGCTCTGGGCGTTCCGCCAGAGCGAGAATCTGAAGCTCTACCGCCGGTTCGTCGACTGGTGGATCGACAACCGCCAGATCGCCGATGGGGAGTTCGGTGGCGGCCTCTCCGACGATACCGATCTGGTCAACCAATGGGTGCCGCTCGCGCTGATGGGGGTAGAGCCCGCCCGCCTCGCCGCCTCGCAACGTCGCGTGTTGGACGCGACCTACACCAACGGCATGTGGTCGGACGGGCTGAGCCGCATCCGCGCCGACGAGTTGCACAGCTACGAAGAGGGCATCAATTCGGTCGCCCAGTCGCTCCAGCTCAGTCGCGGCGACCCAACCGCGATCGAGCGCGCGATGGCGGTGGCGCGCAACTATCCGCGCCTGATCGCGGTCAACCCCGCAGGGCACCACCACTTCGTGTCGAGCTATTACAGCGGCACCGATATCGTGCGCGAGGGCGTCTGGGGCTGGCAGCGCCCCTACAGCCTGCTCATCACCCATCCCGGCCTGCTGCTCGCCGACTATAACGGCGCGCCCGCGGTGAAATCCGCGCTGTTGCCGCTGCTCGACGACTGGCTCGCCCACGGCAAGCAGGCGGCGGATGGAAGCTGGAGCTATCCGTCCGAGATCGAATGGGCCACCGACGCCACGCGCGGCAGCGGCGTGGTCAGCGCCGCCAACGTCTTCTGGGCCGCCTGGACCTGGACCCACGACGATCGCTACCTTCGCCCAATCGTCGCGGATCTCACCCACCACAACCTTGCCGCCATCTCCCGCCTCAACCCGGATCTCCTCACCCGCCTCCCCGCCGGCCCCAAGCTGATCCAACAGATCGCCGACGGCACCATCACCGCGGCCGGAGTGGACAACGATCGCAATCTTGGCGGCAGCACCGACGCCGACTTCGCCCGCTTCGTCCGCTGGCAAAGCACCGGCGACAAGACGATCCTCGCCGATCTGTTCGGCGCCGAAATCCGGTCCGACAGCCAGCGCATGCACCTGCTGACCGAAGGCCATTTGTGGTCCGATCGCGTCAGCGTGCCGATCGAACTGCTCCAGCGCACCCGCCTCGGCGGCGTCGCCCACCGCCGCAACGCCTACGCGCCCGGCAATCTCGTCCGCTGGCGCTTCGACGGCGGCACGACCGCCGAAGACCTCGCAATCCTGATTCCCTCCGGCGATCCCCGACGTTTCAAGGTGATCGCATACAATCTCACCGATCGGCCGATCACCGCGACGATGATCGGCGACGGCATCGCGGCGGGCCGCTGGTCGATGACGCGCGGCATCGACACCAACGGCGACGACCAAGCCGACACGCCCTCGCCCGCCACGCAGATCGACTTTGAAGAAGGAACGCCCGTCCCACTCTCGCTTCCGCCCCGCCAGACCATCGTGTTCACATTGACGCTGGCGGCGGAAGGCGAAGAACCGCGGACTCGCGCGGACATTGGCCTGTCTGCCGATGATCTTGTCGTCAAAGGCGCCAATCTCACCGCGACCATCCACAGCCTCGGCGCAAAGCCAACGCCGGCCGGCATCGCGACGCTGATCAACGGCGAAGGCCAGTCGCTTGCCACCGCACGCTTTCCGAGTTTGGCAGCCCCGATCGACCTGCTCCCGAAAACGACAAGCGTCCGCTTCGCCATCCCACGCGGCGTCGAACCCGATACGCTCTCGGTGACGCTCGCGCTGGAGGGGAATCCGGGCGAAATATCGACGACGAACAACCGCGCCCGCATCGGCGCAACGATCGCCAACGGAAACCGCAAATCCGTAACAATGTAATCGGCACGATCTCGCAGACAAATCCCGCGTGGGCGGAGATCATCGTCAGCTATATCACCGGATTCAGTCGTTCGGATTCAAGAGGGTGCCGATCATCCGGTGGAGCTTTGCCCAAGCGAGGTGTTCGCCGGCGTGGAGACCCTGAAGGTAAAGGCCGTACGCAGTCTTCGCCATCTCCGGCGAGCCACTTTCGGGCACAAAACACAGAAATTCGCCCTCTGCGTCAAGAAGCTCCAAAACGCGATCGTCGTGGTCACCACGCGGCATCGAGACGCGCGCCGGACAGTCTAGTGCGGCAAGATCACGGTTGAAGCTCTCGACAAAGAGCTCCGTGAGCGGGGTTGCATCGTTCATAACGATCTCCGAGACACGCAATTATCGCGTGCGCGAGCCGCCGGCATCGAGGCGGCGCCCTTCGCGCAATTCGTGGTAAGCTCGGTGTCAAATGCCGCAGTCTCATCTGCATGTTTCTTCATCAGTTGCCCCCAACTGTCATGTACGCTTTCGAATCGAAAGCGTAACGACCATATACGGACCAGAACAAGAGGTCGCGCGGGCAAGATAGTTAATGGTGCGCCGATGCGCTTCGCCTGAAGCCGCACCCAGCGACGTATAGACCCCAGCCCCACCCGACCAGCTGGACGCCGCTCCGAATGTCAGGCGATCGAGGCTTTGTTGGGCAAAAAGATTCCGAAAGCGGCGTCCTCAACAAGCAGGGGTGACAGAAATGCCCCAAGCTATGTCCCACGCGGCACGAACATCAAGAGGTTTGGTTACGCTCAGACACCAACAACGTCGATGTGGCCGTGGCGAAGAGTCGCTCGGCCTGGTCGACCAGCCGCGCTTTGGTGAATGCGACGCGACGGCCCAAAGAGATCAGCCGGCCAATCGCGCGGACTTGCCCGGTCCGCGCACTCAACGCAGCTTGATAGCTGATCTTGATCTCGAGCGTGACGCACGTCATCGGCACGTCGGTCGCACTGCTCGCAGCAAGACCGCATGCCGAATCGAGCATTGTTGCTGCGAAGCCGCCATGTACGATCCCTAGCGGATTGTAGTGCGAGGCGCCGGGCGTTGCCGTGAACATCACATAGCCTTTATCGACCTCGACCAGATCAATATCGAGCAACTCCATCATCGGCGGCCGTCGGCCACCGGCGACCATTGCGCGGATTTCATCGAGGCCCGTCATAGCGCGATGCGCTTCGCTGCTTGATATTCCGCCACCAGCGCAGCGCAGATGTCGCGCGCGGGGCGGATCGCGCGTGCTCCGCCAACGCCATGTCCGGCCGACCAGATCGACTTCCAGGCGCGTGCCTCTTCTGCGATCGAAAGACCGCCATGCGAGTCTGGCAGCGTCGCGGCGGCGAGGCTGGGCGTGAGGAAATTGGCGTTCACCCCCGTGACCTTGTCAGTGTAGGTGATGTCGGCCGCGCGCGCCTCAAGCATCATCGCCTTTTGCGCGCTGCTCGCGAGGCTCTCCTCGGCAACGATGAAGTGCGATCCGATATAGCCAAGATCCGCGCCCATCATCCGCGCGGCGGCGATGTGCCGCCCTTCACTGATCGCGCCAGCCAGCGCCAGCGGGCCATCGAAAAACGTCCGTATTTCAGAAACCAGCGCGAACGGGCTGAGCCTGCCGGCATGACCGCCCGCACCCGCACATACCGCAATCAGTCCATCGACCCCGGCCGCGACAGCCTTTTCGGCGTGGCGGGCACTGATGACATCGTGCAGCACCAAACCACCGTAACTCTGCACCGCGCGCACCACTTCGGACACAGCGCCGAGCGAGGTGATGACCACCGGAACCTTGTGCGCGACGATACGCTCAAGATCGGCGTCGAGCCGGGTATTACTCTTGTGGACGATGAGGTTGACGCCGAACGGAGCCGCATCCGACACTCCGGCAAGCCGGGCCGCGATGGCCTCGAGCCATTGCTCGAAGCCATCCGTTGTACGCTGGTTGAGCGCCGGGAACGTCCCGAGCAGCCCGGCCGTACAGCACGCCACGACCAGATCCGGCCCCGAGACGAGGAACATCGGCGCGACGATCGCCGGGATGGCGAGCCGCGCCGAGAGAGACACCGGGAGCGTCAAAACGCGTCCTGATCAAGCGCCATCATCGACTTCTTGCCGGCTTTGATCTGGAGGAACAGAGCCGCCGTCTGCGGCAGGATGCGTTCAAAGAAGAACGTCGCGGTCTTGATCTTGGCGTCGTAGAACGCTTTTTCATCGGTGCCGAACAGTAGCTTCAGCCCGGCGATCTTTGTTGCACGCGCAAAGCAGTACGCCATCCCGACGAGGCCGAGCAGCCGAAGGTAGTCGCTTGCCGCCGCGCCCGCTTCCTCCGGGTCGCTCATACCACGCTGGGCGATCGTCGCGGTGGAAAGCTGGAGCGCGCCGAACGCTCGCGCGAGCGCGTCGATCATCGGCTTCATCGGCCCCTCGCCGCTGTTCTCCTCGATAAACGCCGAGACCGGGTGGAAGAAACTGCGAAGGTAGCGTCCCGTATGCGCGCCGAGCTTGCGCCCGACCAGATCGAGCGCCTGGATACCGTTGGTGCCCTCATAGATCATCGCGATGCGGGCATCGCGGGCATATTGCTCGACGCCGCTTTCGCGAATGTAGCCGTGGCCACCGTAACATTGCACCGCCAGATGCGCGCTTTCATGGCCGAGGTCCGTGAACAGCGCCTTCACGACCGGCGTCATCAAGGCTGTGAAGTCGGCTGCACGCTGCTTCACTTCGGGGTCGGGTGAATGCTTTTCGGCATCGAGCGCACGCGATACCCACCCGGACAGCGCGCGGCACCCCTCGTTATAGGCGCGCATCGTCATCAGCATGCGGCGCACATCGGGGTGAACGATGATCGGATCGGCCGGGCCGTCCGGATTTTTCACGCCCGACAACGATCGTCCCTGCAGGCGATCCTTGGCGTACCACACTGCCGACTGATACGCCGCCTCGCCGACACCGAGCCCCTGGATGCCGACCGAGACGCGCTCGGCGTTCATCATCGTGAACATCGCGGCCATGCCCTTGTTGGGCTCACCGACCAGCCACCCGGTCGAATCGTCGAAGTTCATCTGGCAGGTGGCGGAGGCCTTGAGGCCCATCTTGTGCTCGATCGCGCCGCAGGCGACGCCGTTGGACGGACCAACAGAGCCATCATCGTTGGGCAGATACTTGGGCACGAGGAACAGGCTGATGCCCTTCACGCCCTTGGGTGCGTCAGGCAGGCGCGCGAGCACGAGATGGATGATGTTGTCGGTGAGGTCATGCTCGCCAGCCGAGATGAAGATCTTCGAGCCGGTGACGCGGTAGCTGCCATCGTCCTGTGGCACCGCGCGGGTGCGCAACAGACCGAGATCGGTGCCGCAATGCGATTCGGTCAGACACATGGTGCCTGCCCATTCGCCGCTCACCAGCTTGGGCAGATAGGCACGCTTGATATCCTCGCTGGCATGGCCTTCGATCGCGGTGGTCGCGCCGTGGCTGAGGCCGGGATACAGACCGAACGACAGATTGGCCGAACAGCTCATTTCCTCGACGAGCTTGCTCACCGCTTCCGGCAAGCCCTGCCCGCCCCACTCGGGATCGGAGGCGAGCGATGTCCAGCCGCCTTCGGCGAACTGCTTATAGGCCTCCTTGAAGCCCTCGGGCGTGCGGACGACGCCGTTCTCGAAATGGCAGCCTTCCTCGTCGCCGGAGCGGTTGATCGGCGCCAGCACCTCGCGGGAGAAGCGCGCGGCTTCCTCCAACACGGCGCTGGTCAGGTCGGGCGTGAACTCTTCGAGCGCCGGGATGCCGCCGAAGCCGTCATCCTGGTGCAGTTCGTCGAGGACGAAGCGCATGTCGCGCAGCGGAGCGTCATAGACTTGCATGGGATCAGTCTCTCAATTGCGCAGCGGTTTGCCGGTTTCGAGGATGGTTTCGATGCGCGCCTGCGTGCGCGTGTCGCGCACCAGTTTCGCGAACGCCTTGCGTTCCAGCGCGAGCAGGTCCGCCTCGGTGACGGTATCGACCAGATCGGCCTCGCCGCCGGTCAACACGTCGGCCAGGAACCCCGAGACGACGCCGTCATAGTCGGTGGCGAGGCCGCGCGCCTGGAAGCCCTTCACCGCCATGTCGAGCGCGACACGTCCAGCCGCGCCCGGCAGGCGAAATTCGGGCGGTGCCGGGGGCTGATAGCCCTCTGCGAGCGCGAGTGCCTTTGCCTTGGCGTCGGCAAGCAGCCGGTCGCGGTTCATGGTGATGCCATCGCTCGGGCGCAGGAAGCCGTATTCCTTGGCTTCCGCCGCCGATTTGGAGACCGTCGCGGTCGAAACCGTCTCGAACACCTTAGCCACCGCCGGCATCGGCCCCTTTGGCATCGCCGGGTTGCTGCGCCAGCGGTCGATCATCTCGCCGCAACCGCCCCAGCCGGGGATCAGCCCGACCCCGCATTCGACCAGGCCGGTATAGGTCTCGGCATGTGCCTGCACAGCATCGCTGTTGAGCAATATCTCGCACCCCCCGCCAAGCGCCATGCCGAACGGCGCGCTGACCACCGGGAAAGGCGCATATTTGAGCGCCTTGTACGCCTCCTGCCCGCCGGCGACGAGTTTGTCGATCTCGCCCCATGCAGCGATGTTGAGCGCGAACAGCGCGAGACCCAGGTTGGCGCCGGCCGAGAAGCTCTTGCCCTCGTTGTACACCACCAGCGCCTTGAACTTCTCGGCGACGATCGGGATCGCCTTCCCGATCAGCGCCATCACCTCGCCATCGAGCGCGTTCATCTTTCCAGTAAATTCGATGCAAGCAACGCCATCACCGACGTCCCACAACGCCGCCGAAGCCGTTTTGGCGAGCGGCTTCGAGCTGAGTTTAATGTCGGCGAGCATCAGCACGCCGTCGGGTCGGACGATGTCGTGATACGCGCCGTCGAGGCCGAGATACTGACGCACGCCATTTTCGACGCGGTAGAAGCTGCGCTCGCCCGCCAGCGTCAGGATCGCCGGCACCGGCTTGCCCTCGTCCGCAAGGCGCTTGGCCAACGCGACCGCGCCGATCTTGTCGATCAGCTCGAAGGGGCCGAAACTCCAATTGTAGCCGAGCTTCATCGCGGTATCGACCGAGACGATATCGTCGGCCGCATCGGGCACCAGGCTGGCGGCGTAGGCGAGCGTCTGGCCGAGGATCGCCCAAGCGTAGGCACCGGACTTGCCGGGCAGCGCGAGCAATGCGCCGAGATCGCCCTTGGCCGCCGCGCCGGGCAGCGAAGGCGGCGTCACAACAGCACGATATTCGCCGGTCGCGAGGTTGATCGCTTCCTTGCGCTTGCCCGCTTCGCGGTTGAGCCGATAGAAACCGCCTTTGCCCTTGCGGCCGGTATAGCCCTCGGCGATCATTTTCCCGATCAGCGGCGGGATCGTCGAGATCGCTTGATAGGCGTCGCCCTTGGGCAAAGTCTCGGTAAGGCTTTTCTGGAGATGCGGCATCAGATCTATACCGACCAGATCGACCAATCCGAACACACCCGTCTTGGGCACACCCATCGGCTTGCCGGCGATCGCATCGGCCTCTTCGACCGTCAGGCCAAGCTCGAACGCCGCGTTGAGCGCCGCCTGAATCCAGAAGGTGCCGACGCGGTTGGCGATGAAGCCCGGCGTATCCTTGGCGACGACGATTGTCTTGCCGAGCTGGCGATCGGCGAAATCGGACACGCGCGCGACCAGCGCCGCATGGCTCTCCGGCCCGGACACGATCTCGAGCAGGCGCATGTAGCGCGGCGGATTGAAGAAGTGGGTGATGAGGAAGTCGCGCCGAAACGCTTCCGAACGCCCCTCGATGAGATGGCCGAGTGGGATCGTCGAGGTGTTCGACGAGATCGCCGTGCCGGCACGCCGCACGTCCTCCAGCTTCGCATAAAGCTGTTGCTTGAGATCGAGCCGCTCGACGATCGCCTCGACGATCCAGTCGCATTCCGCGACGCGGGCGAGATCGTCCTCGATGTTGCCGGTCTCGACCAGCTTCGCCGCCGCCTTCGACATGAAGGGGGCGGGATCGGTCTTGAGCATCTTCGCGACCGCGCCGGCGGCGACCGCATTGCGGTCGGCGGGATCGCGGACGATGTCGAGCAGCAGCACAGGAACACCGGCATTGGCGACCTGCGCGGCGATGCCCGCCCCCATCGTGCCAGCGCCGATCACGCAAATTTTCTTGATGGTGTCGCTCATTCCACTGCCTCCAGAACGGTGGCGATGCCCTGTCCGCCGCCGATGCACTGCGTTGCGAGCGCATATTTGCCGCCCTCACGCTGGAGCAGTGCCGCCGCCTTGCCGACGATCCGCGCGCCGGTCGCGCCAAGCGGATGGCCGATCGCGATCGCGCCGCCATCGAGGTTCACCTTGGCTGCATCGAGACCGAGGTCGCCGATACAGGCCAGCGCCTGGCTGGCGAACGCCTCGTTGAGCTCGACCACGTCGATCTGGCTGGCGTCGAGACCTGCGCGCTTGAGCGCCTTGCGCGATGCCTCGACCGGGCCGATTCCCATGATCTCAGGCTGGCATCCCGACACCGCCACCGATTTGATCCGCGCGAGTATCGTGAGGCCGTTCGCGCGCGCATACTCCTCGCTGGTGACCAGCACCGCGCTTGCGCCGTCAGTGAGCGGCGAGGCTGTGCCGGCCGTAACCGTACCCTCCTGGCTGAACGCGGGTTTCAACCCGGCAAGCGCCTCAGCGGTGGTGCCGGGACGTGGCGTACCATCCTTATCGACCACGCCAGCCTTGGTCTGGATCGGCACGATCTCGGCATCGAGCTTGCCAGCGGCAACTGCAGCGGCGGCCTTGTCCTGGCTTGCCACCGCGAACGCTTCCTGCTGCGCTCGCGTGATCTGATATTTGGTCGCGACGTTCTCGGCGGTGTCACCCATGCCCATGTATGCGGCGCTCTTCTTCGCCAGCACCGGGTTCGGGAGCGGGTTGAAGCCCATCATCGGCACGCGGCTCATCGACTCGACGCCGGCGCAAATGAACGCCTCACCCGCACCGAGCTGGATCTGCCCGGCGGCGATGTGGATCGCGCTCATCGAGGAGCCACAGAAACGGTTGACCGTCATGCCGCCGACCGACAGCGGAAGATCGGCCAGCAGCCCGACCAGCCGGGCCATATTGAAGCCCTGCTCGCCTTCCGGGAAGGCGCAACCCAGCACGATATCCTCGATATCCTCGGGCTTTACGCCAGTGCGCTCGATCAGCCCGCGAATCACCGTAGCCGCGAGATCGTCAGGACGGACCCGCGCCAGCGCGCCCTTGCCGGCGAGATGAAAGGGGGACCGGGCATAGCCCGCAATAACCACGTCGCGCATCAAACATGCCTCTCCATTGATGTCGGGAATCAGCGTTCCCATCGTCATTCCCTAATGGTGCGATAATTGACCTATACGTCAACTGATTTTTGCGGCAAAGAGTGATTCGCGTTTCAATCGCAATGAGCGAAACGCCGAGACCAGCGCGCCGGTTCACCGGCATGACACAAGGTTGGGAGAGAGAGGATGATGTTACTGTTGGCAGCGGCCGCCGCTGCTGCGACCACCCCGGACTCCGTGGTCGGTCGATGGCAAACACCTACCCGCCACGGCGTGGTGGAGATCAGCAAATGCGGCGCCTCGATCTGCGGATCGCTGGTCGAATCGGACGGTTTGCGTGCCGATCCGCATCTCAAGGACGTCAACAACAAGGACGCCAGCCTGCGCACACGCGCACTGAAAGGGCTGACAATCCTGAAAGGCTTCACTTGGAAGCCGGACGCCTGGGCCGGGGGCACGATCTACAACGCCGAAGATGGCGGCACGTATAACGCCACGCTCACCCCGACCAGCGCTGATCAGATCAAGCTCAAGGGCTGCATCGTCTGGCCGTTGTGCAAGACGCAAGTGTGGACGCGTATTCGGTGATCGCACGATCACCGGTTCAGTAAAAAAGACGAGAGGATGGATAGGCAGATGAAGAATTTCCGCAGGACTTCGGCGCTGGCGACGCTGCCGGTGATGTTCCTGGCCTTTAGCGGCGTGGCGCACGCGAGCGCGTTCTACCTGCAGGAGCAGTCGGTGAAGGGCGCCGGCCGCGCCTTCTCCGGCGAGGTCGCGGATCAGGGGCCTGAATCGATCTGGTGGAACCCGGCGGCGATCGGCTGGCAGGATGGCTGCGCCGGCGCGCTTGGCGTCAGCGCGATCCTGCCGCGCGGCAACGTCGTCGACAATGGCACCGTGATCGTTCGTCCCGGTCAAGCTGCCCGCGCGGTCGGCGGCGATTCGAGCACACGCAACCCGATCCGCAACGGCGTGCTGCCTGCCGGATCATTCGCGTGTGGGGTCGCGCCGCGTCTGTCGGTCGGCATCTCGCTCAACGCGCCGTACAGCTTCACCACCGATTATCCCTCGACGAGTTGGGCGCGCTATAGCGCGGACCGGACCAAGCTGCGTACCTATGACATCGCACCGACCGTCGCGTTCGCGGTGACGGACAATCTCGCGATCGGCGCATCGATGAACATCGAATATTCCGATGCTACGCTCTCCAACGCACTGCCCAACCTCTCACCGCTGCTTGCCGATGGCGAACAGCGGCTGTCGGGCAACGGCATCGACTTCGGTTATACTGTCGGCGCGCAATACCATGTTGGGCCATTCTCGCTGGGCGGCAGCTACAAGTCGGCGATCAAGCATAGGCTCGACGGATCGGTGGCGATCACCGGCCTGGTCGGCCCGCTCGCCGCGCAGAACCGCACGATTCGCACCACCGCCACCTTCAGCACGCCATGGCAGGCGATGGTCGGCGCTCGACTCGCGGTGACGCCCGCGATCACGCTCAACGCGCAGGCGGTGCGCAGCGGCTGGTCCGAGTTCGACGCGATCCGGCTCGGCGGCCCGCTCAACACCGCGATCCCGGAGAATTATCACGACACCTGGAGCTATGCGGGTGGCGTCGATCTCGCGGTTTCGCCCAAACTGACGCTGCGCGCCGGCGTTCAACGCGACGAGAGCCCCACCAGCGACGGCAACCGCGACGCACGGGTTCCCGACAGCGATCGCTGGAACTTCGCCGGCGGCGCCAGCTTCGCGGTGAGCAAGTCGTTCACGCTCGATGCGGCGGGCTCGTACATCACCTTCAAGGACGCGAAGATCGATCGCCTGACGGCCGCCTATGCGGGTACGGCCGCGCAGACCCCGATCGTCGTCAACGGCATGCTGACCAACGCGCACGCGGTAGTGCTGTCGCTCGGCGGTCGGGTGCGGTTCTAAAGGGAGGCAATTCGATGCAAGCGCTCGCCTCGTTGCCCATCGCTGCGGAAGACCCCGTCATCCGTCCGCGCCTCATCACCGACCTGCTCGATCATGCGGTGGCGACCTGGCCCGAGCGGACCGCGATCGACTTCCTCGGGCGAACGTGGACCTACGGGGCGATCGGTACTTTAGTCGCGCAGGCGGCGCGGGGATTACAGGATCAGGGGCTGAAGCCGGGCGACCGCTTCGGCCTCTGCCTGCCCAATTGCCCCTATTTCGTCGTGCTGTATTTCGCGGCGCTCAAGGTCGGCGCGATCGTGGTGCAGTTCAACCCGCTCTATACCGAGCAGGAACTCGATCATCAGATCCGCGATTCGGGCACGCGGATGATCGCGGTGCCGGATATCGGCGCAATCCACGACAAGGTCGAAAAGGTTGCGAAGGGCACGACGATCGAGCGGATCGTGGTGTGCGGCATGGCCGATATGCTGCCGACAATACAGGCGCTCGGGTTCACCTTTCTCAAGCGCAAGGATCACGCCCATATCGCAGATCGGCAGCTTAACCTGCCGCTTCGCACCTTGCTGGCAAACCGCGCCGCGCCAACCTCTGTCGCGCGACAGCCAGACGACGTGGCCGTGCTGCAATATACCGGCGGCACCACCGGCGTACCCAAGGGAGCGATGCTTACCCACGCCAACCTCACCGCCAACAGTGCGCAGATGCTGCTTCATGTCGGCGGAATGCCGCCGCATCAGGAACGCACGCTTGGCGTATTGCCGATGTTCCACGTCTTCGCGCTGACCACCGTGCTCAATTTCTCGATCGAGATCGGCGCGGAGATGGTGTTATTGCCACGCTTCAACATGACTCAGATGCTGCGCACGATGAAGCGTAAGCCGCCCACCCAGTTCTTTGGCGTGCCGACCATCTACGCGGCGGTCAACGCGCTGCCCGACGCGCAAGTGCCCGATCTGTCGAAGGTGCGCGCCTGCATCTCTGGCGGCGCGCCGCTCCCGCATGAAATCCGTGACACCTTTGAGCGGCGCACCGGCGCGCGTGTTGTCGAAGGCTATGGGCTTTCCGAAGCCTCGCCGATCATCGCGTGCAATCCACTTGACGGTTTAATCAAGGCCGATAGCTGCGGTCCGCGCTTTCCGGCGACGGTTCTCGAAATCCGCGACCCCGTTGCGCCCGATCACTTGATGCCGACCGGCGAACGCGGTGAGGTCTGCGCACGCGGGCCGCAGATCATGAAAGGCTATTGGGGTAAGCCAGCCGATACCGAGGCTGTCTTCGTCGATGGCGCGCTGCGCACCGGCGATATCGGCTATCTCGACGCTGATGGGTATCTGTTCCTGGTTGATCGAATAAAGGACGTGATCCTGTGCGGCGGCTACAACGTCTATCCACGCATGATCGAGGACGCTGCTTACCAGCATCCTGCGGTGAAGGAGGCGATCGCCATCGCCATCCCCGACGCGTATCGTGGTCAATCGCCAAAGTTGTTCGTGGCGCTGCACGAAGGTCAGCATCTCGACGTTGCGGAACTCCGACACTTTCTGGAAGCCCGGCTCAACAAGATCGAACTTCCCAAGGAATATGAGTTCCGCGACAGCCTGCCCAAAACGATGATCGGCAAGCTCTCAAAGAAGGAGCTGGTTGCGGAAGAAAAGGCCAAGCACGCGTGATTTTGGAAAATTTCTTGACCAGATCGTACCTTCCTGTTCGTCAACAGGGGATGACGCGCGGGTGGAGTAGCAGGTGAATACGTCGGAGAATCTGGAGAACGTAAGGTCGCTCGTCCGCAAGGCCCCTGCCGACGGCGTCCGCAAGGGCATCCAGGAAGTCGCCGAACAGCTCGGCGTGACTCAGCGGACGTTGCGCTTCTACGAAGGCAAAGGTCTGATCGATCCCGAACGTGTCGGCAACACCCGTGTGTACACCCGGCGCGACATCGGTCGGATGCAACTCATTCTGCGCGGTAAACGGCTGGGATTTTCCATTCGGGAGATCGTCGAGTTTCTCGACCTGTACGATGCCGATCCCGATCACGTTGAACAGATGGCGCGCCTTGCCGAACGTGTACGCGAACGCTTGGCCGATCTCGAAAAGCAGCAGGTCGCGCTGGTCGATACGATTCGGGAATTGCGGCAGATCGAGCAGGAAGCGACGGCACGGATTGGGCAGGCCGGGCCGGGCAGAACGATACAGAGACGCCCCTCCCCGCGCTGATACCCGCAGCCTACCACCTGTGAGTAAGAGGAAGGCGGCGACGTGGCACGCACGTTGCCAAATCGTTGCTATGTTGTACGAAGACACGACATCAAATCCGGGAGGCCGCGTGGACAAACCCGATCGTCCGGCGCGGAGCGCCACGATCATCGACGTTGCGGCGCGGGCGGGGGTTTCCGCGATGACCGTGTCGCGGGTCATCAACAACCGAGACGGAGTTCGCCCCGAAACACGCGAGGCGGTGGAAAGCGCGATCGAGGCGCTATCCTACACGCCGAACACGGCAGCGCGGAGCCTCGTCACCTCGGCCGAGTTGCGCGTCGGCATCGTATACTCCAATCCCAGCGCCGCTTTCATGAGCGAATTCCTGACCGGCATCTTCGAGGAAGCATCGACCCGCGGAGCACGCCTGATCCTTCTGAAAGGGGAAGGTGGCGCCCCACCGGCCCGCCCCGCGCTGGAGAAGCTCGCCGAATCGGGGCTGTCTGGCATTATCCTCGCTCCGCCGCTCGGCGAGGCGCCGATCGTGCTGAACGTCCTGCGCGGCCTCGGCCGGCCGATCGCCGCCGTCGGCGCGTACAATGTGCCCGACGCGACCTGCGTCCGCATCGACGATCGCCGTGCCGCGTGCGAGATGACGCAATATCTGCTCGAACTCGGCCACCGTAGGCTGGGTTTCGTCCTCGGCAACCCCGATCAGGCGGCAAGCGCTGAGCGCATGGCAGGCTTCTACGACGCCGTGCGCGACGCGACAAACGTCGAGGTGAAGGTAGCGCAGGGCGATTTCAGCTACGCGTCAGGGCTGATCGCGGGTGAGCAACTGCTCGACGGCCCGTCGCCGCCGACCGCGATCTTCGCAAGCAACGATGACATGGCAGCAGCGATCGTATCGGTCGCGCACCGCCGGCAACTCGACGTGCCGCGCGAGCTCACCGTGGTGGGGTTCGACGACACCACCGCCGCGGTGACGCTCTGGCCGCCGCTAACGACCGTACGCCAGCCGCTGCACCAACTCGCCGCCGAAGCGCTTGCGGTCGTGGCGTCCGAAGCGGCCGGCAGCAACCGCAAAACACGTCGCCGCGGTGAGCGCGTGCTCGATCATGACATCGTCAAGCGCGCATCCACCGCCCACCCCGCCTAGACCGGCGCCGCATCCTTCCCCACATACCGGAACCATTCGAAATCTGCGGCCATCGCCGTGCCGGACAGATCCTGGCACGCCATGCCAACGAACGTCCCGGTGAAATTGGGCAAGCCGGGCGCCGTGACCTCGTCACACAGAATGCTCGCGTCAAAAGTGATCGGCACTGTTTGCCAATCTTCCGCACTGTCCACGCGCCAGGCGAAGTGCAGCGCGTCCTGCACGACCGTTGCGCGCAATTCTATTGCTCCATCGGGTAGAGCCGCCACGACCACCGCCGTCTCGCACCCGATTTCAGGATGCGCCGACATCACTTGGAGTTGGCGCACACCTGCGTCCACCGTAACGTTGAGATAGTGGAACTTGGTGGAGTTGTAATAGCAAATCAGGCCCGCCGCCTGCTGAAAATTGGTCGGCGCGAACTCCATCCGTGTCGTTACGGTGTAATCGAAATGCTCCTGCCGCCGCGCGACCAGCGCCTGCCGGAAGTAACTGCCCACCGTCTCGCGCCCGAACAGGCGAAGCCGCCCGGGCCGCGCGGTGAGGCTGAACAGTTCGGCGGGATCGGGTGTGCGCAACCATTGAAATTCTTCAGGCAGATCCGACCGATCGAAGCGACCGTCCCAGACCCGCCGCGGCCAAGGCGCACGCGGCAGATTCGGCGCCAGCGGCGCGACCTCGGGTTCGGCATCGCCCTTGATCGTGCGCAGCCAACCATCTTCGTCCCAGCGCACCGCCTGGATTGCGGTTTCGCGCCCAAGCACGCACCGCTCCCGGCCCGGTAGCGGACGCCCGCAAAGATACGTCAACCACGTCGTGCCATCAGCAAGATCGACAAGATCGCCGTGCCCGGCGCGCGTGATCGGACCGTCCCGCCGCCCTTGAGCGGTCAACACCGGGCCGTCGGGATGGACATCGTAAGGCCCGAAGATTGAGCGCGACCGTGCCATGACCACGGCATGGTCCCAGCCCGTTCCGCCTTCCGCCACCATGAGATGGTACCAGCCGTCGCGCTTGTAGAGATGCGGCCCCTCGGTGAAGCCGCGCTCGGTGCCGGTGAAGATCAGCTTCGGCTCGCCCACAAGTCGCAGCGCCGCGCGATCGAACTCCTGGATGACGATGCCGGCGAACCGGCCCCGGTTCGGCCGATGGTCCCACAACATGTTGAGCAGCCAGCTCCGGCCGTCATCATCGTGGAACAGCGCGGGATCGAAGCCGCTGCTGTTGAGATAGCTCGGATCGGACCATTCGCCATCGATGCGGTCGCATGTCACGACAAAGTTGTGAAAGTCGCGCAGAGAAGCGCCGGACGCGCCGTTCACCGTGGTCTGGCCGTATCGCTTTACATCACTGTAAATTAACCAGAATTTGCCGTCGGCGTAGCTCAGATCGGGCGCCCAGACGCCGCACGAATCGGGATCGCCGCGCATGTCGAGTTGGGAGGCGCGGCTGAGCGGGCGCGACGCGAGGCGCCAGTTGACCAGATCGCGGCTGTGATGGATCTGCACGCCCGGATACCATTCGAACGTCGAGGTGGCGATGTAGATGTCGTCACCCACGCGCACGATCGACGGATCGGGGTTGAAACCGCGCAGAATGGGGTTTTGAAGGCGGGTCATGCGGGCTTACGCACCAAGGTCCACAACAATATTGCTCCTATTAAATCCATCACGCCCAGCAGGATGAAGAACGGTTCGTAACCGACCAGATCGACCATGCCGCCGAGCAACAGAGAGAAGACGAGTACCCCGAGGTTTCCGGCCAGCCCGGCAAGTCCGGCGGCGGTTGCCACTTCGTTGCGACGAAACAGATCGGAGGCCATCGTGATAACGGTAACAGAGAGGGTCTGGTGGGCGAAGCCGCCCAGACACAGCAGCGCGATCGCCGCATAAGGGCTGACGACGGTGCCGACCAACGCCATGCCGGTCATCATGACCGCGCCGAGCGTGAACGCCCCGCGCCGCGCATTGATGAGCGATACGCCCCGCCGCTGGAGGAACGCCGCGACCGCTGGCCCGAACAGACAGCCGAGATCGGCGGCGAGGAACGGCAGCCACGCGAACAGCGCGATCTGGGTGAGATCGAAACCACGCACCCGCACGAGATACAGCGGCATCCAGAATGACAGCATGCCCCACACCGGATCGGCCAGTAGCCGCGGCAGAGCGATGCCCCACAGATCCCGTCGGCGAAGCAGCGACAGGATCGACGGCCGCCCCGCATCCGCCGACAGCCGCGTTTCCTGCCCGGCGGCGATATGCGCGCGCTCCGCTTCGCTCAGACGGCGATGGCGCTGCGGCGTATTGTACCAGGCAAGCCACGCCAGCGACCAGACCAGACCCAGCGCGCCGGCGACGACGAAGGCGAGCCGCCAGCTCTGGGTCATCACCGCCCACGCGACGAGCGGCGGCGCCAATACCGCGCCGAACGATGCGCCGATATTGTAGATGCCACCGGCCGCACCGCGTTCGCGCGCCGGAAACCATTCCGCGACCAATTTCTGCCCCGCCGGCTGCGCCGACCCTTCGGCCAGCCCGAGCAGTCCGCGTAGCGCGGCGAAGCCAAGCCAGCCGCTCGCGAAGACATGTGCCATCGTCACCAGCGACCAGGCCGCCGCGCACACGAAAAAGCCGATTCGCAGGCCGGCACCGTCGAGCAGATATCCGGCCAGCGGCTGAAGCATGACACCGATCTGAAACGCACCAGTGATCCAGCTATATTGCTGGGTGCTGATATGCTGTTCCGCGAGAATCACCGGCGCGGCGACACCGAGCACGGAGCGCGCGAGGTAATTGAGGATCATCGCGCCGACGAACAACGCGATGATCGTCCAGCGCAGCTTGGGAATGCGGGCGGAACGCAAGGGCAACTCCGTTAACGTAAACATGGCCCCGCCCGATCAGGCAAGCGGCAAGAGGTAAAGACGGCTCCCGACACGGTCATTTCGATCGTCCCGGACATCATGCCATCCTCACGCCTGCACTAGCCGAGGTCACATCGTCTTGACAAGCATCGCTGGTAGGACTAATTCGAAGATGTTAACGTAAACATTGTGCGATGCACAAAAGCAAAGCGCACGACGGGGTCATGATGCTCGGTTCAACGGCACATGAGACGAGTAATGGCTACGAAAAGGGGAGAGAAAACCTGAAACACAATCCTTCAGCATTGCAGCATCGCATCATGGTGGCACTTCCCGCGAAGTAACCGCGGCCGCCTGATGGCGAGTCGCCTGCGATGCGCGTTCCGCCACGCGGTTCCTTCCGCACGATGCACGATCATCAACTGTTCCGGGCACGGTGTCGCGTTCGGGGAAATATCAAGAAACAACGCCTTACAGGCCAGGGGAGATATACATGACGTTGAAAGCTCTGGATTGCCGCTCGTCCCTTTTGCGCGGCGCATCGTTGGCGGCTGTCGTCGCCTGTTTGCCATTGCCGGCGTTCGCGCAGGCACAAGCACCGGCGCAACCTGCCGCTGAAGCTCCTGCGACACTTGAACCGCAGGCCCCCGCCCAGACCGATGCCGCCGCACGCGACATCGTCGTCACCGGCTCGCGCATCGCGACGCGCGGCTTCACCGCGCCGACGCCGACGACGATGATCAGCGCGCAGGACATCGCGCAGAACGCGCAGCCCAACATCTTCAACACGATCGCGCAGTTGCCGTCGCTGCAAGGTTCGACCGGCACGCAGGTCAACACGTTCAGCACGTCGAGCGGCCAGCAGGGTCTCAGCTCGTTCTCGCTGCGCGGCGTGGGCGCGATCCGCACGCTGACCCTGCTCGACGGCCAGCGCGTCGTCGGCGCGAACGTGACCGGCGTTCCTGACGTCAGCCTGTTCCCGCAGTTGCTGGTCCAGCGCGTCGATGTCGTCAACGGTGGTGCTTCGGCTTCCTACGGGTCGGACGCGGTCGGCGGCGTGGTCAACTTCATCACCGATACGCGCTTCACCGGCATCAAGGGCAACCTTCAGGGCGGCATCACCACTTACGGCGACAACAAGCAGGTTCTGGCGCAGTTGGCGGTCGGCCAAAGCTTCTTCGACGGACGTCTGCATGTCGTCGCCAGCGGCGAATACGCGCATGACGAAGGCGTCGATGGCGGTGATTTCGGGCTGAAGATGGCCGGCGGCCGCACGTGGTTCCATCAGACCTCGATGATCAACCGCAACATCCTCAACGATGGGTCGCCGCAATACCTCATCCGCAACTACACGCAGTCAAACACGTACACCAAATACGGCCTCATCACCGGCGGCCCGCTTCAGGGCACCGCGTTCGACCAGTCGGGCAGGCCATTCCAGTTCCAGTACGGATCGAACGGCGTGCCGACGCGGGCGACCGGCGGCGGCGTCGCAGGCTGCTTTGGCGGCTCCTGCGTCGGCGGCGATCTGTCGGGCAATATCGACGTCGGCCGCTCGCTGCAATCCGCGCTCCAGCGCGTCGGCGGCTATAGCCGTGTCGGGTTCGACATCGCGCCCGACAATGAGCTGTATTTCACCGTGAACGTCGGTCAGGTGAAGACCAACAACCAGCCCGTCAACGGCATGAACAAGCCGGGTCTCACGATCCGGTGCGACAACGCGTTCTTGCCAGGATCGATCACGCAGGCTTGCAACAACGCGCCGCTTGCCCCTGGTGCAGACCCTAACGCGCCTAGAACCTTTCAGTTCGGCACCAGCAACGCCGCGCTTGGCAACACGCGCGTTTACACCAATCGTCGCCAGTATCGCTTCGTCGCCGGCGCCAAGGGCCGCGTGCCAGTCGCAGGCACCGAATGGTCCTACGACATCTACGGTGAACACGGCACGAACTACACCAACGTCGACGTGAACAACATCCTGCTCAACGGTCGCTTCAACAACGCGATCGACGCGATCTCGGTCGGCGGCCAGATCGTCTGCCGCGACCCGGTGGCCCGGGCGAGCGGCTGCCAGCCGCTCAACATCTTCGGCGGCAACCCTTCGGCACAGTCGCTGAGCTACGTCATGCCCGACAACGGGCCGTATCAGCGCACGCGCCAGACGCAGGACGTGTTGAGCATCAACTTCTCGGGCGCGCCGCTCGATTTGTGGGCCGGCCCGCTGTCGATCGCGTTCGGTGGTGAATTCCGTCACGAATTCTACAAGGTGACGGCCGATCCTTATGGCGCCGGCTCCGCCAATACACCGTACAACAGCGCTTATCCGGCCGATCCGCTCCTGAACACTAGCGGCAATGGCAACTGGTATGCGGGCACCTATAAGAACGGCCACGGTGCCTACAGCGTCAAGGAAGGCTTCTTCGAGGCCAATTTGCCGATCCTCAATTCGGATGCGCTCGGCCATGCCAATCTGAACGGGGCGGCGCGTATTACCGATTACAGCACCTCGGGCACGGTCTGGGCGTGGAAGATCGGCGGCACCTGGGCGCTCCCGATCGACGGCGTTCGCATCCGTGCGGTCACGTCGCGCGACGTGCGCGCACCGAACCTCTCGGAATTGTTCGCGGCTCCGGTCACACAGACGCTGCCCGGCACGTTAAATCCGTTCACCGGCGAGACCGTGGTGGCCGTCCAGAACGCGATCGGCAACACCGCGCTGAAGCCCGAAATCGCGCGCAACACCACCGCAGGCATCACACTCTCCAATCCGAAGTGGCTGCCTGGCCTCAGCGTGTCGTTCGACTGGTACAAGCTCAAGATCGAACATGTGATCTCGAGCCTCGGCGCGAACGACATCATCCAGCTATGCTTCCAGAAGCTCGTGCTCTCGACCTGCAGCGCCACCAACCTGAGCGATCCGACCGGCCCGTACTTCATCAACGCGCAGGCGTTCAACCTTGCCTCATATGACACCGAAGGCTTCGATATCGAGGCGAGCTATCGCTGGCAGCGGCCGCTGGGCTTGCCGGGCAACTTCACCGTGCGCGCCCTCGCCACGCACGTCATGAAGTTCGTGACCGATACCGGCCTGCCGGGCAACGTTCCGGTCGATTCGGCCGGTGACAACACCGGCAATACGCCGAGCTGGAAGTGGCTGGCGATCCAGAGCTACGACAACGACTCGTTCTCCTTGATGTTGCAGGAGCGCTGGTTCAGCGACGGCACCTTCGGCAACAAGTATATTGTCTGCCAGGCGGGATCTTGCCCGGTTTCGGACAACAACCATCCGACCATCGACAACAACTTCTATCCCGGTCGGTTCTACATGGATGTCGGCGGCAGCTACAATCTGACCAAGAACATCACCGCTTATGCCAAGATCGACAATATGTTCGATGTCGATCCGGCGGATTCGACGATCTTCAACAACCCGACGCTCTACGATCAGCTCGGCCGGACATATCGCGCCGGCGTTCGCTTCAAGCTGTAACCCTCCCCCCTCGACGGGGCGCGGCATCATGCCGCGCCCCTTTTTTTTGCCTGGACGGGATGACGACCATGAAAGCGATGCTTGCGACCGTTTCGATTGCCGCGCTGATGATGGGAGCGCCGGTCGCTGCCGCGCCGGCCGTGTCCAACGGCGTGACGGTACGGATCGACGCGACGCAGCGCTCGACCCCGGTCAGTCCGCACGAATATGGCATGTTCATCGAGCCGATCGGCGGACTCGTCAATCGGACGCTCTGGGCCGAACTGATCGACGATCGTAAATTTTACTATCCCGTTGTGCCCGCATCGCGCGACACGCCGCCGCCGCTCAACGCCGAGGGCAAGCCCGGCGTGAGCTATCGCAAATGGCGGCCGATCGGCGGCGACGATGCCGTGACGATGGATACGGCCAACCCCTATGTCGGCACGCAGAGCGCGAGCGTCACGCTTGGCGGCGCGGGTCCGCGCGGGCTGGGCCAGGCCGGCCTCGGCGTCGCGCGCGGCAAGCGGTACAGCGGACATCTTTGGATCAGCGGCGACGCCGGTGCTGCGGTAACGGTATCGCTGGTCTGGGGTCCACGCCCCGAGGATCGGCAGAGCATCGCCCTGCCCGCGCCTGCCGCCGCCTGGCAGCAGGCCGATTTCGCTTTCACCCCCGGCGCCGAAAGCAAGGATGCGCGGCTGGAGATCACCGGCACCGGCACGGGACGTTTCCGCGTCGGTGCGGTTTCGCTGATGCCGGCGGACAATATCAACGGCTGGCGCGCCGACACGACCGCGATCGCCAAGTCGCTCAACTCTGGCTTCTGGCGGCTGCCAGGCGGCAATTTCCTGTCCGACTGGGACTGGCACGAGGCGCTTGGCCCCCGCGACAAACGTCCGCCGATGTTCGACCATGCGTGGAGCGCGATGCAGACCAACGATCTCGGCATGGACGAGTGGATGGAGCTGTGTCGGATCATCGGCGTCGAACCCTATGTTACCGTCAACGCGGGATTGGGCGATGCCAATTCCGCCGCCGAGGAGGTCGAGTATCTCAACGGCGCGGCGAGCACCGACTGGGGCGCCAAGCGCGTGGCGAACGGCCATCCCGAGCCGTACCGCGTGAAATGGTGGAACATCGGCAACGAGCCGTTCGGCTGGTGGCAGATCGGCAAGACCTCGCTCGATTATTACACGATCAAGCACAACGAGTTCGCGCGGCTGATGCGCGCGCGCGATCCGTCGATCGTGCTGATCGCCTCGGGCGCGATGCCTGACCAGCTTCATCCCAAGGGCGTGAAGCAGAACTCCACGCTGGAAAGCATCCAGCCCAAGTTCGGCACCGAGGAGGACTGGACCGGCGGGTTGTTTGAGAAATCCTGGGGCACGTTCGAGGGCATCACCGAACATTGGTATGATCGCGCCGAGGAGCGACCGAACGCACCGCGCGGCGACGAGCTGATGGAATTCGTGCGCTCGCCGTCGAACCATGTCCGCATGGAGGCGCTCGAATGGGGGATCTACCAGCAGCGCTTCCCCAAGCTGCGCGATTCGGGCGTGTTCCTGTCGATCGACGAATATGCCTATATGGCCGGGCCGCCGAACCTGAAGTCGTCGCTCGCTTATGCAACGGTGTTGCAGGAGATGCTGCGCCACACCGATTTCCTCAAGATGGCGGCGTTCACCACCGGCGTCTCGACGATGGACATCACGCCGACCGACGCGACGCTCAATGCGACCGGCATGGTGTTCAAGCTGTTCGGCGAGCATTTCGGCGCAGGGACCGTGCCGGTCGCGGTCGACGGATCGTCACCCCAGCCGCAGCCGAAATATGACGTCGGCTATGCCCATCCCAAGGTGGTGGCGGGCAGCCCGACCTATCCGCTCGACGTGATCGCCGGGTTGTCGCCAGACGGCAAGACGTTGCGGGTCGGTGTGGTCAACGCGACCTATCAGCCGCAGCGGCTGGCTCTGTCCCTCGCAGGCGCGACGCTGCGTGGTGGCGGGACGCGCTGGCTGCTGGGCGGCAAGGCGCTGACCGCCGAGAACAAGGTCGGTGCGCCCGCGGGCGTGACGATCCGCGAAGCCAAGGTCAGCGGCGCGGCGCGCGGGCTGGTCGTGCCGGCGACCTCGGCGGTGATCTACGAGCTGCCGCTTCGCTGAGCGACCGGGGTTAGACCCCGGTCGCGTACAAAGCGTGATGGGTTAGGATGAACAAAGTGCGGCCTTCGCGCCCGCCCAGCACGAGTTGCAGCGGGCGTTCCGGCACGTCGATGCGGCGCACCAGCGCGCCGTCGGGGCCATAGACGAACACCTGCCCGTTGGCGACGTAGAGCGTCCCGTCCGCGCCGCGGGCGACGCTCTCGCCACCGCGATCCGCGACGATCTTGAGGTCGGTGACGCTGCCCCCTGCCCCGACCAGACCGCTGTAGGTGCGATTCTCCGAAGCGTTGGTCAGCGTGACACGTGCGCCCGGGGCGGCGCCGACGAGGCCGTAGGCGTCGAGCGGATCGGACCAGCGCCAGCCCTGCTGATCGTCCGGCCCCTGGTTCCACACGCGGAACGCCGGCAGCACCAGCGAGCCGTCGGGCGAGACATATTCCTGCGGCTTGGCCTCACCCATCTTGATGGTGAAGAAGTCGGCCAGCGTGGGATAGGTATAGGTCTTGGGGTCGATGCGGTCGTCGAACTCGCCGTTCGCCCAGACGTTGCCGGGGAGCAACGTCGTGGCGGAAGGATGCGGCCTGGCCGGGGTCGGCGCGATCACGCGCACCGCCGCCGGCTTGGCGGGGTCGATGCTGTAGACGGTGCCGTCGCGGCCCGCCGAGGACAGCACCATCAGGTCGCCCGAACGATCGACCGCGAGGCTGACCGGATCGAGCGGCAGATCGGCGATGGTTTCCAGCCCGCCTTCTCGCGACCAGCCGTGGATACGGTTGAAGAAGCGGTCGACGAAGTAGAGCTTGCCCTTCGCGTCGGTGGCCGCACCCGCGATCGAATAGAAACCGTCGGCGAGTTTCTCGACGCCCTGCGTCACCGGCACCGCGCTCGCCGTAGCGGCGGCAGCGGGGGCCGGCGGCACGTCGAGCTTGGCAAAATCGCGTTCGCGGACCTGCTGCTGGCGAGTCACGTCGGTGATCGCATTGTCGAACGGATATTTGCTCGCCCGCGCGAATGTCCCGCAACCCTTGGTGTCGCAGCTCGCGAAGCCGCTCTCGGCGTTCACCTGAACGTTGCGGAAGCGGATGTTCCCTGAGTTGAACAGCCGGATCGCGGTGTCCATCGGCTTGGCGGTGCGTGTGACGCGGTACGAATGGTAATTGGCGAACAGGATGTTGCGGGAATTGTGGAACTCGGTGGAGACCGCGTTGACGCCGTCGCGGACCTCCTGTTCGGTCTGCGGGCCGAGGAACTCCCAATTGGCGACATTCTCCAGCACGATCTCATGCCGGTAATGATGCTCGGCGGAGAGTTCGTAGACATGCCCGGGCGTGGTGGTGTCGGATACGCGGAAGCCAGCCGAGGCGAGCGTGTTGGGCGACCAGATCGCCGCGAAGGTGCCGCCGCCACCGTCGGTCACCCAGATGCTCGCCTGCTGGCTGTCGGGATGGACGCGCGGATCGCCGAACTTCGCCTGCATCGTGCCGTCGCGCAGCACCGGGCCTTCGATCCGCACGTCATTGACCATCGAGGCGGCGCCCGCCTTCCACACCAGAGCCGATGCGCGCGGATTGATGCTGCCGGCCCACAAACCAAGGCCAGAGACGATCGCATCGCCACCCTTCGCGCTCTCCAGCAGCGCCTTGGGGCTGCCGACGCCGGCAAAGGCCGGCGTGTCGTCGCGCAGGAACAGCCGCGTGCGCGCGGGATGCAGCGCGATCAGCACGCTGTCGGGCCGCAGCTTGAGCGTATCGGTAAGGCGGTAGCGCCCGACCGGCAGATAGAGGATGCGGTGCGTGTCGATCGCGCGCTGGAGTGCGGCGGTATCGTCAGCCTCGCCGTCGCCCTTGGCGCCGAGATCGCGCGCGTTCGCCCAGGCCGAGACCGGCGGCATCGCGCGGATCGCCGGCGCCGGCGCCGCCGGCATGCGCGCGAGCGGGACGATATCGGCATCGGTGGCATACGCGCCCATCTGCCCGAGGCCGGCGAGCTTCAGCCCGTAAGAGAAATCGCGCACGCGGTAGCGCGCGCCGGCGCCCGCCACGACCGTATTGCTCTCGCGCATGCGGGCAAACACCGGCACATTCTGCGCGACGGCATTGTCAAAGCCGATCTTGGTGTGAACGTCCTTCTCGTTGGAGATCAGCACGCCCGCGTTGGTGATATTCTCGAAGCGGAGGTTCTTGCCCCACAGGAAATCCGAATAGCCGCGGTCGATCTCGATCCCGACCGGCGTGTCGCGGATCGCGACGTTGACCAAGGTCAGCCCGACCTCATGCTCGCGGATCGCCGCTTCGCTCTGCCCCTCGAAGGTCGAATCGAGCAAGGTGAACGGCCACATCGGCGCGGTCTTCTCGGTGACGATGCCGTAGCGGCCGCCGTAGAAATGGAGATCCTCACAGGCGTTGCCGACCTGATAGACACCAGCGAACCCCGAGCCGAGATGGAAGTCGATATGGCGCAGATAGGCGTGCTGCGCGACGCGGAAGCGCACTGCGACCGCACCGGCATTGCCATTTCCGATCTCGAAATCGACGTTCGACAGCGCCGAATAGAAGGTCGTCTGGGTCGCGTCGAAGATGGTCGGATCGAATGGCACGGTGGTACGCGGGGGCACCGCTGGCTTCCCCGAACGGAACTGGTCCTCGCCAGTGAAGGCGACCATCGCGCCGATGCCGCTGGCGAACCCCGGCGTGTTGTCGCCGAGCACGATCACGGGCCGGGTCTTGCCGACACCGAACACGCGCACGCCCGAGCGCAGCAGGATACTGCGGCTGATCCGGTAGCGTCCGGCGGGCACGAAGACGAGGCCATTGCCGGTCGGTGCCGCCGCCGAGTCGATCGCCTGCTGGAGCGCAGCGGTATCGTCGGCGCGACCATCACCCACGCCCTTGACGATCACCGCGCGCGGATCGGCGGGAAGTGATTGATAAACCGAGGTGGAACGGGCCGCCGCAACCGCGGGAGCCATTGCGGCCAATATCGTGCCGACCAGAAACGCTGCCTTCATCGTCATCCTCCCAAGTCGCCGCCCCGCGCGGATGCACGAGCCAAGCACAACGACGCGCCGCGCCTTTTACGCAGTCGATCGAACCACTTCCTCGTAGCAGTGCTTGATGTTAACGTAAACATCGCCGATGGTCGTGGTTACGCGATGAAGATGCAAAAATTAGAGCGTGCGACGCTATAACGCACGAACGACGGAGGGGACGGATGGCGAATCGATATGCCTGGCAGCGTAATCTCATATGAGTGGTGAAGACTGGCGGCTGGTGATCGCGGCGGTCGCGGGGATCGTCCTGTCCGTCGTGCTGATCGTGCGGGTCCGACTGCATCCCTTCATAGGCCTGCTATGCGGGGCGTTCGCGGTCGGGCTATTCGCCGGGCTACCGCTCGTCGATACCGGCAAGGCGGTGCAGAAGGGCGTCGGCGACATCATCGGCGGGACTGGCCTGGTGGTGGCGCTGGGGCTCTCGTTGGGCGCGATGCTCCACCTCTCGGGCGCGGCCGCGTCGCTGGCGACGAGCGCGCTGCGGCTGACCGGCGTGCGCGCCGCGCCCTGGGCGACGCTGGGCGTGGCGATCATCATCGGCCTGCCATTGTTCTTCGAGACCGGGCTGGTGCTGCTGTTACCGATCGTGGTCGCCGCCGCCGAGGCGATGCCGCACCAGAAGGACAATGACGCCGCCAAACTGCGGCTCATCATGCCGGCGCTGGCCGGGCTCGGCGTGGTTCACGCGCTGGTGCCGCCGCATCCGGGGCCGCTGCTCGCGGTGGAAGCGCTGCATGCCAGCCTCGGCCTGACGATGTTGTACGGCATGCTGATCGCGGTGCCCGTAGCGATATTGGCAGGGCCGCTGCTGGCACGGATCGTCGCGCCCGGCGTGCGCCTGACGCCGACCGTGCTGAGCGACCACACGCTCGATCTGGCGCCGCCACCGCGCGCGGTGTCGTTGTTGATCGTGGTGTTACCGGTGCTGCTGATCGCGATCGGCGAGCTTGGGCAACTCATCCCGGCGGTCGCCGGGTCGGCTTTGCTGGCGGCCGCGCGCAATCCGGTGCTGGTGCTGCTCGCCACCAACCTGCTCGCCCTGCCGCTCCTGTTCGGGCGGCGGTTGGCCGAAGCGACCGTGCAGGACGCGGTGTGGCATGAGACGATGGCGAGCGCGGGCGCGATCCTGCTCGCGATCGGCGCGGGTGGTGCGCTCAAGCAGGTGCTGGTTTCAGCCGGCCTGTCCGATCTGCTCGCGCGGCTGGTGCTCGCCTATCCCGTGTCGCCGCTGCTGCTCGGCTGGCTGGTCGCGGTCGCGATCCGGCTCGCGGCGGGATCGGCGACGGTGGCGACGATCACCGCGGTCGGCATCATGCCGGGGGTGGTCGCCGCCTCGGGCGTGTCGCCGGAACTGACCGTGCTGGCGATCGGCGCGGGATCGGTGTTCTTCAGCCACGTCAACGATCCGGGGTTCTGGCTGGTCAAAAGCTATGTCGGCACCTCGACGCCGGACACGTTCCGAACGTGGTCGATGGTGGAGACGGTGATTTCGGTCGCTGGCCTGGCGGGGGTGTTCGCGCTGAGTTACGTGGTTTAGCGCCCTCGCAAACGACCCCGGAAGGGATCGTTATCATTGGGCCGGATCGGCCTGCTTCTACAGACAGGAAGATTGTTTCGAGAAAGCCCTTGCGGGCGAAATATGATAGCGTTACCACTTGGTGTAACGGGGCGGTTCGAACGATAGTCGGACGATCTGCCAAAGGGTGCCGCGCTGCAGGCGGCACCACATGCCGACCGGCGTGCCGATGAGATAGCATATAGAACAGATGCAGGATCGGGGAGGAGTATGAGCATTCCGCTTGGCTGTGCCGACAATCCGAAATTCGCGTCGCCGAACCGCGCGCCTGCATCGATCCAACGCCGACGTGGCTATGCCGCGACCGGCCCTGACGCCATTGCCGTTTCCCCCAGCCTCAGGGGTGCCGTTCGCGGCACCCCGTTTTTTTGGGTGCTTTGAAACGGGCTGAACTCTGCAAATCCACAACATAGCAACGACAAGCCGCCACCTACCGAGCGGCACGCACGGGAGAGTGATGGATGATCCGCAAAGACATGCTGCTGGGTCGCCGCGAGGCGCTGTTGGGGTCGGCACTCGCGGGTGCCGGGCTTGCGGCGGCGCCGGTCGCCGCATCGGCCGCGCGTACCGCCGCCCCGGCGGCATCGGGCACCTGTTCCACGCCACATAGTGCGGTTGCCAAAACGCAATATGGCCCGGTGCGCGGCTATGTCGCTGGGGGCATCTTCACCTTCAAGGGCGTGCCCTACGGCGATGACACGTCGGGCGAGAACCGCTGGTTGCCGGCCAAGCCGCCGAAGCGCTGGACCGAGGACTATCCCGCGCTCGCTTATGGCGCGAACTGCCCGCAGACGCTGCACAGCTTCCGCGCGACCGAGCATACCTTCCTCCAGCAATGGGACGACGGCTTCCTCGGCGAGGACATGCTCAAGCTCAACATCTGGAGGCCGTCGCTGAGCGGCAGCCGCCCGGTGATGGTCTATTTCCACGGTGGCGGGTATAGTTTCGGTTCGTCTTACGAACTCGCCTCGCACGATGGCGCGCAGATGGCGCGGCATCACGATGTCGTACAGGTTTCGATCAACCACCGGCTCAATGTGCTGGGCTTCCTCGATCTCACCGAACTGGGCGGCAGTGCTTACGAGGAGTCGGTCAACGTCAGCATGACCGATTGCATCGCCGCCTTGCGCTGGGTGCAGGAGAATATCGCGGCGTTCGGCGGCGATCCCGATAAGGTGATGATCTACGGCCAGTCCGGCGGCGGATCGAAGGTGACGACGTTGCTGGGGATGCGTGCCGGCAAGGGGATGATCCACCGTGCGGCGGTGCAGTCGGGCGGCGGCGGGGTGATCCCCTCCGCCGAGCAATCGCGCGAATTCTCGCGCCGGCTGATCCGCGAGCTTGGCGCGCGCGACATCGGCGCATTGCAGAAGGCGGACTGGAAGACGCTGTTCGACACCGGCAACAGGGTCGCGACCGACATCAACGGGCCGATGCGCGGGATGCCGGGGCCGTTGACGACGCCGCGCGTCGGCTGGGGTCCGACGCTCGACGGCAAGGTCATCGACGTGCGCTCGTTCTCGGAAGTCGCGCCGGAGATCTCGCGCGACATTCCCATGCTGATCGGCAACGTCAGCGAAGAGGGCATGCGGTTCGGCTCGAACCCGAGCGAGGCCGAGTGGCGTGCCGATCTCACCAAGCAGATGGGGGCGGCCAAGGCCGATGCTCTGATCGCTGCGATGAAGCGGGCGCATCCCGAAAAGGCGATCCGCACGCTCTCCTACGGAGTGCAGGGCCTCGCCAACCGCAACCGCGTGCAGGCGATGGTCGCGCTCAAACATGCGCAGCGCGCGGCGCCCGTGTACCAATATCTGTTCCAGTGGCAGTCGCCGCAACTCGATGGCGTCGCGGGCGCGTGGCACACCGCCGAACTCGCCTTCTGCTTCGACAATACCGCGCGCTGCGACCAAGGCACCGGCAACACGCCCGACGCGCAACGGCTGGCGCGCACGATGGCGACCGCCTGGGCGAACTTCGCGCGCACCGGCAACCCGAGCCAGCCCGGCCTCGCCTGGGCGCCGACCGATCCCGCGCGCTGCCAGACGATGGTGTTCGATAGCCAGTGCCGAATGGTCGACGATCCCGAAGGCGCGCCGCGCCGCATCCTGCTGGGCTGAGACACCGACATGAGGGGAAGAACGATGGGGGCTTTTCGACATCTGCTGGCGGCGGCGCTGCTGACGGCCGCGGTGCCGGCGGTGGCGCAGGACGCGCGCATGACGCCGATGGCCGCGCCCGCCCAACCGGACGCGATCGCCCTCAAGACCGGCGGGGTGACGGGTTCGACCGCGCCGGAAGCGTGGTTCAGCCAATATGGCGTGGCGATGACGCGCAACGTCAGCACCGCGACGCTCACCCCGTTCCTGCCCGACCCGGCCAAGGCGACCGGCGCGGCGGTGATCGTCGCGCCCGGCGGTGGCTTCCTGATGCTGTCGATGGAGAATGAGGGCTGGCGCGTCGCCAAGGCGTTCGCCGCGCGGGGCGTGGCCGCGTTCGTGCTCAAATACCGGCTCAAGCCGACGCCCGCCGGCATGCCGCAGTTCGAACAGGCGGTGGGCGCGATGTTCGCAAGCGCAGGCCGCGCGGACTCGCGGCTCAAGCCAGCCGATGCGGTCGCGGGCCTGTCCGACCAGATCGCCGATGCGCGCGCCGCGTTCGCGCTGGTGCGGAGCCGCGCCGCCGAATGGCGAGTCGATCCGGCGCGGGTCGGGATGATCGGCTTTTCGGCGGGTGCGATGACCACAATGGCGGTGGCGCTGGCCGCGCCCGAGGTGAAGCCGGCCTTCATCGCGCCGATCTACGGGTCGATGGAAGCGGTGTCGGTGCCCGCCGATGCGCCGCCGATGTTCGCGGCCTTGGCGAGCGACGATCCGCTGTTCGCGCACAAGGGCTTCGGGCTGATCGATGCGTGGCAGAAGGCGAACCGTCCGGTCGAATTCCACCTGTACGAACATGGCGGCCACGGCTTCGGGCTCGGCAAGCAGGGCACCACCAGCACCGGCTGGTTCGAAGCGATGATGCAATGGCTGGAGACGGGCGGGCTGCTCGCGCGCCGGTGAACAGGTCGAAAAGGAAGATGCGGATGATACCGAAAGCGTTGCCGATCGCCACGGCGGTGGCGTGGCTGGCATTGGCGAGCGCGGCGGATGCCGACGCCCCCGCCCTGCCCAGCCTCGCGCCCTATTTTCAACCGGCGACCGGCGCGGCGAAGGCGCCTGATGCGGACGGCTTCCTTCAGCGCTGGTTGCTGCTCGAACCGATCGTCAAGCCGAACCGGAGCAATTCGGGGTTCACCAACAGCTACGTCCGCACCGCGCTGACCACGCAATATTTCCCCGGCCAGTTCACCGCGCTTCCCAAGGACGGCGAGACGGTGAAAGGCGCCGCGCCGCTGCGCTGGCACGCCTTCGATGCTGTGCCGTTCGACGTGAAGCTGTTCACCTTCGCCGCCGCACTCGGCAAGCCAACCTATGGCGTGATCTTCAACGCGGTGACGGTGGTCCACAGCCCGCGCGAGATGAAGAACGTGCGGCTCGCGGTCGGGTCGAACGCGGCATCGATGTGGTGGCTCAACGGCACGGAGGCGGTGATGCTGTCGGGCGACAGGCGCATGGTGATGGACGACGTGCTCTCGCCCCGCCTGACGCTCGCCAAGGGCCGCAACGTGTTGCGCGGCGCGGTCATTAACGGCCCGGGCTTAAGCGATTTCTGCGTCCGCTTCCTTGATGAAGACGGCAAACCGATCCGCGACATCAGCGTGGACGTGAAGTGATGGCTGGAGACACGATGAGGCATTTCGCCACCGCCGCAGCCGGCCTTGCGGCTTTGCTGTCGCTGCCCGGCACCGCGAGCGCGCAACTCGCGGGTGAGCCGTTCATCCACGATCCCTCGACGATCATGGAATCGGAGGGCAAATATTACACGTTCGGCACGCGGGGCGGCGGGCTCGTCTCCGAGGATGGCTGGACGTGGCATAGCGGCGGCGAGCGGCCCGGCGGCGGACTTGCGCCCGACGTTATCAAGATCGGTGACCGCTATTATGTCGCCTACGCGGTCGGCGGGGGCGGCATGAACGGCGGCCACGCCAGCAACATCAAGATGATGTGGACCAAGTCGCTCGATCCAAAATCGCCCGACTTCGGCTATCACGATGTCGGCGTGGTCGCCTCCACCGATGGCGTCGAGAATGCCGATGCGATCGACCCGGCCTTTCTCTTCGTCGATGGCCGGCTGTGGCTGAGCTACGGCACCTATTACGGGTTCATCCGCATCGTCGAGCTTGACCCGAAGACCGGTGCGCGCCTCGCCGGCAACCAGCCGGTCGATGTCGCGATCGACATGGAGGCGACCGCGCTGATGTACCGCGACGGCTGGTATTATCTGCTCGGCACGCACGGCACCTGCTGCGACGGGCCGAACTCCTCGTACAACATCCGCGTCGGCCGCGCGAAGAGCGTGACCGGGCCGTATCTCGACAATATGGGCGTGCCGCTGCTCAAGGGCGGCGGCAAGCTGGTGATCGACGGGCGCGGGCGCACTTTCGGGCCGGGCCATTTCGGGCTGATCGATCTCGGCGGCGGCATGGAGAAATTCTCGATGCACTATGAGGCGGACATGGACCGCAGCGGGCGCAGCGTGCTCGCGATCCAGCCTTTGCTGTGGCGTGACGGTTGGCCGCTTGCCGGGGACAACCTCAAGGCGGGCACTTACGAGATCAAGTCGGAGCGTAGCGGCAACGCGCTTCAGTTGAACGTCGATTTCGTTCGCATCGCGTTCGACCCGCGCAAGTCGTTCTTCGCAAAGCCGGACACGCCGATCGTCGCCATCCCCGACCAGGCGCTCGCCGAGGATCAGGCGACCTGGCCAAAAGACAAGATCGCGGTCGATCTTGGCGAATATATGATCCGCCCGCATCAACAATGGACGATTACGCCGGTGGCAGCGGCAGGCGGCTATTTCGGATCGCCCTATTACAAGATCGTCGTCGCCGGCACCGACCGCGCGCTGGCCGCGACACCCGACGACGAGGTCGTGACCGCCCCCATTTTCACCGGCGCGGCGGAGCAATTGTGGCGGATCGACCAGCTTACCGACGGGTCGTACCGGATCACGCCGAAGCTGAAATCCGCGCGCCGTCGCGATGTCGCGCTCGTCGCGATCGGGGCGAGCACGCCGACGCTCGCCACCTTCGATCCGGCCAACGACGCCGGGCGGTGGACCTTCAAGGCGCCGTGACGCCACCCTTCCCGTCCATTGCCGTTTAGGAGCCGACCCGATGAACACGCCTTCCCGTTTCCGGCCGAGAGCCTGGCACCTCGCGCTGGCGCTCGCCACCTGCGCGCCGTCGATCGCGCTTGCGCAGGTCACGACCAATCCGCCCCCGGCGGTTCCCAACGCGCCGCCGGTGACGATCGAGCATATCAAGGTGCATGCGCCCTCGATCGAGGGCAATCTCGAAGGCGAAACCGCTGACCGCGACGTGCTGGTGGTGCTGCCGCCGAGCTATGCCAAGTCGCCGAAGCGCCGCTATCCGGTCGTCTATGCGCTGCACGGCTATTCGATCGGCGCCGAACAGTGGAGCAAGGAAATCCATCTGACCGACGCGAGCGCCGGCGCGTTCGCCAAGGGCGCCAAGGAGATGATCCTCGTCCTGCCCGATTCGAAGACGGTGCATAACGGATCGATGTATTCGAGTTCGGTGACGACCGGCGACTTCGAGACGTTCATCGCGCGCGACCTGATCGCCTATGTCGACGGGCATTATCGGACGATCGCTGACCGGCAGAGCCGCGGTCTCGCCGGGCATTCGATGGGCGGTTATGGCACCGCGCGCATCGGCATGAAGCATTCCGATATGTTCGGCGCGATCTACATGATGAGCCCGTGCTGCCTCTCGGCCCGCACCGCCGCGCCGGCCGATCCGCAGGCGGCGGCAACGCTCGAAGCGCTCAAATCTCCGGCGGAGTCGGCTAGCCTGCCGTTCATGCTGCGCGCGCAGCTTGCCGCCGCCGCCGCGTGGTCGCCCAACCCCAAGGCGCCGCCGCTGTACCTCGATTTGCCGACCAAGAACGGCGTCGCACAGCCGGACGTGCTGGCGAAATGGGCGGCAAACGCCCCGCTCGCCTTCGTCGACCAATATATCGGCAACCTGAAGCGCTACAGCGCGATCGCGATCGATGTCGGCGACCAAGACAGTCTGAAGGTGGATGCGGCCAAGCTCCACCAGATCCTCGACGACTACGGGGTCTCGAACAGCTTCACGATCTATTCGGGCACGCACACCAGCAATGTCGCGACGCGCGTGCAGGAATTCGTGCTGCCGTTCTTCAGCCAACACCTCAAGAGCAAGTGACCGCGAGCGTGCGGGGCAGTACGAAGCCGGAATGGGAATAACGACGCGAGCGAGATCATTGCGGGCAGGTTGCGCGGTCTCCGGCCGCGCAGCCGCTTTGCCGGATAGCCGGGAAAATCCGTGATGCAGGCACGAAACCTGTTGACGGCCGCGATCCGTCAGCACCAGGCCGGCCAGTTGGGTCAGGCCGAACAAGGCTATCGCGCGGTGCTCGCGCTCGAACCGCGCAATGCCGATGCGCTGCATCTCCTCGGCGTGGTCGCGCATCAGCGGGGCCACAATGATGCAGCGCTCGATCTGATCGGGCGCGCGATCGGGCAGAATGCGCGTGTCGCCGCGTTTCACAACAATCATGGCAATGTGCTCGGCCAGCTTGGCCGGCATGCGGATGCTATCGCCGCCTATCGTCAGGCGATCCGGCTCCAGCCGGAGCATGCCGAGGCATATTCCAGCCTGGCCGGGCTGCTGTCGCAGCAGGGCGACGCGCAGGAAGCGCTTGCCGCGATCGATCGTGCGCTCGCGCTACGACCGCGCGACGCCGGCAAACACGTCAACCGCGGCAACATCCTGCGCACGCTCGGCGCGGGCGACGCGGCGATCACCGCGTATCGGCGGGCGATCGAACTCGACCCGGCGCTGGCGGCGGCGCACAACAATCTCGGTCTGGCGCTGACTGCGCGCGAAGAGGTCGAGCCTGCGCTGTCGTGCTATCGGCGCGCGATCACGCTCAAGCCCGATTATGTCGAGGCGTATGTCCATCTCGGCAATGCGCTTCAGGATCTGGGGCAATCTGGCGAGGCGGCGCTGGCATACCGGCAAGCGCTGGCGCTCCAGCCAGACCGGGCGGACGCGCGGCTGGCGCTGGCGATGAGCGCGATCCCGATCATGCCCGCGACGGAAGCGGCTGCGGCGGGAACGCCGCACGCGTTCGCTGGCGCCTTGGACGAACTGGCCCAGTGGGCGACAACGCATCCGCAAGCCGTGCGTGATGCGGCAGGACGCAACCAGCCGTTCTACCTCGCCTATCGTCCTGTGGACGTCACCGGCGCGTTGTGTCGCTATGGCGATCTCGTCGCCACGCCGCAGCCTTTCCTGGATCGCGGCGCGCGAGCCGGGCGGCTCCGCCTGCTGATCGTCAGCGCGCATGTGCGGGACCATCCGGTGTGGCGCGTCATCCTGCAGGGCTTGATGACCCATCTGGACCGAAGCCGCTTCGACGTTGCGCTGTTCCACACCGGCGCCCGCACCGACGCGCATACCGCATGGGCGGCGGCGAATGTCGATACGTTCGTCGGCGGCGAGCGGAACGTCGCGGCGTGGCGCGCGAAGATCGTGGAGCACCGCCCCGACATCATCCTGTACCCGGAGGTCGGCATGGACCCGGTTACGGGCGCGCTGGCGAGCCAACGTCTGGCGGCGGTGCAGGCGGCTGCGTGGGGACATCCGATCACCACCGGCCTGCCGACGATCGATCTGTTCTTCAGCGGCGAGGCGCTGGAAGCGCTGGACGCCGAGCGCCACTATCGCGAGCGGCTGATACGCTTGCCACGCACCGGCGTCAGCATCGAATGGACAGCGGACCAAAGCGAGCCGTGGCGGGGGCCGGAGCGCGCGGCGGGCGTGGTTCGCTTCGCATTGTGCCAGCAGCCGATCAAGTTCGACCCCGCCGACGACGCGCTGCTGACTCGCATCGCCGAAGGCAGCGGCGCGTGCGAATTCTGGCTGGTCATGCCGAACCGTCAGCAATGGGCGGGGAAACAGCTCGTCGCGCGGCTGCGGGACCGCTTCGCTGGGGCGGGGCTCGACCCCGATCGCTACATCAAGGTCGCGCCGTGGATGACGTCGCGCGCGTTCAACGGCTTTCTGGAGGCGATGGACGTGTATCTCGATTGTCCGGCCTTCTCGGGCTTCACGACCGCGTTGCAGGCGGTGCAGCGGGGATTGCCGATCGTAACGCTCGAAGGCCGCTTCCTGCGTCAGCGCATGGCCGCCGGGTTGCTCCGCGACATCGGCATGGCAGACGGGATCACCCACACGCCCGACGACTATGTCGGGCGCGCGGTCACCTGGGCGAACGAGGCCCGGGATGCGGCGCGCTGGAGCAGATCGCGCGACCTGCTCCGAAGCGCCGCCAGCCGGGCGATGAGCGACCCTGAACCGATGCTGCGGCTTCAGGATGTGCTTGTCGCCGCCGCCAATTAGCGGGACAGCAACGCCGCTTCGCCCCATGTCACCGGCAGCGTCGCGGGATCGGCCACGGGCGCGCGCGCGACAAGTTCGATGATCTTGACGCCCGACACGTCGGCGGTGAGCTGCTGCCCGGCATCGCCCCATTTGAGCGACCTGCTGGTCGCGAGGGGCTTGCCGTCGCCATACACCGTGAACGTCACGGCACTCCGATCGCGCGCCGAATCGTTGACGCCGACCGTGGCGGTGAAGCGGCGATAGCTTTGGTTGCGTACCTCCAGCCGCGAATTGGCCAGCACGCCGACGCCGGTGTCGAAGGTCTTGCCGGCGATCCGCAGCGCCTCGCCATAGGGGGCGCTATCGGCCTGCGCGCCGCCCCAGCCGGCGTAGATCGGGCGCTCGCCGCTGCCCTTGGTGCCCTGCCATCCCGAGGCCGAACGGTGGATCATGGGATCGGGCGCCGGTTCGACGACGCCGTCGACCGCCGGATTGACGTTGCCGGGCTGTTCGGAAAGATACAGGCCGTCTGCCAGCACGCGAGCGCCGCGCGCCTTGAACATCAACGTCTGATGCGGTTCGAGGTGGAGCTTGACCATGCCCCGGAAGCTTTGCTGCTTGCCGCTCCACAGGTCGGCCAGCGCGATGTCGGCATCATCCCGGAACTTCATCTGCGCGGCGGTCAGATCGACGTCGATCGGCGCCGCACTCCGGTTGAAGATCGCGACCGCCTTGTCGCCGGTGCTGAGCGTCTTGACGAACGTCTGGACCTCGTCGCTGTCGAATGCGACCACTGCCTGATGCCCGGCGGGGTCTTGATCGACCGCGATCACATCAGCGTTGCCGAACACGTCGAGCAGCGCTTTCGGCGCCTGCCGCAAGTCCATGCCGATCATCAACGGCGCGTCGATCATCGCCCACATCGAAAGGTGCGAACGCGCTTCGGTGATATGGTTCGCGTCGAAATCGCCCTTGCCGATGTACAGCATGTCGGGGTCGTTCCAGGAACCCGGATGCGCGTAGAAGGCGCGCTTGGCGGCACTGTCGAAGTTGGTGAGCATCCGGCCCCAGCTCGGATTGATGTCGTCGCTGGTGCGTGAGAGGCTGCCGAAATCCTTCCCCCAGGCGCGGACGTTGCCCGCGCCCCAGATGCACAGCGACAGCAGGAAGTCGCCATCGGGGTTGCTGCGGACCAGCGCTGCGTTGATCTGGCGGAACTCCGCCTGAACTGCGGGAATATCCGAGCGTGCGACAGAGTCCATGTCGAGCAGCGGCTTGAGTTCGCGGTACGCGCCCGATTTCACCTTTTCGCTGTCGGCACCATAAGCGCGCAGCCCGCAGCCATCGACCTTGATGAAGTCAAAACCCCATGCGGAGAAGAACAGGGCGATGTCCTGATCGACATGCCCGTACAACCCGACTTCGCGTTCCAGCACTGTGCCTTTGGGCAGATCGGTGTCGTCGGGCGAATAGGCTTGCGAACAGGTGTTGCGGCCAAGATCCGAATAGATGCCGACCTTGAGGCCCATCGCATGCACCCGATCGGTGAACGGCCGGAAGGTGGGGAGATCGGCACCCACCACGGCGGAGGGGAAGCGCGCGGTGCGGATGACGAGATTGCCGTCGGTCAGGCGCCGCTTGATTGCCCAGCCATCGTCAATGTTGACGTAGCGATAGCCTTTGCGCGCCAGCCCGCTGTCGACCAGCGCTTGCGCCGAACCGATAATCTTGGTCTCGTCGATATCCGTGGCGAAGGCGTTCCAGCTACTCCAGCCCATCGGCGGGGTTTGCGCGTGGCCGGACGTATAGGCCGACCAGCGGCCGGTCGGCGCCAGCGGATCGGCATTGGCCTGCGCCGTGAAACCGGCAAGCACCGCCGCCACCGCGAGCGTCGTACCGAGAAACCTCTTCATCCTGCCATCCTCCCGTTCTCCCGACCCCGAATCCGTGATCGTTTGTCGCCGCCGACGCTTAGCAGCGGCTCGATCAGACTGTTAGCGCTACCGCACACATATCTTCAACGCTGGCTCAGGAAAAATTCTCGCAAAGTTCAATTCGTAAGCGCGCCGGTTCGCAACGGACCGCGCAAATGCATGTTGATTGGGCCGACAGCCCAACACGATCGCGGCGCACGGTCCGTGCAAGAAGACTTGGGTCGCGCTGAGTTGGGATCGGTGCGCGATATCCCGTCGGATGCCGTGAAACTCTTAGACCGGAAGGTCACTTCGCGGACCTAAATCCGCGATATGGTTGTCGCGCACGTACCTTGAAGATAAACCACACGCTAACATTTGCGTTACGGCAAAACATTGGACATAAGAGGAAGGTTCCAAATGAACGTCTTTCCTGCAGCGCGCGTATATCGCCGCTCGATCACACGGACATATTGTCATGGCTGAAGAAACCCTGAACTCCATCGAGCTCGCGACCGAACTGACGATCGCGTGGCTCGGCAACCAGAACAACCGCGTGTCGGCCGAAGATGTGCCGGCCTTCCTGCGCACGATGCACGGCACCCTTCTCGAACTCGAATCGGGATCGTCGGCGTCGGACGCGGCTGGCGAAGAAACCGCTACCGCCGATGCGTTCCCGCCTGCGGTCTCGGTGCGCAAATCGCTCGCATCGAAAGACCACATCATCTCGATGATCGACGGCAAGCCCTACAAGACATTGCGCCGCCACCTTTCGACGCACGGGCTGACCGATGTGCAGTATCGCGAGCGTTACAATCTGCGCCCGGACTACCCGATGGTGTCCGAAAACTACTCGCTCGCGCGTCGCGCCATGGCGCAGCGGATCGGTCTGGGTCGCAAGGGTCGCGGCGCAGCGCCTGCTCCCGATGAAGCGCCGGCCGCAAACGAACCGAGCCCGGCGCCTACACCCGCCAAGCGCACGCGTCGCAAGGCCGACGAAGCCGCGTGATCTGAAAGCATCGCCCGACATGGGTCGGGCGATGCGCAGATGCCCCGGGCATGGAACAGCTCGGGCATGGTGGGCGGCACGATTGGTTCGAGACGCGCGCTGGCGTGCTGCGTGATGCGATGGCATAGGCCGCGCCATGTTCGCGATCGAGTCCGTCCGTACCATCTACCAGGGTTGGCTCAATCTGGTGACGGTGAAATTGCGCGCGCCCGATGGCGTGACGTTCGACCGGCATGTTATCGAACTCGGCAGGGCCGTTGTCGTCCTTCCCTATAATCCGGCGACCGGCATGGCGCTTGCCGTCTCGATGCCGCGCGCGCCCGTCACTCTGCTCGGTTTCCCGGACATGCTGGAGGCGATCGCCGGTAAGCTCGACAGCGCTGATCCCGAGGAATGTGCGCGCCGGGAGGCGATGGAGGAAGCCGGAGTGCGCCTCGGCACGCTCGATCATATCGGCTGCATCTGGCCGATGCCGAGCAACGCGACCGAGCGGCTGGACTATTTCCTTGCCAGCTATGACGATGCCGACCGGATCGCGGCCGGCGGCGGGCTCGTGGAAGAACAGGAAAACATCACGGTTCACGAGATCGCGCTGGCCGAGCTATGGACGCGCTACGAAACCAATCGTCTGCCAGACGGCAAGCTGGTCACCTTGCTGCTCGCGCTGCGGGTGCGCCGGCCCGATCTGTTCGCCTGACCGGTCGGCTTCGCGGGATCACCCCTCCCTTACGCGTCGAGCCTCGCGTTCCAGAGCAATCTGGTCATCGTAGAAGCGCACCAATTCTGGGACATCGATCGGCTGGTCCGCCAGCCGGCCTTGGAAGAACAACGCGGGCGCGGCGTCGAGCGCGACGCGGGTGCCGGTGAAGCGATCGAGGAAGCGCAGCCAGAAGAACGGCAGGGTCGCGATATGCCCCGCCTTGCTGCTGCGTAAGAGGGATTGCGCGAGCGCCCGCAGCGCGAGCAGCACGCCGGTGCCGAGCCCCGAGGCGCTGCCGAGCGCAAGCACGTCGAAGTGTCGGAACATCCAGCGCAGCCCGCTCGGGGTCCAGCGCGAATAATCATAGGCGCCTTCGCAGACCGACCAGAGATACGCCGTCGTCACGAACACCTGACCGGCCGGACGCAGCACGCGGCGGATTTCGCTGACGACCTGGATCGGATCGACCGTCAGTTCGAGCACCGCCTGAATCCAGACCGCGTCGACACTGGCGTCCTTGAGCGGAATGCGATGCGCGTCGGCCAGGAACGTGATGTTGGGAGAGGCGTAGATGTCGAACGCCACCACCCCGACCTTTTCCGATTCGTACAGCGGCTCGGCCCGGCTGCCGATCGCGCCCCCGCCGATGATGAGAACGAGCGGCTGTTTGCGCGGCGAGCGTTCGAGTTCGGCGATGACCGCGCGCGCGAAATGCCGGGCGATGGGGTTGATGCCGTAGACGATCCGCCCGAACCACCAGCGGAGCCGGTCGCGCTTCCAGACGCTTGCGCCGCCGGTGGCGAGCATCGTTTCACGGTCCAGAACGCTGCTGCCGAATTCGATCAGCACATTCTGCCCGGCGACCTGATCGAACGGTGTAGCCCGGCAATCCGCCGATGTGCATTTCGTCGGGCCACCGTCGGCCGGTACGTCGAGGCTGGCGCCGCACGCCGGGCAGGCGAGAAGATCCGCGATCGGGGCCAGCTTCGTGATCAGCATGAAACGCCCCCTACCCCGCCGTGGCTGAGACCGCCACTATCGGCGATCACGAACATCAACGCGCGGTCTTGCGCTCGATCAGCGAGATCAGCGCCCGAACATTGGTGAGCTTCTCGATATCGCCCGAACCGATCTTGACGTCGAAGGTATCCTCGACCGCGAGGATGAGGTTGATGTGGCTGAGCGAGGTCCAACGCGCCACATCGGCGGCGGTCATGTCGTCGCGCAGCACCAGATCGTCTTCATCGAAGATGTCGCGAAAGATTCCGGTGAGTTCCTCAACGATCTCGTCGTGCTGCATCGGTCCATCCTTTGGAATCTTCGGTGAAAATATCAGGCATCAACGCGATTGCGCCAGATGATGCGACCGGGAACGCCGAACACGGTGGCGCCGGCTGGCACGTTCCCGGTCACCACCGTGTTGAGCCCGATCGTCGCGCCATCGCCGATCCTGAGCTTGCCGACAATCTTTGCGCCGGGCCGCACCGTGACGTCGTTTCCGATCGTCGGGCAGTCATCGTCGTTCGAATAGCCGATGCTGACCTGCTGGTTGAGCCAGAAGTTGGCGCCGATCCGCTCGACCGCGACCATCGTGGAAAAGCCGTGCTGGATGAAACAGCCCGGGCCGAGATCGGGGATGTCGAGATGAAGGCTGGCCAGCGGCGGCATCATCCAACGATAGGCGCGCGAGAACGGCAGTCGCAGATACACGAGGTTGCGATACTCCCGGAAGAATACCATCAGATGTATGTGCCGATGGAGCAACGCGAAGCCGATCGGCTCCTCATGAAACAGGATCGCGCACCAGCGGCGGATATCGGCGCGGATCGGCGCATCGGACGCGCTGAAGGCGACGATCAGAAGCGTGGGCCATAGTCGAATGAGATTGAGCAGAAGAACAACCTGCTTTGCCGCCGCTTTCATCGGCGCGTCTGCCCGTCGCTCACGCCGAGTTCCCTTGAACATCAACTACGCGGATATTAGACTCGTTGGGTATCGGGTGGTCAAGATCGAAGCGCCAGCGCGTTTCGCCATCGGTTGCCATGCTGGTCTGCACGAATCCCAAGCGCGGGTAATGTTCGCGTACCATGTCGTTCCGGTCCGTCGGCACGTAGCGACCGAGTAATGCGGTCGCGCCCATATGCTTCGCCTCGGCGGCAACTATGGTTAGGCAAGCGGTCTCGACGCCCCGACCAAGCACGCGGCAACTCATCAGCCATGTCTCCAGATCGACCTCGCCGCCGGGCTTGAGCCGGCCGATCACAACCGCGATGACACCATTGTCCCCGAATGTGTCCCGCAGCCGGAACTGCAAGGCGAGAACGTTCGGGTCGGCAATAAGCGCGGCGATCTCCGCGTCGGAGTAACGGCGGGTGGTGAGATTGAACTGATTGGTCTTGTTGACCAACTGGACGATCCGCTGCTGGCCTGCCGTATCGAAGCGTTTCCACTCCAGCACCATCTGGAGGCTTTCCAGATAGCTCGTAATATCGAGTCCGCTGCCGCGTGTTTTCGCGCGGGCGGCGTTGGCCGCGTACAGCGTGGTGCGCTCGCGGTCCTCTTCGGTCAGCGCGAGCGCCTCGAAATAGCCGGCGCGCGCCACGGTCCTCGCGTAGAGCGCTGCATCGTCGGGCAGCTCGGGCACGCGCACCATCGGCAGCGCGCGACGGACGAGATTACGCTCGAACGGATTGTCATCGACGAACACCAGAGCGTCCAGACCGATGCCGATCTCGTCGGCGATGCGGCGCAGGTTGGTCGGCTTGTCGTCCCAATTCGCGACGAAGCTGGTGATGTGCTCGAGACGCAGGATCATGTCTGGGTGACGCTCGAACGCCTCGCGTGCGATGGCCTCGTCGTTCTTCGAACAGACCGCGAGCAGTACCCCGCGCTTCATCAGATCGAGCGCATAGCGTTGCAGCGAGAGATAGGCTTCGCCTTCCGCGCTGCCCTGCCCGAGCACGATTCCGGTCAGTCCATCATCGCCGATGACGCCGCCCCACAATGTGTTGTCGAGGTCCAGCACCAGGCATTTCGCGGCGCGTCCGCGCCGCGCCGCCACCAGTCGCAGCGCGAGTTCCGCATAGTGTTGGGCGGCGGCCGGCGAAACTTCCTGCTTGCCCTTCAGCCACAGGACCGGATCGTGCCAGGCGTCGAGACCGTCGATCGCGACCGCGTCGTCGATCGCAAGCAGGTCGATGCCCTCTTCTCCAGCCGCCGAACGCAGACGCGCGTTCAACGCGGCGACCATGCGCGCCGGTGATCCCGGAAGAGCATGCTCGTTCGACCCCATCAAGGTCCGCATTCGTGGCAGAACGGTTTGCTGAATCACCTGCGCCCCGAACTGCGCGATCAAGGCGCGCCATGCCGAGCGAAGACGATCCATCGTCAGGTCGAGCGCTGCCTCCGGCGTATCGCTGATCTGTTCGCCGACGAGGTGAGTCGCATCGAGCGCGATCAGCACGACCTCGGGCGCGAAGGCGTGCAGGCCGGAGGCGGGATCGGCGATCTCGCGGAGATATTGGCCATAATCTGCGAGATAACAGTCGATCAGGAAACCGTGACGCGCGCCGACGGCGCGCAGCGCCGGCAACAGATGATCGAGCGTCGAGGCGCCGAGCACGGCGAGCCGGAGCGGCGCTAACACGCCCGCATAGCGGGTGGGATCGGCGATCTTACGCAGACGGCGGTCCAGCTTGAAAACTTGTGAGAAGCCGAGCTCATATTGGCCCAAATGCCGGACCTGCTCGGCCAGCACTGCGTCGGACGCGGATTCGTCCGATGTCAGATACGGAATATCCGCGCTGGTCAGAAGCCAATCGAGCCGTGTCCGCATTCTGGTTCCGCGCCTCGTGTTCGGTTCGTCACCCATGTGTCCTGCGCTTTATCCACCGGGCGCGGCAAAGCAAGCGGCCGAAGCCGGCGCGGCGGCCATGATATTGATAAATAGGGTGACCCGCAGTTTCGTAGACTATACGGGTCGAACGGTTCGCCAGACTGCAACGAGGCCCGGATATGCGTAAGTTTAACATATGGGCGGTCCTGCGGATCGTGCTGGGCGTCGTCGTCGTCGTTGTGGCGGGTCTCGCTGCGGTCGTCTGGGCGACTGTACCATCCGCCCCGGAGGGACATATCCGGGTGCCGGCGAAGACGCCGTTCACGAGCGGCCCGTATTTCGCCTATTCGCAACCGTGGGGCGGCGAAATGACGGCGTTGACCAAGCTGTGGGCGCCGCGTGCCGACCACATCATCGTCGATCTCAAGAAATTTCCCAACGACACACAATTCTACTGGCGCTGGCCACCGTTCGGGCCGACCAATGGCCCCGGCGTGTGGGCGTATAGCGCCGTGATGCACGGCAATTACGACGGGGGCGAACCCGATGTCGCGGTGCCGCCCAAGCGCGTGCGCGACATGCGCGCGTTCAGCCAGGCGTTCGCGTGGACCATCGAGAACGGCAACGGCGACGGCAACGTGCTGTCCGAAGTGTATCTGCGCTCGAGCGACACCGACCCGGACGCGAAGGTGCTCGAGATCGGCTGGTTCCTGCATATGCCCCAGTCCTCGCGGACCTGGTTCGAGAATGCGCGGCCGATCGGCGTGTTCGTCGACCCCAAGGGGATGCGCTGGGCGGTGCGGATCGAGGACAAGTTCTGCATGTTCGGACCCGAGCGTGCGCAGGACATTCGCACCGGCACGCTCGACATGCTGGCTGCGCTCGCTTGGCTCCGCGCCAACAAGACGATCACCGGTGACGAGTGGCTATGGGGCATCTCGCTCGGGGTCGAGCCGGTGAAGGGCGTCGGCCACCTCAGCGTGGATCGCTGGAGCGTCGCACGACAGTGATACGCTAGCGGCTCATCTCGCGCACGATATCGAGGATCGCGTCCATGCCTGACGGCGTTTCGATCCACGGCGTGCCGGCAGTCTGATCGGTCAGCAGGCGGGGAAGACGCCGCATAACCGTGTCGACATGCGGAAGGAAGCGGCCGATATCCGCGCACAGGATCTCGCCGGCGGCTTTGGCCATGGCATATTCGGTCATAGACTGCGGGCGGTCAGTGACCGCGACCGATGACGGGTAGAAAACGCGCACACCCTGCCCTCGCCCTGACAGATAGGTGCAGATGCGCGCAAAACCCTCCACGTACACTTCATAAAAGCGCTGAAAGATTGCAGTGTCGAACGCCTCTTCGGTACGAACAAAGATCTTGTTGGTTGCGAAATAATAGAGTTGATCGAAGTCTTGCGCGTCTCGAAGCTGCGATGCCGGATCTTGAAGCGCGTCGTAGTGCAGGATTTCACATCGGCCGCCGCTTCCGACGATATCAGCCTGCACCGCTTCTGCTTCGGCTTGCCCGACTCGATAGGTGATCGTCACGTTGGCGCCACCTGCGGCGAGAGCTTTGGCGGCGAGTTCGCCTAGGCCGCGCGATCCGCCGATGATGAGAACATTCCGCCCTTCGAAATCCGCCATGCCGACGAAGGCGCGCATGTCTTGCGTCGTCGGCTGCGTCACCGGCGGCGAGCGCACGAACGTCCTGACCGTACCCCGAAGACCGCAACCACGGACGGCGATGTCCAGAAGCCGGACATCCGGCCGCGCGCGCTCGACCTTGAAGGCCATGCCGTAGGCAGGCGTCGCAAGCTCGTCAAACGTGACATCGAGACCAGCGAGAATCGAGTGCAATCCGGGTGTTATCATGCCGACGATGGTCGATAGTCCGGCCAGGCCACTGACGGCAGCGTCGCCGATCGTACGCCGCAAGGCGGGAAAGCCCGAGGCGATCGCCAGTACCCGCATGGTGCCCGCGGCTTTGGCAGCCTCTTCGAAGTCGAGCGAGCTTGGTTCCGACGGAATGTCGATCATGTCCGACGAGACTCCGACATCGTCCTCACGAGCCGACCTCGGCCGCTCTTCGTGGCGAAGGTTGAAGACGGCCAGACGCGACCGTGCCGAATATACCTCCAGACGCGTGCCGTTGCGCGTCGTGCTCGCGCGAGCTTCGACCAGATCGCCGACCTCGACGAACTTATCGAAGCGCGCGCTGATCGCGGAGACGGTCTCGACGCCGCCAGCGTTTAGCCAGCATTCGAGCGCCCAGAGCATGGCATGGACGCCATGCACCACCACGACGCCAGCCTGCGTGCGTCGCGCCGCCAACCGATCGAGGTGGAGCGGGTTTCGATCGCCCGAAATTCGCGCGAACACTTCCTGATCCGACATTTCGAAGCGCTTGCGACCGATACACCATGCGTCCGACACCTTCGCCTCCTCGACTGCCCGGCAGTGGCTCTACGCTGCGCCTGTCCGACAATCGAGCGTCGGATCGCATGACCCTATTGGCTCAGCGGGGATTCATCGAACCGCGCGAGCAACGTCGCCACATCATCGTACAGCGCGATGGCGCCGGCATCGCGCAGCACATCGTCCGAAAAGCCACCCGATCGCACCGCGACCGTGCGGATGCCGCATTTGCTCGCCGCCTCGACGTCATAGGGGGTGTCGCCGACCACGATCACCTCGTCCGGGGTCAGCGGCTTCACCTTCGCCAGCGCCGCCGCGAAGATGTCGCCGGCCGGCTTTGACGTCTCGGCATCGTCGATCGTCGTCATCGCGTGCAATGCGTTCTTGATGTCCAGTTGTCCGATGTAATGCTCGACCTCCTTCGCGTCGGCCGAGGAGGCGAGCACGACCTTCCGTCCGCTTTCGTGAACGCGCCGGACCAGCGCCGCCGCGGCGGGAAACGGCTCCACGCCGTCGAGGTGCTCGCCCTTGAACAGCGCGCCGTGTCGCGCCGAGAGGGCTTCGCGCAGATCCTTGCTGGCGTCCGGCAGCAACGCCGGGACCAGGAGATCTCCGCCCTTGCCGATCTGCCCACGGATCGCATCGCGCTCGACATGCAGCCCCCGCTCCTCGAACGCATCATGCCAGGCGGTTACGTGCTGTTCGTTGCTGTCGACGAGCGTTCCATCGACGTCGAAGAATATTGCCTTGATCATAGTATTTTCCTCGGATCGGTCGCGGCGCAACCAGACGAATGCGGCGGTTCCGCCAAGCAACGCGAGACCCGGCCATCCCCGTCCTTTGCGGAGCAGGGACAAGCCGACGGTTGCCGCCACCGTCGCGGTAAGGCCGCCCTTCGGCAGCCCGGCGAAGCCGCCCGCCCGCGCGACGATCCGGCCTGTGACGATAGCGCTTGGCACCGAGGATGCGTTCCGCGACGGCTTTGGCGCGGGCGTGGCCGCTTTGACGCTCCCGATCGGATGGATGTCATCGGCGGTTTGCGCGCCCTCCGCGACGTGATCCGCCACCCATGCGCCGCGCTCGCCGATCGGCGCGTGGGAGTTCGTCGTGTCCCGCGCGGTCTGGTGTTCGAGTTCGGCGTTCAACTCCGCCCCGAACAACAGGATATAGCTCGACAGATACAGCCACGTCAGCGTGATCACGACCGTGCCGAGCGAGCCATAGGTCGCATTGTAATTGCCGAAATTGGCGACGTAGATGCCGAAGCCGATCGTCAACGCCAACCACATCAACGCCGCGAACAGCGACCCCGGCGTGAGCCAGATCCACCGTGCGCGCCGGCGCGACGGGCCATAGCGGTACAAGGTCGCCGCACCGGCTGCGCCCGCGAGCATCAGCAGGCCGTAAACGGCGATCTTCCCGACCGCGATCAGGATGTCAGGCGCGTTTGGGACAAGCGTTTCGAGATAGCCGAGCGTGGTGATCGCCGTCAGCGCCAGCATTGCGACGATGACGGCCATTGTCGTCATTGTCAGCGCCAGCACGTTGACCTGGACGAAGCTGCGCGTCTCCTGCTCCTCATACGCGACGTTGAGCGCGGTGATGATCGCGCCCGCGCCATTGCGCGCGCCGAACAGAGCGAGTGCCAGCGCGATGAGCAGGCCCAGGCCCTTCTTGCCGTCCGAAGTCTTGACGACGTTCATCAATTGCTCGCCGATCAGCGTCGCGACGTCCGCCGGCATCACCGAGGTGAGTTTGGTCATGTCGCGCATCACGGTCGGCGGATCGGCGACGATGCCGTAGACGAGCACGGTCGCGCCGAGCAGCGGGACGAGCGCGAGAAATCCGTAGAACGCGACGCCAGCGGCAATCAGCCCGATATTATCCGAGCCGGTCTCCGCCCAGGTCCGCTGTAAGACCGCGCGCCACGCCGCCAACGGCATATGCCACGGATTGACGGCATCATGCCCTTGCTTGTCCACCTGTTGCCCCGTTTGTCCGCCACCCAGTCGCGAGGGGCATCAGCACAACCGCCGGATGCGGGCTCCGTTCCTGCCGCTCTCGCTCAGTCCGCGCGCCAGGTGACGACGAGCGCATCGCGGTGCGCGGGCGCGCCATCGCGCGTGATGATCGGTGTGACGCCGTGGCGGATGCGACGATCGTCGAGCACAACCGTTTCGCCGGGCGTTCCGAGCGTGAAGCGGCCGAGCGGTGTGCCGTCGTCGGCGCCGATCTCGGTCACGCCTTCGGCGACGTTCTCGCGCGCGATCAGCATGACGAGAACCCAATCGACGCCGTCGCGGTGGAGGCCTTCGGGCGTCGGGCGGCCGAGTTCGGCGGGCGAGGTTTCGATGCGGAACTGGTGGACCTCGCTGTGCCACGGCGCGCCCGCATCGCGGTGATCGAGCGTGTCGAACAGTGGCGTGAAGCGGTCGAAGATCGCGCGCAGGATCGCGCCGTCAGCGACTTCGGGTTCGATCGGATCGAACCAGCGCTGCACGTCGCCGTTGAGCGGGTTGTAGTCGCGGCTCTGGAAATGCGGCTGGTGCGGCTTGCGGTGAAGCGCGCCGGCGCTGGCTTCGAACGTGGCATGACGGCGGCGGCGGTAGCGGCCGCCGTCGGCCATGTAGCGATCAGGGCCGAGACGATCCCAAGATCCGGCGAACAGCGCCCATTCGGACTCGGACCAGCCGAGCAGACCACGCGCCGCCGGTGCGGGCATATGCAGGAACGCGTGTTCGGCAAGAGCGTCGACGATCGGCTGGGTGTCGGGTTCGGTGATCGCCACGGCTTGTCCTTCGGGAAAGATGCGTGCCCGGCCATAGGCCCGCCGCCCCGCGCCCGGAAGGGCGCTATTCGGCCTGTTTGAGATAGGTCAAACACATCCGCCCGAGTTCCGCCTTGAGTTCGGCCCAGTCACGCAGGCTGGCCGATTCGCCGGTCGAGCCGAGACTGAGCTGGCGCGCCAAGGTTGCGAAGATGATGTGGAATGCCGCCTTCGCCTTCTGTTCGTGACGATTGCCGCAAAATTCGGCGCGGTAGCCGAGCATCGCGGCGACGGCGGCTTCTTCCGAGCGGAACGCGCGCTGCTTGCCGGGTTCGGAGACGAGCGGATCGAACGAGGCGCGCTGCATCGACAGGCGCAGCAGCGGTGCGTGCTGGCGAAGTACCTCGGCATAGGATTCGACGTAGCGCGGCATGAACGCGGCCAGATCGGCCGAAGCGGCGACGACCTCGGCCATCATCGTCGCTTCGTCGGCGGCGATGCGTTCGAGTTCATTGGCGATCACCGCGCGGACGAGATTGTCCTTGCTCTCGAAACGCAGATAGATCGAGCCGATCGAAACCTTGCCCCCCTTGCTGACTTCCTGGAGCGTGAACTCCTCGTTACCGCGTTCGAGCATCAATTTCTCGGCGGCGGCGAGCATCCGCCCAAGCGACGCCTTGCTTCGGCCCTGCTGCGGCTGGCGACTGACCGATTCGGGAACGAGCATCGGCTCGGCGGCTTTGGTACTGCGTGGCATGACCGACCTATCGCGTTCTAGAACGATAACGTCAATTCGTTCCAAACAGCGCGCAAAAAAGGCCGGCCGCATGATGCGACCGGCCCGGAAGAGAGATACAGGAAAGAGGATCAGGCGGCGAGCGCGAGGTCCTTGGTGTCCTTGGTGGTCGGCACGAAGGGCAAATAGGAGACGCGCATCCGCACCGCGAATTCGATGCGGTGGTTGCCGGGAGTCAGGCCGCCGGCGCGCAGCACGGTGATCTTCGCCTTCTCGCTGAAATTCCAACGATCGTCATAGACGGTTTCCATCTCGTCGAGCGTGTAGGTCTTGCCGCGCACCGAGAAGCGCACGTCCTCGCGCGCGGCCGGCACGCCGTCGACGCTGACGGCGATGTCCTCGATCATCGAAAGGCCGAGGCCGCGATAATACGGCAGCCGGCCGAGAAAGGCGAAGCCGATCGTCTCGCCGTTCTCGACGACGTTTTCGAACAGCTCGGTGCAGATCATCTTGTTGTCCATCATGATGCTGTTCTCCCTTATGCGGCGACGGATTGGGTGGCGAGGCTGGGCACGGTCGTCTCGCCGAGCAATTTGGCGAGCATCACCTGCTGGCGGCGGACCTGCTCGACCGAATCGGGCTCCCGGAAGTCCTCGATCCAGCGATTGCCTTCATATTCCGAGCAGATGTAGCCGGTGTAGCCGCCCTGCTGGAGCACGCGGACGATCTCGTCATAGGGGATCGACGGCTCGATATATTCCGGCGTCATTTCGTAGAACTTGCCGTGGACGTTGTGGATGCGGTGCATGTACTCAAGCATCCGCTTGGGCTCGAAAGCGGCATTGTGGCGCAGCGTCTCGGCCATCGCGATCGCCGGGCCGACGCCGCCCATCTCGCGGACGTTGAGGATGACGTATTCGGAAAGAACCCGGTCTTCGTAAGCCTTGATGATATAGTCGGCGATGTTGGCCGGCACGCCGACCCGCTTGAACTTCTCGGCCCAGACCGGCGGGAAGTTGAACAGGAACATTCCCATGTCGGGGAGGAAGCCGAGCGCGTCCGATCCGGACTTCTCGAAAGCTTCGGCATGGCGGATGATCCACGGATGATCGAAATGCAGCGGCGCATGCACTTCGATGAGGATCTTGATTCCCTTTTCCTCGGCATAGGGCGCGGCGGCGACCAGCACCTCGGGCGCGATCGAGACGAGCGCGCGGATGTACTTCATGCCGAGCACGGCGCCGAAATCGATGTCTTTCTTCACGCTCGCGACCTGCTCGTCGAACGGCATCGGCCGGTCCTTGTAGCGCTTGTAATCAAGCATGAAGTCATGGCTGACCGGGGTACAATCGTACTTGGCGATCAACTGATGCCATTCGGCGACCTTTGCGTCGTCGATGCCGATCTCGGGCCAGCCCCAGAAGGTCTGCTCGCCGATGATCTCGATTCCGTCCGCGCCGAGTTCGGCGCAGGTGCGGATGCAATCTTCCAGGTTCATCTTGCCCTGGAAGGTCTCGTTCTGGAAACTGTACAGGCTTACGCCGCGCTTGATCGAAGTCACGATACCTCTCCGCTTTCTGCGTCCGAAACGCCGGGTAGTTTGAGTGCGGAGAGTGACGGTGGCGCGCCCTTCGGGCGTGCTCACGGCGTACCGGCTGTGCGGATACGCCCTCTCCTGAGGTCTACGCCTCGATTGGAATTTTCATTCCACTTTTGTATGGTGACGTCAAGGTGGCGGCTTCGCCGAAAGTGGAATTATGGTTTTGTTCTGGCTGACGCGCGGGTCCTTCGACACACCTCGATACGCTCTGCGGGCGATTCGGCGGTTGGTCAGGACGAACGGAGCTGCCGAAGACGCGCAAGCCGGAATGTGACCGGATGGGCGCTACGACAGAGGCTGGGTTGGGGAGATAGCGCGCCGCGGGCAAAGTCCGCGTCGTCGGACGGCGCTTTGGCGCCGCCGGCCGCGCACGCTGCGCAGCTTTGCTGCGTCTTGTGCAGCGTGCGGTAGGAGCCGGGCGACCCGTGGCGAAATCGTTGTGGCTGCTGCCTTCCGGCCCTGACCAAGTTGGCGACGACCACGCCCGCCCGACTCCCGCTGCGCATATGGCGGGGTAAGGCCCGCGGATCAAGAGAGGATCGTGGTTGGGCGCGCCGCCTTGCGGCGCGCCCGTTGATATCGCGGGTTTACCAGCGCACGGTGCGGCAGATGCGGACCTTGCGATGATGACGCCATTCCATCTTGCAGACGCGGCGGTTGTGGTTGCGCCAGCCGGGGCGGCGTTCGTTGTGGCGCACGCTATGCCGCACGACGGTGCGCTCACGCACGACTCGCTCATGGCTCTGCGCGGTGGCGGCGACCGGGGCAAGCGTGGCTACGGCGAGGCACGCCGACAGGATCAGCTTCAACTTCATGGCATTCGCTCCTTTTATGCCTTGAGGGCACGGGAGCGTAATGATCAGCGGCCCTGCATGTTCCGTGATTCGCCCGGAATTGTGACCGTTAGCGCACGTTCGACCTGGATCTGACAGGCGAGCCGGCTGTGTCGCGTCGCCCCGCTGGCGAGATCGAGCAGGTCTTCCTCCGCCTCGCTGGCCGGCGGCAACAGCGCGAAATCCGCCGCGTCGACGATGACGTGGCAGGTCGAGCACGCCATCTGCCCCTCGCACGTGCCTTCGAGCGGCTGGCCCGCGTTCTGCGCGACTTCGAGCAGCCTGTCGCCGGCGGACGCCTGCGCCGTGCTGCGCGTCCCGTTCGCGGCGATGAAGGTAACGGGGATCATGCCGCGATCCGCTGCGCGTGCGCGGCGGCGATGATCCGATTTGTGGCTGCGATCAGTTCGTCCTCCTGTGTATAGCGACCGAAGCCGAGCCGGATGCTCGACCGTGCCTGCACCTCGTTAAGCCCGATCGCGCGCAGCACATGGCTCGACCGGCCCGAGCCGCTCGCGCAGGCGGAGCCGGCGGAGAACGCGATATCCCGCAACTCCGACATCAGCCGGGCGACATCGACGCCCCCGCGCCGCACGTTGAGATTGCCCTTGTAGCGCGGATCGAGAGCGCCATTGAGCGACCAGCCCGCGCCTTCGAACCGCGCCAGCGCGGCGGCGAACAGCCGCGCGACGTGTGCGCCATCTTCGGATTCGCCGCTGCGCGCCAGCCGTGCAGCGACGCCGAAGCCCGCGCAAAGGGCCGGCGACAGCGTGCCCGATCGTCCGCCCGCCTCCTGTCCGCCGCCGTGCAACAGCGGCTCCAATGCGGCGCCGTCGCGCCTCCACAGCGCGCCGACGCCCTTCGGCCCGTGAATCTTGTGCGCCGACACGGCGATCAGGTCGCATGTCGTCGGGATCGGAACCCGGCCAAAGCCCTGCACCGCGTCACACAGCATCGTCGCCCCCGCCGCGTGCGCGAGATCGGCGAGCGCCGCGACCGGCTGGATTACGCCGATCTCGTTGTTGACGAGCATCGCCGCGACGAGGCCGGTGCCGGGCACGATCGCCTCGGCGGCGCGGTCGAGATCGACCAGACCGTCGCCACCGACCGGCAGCACCGTGACCTTGCGCCCCTGCGCCCGCGCGTGTGCGACGGTATCGAGCACCGCCGCATGTTCGGTGGCGAGCGTGACGATGTCGCCGCGCGTGCCCTTGATCGCCCAGTTGAGCGCCTCGGTCGCGCCGCTGGTGAAACTGACGGTGCCACCCGGCGGCAAGAGCGCCGCGACCTGCGCGCGCGCCGCCTCGACCGCGGCTTTCGCCTTGCGGCCGGCGGCGTGGGACGAATGCGGATTGGCGAAATCGTCGCGCAGCCACGGCAGCATGGCTTCATAGGCTTCCGGCGCGAGCGGCGTGGTCGCCTGATAATCGAGATAGATCATGCCGCGAACGCCTGTACGCTGCGGGCGATGCTGCGCCACGCGGCGACGAAACGGTCGATATCCGCCTCGGTGGTGGCGCGGCCGAAGCTGACGCGGATCACCTCGCGCGTAGCCTCCCCGCTCCAGCCCATCGCGGTGAGCACATGGCTCGGCTTCATGCTACCCGACGAACAGGCGCTCCCCGCCGACACCGCGATTCCGGCCATGTCGAAGCGCACCAATTGCGTCGCGGCGGCGAGACCGCGCATCCGGTATGATCCGATCGCCGGGTGGCGGGAGGCGCCTGCCCCGACCACCTCGCCGCCCGAGCGCGCGATCGCATCGTCGAGCTTTTCGCGCAGACCCGCATAGTGCGAGACCGGCTCGGCCACGGCGAGCGCCGCCGCATGGCCCAGCGCACCGGGCAAATTCTCGGTGCCGGCGCGATAGCCGCGCTCCTGCCCGCCGACCGGGGTCAGCGTGGCGAGATCGCGAACCAGCAGCGCGCCGGTGCCGGGCGGGGCGCCGCGCTTGTGCGCGGAGATCGCGATGAAGTCTGCGGTTTCGGCGAGCGCCGGATCGGCACCGGCGGGCATCTGCGCCGCATCCACGAGCAACAGTCCGCCGGCCGCATGGACGATGGCCGCGAGTGCGGCGATCGGCTGACGCACGCCGGTTTCGCTATTCGCCCATTGCACCGCCACCAGCGCGGGCGTGGCCAGCCGTTCGGCGAGTGCGGTCTGGTCGATCAGCCCGTCCGGCGTCACCGGGATGATCGTCGCGTCGGGCGCGGCGCGGATCGCAGCGTCATGCTCGGTCGCGCCGATCAGCAGGCGTGCGCGTGTCGACCGCGTGAGCGCGATCGCCAGCGATTCGCTGGCGCCGCTGGTCAGCAGCGTTTCGCCCCGCCAGCCATAGGCCGCCGCGATCTCGGCCCGCGCCCGTTCCAGCGCGGCGCGCGCGGCGCGGCCCTCGGCGTGCGGCGAGGAGGGGTTGGCCCAGCGCGCCATGCCGTCCGCCACCGCGACCCGCGCCGCGTCCAGCATCGGCGTCGTCGCGGCGTGATCGAGATAGAGGCGGTCGGCCAAATCGGGTTCCGGTTCACAATGATTGCGCCTCGGCGCGGCATGCCTATATAGCGCGCAACTTCCGCGTGTCCGCACGCGCCCCCATTTTTTGTCAGCAGGTTCGATGCCAGAAGTCATTTTTCCCGGCCCCGACGGCCGTCTCGAAGGCCGCTTCTCCCCCGCACCGCGCCCGCGCGCCCCGGTCGCGATGATCCTGCACCCGCATCCCACTGCAGGCGGCACGATGAACAACCGCATTGTGCAGGAGCTCTACAAGACCTTCCAGCGGCGCGGCTTCGCGACGTTGCGGTTCAATTTCCGCGGCGTCGGCAAGAGCCAGGGCACCTTCGACAACGGCGTCGGCGAGCTTTCCGATGCGGCGAGCGCGCTCGACTGGGTGCAGAGCTTCCACCCGGAGGCCTCGACCACGTGGATCGCCGGGTTCAGCTTCGGTGCGTGGATCGGCATGCAATTGCTGATGCGCCGACCGGAGATTCGCGGCTTCATCTCGGTGGCGCCACCGGCGAACATGTACGACTTCACCTTCCTCGCGCCGTGCCCGGCGAGCGGCATCATCATCCAGGGCGAGAATGATGAGGTCTCCCCGCCCGCCGCGACTCAGAAGCTGGTCGACAAGCTGCGCACGCAGAAGCACATCACCATCCACCACGACACGATCCCCAAGGCGAACCACTTCTTCGAGCATGAGATGCCGGAGTTGATGGGGTCCGTGGACAAGTATCTCGATATGCGGCTCGACCCGAACTCACCTATCAGGTGAGCTCGGAGCAGCGGATTAGCGCAGCTAATGCGCGTCCGCGACGTCGAGCCGGCCGGCGGCGCACCAGCGCCGACCGACGGCATGGGCTTCGCCCATGCCGCGCACCGAGTCAGTTGCTCGCGGCCAACACGCGCCCATAGGCGGCGAGATCGACATTCCCGCCCGACAGCACCACCAGCATCCCCGCCAGCGGTCTGACCTTGCCCGCGAGCAGCGCCGCCAGCCCGACGGCGCCGCCCGGCTCCACCACCAGCCGCAACCGTTCCGCTGCCCAGCGTTGCGCGGTGCGGATCTCCCCCTCGCTCACCGCCACGCCCTCGACGCCGCGCCGCGACAGGACATCGAACGTGAGCGGCGATACACGCGTCGTCTGGAGCGCGTCGCACGCGGTCGAGGGTGCGCCCTCGCCGACCGGTTCGATCCAGCCGGCCTCCAGGCTGCGGCGCATGTCGTCCCAGCCTTCCGGCTCGACGACGGTGATCTTCGCCTCGGGCAGCGCGAGCGTGATCCCCGCCGCCAGCCCGCCGCCGCCGCAGGGCACCAGCGCGTGCGTGACCGGGCCGAGCCCCTGTTCCACCATCTGCTGTGCGGCCTCGATGCCGGCGCTGCCCTGCCCCTCGATGATCCACGGATCGTCGAAGCTCGGCACCAGCACCGCGCCGCGCGCCTCGGCGAGTCGGGCGGCGATCGTCTCGCGGCTTTCGGTGGCGCGGTCGTACGAGACGATCTCGGCGCCAAGCGCGAGCGTGCCTTCCCGTTTCGAGCGGGGCGCGTCGGCGGGCATCACGATCAGCGCGGGCATGCCGAGCCGCTTCGCCGCCCACGCCACGCCCTGCGCGTGGTTGCCCGATGAAAAGGCGACGACACCGCGCGATCGCGATTCAGCATCAATCGCGGTGAGCCGGTGCCACGCGCCACGCAGCTTGAACGCGCCCATCGGCTGCAGCGATTCGGCTTTGAACGCGACCGTAACGCCTTGAATCTCCGCGACGAACAGCGGTGTCGGCGGCACCACCGAGGCCACTTTCGCGGCGGCATCGCGCACCCCTGCGCGGGTCGGCTGTCGTAAAATCGTCACACATTGTCTCCGAGCGTCTAAAACCGCTTTACATAGGAAAACGCCGACCCTATCTCGCGCTTCCGCTGCCCCATGGGACTTCCAACCGCAAGGCAGCTTTTTTCGTCTTGTCTCACGACATTGGAGGTCCCTTGAGTTGCACAAGCATCATCGCGCGCTGGGGTTAGCGACCACCATTTCGACCACCGTCACCGGAGTCGATATCGCTAAGCACGGGCCGGTCCAGCCGGTCACGCTCGTTCGTCCGCACGCCGCATCGCGTGCCGCCCGCTTCTTCATCGAGAAGTTCCCGGGTCGCTCGATGTATGCCGTGAAGGCGAACCCTTCGCCCGAACTCCTGCAGATTCTGTGGGATAGCGGCATCACGCATTACGACGTCGCCTCGATCGCCGAGGTTCGGCTTGTCGCGCGCACGCTCCCGGAAGCGACCCTGTGCTTCATGCACCCGGTCAAGGCCGAGGAAGCGATCCACGAGGCGTATTTCACCTACGGCGTGCGCACGTTCTCGCTCGATTCGACCGAGGAACTGGACAAGATCGTCCGTGCGACCCGCGCAGCGGAAGACCTGACGCTCTGCGTCCGGTTGCGCGTGTCGTCCGAGCATTCGAAGCTCAGCCTCGCCTCGAAATTCGGCGCGGCGCCCGGCGAAACCAAGGAACTGCTGTTCCGCACCCGCCAGGTGGCGGATGCGCTGGGCATCTGCTTCCACGTCGGTTCGCAGGCGATGACCCCGGAAGCCTATTCGAACGCGATGGAGCGCGTGCGTGCGGCGATCGTCGATGCAGCGGTCACGGTTGACGTGATCGATGTCGGCGGCGGGTTCCCCTCGTCATATCCGGGCATGGAGCCGCCCCCGCTCGAACATTATTTCGAGACGATCCACCGTGCGTTCGAATCGCTGCCGGTCAGCTATTCGGCAGAACTGTGGGCCGAGCCGGGCCGGGCGTTGTGCGCGGAATACAGTTCGATCCTGGTGCGCGTGGAAAAGCGCCGTGGTGAGGAACTGTACATCAACGACGGCGCCTATGGCGCGCTGTTCGACGCGGCGCATATCGACTGGCGTTTCCCGGTCGAGCTGCTTCGCGAGCCGGACAGCCATGCCAAGCTGATGCCGTTCAGCTTCTACGGCCCGACCTGCGACGACATGGATTATATGGCGGGGCCGTTCTACCTTCCCGCCGATACCAAGGCCGGCGATTATTTCGAGATCGGCATGCTCGGCGCATACGGCTCGGCGATGCGGACCGCGTTCAACGGGTTCGGATCGGACGAGACGGTGATCGTCGGGGACGAGCCGATGGTGTCTTTGTACGATGAGGCGCCCGAGACGGTCGCTTCGAACGTCGTCAAGCTGTAACACCCGACCACCACATTGTCCGTCACCCCAGCGCAAGCTGGGGTCTCGTGCGGCTGAGCGACACGCCCGCCCCATCGAGACCCCAGCTTACGCTGGGGTGACGGTAGTTTGCTGAGGATCTGACATGACCGAACCGCTCAACACCAATCGTAAGGCCGAGCTGCTCTCGACCACCGTCGAGCATATCGACATCACCAAGTTCGACGCGCGGCCGATCGTCGATGCGATGAAGAAGATGAGCTTCACCAGCCGCGATCTCGGGCGCGCGACCGACATCTACAACCAGATGCTCGCCGATCCCGATTGCTCGATCTTCCTCGTCATTGCCGGGTCGACCTCGGCGGGCGGCTGCATGGATCTCTATGCCGAGCTGCTGCGCAACAACATGATCGACGGCGTGGTCGCGACCGGCGCGTCGATCGTCGACATGGATTTCTTCGAGGGCCTGGGCCACAAACATTATCAGGCGCTCGAAGTGCCGGACGACGACACGCTGCGCTCGCTGCTGATCGACCGCATCTACGACACGTATATCGACGAAGAGCAGCTCCAGGACTGCGACCACACAATTCTCGAGATCGCCAACAGCCTTGAGCCGCGCCCGTATTCGAGCCGCGAGTTCATCCGCGAGATGGGCAAGTACCTCGTCGAGAATGGCAAGAAGGAGAACAGCCTCGTCAAGCTCGCCTATGAGCATGACGTGCCGATCTTCTGCCCGGCGTTCGTCGATTCGTCGGCGGGCTTCGGTCTGGTCAAGCATCAGGTCGACCGCGCCAAGGCAGGCAAGCCGTACATGGTGCTCGACGCGATCGCCGACTTCCGCGAACTGACCGACATCAAGATCAAGGCGGGCACCACCGGCCTGCTGATGATCGGCGGCGGCGTGCCGAAGAACTTCATCCAGGATACCGTGGTGTGTGCCGAGATCCTCGGCCATGACGACGTGCAGGTCCACAAATACGCGGTGCAGATCACCGTGGCGGACGTGCGCGACGGCGCCTGCTCGTCCTCGACGCTGCAGGAAGCGGCATCGTGGGGCAAGGTCAACACCGGCATCGAGCAGATGGTGTTCGCCGAAGCTGGCTCGGTAATGCCGCTGCTGGCGTCGGACGCGTATCATCGCGGCCTGTGGAAGACCCGCACCAAGCGTCGCTGGGGCGCAAGCTTCGATTAACGGAAGTGCCAGCTTCGATTAATCTTGGCTAAGCCATGAAACCTTGGTCGGCCGCAAACGTTTCGCAGCCGTACCGAGGTATCATGGGAGTATATAGAATGCGTAAGATCCTTATGTCGCTGAGCGCGCTGTCGTTGGTTGCTTCCGGCATCGCGATGCCCTCGGCCGCCGACGCGCGCCGCTACAAGCGCCATCATCGTACCTATTATCAGGATTGCCGTCGTTCGTCGGGCACCACCGGCGCGATCGCTGGCGGCGCTGGCGGCGCGGTGCTGGGCAACGTGCTCGGTGGCGGCGTGCTCGGCACGGTCGCCGGTGGTGTCGGCGGTGCGCTGCTCGGCCGTCACCTCGACAAGAAGCATGACGCCGCGCAGAACCGTCGCAACGGCTGCTGATCCGTCTCGGGGCGAGCCGCAAGGCTCGCTCCGCTTCCTGTAACGCCTAAGCGACCGGCCGCCGCGCGCGCAGCGCCTGCGCAAGCGTGCCTTCATCGAGATAATCGAGTTCACCGCCGACCGGCAGGCCATGCGCCAGTTGCGTCACTCGCACCGGGAAGCGTTCGATCCGCTCGGCGATGTAATGTGCGGTCGTCTGCCCCTCCAGCGTCGCGTTCATCGCCAGCACGACCTCGTCGATGCCGCCTGCCTCGATACGGCGCACCAGAGAATCGATGGCGAGATCCTCGGGGCGAACGCCTTCGAGCGCCGAGAGCCGTCCGCCGAGGACGTGATACCGGCCCGGGAACAGCCGCGCGCGATCGAGCGCCCACAGGTCCGCCACTTCCTCCACCACGCATAGCGCGCGCGCATCGCGGCGCGGATCGGCGCAGACTGCGCACGGATCGGTTGTGTCGACGTTGCCGCAGATGTGGCAGTCGGTCAGCCGCGCTTCGACCGCCGTCAACGCGGCGAGCAGCGGGCCGAGCGCGCCTTCGCGCTTCTTGAGCAGATGCAACACCGCACGTCGCGCCGAGCGGGGGCCGAGCCCCGGCAAACGGGAAAGCGCCTGGGTGAGCGCGTCGATTTCGGGAGAAGCCATTGCGGAACAGATAGGGGGTTGCAGTGCCCCCCGACAAGCGGCCAGAGCATCGGCCATGCGGATCATTTTCATGGGAACCCCCGATTTCTCGGTGCCGGTGCTGCACGCGCTGGTCGAGGCCGGGCATCAGGTGGTGGCGGTGTACAGCCAGCCGCCGCGCCGCGCCGGTCGCGGCAAGGCGCTGACGCCGACCCCGGTCGCGCGCGCGGCCGAGGCGTTGGGGATCGAGGTGCGGACGCCGGTGAGCTTGCGCGATGCCGAGTCGCAGGCGGCGTTCGCGGCGCTGGATGCCGATATCGCGGTCGTGGCGGCCTATGGGTTGATCCTGCCGCGCGCGGTGCTGGATGCGCCGCGTCTGGGGTGCCTCAACGTCCATGCCTCGCTGCTGCCGCGCTGGCGCGGCGCCGCGCCGATCCAACGTGCGATCCTCGCCGGCGATGCCGAGACGGGGGTCTGCATCATGCAGATGGAAGCGGGACTCGATACCGGGCCGGTGCGACTGGAAGCGCGCACGGGAATCGCCGGCAAGACGGCGGGCGTGCTGACCGACGAACTGAGCGCGATGGGTGCGCGGCTGATGGTGACGGTGCTGGGCGATATGGCGGCACATCCGCCCCTGCCGCAGCCGGAGGACGGCGTCACCTATGCCGCCAAGATCGACAAGGCCGAGACTCGGATCGACTGGTCGCAGAGCGCCGAACAGGTCGAGCGGCAGGTGCGCGCGTTCAATCCGGTGCCGGGTGCGTGGTTCGAGGTGGCTGGTGAGCGGATCAAGGTGCTGGCGTGCCTCACACGTCATCCCAGCGAAAGCTGGGATCTTCCTGGAGCGGGCGAAGCGGCAGCCGCGAGAGACCCCAGCTTTCGCTGGGGTGACGGCATGGTGATCGATACCGCCCTCACCATCGCCTGCGGCTCGGGCGAAATCCGCCCTACCCTGCTTCAGCGCGCCGGGCGCGGCGTAGTGACGGCGGAAGAGCTGTTGCGCGGCTTCCCGATTCCGGCGGGGACACAGGTATGAGCCGTATTCGTCGCCGGGGCGACACGGCATGACGCGGTTCGCGCTCACCGTCGAATATGACGGCCGCCCGTTCATGGGCTGGCAGCGGCAGACTCATGGCCCGAGCGTTCAGGCGGCGATCGAGACCGCCGCGCACGCCATCACCGGCGAGACGATCGCGGTCCATGCCGCCGGGCGCACCGATGCCGGCGTGCATGCGACGGGGATGCGCGCGCACCTTGATGTCACCCGCGACATCGGGCCGTTCCGGTTGATGGAGGCGCTCAACGCCAAGCTGCGGCCCAATCCGGTCGCGATCCTCGCCTGCGAGGCGGTCGCCGATGACTGGCACGCGCGCTTCTCGTGCGTGGCGCGCCATTATGCGTATCGCATCGTCACGCGCCGCGCACCGCTGACGTTCGAGACCGGGCTGGCGTGGCGCGTACCCCAGGAACTCGACGTCGCGGCGATGGCGGAGGGTGCGCGGCGGCTGATCGGCCGGCACGATTTCACCACGTTCCGATCGGCGCATTGCCAGGCGGACAGCCCGTTGCGGACTCTCGACCGGCTTGACGTGAGCGCGAGCGGTGACCGGATCATGGTATCAGCGTCGGCGCGGTCGTTCCTGCATCATCAGGTGCGATCGATGGTCGGCTGTCTCGCGCTGGTCGGGCAAGGCAAATGGAGCGCGGACGATATCACCGCGGCGCTGGAGGCACGCGACCGCGCCGCGCTGGGGTTCAACGCGCCGTCGGACGGGCTGTATTTCCTGCGCGCGGATTACTGAGCGTCAGCGGCTCAGCCGCGCGGCGAGTTCCACATGGGTGGACCAGCGGAACTGCCCGACCGGCTGTATCCAGTCGATCCGGTAGCCGGCTTTGCACAGAATCTCGGCATCGCGCGCGAAACTGCTGGGATTGCACGAAACATAAACAATAACTGGCACCTTTGACTCGGCCAGTTGCAGCACCTGTTCGCGTGCGCCGGCACGGGGTGGATCGAGCACGATGCAGGCGAAGCGATCGCATTCGGCGCTGGTGAGCGGGCGGCGGAACAGGTCGCGGTGATCGGCGAACAGGGTGCGGCGGGCGCGGGCCGCAGCGGCTTTGAGCGACAGGATCGCATCGCGCGCCGCCTCGCCGGCATAGACTTTGCCGGGCAGCGACAGAGCGAACGTGCCGAGCCCGGCGAACAGATCGGCGAGCGTGCCGGCATCGCCGACACCCTCGCGGACCGCCGCGACCAGCGCCGCCTCGCCTTCGCGCGTGGCTTGCAGGAAGGCGCCGGGCGGCATCGGCACCGGCACGCCGCCAAGCGTAATGGTGACGGGTTCGGGTTCCCAGCGCGTTTCCGGCCCCAGCCCGGAGTCGATCGACAGCCGCGCCACGCCATTCGCTTGCGCGAAGGCGGTGATCGCTTCGGCGGCGTCGAGACCCTCGGCCTCGACGCCCTCGATCAGCAGGTCGATCCCCTGATCGGCCTCGGTGAGATGCAGCCGCGCGCGGCGACCTTTCTTCAGCCACGGTGCGAGCAATTTCCGCAAAGGCGCTAGAATCGCGAACAATTCCGGCGTCAGGACGTGACATTCGGCGAGATCGACGATCGCGTGGCTGGCGTTCTCGCTGAAGCCGATTTTCACCCGCCCCTCGCGCATCTCCGCCTGAAGCGCGGCGCGGCGGCGGCTTCTCGGTGGCGACAGCAGCGGCGCGCGGATCGGTGCGTCCAGCCCCTGCGCGGCGAGCGCGCCGGCGATGCGGTCGATCACGAATTGCGCATAGGCGGTGTCGTCGAGATGCTGGAGCTGGCAGCCGCCGCACGCCGGGAAGTAGCGGCAGGGCGGAGTCTGGTGATGCGGACCGGCGATGATCTCGTCGGTGTCGGTCAGCGTATCACCTGGTGCGGCGAAGGCGGCGTGGCGGCCGCTTGCCGTCACCCCTTCGCCGCGTGCCGCGACGCGGACGATCGGCTCGCTCATACAGATGTCCTTACAGCGGAGAGCATGCGCGCGAGATCGTCGGCGATGAACGCGCCACCGAGACGGCGCGCGGCCTCGCTGTGCATCCACACGCCCGCCTCGGCGGGTGCGAACGTGTTTGCCGCGAGCATGGTGGCGATCGTGCCGGCGAGGACGTCGCCCGTGCCTGCGGTCGACAGCCACGGGCTTGCGCCGAGCGCGACTCGGGTACGCCCGTCCGGGTGCGCGACGACGGTGTCCGGCCCCTTGAACACGACGATCGCACCCGAGCGCGCGGCGGCGTCGCGCGCGGCATCGATCTTGCTGCCGGAGACCGCACCGAACAGCGCGTTGAACTCGCCAGCGTGGGGGGTGAGCACGACAGGCGTAGGGCGCGCCTTGATGCGGGCGAACGCGGCATCGTCGAGCAGGTGCAGCGCGTCGCCATCGATGACGAGCTTGTACGCGCTGTCGAGCGCGGCGGCGAACTTGGCGGCGGCGATGTCGCCTTTGCCCAGCCCCGGGCCGACGACGATCGCGGTCTTGTCCAGGCGCTTGCCGTCGAGCGCTTGCGCGAAGGCCTCCGCCGACCATGCGCGGCGCACCAGCGCGTGCGGCGTGGATGCCGCGTGATCCTCGAACAGCATCACATAGCCAGCGCCCGCGTGCATCGCCGCTTCCGACGCGAGCGCCGCGGCGCCGGGCATGTCACCGCCGATCACGACGACCAGCCCGCGCGAATATTTGTGATCGGCGGCGGTCGGCGCGGCGATCACGGGCTTGGTCATCGACCAGTCGCGGCTCGATCGATCGAGGCCGATATCGATGATCCGCACGGTGCCGCAGCGCGCGGCGGCTGGCTGCAACAGATGCGCCGGCTTGAGCGCGCCGAGCGTGAGCGTCAGGGAGAAATCGGGGACCGCGCTGAGTTCGGCACCGGTGTCGGTTGCGATGCCGCTGGGCAGATCGACCGCGATTGAGAGCCGTGCGGCGCGCACGGTTTCGCCGAGCACCCGCGCCACCGCATCATCGAGCGCGCGCGTGAGGCCAGTGCCGAACAGCGCGTCGACGACGACCGGCGCTTCGCCAGCCTCAGCAAGCGGCGCTACCGGGCCGTCCCAGCCGGCCCGCGCGGCGGTGGCCGCTTCGGTTCTTGGGTCGGCGAGCGCCGCGATGCGCACGTCCGCGCCGTTTGCCTTGAGCACGCGCGCGGCGACATAGCCGTCGCCGCCGTTGTTGCCCGGCCCGCACAGGATCAGCACCGGCGCGCCACTGGCGAGCCGGCGGACCGCCTCGGCGACGGCTGCCCCGGCGCGCTCCATCAATGCACCGACACTGGAGCCGGCAGCGATCGCCCGGTCCTCCGCCGCGCGCATCGCGGCGGCGGTTAGGATCGGCTGGCCTTCGGGTCGGATCATGACGGTTTGGCCGCGCCCTTCACCGTTGCCGGCAGGCGATAGCGATCCCCGCTCAGCGCGACCTCGATCCGCGCAGGGCCGAGGATCGTCACCACCGCCTTCTCGGCGCCGTCGGCGGCGATCACGCCGCGCCCGTCCTTGGTGACCAGCAAACGGTGGAACGCGCCGTCCCTGTGCCGCACGGTCAGCACCAGCCCCTGATCGCTGTCGGTGCGATCGACCGTGCAACTGCGCGTGAAGGCGCTGGCGCCCTTCGCCGAGCACTCGATCAGGCCATCGTCGTCGGCGGCGGCGCGCTGCTGCGCCTCGGCATTGGCGAGCGTGTCCGTATCGGCGTTGCGCTCGCCGCAAGCAGCGAGCGCGAGCGGCAGCAGGAGCGCGCTAGATATCCGCATAGACATGCGTTTCGGCCTTCGCGCCGGGGTGCGTCACCGCACCCTGATAGGCCGGACCGACATTGCGCGCATAGCGCCACAGCACGCCCGCCTGATAATCGTTGGTGCGCGGCCGCCACGCCGCCTTACGCGCCGCCAGCACGTCGTCAGCGACGAGCAGGTCGATCGTGCCGATCTCGGCGTCGATGCGGATGCTGTCACCGTCCTCGACCAGGGCGATCGGGCCACCCTCGGCGGCCTCGGGGCCAACATGGCCGATGCAGAAGCCGCGCGTGCCGCCCGAGAAGCGTCCGTCGGTGATCAGCGCGACCTTCTCGCCCATGCCGAGGCCGTACAGCGCCGCCGTGGTGGAGAGCATCTCGCGCATGCCGGGGCCACCTTTGGGGCCTTCATAGCGGATGACGATGACCTCGCCTTCGTTGATCTCGCGCGCCTCGACAGCGGCAAAGGCATCCTCCTCGCAATCGAAGCAGCGCGCAGGCCCTTCGAACACGAGCCGGTGCATACCCGCCACCTTCACGATCGCGCCGTCGGGCGCGAGGCTGCCGCGCAGGCCGACCACACCGCCGGTCGGGGTGATTGGCGTCTTGATGTCGTAGATGACCTTCTGATCGGGGTTCCACGTCACCTGATCAATGTTCTCGCCGAGGGTCTTGCCCGTGACAGTGATGCAATTACCGTCGAGGAAGCCGCCCGAAAGCATCGTCTTCATCAGCATGTAAACGCCGCCCGCCTCATACATATCCTTGGCGACATACTTACCACCCGGCTTGAGGTCCGCGATGTAAGGCGTTGTCTTGAAAGCCTCTGCGACATCGAAAAGGTCGAAATCGATGCCGGCTTCATGCGCCATCGCCGGCAGGTGCAGCGCGGCGTTGGTCGAGCCGCCGGTCGCGGCGACAACGCGGGCGGCGTTGATGAACGCCTCGCGCGTGCAGATGTCGCGCGGGCGCAGGTTGCGAGCGATCAGTTCCATTACCTGAGCACCGGCAGCAACCGCGATCTGTTCACGCGTGCTGTACGGAGCCGGCGTCATGTTGCTGTTTGGCAAGGATAAACCGATCGCCTCACCGACACACGCCATCGTATTAGCGGTGAACTGGCCGCCGCAGGCGCCGTGGCCGGGACAGGCGACCTTTTCGAGTTCGTGGACTTCACTCAAGGGGCATGCGCCGGCGGCATATTTGCCGACGACTTCGAACACGTCGACCACGGTCACGTCGCGATCGTGGAAGCGGCCCGGCAGGATCGAGCCGCCATAGACGAAGATCGACGGCACGTTGAGCCGCAGCATCGACATCATCATGCCCGGCAGCGACTTGTCGCAACCGGCGAAGCCGACCAGCGCATCATAGCAATGGCCGCGCACCGACAGTTCGACCGAATCGGCGATGACCTCACGGCTGACCAGCGAGGACTTCATGCCCTGGTGGCCCATCGCGATGCCGTCGGTGACGGTGATGGTGTTGAACCGGCGCGGCAAGCCGCCGCCCGCGATCACGCCGCGCTGGGCGGCATCGGCCTGGGCGTCGAGTGTGGTGTTGCACGGCGCGCTGTTGTTGCCGGCGCTCGCCAGGGCCACGAACGGCTTGGCGATATCCTCTTCGGGAATGCCCATCGCATAATAATAGCTGCGATGCGGCGCGCGCTCGGGACCGACCGAGACGTGACGACTCGGCAGACGGGATTTGTCGAAAACATTGGTCATGATGCGCGCCCTATGTCGCGGGAAGGGCCTTGGACGCAAGTCTGTTGCGCGCCGATGATGAAATGGGGGTAGTAAGGGGCGGTGAAACAGGTTCACCGCCCCTCACACAATGGCGCGCGGATGAACCGAGGACCATCGGCGGGCGCGACGCGCTTGGCGGCGGACCCGTTCGAAGCTTGCTTAGCAAGTCCGGTGCCAATGGCGGATTAGCGTCGATCAGTCCGCGCGTTAACCGTGTGCCGTGCCGCGTTGGCACGAAAAAGTGTCACGCGAGTCGCGATTCGAGACACCACCAGCCCGGTTGGGCCGCTCGAAGGGTCTCGGCGGCGGCGCTACGCTGCGCCTCGGTTTCGTAGAGTGCGAAGCAGGTCGCGCCCGAACCGGACATGCGCGCGAGGATCGGCGCGGTCGCGGCGAGCCGGTCGATCACGGCGCCGATACCGGGCGCGATCATGCGCGCGGGCGCTTCGAGATCGTTGCGACCGGCGCGCGCGCGGTTGATCGTCGTGCCCGCCGGGATCGGCCCGCGATCCACGCCGTCCCACGCCTTGAACACCGGACCCGTCGAGACGGCGATGCCCGGGTTTACCAGCAGCACCGGAATCTCGCCGAGATCGCCCAGCGGATCGAGTTTCTCGCCGCGCCCGGTGCCGAGCGCCGCGCGGCCGAGCAAACACGCGGGAACGTCCGAGCCGAGCGAATCGGCGACGGCGAACAGGCGCGGGTCGTCGAGCGCGACGCCGTGCTGGCGCGCGAGCAGGCGAAGTGCGGCGGCGGCATCGGCCGATCCGCCGCCGATGCCCGAGGCGACGGGGAGGTTCTTCTCCAGCACCCACGCGCCTTCGCTCGCGAGGCCGAACGCCTCGGCGAAGCCGCGCGCGGCGCGCAGGACGAGATTGTCGCCCTCGCCGCTCAGCGCGGCGGCGAACGGGCCTTCGATGTCGAACGCGGGCGTACCAGGTGTGAAGCGCAGTTCGTCGCCGTCCTGAAGGAAGGCGAACAGGGTTTCGAGCTCGTGATAGCCGTCCGCCCGGCGCGCGCGGACGTGGAGCGCGAGGTTGATCTTCGCAGGCGCGGTTTCGACGATCGTCTGGGTCATGCTGCCGTTTTCATGTCGATATCGGCTGCGTCCCTAGCCGCGCTTTCGGGCGGATAGAAGCGGCGAGTGGTGTGGCGTGGCGAAGCCACGCCGTCGGCCGGCGCTGGAGCGCCGCCGGCCGGACGCGCCTTGAGGCGCGGCGCGTCACATATTCGGATAGTTCGGCCCGCCGCCGCCTTCGGGCACCACCCAGTTGATGTTCTGCGTGGGGTCTTTGATGTCGCACGTCTTGCAGTGGACGCAGTTCTGGGCGTTGATGACGAACTTGGGATCGCCTTCCTCGACCCCGACGATCTCGTAGACGCCCGCCGGGCAATAACGCTGCGCCGGCTCGTCATACAGCGGCAGATCATATTCGACCGGCACGTTGGGGTCTTTGAGCGTCAGGTGGACCGGCTGGTCCTCCTCGTGATTGGTGTTCGACAGGAACACCGAAGAGAGCCGGTCGAAGGTCAGCACGCCGTCGGGCTTGGGATAATCGATCGGCTTGACCTGATCCTTGCGCCAAAGGGTCTTGTGGTTGGCGTGGTGCTTCATCGTGAAGGGCATCTTGATGCCCCAGCTTTCCAGCCACATCGTCGCGTTGGCGAGGCCGGCGCCGAACATCTCGCCGAACTTCTCGACCAGCGGCACGACGTTGCGGACGGTCGAGAGCTCGGCCTTGACCCAGCTCCGGTCGAACGCTTCGGGGTAGGCCGTCAACTCATCGTTCTGCCGCTGCGACAGGATCGCCTCGACCGCCGCTTCGGCGGCCATCATGCCGGATTTCATCGCGGTGTGCGTGCCCTTGATGCGCGGCACGTTGAGGAAGCCGGCGCTGTCGCCGACCAGAACGCCGCCGGGGAAGGTCAGCTTGGGCAGCGACTGCAACCCGCCGTCGCTGATCGCGCGCGCACCATAAGAGACGCGCTTGCCGCCCTTGAGGATCGCCGCGATCTCGGGATGCGTCTTCCAGCGCTGCATTTCCTGGAAAGGCGAGAGATAGGGATTGGTGTAGCTCAGCCACGTCACGAAACCGAGCGCGACCTGCCCGCCCGCCTGATGATACAGGAAGCCGCCGCCGTTCGAACCGGCCGTCTGGTTGAGCGGCCAGCCCTGCGTGTGGATGACGCGGCCGGGCACATGCTGTTCGGGCGCGATATCCCACAATTCCTTGATACCGAGGCCATAGACCTGCGGCTGCGAATCCTTCGCCAGATCGAACAGGCGGATGATCTCCTTGGAGAGATGCCCGCGAACACCTTCGGAAAAGAAGGTGTATTTGGCGTGGAGTTCGAGGCCGGGCGTGTAATCGGGCTTGTGCGTGCCGTCGCGCGCGACGCCCATATCACCGGTCGCGACGCCCTTCACCGCGCCGGACTCGTCAAACAGGATTTCCGCCGCCGCGAACCCGGGGAAAATCTCGACGCCGAGTTCCTCCGCCTGCCCCGCCAGCCAGCGGCACAGGTTGCCGAGGCTGCCGGTGTAGGTGCCCTTGTTGTGCATGAAGCCGGGGGTGATGAAATGCGGCACCGCGAACTTGCCGGTCTTCGACAAGATCCAGTGCTGGTTGTCGGTGACGGGCACCTCGGCGAGCGGGCAGCCCTTTTCCTTCCAGTCGGGGATCAACTCGTCGAGCGAACGCGGGTCGATCACCGCGCCTGACAGGATGTGCGCGCCGACCTCGGAGCCTTTTTCGAGCACGCAGACCGACAGATCGGCGCCCTGTTCGGCCGCACGTTGCTTCAGCCGGATCGCGGCGGACAGGCCGGCTGGCCCCGCACCGACGATCACGACGTCATATGGCATCGACTCCCGTTCGCTCATCATCATCTCCTCATGTGGCGCCGATCGGCTTGCTCGTCGCGCCACCGCAACGCCTTATCCAATTGCGCGTGCCAGCGAATTGACCTTTACGTCAACATGCTAGTCTAAGGGGGCATGGGGGCTGACCAAAATATCGTGTGGCAGGATGCGGTTGCGAGCGCGCTGGAATGGTGGCGCGACGCCGGCATCGACTCGCTCGCCGACGAAACCCCGCGCGACTGGTTCGCCACCCCCACGCCGCCGCCCGCCCCGAAGCGAGTCGTCGCCAATCAACCCGCCGCTCCGATCGTTGTTCCGCTGCCGGCCACGCTCGATGCCTTCCTGGCGTGGCGGACGGGCCCGGATGCCCCCGAGGCGGGATGGAATGGCGGCACGCCGCTCGCCGCGCAGGGGTCGCCCGCCGCCGAGTTGATGGTGTTGGTCGACACGCCCGAACGCGATGACGGCGCGCGGCTGCTCGATGGTGCGGCCGGGCGGCTGTTCGACCGGATGCTCGCCGCGGTCGGCCATGCCCGCGAGACGGTGTATCTCGCGTCGCTCTGTACCGTGCGCCCTCTTGCCGGCCGGATCGCGCCGGAGGTCGAGGAGCGGCTCGGCGAGATCGCACGCCATTACGTGGCCTTGGTTGCGCCCAAGCGGCTGCTGATCCTCGGCAATGCGGCGAGTCGGGCGCTGCTTGCGATGGACGTGACGCACGCACGCGGTAGTTTACGCCGCGTTAACCAATTGCCTGCCATACACGAGCACACGACCGAGGCGGTGGCGAGCTTCCACCCCCGCCTCTTGCTCGAACGGCCAGCGCAGAAAGCGGAAGCCTGGAGAGATTTACAGATGTTGATCGGGGGAACCGGATCGTGACCGCGAAGTTCATTCTCGCTTGTACGCTTAGCCTGCTGCCCGTCGCCGCCTTCGCCGAACCGGCGGTTCCGATGACGACGGGTTCCGTCTCCTCCCAACTCGCCGCCATCCCCACCCAGCTCGATGCCGAGCAACGCGCCGGCTACAGCGCGGTCTTCGCCAGCATCCGCGCGCAGAAATGGCAGGACGCGCGGCTCCAGCTCGACGCGATGAAGCCCGGCCCGCTCCACGCCATCGCGCGCGCCGAACTCGTCACGTCGAAGGGATCGCCCAAGGCCGATCTCGATCCGCTGATGAAACTGCTCGCCGATGCGCCCGAACTGCCGCAGGCGCAGCAGATCTATACGCTCGCCTCTTCGCGCGGCGGCGTCGGGCTGCCCGCGCTGCCGTTCGCGCGCAAGCTCGCGTGGATCGACGGCGCGCCGCAGCGCCAGCGCGCCAAGGCGATCAAGAGCGACATGGTTGCCGGCGAGCTCGCGATCCGCATGCAGCCGTTCGTGAAGGCCGATGACGGCGCTTCGGCGCAGGCCCTGCTCGAATCGATGCCCGGCCTGTCGAGCGACGCGACGACAGAGTGGCAGCAGCGCGTGGCGTGGATGTATTATCTCTCCGGCGACGACGTGAACGCGCGCACGATGGCGGCCAAGGCGTCCTCGGGCTATGGCGACTGGGCAGTGCAGGGCAATTGGGTCGGCGCGCTCGCGGCATGGCGGCAGCACGACTGCACCGCCGCCAGCACCGGCTTCGAAACCGTCGCGGCGCGCGCTTCCGACGTCGAACTTCGCGCCGCCGGCCTGTATTGGGCGGCACGCGCCGACATGGTCTGCGCACGGCCCGACCGGATCGAGGCGCGGCTGAAGAGCGCCGCGCAATATCGCGAGACCTTCTACGGGCTGCTATCACGGCAGGCGCTAGGTATCCGCGATCCGCTGCCGCACGCCGGCGCCGCGGCCTTCGCGCGCGACTGGGATCTGCTGTCGCGCCGCCCCAATATCCACGTCGCCGCCGCGCTCGCCGAAATCGGCGAGAGCGATCTCGCCGACGAGGTGATCCGCCAGCAGGCGCGAATCGGCGATCCGTCCGAATTCCCCGCGCTGGTGCGCTTCACCGAGGCGCTCAACCTGCCGGCTACTCTGGTGTGGCTGTCGCACAATGGCCCGGTCGGCGCGACGCCGCCGGTCGAGGCGCGCTTCCCCTCGCCCAACTGGACGCCCGATGGCGGCTGGCGCGTCGACAAGGCTTTGGTGTTCGCGCACACGCTCCAGGAATCGCGCTTCCGCACCACCGTCACCAGCCCGGCAGGCGCGTTCGGGCTGATGCAGGTGATGCCCGCCGCCGCCAGTGACATCGCGCGCAAACATGGCCGCAGCTACGACCGCGCCGCGCTGTCGCGGCCGGGCGCCAACATGGAAGTCGGCCAGTCCTATCTCGAACAGTTGCGCGATCAGTCCTGCACCGGCGGGCTGCTGCCCAAGGTGATCGCGGCGTACAACGCCGGCCCGCTGCCGGTCTCGCTCTGGAACGCGCAGGCGCGCGATGGCGGCGATCCGTTGCTCTATATCGAATCGATCCCCTATTGGGAAACGCGCGGCTACGTGACGACGGTGCTGCGCAATTATTGGGTCTATGAGGGGCAGACCGGCAAGAAGGCCTCGCCAAGCCGTGCCGCACTGGCGCAGGGGCTGTGGCCGCGCTTCCCCGGGATGCCGGGCGCGAGCGCGGTTCGGATGACCGCTACGGGCATCAAGCCGATATCGATCGCCAGTGCCAATTGACCTGAACGCCGCGTTCCTGCCGGTCAGGATCGCGGTGCTCACCATCTCCGACACACGCACGCTTGCCGATGACCGATCGGGCGACACGCTGATCGCGCGGCTGACCGAGGCGGGGCATATCCTCGCCGACCGCCGGATCGTTAAGGACGATGCCGACACGATCGTCGCGCGGCTGCACGCGCTGATCGACGATCCCGAGGTGGATTGCATCATCACCACCGGCGGCACCGGCGTGACCGGCCGCGACGTGACCCCGGAAGCGATCGAGCGCGTTGCCGACAAGATGATTCCCGGGTTCGGCGAGCTGTTCCGCTGGCTGAGCTTCAAGACGATCGGCACATCGACCGTGCAATCGCGCGCGTGCGCGTGCGTGACTCGCGGCACCTATATCTTCGCGCTGCCGGGCTCGACCGGCGCGGTGAAGGACGGATGGGACGGCATCCTCAAGGACCAGCTCGACAGCCGCCACAAGCCCTGCAACTTCGTCGAACTGATGCCGCGCCTGCTGGAGCGCTGACCGCACCCGCTCAAAAGCGGTGCGGGGAAAATGGGGCGACCGACGGGACTTGAACCCGCAACATCCGGCATCACAAGCCGACGCTCTAACCAATTGAACTACGATCGCCGTTAGAAGGCGCGCTCCTAGCGGGCGGGGGGGCCGCCCGTCAAGGCCATCAAAGCTTCCCTTCGATCGAAAGCACATATCCCGTGTCGCCGCGCTGGAATCCGGCGCGCGCGAGCCGGTCCGCCGCTGCGGGGTCGTCCGAGCGGATCGTCAGGTCGGCGTGGTAGCGCCCGTCCTGCCACAGCCGCAGCACGGCGCTTTCGGCGCCGGCCGGGCTGGCGAGCGGCAGCAGCAGCGCACCCGCGTCACAGCGCGCCTCGCCCGCCATGCCCTGCCCCAGCGCGATGCCGCCGATATCGCCGCTCAGCGACGCCTTCACGCGGCCGCTTGCGCGCACGCAATCGCCACCTTCGAAGCGGACATCGACCGAATCGAGATCGAGCGTGGAAATCGGCGCGGGCGCGAAGATGTTGCCGGTCGGAACGCTCGCGGTCATGCCGGACAGGCCGAAGCTGTGCCGGCTGATTTCGATCGCACCATCGATGCTGCGGCCGAGATCGCTCGCCTTGCCGGTCAGCGAAACGCGCGCCCGCCCGACCAGCAGCGCGAGCGGCGACACCGCGACATGCAAATCGCCGAGCGCGATCCGCCCGACCTGCGCCTCGCGCAGCGCGCCGCCCCAGACGCTGCCCTCGACCGCACGCGCGGTCAGACCCTGTTCGCCCACGCCGATCACGCCGAGCGCGACTCGCATCGGCAGCAAGGCGACCAGAGCGACCACGAACACCGCGCCGAACATCGCGACCGGGCCGGTGGTCAGGCGAATCCGCTTCACTGGCCTTGCGCCTTGACCGTCATCTGCACCGCCACGGTCCTGTCGCCATTGTCGGTCGCAGACAGCGAATCGACGAGGATGCCGCTGCCTTCGAGCATCGCGACCCAGCCGAGCAGCGCGGCGGGCTTCGCCTTGGCGATGGCGATCTGAACGCCACCGCCGGGCGCCGGGCCGACGCTGGCGAGATCGAACCCGGCTTCGTTGGCGCGGTCGCGAATCACGGTGTCGAGCGGGCCGGAAAGCTGTGCCCCGCCGCCGCGGCGCAGCACCTGGACGGCGCGCACCCGCGTCTGCGTTTCGCCGAGGCGGATCACCGCATCGGTATGCCGCGTCTTTGCCGAGGCCAGCGCATCGCCGATCGGCAGATACAGCACCCAGACCACGGTGACGACGAACAGCGCCGCCATGACGATGAGAAGGTGCTTCTCACGCGGCGAACGTCCGTCGAACCAGAGCTTGAACGTCGCGATCATTGCGGCTTCACCGTCAGCGTTCCCGTGATCCGTCCGCCCGATGCGGTGAGCGCGGCACCGGGATCGACCGCCAGCGCGGCGGCGCGAAGCCGTTGCTGGAGGTCGGTCGCCGCGCCCTCGCCGTCCGCCGCGATACCGACGCGAAGCGTGCCGTCGGACGCGAAGGTGAGGTTCGTCACCTCCACGCCGCGCACCGCGCGCACCGCGCTGAACACGGTCGCGGCGGTGCGGCTGAACCCCAGCCCCGGCCCGCGCAGCCGCGCGAGACGCGCGTCGAGCTGACGATCGGCATCGTTAACGGTTTCGCCCTGCGGCAGCCCGGCACGCGCGGCAAGATCGGCACGCTGTTCGAGATCGGCGGCGGCGACGTTGTACTTGACGATCTGCACGATCGAGATCGCCAGACTCACCCCGAGGATTCCCAGCCCAAGCCAGCCGAGCCGCCGCACCAGCGCCCAATCGACCGTGAAGCGCGTGCGGCGTGCGAACAGGCCCTGCCGCAGATCGAGCGTGGGCGCCGCCACCGCGGCGACAATCGCCGCGTCGAGCTGCGCGCCTTCCAGCCGATCGGGTGCGGTGCCCCCGGTGATGAGCGCGGTCAGTCCGGCTTCGTCGGCAAATCCCGTGGTCACGCCGCGCACGACGGTTTCGCCGTCCAGATCGGCCGCGATGAAACCGCTTTCCGGGCGCGGCAACAGCATCGGCGCGGGCAACAACACCCCTGCCTCGATGCCGTTCGCGGCCAGCACGTCCAACCAGCCGCGCATCTGCGCCAGCGCCACGACGCCGATCGGGCGCTCGCTGCCGCTCGCCTCGCGGCCGACCGCGACATGCACCTCGCTGAGCGGCGCCGCGCTCGCATCAGCGGCGAGGATTCGTGCCGCCGTCACCGCCTGCGCGGCCGAGCGATCGGGCAAGTCGGCCCAGTGCAGCGTCACCGCATCGGCTGGCGTCACCACCACCGGCGGCGCACCTTCGGGCGAGAGCGTCGGCAGCCCCGCGCCCCGCGCCGCGACCACGCCATCCTTGACGCGAAGCCAGCGCCACGGCGCGATCGCACCCGGCAGGAACAGGACGAGGGTTTCGCTCATGACAGCTCACCCCATTGCCGCGAGACGAGCCGTGCGGGAAGGGTCGATGCGTCGATCAGGCTGTTTTGTTGAAGATCGGTGCCGTTCACGCGCACGTCCATGCGCAACGCGAACCATTTGGTGGTCACGGCGCTTAGCGACGGCGCATCGCCCGTGTTCCCCGCCGCGCCGAAGGCTGACGACTGCCAGAATTTCGTCGTGCTGTCATAGCCGGTCGCGGGTCTGCCGAGCAGAGCGCGCCGCACCGCCGCGACGTTGGGGGCGCCGGGCGTCAGCACCGCGAGCAGTGGCGCCTGTTCGGGCAGCATGGTGTTGACGTTGGGTTGCGCGGGCTGGGCTATCGGCAATGCACATACCCACGGGCGCAGTGCAGCGTAGATTTCGGGGGTGACGCCCATCACCGCGCGGAGTTCGCTCGGGTCGGTCATCAACGTGTTGGCGGTGCGGTACGGCGTTTCGAGCCCGGCATAGTCGCCGTCCTCCGCGCCGCCGCTCAGCGGCTGCGTGTCGCTGTCGATCCAGTCGGTCGCCGCCGCCGCAATCCCTTCGGGCGAGCGCGCGGGCGCGCCGACGAGGCGGATCAGGCTGGCGAACTGCGCTGCCGTGGCCGGATTGGCGACATAGCTGCCGTCGGACTGTTTGAGAACGAGGCCGTTGAGGTTGAAGCAGTTGCCGCCGTCGGTGATGCGCAGCGTGGCGATACCGCCCGTCACCGGCAGCGGGATCGGCGTGTCGCTCCAGCCGCCCGCCAACGTCACGCGCGTGGCGTCTTGCCCGAGGAGATCGCTGATCCGGTTGATCGCAAGCGCCTCGCCGGCTTCCGCGAAGGCGCGCGCCTGATCAAGCGCGATGGCATTGCCGCCCAGCTTGGTGGCGATCCGCAGCCGCTCGAGCGCGGTCGCCGCCAGCACCGCGATCACCGCGACGAGCAGCAGCACCGTGAGCAGCGCGGCGCCGGTCTCCGAAGGCTTATGCTCAGCCACCTTTGCGCTCGCCGTAGCCGGTGCCGACGAGGAACAGTTCGCGAAATTCGGTGCCGTCGTCGCGTACCAGCCGCATCTCCAGCGCCTGCGGCAGCGGGCTCTGCGGCGAGCCTTCCCAATGGTCGCTCCACGCGCCGTTGACACGGTAGCGCAAGCCGACCTGCCGCACCTTCGCGAGCATCGCCGTCGCCGGATAGGGCGCGGCGCCGTCGAGCATCGTATAGGCGATGCGCGTGAGCGTATTGCCGTCGAGCCGGTATTCGACCTTCTGCAAGCCGGCGCGGCGCGCACCATCGAGGTTGCTCCAGCCGCCGCGCACCAGCCGCAGCATCGGGCTTGCCCCGGAGCCGGTTTCGCCGGTGAACGCGGGCAGCAGGTCACCGCGATCGTTGCGCGTCTGCCGAAGCGAAGCCTGCGCAAGATCGGCCTGCATCATCGAGGCGAGGCGGTTGAGCGCGGAGGTGTCATCGAGCTTGCCCGCCATCACGCCCTGCGCGCGCACGCTGAACGACAGCAATGCGACTCCGGCGGCGGCCAGCATGCCGAAGATGAGGAGCGAGATCATCACTTCGACGAGGGTGAAGCCACGTTCGCCGCCCCGCGAAGCGGCCGCTGCGGAGTCGGAGGCCCAGGCAGCGTTCCGCCCGTGGCTCTGGCCCCCCGCGTTCGCGGGGGAACGGTGGAGTCTGCTCACGATCCGCTCCCTGACCGGATCATCGTCAGCCTGCCCGCCGGGCGGCCATCGCTGTCGGAGACAGTCACGTCGATCTTGAGGATCCGCGAGTCCCCCGTCGCGGCGACGGTGCGCGTCCAGGTCCACGCCTTGCCGCCGTTCTGTTCGGTGCCGCTGGCGAGGCCGAGCGTGGGCGGCTTGGCGTCGGTCACCGCCTCGATCGCGACGTTGCGCGCGACGATCTGCCCGGTCAGCGTCGAATCGAGGATGCCCGCCCCCCGGATCGTCGCCCCTTCGAGCCGGATCAGCGCGAGCGCGGCGAGCGCGAACACGGCGAGCGCGACCATCATTTCGATGAGGGTGAATCCCCGCGAACGGATTGCGCGATCAGCCATCGACCCGCACCGCCCCGTCGGCGCCGACATGCACGTCGCGGGCCTCGCCGTCGCGCAACAGGCGCACATCGAAGGGGCGGTCGGCGATGCCGGTCGAATCGAACACCACGCGGTCGCGGCCGGTCACGCTCGTCGCGGCCTGCGTGCCCGCGCTCCATTTGGTGACCTGAAGCGGCTTGTCGGATATCGCCTGCCACGTCCCGTCGCGCCGTACCTCGAAACCATAGCCTGCCGGCGTCACCCACAGGCTGACCGGGCGCGCCTCGACGATGGCGAGATCATGCGCGGCGCGGGCGCGGAGCGCGAAGCGCGCCGCCTCGTCGCCGAGCCGGCCGCGCGGATCCGGCAGGCTCAACGCCACCGCCGCCGAGGCGAGGCCGATGATGGTGACGACGATCATCAGCTCGACAAGCGTGAAGCCGTGTTCGGCGGAACGCCGAACGGGCGTGAAGCCGTGTTCGGCGTGTGGCCGGGGTTTACTCCCAGCTACCAATATCGGCATCGACGCCCTCACCGCCATCCTTGCCGTCGGCGCCGAGCGTCCAGACGTCCGCCTCGCCATGCTGGCCGGGAGAGGCATAGAGATAGGGGTGGTTCCACGGATCGAGCGGCAATTTCTTGAGATAGCCGCCCTTCTGGTATTTGGACGGATCGCCGCCCGCCGGCGCGTTGACGAGCGCGTTGAGGCCATCGGACGTCGACGGAAACGCGCCGTTCGAGAGCTTGTAGAGTTCGAGCGCCTGCTCGATCGTCGCGATGTCGGCCTTGGCGCGGGTGATACGGGCCTTGTCGCCGCTCGGGAAGACGTTGATGACGACGATCGCGGCGAGCAGCCCGATGATGACGATCACCACCATCAGTTCGACGAGGGTAAATCCTTCGTCCTTGCGGCGGCGCTTGACGGTGCGGGGTCGGGTCATGACGGTCCTCATGAGATCACTGGCCCGCCAGCGTGTTGAGCTGGAGGATCGGCAGTAGGATCGATAGCACGATCGCCGCGACGACGCCTCCCATCACGACGATGATGAGCGGTTCGAGCAGTGACAAAGCGGTCGCGGTGAAGCGGTCGAACTCGCGCTCCAGATAATCGGCGGCGCGCGCGAGCATCTCGTCGAGCTGCCCCGCCGCCTCGCCCGAAGCGACCAGATAGGTGAGCAGCGGCGGGAACACGCCCGCGCGCAGCATCGCCGCCGAGAGGCTGCCGCCGCCGCGAATCGCCTCGACGATGTCATCGGTCGCGCGCCGCAGCCGGGCGTTGTGGATCGTGCCCGAGGTCAGCACCAGCCCGTCGAGCAGCGGCAACCGGCTCGCCACCATCGTCGCGAGCGTGCGCGCCATCCGCGCGGCGTGGAGATCGCGCAGCAGCCGGCCGAGCAAGGGCAAGCGCAGCAGCCATGTATCGAAGCCATATTTGATCGCGGGGCGCTTCATGCCCTGCCAGAAGCCGACGCCGGCCAGCACCATCACCAGCACGATCAGCCACCACCAGCCGACCAGGACGTGCGAGACGCCGATGACGAGGCGCGTCAGCAGCGGCAATTGCTGGCCGACGGTGTCGAACTGTTCGACCACCTGCGGCACGACGAACATCATCAGCGCGGTGACGACAGCCGTCGCGACCAGCGCGAGCACGGCCGGATAGGCGAGCGTCGTTAGGATCCTGCCGTTGATCTCGGCCTGCCGCTCCAGCAAGGCCGAGAGCCGTTCGAGGATTTCGGGCAACGCGCCGGACCGCTCGCCCGCCGCGACCATCGCGCGGTACAGCGGCGGGAAGCTCTTCGGCTCGCGCGCCATCGAATCGGCGAGGCGGCGCCCCTCCACCACGCCGGCATGGACCGAATGGACGATGTCGCGGACATGATCCTGCTCGGTCTGCCGCGTGATCGTGCGCAACGCCTCTTCGAGCGGCGAGACTCGGTTGAGCGTGGCGAGCTGGCGCGTGAACAAGGTGAGCTGCTTGGTGTTCATCCGCCGCCGGCCGATTCGGACGTTGGAGAACAACGCCTTGCCGCGTGGCGGCGGCGGCGCGCCGGCGTCGAGCTTCAGGACGTACAGGCCCTTGCGATCGAGCGTCGCGCGCGCGGCGTCGATCGAGGGCGCCGCGACGTGACCGCGCACCTCCCGGCCCTTTGTGTCGATGACGAGATAGTCGAAGTCAGGCACGGGCCGTACCCGCGACGCGCAATGTGTCTCGACTTCGCTCGACACGAACAGGTGATTGAAACCTCCGTTCGTCCCGAGCGAAGTCGAGGGACACGCGCTGGTCCCTCGACTTCGCTCGGGACGAACGGCCGATGAAATCACCCATTATCCGCAGCTTCAACAACCAGCGGTGCCTCCACATCGGCCATGTCGCGCCGCGACACACGGACCGCTTCCTCGGGCGTGGTCTTGCCCTCGCGGACCAGTTGCCGCGCCGCCGCGCCGAGGTTCTGCGCGTGGAGGAAGGCATGGCGCGCGATCAGCGATTCGTCGCCGCCGTCGTTGATGAGGCGGCGCAGCGTCTCGTCGATCCGCACCGCCTCGAACACGCCGATCCGGCCCTTGAAGCCGGTGTGCGCGCACTCGTCGCAGCCGACCGCCTCATAGACGACCGTGCCAGCGTCGAAGCCGAGCAGCGCCGAGACCGACCCAGACGCCTGCACCGGCCGCCGGCAATGCTCGCACAACCGCCGCACCAGCCGCTGCGCGATCACCGCGCGGAGCGTCGAGGCGAGCAGGAACGGCTCGATCTTCATGTCGCGCATCCGCGTGATCGCGCCGACCGCGTCGTTGGTGTGAACGGTCGAGAGCACCAGATGCCCGGTCAGCGACGCCTGCACGGCGATCTCGGCGGTCTCGCGGTCGCGGATTTCGCCGACCATCACCACGTCCGGGTCTTGCCGCAGGATCGCGCGCAAACCCGCCGCGAAGGTCAGCCCGACCTTGGGATTGACCTGAGTCTGGCCGACGCCATCGACCGCATATTCGACCGGGTCTTCCACCGTCAGAATGTTGCGGCTGCCGTCATTGAGCAGGCGCAGGGCGGCGTAGAGCGTCGTGGTCTTGCCCGATCCGGTCGGTCCGGTGACGAGGACGATGCCGTTCGGCTCGGTCAGCGTGGCCTTGAGCATCGCGTTCATCGCCTCGGTCATGCCGAGCACGTCGAGCGTGATGCCGGCATTCTCCTTGTCGAGGATACGCAGCACGACGCGCTCACCCGCGCGGCTCGGCAATGTCGAGACGCGCACGTCGAGCAGCTTGCCGCCCAAAGTCAGCCCGATGCGGCCGTCCTGCGGGATTCGCCGCTCGGCGATGTCGAGCCGCGCCATCACCTTGACCCGGCTGACCACCACCGGCGCGACGTGCGGCGGCATGCGCAGCGTCTCACGCAACACGCCATCGATCCGCATCCGCACGACGAGACCAGTCTCGTACGGCTCGATATGGATATCCGACACGCCGTTGCGCGCCGCATCGGCGATGATGCCGTTGATGAGCCGGATCGCGGGCGCATCGTCGGCGGTGTCGAGCAGATCGTCGGCGGTCGGCAGATCACCGGCGAGGATGTCGAGTTCGCCCGCCATGCCGATCCCGCCCGCCGCCATCGCCGCCGCCTGCCCGTCCATCGCATAGCGATCGGACAGCAGGCGATCGAACGCATCGGCTGGCACGATGCCGATGTCGAACGGCTGGGCGAGATGCCGGCGAAGCTCAAGCAGCACCCGGGGATCGCCGCCCTCGCGCATCGCGACCGAGAGATGCCCGTCCGCGCCATCACCAAGCACCACCCCGAACCGCCGCGCGAACGCATAAGGGATGGTGACGATGCCGGCGGGCAGCGGTGCGGGGTCGGCAAGGTCGAGCACCGAGTCCATCGTCATTTCTCCGGCCGGACAATCTGAGTCGAGTTGCGCACCACCGGCACGCCGATTCGCGGGTCTTCGATATTGCCGGGCACCGGCGCGCTCGGGATCGGCGGGGCGGCGCCCATGTAATCGCGCACCAGTTGGTCGATCGACGGCTCATCGACCGGATTCTGCTGGCCCTGCTGGAGCCGCAGATAGCCGTAGCGCTGTGCCGTGAGGCGCTGCGTGTCCTCGGGGGTGCGCAGCACGGTCGGCCGGATGAAGATCATCAGATTGGTCTTGGTGCGCTGCTTCGCCTTGGAGCGGAACAACTGGCCGAGCGCGGGGATGTCGCCTAGCAAAGGCACCTTCTCGATCGTGCGGCGCTCGTCATCGCTGAGCAGCCCGCCGATGATCGCGATCTGGCCGTCATCGACCGTCATGGTCGTCTCGACCTCGCGCTTGTTGAGGATCAGGTCGCTGTTGTCGCTGGCGACCGGCCCCGCGATCGAGCTGACCTGCTGGTGCAGGATCAGCTTGATCGATCCGCTCGAATTGACTTGCGGACGGACCTGCAACTGGATGCCGACATTCTCGCGCTGGACGGTGCGGAAGGCTTTGTCGAAATTCTGGCTCAGCGCCTGGCCGGTCGTGATCGGGATCTCCTGCCCGACAAGGATGCGCGCCTCCTGATTGTCGAGCGTGGTCAGCGACGGCGCTTGCAACAGGTTCGAGGTGGTGTCGGACTTCACCGCGTTGATGATCGCGCCGAAGATCGCGTTCTTGCCGATGTTGAACGCGCCGCCGCCGAATCCGCCGGTCGCGCCGAGGATCGAGCTGAGCGCGGACTGGGCGAGCGTATCGCTCACCGCATTGTTGGTGGTGGTGACGGTGGTGTTGCCGTTGACCGTGGTCGTGGTGGTGTTGAGCGAGCGCGCGCCGACCGCTCCGGCGATGGTCAGCAGATTGGGCGCGGAATTGCCGTAACTGGTCGCGAAGGTCGGCACGCCGCTGCCGGGCAGCCCCGCGAGCAGGAACTGGACGCCGAGCTTGCTCGCGGTCGCGTCCGAGACTTCGGCGACGATCGCCTCGACCAGCACCTGTTCGCGCCGCGTATCGAGCTGGCGGACCACTTCGGACAATTGCCGCTGCACCTCGGCGGGGGCAGCGATGACGATCGCGTTGGCGCCGGCGAAGCGCGTGACGACGGCGGCGGTCTTGCCGCCCTCGGCGGTGACGGCGGCTTGCGTCGGCGCGGCGCCAGCCTGCACGGGCTGGTTCTGCGGCTGGACGATGTTGGTGTTGGGCGATCCCGCGCCGAACCCGCTTGATCCGCTGCCGCTGGTGCCGCCGAAGGTCGATTGTGAAAGCTGCTGACTCTGCACCGGCGTCGGCGCCTGCCCGACGAGCTGCTGGAGCACCGGCATCAATTGCTCGGCATCGGCGTTTTCGAGGAAGATCACCTTGATCTCGGTGCCGTTCTTGGCGCGCGCATCGAGATCCTGCGCGACCGCCGCCAGCCGTGCCACGCTCGCCGCGTCGCCGCGCAGCGCGACGGCGTTGGAGCTGGTGACGGCGACGACGCTCACCGCCGCCGGGCTGCCGGGTTGCGCCGGGCCGCCGCCGCTGCCCTGCCCGGCCAGCGCCTGCAGTGCGGTGGCGATCTCGCGCGCGCCCGCGTTCTTGAGCGCGATCACGCGGGTGGACGCATTATCGGTGTCGATCCGGCGCAGCACCTCACGCACGCGGCGCACGTTGTCGGCGAAATCGACGATCACCACTGAATTGCCGCCGCGATTCGCCGTCACCGAGCCTTGTGTGCTGACGAGACCGCGCACCGTATCGACCGCCGATGCGGCATCGATCGCGCGCAGCCGCACGATCTCGGTGACGAAGCTGTTGCGCGCCGCGCCGTTGGTGCCGACGCGGCTGGGCTGCGACGCGGCATTGTCGATCGGCTGGATTCGGAACGCGCCATTCGAGGTCGGCACCGCGACGAGGCCGTTGGCGCGCAACGTCGAGAGGAACACCTCGAAATATTCGGAGCGCGACAGTGGCCGGTCGGTAACGACGGTCACTTTGCCTTGCACACGCGCGTCGATGATGAAGGTCCGCCCGGTCACGCGCGCGGCATCGGCGATGAAGGCGCGGACATCGGCGTCACGCACGTTCATCGTCGTCTGCGCGGCGATCGGGCCGACGCAGGCGAGCGCGAGCAACGGGGCGAGAATCAGTTTGTTCATGGGCCTGCTATCGTGATGGCGAGCGGCAGCGTCTGGCTGCCGCGTTCGACCGTAATCGAGAGGGTACCGCCGCCGGCGAGTTGGCCGCCGAGACGTTCGAAATCGCCCGCGCCGCCGACCGGCCGGCCGTTGATCGCGGTGACGACGTCGCCATCGCGCAGGCCCGACTGGCGGAACGCGGTGCCGCCGCCCTGCGGCCGCACGACGAGGCCGCTGACGCGGCCGCCATCGACACGCGGGATGATGCCGGTTTCGGCGCGAAGCTGCGAGAGCGTGAGGCCGCTCGGAGCGGCGGCCGGCGTAAGCAGCGGTTCGGACGGCGGCGTGGGTGCGGGTGGCGGCGCGGTGCCGGTGTCGCCTTGCGCGAGGAACAGCTCTTCGGTGGCGCCGCCACGGTCGATCGTGACATGATCGAACGCGACCGCCTTGAGAGTCGCGCCGGGGGCGACCTCCTGCCCGATCGCGATGCTCTTCTGGACGCCGTCCGGCCCGGCGATGATCGCCGAGCCGCCACCCATCGCGCCGTCGATCCGGGTGCCGAACAACGTCAACTGGAGCGAGGTGACGGTCGATGGCTGCGCTTCGCCGCCCGAGAGGCGGAAGAACGGATCGAAGCCGCGAAGCAGGTCACCCGGCGCGCCGGGCACGGAAACCCCGACCGGGCGCCAGGCGCCGAGCGGCGCAACCGGCGTCACCACCGTCCACATCAGTCGGGCGCATTGCACCGCCAGCACCGCGATCAGCACGAGTTCTGCGGCCGAATAGACCGTGACCTTCGGCAATCGGCGCAACAGCGCCCGGGCGCGCGGATCGAGAACCAGTCGCATTCCAAAAATCCACCCCGGCACCCGCCGCACCGCTAGGAACAGCGTGTTACAGGCCCGGGACGATCGTGTGAACCTTTTCCGCGCGTGCTGCGCACACTGGCGATCGCCATCGCCTTTTGGTTAAGCGCCCCGGCTATGCAGACTATCCCACGGCATAACGGTGCGCGCGGGGGCTACAAATACGTGATCGCAAAGGGGGTTCACGAGCGGCGGTGGTGATGATGTCGCCGGATATCGGTGAAGCGAGTGGTCAAAAACCTACCGGCCCCGGCCTTCACCGGGGCGAGCGGGTCCATGCCGTCGGGCATGGTGGGCGCGACAGGGATTGAACCTGTGACCCCACCCGTGTGAAGGGTGTGCTCTACCGCTGAGCTACGCGCCCATCGCCTTGGCCCCGATGGGGTCGCGATGCTTCGCCGGCCTTGGCCAACGAAATAGGGCGGCTCGTCGCCGCCCTGTTCCGTGCCTCTTAAGACAGGCCATCGGGGCTTGTCCAGCCCCTCCAGCCGATTCGGATGGTCAGTTCACCGAATCCTTGAGGCCCTTGCCCGCCTTGAACTTGGGCTGTGACGATGCCTTGATCGTCATCGGCTCGCCGGTGCGCGGGTTGCGGCCGGTCGAGGCCTTGCGCTTGCTCACCGAAAACGTCCCGAAACCGACCAGACGAACCTCGTCGCCTTTCTTGAGTGCCTCGGAGATCGCGTCGAACACCGACTCGACCGCCTTGCTCGCATCGCCCTTGCTGAGACCCGATGCGTCGGCGACCGTGCCGATCAACTCCTGCTTGTTCATGCCCGCGGAACCCCCGTTACAATGGAAACTGATTCTCGGCTTGAAAGCCGGTGTTCCAGTAACGACAGGCGGGCCGGGGCTGTCAAAGCAAAATGCGATAAACCTCGCTAAAACGCGGCGGAATTGCGCCCTTCCGCCGCGTTCGCGTGTCAGTGGCGGCGCTCGCCGCCGATCGGGGCGACACCCGCCGGCGGCTGCGCGGCGAGATCATCCTCCTCGGTCCAGGAGATCGGCTCGATCGGCGCGGTGAGCGCGAGGCGCAGCACCTCGTCGACATGGCTGACCGGGATGATCTTCAGTCCCTCGCGGATGTTGGCCGGAATCTCGGCGAGATCCTTCTCATTTTCCTGCGGGATCAACACCGTGGTGATGCCGCCGCGCAGCGCCGCGAGCAGCTTCTCCTTCAATCCGCCGATCGGCAGCACGCGACCGCGCAACGTCACCTCGCCGGTCATCGCCACTTCGCGCCGGACCGGAACCCCGGTCAGCGTCGAGACGATCGAGGTGACGATACCCACACCCGCCGACGGACCATCCTTGGGCACGGCGCCTTCGGGCAGATGGATGTGGATGTCCTTGCGCGCGAACAGGCTCGGCTTGATGCCATAGCTGGGCGAGCGCGCCTTGACGAAGCTGAACGCGGTCTCGATCGATTCCTTCATCACGTCGCCGAGCTTGCCGGTCACCTTGGCGGCGCCCTTGCCGGGCACGGTGACGCTCTCGATGGTCAGCAACTCGCCGCCGACTTCGGTCCAGGCGAGGCCGGTGACGGCGCCGATCTGGTTCTCCTCTTCTCCGAGGCCGTGGCGATATTTCTTCACGCCCGCGAAATCGGCGATGTTGTCGGGCGTGATCGTAACCGTCACGTCCTTGCCTTCGAGGATGCGGCGCAGCGCCTTGCGGGCAAGCCTGGCGATCTCGCGTTCCAGCGTGCGGACGCCCGCCTCGCGCGTGTAATATTGGATCAGCGCGCGCAGCCCCTCGGTGGTGAGCGTGAACTCGCCGGGCTTGAGGCCATGCGCCTCGATCTGCTTGGCGATCAGATGCCGCTGGGCGATCTCGACCTTCTCGTCCTCGGTATAGCCCTCCAGCCGGATGATCTCCATCCGGTCGAGCAGCGGCTGCGGGAGGTTGAGCGTGTTCGCCGTGGTGACGAACATCACATCCGACAGATCAATATCGACCTCGAGATAATGGTCCTGGAACTTCGCGTTCTGCTCGGGATCGAGCACCTCCAGCAGCGCCGATGCCGGATCGCCGCGGAAATCCTGGCCGAGCTTGTCGATCTCATCGAGCAGGAACAGCGGGTTGCTGGTGCCGGCCTTCTTGAGATTGGTGACGATCTTGCCGGGCAGCGAGCCGATATAGGTGCGCCGGTGGCCGCGAATTTCCGCTTCATCACGCACACCGCCAAGCGATTGACGAATGAATTCGCGTCCGGTCGCCTTGGCGATCGACTTGCCGAGGCTCGTCTTGCCGACGCCGGGCGGGCCGACGAGGCACAGGATCGGCCCCTTCAGCTTGTTGGTGCGCGCCTGTACGGCCAGATATTCGATGATCCGGTCCTTGACCTTCTCGAGCGCATAATGGTCCTCGTCGAGCACCGCCTGCGCCGCCGAAATGTCGCGCTTGATCTTCGATTTCTTGCCCCACGGCAGGCCGAGCAGCACGTCGAGATAATTGCGCACGACGGTCGCTTCGGCGGACATCGGCGCCATCGTCTTCAATTTCTTGAGCTCGGTGGTGGCCTTGCTGCGCGCTTCCTTGGAGAGCTTGAGCGTGGCGATCTTCTGGGTCAGTTCGGCGATCTCGTCGCCCTCGCCTTCCTCGCCCTCGTTGCCGAGCTCGCGCTGAATCGCCTTCAACTGCTCGTTGAGGTAATATTCGCGCTGGGTCTTCTCCATCTGGCGCTTGACCCGGCTCTTGATCTTCTTCTCGACCTGCAAGACGCCGAGTTCGCCCTCCATGAAGGCGTAGACCATCTCGAGCCGCTTGGTCGGATCGGTCTCGACCAACAGCGCCTGCTTGTCCGACACCTTGACCGAAATGTTGGCGGCGACCGAATCCGCGAGCCGGCTCGGCTCCTCGATCTCGCCGAGCTGCACGGCGGTTTCGGCCGGCAACTTGCGGTTGAGCTTGGCGTAATTCTCGAACTGATCGACCACCGAGCGCATCAGCGCGGCGGTTTCGTGCGCGACCTGCTTGCTGGCGGCTTCGAGATCCTCCGCACCCTCCGCACCTTCGAGCAGGTCGACCGACGCGGTCAGATGGCCCTCGGACGTTTCGAGATCGGTGAACTTCGCGCGCTTCTTGCCTTCGACGAGCACGCGGACGGTGCCGTCGGGCAGCTTGAGCAATTGCAGGACCGTCGCGGTGACGCCGATGTCGTAGAGATCGTCGCGGTCGGGATCGTCCTCGGCCGGATCGAGCTGCGCGACGAGGAAAATCTCCTTGTCGGCAGCCATCGCCGCTTCCAGCGCAGCGACCGACTTGTCGCGACCCACGAACAGCGGCACGATCATATGCGGGAACACAACGATATCACGTAGCGGCAGAACAGGGTAGATTTGGGTCATGAACACTCCGAGGGGCGCAAGCGATGCGCCTTGTTCTACCTTATATGGTGCGCGAGGCGCTTTCCATCAATCGTCGTCCATCGATCATCGCGGCATGAGGATGAACGCACTGTTTATGCCGCTCGCCGCGTTGCTGCTCGGCGCGGCCGATCTGCCCGGCCCGGGCGAGCCGGCGCTGACCCCACAGACCGCGCGATCGGGCGGGCCGGTCGATCCCGAGCAGGCCAAGCTCGCGTTCGACGCGGCCGATCTGCGCTTCGAAGTGTTCCCCGCAGAGGAGCGCATCGCCGGCGTGGCGACGCTGACCTTCACCGCGCGCGCGCCGCTCGCGCGGCTGCTGGTCGATCTCGACCGCAACCTGCCGGTTAGCAGCATCATGATCGACGGCGCGGTGCTGCCGGCAAGCGCATGGGCGAACCCGGACGGCAAGCTCACCATCACGCTGCCGAACCGCCTCGCGGCGGGCGGGCGTGTCGTCGCGCGCATCGCCTACGGCGGCACGCCGCATGTCGCGGTGAAGGCGCCGTGGGATGATGGTTTCGTCTGGGCGAAGACGCCCAACGGCCGGCCATGGGTGGCGACCACCGCCGAGGGCAATGGCTGCGACCTGTTCTGGCCGTGCCTCGATTTCCCGACCGGACGGCCCGGCGTGGCGACACTGCACATCACCGTGCCGGCCGGGCTAAAGGCACCCTCCAACGGCAAGCTGCTCGGCGTCGATACGCTCGCCGACGGGCGCACGACGTGGAACTGGCGAGTCAAACACCCGACCACCTACGGCATCGCGCTCAACATCGGGCCGTATGAGCAACTGTCGGGCGACTACAAAAGCCGGTTCGGCAACACGATCCCGCTGTTCTATTGGTATCTGCCGGGTGAGGAAGCGCAGGCGCGCAGACTGTTCGCCGAGTTCGCGCCGACGCTCGACTTTTTCGAGAGCGAGATCGGCCCCTATCCGTTCGGCGACGAGAAGCTCGGCGTGGTCGAGACGCCGCACAAGGGCATGGAGCACCAGACCATCAACGCCTACGGCAATGGCTATACCAAGGCGCCCGAGGGGTTCGACTGGCTGTTCCAGCACGAATTCGCGCACGAATGGTTCGGCAACCAGCTATCCGCGCGCGACTGGGACGATTTCTGGCTGCACGAAGGCTATGCCACGTACATGCAGCCGTTCTACGGGCTGTGGCGCGAAGGCGACGCCCGCTATGCGACGATGCTCGACGACGAGCGCAACAAGATCACCGATCTGCGCCCGATGGTGTCTGGCGCGTCGCGCACCGAGGAGGATGTCTACCGAATCGATCGCGGCGGGCCGGGGCAGGACATTTATTACAAGGGTTCGTGGATGCTCCACAGCCTGCGCTGGCTGATCGGCGACCGCGCCTTTGGCGAGGTGACGCGGCTGGCGGTGTACGGGCGGAGCGATCCGAAGCCGGGCAATTTCACTCCGCATTTCCTGACGAGCGCGGATTATCAGGCGATCGTCGCGCGCGTGACCGGCAAGGATTATGGCTGGTTCTTCGACGTTTATCTGCGCCAGGCCGTGCTGCCCGACCTGTTGAGCGAACGGAGCGGCGGGATGCTGAACCTGCACTGGGTGGCCCCGGGCGGGCGGGCCTTCCCGATGCCGGTGGCGGTGCGGATCGCCGGCCGGACGGTGCGGCTGGCGATGACGGACGGCACCGGGCGCATCGCGGTGCCGGCGGGCGCGCATGTCGTGATCGACCCCAACGCGCGCGTTTTGCGGCGATCGGCGGCGGTGGAGGCGTATCAGGCGTGGCGGGACGCACAGAAGGCGCGGTGACGTTACGCCAGCTTGGGAGTGCTATGATATGCGACAGACGGTACTTGCTTGTGTCCTCGCCGCCAGCGCAGTTTCTGCCACCGCACAGACCGAAGTTCCCGACGCGCCAGATCCCTATATCCACGCGCAGACGGGCATGCGCTTTCCTGCTCAAGTGGGACCATTCGAGCGTCATGAGGTGGTGCGGTACAACACCGATGGTTCGGACACGGGTGTCGGCTATCAACTGATCCAAAGCGGCCGCAAGATCGGCTATGTCAGCATGTTCGTTTATCCCGAACCGGCGCTTGGTAAGGATCAATCGCGACAGCAGGCTTGCCGCGATCTGTTCGCTGGCATCAAACAGGATATTCTAAAGCACGAACCCGACGCGAAAGTGCTAACGGAAGGCGACATTTCTGCACCTTCGCCTCACGTCCGGAAACGCGGACTCCACGCCACTTTATCGGGCGGATCGGCAATGTTCGACGGAAGAGAGCAACGGGTAATCGAACAAGCGTCGCTCTTCTGCCACGTCGGAGAACGCTGGCTTGTTTCCTACCGGGTAACGTGGCCCGAAGGTGAAAATCCTACCGCCGCTGTCGAGGCTCTGGTGAAAGCGCTCCATTGGCCGGAGGCGCTTTCACACTGACGGGGGGAAGGCTGTTTACGCTGCGCCCGCCCCCGCCTTGTCCTTCTTCGCATAGACGCGGATCGGTTCTTTGCGGCCTTCGATCACGTCCTTGTCGATCATCACCTCATCGACGCCGTCCATGCCGGGCAGGTCGAACATCGTGTCGAGCAGGATGCCTTCGAGGATCGAGCGAAGCCCGCGTGCGCCGGTCTTACGGTCGATCGCCTTCTTGGCGACCTGCGTGAGCGCATCGTCGGTGAAGCCGAGCTTGACCGTCTCCATGTCGAACAGCTTCTGATACTGTTTGACGAGAGCGTTCTTGGGCTCGGTCAGGATCGTCACCAGCGCCGGCACGTCGAGATCCTCGAGCGTCGCGATCACCGGCAGGCGGCCGACGAACTCGGGGATCAGGCCGAACTTGAGCAGATCCTCGGGCTCGACCGACTTGAGCGTCTCGCCGGTGCGGCGTTCCTCAGGCGAGGCGACATAGGCGCCGAAACCGATCGACTTGCCCTGCAGGCGGTCGCCGATGATCTTTTCGAGGCCGCTGAACGCGCCGCCGCAGATGAACAGGATGTTGGTCGTGTCGACCTGGAGGAACTCCTGCTGCGGATGCTTGCGGCCGCCCTGCGGCGGCACCGACGCGGTGGTGCCTTCCATCAGCTTGAGCAGCGCCTGCTGGACGCCCTCACCCGACACGTCGCGCGTGATCGAGGGGTTCTCGGCCTTGCGGCTGATCTTGTCGATCTCGTCGATATAGACGATGCCGCGCTGCGCGCGCTCGACGTTGTAATCCGACGCCTGGAGCAACTTGAGGATGATGTTCTCCACATCCTCGCCGACATAGCCGGCTTCGGTCAGCGTCGTCGCGTCAGCCATCGTGAACGGCACGTCGAGGATGCGGGCGAGCGTCTGCGCGAGCAGGGTCTTGCCGCAACCGGTCGGGCCGACGAGCAGGATGTTCGACTTGGCAAGCTCGACATCCGCGCCCTTCTGGCCGTGGTTGAGGCGCTTGTAATGGTTGTGAACCGCCACCGACAGCACGCGCTTGGCGCGCTTCTGGCCGATCACATAATCGTCGAGGACGTCGCAGATTTCCTGCGGAGTCGGCACGCCGCCGTCCTTCTTCGAGACCAGAGCCGACTTGGTTTCTTCGCGGATGATATCGTTGCACAGCTCGACGCACTCATCGCAGATGAACACGGTCGGCCCGGCGATCAGCTTGCGCACTTCGTGCTGCGACTTGCCGCAGAAGGAGCAATACAGCGTGCTTTTCGAATCGCCGCCACTCAGCTTGGTCATAAAATCTCGTGTCCCAATGCCCCTTGTGGGGACGAAAGCATAACAGACTAGGCGCGTTTCTGGCTATCGGGCAATGCCGAATATCGCTTTAGCCCGGCGGTTACGGCCTGATAAGAGGTGATATGGGCACAGTTTGCGGCGGAACAAGCGGCGCGGCACCACCTGTCCGGGCGGTTCACATCCCGGGTGAGGACGTGCCCCGCCGCCGCGAGCCGGCGACGGGGCGCGTCCCATAACACGGCCTCAGGCGGCGGGAAGCGCCGGCGGGGTGCTGCCGTCTTCCGAGATCGCCGGGCGCTTGTCGAACACCTGATCGATCAGGCCGAACGCCTTCGCCTCTTCCGCCGACATGAAGTTGTCGCGGTCCATCGACTTCTCGATCTCCTCAAGCGTCTTGCCGGTGTATTTGGCGTAAAGCGAGTTGAGGAAATGGCGCATCCGCAGGATTTCGCGCGCCTGGATCTCGATGTCGCTGGCCATGCCCTGCGCACCGCCCGAGGGCTGGTGGATCATGATCCGCGAGTTGCTGAGCGCGACACGCATGCCCGGCTCGCCCGCCGAGAGCAGGAAGCTGCCCATCGATGCCGCCTGACCGATGCAGACCGTGCCGACGCGCGGCCGGATGTACTGCATCGTGTCATGGATCGCCATGCCCGCCGTGACGACACCGCCCGGCGAGTTGATGTACATGAAGATGTCCTTCTTCGGATTTTCCGACTCAAGGAACAGAAGCTGGGCGGTGATGACCGAGGCCATGTGATCCTCGACCCCGCCGGTCACGAAGATGATCCGCTCGCGCAGCAGCCGCGAATAGATGTCGAAGCTGCGCTCGCCGCGGTTGGACTGCTCGATGACGATGGGAACGAGGCCGGCCTGGGTCGGCTGCCCCTGATATCCGGGGGCGACGAGTCCGGCCGCGCTGAGGGGAGCCATGAAATCGCCGGTGTCGAACGGGTTGCGCATGATGTTCTGTACGTCCTTTATGCCCTTGCGGTCGCCTACATCGGCACTCCGTCGGGACTTGGCAAGTGTGGGCGGGCGCATCCCCTGTTCGTTCGTGCCGAGCTTGGCGAAGCAGGTGTCCCGAACGCAGCTCTACCAGGCGCGCCCTTCGACACGCTCAGGGCGAACGGTACGTGGACTTTTAACCTTCGCGCCGCTCCACGCCGGGCGCGCGGTGCGAGAGATAGGCGAGCCGGCGCATTTCGCGGCGGCCGCGCACCACCGTGTCGAGGATCAGCCCGGCGAACAGGCACAGCGCGGCGAGGATCATCAGGCCGGTCACCATCACCGCTGTCGGCAGGCGCGGCACGAGATGCGTGTGCATGTAGGTGATGACCAGCGGCACCGCGAGCAGCACCCCGATCAGCGCCAGCGCCACGCCGATCGCGCCGAAGAACAGCACGGGCCGCTCGATCCGGTAGAGCTGGAGGATGGTGCGCAGGATGCGGAAGCCGTCGCGATAGGTGCTGAGCTTGGAGGCGGACCCTTCCGGGCGCTCGTAATAGGGCGTCGCCACCTCGGCCACGGGCATGCGCAATTCGAGCGCGTGGACGCTGATCTCGGTCTCGATCTCGAACCCCGCCGACAGCACCGGGAAGCTCTTGACGAAGCGGCGCGAGAAGACGCGGTAGCCCGACAGGATATCGGTGAAGCTGCGCCCGAACAGGCGCGCGAGCATGCCGGTCAGCACTGCGTTGCCGAAGCGGTGGCCGCGCCGGTAGGCGGCCTCGATCTGGGTGATGCGCGCACCGACGATCATGTCGAGCTGCTCGTCGAGCACACGGGCGACCATCGCGGGCGCCGAGGCGGCGTCGTAGGTCGCGTCGCCGTCGGCCATCACATAGACGTCGGCATCGACATCGGCGAACATGCGCCGCACGACCGCGCCCTTGCCCTGGATACGCTCGGTGCGGACGATCGCGCCGGCGGCGCGCGCGACCTCGACGGTGCGGTCGCGGCTGTTGTTGTCGTAGACGTAGATGTCCGCGCCGGGCAGCGCGGCACGGAACCCCGCCACCGTCGCGGCGATCGCGGCTTCCTCGTTATAGCAGGGGAGCAGGACGGCGATGCGTGGTTCGGACAAGTCCCGCCCCTAATAGCTCAGAGCGGCTCAACCCCGCCGCGCGTGGTCACGCGGCGGGGTCGTGCGGCTCAGGCCTCGGTCTTCTTCGCGGCGGCCTTCTTGGCCGGCTTCTTGGGCTCAGGAGCGGCTTCGCCCGCTTCGGCTTCGGCCTTGGGCGCAGCCTTCTTGGCGGCCGGCTTCTTGGTCGCGGCCTTCTTGACCGGCTCCTCGGCAGTCGCTTCGGCGGGGGCCGGCTCGGCCGAATCGTCGGCCTTCAGCTCGGTCGCAGCGGCATGGTCATGATCGTCGCCGTGGGCGTGATCGTGATCATGGCCTTCGTGATCGTGGCCTTCGTGGTCATGGTCATGATGGTCATGAACATGCGTGCCGCTGGCGAAGCCGTCTTCGCTCTCGATCGCTTCCTGAAGCTCTTCGCGAGTCACTTCGCGATCGGTGATCTCGGCCTTTTCGAACAGGAAATCGACGACCTTGTCCTCGTACAGCGGCGCGCGGAGCTGGGCTGCGGCCATCGGCTCTTGCTGGATGTACTGGAGGAAACGCTGACGATCCTCGGCATTGTACTGCTGCGCGGCCTGCGCGATCAGCCGGTTCATCTCGACCTGGGTGACCTCGACGCCGTTGGCCTGGCCGATCTCCGACAGGAGCAGGCCGAGGCGGACGCGCCGCTCGGCGATCTTGCGGTAGTCGTCGCGCTCTTTCTCCATCTCTTCGAGCGCGGCGGCCGGATCGGCCTCATGAGTCGCTTCGTGCTGGAGCTGCTGCCAGATCTGGTCGAACTCGGCCTCGACCATCGTCGGCGGCACTTCGAAATCATGACCCTCGGCGAGCTGATCGAGCAGCTTGCGCTTCATGTGGGTACGCGTCAGGCCGTTGAGTTCCTGCTCGATCTGGCCCTTGAGCAGCCCCTTGAGCTGTTCGAGGCTTTCGAGGCCGAGCGACGTCGCGAGCGTGTCGTCGATCACGGTTTCGCCGGGGGTCTGCACCTTCTTGGCGGTGATCTCGAAGGTGGCGGGCTGGCCGGCGAGGTTCTCGGCCGGATAGTCCGCGGGGAAGGTCACGTTGAGCACGCGCTCCTCGCCCTGCTTCACGCCGACGAGCTGGTCCTCGAAGCCGGGGATCAGGCGACCCGCGCCGATCTCGACGCCCATGTCGGTGCCGGTGCCGCCATCGAAAGCGACGCCATCGGCGGTCTTGCCGACGAAATCGACCGTGACGAGATCGCCCTGCGCGGCTTCATGATCCTCGGCGGCGTCGTCCCACTTCTTCTGCTGCTCGGCGAACTTCGCGACCTGCGCGTCGACTTCGGCTTCGCCGGCCGGAACCGTCAGGCGCTCGAGCTTGAGGCTGTCGATCGCGGGCGTCGGCACCTCGGGGAGCACTTCGAGCGAAACCTTGACCTCGGCATCGTTGCCGATCTCGAAACCCTCGTCGAGCGCGACGGAGGGCTGGATCGCCGGGCGCAGCCGCTGTTCGGCGATCAGCGTCTGGATGCCTTCCTGGATCGCCGAGTTGAGCGCGTCCTGAGTCAGCGCCGGGCCATGCATCTTGCGAACGAGGTTGGCGGGCACCTTGCCGGGGCGGAAGCCGGGCATTTTGATCTGCGGTGCGACGCGCTTCAGCTCGGCATCGACCTTCGAATCGATCTCGGCGGCCGTGATGGTGAGGGTGTAGGCGCGCTTGAGCCCCTCGTTGAGCGTCTCGACAGTCTGCATGGGTCTTCTCAGGCCTCTTCACGAATCAGAATCGCGGCGCCCCTGCACGCGGCGGCGACTGGTGCGGGCGAAGGGACTCGAACCCCCACATCTTGCGATGGCAGGACCTAAACCTGCTGCGTCTACCAGTTCCGCCACGCCCGCATAGGACACCGTCGGGTGTGGGGGGCGTCTATAGCAAGGATCGGCGGCGGGGCAAGCCACGGAGTCACGGCTGTGAAATCTTCGTGAAACTTCGCGAGGGGCCGGTTCGTTGAGTGTCGGACAGAGGAGAAACCCGATGGCAAGCACGCCCCCCACCGAACTGCCCCCGCAGCCGAGCCAGCCCGCCACGCCCGAGACCCCGCCGCCCGAGATCGCGCCGACCACGCCGGACATCGACGTGCCCGCGCCGATGCCGACCAGCGACCCCGCGGTCGCGCCCGGCCAGCCGACCGACCTCGGAGATTTCGCATGAGCGGCGCGCCCGAATCCCCCGACGCGTATCCGCCGCGCAAGGACGATCGCAGCGACCTCCAGCAGATCGTCGAAGCGCGCAAGGACGCGGTCGAGCGCGGCGAAGGCGGGCCGGAGCCTGATCCACTCGCGCGTCAGGGCGAGGCCGACGGTGTCGGCGGCACCGGCGGCGTGGTGAAAAACCAGGACGACGACGCGCAGTAACGGTCAAAAGCCGTCACCCCGGACTCGTTTCGGGGTCCACCGTTCCGCGAATCCGCAGCCTCTGCTTTTGCGGAACGGTGGATGCCAGACCGAATACGGCATGACGTTCAGGACTTTTCACGGCGCGGCCGGATAAGCATTTCCCATCCCCGTTCGTGCTGAGCCTGTCGAAGCACGTGCCCGAAACCCAGCGCCTGCGACACGTGCTTCGACAAGCTCAGCACGAACGAATTCAAAGAGTTATGCGTCGACGCGACGCGGACCAGCCGAGCACTACTTCGCCGCCACTGCCGCGCCGACCGCCCCGATCCGCGCGCCGGCGACGAGCGCGCGGAAGTCGGCGATATCGCGATCGTAATAATAGATATCGGGCGCCTCGAAGGTCGCCATGTAGAGCTTGCCCGCGATGATCGCGGCATAGCCCTCGCCCTTGCGGCGCACGTCCTCGTTCGGGCGCGTGAAGCTGTAGGTGAAGGTCACACCTTTCGCGCCGACGAAGGTGGCGGGCGCGACGCTCTCGATCGTCATCAAGGGCGTGGCGAGCGCGATACGGTAGCTGTTTTCGAGCAGCGCCGGAATATCGGTGAGTAGCATCGTCGCGCTGAAACGCGGCAGCGGCTTCGCCCGTTTGCTCACCTCGCGGAACAGCGTGCGGTCGGTCTCGATCCCGCCGTAGAAGGTGACGTCGTTCAGGCCATCGCCGTCGAGCGTCCACGTCTCCGAATTGCGGCCCGGCCGCGCGCCCATCTTGTTCCATTCGCGGGTCGGTGTGATCGTCAGCGCCGATTTGGCGACGGCGACGGCCTGCCCCTTGGCGATCAGCGTGTTGCCGGCGCTGGCGGGCGCGCCGCACATCAGCAGCGCCGATGCCATCAGCGCAGATACGGCTTTTCTCAAGGTCATGGTTCCGGCCTTCATGGCAGCAGGGTCTGGATCATCGCGCGGTCGGGCGCGTCGGGGCGCAGCGCGAGATAGCGTTTGAGCGCATCGCCGCCGTGCGAATCGCCGCCGCGAAGCTGCGCGAGGCCGAGGCCGCGATACGCATCGGCATTGGTGGGATCGAGCGCGATCGCCTGCGCGTAGAACCCGGCCGCCGAGACGAGATCACGCGGGTTGCCGCGCGTGCGGTACAGGTCGCCCCGCGCGCACAGCAGTTCGGCATCCCAGGTGTCACCAGCGAGCTGGCCGAACAGATATTCGGTGCCGCCGAAATCGTTGAGCTTGATCTGATCGGCGAGGAACGCGCCGCGCAGCGGCTTGACCGCCCCTTGCAACGCATCGCGGCCGGCATCCCCCTGCCCCATCCCGGCGACGAGCGTGCGCAAATAGGTCGCGCGTTCGAGGCTGGTGGGATGGCTGGCGAAGAACGACAGGCGATCGTAGCGGTGGCTCTTCTGCTTGCGCCCGAACGCGGTGGCATCGGCCTCGTCCATCGCGCGGTTCCAGATGTCGGGCAGCGCATTGGGATCATAGCCCGCAGCGAGCATGTATTTCGCGCCGAGCAGATCGGCCTCGCGTTCCTCGTCGCGACCGAATGCGAACATCGACCCGACCGCTGAGTTGGCCACATCTACGGCGCTGCGGCGGACCTGATAGGAGGCGCCGCTCGCGGCGATCACGCTCATCCACGCCACCACATCGGTCATCGATCGGTCGTGCTGGAAGCGATGCAGACTGTGCCGCTGTTCGAAATGCGCGAACTCGTGCCCGAGCACCGCGGCCAGTTCCGCCTCGTCGTGCACGCGGATCAACAGCCCGGAGTTGACCACCATCATGCCGTTCGGCGCCATCCTCGCATTGAACTCGGGATCACGCATCACATAGATGCGGATGCCGCGACACCGATCCGCGCCGACGGTACGGCACAGCACCGCGCGCACATAGTCCGTGAGTCCCGGCTCCTTCAGCACGAACGCCGAGTCGCGCAGCGTGCGCTCGGCCTCGTCGAGTTGCATCCACAGCCCGCGCTCATCGACCGTCTGCGGCTCGTAGGCGCCGCTATACGGCGGTAGCGGTTCCTTCGGCGCGCTCGCCGCGACACCGAACACCGCCGCCACGCCGAGTAGCGCGAGCCGGCGCAGGCGTGGCGTCATTGGCCCGTGGCCGACGCAACTACCGGCGCGGCGGGCGGCGTGCTGCCCGGAAAATCCTCGAGCAACTGGCGCACGCGCTTCTGCGCGCCCTCGACCGTGCGGACATCGCCGCCCATCGCCTGATCGGCATTGAGCCAGACGAGGTCGCCGTTGCGCAGATCGACCAGCCCTGCGTAGCCGCGATGTTCGCCTGATTTGACCGACACAGACGCCATCGCCGCGAACACCTGGAAGACCTTGCGACCCGTCGAGCCGTATTGGTCCTCATCGAAGATGAAGAGCGCGTAATCGCAGCCCGTGCCCCTGCCGATCTCGGCCACGCCCGGCCCCATCGTCCACTCGAAACTGCCTTTGCGCTTCTTGGTGGGCAGGCGATTGCCGGGGAAGAACTGATATTCGATCACCGAATCGGCCAGTACCGAGAACAACGCGCGGTAGCCGGCGAAGGTCTTGGCGGCCGGACCGATCGGCTCCTCCGCGTCGATCACCTGATTGCCGAGTTGCTGTTGCGCCACAGCCAACGCCGCGCCGAGATTGTCGCGCGCCTGCGCGGTCCAATCGGCATTCGGCTCGAACAGGCCGCCGGTCGATTGCGCGCCGACCCTGATGGTCGGGCGGATCAGCAGGATCTTGGCGGAGCCGGGACGCAAGGTGAAACCGGGCTTGTTGCCCGATTTCTCCTGTGCGACCGCAGTCGATGACGCGAGCAGGCAAAGAACGGCTACCGCCGCGAACAGTGTATGTCGCATGCATCCCCCCGGATCGCGATGTCCCCACATCGCCCGGGGAACTTACGAGATCATCATGGCGTCTGCAACGGCCTTCGACGAATACACGCCACGCGGTGAAGTCGACTTCAATCCGCCCCGAACAACGTGAACCCGGCCGGCAGGCGCTTTGGCCTATTGCCCTCGATCAGCATCTCGATCGCGCTGATCGCGCCGAGCAGATCGCGCTGCGCATAGGGTTTGGCGAGACAGCCCACCGCCACCGCCTGCCCGCCCATCGGGCATTCGCCGGTCACGAACATCGCCGGCACACCAGCCTGATGCGCGACGCGCGCGACATCGATGCCGCTGCCGTCCGACAACCGCACATCGACCAGCACCAGATCGACATCTTGCGGGCGCCGCAACACAGCGAGCGCGTCGGCGACGCGATCGACCGTCGCAACGATCTCGAATTCGGCCTCACGCAGGAAATGCTCGGTATCGAAGGCGACGAGCGGCTCGTCCTCGACAATGAGCAACCGACTGATCCGCCGCTTTTTCCGTCCGAACAGCATGTCCGGTTGTCCCACCTTCCCTGACCGCATCGACGCGGTTGACGCGTCCTCGTTACGGATGCGTCTCTTAACGCGCCGCGTCCGAATCGGTCGCAAGAAATTTTGCGCGCGCACACAGCGAAATTCGCTATAGGATCGCGGTGCAACGCCCTACTTCCAAAACGCCCTCGGACTCGCAACCGCGCTCCGACCAGCGCATCGCCAAGCTGCTCGCCCGCGCGGGCATCGCCTCGCGCCGCGAGATCGAACGCATGATCGCCGACGGCCGAGTCGCCATCAACGGCACCGTCATCGACACGCCCGCGACGATTCTCACCACACTCGACGGGGTGACCGTCGATGGCGTGGCCGTAGAGGCGCCCGCGCCGGCGCGGCTGTTCCTGTATCACAAGCCACCAGGGCTGCTCGTCACCGAGCATGATCCCGCCGGCCGGCCGACGATCTATGATCGGCTGCCCAACACGCTGCCGCGCGTAATGCCGGTCGGGCGGCTCGATCTCGCCACCGAAGGGCTGCTTCTGCTCACCACCGACGGCGAGTTGAAGCGCCAGCTAGAACTGCCCGCGACCGGGGTGCAGCGCGCCTATCGCGCGCGTGCCTACGGTCCGATTACCCAGCAACAGCTTGAGGAGTTGATCCACGGCGTCGAGATCGAAGGCGTGCGCTACGGCTCGATCGACGCCAATCTGGAGCGGCGCACCGGTGCGAACGTGTGGATCGAGATGATCCTGACCGAAGGCAAGAACCGCGAGGTGCGGCGCGTGCTCGATTATCTCGGGCTGAAGGTCTCGCGGCTGATCCGCACGCGCTACGGCCCGTTCGTGCTGGGCGATCTCGCCCCCGGCGCGGTTGGCGAAGTGCGTGGGCACGATGTCGCCTCGTTCCGCAAGAACCCGACCCGGCTCGACCTGCCGCAACCGGCGCGATCGCGCTCGGCGGAGCCGGTGTACGATGCCGTGAAGCCCGCGCCGCGTGCCCGAGGCGAGGGGCACGCCGCGTCTGCGGCGCCAAAGAGTCGCAGCCCCGCCGCACCGCGCATCACCCGCGAAACCGCCGCCAGAGCCGACCGCGCCGCCTTCGCCGACGCGCGCCCGGTCCGTAAGCCGGGCGCACGGCCGGCGACCCCCGCGAGCCAGCCACGCGACGCCGCGAAGCCAACCACGCGACGCGACGCCACAACCAGTCCGGCACGCGAGTCGACCTGGTCGCCACGCGACAGCCGCCCCGCCGAGGAGCGCACCGCGAGCCCCGCCCCGATCAAGCCGAAGCGCTTCTACGATGCCAAGCCCAAGGCCGGCGCCCCTGCCCCGGCACGCGGCGAAGGCACCTCGCGCGCGCGCCGCACCGCGACCGACCCGCGCCCCAAACGCGAAGGCGCTCCCACCGACCGCCCGACGCCGCCACGCGGCCCGGCGCGCCCGTCCAAACCCCGCCCGACACGGACCCGTAAGTAATGCGCATCATCGCTGGAGAATGGCGCGGTCGCGCGCTCATCGCGCCCAAGGGCGAAGCTACCCGCCCCACCGCAGACCGGGTCCGCGAGGCGTTGTTCTCGATGCTGACCAGTCGCCTCGGCAGTTTCGAGGGGCTTGCGGTCGCCGATCTGTTCGCCGGCTCGGGCGCGCTCGGGCTGGAAGCGCTGTCGCGCGGCGCCGCCTCGTGCCTGTTCGTCGAACAGGACAAGCCAGCGCTCGACGCGCTGCGCATCAACATCGCCAAGCTCGGCGCGAAAGCCGATGTGCGCGCGCAATCGGTGCTGGCGCTCGGCGTCGCGCCCAAGCCGCTCGACGTGATCCTGATGGACCCGCCCTATGACAGCGGCGCGGGCGCGGTCGCGCTCGACAAGCTGGCGCGGCTCGGCTGGGTCAACGAGGCGACATGGGTGAGTGTCGAGACCGCCAAGCGTGAGCCGCTGGAAGTCGCGGGCTTCGTCGAGGATACGAGCCGCGTGTTCGGCAAGGGGCGGATCACGCTGCTGCGGCGGGGGTAGAAGTCGCCTGCCCGGCACGGGCCAACAGGCGAATAGCGCCACCCCGCACCGAACCAACGCGCGTCGACTGCGCTCGTCATCATTGGATGTGGGCCGTCGGCTGGTGTCCGCTTTTCGCGGTAGAAGACGTACCCCGTCGATCCTGACAGGCGGCGTTTACGGTCGGCTGATCGACTGCGGCCAGGCCGCGCCATGTATCCCGGAGGCCGCCCCGAAGGTCGTCGTCCAGCGTAACAAAAACGCCGCATTTGCATCTGAGATATAACTATTGCGCAGGCGTAACGAAGTGATTAGCGAGCCCCCGGAATCGAGTTCAACGAAGGTGGGGGCCTTGAATTTCTTTCTTTTGATGAAATGTCTTGCTGGCGACCATAGGCGCGACAGCAGGCGCGTGCGCAGCGTGGGAAATGTCGATTTCTCCCGCTGCAAGGGGTGCGGGCGACGGATGATCCGGGACAAAGGCCCGTGGCGTATCGAACGCCGAGTCGACCGCTTGAAACGTGGAGAATAAGCGGCAAGACGGACGGACTTCGAAGTCGGTACCTTAGCCGGGGCGGGAACCCCGGTTCCGCGCGCCCGCTTTCATCACCCGCCGCCCTTCAGCGATCCTGAAACGCCAGCGGAACGAAGTGCGCGCTCCCTCATTGGCATATCCGACATTCAACCGGAGATTCCCCGATGAAAGCCTTGATCCTCTCGCTGGCCGTGCTGGCCACTCCCGCCGCCGCGCAGGCGCCCAATTGGGCGAAGGCGCAGCCGATATCGATCACCATGACCGATCACGGTTTCGTGCCGCGCCGGATCGCGCTGCGGCAGGGCGCGCCCTATGTGCTGCGGGTCACCAACCGCTCCGACAAGGGGCACAACCTCACGCAGAAGGCGTTCTTCGCCGCCGCTCGCGTGCGCCCGGAGGATCGTGGCGAGACGCGTGACGGGCAGATCGTGCTGGCTTCGGGAGAGCGCGTAACGGTGCGATTCCTCGCCCCGGTCACGCGGCGCGGCGGCACCTATCAGTTCAGCAGCACGACGCTCGCCGATGCGAGCGACGATTACAAAGGCGTGTTCGTGATACGGTGAGTCAGCGCGCGCTGGTCGCGCGCCGCGCCATCGCCAGCCCGCCGAGGCTGAGCGCGCCGGCCGCGACCAGCAGCATGCCCACCGCCCATAGTCCGTCGCTCTTGGCGAGCGCGGACGCGCCCATCGGCGTTAACGCGCCGCCGATGATCCCGCCCATGCTGAACGCGAGGCTCACCGCAGTATAGCGCACACCAGCCGGGAACAGTTCGGGAATGAAGCCGCCGAGCGGCCCGTAGGTAAAGCCCATCACGAACAACGCCGCCGCCAGCCACACCCACACCCCGAACAGCGACGCCGCGCCCAGCCCCGGCGCGATCGTCAACCCGGCGACGATGCAGCCGAGGAAGCCGAACGCCATCACCCGCCGCACGCCGTACCAGTCCGCCAGCACGGTCGCGACAATCACGCCGAGCGCGAGGAACAGCACCGCCGCCATCTCGATCGCGAGATACGCCTGCCGGCCATGCCCCTGCACGCTCGTCCCATAGCCGAGCGCGAAAGCGGTCGAGAGATAGAACAAGGCATAGCAGGCGACCACGCAGAAGGTCGCCGCGAGCACCGGCTTGAGGTGATCGCGCAGCAGTTCGGCGAACGGCACCGGCGGGATCGCGTGTTTCGCCTCCGCCTCCAGGAACGCCGGCGTTTCGGTGAGCTTGAGCCGCACCCACAGCCCGAGCAGCACCAGTACCGCGCTGGTCAGGAACGGCAGCCGCCAGCCCCAGGCAAGGAAATCCGCATCGCTCATCACGCTGCCGAGGATCAGAAAGAAGCCGTTCGCAGCAACGAACCCGACCGGCGCGCCGAGCGGCGGGAACATGCCGTAGCGCATCTCCCAGCCCTTGGGCGCATTCTCGACCGCGAGCAGCGACGCTCCGCCCCATTCGCCCCCGAGGCCAAGCCCCTGCCCGAAGCGCAGCACGCACAGGATCGCCGGCGCGACCCAGCCGACCTGTGCGTAGGTCGGCAGGAAGGCGATCAGCACGGTCGATCCGCCCATCAGCATCAGGCTGGCGACGAGCGTGGACTTGCGCCCGATGCGATCGCCGAAATGGCCGAACAGCGCCGCGCCGACCGGCCGCGCGATGAAGGCCACGCCGAACACGGCGTAGGACGACAGCAATTGCACCGCCTTGTCGGCGGTCGGGAAGAACAATGGCCCGAACACCAGCGAGGCGGCGGTCGCATAGATGTAGAAGTCGTAGAACTCGACCGTGGTGCCGGTCAGGCTGGCGAGCAATACGCGCGTGTGCGCGGTCATCGTATGGCGAGGCATCCCGCCTGATCGCCCGCACGCGGCGAGCGGTCAAGACGGGTGCGGAGTCAGACGGTCGCCCACGCCGCGCGCGGGATGCCCTGTGCGTAGAGCAAGGCGGTGAGATCGCCGTGGTCGATCCGCGCCGCCGCCGCCGCCGCGACGATCGGCTTGGCGTGATAGGCGACGCCAAGCCCGGCCGCGCCGATCATGGCCAGGTCGTTGGCGCCGTCCCCCACCGCGAGCGTCGCGGCGTCGGGCAGGCCGAATTCGGCGGTGGCGGCGCGCAGCGTGTCGAGCTTGGTCTGCGCGCCGACGATCGGCTTGGTGACGGTGCCACTCAGCACGCGCTCGGCGATTTCGAGCCGGTTGGCGATCGCGCGATGGAAGCCGATCTTGGCGGCGACCGGCTCGGCAAAGCGGGTGAACCCGCCCGAGACGAGGATCGCGGTCGCGCCCCAGCCGCGCATCGTCTTCACCAGCGCCTCGGCACCGGGCATGATCGCGACGCGTTCGTCGAGGCAACGTTGGATCACGCCCTCGTCGAGCCCCTTGAGCAAGGCGACGCGCGCATCGAGCGCCGATTCGAAATCGAGCTCGCCGCGCATCGCCGCCTCGGTGACGGCGCTGATCTGGGCTTTGATGCCCGCGTAATCGGCGAGTTCGTCGATGCATTCGACCGTGATCATCGTCGAATCCATATCGGCAACGAGCAGGTGCTTGCGGCGGCCTTCGGCGGGTTGAACCACCACATCGACCCCGGCGAACGCGCCTTCGAGCGCCTGCCGCGCGGCATCGGGCGAGAGCGTGAAGGCGAGATCGGCGGCGTCGCCATCATCGATCCAGCCTCCCGCCACGCTCGAACAGCCGGCGGCGTCGAGCCGGTCGCGGGCTTCGGAAATATCGCCTGCGGTGAGGCGGCCCGGTGCTATCAACGTCGCGATGAACATTCGTTACCCTTCACTTCCCTCCCCCGTTCGTGCTGAGCTTGTCGAAGCACGTGTTCCGCGACACGCCCTTCGACAGGCTCAGGGCGAACGGGGAGAGATGGTCGCATGACCGAACTCCCGAAGGTGGCGCTCATTACAGGGCCGACGGCAAGCGGCAAGTCTGCGCTGGCGCTGGCGCTGGCGGAAGCGCGCGACGGCGTGGTCATCAACGCCGATTCGGCGCAGGTCTATCGCGACCTGCGCGTCGTCTCGGCACGCCCCTCACTCGAGGAGGAAGCACGCGCGCCGCACCGGCTGTTCGGCCATGTCGATGGTGCCGATTCCAGCTATTCCGCCGCGCGCTGGGCAGCCGAGGCGCGCGCGGAAATCGATGCGGCGCATGCGGCGAACACGCTGCCGATCCTCGTCGGCGGTACTGGCCTGTATCTGCGCACATTGCTCGACGGGATCGCGCCGGTTCCCGAAATCGATCCAATGATCCGCGCCGAGGTGCGTGCGCTGCCCGTGGCGGAAGCGCATGCGCAGCTTGCCGCGCTCGATCCCGCGATGGCGGTCGCGCTCAACCCCGCCGACACCACCCGCGTCGCCCGCGCGCTCGAGGTGGTGCGATCGACCGGGCGCTCGATCGGCGACTGGCGCGCAGACAAGCACGGCGGCATCGGCGACCGTATCAATCTTGCCGCGCTGATCCTGCTGCCCGATCGGGCATGGCTCAACGCGCGCATCGACACGCGCTTCACAGCGATGGTGCGCGACGGGGCGGACGAGGTCGCCGCGTTGCTCGCCCGCGACGACGTGCCTGCCGATGCGCCGGTGCGCCGTGCGATCGGTGTGCCGGAGATCGCGGCGATGCTCGGCGGCGACATCGACGCCGCCACCGCCGCCACGGCGGGCGCCACCGCGACCCGGCAATACGCCAAGCGGCAATACACCTGGTTCCGAAATCAGCCACCCGAACGCTGGATTCGTACCGATGAGACAGAAATATCCGTGCAGGTCGCACAATTAGCAACTTTATTACAATGATAGCGGTTGACGCGTATGTTTCATGCGATTAGCAGCGCCACTCCGACGATGCTATGCGGAACGCCGCAAAGGAGACCTGCCGTGGCCGAGAAAAGTGGAGCCGATATCCTGATCGAGACGCTGTGCGATCTCGGTGTGGAGATCGTGTTCGGCTACCCGGGCGGAGCGGTGTTGCCGATTTACGATGCCATGTTCCGCTCCGGCCGGATCAAGCACATCCTGGTCCGCCACGAACAGGCGGCGACGCATGCGGCGGAGGGCTATGCCCGTTCGACCGGCAAGTGCGGGGTCGTGCTCGTCACCTCTGGGCCGGGCGCGACCAACGCCGTCACCGGCATCACCGATGCGCTGATGGATTCGATCCCGATGGTCGTGCTGACCGGACAGGTTCCGACCGCGCTGATCGGCACCGATGCCTTCCAGGAGGCCGACACGGTCGGCATCACGCGGCATTGCTCGAAGCACAATTACCTCGTGAAAGACCCGGCCAAGCTGGCGGAAACCATCAAGGAGGCGTTCCACATCGCCACCTCGGGCCGTCCCGGTCCGGTCGTGGTCGATATCCCCAAGGACGTTCAGGTCGCCACCGCGCGCTACGTCAAGGCACCCGCCACCACCAGCGCGACGGTCCACAAGACCTATCGCCCGCAGGTCAAGGCCGACCCGACGCTGATCGAGCAGGCGGTCGACATGCTGGCCGCGGCGGAGCGGCCGATCCTGTACACGGGAGGCGGCATCATCAACGCCGGGCCGGGCGCGAGCCAGTTGCTGCGCGAACTCGCCAGGATCACCGGCGCGCCGGTCACCTCGACGTTGATGGGGCTGGGCGCGCTGCCCGCCTCCTCGCCGCAGTGGCTCGGCATGCTCGGGATGCACGGCACCTACGAAGCCAATCACGCGATGAACCAGGCCGACCTGATCCTGTGCATCGGCGCACGCTTCGATGACCGCGTGACCGGGCGGCTCGACGCGTTCAGTCCCAAGAGCCGCAAGGTTCACATCGATATCGATCGCTCGTCGATCAACAAGAACGTCCGCGTCGATCTCGCGATCGTCGCCGATGCCGGTCGCGCGCTGGAGGATCTGGTGCGCGTCTATAAGGCGCGGCGGCATCCCAAGCCCGATCTGGCCGACTGGTGGCAGCGCATCGAAACGTGGCGCGCGGTCAAGAGCCTCGGCTTCCCGGCCTCGACCAAGGAGATCATGCCGCAGCAGGCGATCCGCTCGCTGTGGGCGGCGACGCATCATCGCAACCCGATCATCACCACCGAGGTCGGCCAGCATCAGATGTGGGCGGCGCAGCACTTCGATTTCGAGGGGCCGAACAAGTGGCTGACGAGCGGCGGCCTCGGCACGATGGGCTATGGCCTTCCCGCCGCGATCGGCGCGCAGCTCGGCAATCCGGGCGCGCTCGTCATCGACATCGCCGGCGAAGCCTCGATCCAGATGAACATCCAGGAGCTTGGCACCGCCACGCAATACCGGCTGCCGGTCAAGATCTTCATCCTCAACAACCAATATATGGGGATGGTCCGCCAGTGGCAGGAACTGACCTATTCGAGCCGCTATTCGGAAAGCTATTCGGACGCGCTGCCCGATTTCGTGCGGCTGGGCGAGGCTTACGGGTGGAAGGGCATCCTCATCGAAGGACCGGACCAGCTCGACGACGGCATCGCCGACATGCTGGCGTATGACGGCCCGGTGATCGTCGATTGCCGCGTCGCGCAGCTCACCAACTGCTTCCCGATGATCCCGAGTGGTGCCGCGCATACCGACATGCTGCTTTATTCGAGCGAAGTGTCGGGCGAGATGGACGACCGCGCGAAGGCGCTGGTGTGATGGCGCTTTGCGCTTCGTCACCCCAGCGAAAGCTGGGGTCTCGTGCGGCACGCGCACGCTTCGTAACAGGGAGATCCCAGCTTTCGCTGGGATGACGCCAAATGCACATTCAGCAACAAACCGCAGAACGGCACACGCTCGCCGTCATCGTCGATAACGAACCCGGCATCCTCGCGCGGATCGCGGGGCTGTTCACCGCGCGCGGCTACAATATCGAGAGCCTCACCGTCTCGGAGATCACCGAGGACAAGGCGGTCAGCCGCATCACCATCGTCACCTCGGCGAGCCCCCCGGTGCTCGAACAGATCGTCGCGCAGCTCGACCGGCTGGTGCCCGTCCACAAGGTTCGCGACCTGACGGCGGAGGGCGACCACGTCGAGCGCGAGCTGGCGCTGGTCAAGGTGCGCGGCACCGGCGACCACCGCATCGAAGCGCTGCGCCTCGCCGAAGTGTACCGCGCGCGGGTCGTCGATGCGACCATCTCCAGCTTCGTGTTCGAGGTGACGGGGGGCATCGACAAAATCGACAAGTTCGTGTCGCTGATGAGCGAGGTCGGGCTGATCGAGGTCGCCCGTACCGGCATCGTCGCGATCTCGCGCGGCAAGGAAGCCGCCTGACTTTACCTATTGAACGACAACCACCGTCGTCATCCCAGCGTAAGCTGGGATCTCCCGGTTGGGGCGCGCCGCCCTTGCCGCAAGAGATGCCAGCGTGCGCTGGCATGACGATCTTGAAGCAAGGGGAATACCAATGCGTGTCTATTACGATCGCGACGCCGATCTGAACCTGATTTCCGACAAGAAGATCGCCATCGTCGGCTATGGCTCGCAGGGCCATGCCCATGCGCAGAACCTGCGCGATTCGGGCGTGAAAGAGGTTGCCATCGCGCTGCGCGAGGGTTCGCCGAGCGCCAAGAAGGCGACCGACGCCGGCTTCAAGGTGATGCCGACCGTCGAAGCCGCGGCATGGGCCGACATCACGATGATCCTCGCGCCCGACGAACATCAGGCCGCGATCTATGCGCAGGATCTCCATGCCAATCTCAAGCAGGGCGCGACGATCGCGTTCGCGCACGGCCTCAACATCCACTTCGGCCTGATCGAGCCGCGCGAAGACCTCGACGTCATCATGATCGCGCCCAAGGGCCCGGGCCACACCGTTCGCAGCGAATATGTGCGCGGCGGCGGCGTGCCCTGCCTGATCGCGATCCACCAGGACAAGAGCGGCAACGCGCACGACATCGGCCTCGCCTATGCGAGCGGCGTCGGCGGCGGTAGGTCGGGCATCATCGAGACCAACTTCCGCGAGGAATGCGAGACCGATCTGTTCGGCGAGCAGGCCGTGCTGTGCGGCGGCACCACCGCGCTGGTGCAGGCCGGGTTCGAGACTCTGGTCGAGGCCGGCTATGCCCCGGAAATGGCGTATTTCGAGTGCCTCCACGAACTCAAGCTGATCGTCGACCTGATGTATGAAGGCGGCATCGCCAACATGCGCTACTCGATCTCGAACACCGCCGAGTACGGTGACATCAAGACCGGCCCGCGCATCATCACCGAAGAGACCAAGAAGGAAATGAAGCGCGTGCTCGCCGATATCCAGTCGGGCCGCTTCGTGAAGGACTTCGTGCTCGACAACCGCGCCGGCCAGCCTGAGTTGAAGGCGGCACGCGGCCTCGCCCAGCGCCACCCGATCGAGGAAACCGGCGCCAAGCTGCGCGCGATGATGCCGTGGATCGGCGCCAACGCGCTGGTCGACAAGGCGAAGAACTAAGCGAACCGCCGCCCGTTCGTGTCGAGCGAAATCGAGACACCCCGCGCAGCGCGCGTGGGGCTTGTCCCTCGACTTCGCTCGGGACGAACGGGAGTGGCAGCACATTCGTGAAACGATTCGTTGCCGAGTTGGGCTTTGACGGGCGAAGCGCGGAAGATCAGGGTCGCGGCCTCAACAGGAGACACTTGTGATGCGCCGTTTCGTCCTTGCCCTTTCGCTCGCCGCCAGCGCGGTGGCCGTGCCGCTCGCGGCGCAGATGCACCGCCCCGACATGCTCCACGGCGCGGGCGCACCCGCCGAGGTGAAGGCCGGCACCTATGCGGTCGAGTCCAACCATACGCAGGTCGCGTTCAGCATCAGCCACATGGGCATCTCGCCGTTCGCCGGCTGGTTCTCGGGCGCGAGCGGCTCGCTCAAGCTCGATCCCGCCAAGCTCGACGCGACCACGCTCAACGTCACCATCCCGATCGCCAGCGTGCAGACCACCAGTGGCCAGCTCGTCGAGGAACTGAAGAGCGCCGACTGGTTCGACGCGGCGAAATACCCGACCGCAACCTTCCGCTCGACCAAGGTGACCGCGATCGGCCCCGACAGCGCCCGGGTCGAGGGTGATCTGACGCTTCACGGCGTCACCAAGCCCGCCGTGATCGAGGCGCGCTTCTTCGGCGCGGCGACCAACCCGATGAGCAAGAAGCCCTCGGTCGGTTTCCTCGGCCGCATGTCGATCAACCGCTCCGAGTTCGGCGTTACCAAGTATGTGCCGCTGGTGTCCGACCAGACCGTGCTCGTCATCAACGCGGCGTTCGAACTGCAATGACCGATACGCCGTCCGAAGAGACCGAGGGCCGGCCCGGCGTCGGCCGCGTCGAAGCCTTTTCGGACGGCGTCATCGCCATCATCGTGACGATCATGGTGCTGGAGCTTCATCCACCGGTTTCGGAAGGAATGGCGAAGCTCTGGACCTTGTGGCCGGTGTTTCTCGCCTATGTGCTGAGCTACGCCTATGTCGCGATCTATTGGGTCAACCATCACCGGCTGTTCGGCCACGCCACGCATGTGACAAACGGTCTGCTGTGGTCGAACATCCTGCTGCTGTTCGCACTGTCGCTGGTGCCGTTCTCGACCTCGTACCTGGGCGAGCATCATTTCAACCGCGAAGCGACCTTGCTGTACCTCGCGACGATGCTGCTGCCGTCGATCGCCTATGCGTGGGTGCAGGCGACCGTGCGCCGCACCGGCCAGCGCGGCCCCGCCGCCGAGCGCTTCTATGCCGCGAGCACGCGCAAGGGCTGGGTCGCGGCGCTGATCTACGCGCTGGGCGTGCCGCTCACCTTCATATCGCCGTGGCTCGGCATCGGCTGCGCCGCGCTGGTCGCGGTGCTGTGGTTTCTGCCACAGAGCCGGATCGACGCGCTGTTCGCGCCGCGCGTCTGACGACCGCGCGCGCGAATTTCGCATGATGAGGCTGGACAGCGTCCCCGCCCCCACGCTATCGGGCCAGACGATGACGATCGGGATCGCCCTGCTGCTTCGACTTACGCGCCCTTAGGCGCGACCGTCACCGTGCGCGGGCTTCGCCCTACGCACAGCGCGCCTGAGGGCCAAAGCCATCCCGTCCCTTCAGCCAGCGAGAAACAGCATGCTGCGCGATCCTTCGACCAAATACCGACCTTTTCCGCAGATCGACCTGCCCAACCGCGAATGGCCTTCGCGCACCATCACCAAGGCGCCGCGCTGGCTCTCGACCGATCTGCGCGACGGCAACCAGGCGCTCATCGACCCGATGGACGCCGAGAAGAAGACGCGGATGTTCGATCTGCTCGTCAAGGTCGGCCTCAAGGAGATCGAGGTCGGCTTCCCGAGCGCGGGCGCGACCGAGTTCGATTTCATCTCCGGGTTGGTCAAGACCGGGCGAATCCCCGACGACGTGACGGTGCAGGTGCTGACCCAATCACGCCGCGACCTGATCCAGACCAGCTTCGAGAGCCTGCGCGGTGCGCCCAAGGCGATCGTCCACCTCTACAATGCGGTCAGCCCGGCGTGGCGCAAGATCGTGTTCGGGCTGAGCCGCGAGGAGATCAAGCAGATCGCGATCGACGGCGCCAAGATCCTGCGCGATTGCGCCGCCGCGCAGCCCGACACCGACTGGCATTTCGAATACAGCCCCGAGACCTTCTCGACCGCCGAACTCGATTTCTCGGTCGAGGTCTGCGAGGCGGTGATGGACGTGCTGCGCCCAACGCCCGAGCACAAGCTGATCCTCAACCTGCCCGCCACGGTCGAGTGCGCGACGCCCAACGTCTATGCCGACCAGATCGAATGGTTCGGCAAGCATATCCGCAACCGCGATTCGATCGCGATCAGCCTGCACACGCACAATGATCGCGGCACCGGCGTCGCTGCGGCCGAACTGGGGCTGATGGCCGGCGCCGACCGCGTCGAAGGCTGTCTGCTCGGCAACGGCGAGCGCACCGGCAATTGCGATCTCGTGACGGTCGCGCTCAACATGTACACCCAAGGGCTGTCGCCGGGGCTGGACCTGTCGGACATCGACGAGGTGGTGAATACCGTCACCTATTGCACGCAACTGCCGGTGCATCCGCGCACGCCTTATGCGGGTGATCTGGTGTTCACCGCCTTTTCGGGCAGCCATCAGGACGCGATCAAGAAGGGCTTCGCATCGCAGGAAGCGCGCAACGACGAACTGTGGGAAGTCCCCTATCTGCCGATCGACCCCGCCGATCTCGGCCGCAGCTACGAGGCGGTGATCCGCGTCAATTCGCAGTCAGGCAAGGGCGGCGTCGCCTGGGTGATCGAACAGGACAAGGGGCTGAAGCTGCCGAAGCGGCTCCAGGCCGATTTCAGCCGCCACGTCCAGGCGCTCGCCGACGAGACCAGCCGCGAACTCAACGCCGCCGATATCTGGGGGCAGTTCGAGAAGAGCTATCTGGCGAAGCCGGACGACCGCTTCGTGCTCGGCGCATACGACGAAACGCGCGCGCCTGACGGCGACCGCATCTTCGCCGGCGATATCGAAGTGGCGGGCGAGCATCATTCGGTAAGCGGGCGCGGCAACGGCCTGATTTCGAGCGTCGTCGCGGCGATCCGCGACGAGTTCGCGGTCGATCTCGAAGTCGCGGATTATGTCGAGCACGCGATCGGCAAGGGCGCTAACGTGCGCGCTGCCGCTTATGTCGAATGCCGCACGGGTGACGGGCGGACGGTGTGGGGCGTCGGTATCGACGAGGATATCGCCACGGCGTCGGTCCGCGCAGTGCTGAGCGCGGCGAACCGGGCCTGAGCTGGCGTCGCCCCGGCGCAGGCCGGGGCGACGGTTAGCGCCGCCGCGTAACCTCGCACCCGATACGCGCGTCCGGGTAGATGTCGGTCTTCATCGTCCGCACGCGCACGGCGGCGACGCGCGAATCCACCAGCGCGAGCGCGGCGATCTCGTCGCAGAGCGTTTCCTGCAATTCGAAATGGCGCGACGCGGCCAGCGCGAGGATGCGCTCGCGCAGGAAATCGTAATCGACCACCGCCTCGATGCGATCCTCGGGCGCCGCCTCGCCATAGTCGCAGTGCAACCAGACGCTGACCAGCACACGCTGCGGCCCCGCGCGCTCGACCGGGTGGATGCCGAGGCCGATCATCACCTCAAGCGCCTCCAGCAGCACGGTGTAGGTCGCCCTGCCCCCGCCGATATCCCCGAAATCAGTCAAGTGCGCGCTCCCGCGTCGCGAACATCACGTCGCTGTCGCGGGTGATGAAGCGCTGGCCGCAATCGACGAACACGTTCTGCCCGGTGATGCTCGGGCACTCCAGCAGCCACGCCACCGTGCCGGCGATATCCTCGACCGCAACCGGGCGGCGCAGCAGATTGTCGCGCATCACCGCGTGAAATTCTTGCGGCGACTGATCGTGGCTGGTCATCGTCAGCCCCGGCGACACCGCATTGACGCGAACGCGGGGGCTGAGCGCCTGCGCGAGCATCACGGTCGCGCTTTCGAGCGCGGTCTTGCTGAGCGAGTAGGAGAAGAAATCGGGGTTGAGGTTGGCGACCTTCTGGTCGAGCACGTTGACCACCGCGCCGTCCTCCAACCCGTCCTGCCGCGCCAGCGCCGTCGCCAGCGCGACCGGCCCGGCGAGGTTGGTGCGCATCATCGTCGCGAACAGATCGGCATTCTCATGCGGGGGGCGGTCGAAATCGAACAGCGAGGCGCAATTGACCAGCTCGTCGATCACGCCGCCCGCCGCCGCGCGCGCCTCGGCGAACAGGCGGTTCGGATCATCGGAAATGTCGCCGTGGAGAAGCGATACCTCGGCCCCGCCCTCGCGAAGTTCCGCGGCGAGCGCCTGGGCGTCGTCGGTCGAATGGAAATGGTGGAGCACGATGCGGTGCCCGCCGGCCGCGAGCCGACGGGCGATCGCCGCGCCGATCCGCCGCGCGGCGCCGGTCACCAGCACGGTTCGGAGCATCGCGATCAGGCCTTGAAGCCGATCAGCGACAGGACTTCCTCGCGGCTGCGCTCGTCGTCGCGGAACACGCCCATCATCCGGCTGGTGGTCATCGTCACGCCGGGGGTGCGCACGCCGCGCGCGGACATACAGGCGTGGTTCGCCTCGATCACCACCGCGACGCCGAGCGGTTTGAGATTCTTCCAGATGCAATCGGCGACCTCGGCGGTGAGCCGTTCCTGGACTTGCAGGCGGCGCGCGAACGCGTGGAGCACCCGCGCGAGCTTGGAGATGCCGACCACGTAATTGCCGGGCAGATAGGCGATGTGCGCCTTGCCGATGATCGGCGCCATGTGATGCTCGCAGTGCGACTGGAACGGAATGTCCTTGAGCAAGACGATCTCGTCATAACCGCCGACCTCCTCGAACACGCGCGAAAGGTGATGCGCGGGATCATCGGCATAGCCGGCGCAATATTCCTTCCAGGCGCGCGCGACGCGTCTGGGCGTGTCGATCAGACCTTCGCGCGCGGGATCGTCACCCGCCCAGCGGATCAACGTCCGCACCGCGTCGGCGACGTCGTCGGGAACCGCGATTTTGCCATCAAGTTCAAATCGATCGCCCGAAATCGCTATCTCGGCCCGCTCACTCATCCTAAATCCTTCATAAGTCCCGACATAGTTCCGCCCCCCGCCGGCAAGTCGACCATTTCAACCATTGCGAACGAAATAGTACCTCATATTCAACGATATCGGACTTTCGTGGCGGTCCTCTTCTGGTCCATTGACGCGTAAATCGCTGGCGCGCTACCCCGACTATGGGAAACAAGAACAGTGACCAGCCGGACGGGCGGGCGCGCAAAAAGGGTCGTCATTCACGATGAGATATGAGCTGCTTGCGGCCTCCGCAATGGCGTTGACGGCTGCGGCGCCGGCTTGGGCGGCGGACGACATCCCCCAGAGCGGGGACGATATCGTCGTCACCGCCACCAAGCGCGACGAGACGCTGCGGCAGGTGCCGCTGTCGGTCTCCGTGACGTCCGCCGAGACGATCGCGCGGGCGCACATCGTCGATCTGATCGATCTGCAGTCGGTGGTCCCGTCGCTGAAAGTACAGCAGTTCAACGCGGTCGGGCAGACCAACTTCCTGATTCGCGGCTTCGGCAATGGTAACGGCAATGACGGGATCGAAAGCTCGGTCGGCGTGTTCGTCGACGGCGTGTACCGCACGCGCACCTCGGCGGCGATCGACGACCTGCCGGAGGTAGAGCGGATCGAGGTGCTGCGCGGGCCACAATCGACGCTGTTCGGCAAGAACGTGTCGGCGGGTGCGATCAACATCGTCACCAAGCGGCCCGAGTTCGAATGGGGCGGCAAGGCCGAACTGAGCGTCGGCAATTACGGCCTGATGCAGGGCAAGGCGAGCGTCAACGCACCGCTGGGGCGCACGGTGGCGGTTCGGCTATCAGGCGCGGTCGACGAGCGCGACGGCTACATCCATAGCCTCACGACGGGGCAGGACATCAACAACCGCCACCGCGTCTCGGTACGCGGCGACGTGCTGTGGCAGCCGACCGCGGATTTTTCGCTGCGGGTGATCGGCGATTACAACCGCATCGCCGAACTGTGCTGCGGCGTCGCGTCGGTGCGCAATGGCCCGGCCACGCAGCTCATCGCCGCCCCGCCGCCCCTGGGCCTCGGCAAGCCGGTCGGCGATGCCGCGGATGTCTTCGCACGCACCTCGGTCAGCAACACCGATCCGACCAACCGGCTGATCGGCAAGGGCGTATCCGCACAGGCCGATTACACCCTGGGTTTCGCCAGGCTCACATCGATCACCGCATACCGCGACCAGATCAACCAATCGAAGCAGGATGTCGATTTCACCGGCGCCGACATCGTCACCAATGCCGCCGCCAACCACATCAAGACCTTCACGCAGGAACTCCGCCTCGCCTCGACCGGCACGGGTCGGCTGACCTGGCTGATCGGCGGCTTCTATCAGGACGAGCATGTCGAGACCGGCCGCGACGTTCGCTTCGGCCGCGACGCCCGCCCCTTCGCCGATGGCCTTTCGGGCGGCGCGATCGGGCAGCTCGAAACGCTGCAATCGCTCGTCAATCCGGCCATCGTGCCGGGCCGCACCTATTTCCAGCCCGGTCAGGGCATCTCCGACCGCTATACGCTCGCCCAGCGCGCCTTCTCGCTGTTTGCCGACGCGGATTTCAAACTGACCGAGCGGCTCAAGATCGGCGGCGGCGTTTCGTACATGAACGATCGCAAGGCGGCGCGCTCGTTCGTGTCGCTGCAAGACCCGTTCTCGGCGCTCGATCTCGCCAACGTGCGCGAACTCGGGCTGCTGCCGCTGGCGATCCTCAACCCCGCCGCCCCCGCCGGCGCGACGATCCCGACCAACCTGTTCAGCCCGCTCACCGCGCTGCAGTTCTTCTACGCCAACGCACCCGGCCACGCGCCGGTCAACTTCCCCAACGGCCGCGAAAGTGGTGTGCTCAGCGGCGACAAGGTGACCTACTCCGCCCGCATCGCCTATGATTTCGGGCCGGTCAGCACCTATGTCACCTATGCGACCGGCTGGAAGGCGGGCGCGATCAACCTCTCGTCGGACAGCCGCCCGCCCGACCAGACCGGCGTCGGCCGCACCGCCGCGCCGGAGAACGTCACGCTGTACGAAGCGGGGGTGAAGGGTGCGTTTCGCGGCGGCTATCTCAACCTCGCGGTGTTCAAGCAGACCATCAAGGGCTTCCAATCCAACATCTTCAAGGGGTTCGGCTATGCGCTCGTCAACGCGGGCCAAGAATCGGTCAGGGGATTCGAGGTCGATGCCGCTTACGCGCCCGTCAGGATGCTGTCGCTGGCGGGATCGATGACGTATCTCGACGCGAAGTACGATTCCTTCACGGGTGCGGCGTGCGTCAGCTATGATCCGGTGCGCTGCCCGATCGATCCGAACACCGGGCTGACGCCGCCCTTCCGCGACCTGACCGGCCAGCGCCCCGCCGGCATCGCCGAGTGGAGCGCTTCGGGATCGGCGACGCTGTCGCGCGATCTCGCGCCCGGCATCGGCGGCTATCTGCGCGCCGAATATGATTACATGAGCCCGACCTACCAGACCGAAAGCTCGCCGCCCGATGTCGCGACCTGGGGCTATCACATCCTCAACGCCAGCATGGGGCTGACGGTCGCGGCCGCCAAGCTGGAGGTGATGCTGTGGGCACGCAACCTGACCGACGACCGAGCGATCGTCAGCACCTTCCCGACAACCGCGCAGGACGGCAGCTACAGCGGCTATATCCAGCAGCCGCGCACCTACGGCGCAACGATCCGCAAGGCATTCTGAGCCGGAACCGTTAATGCCGCGCTTACGATCAGCATTTGCATCTGCGTGGAAGCGCCAGTATCGAGCGCGCCCGGCCCGCTTCCGAAACGAACGGGCTTTTTGCCGCTCGGGCAAGGTGACATCGGAGGAAAGGCGGCGCACACACGTCGCCGCGCTGCCCGCAGCGTAACACCGATGTCGGCCCGAACGACACACAGCAGGAAGGACTCACAATGGCAAAAACCCCGACCGCCGCCGCAGCCGCGCCCAAGACCGGCGGCATCCACGCGCCGATCCAGCCCTCGGAAGATCTCGCCGCGATCGTCGGCAACGATCGTCTGCCGCGCAGCGAAGTCATCAAGAAGGTTTGGGATTACATCAAGGCGAACAACCTTCAAAACCCTGAAAACAAGCGCGAAATCGTCGCCGACGAGAAGCTGAAGAAAATTTTCGGCAAAGACAAGGTGACGATGTTCGAAATGAACAAGCACCTCGCGGGCCACATGAAGGCCTGAACGGTCTTGCGGGCGCCGGCGGATACGTCGGCGCCCCGCGACTTTGGCTGATTCCGACCATTTCGGAACTATGATCCAGCGACGTTCGTTTCGCGCCTTAAGATTTCACAATCGAGAGGCCGTCATGAAACGCTCCAATCTCATCGCCACAACGATCGGCGCCACCGCGCTGATGTTCGCCGGCTCGCCAGCGCTCGCGCAGGGCAAGGCCGATCGCGCCCGCGCCGCCATCGCCGAAGCGCGTGGCAAGATCGATGCCGCCAACAAGGTCGGCGTCGCCGGTGATGCGCCGCGCCTTCAGGCCGAAGCGCAGGCCGCGCTTCGCACCGCCGAGGAAGAACTCGCGCGCGGCAAGAAGGACGAAGCCATCGCCGACGCACTCCACGCGTCGGAACTCGCCGACACCGCGCTCGGCGCGGCGCAGCAGGCGCGCAACGCACAGGCAAGCGCACAACAGGCCGACGCTCAGGCCACGGCGGCGCAGGCCCAGCAGCAGGCTCAGGCGGCAAACGAGCGCGCCGACGCAGCGCAACAGCAGGCTGCGGCAGCCGCCGCCGATGCCGCAGCCGCCCGCGCTGCACCTCCAGTTGTCGTCGCCGCGCCCACCCCGACGCCGACCACGACGATCACCACCGAGACGACCAAGCAGGCCGTCGCCACGCCGGCCGTGCATCGCCGCGTCGTGCGCAAATCGACCACGCCGAGAGCGCGCACGGTCGAGAAGACCACGACCAGCGTCACCACGTCGCAGCAGCAATAAGACGGTTGGGCGCCGGTGGTCCGGCGCCCGATCCGCGCGATGTTGGAGAAATGGTGGTCCCGGAGGGACTCGAACCCCCGACGCCCACATTAGGAATGTGGCGCTCTATCCTGCTGAGCTACGGAACCAATCGCTCACCCTGTACCGACAGGAGAGCCCACGCTCAAGCGGTGTCAGTTGACGGCATCGGGCGGGACGATCGGCAAGGGCAAAGGCGCGACGGGCACGCCCTCCTCGATCAGCGACTTGGCCTCGGCGAGCGAGGTCTGGCCGTGGATCGGTGCCGCAGGCACATCGCCGGCATGCATCGCGCGGGCGCGCTCCGGGAACGCCGCGCCGACCCATTCGGATTTCTCCAGCGCCTTGGCCTGAGCCTGGGCGAGCGCCTTCATCGCCGCCTTGATCGCGGCTGGCGTCGGCGGCTCGTCGCTCTTGGCAACGGCGCGGCTGTTGCCTTTGGGCGAGACGTTGGGCGCCATCACCGCCTTGACGATTTCGGCATCGCCACACACCGGGCATGAGAGCAGGCCGCGCGTGCGCTGGTCCTCATAGGCGGCGCTCGACCCGAACCAGGCTTCGAACACGTGCGACTGCGGGCAGCGCAGATCGAAGACGATCATGCCGACGTGACGTCGGGTATCGCACGGCGGTGCGTGATGACGGGCACGCGCGCGCGCACGTCGGTGATGCGCGCGGGATCGATCTCGGCGAAACCGAGGCCGGCCTCCTCGCCCATGTCGAGCAGGACCGTCCCCCACGGGTCGATCACGAGCGAATGGCCGTAGGTGGCACGGCCGTCCTCGTGCGTTCCGGTCTGCGCGGCGGACACCACATAGGCGGCCGATTCGATCGCGCGGGCGCGTTGCAGGATATGCCAGTGCGCCGCGCCGGTGGGGCGAGTGAACGCCGCCGGAATCGCCAGCACGGTCGCGCCCGCGTTGCTGAGCGCGCGGAAGAGATCGGCGAAACGCAGATCGTAGCAGATCGCCAGACCGAGATGACCGGCCGGCGTATCGACCACCACCGCGCCCTTGCCCGGCGCATAGGAGGCGGATTCGCGCCAGCTTTCGCCGCTCGGCAAATCGACGTCGAACAGATGCAATTTGTCGTAGCGCGCGCGGATTTCGCCCTGATCGTCGATCACGAAAGCGCGATTGGCGAGCCGCCCGTCCTCACCGTGAACCGCGAGCGAGCCAAGATGCACCCAGAGCTTGTGTTCCTTCGCCGCTGCGCGTGTGGCGGCGAGCACGGGATCATCACTCTCGGCGCGCAGATGCGGCTTGGCGCGCCCGCGGTTCTGATCGATCAGTCCCGACATCTCCGGCGTGAACAGCATCGCCGCGCCGCCCGCCGCCGCCTCAGCCACCGCATCGACGATGGTACGCGCGTTCGCCTGCGGATCGATCCCGCTGGTCATCTGGAGCAGCGCGATCTTCATGCCGCGAGCAGTTCGTCCAGTTTGCCGGTACGCTCGAGCGCGGCGAGATCGTCAGACCCGCCGACGTGCGTATCGCCGATGAAGATTTGCGGCACGGTCGTGCGGCCGTTGGCGCGATCGAGCATTTCGGCGCGCTTGGGGCCGCCCATCGTGATGTCGAATTCCTCGACCTCGACGCCCTTCGACGCGAGCAACCGGAGTGCGCGCGTGCAATAGGGGCAGAAGGCTTTGGTGTAGATTTGTGTCTTTGCCATCACCCAAACGTGTGCAGTCGCCCGGCGCTTGTCAATCACGTGCCGTCCGAATCAAGCACACGCGCCCAGCACAAGATCGCGACCGAGGTGGCTCCCGCCGCCAGCAGTGCAGCGGTGCAGGCGTCGGTGGTGGCGCCGCTGGTGTAGATATCGTCGACCAGCGCGACGGCCTTGCCCGCCACCCGTTCAGGCCGCGACACCGCGAACGCGCCCTTCACCGCCCGCGCCCGCGCGGTGACGCCAAGCCCGCGCAGCATCGGCGTCGCGCGCGTTCGTCTCAGCGCGAGCGGATCGGTGGGTACGCCACTGGCGCGGGCGAGCGATGTGGCGATCAGCGCCGCCTGATTGAACCCGCGCGACCACAGCCGCCAGCGGTGAAGCGGCACCGGCACGATCAGGTCCGCGCCCGCCGGCATCAGCCGCGCCATCTGCCGCCCGACCGTCTCGGCGAAGGCGATCCGCCCGCCGTATTTGAGCCGCAGCGCGACCGTGCGGGCGATATCGCCATAGGCGACCGCCGCGAACACGCCGGCGTGGCGGGGCGGCGCCGCGAGGCAATCGGCGCATTGTTCCGAAATGCCGTACTCATGCTCGAACGGCACCTGACAGGTCGCGCACCACGGCGGGGCGAGGAAACGCAGCGCGCCCCAGCACGTCGCGCAGAAACGATGGTCTTCGCCCGTCACCGCGCCGCAGCCCGGGCAGCGCGGCGGCAGCGCGAGACCGGCGACGAACTGCAAGGGCGCGGCGAGCGGCGACACACCCCCTTGTCGCTGGCGCGGCGACACGGCACAAGCCGGCGCGTGAGCGTTCCCGACATCTTCGATCGCGCCGCCCGGCGCCGCTACCGCGACCGCGCGGCTCCCGATTTCGCGCAATATGATTTTCTGCGCGCGACGATGCTCGATGGGCTTCAGGAGCGGCTCGACAGCGTGAAGCGCGATTTCACCGACGTACTCGATCTCGGCTGTTTCGACGGCGGCTTTGCCGGTCCGCCGGGCGCGCGGATCGTGCGGAGCGACGCGGGGCCGCGCTTCGCCGCCAGCGCGGGCGGGATCGTCGCGGAGGAAGACCATTTGCCCTTCGCCGAAGCAAGCTTCGACCTGATCGTCTCGGCGGGTGTGCTCGACAGCGTCAGCGATCTGCCCGGCGCGCTGATCCAGGCGCGGCGGGCGCTTCGCCCCGACGGGCTGTTCCTCGCCGCCTTCGTCGGTGCGGGTTCGCTGGCGAGCCTGCGCGCCGCATTGCGAGTCGCGGAGGGCGACCGGCCGGCGGCGCGGCTCCACCCGCAGATCGACGTGCGCTCGGCCGGCGACCTGCTGATGCGTGCGGGCTTCGCTCTGCCCGTCGCCGACGGCGAGACGCTCAACGTCCGCTATGGCGATCTCGGCGGGCTGCTGCGCGATCTGCGCGGCATGGCCGCCACCAACGCGCTCAACGGCCGCCGCCCGTTGCGGCGCGACACGCTCGCGCGCGCCTATCAGGCGTTCGCCGATCTTGCCGACCCGGACGGGCGGGTGCCGGAGAAATTCGAAATCATCTTCATGACCGGCTGGGCACCCTCGCCCGACCAGCCGAAACCGGCGCGCCGCGGCAGCGCGACGTCTTCGCTCGCGGCTGCGCTGAAGCTGCCGCAAGCCTGAGATCACGGCCCGTCGCGGTGTTTACGATCATGGTAACGAAGTCTTAAACCATTCTCGATTACCCCGGGTTCGGGGGGCGCCCTTTAAACGGTGCCTGTATGCGAGTTGTATTTCGCCTCTTGGCTCTTTCCGCCGCGCTTTATGCGGCTGGTCCGCTTCATGCGGGATCGCTCCTCAACTATGTCGGGGAGTGCGTTCCGTTCGCGCGGGCCGCGTCCGGCATCCAGATCTATGGCGACGCCTGGACCTGGTGGGACAAGGCGGCCGGCCATTATCGCCGCGGCGAGCTTCCCCGCGTCGGCTCGGTCGTCGTCTTCTCGCGGACATCGCGGCTGCCCTACGGCCACGTCGCGGTCATCAGCCGCATCGTCGATCCGCGCGTCGTGATGGTGACTCACGCCAATTGGTCGCGCCAGAACGGCGAACGCGGGCATGCCGAGCAGGATGTGACGCTGACCGATGTTTCGCCCGGCAACGACTGGAGCGAGGTGCGAGTCTGGTATCGCGACATGGTCGGGCTTGGCGGCACGACCTATCCGATCTCGGGCTTCATCTATTCGACGCCGGTCGACGGCGCCCCGCCGCCGCATCCCGCGCCCGAACTGACCGGCCGCGACCCCGATTATGTCGGCGCGCTGATCGACTCGTATAAATAACCGGAGCACCGACGGAGGCGCACTGCCTGACGCGGCGCTGATCCTGCCAGATCGCTGCAACATCAACGCCAGCACCGCGCGAGCAAACCAGTGCGAAAACGCCCGCACGCACCCACCGCGCTTTGGTTTCACGCGAAGGCCGGAGTTCCCGTGACGGCCCAAGTCGTGCCGGCGACGCCAGCGCTCGCCGGCAGGACGACCTTCGCGATTATCGAAGCGGCTTGCTCAGCCTCGGCAGGCGACGAGCTTCGCCTCGAACATCTGCGCCAACTCGAGCCGGCGCTTGCGCGCCTCCTCGGTCACCGCCGTGCGCGCGGCGACATGCTCCTGCATGGCACGCCGCGTATAATAGTGAAGGTTTGACTCCATGATAGCTGACCCGCCCTCGCGACCGTATGTTCTGGATGCCCCCGGTGCTGCGCTTTTAACGGGCAAAGTCATAAGCTTTTGTGACAAAATGGCGCTGCGGCGCGGCAAATCGCCATATTAACCTGGATAAAGCCGAAAATCCCGGCTTTCCGCCGCCCACGCCGCTTCATCGGGGCGAATCAGCGCGTCGAGATCGCCCGGAGTCGCCGCCGAGTCGTCGACCCATTCGCGCAGCGCCGGGCCACCGTTGATGACGTCGATGGCGAGCTTGCCGAACGCATATTCATAGGGAAAATCGCGCCACAGCGGATAGTCCGGCATCAACGCGCGGATCGCCTTGAAGGCGAGCGCCTGCACCCGCCACGGCCGGAACGCGGCGTGATCGTAGAAGCGGCCCTCGGCGTGAATCTGCACGCCGTTGCAGAGCTGCCCGACATGCTTGTGGAAGGTCGGCTGGAACCAGATGTCGCGCAACGCGCAGCCCGCCAGCCATTCGGGCGCGAGCCGGCGCATTTCGGCGATCACCGCCTTGGCGTCCATGTCGGGCGCGCCGAACAGTTCGAGCGGACGGGTGGTGCCGCGCCCTTCGGAGAGCGTCGTTCCCTCGAGCATCACCGTGCCGGCATAGGCACGCGCCATGTTGAGGTTGGGCGCGTTGGGACTTGGGTTGATCCACAGCCGCTCGACCGGCCAGCCGAACCCCGGCGCAGCCTCGGGCGCCCAACCTTCCATCGCGATCACCCGGTAGTCGACGTCGAGCCCGAGCGTGCGGATGAACCAATGGCCGAGTTCGCCCATCGTCAGCCCGTGCCGCATCGGCATCGCGCCCGCGCCGACGAAGCTCTCCCAGCCGGGGCGCAGCGTGAGTCCCTCGATCGGGCGACCCGCCGGATTGGGGCGATCGAGCACCCACACCGCCTTGCCGTGCTCGGCGGCGGCTTCCAGCACGTAACGCAGCGTCGTGATGAAGGTGTAGATGCGCGTGCCGAGATCCTGCAGATCGACCAGCATCACGTCGAACGTCGCCATCGACGCTTCGGTCGGCCGGCGCACTTCGCCGTAGAGGCTGAACACGGGCATACCGTAGGTCGGATCGGTGAAGTCGGGCGACTCCATCATATTGTCCTGAAGATCGCCGCGCACGCCATGCTGCGGCCCGAACACCGCCGACACGGTCACCCCCGCCGCGACCAACGCGTCGAGGCTGTGGGTGAGATCCTCGGTGACGGAGGCCGGATGCGCGAGCAACGCGACGCGCTTGCCCTCCAGCGGCTTGCGCAAGGCGGCGTCGGCGAGGAGGCGGTCGATCCCGAAATTCATGGCAGGGTTCCGTGTGTCATCTGTCGCCCGGCTTCACCCGCAGAGGCGATGCCGGTCAAGCCGGGAGGATCGCGACGAACCCGTCGCGGTTGTGGAAATCGGGTGCGCCGGGCGGGTGTGCGAGCGCCCAATAGGATTTGCCGCCATCGCTGGTTTCGATGATCGCGGTGATGTTGAGCGCCCAATCCGCCTGCCGGTGGGACACCGCGATCGAGAGCGACACCTCGGCGCGCCTATCGTCGAATCGCCAGCCCGCTTGGGTGAGGCGAACGTCGCTGGCCTGGCGCATGCCCGCACGGTAGCCATCGAACGCATAGGCAGCCCAATGCCCCGAGGTCGCGAGGTTGATCTCGCGATATCCCGGCGCCCCTGCCGGCGCGACGAACGCCTCGAAGCAGCTATGCCGCCAGAGATCGTGGGCGCGACACTGGTCGGCGTGCTCCGCTGGCAATGCGCCATCGATTCGGTCGCCCGGCCAGACCACGTTGTCGATCGCGCCGACCACGACGAAGCGCAGATCGAGACGATCGCCATGACGTTCCAGCGTAACCTCGATGCCATCGATCGCGCGGCTCGGAAAGTCCGGGTGCGCCACCAACGCGAATGCTCTCGTTTGCACCTCGCGCCCCCCCCTCAGCCGGATCGCAGCAGCGCGACACCGGCATCGCGCTCGAACAGATACAGCGCCAGCCGCGCCGCCGTGCCGCGCGCGCCGCTGAGGCCGCCGTCGCGGTCGATCAGCAGCCGCGCGTCGTCGGCGGCGACCGGCAGCAGTTCGCTCAGCAACTCGGGCGTCGCCAGCCGGAAGCCCTCCTCGCCTGATTGGCGCGTGCCGAGCAACTCGCCGCTGCCGCGCAGCCGCAAATCCTCCTCGGCGATGCGGAAGCCGTCATTGGTCTCGCGCATCAGCGCGAGCCGCGCGCGCGCCGTCTCGCCGAGCGCGCCGCTGCGCACCAGCAGGCAGTTCGACTTGCCCGTGCCGCGCCCGACCCGCCCGCGCAACTGGTGGAGCTGGGCGAGGCCGAAGCGGTCGGCATGTTCGATCACGATCAGCGTCGCGTTGGGCACGTCGACGCCGACCTCGATCACCGTGGTCGCGACCAGCACGCCGAGCGCGCCCGAAGAGAACGTCGCCATCACCGCGTCCTTCTCCGACCCCTTCATGCGGCCATGGACGAGGCCAATCCGCTCGCCGAACCGCGCCTTCAGCGTCGCGGCCCGATCCTCGGCGGCGGCGAGGTCGCTCTTCTCGCTCTCCTCGACCAGCGGGCACACCCAATACGCCTGCCCGCCGTCCGACATATGCCGGCCGAGCGCCTCGACCACATCGGCGAGCCGGTCCTGCGAGATCACGCGGGTCTCGATCGGCTGGCGGCCGGGCGGCATCTCGTCGAGCCGGCTGACGTCCATCTCGCCATAATTGGCGAGCGTCAGCGTGCGCGGGATCGGCGTCGCGGTCATCGCCAGCAGGTGCGGCGCGGTCGCCGCTTTGGCCTGCAACATCATGCGCTGCGCGACACCGAAGCGGTGCTGCTCGTCGACCACGACCAGACCGAGATCGCGATACGTCACCGCCTGCTGGAAGATCGCGTGCGTGCCGATCAGGATATGGATCGATCCGTCCGCCAGCCCCATCAGCACGCTCTCGCGAACCTTGCCCTTGTCGCGCCCGGTCAGCACCGCGATCTCGATCGGCAAGCCGGCGAACAGCCGCCGCAGCGATTCGAGATGCTGGCGCGCGAGGATTTCGGTCGGCGCGAGCAACGCCGCCTGCGCGCCCGCCTCGACCGCGACGAGCATCGCGAGCGCCGCGACCAACGTCTTGCCCGCGCCGACATCGCCTTGCAGCAAGCGGAGCATCGGTTGCGCCTGCGCGAGATCGCCTTCGATCTCGGCGACGGTGCGCGCCTGTGCGCCGGTGAGATTGTAGGGCAGCTTGAGCATGTCGCGCAGCCGCCCGTCGCCGGCCAGCGCCCTGCCCCGCCGGCTGCGCGACGATTGCCGCACCAGCATCAGCGCGAGCTGGTTGGCGAACAGTTCATCATAGGCAAGCCGCGTCCGCGCGAGTGCGTCGGAGGGGTCGGAATGAACGCGCGCCAGCGCCTCGCGCCAGCCCGGCCAGCCTTTCCGCGCGAGCAACCCCGGCTCGATCCACTCGGACAAATCGGGCGCCCGCTCGACCGCCTGCGCCGCCAGTTGCCCCATCCGGCGCGAGGTCAGCCCTTCGGACAAGGGATAGATCGCCTCGCGCCCGCCCGGCTCGGCCTCTTCGAGCGGCAGGACGTAATCGGGATGGACGATCTGGAGATCCTGCCCGTACATCTCGAGCTTGCCCGACACGCGGCGCGGCTCGCCGATCGGCAGCAGCTTCTTCGCCCAGCCGGGATGGCCACCGAAATAGAGCAGGCTGACGTAGTTGCCCGCCGCATCGGTCGCCTGCACCCGAGTCGGGCCGCGCCCGTTGCCGGAGCGGATTTCGCGCGGTGTCAGCGTGATGACGATGGTGCGGCCGGCATCGGCCATGTCGAGTTCGTCGCGCGCGATCCGGTCGATGAAGCCAGTCGGCAGATGGAACGCGACATCGACGACGCGCGCAAGGCCGAGCCGGTCGAGCGGCTTGGCGAGCGCCGGCCCCACGCCCTTCAGGGCGGTGACTTCGGCGAACAATGGATTGAGGATATCGGGACGCATGACTATCTGGCGTCTGTTATCCGTTCGTCCTGAGCTTGTCGAAGGGCGTGTTTCGCGCACGGGCTTCGGACAGGCTCCGCACGAACGGTCTGATTATACCCTCGCTGGCGGCACATCTTGCCGTCGGCCAATCGCCGTTGGAGTGACATGGACCGCGACATTCGCCTGAAACGCCTGCACTTCCGCGCGCACCACCGTGGCGTGAAGGAAGCCGATCTCCTGATCGGCGGCTTCTTCGATGCGCGTGGGGCTGAGTGGAACGACGACGAGATCGCCCTGTTCGAGGAACTGCTGGAAGAGCAGGACGTCGATATCATGGCCTGGGCGATCGGCACCGAAACACCGCCAGCGCGCTATGCCGGGCCGATCATCGAGGCGATGCAGGTGCTCAACTACGTGCCGATCGCACGCTGATCTCCCTCTCCCCGCTTGCGGGAGAGGGTCGGGGAGAGGGCCGTACGGAGCGATAGCGTTTCGAACTGCCCCTCTCCCGACCTCGCCTGCGGCTCGGCCACCCTATCCCGCAAGCGGGGAGAGGGAGAAGAAAGACAAAATGCCCAACCTGAAGACCATCCTCGCCGCCAAGACCCCGCTCACCCTCGCCGGCGTACCCGCCGGTTTCGCGCCGTGGCTGCTCGCCGATCTCGCGCGCGCGGCACCGTCGCGCGCGGTGTTCGTCGCGTCGGACGAAGCGGCGATGCGTGCGGTCGCGGCGACCGCGCCGGTGTTCGCGCCCGATCTCGAAATCCTGATGTTCCCGGCGTGGGATTGCCTGCCCTATGATCGCGCCTCGCCGACGCTGCGCGTGATGGCCGAGCGGATGGCGACGCTTCACCGGCTCCAGCAGCCGACCAAGGCGCCGCAACTGCTCATCACCACCGCAAACGCGCTGGCGCAGCGCACGCTGACGCCGTTCCGCATCCGCCAGCTCGTCGCCAAGCTCGCGCCGGGCGAGCGGATCGGGCGTGACCGCCTTGCAGCGCAGCTTCAGGCCAACGGCTATGTCCGCGTCGAGACCGTCGCCGATTCGGGCGAATTCGCGGTGCGCGGTGGCCTGGTCGATCTGTTCCCGAGCGGCGCCGAGGCGGCACTTCGGCTCGACTTCTTCGGCGACGAGATCGAGTCAGTCCGCACCTTCGACCCCGCCGACCAGCGCACCACCGGCCGGATCGACGGCTTCACCCTCCTTCCCGCCTCGGAAACCTTGCTCGACGAGGATAGCATCAAGCGCTTCCGCAGCCGGTACCGCGAGCGCTTCGGCGCGACCGCGACCGGCGATCCGCTCTATCAGGCGATCAGCGACGGGCGGCGGCTCGCGGGCATGGAGCATTGGCTGCCGCTGTTCGAAGACAAGTTGGTCACTTTGTTCGACCATCTTGGCGGCGACGCGGTGATCGTGCGCGATTCCGGCGTGCAGGCGGCGGCCGAGCAGCGTTTCGAGGCGATCAACGATTATCACGCCAACCGCGTCAAGGCGCTGACCAACGAGCCCGGCAGCTATCGCCCGCTGCCGCCGAGCGCCTTGTACCTCACCGCCAAGGAGTTCGCCGAGGCGCTGCAAACCGCCCCCGCGCACCTCGTCACGCCGTTCCACGAACCCGAGAGTGCGACGGTGCTCGACTTCCAGGTCGATGGCCCACGCGATTTCGCGCCCGAGCGCGCCGGCGGCGTCAACGTGTACGAAGCGGTCGTCGAACATATCGCCAAGCTGCGCCGGCAGGGGCGCAAGCCGGTGCTGGCCAGCTATTCGGGCGGCTCGCGCGAGCGGCTGGCGACGTTGCTCGCCGATCATGGCCTCAAGGCATCGACCAAGGTCGCGACCTGGCAGGAGGCGCTTGGCAAAGCCGATAGCGGCGTATCGCTCATCATCCTGCCGCTCGATCACGGCTTCACCACGCCCGATGTCGCGCTGCTCACCGAACAGGACATGCTCGGCGACCGGTTGGTGCGGCGCGCCAAGCGCAAGAAATCCGCCGACGCGTTCCTCGCCGAACTGGCGATGCTCACGCCGGGCGACCTTGTCGTCCATGTCGATCACGGCATCGGCCGCTACGAGGGACTGACCTCGATTCCGGTCGGCAAGAGCCCGCACGATTGCGTAGCGCTCTCCTATGCGGGCGGCGACAAGCTGTTCGTGCCGGTCGAGAATATCGACGTGCTCTCGCGCTACGGCTCGGACAGCGAGGGCGCGAGCCTCGACCGGCTCGGCGGCGAGGCGTGGCAGCGGCGCAAGAGCCGCATGAAGGAGCGGATTCGCGAGATTGCCGGCGAGCTGATCGCAACCGCCGCCGAGCGTGCGCTTCATCCTGCCGACGTGATCGAGGCCGACAGCGGCTATGCCGAGTTCGTCGATCGCTTCCCCTATGAGGAAACCGACGATCAGGAGCGCGCGATCGGCGAGGTGCTGGAGGATCTCGCCAAGGGCACGCCGATGGACCGGCTCGTCGTTGGCGATGTCGGCTTTGGCAAGACCGAGGTCGCGCTACGCGGTGCGTTCGCGGCGGCGATGGCGGGCAAGCAGGTCGCGATCGTATGCCCGACGACCTTGCTCGCGCGCCAGCATTTCAACAATTTCGCGAGCCGGTTCGAGGGGTTTCCGATCAAGGTCGGGCGGCTCTCGCGCCTCGTCACCGCCGCCGAGATGAAGGCGACCAAGGAGGGCCTCGCCGACGGGACGATCGACGTGGTTGTCGGCACGCACGCGATTCTCGCCAAGGGCATCGAGTTCAAACGGCTCGGCCTCGTCATCGTCGATGAGGAGCAGCGGTTCGGCGTGACTCACAAGGAGCGACTCAAGTCGCTCAAGACCGACGTCCACGTCCTCACACTCACCGCCACGCCGATCCCGCGCACGCTCCAGATGGCGATGTCGGGCTTGCGCGAACTGTCGGTGATCCAGACCCCGCCGGTCGATCGGCTCGCGGTGCGGACCTATGTCATGCCGTGGGACCCCGTCGTGCTGCGCGAGGCGTTGCTGCGCGAACATTATCGCGGCGGGCAGAGCTTCTTCGTCACGCCGCGCATCGCCGATCTGCCCGAGATCGAGGACTTCCTGCGCGAAGGCGTGCCCGAGATTCGCTATGTGGTCGCGCACGGCCAGATGGCGCCGAGCCAGGTCGAGGAGCGCATGTCGGCGTTCTACGACAAGAAGTTCGAGGTGCTCGTCTCGACCACGATCGTCGAAAGCGGGCTCGACATCCCGAGCGCCAACACGATGATCCTCCACCGCGCCGACCGGTTCGGGCTCGCGCAGCTTTATCAGCTTCGCGGACGTGTCGGCCGCTCCAAGACGCGCGCCTATGCGTATCTCACCACCCCGCCCGATCGCATCATGACCGAAACCGCGGAGAAGCGTTTGAAGGTGCTGTCCGATCTCGACAGCCTCGGCGCTGGCTTCCAGCTCGCCAGCCATGATCTCGACATCCGCGGCGCGGGCAATCTGCTCGGCGACGAGCAATCGGGGCATATCAAGGAGGTCGGCTACGAACTCTACCAGTCGATGCTCGAAGAGGCGATCATGGAGGCGAAGGCGGGCGGTGAGCGCATGCGCCCGAAGAATTTCTCGCCGCAGATCACCGTCGATGCACCGATCCTCATCCCCGAGGATTACGTGCCGGACCTCGACCTTCGCATGGGGCTGTACCGCCGCCTCAACGATTTGGAAGATACCGGCGAGGTCGAGGCGTTCGCCGCCGAACTGATCGACCGGTTCGGCCCCCTGCCCGATCCGACCGAGAACCTCATCCGCATCATCGAGATCAAGCTGCACGCCAAGAAGGCCTGCGTCGCCAAGATCGACGTCGGCCCGCGCGGCGCGCTGGTGGCGTTCCACGATGACAAGCCGCCGAATATCGATGGGCTGCTGGCGTGGCTCAAACGCGTCGGCGATGTGGCGAAACTGCGCCCCGACAGCAAGCTGGTGGTGACGCGCGTCTGGGCCGACCCCAAGGCGCGGCTCCACGGCGCGCTGCAACTGGCGAAGGGGCTGGCGAAAGCGGCGGGGTGATATACTGTTCTCCCGGGTCGTCAGGAAATGACGCCCTGGGAGAAGAGGCATGTCGGACGGGACGCCGATCGATCGTTGGCACGCGCTGGCCGAGGCGGTTCATCGACTCTCGCGATCGGCCACACAGATTGACGCCACCGCGATGTTGCGCACCTGCGCGCGCCGGGTGATCGGTGCGGATGGCGTGACGATCGTTCGCCGCGAGGGCGATGAAACCGTCTATGTGGCGGAAGATGCGCCGATGCCCTTTTGGGAAGGGCGGCGCTTCCCGATCACCGAATGCCTGGCGGGGTACGCTATCCTGCAGAAGCGGCCGATCATCATCCCCGAGGTTCGGCTCGCCGATGACGTGCCGCAAAACGCCTATCTCGCGACGTTCGCCGAAAGTGTCGCCGTGTTCCCGGTCGGGCTGGGCGAACCCGTCGGCGCGATTGGTGCCTATTGGCGCGAGGCCCGCCAGATCGACGACGAGACGGTCGCGCTACTGGCCGCTCTCGCACGCGCGCTTGGCGCGGCGATCGAGATGTTCGAGGTGTTGGAGCAGGCCGAGAGCGCGGGCAAGCGGGCGGCGTAGGCTTTCACGCTCACCCCCGTCGGAACGACGCTGGCGCTATTCGTCCAGCATCGCCGACACGAAACCGTGCCGGTCCGACACGAATTCGCGGAAGATCCGGAAATGGTCGGTCTCTTCGAGCGCTACAGGCTCCAGACCATAACGATTCATCCGCAGCAGCGCCGCGTCGGGAAGCGCCATCAGGATCGGCGAGTGCGTCGCCATGATCACCTGCGATTGCCCGCCCGACTGCATCCGCCGCAGGAGCTTCAGGAACTCGAACTGACGGTTCGGCGATAGCGCCGATTCCGGCTCATCGAAGAAGAAGATGCCGGGTCGCGTGCAGCGTTCCTCGAAAAAGCGCATAAACCCTTCGCCATGCGAGTGCGACAAAAAGTCCGCAAACGGGCTGCCGCTTTCGTCGAGATAGCGGGCTACCGAAAAAAAGCTTTCCGCGCGGAAGAACCAGCCCTGCCCGACCTTGGGCAGCCAACTCGCCTTCAACGCCGTGGAGAGCGCACCGCCGCCCTCTTCACGCGCGCGCGAATGATCGACCGCCCGGTAGCCTGGCCACCACCATCCTCGTCGAACCCGGCGAGAACCGCGATGGCTTCGATCATCGTGGATTTGCCGACGCCGTTCTCGCCCGCGATGATCGTAACGGCAGTATCGAAGGCGATCTCGAAATCGCCACGAAACAGCGGCAAACAGAAAGGATACGCGCTCCGATCCACGGTCTTGTCAGGATCAAGCCAGACGCGTTTCAGATAGGGCGGCGGCAGGGTCGTAGCGCGCCCCTTCGCCACGTTACTCCGCCGCTTCGTCCACCGGCGCGGCAAGCGCCGGCGCGGCGTCGCCGTAGCGCGCCAGCGCTTCGACCGGTTGCAGCGACGGGATTTCCTTGGCGGTCGATTCGATGTTGAGATCGCGGAACTTGCGGCCCGTACTCAGCACGTTGCGCTCGAACGAGCCGACGAAATCATTGTACCGGTTGACGGCACTGCCCAGCCCGCTGCCGACCACACGCATATGCTCGGCCGCGACGGCGAGACGATCGTGCATCTCCTTGCCGAGTTCGCCGATCCGGCGCGCGTCGGCGGCCAGCTTCTCCTGCCGCCACACCGCCGAGACGGTGCGCGCGATCGCGATCAGGTTGGTCGGCGTCGCCAGCAGCACGCGCTTGTCGAACGCGAAATCCCACAAGGTCGGGTCATGCTCCAACGCCGCCGACAGGAAATGTTCTCCGGGTACGAACATGATGACGTAGTCGGGCGCGTCGGGAAATTGGCTCCAATAGGATTTGTTGCCGAGGCCGTTGACGTGCGCGCGCATCGAGGCCGCGTGGAGATCGAGCCCGCGCTTGCGCTCTGCCTCGTCGACCGCACCGAACGCATCCTGATAGGCGTTGAGCGAGACCTTGGCGTCGATGACCAGACTGCGCCCGCCTGGCACCTTGACGATCGCGTCCGGGCGAAGCCGCCCGCCCTCGTCACCGCCGGCGATGCTCACCTCGGTCTGGAAATCGGTATGTTCGGACAGGCCGCAGGTTTCGAGCACGTTCTTCAACTGCTGCTCGCCCCAGCGCCCGCGCGATTTGGGCGCATTGCGCAGCGAATTGACCAGCTTGGCCGCCTCGGTGGAGACCTTCTCCTGCCCGACCCGCAGGCCTTCGAGTTGCCCCTTCAACTGGTCGAACGCGCTCAGCCGTTCGGCCTCGACCTTGGTGACGGTTTCCTCGTAGCGCAGCAGGCGGTCGCTGACCGGCTGGAGCATCGACTTGAGGTTCTGCCCCGCCGTCTCCTCGGACTGGCGGAAACGTTCGTCGGCGCGCTTGAGGAAATTCTCCTGCGCCTCGGTCAGCAGCTTGTTGGAGACTTCGGCGAACTGGGTGGCGAGCAGATCCTTGGCGTGAAGCAGCCCGGCGATTCGCGCTTCATACGTCTCGGTGCTGGTCTGCTCGCGCGCCTGAAACGCCTCGCGCAGCGCACGTTCGCGCGCCTCGTGCGCGTCATGCGCCATCTTGAGCCGCGCCTCTTCTTCCGCCAACCGCTCGGAAAGGCGATGCTCGAACGAGGCGGCGTGCGTCTTGAGCGCGGTATTCTCCAGCCGAACGCGGTCACGATCCTCGCGCATCTCGGAAAGCTCGGCGCGCACTTCGGCGAGTTCCTCGCGCAAGCCGAACGCCGCGCGCGCGCGCTCCTCGGCGCTGGCGAGATCGACGATCGCACGCTTGAAATCGGCCTCGCGCGCGTCGCGCTCGGACTGGATCGCCGCCGTTCCGCGCTGCCCGAGGAACCAGCCCAGCGCCACGCCGCATAGCAGCGCCACGATGACGATAATCGCGAAAAACCCGTCCAAACGCCTGCTCCCCGGAACGAAGAGCGAACCTATCGCCTCCGGTCGACGCGATCAACCGCGCTGCGACAAACGGTGATTAGGCCGCCTTGCGGGCTTTCGCGAGCTTCTTGAGGATCATGTCGCGCTTCAGCCGCGAGACGTGATCGATGAAGACGATGCCGGCGAGGTGATCCATCTCATGCTGGACGCAGGTCGATATCAGCCCGTCGAACTCTTCCTCATGTGCGTTGCCGTCGAGGTCGAGCCACTTCACCCGGCACCGCGCGGGGCGCTCGACATCGGCGTAATTCTCGGGGATCGACAGACACCCTTCGGCGTACACCGCGAGATCGTCGCTCTGCCACAGGATCTCCGGGTTGATGAACACGCGCGGCTGCCGGCCGGGGCGCGGTTCGCCGCCCTCTTCGAGCGGCGGCTCGTCTTCCTGAAGATCGATCACCACGATCGCCTGCTCGACCCCGACCTGAATCGAGGCGAGACCGATGCCGCGCGCGTCGTACATCGTGTCGAACATGTCGGACACGATCTTGCGCACGCCGTCGTCGATCACATCGACGGGCTTCGCGTGCTTCTTCAGCCGGGGGTCCGGGACTTCGAGGATTTCCATGATGGCCATGTCGGCGAGCTAGGAAGCGCGCCGGCGTTCGTCAAGCCGGACCGCCCCGATCACGCGCCGAACAGCCGCGCCATGCTGCGTTCGAGCATCACCAATTGCCACAAGGTCCGGCCATGATCGGCGCGGCCGGCGCGATGATCGGCGGCGATTGTCTCGATCGCGCGCGGATCGAACCAGCCGCTGCCGATCAGCGTGCGCGAACGCGCCAGCGCCGCCGCTTCATCGGCGAGGCTCCCCCGGAACCATGCCCCGACCGGGGTGACGAACCCCATTTTCGGGCGATAGAGAATGTCCTTGGGCAGATAGCGCTCCATCGCCTTCTTCATCAGCCACTTGCCCTGCCCGTGGCGCAGCCGCAGATCATCGGGCAAGGTCGCGGCGAATTCGACGAGCTTGTAGTCGAGCAGCGGTTCGCGCGCTTCGAGGCTCACCGCCATGCTGGTGCGATCAGCTTTGGTGAGGATGTCGCCGGGCAGCCAATGCTGGAAATCGGCATATTGCGCGCGATCGAGCGCATCGCGTGCCGGCGCGTCGCGCATCGCGCGGACGTAGCGGTCCTCGGCGCGGTGCCCGCCGAGCGCCTTGCGGGCGGTGTCGGTGAGCAGAGCCGCGCGAAGCGCCGGCGTCGTCACCCCGACCGAGCGGGCATAGCCCTCGGCGCCATCCTCGGCGAGCGCGAGCAAGGTCGTCTTGGCGCGAAAGCCGCGCGGCGCCCAATCGGCCTTGGGATAATGCCGGCCGAGCGTGCCGAACACGCGCGAGCGCAGCGATGCCGGCAATAGTGCGCGCACCCGCTCCTCCGCCGCCTGAAACTTGTAGCGGCGATACCCCGCGAACGCTTCGTCCGCGCCGTCGCCCGACAGCGCGACCGTCACCGTCTCGCGCGCCAGTTCGCACACCCGGTAGGTGGCGAGCGCCGAGGCATCGGCGAAGGGTTCGTCGAACGCAGCGACCAATGTGTCGATCAGCGCGTAATCGTCCGCCGACACGATCCGCTCGCGATGCTCGGTGGCGAAGCGCTTGGCGATCACGTCGGCGTAGCCGCGCTCGTCCACCCCGGCCACGTCGAAGCCGATCGTGCAGGTCTTCACCGCGCGTGGCGAAGCCTCGGCCATCAGCGCGACCACCGCCGAGCTGTCCACCCCGCCCGACAGGAACGCACCGAGCGGCACATCGGCGACCATCCGCAGCGTGACGGCGGCGCGCATCCGCTCGACCAGTTCCTCCTCCAGCGCCCTGCGGCTGCCGGTGGCGCGGCGCGAGAAATCCACGTCCCACCAGCGCGATGGCGCGGGGACGGGCTTGCCGCGTTCGATCAGCAGGAAATGCCCGGCGGGAAGCTTCTTCACACCGGCGACGATAGAGGTGTCGTCGGGCACATAACCGAACGCGAGATAGTCCTCGATCGCGGTGATCTGCGGCGTGCGGCGCAGCAGCGGGTGTGCGAGCAGCCCCTTGAGTTCGGAGGCGAACACCACCGCACCATCGGGAAGCTCGGCATAATGGAGGGGCTTCACCCCCATCCGGTCGCGCGCGAGGAACAGACAGCCGCGCGCCGCGTCGTGGATCGCGAAGGCGAACATGCCGTTCAAGCGATCGAGCAGCGCCGGCCCCCACGCCGCCCAGCCGTGCAGCAGCACCTCGGTATCGCCAGAGGTGACGAAACGCGCACCCCTGGCCTGCAATTCGGCGCGCAGTTCGACGAAATTATAGATTTCGCCGTTGTACGTAACGGTCAGCGATCCGTCCGCGCTGCGCATCGGCTGCGGACTGCCGGCGATATCGATGATCGACAGGCGGCGGTGGCCGAGGCCGACACCGGGAGCGGTCCACACATCGCCGCCGTCGGGGCCGCGATGCGCCTGCACGTCGGTCATCGCGCGCACCCGCACCGGATCGACCGGCTTGGGCATGGCCGGATAGAAGATGCCAGCGATCCCGCACATCTAACGGGACATCCCGGCGGCGCGATCCGCCACCACGTCGATCGGGCCGAGCGCCTTCAGGAAGCGCTGCATCGCCGCGCGCGGATCGCGGCCCGGCAACACCTCGGCCGAGACATGCACCGCCACCGCGCGCTGCGGGCCGCCAAGCAGCTTGGCCTGCAGGGTGGCGAGCTTCTGCCGTGCGCCGCTGTGCGTGACGATGTCGCCGACGCGATACCAGGTCGCGATCTCGCGCTCGACGGGGCCGGGTGCGGTGACGTGGATCACCGAGCCGCCGGCGAGATCGGGCAGATCCTCGATCCGCACCCACACGTCATCCTCACGCAAAGCGCCCACGCCGAACGAGACGATCTCCTTCCCCTCTTGCTGAGACCCATAAACCGCGATGGCGAGATCGACCGGATCGCCGCTCGCATCGGCATAGCGCCCGATCAGATAATGGTCGGCACCCGGATAATTGGGCGCCCACGGCGCGCGCGTGCTCATCGGCACGCGGTGCCAGCCGGGCACCTCGGGAAGCGCGATACGGCCGGGCAAGGCTTGCGCGCGATTGGCGATGGCCGCGCTCCACATGGGGAACACCGCGATCGTCGTCAGCACCAACGCCGCCGCGAGCAGCGTGTCGAGCCGCATGCGCGGCGTGCCTTGAAGCTTCGCCGCATCGAACGCCGGGGCATCGGGTGCGCGATCGAACCAGCGCCAGCCAATCGCGATCACCGCCGCCATCACCAGCCCGAAGAAGATCCAGCCGTACAGGATATGGTCGAAGCCCGTCGCCGCCTCGACCGAGGTGAGATACGCCGCATAGATCGTCGCGAACGCGCGGATGCCGTTGGCGACGACGGGCACGATCAGCGCCATCACCATGAAGGCCGCCCGCCTGCCCCACGACACGAAGCACACGTTGGCGACGAGCGTGCCGTAGGCGATCATCGCGATCACGAACTTGGCGCCCGAACACGCCTCGGCAACTTCGAAATAGCCGTTGGGGATGGTGATGAGCACGCCGTCGACCTGCGCCGGCACGCCGAACAGGTGGAGCATCGGCATCGTCAGCGCGACGGTGACGGTCTGGAGCGGCCCTTCCATCCCCTCGCCGAACGGCACGAGGAAGACCGCATAACACAGCGGAAACAGCAGCCCGCGCGCGACGTTCGGCCCGAGCAGGGTGACGACCGCGCCTTGCAGCATCATCACCAGCCCGAGTTGCCGCGCCAGCGCGACCCCGCCGGCATCGCCGAGCAGCCAGCCCAGACCGCCACATGCGACGATCGCCAGCCCCGGCGCCCAGCCGACCGGCGTCAGTTTGGCGAGATCGGCGCGGCGCGCCCACACCAGCCATGCGAGAACGGGGCCGATGAACAGGCAATGCCCGAAGGTCGTGCTCGTCCACCACAGATGCGCGAGCGTCGTCACGTCGCGCCAGAACGTCGCGACGATGATGGCCGCGACGGCCGCCAGCGCCGCGAGATGGCGACGCCACGCCCCTTGCGTAGAGGTGGCGGGCGCGAAGTCGGCAGATGGAAATGCGTAGGTCATGCCGCGACGCGTTCCGTCCGGTGATCGGCCAGTATCGCATCGAGCGGTGCGAGGCACGCCTCCCAGCTATAGCGGCGCTGCACCTGCGCGCGCGCGGCTGCGCCGATCCCGGCGGCGGCGGGTTTGTCGTCGAGCAGCAGGCTGGTCGCCTGCGCGATCTCGGCGGCGGTTGTGCCGACGCGGATCGTGCCGGCATGGTCGATCCCCTCGGCAGCAGGCGCGGAGGCGACCACAGGCCGCGCCATCGCCATCGCCTCCAGCACCTTGTTCTGGATGCCGCGCGCCAGCTTCAAGGGCGCGACCACCACTGCGGCGGCGGCAAGCCAGCCGCGCACGTCGGCGACCTCGCCGGTGACGATCACGCCCGGACGGCTGGCGAGCGCTCTCACCGCCTCGGACGGCGCGCGACCGACGATGGCGAATCGCGCCTGTGGGTATGCGGCACGGATCAGCGGCAGGATATCGTTCGCGAACCACGTCACCGCGTCGATGTTGGGGCGATAATCCATCTGGCCGGTGAAGACGATCAGGTCGCCCTCCGCCGCGAAGCGCTCGAAGCTGGCGGCGGGATCGAAGACCGATGTGTCGATGCCGTTCTCGATTGCCTGGACCCGCGCCGCGCCGGTTGCCTTGCGGAACAGTACGGCCTCGGCGGTGCTGACGAACAGGCTGGCGTCGGCGCGCGCGGCGACATCACACTCGAATGCCTGCAGCAGCCGGGCCTCGCGCGCCATCATCCAGCGCGACGGGCCGTGCGCCGCGGCGGCATAGTCGGCGAACTTGGCCGAATCCATATCGACGAAATCCATCACGACGCGCTGGTGGGGCTTGGCCGGCAGATATTGCGCCATCTGCCCCGAGAACACGTAGATCGTGCCGATCGGATAGCGCGCGAGCAGGTCATCGACCTTGGCCCGCACCGCCGCATCGTCGAACGACGTCAGCGAGACCGGCCGCCCCCGCACCAGCGCTTCGGCGGCGGCACGCCATCGCGGTTTGCCCCGCCACACCACCGCGCGCTCGCCCGTCAGCCACGGCAGGCTGCCGGCACGGTTCAGGTCGCGTGGATCGTCGGCGAAGGCGACGAGGTGGGTGCGCGTGTGTGCGGATAGATGCTTGAGAATGTGGAACCCACGGATCTTGTCGCCGCGATCGGGCGGATCGGGAACGCGATGCGCCAGGAACAGGATGTCGCCCATCGATCAGCCAAGGCCCTTGGAGACGAGCGGACCGACCAGGTTCGCGATCCCCAGGGGAAGTTTCTTCCACACGACGACTTGCAGCCGATATTTGGGGCTGAGCGGGTTGATCTCGCGCGGGGTGTCGCCGGGTTTCACGCGCTTGGCATAGCGCAGCGGCACCCCTTCGAAACCCCAATTCTTCTTGAACGCCGCCGGCCCGGTGCCGACCTTAGACCGCCCGAAATCGAACCGCGTGCAGCCGCGCGCGCGGGCATGGCTCATCAGCGCGAAATACATGCGATCATTGGCGCGAAGCGCGCGCGCCGCAAGCGTGCCGCCACCCCAATAGGGATAGACCGTGCCCGCGTGATACAGGCTCAGCACGCTCGCGACCGGCGTGCCGGCCGAGCGGATCGTCAGGATATCGGCATCGTCGCCGAACGTCGCGAGCACGCTGCGGAACAGCTTGGCCGGGAACACTGGGGTGCCGAGGTTGCGCACCGATTCGGCATAGACGGCGTAATGCGCCTTCATATCCTCGGCGCCGCTGCCGACCGTCACGTCGAGATCGAGTGCGAGCGCCTTGCGCACCTCGGCGCGCTGCTTGCGGGGGATGGCGGTGAGTTCGGCCTCGTCCGAGACGGCGAGCGGGCGAGTGAAGCCGAGATAGGCCCCCTCCTCCGCGATCCAGTCGCCCTCGGGCACGCCGCCGCCGCGCAATTCGAGGCTCGGGCAGCCGAGTTTCAGCGCCAGCGCCCAACCCGCTTCGGCCAGCACGGTCGCCGCCGTATCGCTGTCGGCAAGGATGCCGCCGCCGACCGCGAAGCCGTTCGAGACCAAAGCGCGCCCGAACAAGCGCGAGCGAACCTCCGTCATCGGCAACACGCCTTCGATCGTCCCGTCGCCACGCTCGGCGATCAGCGTGTGGCTGCGCTGGCCGCACCCTTGCGCGACGGCAAGGCTCCACGCCGGGAGATGGAACGGCGTCCCCGCTGGATGCGCGCGAACGAAATCGGCGATGCGCGCGGCTTCGGAGGCATCGCTCAGATCGGCGGTACGCAGGCCGAGCAGGGGCGAAAGCAAAGGCACGGTCACGCCATAGCGCTTTTCATCTCGGCGACGATCGAATCCATCCGGTCCCAACGGTGGCGGCGGATCAGCCCGCGCAATTTGCCCGCCATCGCGCCCAAGCGGCTGTAGTGGCGCAGCCGCGACGTGAACGGCGCGGCGGCGATGCGCGGCTGGTCGGGGTCGATCTCCCACGGGTGGAAGTAGAAGACGGCGGGCTGGCCTTCAGCCGAAACCTGCCGCACCGCATGGTTGGTGAGCGCCGCCGGAAACAGCCGGAAGAAGCCGCCGCCCGTCGCCATGCGGCGCTTGCCGAACGCGGCGACCGTCACCGGCACCTCGATCAGAGGCGAATCGGCGACGGGGCGGAAGGCGTAGCGAGGCGCTTCCGGCCAGCCGTAATGATCGTGCCTGAGCGGCGCGACGCTCGACGAATAGGCATAGCCCGCATCGGCGAGGATCGGATGCGCCCAGGGCGTGCGCGCGTCGATCGAGAAGCTCGGCGCACGGTAGCCGGTGACGCGCACGCCGCCAGCATCCTCCAGCGTCCTGCGCGCGCGCTCGATATCGGCGCGAAAAACGTCCGGCTGCATCGTGAAGACGCGCTGGTGCGCCCAGCCGTGGCTCGCCAGTTCGTGCCCGGCCGCGACGATCCGGCGGATCAGCGCGGGATGGCGCGCGGCGACCCAGCCGAGCGTGAAGAACGTCGCCTTCACGCCGGTTTCGGCGAACAGCGCCAGCACCGCGTCCGTGTTGTACTCAACCCGCGATTCGAGCGAATCCCAATCGACCTTGTCGATCACCCGCTCGAACGCGCCGACCTGAAACCATTCCTCGATATCGACCGACAGCGCGTGGGGCATGCTCCGGCTCAGCGCAGGTCGCGGCGGAGCGCCGTCGTATCGTGCGATCCATCACCCTCGACCCAATCGACCAGCAACGTCAGCACACGGCGCAGTGCGGCGTCCTGTTCCTCGATGCGCGCCTCAAGCGAGGCGATGCGAGCGCGGCTGGCGGGATCGCCTGCCGTTGACGCGACCAATGCCTCGTCGATCCGGGTCTCCAGCGCATCGAGCCGCGCCAGGAGTGCCGGGTTGAGATCGGTCGGCCGGGCGGCGAGCTGCTCCATCGCGGCTTCGAGCGATTCGAGGTGATCGGCGACGGCCGGGTCGCTTTGCGGTCCGCGCGACGCGACCTCATCGAGCCGGGCTTCGAGCGCGGCGATGGCCGGGTCCGCCTCGGGCTCGCGCGCGGCAAGCTGGTCGATCCGCGCTTCGAGCGCCGCGAGCCGTTCGCTGCCCGCCGCATCGATCTCGGGGAGGCGCGCCGCCGTCTGCTCGACTGCGGCACCGAGCGCGGCCAGTTCGTCGCGAACCGTCTGATCGACATCCGAGACGGCGACCGCGATCTGGTCGGTACGCCCCTCGACCAAGGCGAGCCGCTCGGCCAGCGCGGGATCGACCTTCGGTGCGGTCTCGACCCGCGCCTCAAGCGAGGTCAGCCGCGCGAGGATGCCGCGATCGACACGCGGACCGGCCGAGACATTCTCCAGTCGCGATTCGATCGAGGCGATCGCCTGCATCAGCGACTGGTCAGGCGCGGCGGGTTCCTCGACCCGCGATTCGAGCGAGGCGATGCGGGCGAGCAACTCGGCATCCGGCTCGGCATCCTCGGACGGCAGATGCCGGATCGGGCGCGGCGCGGTGGTCGGCTCGGCCGCCTTGACGATTGGCAGCGGCTCGGACTTCTCGGGCGCGTCGCTCGAAATGTCCGCCAGCACCGTGTTCACCACCTCCGCGTCGACCGTATCGAGCTGTTCGATCGCGCCGAACAGCAGCACGCGCCCGGCAAGCTGGTTGAGCCGGCGCGGCACGCCATCGGAGCCAGCGTAGAGCGCCGCGAACGCATCGTCGGTGAAGTGCGGACGGCCAGTCCAGCCGACCACGCCGAGCCGGTGCTTCATGTACGGCGCGACTTCCTCGCGCTCCATCGGTTCGAGGTGATGAGTCGCGATCACGCGCTGGCGGAGCTGCTCGAGCCGGTCGGAACCGTGCAGCCGCTCCCGGAACTCGGGCTGGCCGAGCAGGAAGATCTGGAGCAACGCATGGCCGCCCGCCTGGAAGTTCGACAGCATCCGCAATTCTTCAAGCGCGGAAACCGGCAGCGCCTGTGCTTCGTCGACGATCAGCAACGTGCGCCGTCCGCTGCGTGCGGTGGCGTGCAGCCCGCGCTCGATCGCGGTGAGCAGTTGCGCCTTGGTCATCCCGTCGGTGTGGAGATCGAGCCCGTTGCCGACCATGCGAAGCAAGTCGTCCGCCTCGATCTGGGTCGAGACGATCTTGATCGCCTGCAAGCGGTCTCGGTCGATCGTCGCCATCAGATGCCCGACCAGCGTGGTCTTGCCCGCGCCGACATCGCCGGTGATGACGATGAAGCCCTCGCCCTGGCTCAGTCCATAGCCGAGATAGGCCATCGCCTTGCGGTGCGTGGCGGTATCGAACCAGAAACGCGGATCAGGCGTGAGCTGGAACGGCCGCCCGTTCAATCCATAATGGTCGTCGTACATGGCAACACCCTCAGAATTGATACCGCATCCCGACCTGGCCCTGGGCCGAAGTCTGGTCGCGCAGCCCCTGCTGGCTGAAATTGTAGATGCCGGCGGTCGCCGTCGCCCCCAACCGGCCGAAGCTTCGGTAATAGGTCGCCGTCGCGCCCTCGCTGTAGATGCCGCGCGATCCGGCGATACCGCTCTTATAGTAATTCGCGATCACGTCCGCGCTGATGCTGGAAACACGATCGAGCGTGACCGAGGCGAAAGCCTGCGCATAGACGCTCTCGTCTTCGACGCCATCGACGGTGAACTGCTCGCCCTCGGGCGCGAAGAACTTGCGGTTGGCATAGCCCGCACCGATGCCGTAGCTGAACGGACCCCGGTTCGCCGACAGGATCGCATCGACGCCGCGCGCGCGATACGACGAGGACGAGATCGACTGGAACACGCCGTTGAGGCACCCGCCCGCCGAACCTGCGGTGTTGCCGAACGTGCATCCCCCGAACTGCTGGCCGAACGCATCGCGCTGATCGATGAAGCTGGTCGGCAACCGCGAGATGCCGTCCTGCAACTGGCGCCCGAAGGTCGTCACCGAGTCATATACGCCAAGCTGGAAGCTTACGGCACGTGACGGCGAATAGGAAAACGAACCGGTATAGCTCACGCCGCCGTAGCGCTTGCCGACATTGGCGGTCAGCAAGGTGCGCGGCGACGGACGCCAGATCACGCCGGCGTCGTAAATCAGCCCGTCGGTCTCATAGGCGATCCGGCGCGGTGACGCCTGATTGGTGACGTAGCGACCGTTGCGGTCGATCACCGGATTGCCGCCCGCGTCGAGCAGCGCGTCCTTTTGGGTGATCTTGATCTTCTCATATCCCACGCCTCCGCGCAGCGCGAGCGTGCGCGTGACCGGCAGCACCACGTCGCCGCGGCCGTATTTGCCCTCGTAGCGCTGGCTGAGCTGGGTGGCGGTGTCGCGCTCGTACGCGCCGCTCACCGTCACGCCGACCGGCAGAACCTCGCCCGCCTTCACGCCGGCGGACGCGGTCGCGACGTGGCTCTGCGCGCTGTCGAACACGTCGAGCCGCTGCGCACCGGGCGCGACGCCGGTCGAACCGGGCGATTCGACCTTGGTGTAGCCGTAGCGATATGCCGCGTTGATCGCGACCGGGCCGGCGTTGGTCGCGAGCGTCGGGCCGGCATAGGCCGAATAGACCTGGCTGATGTTGTCGACATTGCCGGCGAGGTTCACCGGCGCCGCGCCGCGAATGTCGTAGCGCGAGCGCGTGGCGAGCGCGCCGCCGTCGAGGCTGACGCCCGGCGCGATCTTCACCGCCGCGCGTGCGAGGCCGCTGTGGACGTCGCTGTCACCGACACGCTTGCTCCACGCGATGCGGCGTTCGTAGCGATAGCTCACCTGAAGGTCGGCGCGGTTGGTATGCAGATCGGCGTCGACCCCGGCGGCGACCGTCGAATAGGTCAGCACGTCGTTGTCGCCGCTCAGATCGGCGACGGCGACTTGGCTCAGTTCGATATAGGGCGAGATCGACTTGTGCCGATCCTGCGCATGGACGGGCGCGGCAAGCAGCGTCGCACAGGCGGCCCCCGTCAGGAGCATCCGCTTCATTTCGAGTCCTCCTGCCCGTAATAGCTGCCGAAGCGGCGGCCGCCGGGCGCATAGGTCACCGCGTTGAGCAGCAACTGGATGTCTTCGCAGCCGCTGAGCAGCGCGACCGCTTCGCGCAGATCGCTCTCGACGGTGCGGTCGGCGCGCACCACCAGCACGGTCTGCCCAGCATGATGCGCGAGCACGGCGGCGGGCGACGCGGCCAGCACCGGCGGTGAATCGAAGATCAGCACGCGGCGCGGATCGGCGGCGAGCAACGCCGAGATGATCGCGGCGGTGCGTGCGCTGCCCAGCAATTCGGTGTCGTCGTGCGACTTGGTGCCGGCGGGCAGCACGCTCAATTGCGGGATGTCGGTGCGTACCACGCAGGTTTCGATATCGATCGTCGGATCGGCGAGCACATCGAGCAACCCCAGCCCATCCGCGAGGCCGAGCCGGTTCATCACGTCGGGCTTGGCGAAATCGGCGTCGATCAGGATCACCTCGACCTCGCGCTCCGCCGCCATCGAGATGGCGAGATTGAGCGCGCAATAGGTCTTGCCGTCGTTGGGCTTGGCCGAGCAGACCAGGATCGTGCGCGCCCGCGTCGCGTCTTTCTGGCGGAGCGTGCGCGCGGTCACCATCAGGTGCCGCTTGACCAGCCGGAACTCCTCCGCGAGCGCACCGACCGGCGCACCGGGGACGAGCAGCCCGTTGGTGGTCAGCATCGCGCGATCGACCACCGCCACGTCGCCCGGAGGCGACACTTCGGCGTAGGAGTCGGGTACCAGCGGCGCTTCCGCCACCGGCGCGACCCGCGGCAGCGGTGCCGATGCGGTGACGGGCGGTTGCGGGCTGCGCGCGCGCAGCTCTGCATTGAAGTCATAGATTTGCGCGGCGCGCTCGATCAGCGAGCCACCCAGCTTGCGCGAGGTCACGTCGTTCATGCGGCAAGTCCTCGCTGGAGCATCTCGACGCCGAGCAGCGCCACCCACGCGACCACCAGCGCCGCCATGCCGCCGCCGAAATAGCCGAGCTGGCGGCGGCGCTGCGCGGTCTGGAGCTTCGTCACGGTCTCGCCGATCGAGCCGATCACCGGCAAACCGGTCGCCGTTTCGAGCCGTTTCGACGTCGGGAAGGTTGTCTGCACCTGAGTCATCGCGAACGCGGCGCCCGCCCCCATCACCAGCGCCGCCAGCAGCACGCCGGTCAGCAGCAGCGGGCGGTTGGGCGAGGTCGGCACGCGCGGCGCGCTCGGCTGGTCGAGCACGCTGAACTTGATCGCATCGGTCTGCGACTGCGCTTGCCCGCGCAGGCGAACGCCCTCGCGATCGGACAGCAATTTGTCATAACTGTCCTTCAAGACCTGATAGTCGCGCTCGATCTGCGACTGTTGCTGCATCGCGCCCGAATCGCCGGTCAGCTTGGTGCTGATCGTATCGATGTCGCCCTGAAGCTGGCGTTTGCGGCTCATCAGCGCGGCGACCTGCGCCTGCTTGTCGGCCTGATTGGCCTTAAGCTGGAGATACAACGGATTGGACGCGCCGCCCGCCGCCGATCCACCGACCAGAGGTTCGTTGCGCGCCGCGGCCTGTGCGGCGGCGAGTTGGCTCTTGAGCGCGATCACATCGGGATGCTGCTCGGTATAGCCGCGCGCGCGCGCATCGGCGAGCTGTCCCTGGATCGCGTTCAGCCGGGCGCGGGCCGGCCCGGCGCTGCCGGCGCTGCCGCCCGCGCCGGGAACGCTCGCCGGGGTTCCGGCCATCTGACCGTTGATGACCGCCAGCCCCGATTGCGCGGCGGCGAGATCACCATCGACCTGCGCCATCTGGCTGCGCGCCGCCGCCATCCGGTCGGCGACCGAGCCGGTGCCGGGCAGCGAGCCGAGATAGCGGTTCTGGAAATCCTCGCGTTTGGCCTCGGCGTCGGAAAGCTGCTTCTGCTTCTGCGCGAGCTGCTGGTCGAGGAACTGGAGTGTCTGTGTCGTCTCCGCCTTGTCGCCCGAGAGGTTCTGCTCGACGAACTGATCGAGCAATTTCTGTACGACCTGCCGCGCGACCTTCGGGCTTTTCTGGCTGACCGAGATCGTGAAGATATTGTCCTGCTCGGACGTGATCTTCACCGCCTGCTGGAGCGCCGCCACCCGGTCCGCCACGTCCTTGTCGGTGGCGACGGTGTTGGCGAGGTCGGTGCCGCGCACGACCTTCTCGAGATTGTCGGCCGAGGTCAGCGTCTGGCGGACGGTGTCGAGATTCTTCTGCTGGTCCGCCGGCGAGATGCCGACGGCGGCGGGCAGCAACGTCTGCATCTGCGCGAACACGCGCGCGGTCGATTCGTAGCTGCTCGGGATCTGCGCCACGAACAGCCAGCCGACGATCGCGACCGCCCATGCCACGCCGAGCGCGATCCAGCGCCGTATCCAGACCGCGTGGATCGCGATCCGCAGTTCATCGTAAAGACCGTTCACGTGCCCGGCCCTCTCAAAACATGCTCTCGGGGATGATGATGACGTCGCCCGGTTCGAGCCGGACGTTCGCATGCGAATCGCCGTTCTTGAGAAGGTTGGACAGCTTGATGTTGTATTCGACTTGCTTGCCGGTGGCGCGATCGTAGCGGATCAGCTTGGCCCGGTTGCCGGCGGCATATTCGCTGAGGCCACCGACCGCGATCATCGCGTCGAGCAATGTCATGTTGGCGCGGTACGGTATCGACGCCGGCTTGGCGGTCGCGCCGACGATGCGGACCTGCTGGCTGAACGTGCCGCTGAAATTCTCGACGATCACCGAGACGACCGGGTCTTTGATATATTCGCCCAGCGCGATCTTCATGTCGTCGGCGAGCATCGCCGGCGTCTTGCCGACAGCGGGCATGTCGCTGATGAGCGGCGTGGTGATGCGGCCGTCGGGGCGAACCTGCACCTTTGCCGACAGTTCGGGGTTGCGCCACACGAAGATGTTGAGCTGGTCGAGCGGGCCGATGACATATTCCTCGCCCGGCTGTTCCTGCGTGGCGACGAACGCCGCCGGCGGCAATTGCCCGCCGCCGCCCGTCGCGCACCCGTTCAGCGCGAGCGCGGTCGCGCCAGCCGTGACACAGCCCTTGAGAAGCCCCGAAGTACGCATCCACCAAACTCCCTGCTGCTACAACCGGCACGCTCCGTCAGGCGTGCAAGTCCGCGGCGATGGTCGGGCTATGCCTTTGGAGAGGTGAAGATTGCGTTAGGAACGTCCGGCGCGCCCGCCAGGATTTCCGCCGGCGCGGGGTGGCCGAGGAATCCGGCCGGACTGGCCGACAGTCCGTAAGCGCCGGCCATGAACACCGCGATCAGATCGCCGGGGTGCGCGACGGGAATTCCGACGTGGTCGGCGAGCCGGTCGAGCGGGGTGCATAACGGGCCGACCACGCTGGCGACCTCGGTCGGTGCATGGGCCGGCGCGGTGGCGACCGCGACCGGATAGTTGCGGCGCACCACCGTGCCGAGATTGCCGCTCGCCGCGAGCTGGTGGTTCATGCCGCCATCGGTAACGATAAAGGTCTCCCCCCGGCTCTGTTTGCGATCGACCACGCGAGTCAGATACACGCCCGCCTCGCCGACCAGCCAGCGGCCGAGTTCGATCGCGAAGCGCGTGCCCTCGAGCCCGGCCGGCAGCGAACCGAGCCGTTCGACGAGCGCGGCGCCGATGGCCTCGATATCGAGCGGCACTTCGCCGGGGAAGTACGGGATGCCGAACCCGCCACCGAGGTTGACCAGCGGCGGCACGACGCCGACTTGTTCGCTGAGCCGTGCCGCCAGCGCCAGCGTCTCGGCCTGCGTCTCGATGATCGCCTGCTCATCGAGCGCCTGCGATCCCGCAAAGATATGGAAGCCGCACCACTCCGCGCCGGAATCGATCACCTCGCGCGCGAGCGCGGCGGCGCGATCGGAATCGATCCCGAAGGGGGATGCCCTGCCCCCCATCCGCATGCCAGACCCGCGCAGCTCGATCTCGGGGTTCACCCGCACGGCGAGACGCGGGACCAGCCCGAGCACGTCGCCGATCGCGATCGCGCGGGCCGCCTCGCCTTCGGATTCGAGGTTGATCGTGATGCCCGCGCGGATCGCCGCCTCGATCTCGTCGCGACGCTTGCCCGGCCCGGCGAAGCTGATCGCATGGCCCCGTTTCAGCCTCGTCACGCGCGCGAGTTCGCCCGCCGAGGCGACATCGAACCCGTCGACCAACGGCGCCATCGCGGCGAGCAAAGGCGCAAACGGGTTGGCCTTGATCGCATAGTGCAGATCGACGCCGGAGAACGCCGCCCGGAAGCGCGCCACCCGCCGCGCGACGGCGGCGAAATCATAGACGAACAGCGGCGTGTCGCCCGCGACATCGACCCATTCCTCCGCGCTGCGCCCGGCGATGACGAGCGGCGCGCCGGCGAAATCGGCCGGGATCGTCCCCATCGGCTTCATGCCGTCACCTCGCGGCGGAGCGATGCGCGGTCGAGCTTGCCGTTGGCGTTGACCGGCAGCGCATCGCGCCATTCGTAGCGCGCGGGCTGCATGAAGCTCGGCAGCTCGGCGCGCAGCCGCGCGCGCACCGCCGCCTCGGCCACGGCAGCGTCGCCGAGCGCCCGCGCCACCACCACGATCGCCTGCCCGAGCCGCGCGTCGGGCACCCCGATCGCCACCGCCTCGCCCGCCTCCTGCCCGCGCAACACGGCATCCTCGATCTCGGTGGGGCTGATGCGGTTGCCAGCGCTCTTGATCATCTCGTCGTCGCGGCCGACGAAACGGAACAACCCGTCCTCGCCCTCCATCACGGTATCGCCCGACCAAACCGCCATGCCGCCATTCTCCGCCCAATCGGGCGCGGGCCGGAAGCGCAAGGCGGTGCGCTCGGCATCGCGCCAATACCCTTGCGCCACCAGCGGCCCGGCATGGACCAGTTCGCCCGCTTCGCCGGGCGCGGCACGGCTGCCATCGGCGCGCACCGCCATCACCTCGGCGAAGGGGATCGCACGGCCGATCGCTTGCGGGTGCGCATCGACCAGTTCGGGCGCGAGGTAGGTCGAGCGGAACGCTTCGGTGAGGCCATACATCGGGTAGAGATCGGCCTGCGGGAATTTGGCGCGCAGCCCCGCGATGATCGGCACCGTCAGCGCGCCGCCCGAGTTGGTGAGCCGCCGCAGCCGCGCCGCCGTCGCTTCCGGCCATTCGACATCGAGTAACTGCACCCATAGCGGCGGTACGCCCGCCAGCGTCGTCGCGCCGAACCGCTCGACCGCTTTCACCACGTCCCGCGCGGTCAGGTAATCAAGCGGCGCGACCGATCCGCCCGCCGCCCAGGTCGAAAACAGCTGGTTCTGCCCGTAATCGAAACTCAGCGGCAGCACGCCCAGCACGCGATCGGCGGGCGTGATTTTGAGGTAGTGCGCCACGCTGATCGCCCCCAGCCACAGGTTCGCATGGCTGAGCATCACCCCCTTGGGCCGCCCGGTCGATCCCGAGGTGTAGAGGATCGCCGCGAGCGCGTCGGTGTCGGCGCGCGATGGCGGTAGCGGATCGGTGTCGCCAGCGAGGTCTTCCTCCAGAACGATCCGGCAATCACCCGGCACGTCGCCCGGCTCCAGCGTGGCAGCGCGCGCCGCCTGCGTAACGAGCAGCCGCGCGCCGCTATCGGCGAGGATATGCGCCACCTGCGCGCGCTTGAGCACCGGGTTGACCGGCACATGCACCAGCCCGCCACGCGGCGCGGCGAGCGGCATCACGCATGCGGTCACCGTCTTGGGCAGCCAGCTCGCCACCCGCGCGCCCGGTTCATCGACCGCCTGCCGAAGCCGGGCCGCGATGCCCCCGGTGCGGCGCTCCAGCTCGGCGAAGGTGATATCGCCGCTCTTGAACGCCAGCGCCACATCCTCCGCCCGCCCGCGGAGCGGCAGCGTGTCGATCGGGCGAGGCACGGGATCGAGAGCGATCATCGCGCCCTGATAGCCGAGTCCGCCGCCTTGTGAAGACCCGGGCGAAGGCGCGGCCCTTGGCAGAAGCACGCCCTTTCTCTAACGCGCGCCGAAAAGGGAAGGATGGGCCTGCAGTGTTGCCAGACGATAATTCGACGATCGAGACGACCGTGCGCGCGGTGTTGCGCGACGTGCTGGGGCTGAGCGAAGCGCGCGCGGCCGCCTTGCGCGACGACACGTTGCTGTTCGGCGCGATGCCGGAACTCGATTCGATGGCGGTCGCGGGCGTGCTCACCGAACTGGAAGAGCGGCTCGGCATCCTGATCGAAGACGACGAAGTCGACGGCGAAATGCTCGAGACCTTCGGCGCGCTCGTCCGGTTCGCGGCGGCCAAAGCGCCGCGATGAGCGCGCGCGGTTGATCGACCATTACGACTGGCGCGGCGGCCGCGAGGCGATGTTGCGCTTCGGGCCGACGAACGGCCCGATCGTGGTGATCGCGATGCCGCTGTTCGAAGAAGCCAACCGCACGCGCGCGTTCGTGGTGACGTTGTGCCGCGCGCTCGCCGCGCGCGAGGTGGCGAGCGCGCTGCCCGATCTGCCGGGTCAGGGCGAAAGCGTGCTGCCGACCGATGATGCCCGCCTCGACGACTGGCGCGCCGCCTTCGCCGCCGCTGCTGGAAACATCGGCAGGCACGTGCATGGCGTCGCACTGCGCAGCGGCGCCGCGATCGACGGTGAAGCGCGGCTGGAGAGCCGCTGGCGGCTATCGCCGCTTCCCGGCGCGGCGGCGCTCTCCGAATTGCGGCGTGCCGCGTCGACCGGCGGCACGGCGATTCCGGTTCAGCCCGGCGCGGATTGTCCGCCGCTTCTGCTCGCCGGCAATCGTATCGCGCCGCCGCTGTTCAATGCCCTGACCGACGATGGCGCGGTTGCCGTGCCGGACGGACCGCTGCGCACGGTGCGGCTGGTTAGCGACCCGCAGCCCGCCGACCGCAAAGTGGATGCCGCCCCACTCTGGCGCCGCGCCGAACCCGGCAACGATCCCGCGCTCGCCGCGCTGCTCGCCGACGATATCGCGGCATGGATCGCGCGATGCGGCGGCTGATCGCGTTTCCCTGCGCGGGCGACCGCCTGCTCGGCACGCTCGATGAAGCCTCGGGCGAGACCGGGCTGCTGATCGTCTCGGGCGGTAATGAAGTCCGCGCCGGCGCGCATCGCGGCATGGCGTTGCTCGCCGCGCGACTGGCGGCGGCGGGCGTGCCGGTGTTCCGCTTCGACCGGCGCGGCGTCGGCGATTCAAGCGGCGAAAATGGCGGCTTCCTGTCCTCCGCCCCCGATATCGCAGCAGCGGCGGCGACCTTCACCGCCGAGACGGGGGTGCGCCGTCTCATCGCGTTCGGCAATTGCGACGCCGCGACCGCGCTCGCGCTGTTCGGGCATTGCGCCGGGATCGACCGGCTGATCCTCGCCAATCCGTGGGTGATCGACGACGCCGACGATCTGCCGCCCGCCGCCGCGATCCGGGCACGCTACGCAGACAAGGTGAAGAACCCGCGCGAGTGGCTCCGGCTGGCCAGCGGCGGGGTGAACCTGCGCAGGCTCGTCGTGGGCTTGCGCAAAGTGACGCAAGCGCGGTCGCCACGCGAGGACGGCCTCGCCGCGCGACTGATCGCCGCGCTGGAGGGTTGGGGCGCGCGCGCGACGATCCTGCTCGCAAACGGCGACTCGACCGCGCTCGCGTTTCGCGATGCGATGAAGACCGCGACGCTCGCCGCGCCGATCGAAACGCTCGACAGCCCCTCGCACAGCTTCGCGCGCGAAGGCGATGCGGATTGGTTGTTCGAACGGATTTTCGAGGCGATCTGACCCGCAACACCCGTCGCCCCAACGCAAGCGGGGGTCTCGGGCGACGAAGTTTCGCGCGCTATTCCGCCGCTTCCGCCACCTTGAAATCCTCCGCCGCGAGGAAGCGTTCGGCATCGAGCGCGGCCATGCAGCCGCTGCCGGCGGCCGTCACCGCCTGACGGTAATGCTTGTCCATCACGTCACCGCAGGCGAACACGCCGGGCACGTTGGTCTTGGTAGTGCCGGTCTCTACCTTGATGTAATGATCCTCGTCGAGATCGACGTGGCCACGGAACAGCTCGGTCGCCGGGTGGTGGCCGATCGCGACGAAGCCGCCGTCGGTGTCGAGCCGCGACAGCTCGCCCGTCACCGTGTCGCGCAGTTCCAACGCGATCAGGCCCGCCGTGCCGCCGCCATCGACGAACTCGGCGACTTCCTTGTTCCACAGCACGCTCACGTTCTTGTGCGCGAACAGCCGGTCCTGGAGGATCTTCTCGGCACGGAAATGGTCGCGGCGGTGGATGATCGTCACGTCGGGCGAATGGTTGGTGAGGTACAAAGCCTCCTCGACCGCAGTGTTGCCGCCGCCGATCACCGCGACCTTCTTGCCGCGATAGAAGAACCCGTCGCAGGTCGCGCACGCGCTGACGCCCTTGCCCTTGAGCGCTTCCTCGCTGTCCAGCCCGAGCCACTTGGCCTGCGCGCCGGTCGCGATGACGAGCGTGTCGCCCTCATAGACATCGCCGCCGTCGCCGATCAGCCGGAACGGGCGCTGCGAGACATCGACCTCGACGATCGTGTCGTACATGAGTTGCGTGCCGACATGCTCGGCCTGCTTCTGCATCTGCTCCATCAGCCACGGCCCCTGGATCACGTCGGCGAAACCGGGGTAATTCTCGACATCGGTGGTCGTCATGAGCTGCCCGCCGGGCTGGATGCCCTGCACGAGAATCGGCTTCAGCCCCGCACGAGCGCCGTAGATGGCGGCGGTGAGGCCCGCCGGCCCGGAACCGAGGATCAACATGCGGGTGGTATGCGTGGTCATATCGGCTTCCAGCTTGGCGACGGGGCGTCTCGGGCGCGCTTCTATGGGGCAAGCGGCCCGGATGGCAATATCGGCATGGCAGCGCGTCGGTACAAACCGCGCGCGCGACAGTTTTGTTTTGCGACGCCATGACGATGCTATCACAACGCTTCGACACCCCACGCTCATTGCGGACGGTAGGAGGGTGGCTGACGAACTCGGGATAGTGCTGATGACCTCTCGTACGATCCTCGGCGCGATCATTGCAGGCGGCGCGTCGAGCCGGTTCGGCAGCGACAAGGCGCTGGCGCTGCTCGATGGCCAACCGCTGATCGCGCACGCAGCCGCCGCGCTCGGAGCGTTCGTGAAGACGATCGTGGTGTGTGGCCGAGACTGGAATGGCTTGCAGTCGCTTGCCGACCGGCCACGTCCCGGCCTCGGCCCGCTCGGCGGGATCGCCGCCGCGTTGCTCCACGCCGAAGCGACGGGATATACGCACGTCCTCACGATCGGTTGCGACATGCCGCGCGTGCCACCGGCGTTGATCGCCGATGTGATCGCGGGCGCACCGGCCTATTGCGGCGACGCGCCGATCCTCGGCTGCTGGCGTGCCGATGCCGCCGAGATGCTCGCGGCGCGGCTCGACGGGTACGTCAGCGGCACGAAGAGCGCCGCGCTGTCGATCCGGCGCTGGGCCGACGCGGTGGGCGCGACCGCCCTGCCCGCGCCCGAGCCGCTTTTCAACGTCAACACGCCCGCGGATTTGCCGATATGACCACGCGCACCGAACACATCCTCGTCCTCACCCGCGATGGCGCGCATACGGATGAGCGCACCATCGCGATCGAGGCGCCCGTCGCGATCGAGGTGAACGGCATCGGCTATGCCGTGCTGATGGCCACCCCCGCCGCGCTCGACGATCTCGCCACCGGCTTCCTGCTCACCGAACGGCTGATCGATGCGGCCGCCGACATCCTCGACATGGACGTGTTCGAGACGCCCGCCGGCTGGATCGTCCGCGTGACCGTCGCCGAGCGTTGCGCGGGGCGAATCCATGACCGGGTCCGCCACCGCACCAGCGATACCGCCTGCGGGCTGTGCGGCGTCTCCGGGCTGGAACAGGTCGTCCGCCCGGTTACGCGGCATGCGCCGACGCCGCACACCAGCGCCGCCGCCGTGTTCACCGCGCTGGAGGCGATCCGCGCGCACCAGCCGCTCACCGCCGCGACAGGAGCGCTGCACGCGGCGGCGGTGTGCGATACCACCGGGGCGATCGTCGCCGCGCGCGAGGATGTCGGCCGCCACAACGCGCTCGACAAGCTGATCGGCGCTTGCGCGCCTGCGGAGATCGCAGCGGGTTTCGTGCTCGTCACCTCCCGAATCAGCTTCGAAATGGTCGACAAGGCGCTGGTCGCCGGCGCGCCGCTGCTCGTCGGCATCTCCGCCCCGACCGGACTCGCGGTCGATCACGCGCGCGCGCATGGACTCAGTCTGGTCGCGCTGGCGCGGAAGGATGCGATGCTGGTGATGAACGATCCGCACCACGTTTTCGCGGCGCGTTTGTGAACGATGGTAGCGAAGGAGGGACTTGAACCCCCGACCCCAGGATTATGATTCCCGTGCTCTAACCAGCTGAGCTACTTCGCCTCGTCATCGCGAGAGCGGCGCCTATAAGTGCGTCAAACCGGGCGGTCAAGCGAACATATGGCGCGACAGCGGCTCCCACGGCCCGCCGCGATAATACCAGCTCGCCAGACCCGCGATCGCCACCGCGCGCGGGCGGAAATCGACCGCCAGCGCGCTCAGCAGCGCCTTCGCCTCCGCAGGCGGCACCTTGTTCTGGATGGTGACGTGGGGACGCCAGCCGGCGCGATCCTGCGGCATCAGCAATGGCGCGAATGCGTGCGCGAGCGAATCGCGAATGTCCTCCAGCGAGGGGCTTTCGATGCGGAACGCGACACCGCCGCCGAGCGACATCAGCCCGCCGATCCGCGCGTCTGGCGGCGCCACCCCGCGCGTTGCCGCCGACAGGCGCTGCTTGAGTTCGGCCGTGATCGACGGCGGCAGATGGTGGAACATGGTGAGATGCGCCGCCAGTTGGTTGCGCTCGGGCGGGAAGTGCCGCTTGCGCAACCCGTCGAAGAACGCCGCATCGGTTTTGCCGAACAGCGCCGTCACGATTACGGGTGCGGCCTCGTTCAAATCTCGAGCTGGCTGCCGAGTTCGACGACCCGGTTGGTGGGCAGCCGGAAGAACTCCATCGCGCTTTCGGCGTTGCGGAGCATCCACGCGAACAGCTTCTCGCGCCAGATCATCATCCCCGGCCGCGACGATGCCAGCAATGTCTGCCGTGCCAGGAAGAAGCTGGTGTCCATCATGCGGAACTCGGCGCCGCAGCGATGCACGTTGGCGAGCGCGACCGGCACGTCCGGTTCCTCGATGAAACCGTATTTCAGGATCATCCGGTGGAAGCCGTGCGTCAGGTCTTCGAGATGGCAGCGCTGCCCTTCCGCGACATACGGCTCATCGACGATCTTCACCGTCAGCAGGATGATGCGCTCGTGCAGCACCTTGTTGTGCTTGAGGTTGTGGAGCAGCGCGTGCGGCACCCCCTCCGGCGTCGAGGTCATGAACACCGCCGTCCCCGGCACGCGAGTCGCGGCGGTGGCGGCGGATTGGATGAACACCTTGATCGGCATCGCGCCCTCGCGCATCCGCGCGATCATCAACTGCCGTCCCTTCGACCACGTCGTCAGGATCGTGAAGATGATGAAGCCGGCAAGCAGCGGGAACCAGCCGCCCGAGACGATCTTGGTCAGGTTCGCGGTGAAATACGCGCCATCAACCAGGAAGAACACCGCCAGCAGCGGCACGGCGGCGATCAGCGGCCAGTTCCACAAGCGGCGCAGCACCACCACCAGTAGACAGGTGTCGATCAGCATCGCTCCCGTCACCGCAATGCCATAGGCGGCGGTGAGGTTCGACGAACTGCGGAAGAACGCGACCAGCAGCAGCACCATCGCCAGCAGCAGCCAGTTGATCAGCGGGATGTAGATCTGCCCGGCGGTCGCGGCATTGGTATGCTCGATCCGCAGCCGCGGCATGAAGCCGAGCTGGATCGCCTGCTGAGTCACCGAGAACGCGCCCGAGATCACCGCCTGGCTGGCAATCATCGCCGCCGCCGTCGCGATCAGCACGAGCGGCAATTCCCAACCGGCCGGCGCGAGTTTGTAGAACGGGCTTTCCAGCGCGGGCACGCCATCGCGAAACAACAAGGCGCCCTGCCCCATGTAGTTGAGCATCAGCGCGGGCAGCACGAAGAACATCCATGACACGCGGATCGGATTGCGGCCGAAATGCCCCATGTCGGCATAAAGCGCCTCCGCGCCCGTCACCGCCAACACGACCGAACCGAGCGCGAGGAAGGCGCGCAGCGGATCGTGGTAGAAGAACAGGGCGGCATAGTGCGGCGACAGCGCCCACAGGATGCCCGGCGTCTTGACCATGCTCATCACGCCGAGCGCGGCGATCACCACGAAATACAGCAGCATGACGGGGCCGAAGAACAGCCCGATCTTGGCGGTGCCTTTGCTCTGGATGACGAACAACGCGATGATGATGAGCCCCGACAGTGGCAGCACCAGATGCGACAGGCTCGGCTGCGCGACGGCAAGACCCTCGACCGCGCCGAGCACCGTCACCGCCGGGGTGATCATGCTGTCCCCGTAGAACAACGCGGTCGCGAACACGCCGAGCAGCACGATCCCGCGCGACCAGCGGATCTGCTTCACCCGCCCCGAGATCAGCGCGAGCAAGGCGAGGCTGCCGCCCTCGCCCTTGTTGTCGGCGCGCATGATGATCGTGACGTACTGGATCGTCACGACGAGCAGCATCGACCAGAAGATCAGGCTGACCACGCCCATGATGTGCAGCGCATCGACCGCGAGCTTGTGATGCCCGGCGAAGGTTTCGCGGAAGGCGTAGAGCGGGCTGGTGCCGATGTCGCCGAACACCACGCCGATCGCGCCGAGCGCGAGCTTCGGCAGCGGGTCCGCGCCATGCGAGGGAGCGCCGGGCGTCGCGAGATCGGCTCCGGCGGGCGCGGGTTCAGCCGCGCTGGTGACGATATTGCTCACTGGAAGGCAGTTCTTGCCCGAAAATCAATCATATATGGCATATGCAGACCGATCGCGCCCCAGTGATCCACCGATGGAATCCACAGCGGCAGGCCCGTAGCATGGCGCTCGGGTCGTTAGCAATCTTCCATGTGGGGACGCGCTCGCGCGGTTCAAGACGTCCGCGCGGCATAGGCCTGCCCCAGCGTCAGGATCGCGGTGGCGTGGCGTGCGGCGATCGCGGCGGTATCCGCACCATAGCCACCGCCGACCGTGCTGGCGAGCGGGATGCCGCGCTGGATCGCAAGCCGCGCCACCAGCGTCTCGCGCGCGACCAGTCCCGCCTCGGTGAGCGAAAGCCGGCCGAGTCGGTCACCCCCGAACGGATCGACGCCGGCCTGATAGAGAATGAGCTGCGGCCGCACGCTATCGAGCAAAGGCGCCAGCGACTCCTCCAACGCCCGAAGATAGGCCGCGTCCCCGGTGCCGTCGGGCAGCGCCACGTCGAGCGTCGAGCGCGCCTTTCGCGCCGGGAAGTTCTTCTCGGCATGAATCGAATAGGTCGCGATTCCGCTGCGCCCGGCGCACAGCGACGCCGTGCCGTCGCCCTGATGCACGTCGCAATCGACCACCAGCAGCCGCTCGACGGTGCCCTCCTCGACCAGCCGCACCGCCGCCACCGCGAGATCGTTGAGCACGCAATAGCCCGATCCGGTGCCCGCCAGCGCATGATGGCTGCCGCCCGCGGTGTTCGCCGCATAGCCGTGGTCGAGCGCAAGCCGCCCCGCCAGCCATGTCCCGCCGACGACATGACGCGATCGTTCCGCCACCGCCGCCGTCACCGCGAAGCCGATGCGGCGTTCCTTTTCCGCCGGTACGCGCACCTCGATCACCTCGGCGATATAGTCCGGGTCATGCACCGCCTCCAGCCACGCGCGCGGCATCGGCTCGGGCTCGACCCAGTTGAGGCGCGTGCCCTCCGCGCGCAGTAGATCGCGGAGCAGCCCGTTCTTGCTGAGCTGAGTCGGGCTGTTCGCATGCGCGGCGGAAACATAGGCGGGATGATGGACGATCGGGATCACCACGCTTAGGTAAGGTCGCGGGCGGCGCGGCGCAAAGCGGCGCCAAGGAGATGCTTTTGGCCGATATTTTCGTTCGCCCCGATGTGCGTGGTTTTCTCGCTTTTCTCAACGCCGCGCCCGGCCCGCGCATGCACGAAGTCGATGCCGCCCGTGCCCGCATGATGCTCCGGTCGATCAAGGACATCGCCGATCTGCCGATCGGCACGCTCGGCACGATGCTCGATCTGACCATTCCCGGCCCGGCCGGCGATCTGCCCGCGCGGCTGTTCGATCCGCGTAGCGTGCGCGACCCCGGCCCGTTGGTGCTGTTCTTCCACGGCGGCGGTTTCGTCATCGGCGATCTCGACACGCATGCAAGCTTCTGTGCCGAAATGGCGCGCGCGCTCGATCTGCCGGTGCTGTCGGTCGATTACCGGCTCGCCCCCGAACATCGCTGGCCCGCCGCGCCCGACGATTGCGAGGCCGCCGCGCGCTGGGTCGCGAGCGCGCCGCCCGCGCTGCCGCGCGTCGCAACGGGCCTCGTCCTGTGCGGCGACAGCGCGGGCGGCAACCTCGCGATCATCACCGCGATGGCGCTGCGCGACGATCCCGCACCGCTGCCGGTGGTGGCGCACCTGCTGTTCTACCCCGCCGCCGACGGCTCGCGCACGTACCCGAGCCTCGCCGCGTTCGAGAGCGGCTATCTGCTCGATCGCGACAGCCTCCGGTGGTTCGCCGACGCCTATCAGGCCGATTTCAGCCACCCACGCGCCTCGCCGCTGCTCGCCGATCTCGCTGGCATGCCGCCTGCCACGGTGCTCACCACCAGCCTCGACCCGCTCCGCGATCAGGGTCGCGCTTATGCCGCCGCGCTCGCGCAGGCCGGCGTGCCGGTGACGTTCCGCGAGGCGAATGGCACGGTTCACGGCTTCATCACGCTGCGTCAGGCGATTCCCTCGGCGGTCGCGGACTGCGCCGGCGCCTTCGCACTTGCGAAGACGATGATTGCGGAGAGTGTCGCCACGCGGCTAACGTCGCCCGCTCCCACCTCAGAGGCGCGTTGAGCGATGACCGATCCCCATTTGCTTCCCTATCGCCCGTGCGCGGGGCTGATGATCCTCAACCGCGAGGGCCGCGTCTTCGTCGGCCAGCGCAAGGACACCAGCATCGAAGCGTGGCAGATGCCGCAGGGCGGGATCGATCCCGGCGAGGACGCCGAGACGGCGGCGCTGCGCGAACTCCGCGAGGAAACCGGCATCGCCGCCGATCGCGTCGAACTGATCGCCATCGCCCCGCACGAACTCAGATACGATCTGCCGCCCGATCTGGTCGGCAAGGTGTGGAAGGGAAAATGGCGCGGCCAGCGCCAGCGCTGGTTCCTCTGCCGCTTTCTCGGAGACGACAGCGAGATCGACATCGCCACCGAGCATGAGGAATTCATCGCCTGGCGCTGGATCGAACCCGCGCAACTGCCCGCGCTGATCGTGCCATTCAAGAAGGCGCTGTATGAGGAAGTCCTGCTCCTGTTCCGCGACTATCTCGGTTGATGCGATCAGCGGCCCCGCGCCGACGGCAGGCTGAGATCGTCACGGTGGCTGTCGATGCTATGGGAATGTCATGGTATTTCCGTTGATCCTCGTCGCGGCGCCGGTTCTGGACCCGGCGCAAGCGCCGTCAGCCACGACGCCGGCCAAGAACGACGCACCGCTGCCGCCACAGCTCAGGGCGATGCTCGACGCGGCGATCGCTTCGGGCAATGAGAACGACATCAACATCATCTCCAAATACGCGTCCAACGCCGCGCCCGAATCCGCACGCACGATCAAGGCGTCGGTCGATGGCTGGCGCAAGGCGCGTGAGGCCAAGCGGGTCGAGACGATCGTCGAGGCCGGTCCGTTCGATCTGTGGAAGGGCAGCGTCCAGCTCGGTGGCTATGCCACAACCGGCAACACCAACGACCTCGGCGTCAACGCGGCGGTGAAACTCAGCCGCGAGACGTTGCAGTGGAAGCACACGGTAACGCTCGCGGTCGACTACAAGCAGAGCAGCGGCCTGATCAGCCGCGAACATTATCTCGCCGCCTATGAGCCGAACTACAAATTTTCCGAACGCGGTTATATCTACGGCACCGGCAGCTACGAGAGCGACCGTTTCCTCGGCTATTACAACCGCTATGCCGGGTCGGTGGGCGCGGGTTTCGGCGTGATCCGCTCGCCGGGCATCAAGCTCGATCTCGAAGTCGGCCCGGCCTATCGCCGCACTTCCTTCACCGATGCGACTCAGGAAAACAGCTTCGCGGCGCGCGGATCGATGGATTTCGCGCTGAAGCTCAACCGCGCGATCTCGGTGACTCAGGCCGCGTCGGTCTATTTCCAGAAGATCAACAGCACGGTCAGCAGCGTCTCGGCGATCAACGCCAAGCTGTTCGGCCCGCTCTCCGCGAAACTTTCCTACGCCGTGCAATATGAAAGCGCGCCGCCGATCGGGCGGGTCAGCACCGACACGTCGAGCACGGCTTCGATCGTGTACAGTTTCTGATTCGCGGGCGGTTCGCGCTGGAGTGACGGATCGACCGCAAACGACCGCAACGGGTGGAGTAACGCCCGGTCCCGCGCTAGGCTCTGGCGATGGTAACCCTTGCCCCCAGTGAACGCGCTGCGATCGAGCGGGTCGAAGGCGCGCCGATGCTCGCGCAGACGCAAGCGTGGGCGGCGATCAATTCGGGCACGCGCAACCTCGCCGGGCTCGCGGCGATGGCGGCGAACCTCGCCGACGCGTTCGCCATCCTCCCCGGCGACCTCACGCTCGCGGAACCGGCACGCGCCGAGACGCTGCTCGCCGACGGCACGCTCGCCGCGCTCGATCACGGCCGGCATCTGCATCTGACCGTCCGCCCCCAAGCGCCCGTCCAGATCCTGCTGACCGGCCATATGGACACCGTCTTCCCAGCCGACCACCCGTTCCAGACGATGCGCTGGCAGGACGACGGCTGCCTCAACGGCCCCGGCGTCGCCGACATGAAGGGCGGTCTCGCGGTGATGCTCGCCGCGCTCTCAACGGTAGAAGCGAGTCTGCTCGCCGATCGCATCGGCTATGAGGTGGTGATCGGCTCGGACGAGGAAACCGGCTCGTTCTCCTCCGCCGCGCTGATCGCCCGCGCCGCGCGACGCAAGGCGGCGGCGCTCACCTACGAACCCGCGCTTCCCGACGGCACGCTCGCCGGCGCGCGCGGCGGGACGGGCAATTTCTCGATCCTGATCCGTGGGCGAAGCGCACATGCCGGTCGCAACCCCGACGACGGCCGCAACGCCGTCCTCGCCGCCGCCGACATCGCGCTTCGGCTGGCCGAGGCGCGCTCGCCGCGCCTGTCGGTCAATCCCGCGCGGATCGAGGGCGGCGGGCCGAACAACGTTGTGCCCGATCTCGCCATCCTGCGAGTCAACTTCCGCCCCGCCGACGCCAGCGAGATCGCGCGCGCGCAGGCGTGGATCGACGCAACCGTCGCGCATGTCGCCGCCGCGCATGATGTCAGCATCAGCGTCCACGGCGGCTTCAACCGCCCGCCCAAGCCGATCGATCCCGGCGCGGCAAAGCTGTTCGGCGTGGTCAAACAGGCCGGCGCCGACCTCGGCCTCGATATCGCCTGGCGCGACACCGGCGGGGTGTGCGACGGCAACAACATCGCCGCGTGCGGCGTACCCGTCGTCGATACGATGGGGGTGCGTGGCGGCGCGATCCACTCGGCGGACGAATTCCTGATTCCCGAGAGCCTCGCCGAACGCGCAGCACTCTCGGCGCTCACCATCTTGCGCATTGCCGAAAAGGGGGGACTGTGACGTTTCGTATCCGCGCCGCGCGCGACGAGGATCTCCAGCCACTCTACGAGATGGCCAAGCTGACCGGCGGCGGCTTCACCAACCTGCCGCCCGATCGCCCCTCGCTCAAAGCCAAGCTCGACAAGAGCCACGCCGCCTTCGCCAAGACCGACGACACGCTCGCCGACGAGCTGTTCGTGCTGGTGCTGGAGAATGCGCAGACCGGCGAGGTGCGCGGCACCTGCCAGATCTTCACCCATGTCGGCCAGCATTACCCGTTCTACAGCTACCGCATCGGCACGCTCACCCAGCACAGCAAGGAACTCGGCCGCACCTTCCGCGCCGACCAATTGAGCCTCACCACGGATCTGGAGGGATGCAGCGAGGTCGGCGGGCTGTTCCTGCATCCCGGCGAGCGTGCCGGCGGCCTCGGCATGCTGCTCGCGCGCAGCCGCTACATGTTCATAGCACAGCACCGCGCGCGCTTCGCCGACCGCATCCTCGCTGAACTGCGCGGGGTGATCGACGAGGCGGGCGGATCGCCGTTCTGGGACGGGCTGGCGGGCCGCTTCTTCGGAATGAACTTCCAGGATGCCGACCAGTTCAACGCGATCCACGGCCACCAGTTCATCGCCGACCTTTTCCCCAAACACCCGATCTACATTGCGATGCTGCCGGAGAACGCCCGCGCCGCGATCGGCCTGCCGCACCCGTCGGGCCGCGCGGCGATGCGGATGCTGGAGATCGAGGGCTTCAGCTTCGACAAATATATCGACATTTTCGACGGCGGCCCGACCATGACCGCGCCGACCGACAAGGTGAACACGATCGCCAACGTCCGCCCCGCGCGGCTGATCGCGATCGACGGTGACGGCGGTGAGCCGGTGCTGGTCGCCGCTGGCCGGCTCGGCGATTTCCACTGCGCCTATGGCAAGCTGCGCGCGGTCGGCGACGGTGTCGCGATCGACCGCGCCTGCGCCACCGCGCTCGGGCTGATCGAGGGCGACAACCTTGCCTGGGTGGCGCGCTACTGATGCTCACCGAGATCAATTTCGACGGGCTGATCGGCCCGAGCCACAATTTCGCCGGCCTCAGCCCCGGCAACCTCGCCGCGACCGCCAACGCCGGGCGCGTGGCGCATCCGCGCAGGGCCGCGCTGGAGGGACTTGCCAAGATGCGCGCCAACCTCGCGCTTGGTCTGACGCAAGGTCTTTTCGTGCCGCTCGCGCGGCCCGATCATCGCTGGCTTGAGAGCCTGTCGGTGGATTTTACAACCGCCGCGCCACACCTTCGGGCGCAGGCTTTGTCGGCCTCGGCGATGTGGGCGGCGAATGCCGCGACCGTCTCGCCCGCCCCCGACACCGCGGATTCGCGCTGTCATCTCTCCGCCGCCAATCTCGTGACGATGCCCCACCGCAGCCACGAATGGCCCGGCACGCTCGCGCAACTCCGCCTCGCCTTCGCCGACCCCGCCTTCGTGGTGCATGGCCCGGTGCCGGCGCCGTTCGGCGACGAGGGCGCCGCGAACCACATGCGACTGTGTGCGACGCACGATGCGCCGGGCGTCGAAGTGTTCGTTTACGGCGTGACGGGTGGCCCCTTCCCCGCGCGCCAGCACCGCGAGGCAAGCGCCGCGATCGCGCGCGCGCACCGGCTCGCGCCCGACCGCACGCTGTTCGTCCAGCAATCCGAAGCGGCGATCGCGGCAGGGGCGTTCCACAACGACGTGGTCGCGGTCGCCAACGAACGCGTGCTGTTCGCGCACGAACACGCCTTCGCCGATCGGGAGGGCTTCTACGCGGACCTCCGCGAGCGTCTGCCCGAAGTCGAGATCGTCGAGGTGCCCGCTTCGCAGGTCACCCTCGCCGACGCCATCGCCTCCTATCTCTTCAACGCGCAGCTCGTCACCCCGCCCGATGGCGTCATGACGCTGATCGTGCCACAGGAAGCCCGCGAGACCGCATCGGTCTGGGCATATCTGCAAGCGATGCTCGCCGGCAACGGCCCGGTCCGCCGTGTCGAGATCGTGGACGTGCGCCAGTCGATGGCGAACGGCGGGGGTCCGGCGTGTCTGCGATTGCGCGTGGTTGCCGATCCCGCGACGATCGACCCGCGCTTCCTCGTCGACGCCGCCAAGCTCGATCGCATTGCCGGCATCGTCGCCGAACATTGGCCCGAGGACATAGCGCCCGACGCAATCGGCGACCCAGCGTTGATTGCCACGATCGAGAACGCCCGCCGCGTGCTGCTGGAGGCGCTCGACCTTGTCGAATTAGCTTACACGTAACCATATCCATTAACGTGAATCTGCGCTTTTCCGCCGTTGGCCCGCGCCTTGCTTAACCACGGGCCATGTGGCGCAAATTCACCCGGCTGTTCGTCATCAAGACCAAGTTCGAGGCGTTTCTGGTCATCTACGGCCTCGGCCTCGGCGCGGCCGAGCGCGGCGTGCATTATGTCGAGCAATATCATGGCAGCGTCGGTGGCTGGATGCTGTTCGCGGTCTGCCCGGTCGCGGTGTTCATGGCGGGCGCGCGCATCCTCGATTCGGTCGAGCACAGCGACTGGAACTGACTCGGCTTACGCGGCGGTGGCCGGGATAGCGCGAGGTGCGCTATCCGGGGCGGTACCGCGCCCGGCATAGCGCCGCGCCAGCGTCGCGCAGACGAACAACTGCGCCTGATGGAACAGCATCAGCGGCAGCACGATCAGCCCGACCGCATGGCCGGGAAACAGGATCGCCGCCATCGGGATGCCGCCGGCCATGCTTTTCTTGGAGCCGCAGAACACGATCGCGATCTCGTCCTCGACCGAAAAGCCGAGCCGGCGGCTGACGACCGTCGTGATCGCCAGCACCAGCGCGAGGATGAACAGGTCGACCGCGAGCACGCCGGCGATGCTCTCCGGGGAAAGCTGGTGCCAGATGCCCGCGACCATGCCGGCGCTGAACGCGGCATAGACGACGACCAGCACCGATCCGCGATCGACCACCATCGTCAGCACCGGCTGGCGCAGCAGCCATGCACCGATCCACGGCCGAAGCACCTGCCCGACGACGAACGGCAGCAGGATCTGAACCGCGATATCCTCCAGCGCCTTGAGCGAGAAGCCGCCGCTCGCCACCGGCAGCAGTTGCGAGACGAGGATCGGCGTGATGATGACGCCCAGCATGTTCGACAGCGACGCCGCGCACAAAGCGCCCGGCACGTTGCCACGCGCGATCGAGGTGAAGGCGATCGACGATTGCACGGTCGAAGGCAGCAGGCACAGGAACAGCAGCCCGGCCAGCACGTCCGCCGACATCACGCCCCGTAGCGAAACCGTCACCGCGACGCCGATCAACGGGAACAGGATGTAGGTGCTGGCGAAGATCAGCGTTTGCAGGCGCCAGTGCGACATCCCGGCCCAGATCGCCTCGGGCTTGAGCCGCGCGCCGTAGAACAGGAACAGCGCCGCCACCGCGACGTTCACGCCCCGCTCGACCCACACCGCCGCATCGCCGCGCGCGGGCAGCACGGCAGCTAGGACGACGGTGGCGATCAGCAACAGCAGATAGCGATCGATACGGCGGAGGAAGGTGGGCATGCGGCTATCTCCATAGCCCGTTCGTCCTGAGCGAAGTCGAAGTGAACGGGTGTGTAGGAGCGATGTAAACCTCTCATCATCATGCACAATTGCGATGGCAGCAATAACAGTCATCACGTATACGTATAACCATGATCCCGCCCGACCTGCTCGCCGCCTTCGTCGCCGTCGCCGACGGGCGCAGCTTCACCCGCGCCGCCAAGGCGCTCGGGCTTCGGCAATCGACCGTCAGCCAGCAGATCGGTCGGCTCGAAACGCTCGTCCGCCGCCGTCTGGTCGACCGCGACACGCACCGCGTCGCGCTGACGGTCGATGGCGAGATGCTGCTCGATCACGCGCGCCGTGTGCTCGATGCGCAGGCGCGGCTCGAAACCAGCCTTTCCGATCAGCCGCTTCGCGGGCGGCTTCGGCTCGGCGCGTCGGAGGATTTCGTGCTGTCGGCCTTGCCCGACGTGCTGGCCGCGTTCGCGCGGCGCCACCCCGATGTCGATCTGGAATTGAGCGCCGGGCTGAGCCACAATCTCTACGACGCGTTCGATGCCGGCTTGCTCGACGTGATCATCGCCAAGCGCAAGGCCGGCGACCGGCGCGGCACAACCGCGTGGCGCGAGCCGATCCGCTGGGTCGCGCACCCCGATTTTCGCGTCGATCCGGCAGCGCCCTTGCCGCTGCTGCTCTATCCGCCGCCGAGCGTTACCCGTGCGCAAGCGATCGAGACGCTGGAGCGGGTCGGGCGGAGCTGGCGCATCGCCTTCACCAGCGCGAGCCTGACCGGGCTCAGCGCCGCCGCGCGTGCCGGCATCGGCCTGATGCCGCACTCGGCCCGGCTGATGCCCGCGCAACTTGCCGTGGTCGCCCCCCACCCGAGCCTTCCGGCGCTTCCCGAGATCGAATTCGTCATGATCGGGCCCGGCGCCGGCAACCCGGTGGCCGCGGCGCTCATCGCCGCGATGCTCCACTGGGCGGGTGTGGAGCGCGCAGCCCTTGCCTGACCCCGCGCATTCGTCCCGAGCGCGGGCGGCCTCGACTTCGCTCGCCACGAACGGTTAAGGATCGGGTCACGATATCGTTGCGCCTTCGGCACCAACTTCCCCCTAGAGGCGTTCACGAACCCGAATGATCAAAGTCGCCAGCTACAACATGCACAAGGGCATCGGCCTGGATCGCTTGCGCGATCCGCGCCGCATCCTCGATGTGCTGTGCGAACTCGATGCCGATGTCATCGCGCTTCAGGAATGCGACCGCCGCTTCGGCACCAAGGCGCGCGTCATCCCGCAGCATCTGCTTGAGGAGCATAGCGGGTGGCACGCGGTGCCGTTCGGCCGCAACACCGCGAGCATGGGGTGGCACGGCAACGCCATCCTCGTCCGCAAGACCGCAGAGGTGATCGATCACCAGACGATCCACCTGCCCGCGCTGGAGCCGCGCGGCGCCGTCTCCGCCGATCTGCGCGTCGATGGCACGGCGATCCGCGTGGTGGGGATGCACCTCGATCTCTCCGGCCTGTGGCGCAGGCGGCAGGCGCACACGATCATCGCGCACGTCGAATCCGGCACGCACCCGATGCCGGCGGTGTTGATGGGCGACCTCAACGAATGGACCCCGAACGGCGGGTGCCTGCGCGATTTCTGCGCGCATTACCCCAGCGCACCGACCGGCCCGAGCTTTCACGCGCGCCGCCCGGTCGGCCGGCTCGACCGGATCATGGCGTCGCGCGCGCTGCGTGTCGTCGAATGCGGCGTCCATTCCAGCGCAACCGCCCGCCGCGCCTCGGACCATCTGCCGATCTGGGCGGTGCTCGAACCGGTCTGATCCTGCGCGATCGTTTTCGCACTGGCGTTCATGGACTGGCAAAGCGCGGCAAAGCGGGTTAACCGTTACGCATGCAGTTCCTCAAGACACTGTTCTGGTGCCTCCTCGCGTTCGTCGCGGCGATGTTCACACGCAACAACTGGACGACGGTGCCGGTCAATCTGTGGGGTGGGCTGATCGCCGAGATCAACCTGCCGCTGCTGCTGCTCATCACCTTCCTTGTCGGCTTCGTGCCGATGCTCGGCGTATATCATGCCGCGCGCTGGCGGATGCGCAGCCGCCTCGCCACCGCCGAACGCACGATCGCGACGCTGCGCGAGGTGGTCGCCACGCCCGCCGCCGTTGTCGTCGAGGCCCAGCCGATCGCGATAACCACCGAATCCATCGCGCCCGAAAGCCGTTTATGACCAACCGTATCTTCGTCGCGCTCGACACGCCGGACATGGCGCGCGCCCGCGCGATCGCGCAGCGCGTCCGCCACCATGTCGGCGGCATCAAGCTCGGGCTCGAATTCTTCATGGCGAACGGCCGGCACGGCGTGACCGAGATGCACGAGCTCGGCCTGCCGATCTTCCTCGATCTCAAGCTGCACGACATCCCCAACACCGTCGCCAAGGCGATCCAGGCGCTGCGCGGACTCGATCCGGCGATCCTGACCGTCCACGCTTCGGGTGGCCGCGCAATGCTGGAGGATGCCAAGGCCGCCGCGCCGCTCGGCACCAAGGTCGTCGCGGTGACGACGCTGACCAGCCTCGATTCGAACGATCTCAGGTCGATCGGCTGCGCGAATGCCCCGCACGACCAGGTGTTGCGGCTGACCGAACTCGCGCGCGAGTCCGGCGTCGACGGCATCGTCTGCTCGGGCGAGGAAGTCGCGGCGGCGCACAAACTCTGGCCCAAGGGTTTCTTCGTCGTGCCCGGCGTGCGCCCGGCGGATGGCGAGATCGGCGACCAGAAGCGCGTGGTGACGCCCCGCGCCGCGCTCGACGCCGGCGCGTCGATCCTGGTGATCGGCCGTCCGATCACCGCCGCGAGCGATCCCGATGCGGCGGCACGGGCGATCAGCGCGACACTGTGACGACACGCTGGGCGAAGCCGCAGCGAAGCTGCGGCCAGCCGAACCGGGCGCGTCCGGCCGGCGGCGCTACAGCGCCGACCGACGACGCGGCCTTTGCCCGCGGCGCTTGAGGAGACCAAACGATCGCCATGATCCGCACCGCCCTTCCCACCGACCTGCCCCACCTCCATCCGGTCATCGAGCGCGCCTATCGCGGCGATGCGGCGCGCGCCGGCTGGACTCATGAGGCCGACCTGCTCGACGGCGAGCGCACCGATCTTGCCACACTCGAAGCGATCGTCGCCGATCCTGCCACGCGGTTGCTGGTCGCGTTCGACGGCGACACGCCGATCGGCTGCGTACAGGTGAGCGACCACGGCGCCGGCACCGCCTATCTCGGATTGCTGTGCATCGAACCGCGCCGGCAGGCCGCCGGTCTGGGTCGGCAGTTGATCGCCGCCGCCGAGGGCACCGCCCGCGACACGTTCGCGGCGCACCGCATCGAGATGACCGTTATCGAGAACCGCACCGAGCTGATCGCCTATTACGAACGCCGCGGCTATGCGCGAACCGGCGAGCGCCGCGATTTCCCGGTGGCGGTGCATCCGCCGCTGTTCATGACGGTGTTGTCGAAGCGACTATAGACGAAGCGCACCATTGCCATGCTGCGCTGATCAGCTATCGCCGATCCGTGAAAGATATCGACCAGTTCGCGCGCGACACCGTTATTCTCGGCGACGTTGCGGAAATTCGCGCGATCCTGAGCGCCGTCTGCGACCGCACCGGCATGGGTTTCGCCGCGGTCGCGCGCATTGCCGAGCAACGCTGGATCGCCTGCCAGGTGGCCGACAAGATCGACTTCGGGCTGGAACCCGGTGACGAACTCGTCCTGAAATCGACGATCTGCGACGAGATTCGCGAAAGCGGGAAGCTCGTCGTGATCGATCATGTCGCGGCCGATCCGGCGTGGCGCACGCACCATACGCCGGCGATGTACGGTTTCGAGAGCTATGCCTCGATCCCGATCCTGCTCGCGGACGGCAGTTTCTTCGGTACGTTGTGCGCGATCGATTCCGCACCACGAAGGCTCAACTCCGCGGACATGGTGGCGACGTTGTGCGGGTTCGCCGAACAGGTCGCCACCATCCTCAGCGCGCGGATCGCGCTCGGGACTACGGCCGCGCCGGGATCGATAAGCCGCGCTGGACGGCCGGCCGTGCCAGCCCGCGGTCTAGCCAGGCCTTGACGTTGGCGAAGCGGTCGAACGCGACGAGATCGCCCGCCTCGTAGAAATTGACCAGCCCGCGCACCCAGCCGAGCGTGGCGATGTCGGCGATCGTATAGTCGTCGCCCATGAACCACGCGCGCCCATCGAGCACCCGGTCCATCACGCCAAGCAGGCGCTTCGCCTCGGCGACGTAGCGGTCGCGCGGGCGCGTGTCCTCGATGTCCTTGCCGGCGAATTTCACGAAATAGCCGACCTGCCCGAACATCGGCCCGACGCCGCCCATCTGGAACATCAGCCATTGGATCGTCTGATAGCGCCGCGCCGGATCGGTGGGGAGGAACTTGCCGGTCTTCTCGGCAAGGTACAGCAGGATCGCACCGCTCTCGAACAGCGCGAGCGGCTTGCCGCCGGGGCCGTCGGGATCGAGGATCGCGGGGATCTTGCCGTTGGGGTTGAGCGATTCGAACGCCGCCGAATGCTGGTCGTCGGCGCCGAAATCGATCGCGTGCGCCTCATAGGGAAGCGCGCATTCCTCCAGCATGATCGCCACTTTCACGCCATTGGGCGTCGGCAGCGAATAGAGCTGCAACCGGTCGGGATGCTGCGCCGGCCAGCGTGCGGTGATCGGGAAACCGGCGAGCGGCGTTTCGGTGGACATGGGTGAGTCTCCTTTGCGGCGCAGATATAGGGCGTGTCGCGCCGCACCGCACCTCGGCGCGGGTGAAACCGTCTGTTCCCAAGCCGTCAGCACGCGGCTATGGCGCGTCGATGCAGGCGACAGACCTCCGCGTTGCCCTCTTCAGCGGCAATTACAATTACACAAGGGACGGCGCCAACCAGACGCTGAACCTGCTCGTCGGCTATTTGCTCAAACAGGGCGCGGCGGTGCGCGTCTATTCGCCGGTCAGCCGCAAGCCGGCCTTTCCGCCGGTCGGCGATCTCGTCGGCACGCGCTCGGTCAAGATGCCCGGCGGTCGCGCTGAGTACAAGCTCGGGCTGGCGATCGATGCGCGCGTGCGCGCCGATCTCGATGCGTTCGCGCCCAATCTCGTCCACGTATCGGCGCCCGATTTCCTCAACCACTCGGCCGTCCGCTATGCGCGGGAAAAGGGCATACCCGTGGTGGCTTCGTACCACACGCGGTTCGAGACCTATGTGCAATATTACGGCATCGGCTTCGTCGCGCCGCTGATCGTCAAGGTGCAACGCAAATTCTACCAGAGCGTCGACGAGGTGCTCGCGCCCAGCCAGATGATGGGCGAGATCCTGCGCGAATGGGGCGTGACGACGCCGGTGACGCGCTGGTCGCGCGGGGTGAACCACGATCGCTTCAACCCGTCGCGCCGCAGCCTCGAATGGCGGCGCTCGCTCGGCATCGGCGACGACGAGATCGCGGTCGGTTTTCTCGGGCGGCTGGTGAAGGAAAAGGGCCTCGACGTGTTCGCCAAGGCGATGCACGCGCTTGACGCACGGGGCGTTCCGCACCGGACTCTCGTGGTCGGCGAAGGCCCCGCTCGCGACTGGTTCGCCAAGGAAATTCCCGACGCGGTGTTCGCCGGGTTCGTGACCGGCAACGATCTCGGCCGCGCCGTCGCCTCGATGGACGTGTTCTTCAACCCGAGCGTCACCGAAACCTTCGGCAACGTCACGCTGGAGGCGATGGCGGCGGGCGTTCCGGTGGTGGCGGCACGCGCGAGCGGTGCGGTCGGGCTGCTGGAGGAAGGCGTGACCGGGCTGATCGTGCCGCCGACCGACATCGAGGGCTATGCCAACGCGCTGCAACGCTTCTGCGAGGACGAAACGTTCCGGCTCGGCGCGGGCCGGGCCGGCGTGGCCGAAGCGGCGGGGTATAAGTGGGAGCGGATCAATCAGGTCGTGCTCGACACCTATCTGCGCGTGATCGAGCGGACGCGCGCGGCCGAGCCAGTGCCGGCGCACTGCTGAGCGATTCCCCAATGACCGACGCCCGCCTGAGCAGCCCGGCCGCCCTTCGCAATCGCGATCCGATTCTCGACGTTCTCAAGTCGGTGCTGCCCGACAGCGGCACCGTGCTGGAGATCGCGAGCGGATCGGGCGAGCATATCGTCCATTTCGCCGCCGCGTTGCCGGGGCTGACCTGGCAACCGAGCGATCCGTCAGACACAGCGCGCGCCTCGATCGCGGCGTGGCTGACGGCGGAGCAACCGGCGAACATCCTGCCACCGCTGGACGTGGATGCGTCCGCGAACGACTGGCCGGTCGCAGCGGCGGACGCGGTGCTGGCGATCAACATGGTCCATATCAGCCCGTGGGCGGCAACGCTCGGATTGCTCGCTGGCGCGTCGCGACTGTTACCGGCGGGCGGGCCGCTGTTCCTGTACGGGCCGTACCGCCGCGGCGCGGAACCGATGGCGGCGAGCAACATCGCGTTCGACGCGGACCTGAAGGCGCGCAATCCCGAATGGGGCATTCGCGATCTGGCCGTCGTGGCGGCCGCCGCCGATACGCTCGGGCTGAGTTTGGACCGGGTTGTGGAGATGCCGGCGAACAACCTCTCGGTGGTGTTCGTGCGGCGGTGAGCCAGCCCAACCCGTACCGTCGGTAGGAGGCCGTGCCCTCCTCCACGTCGCTCGACACGAACGGTTGGCAGATGGTTTCGTAAGACTACACCAGCCCCCGCGCCCACCCGACGATGGCGCTGGCCGGCATCGCGCCCGATTGTCGCGCAAGCTCGCGGCCACCTTTGAACAGGATCATCGTCGGGATCGAACGGATCGCGTAGCGCGCCGCGATCGCGCTTTCCGCCTCGGTGTCGAGCTTGCCGAGCCGCATCCTTGGCTCCAGATCACGCGCGGCAGCGGCGAACGCCGGCGCCATCTGGCGGCACGGGCCGCACCATTCCGCCCAGAAATCGACCAGCAGCGGCAGATCGCCCCTGCCCGCATGCGCGTCGAAATTGGCGGCGGTCAGCGTCAGCGGAGCGGCCTGGAACAAGGCCGCGTGGCAGCGCCCGCAGGTGCCGCCCGCGCCGAGCTTTTCCACGGGCACGCGGTTGGCGCTCGCGCAGGCGGGACAGATGACGATCTTGCTTTCACTCATAAGCGCAGATGTAAGCCTCATAGGTGGATTGCCAAGCACCACGCGATTTCGTAATGCACGCGATACATCAAGAGTTGGGGCGACGCCCGACGCCAACCTGCCTTCCGGGCAAGGTGGCACTTCCATCAGGAAGGATGTGGCCGATCCGGCAACCAAACGGACCCAGCCACAGACAAGCGTCCGCTCCGTCAGAGGACCGAACGCCCGTGCCGATCAAGATTCCCGACGATTTGCCCGCCACCCGCACGCTGGAAGCCGAAGGCATCACCGTGATGCGTGAGACCGAGGCCGCGCGGCAGGATATTCGCCCGCTTCGGATCGGGCTGCTCAACCTGATGCCCAACAAGATCAGCACCGAGACCCAACTCGCCCGGCTGATCGGTGCGTCGCCGCTCCAGATCGAGCTGACGCTGGTGCGGATGACCGACCATGTCGCGCGCAACACCTCGGCCGATCATATGGCGGCATTCTACCGGCCGTGGACGGACGTGCGCGACGAGCGGTTCGACGGCTTCATCATCACCGGCGCGCCGGTCGAGAAGCTGCCGTTCGAGGACGTGCGCTATTGGGGCGAGATGCGCCAGATTTTCGACTGGACGCAAAGCCACGTGCATAGCTGCCTGACGATCTGCTGGGCGGCGCAGGCGGCAGCCTATTATTTCCACGGCATCGGCAAGCATCCGCTGGAAGCGAAGGCGAGCGGCGTGTTCCCGCACCGCAACCTCGCCCCCGCCTCGCCCTATCTGCGCGGTTTCTCGGACGATTTCGCGGTGCCGGTCTCGCGCTGGACGGAGGTGCGGCGCGAAGACGTGTTGCGCGCGCCAGCCCTGCGCATCCTCGCCGACAGCGATGAGACCGGGCCGTGTCTGCTCGAAGACCCCGCGTGGCGGCGGCTGTATATGTTCAACCACCTCGAATACGACACCAATACGCTCGCCGATGAATATGCGCGCGATCAAGGCACGGTGCCCGCGCACTACTTCCCCGACGATGACCCAACGCGCCCACCGCCGAACACGTGGCGCAGCCATGCGCATCTGCTGTTCGGCAACTGGATCAACGAGATTTACCAGACCGCGCCGTTCGACCTGGGCGCGATCGGCCCGGTGACGCGGGCGGCGGCTGCGTGAGCGAAGTCGAGCGGCATATCCCCGGCGAATAGGTTTCGGCCTATTTCACCGGCTGCGCCGTATCCGCCGTCCAGCCGCCACCCAGCGCGAGGAACAGGCTCACCTGGGCATCGACCAGCGCCGCCTGAGCGCTCGCCAGCGACGCTTCGGCGTTCGCGAGTGTCGCCTGTGCGCTCAACGTATCGAGGAAGGTGCCGCGGCCGAAGCGGGTGAGCCGGTTGGCTTGCGACACGGCACGCGCCGCGCTGTCGCGCGCGCGGGTGAGGTCGGCGACCTGATCGCGGGTGCGCGCATACGCGGACAAGGCGGTTTCGGTCTGGCGCAACCCCTCCAGCACGGTGCCGTCGAAGGTGGCGAGTGCCGCATCGGCCTGCGCGCCCGCCACCGCGATCTGCGCGCGAACCAGCGTGCGGTTGGGAAAGGTCCAGCTAATCAGCGGGCCGAGCGAGAGATTGAAAGCATCACCGACCCGTAGCGGGGACAGTGGCCCGGTGAACCCAGCCGATCCGCCGAGAGTGACTTGCGGATAGAGGTTGGCGGTGACGACGCCGATCCGCGCGGTCGCCGCCGCGAGCGAGCGTTCGGCGCGGCGGATATCGGGGCGGCGCCGGATCAGCGCGGCACCGTCGCCGACCGGCACGACGCTGCGGACGAGCGGCAGCTTCTGGCAATTCTCCACCGCGCGCGGATAGTTGGCGGGCGCGCGGCCGAGCAACGCGGCAAGTTCGAACAGCGAGGCTTGCCGCGCCGCGACCAAAGCCGGCAATTGCGCCTGGCTCTGCTCGACCGCAGCCTCGGCGCGCGTCACGTCGAAAGCGGTGTTGCGCCCGCCGCGCTGAAGCCGGCGCGTCGCGGTAAAGGTCTGCTGCTGGATGCCGATCACGCGGTTGGCGGCGGCGATACGGACGTTGGCGGTGCAGGTGGATGCGTAGGCGCGCGTCACCGCCGCCGCGACGGTGACGCGGACCTCGTCGCGTGCCGCCTCGCTCGCCTCGGCATCGGCCTGCGCCGCTTCTATCGAGCGGCGAATACGGCCGGCGAGATCAAGCGGATAGGACAGGCTGCCGCCGAGATCATAACCGACCTGGCCGGGCAGCCCTTGGCCCGTGCCATACGGTCGCGCCAGTGACGCGCCGCCGGAGAGGCCGGTCTGGATGGTGCGTTCCGACTGCGCCTCGCGCACGACCGCGCTGGCCGCGCGCAGGTTCGCATCGGCGGCGCGCAGATCGGTGTTGGCGGCAAGGCCTTCGCTGACCAGGCTGTCGAGCAATGCGTCGTCATAGAGCCGCCACCAATGATCGGGCAGCGGCACCGCCGCGAACGCCTTGTCCTTCGCACCGACGAAGGCACCGTTGGCGGCGGGCGATCTGGCGGCGGCGCCTTCGGGCAGATGATAGTCGGGTCCGGCGGTGCAGGCCGACAACCCCGCCGCCAGCACCGCGATCGAGACGATGCGCCGGTTCATCGCGTCGCGCTCGGCGTCGGCGTCGGGCGCGGTTTGGCGAGCGTAGGCTGCGGCGCGGGCGGTTCAAGCGTTACCGTTGCGGTGCGGCCCGAGATCAGCCGCAGATCGGCCGGCACCGAGTCGATCTTGACGCGCACCGGGATACGCTGGGCGAGCCGCACCCAGGAGAAGGTCGCGTTGACGTTGGGCAGCAGGTTGCCGGTGTTGGTGCGCTCGCTGTCGCTGATGCCGGCGGCGATGCTCTCGACATGCCCCGTCAGCACGCGCGGGTCGCCCATCAGCCGCACCTTGGCGGCCGCGCCGGGGCGGACGTTGCCGAGCTTGGTCTCCTCGAAATACGCCTCGATCCGCAACGAATCGGCATCGACCAGCGCGAGCGCCTGCTGACCGGCGGCGACATAGTCGCCGGGATGGAGATCGAGATTGGTGATCGTGCCGTTGACGCTCGCGCGGACCTGCGTTCGGGCGAGGTTGAGGCGCGCGGTATCGGCCTGCGCCTCGGCCTGGGCGAGCGCGGCCTGTGCGGTGGCGACGCGGGCGACGTTCTGCTCATGCGCCTCCGCCGCGACGAGATCGCCGAGCGCGAGATCGCGCGCCGCCTCGCGCCGGTTCTGCGCCAGTGTCGCCCGCGCGCTGGCGATCGCCGCCTGCGCCTGTTCGAGCGCGAGCGCATATCGCGGGCGATCCACCACGAACAGCAGATCGCCGGTGTGGACGATCTGGTTGTCGCGCACCGCCACCGTGGTGATCAGGCCGCCGACATCGGGGGTGACGCGCACCACGTCGGCGCGAACGCGCCCGTCGCGCGTCCACGGATCGACCTCGTAGCGGCGCCACAGCCACAGGGCGACGAGCAACGCGATGAGGACCAGCACAAGCGTCGCCGTGAAGCGGCCGGCTGGGGCGAGATACCGAGTCCAACGTTTCACAGCGCAACTCCCGGGGGCGCGAAGGCGAGCACCAGCCCGCCGAGGATGAGGATATAAAGCGCCAGATCGACCAAAGGACGATAGGCGAAGATGCGGTACAGGCCGGTCAGCGCGAACAGCCGCGAGACCAACGCCACCAGCACCGCCGCCGCCACCACGAGCAACAGCAGGCCGGGCACGTACACGCCCAACAGGCTTACCTCGCCGGTCATGCCGCCGCCTCCGCATAGCCGGGCGCGGCGGGGAACAGGTTGCGGCGCAAACTGGTGAGCGCGAGCAGCGCGTCGCGCCGCTCGTCGGGCTGAGGATCGGCGGCGAAGGCGGTCATGGCGGCGTCGATCGCGGTGAGCAGGTCTGGATCGTGAACCGCCGGCTGGTCGAGCGAGCGGGCGCGGTAATGTTCGCTCACCCGCGCCAGCACCGAATCGACGATGCCGCGCCCGAAATCGCCTGCGGCGAGCTTCACACGGCGCAACCCGGCGACCGAGATGCCGACGCGAAGATCGACCAGCACGTCGAACAGCGGCCGCCCCGGATCTTGCCCGCGCGCGACGAGGCGCGGCGCGAGCAGCCCGATCCGGTCGAGCATCTTGCTGACCCAGCCGATCTCGTCGGGTTCGCCGGGCAGCAGGCTGCGCCGCGCGAGATCCCGCCAGCCGGCGCGGATCAGCCGCGCGCTGCTTCGCTCGGCGCCGACCGTCTGGAACAGCCCGACCGTGACGACGGCAAAGGCCGTGCCGACGAGTTGCGCGACCGCGCCATTGGCGAAGCTCACGAAATCCCCCACGTAATTGGCGTTGAGGCCGATCAGATTGGCAAGACCGAGCACTACGCCGAGCGAGATCAACGTATATTTCGGGATCGCGAGGAACGCCCCCAGCATCAGGAACATCGGCGCGAGCACGGCGGCAAGGGTGACGAAATCGGTCACGCCGGGCAGGATCGCGAACAGATAGATCCCAGCGATCACCACGCCGATGATCGAACCCCACAGGAACGTGCGGATCGCCGGAGCGGGATTATCGCTGTTGCCGAACAGCGCGCAGCACACGCCGGCGATCAGCACCGCGCCCGCGCCATCCGGCCAGCCCGAATAGATCCAGAACGCGCAACCAAGCACCATCGTCGTGATCGTGCCGAACGCGGCGCGCAACGCGACAAGCCGGTCCCGGTGGAACGTCCGCTTCGAGGCGCTGCGGAGCGCGTCGCGAACGACGGGCGTGATCGCGGCGCGGCTCGGCGAGCGGATCTGGTCGCGCAGGTCGCGCACCGCGCGGTGCGACTGGACAAGATCGGCGAGCCGCGACGCGAGGCTGAGGATCAGCGCGTCACGCCAGACGAGTGGTGCCGTCATCGGCGGCTCCTCCGCCCGGATTTCGGCGACCAGCGCCTCGACGAACGTTGCGCGCTCGACGAACGAACTGGCAGGCACGGCGAGCCAGCCGCACGCGCGATCGATCAGCGCGGCGAGCCGCTCGGGCACACCGCCGTGCGACTCCAGTTCGACGATCCGATCCTCCACCGCGCTGGCGAGCGGGAGAAGCAACGAAAGCTGGTCCTGCAACGCGCGCACGGTGCGGACCCGCGGCAGGAAGCGCGCGGTATCGAACGGCAGGTGTGTGGAAAGTTGGTGAAGCTCGTTGACGTCGAGCGCGAGCCGGCGGCGTTCGCGCAGCACCGTCTCGTTCGGCGCGCCGGTGAGCGCGTCGCGCGACCAGCGTTCGACGTCGGCGACGATCGCGTCGACTCGCGCGAGCAGACGCCCCGCCACGCTCTGCGGGAAGACGAGCGCATGAACGAGGCTGCCGCACAGGATGCCGAGCGAAATCTCCTCGACGCGCAACACCGATGTCTGAAAGATCTGCCCCGGCGCGGCGACGCTCGGGAAGCCGATGATCGAGGCGGTATAGCCCGCCAGCAGGAACACGTAGCTGCGCGGCGTCCTGTCCTGCAACGAGATGAACAGGCACAGCCCGAGCCAGAGCGCGAGTGCGAGCGACAGCAGTTCGGGCGCGTTGACAAGATTGGGCACCAGCACCACCGCCGCCGCCGCGCCCAGCACCGTGCCCATCAACCGGAACACCGCCTTGGAGATGACCGCCCCGGCAAGCGGCTGCGCGACGATGTACGACGTGCTGACCGCCCAATAGGGGCGCGTGAGGCCGATCTTGAGCGCGATGTAATACGCAAGCATCGCCGCGATGAAGCTCTTGAGCGAGAAAAGCGCGATATCGAATCCGTAGCGATCGTTCATTTCGCGCTCGCGACGATGGCGGCCGCGCTCATGCGGTCCAGCACGGCGGCGGTGATGGCGAGCGTGTCCTCGTCGATATCGCCGAGGATGCGTCGGCGCAGCGCGGCGAGCGAGCGTTCGCTTGCCGCGACGATCGGGCGGGCGCGGTCGGTGAGTGCAAGCTTCTTGCTGCGGCGGTCATGGTCGTCGAGGGTGCGCGTGACGAGGCCCTGTTCGACGAGTTGATCGAGCAGGCGCACCAGCGAGGGCGCGGCGATCTCGGTCGCCTCGGCGAGATCGGTGAGCCGCACGTCCGGGCCGATACGCCCGAGATGGGTAAGCACCCATGCCGTCGCCGCCGACAGCCCCTGCCCCTCCAGCGCCTCGTCCGCCAGCTTCCGCCACATGCGCGCGAGGGGCAACAGGCGCCCGGCGATCTGCGCTTCGAGGGAAGTTCTGTTCGCAACCATTAGGTTCCTAATTATTACGCCCCGCCGAATTTACAAGCGTCGAGACGCGGCCTTCCGCCGAATCGCGTTCGCGGCGCGACCCGGAAAGGCGCGATCGTAACCGTCCGCCGGAGTATCGGAAGATACCGGAAACCCGTTTTGGTTTCCATGTGTTACGACGCTGGCGGCACATCTCCCGCCCGCCAGCGCGGGTGTTTCACCATCGCCTGTTCGAACAGCGCCGAGTCGCACTGGCGCGCGAGCCACGTCCGCACACGCGCGACCGGCTGCGCCGCGAACCAGTCGGGATCGACGGCGGCGAACTGGCGCACGAACGGGAAAATCGCGATGTCGGTCAGCGAACGCCCGTCGCGGCACAGATCCGCATGCGCCGAGAGCCGCACCTCGAGCGGCGCGAGCAGAGCCAGCGCGGCCGCGCGGTGTTCGCGCGGATCACCGCCATGCCGGTCGGGATATTTGTAGCGGTCGAGGTGATGCTTGAACGCGCCGTCGTTGGTGGCGATCAGCGCGGCGTCATCGCCCGCGAGCCAGCCCTCCGGGTCGTGACGGGCGAGCGCCCAGCGCATGATGTCGAGGCTCTGATCGATGACCGCTCCGTCGTCGGTCACCAGCACCGGCACGGTCGCCTTGGGCGAGACGGCGATCAGGTCGGCGGGCTTGTCGCGCAACACCACCTCGCGGATTTCGCAGCGCACGCCCGCGACGATCAGCGCCATCCGTGCGCGCATCGCATAGGGGCAGCGCCGGAAGCTGTAGAGTATGCTCACCGATGCAACCCGGCGAGCGCGATGCCGGCGAGGTTCTGCGTGCGCTTCACGTGCCGCACGCGCAATTTCAGCCCCGCCGCCGCCGCGACGAAGCTGGTCGCGTGGCCCGGACGTGCGCGCCCGGCGAGCGCCGCCCCGGCCTGGTTCACCACCGCCACCGAATCGCCCAGCAGCACCGCCTCGTCCAACCCGAGCGACCGCAGCACCGCCACCGCGCGCAGCAACGCGTGCCACTCCGCGTCCATGCTCGATCCCTCGCCGAGATCACGGTCGATCGTCACCACACCGCGCGCGACGACCGCGATCTCAAGACGACCCGGATTGGGCCGACAGCCGCCGTCGAAAAAGATCCGTATCCGTGCCACGCCGCGTCCTATCCTCCGCCACGCACCAGAGCCAGCGGCTTGCCAAGCACGCCGCCTGCCGCCACGAACGCTGGCATGACCAAGCCGATCCGCCCGCGCCGCTCGATGCTCTACGTTCCCGGTGACAAGCCGCGCGCGCTCGAAAAGGCGAAAACGCTCGCGTGCGACGCGATCCTGTTCGATCTGGAGGACGCGGTCGCACCGGAGAACAAGGCGCGCGCCCGCGACGGGATCGCCGAAGCGGTGCGCTCGGGCGCCTATGGACGTCGCGAGTTGATCCTGCGGGTGAGCGGGCCGGACTGCGCCGAGGATTTCGCGCTGGCGAGCGCACTGCCGATCGACGGCGTGCTGCTGCCCAAGGTCGAGTCGCCTGCGACCGTGGCGGATGCGGCGGCGCGGATGCCGCATCCGATCTGGTGCATGATCGAAACGCCGCTCGGCGTGCTGCGCGCGGCTGAGATCGCCGCATCTTCGGATCGTCTGGCGGGGTTCGTCGCGGGCACCAACGATATCACCAAGGATTTGCACGCGCGGCACACACCGTCGCGCACGCCCCTGCTCACGGCGCTGTCGCTGATGGTGCTGGCCGCGCGCGCGTATGGGCTGGCGGTGATCGACGGCGTGCATCTCGATCTCGACGATCTCGACGGGTTCGAGGCGGCATGTCGGCAAGGCGCGGACCTCGGCTTCGACGGCAAATCGCTCGTCCATCCCAATTCGATCGCCATCGCCAACCGGGTGTTCGGTCCTGCCCCGGAGGAGATAGCGCGCGCCCGCGCGATGGTCGCGGCATGGGAAGAGGCGCGCGCGCAGGGTCTCGGCGTCGCCCGGATCAACGGCGCGATGGTCGAGCAACTCCATGTCGACGACGCCAATCGCCTGATCGCGCTGGCCGACGCGATCGCACGCGGCTGATCGCATGACCATCGCCGACATGCTGCGCCGCGCCGCCGAGGAGGACGGCGATCGGACCGCACTGGTCTGCGCAGGCCGGCGCTGGAGCTATGCCGCGCTGTGGGCAGCGGCGCAGGGTGCGGCGACGCTGTTCCGGGAGAGCCGCGCGCAACACGTGGCGCTGCTGGATGGCAATGGTGAAGCCGGCGTGATCGCGCTGTTCGGCGCCGCGCTCGCCGGGGTGCCGTTCGCGCCGCTCAACTACCGCCGCGCGGACGCCGATGTCGCCGCGCTGCTCGACCGGATCGCGCCGGCGTGGCTGATCGCCGGCGACGACCGGGCGACGCGGTTGGGCGCCGCGGCGGGAGCGACCGTGTCCAGTCCGGCTGCGTTCGTGGCGACGGCGCAAGCGGCCGCGCCCGCCGCGATCGACGGCAATCGCGAGGACATCGCCGTCCAGATCTTCACCAGCGGCACCACCGGCGCGCCCAAGGCGGCGCTGCTGCGGCACACGCACCTGCTCGCCTATGTCGCCGCCACCGCGACGCCCGCGCCGGCGGGCGCGCACGAAGGCTCGCTGGTCAGCGTGCCACCCTATCATATCGCCAACGTCGTCGCCTTGCTGACTGCCATCCAGGCGCGCCGCCGGCTTGTGCTGTTGCCCGCGTTCGAACCGGCGGCATGGCTGCGGCTGGCCGTTGCCGAGGCGCCGACCTATGCGTTCGTCGTGCCGACGATGCTCGCGCGCATTCTCGACCTTCTGGAGGACGCCGGGCAGGAACGCCCCGCGTCGCTGGCGGCGATCTCCTACGGCGCCGGGCCGATGCCGCCAGCGCTGCTCGAACGCGCGCTAACGCGCTTCCCGGACGTGCGCTTCACCAACGCGTACGGCCTCACCGAAACCTGCGCGACGATCGCCTCGCTCACGCCCGACGATCATCGCGCCGCGCTCGCCAGTCGCGATCCGGCCATGCGCGCCCGGCTGCGATCCGCAGGGCGACCGCTCCCCGGCATCGAAATCGAGATTCGCGATGCTTCCGGCATCCCCCTTCCCGCCGGCGCGCGCGGCGAGGTGTATGCGCGCGGCACGCAGGTTTCGGGCGAGTATCGCGACCGCGACGCGCGCGACTCCGGCGGCTGGTTCGCCACGCGCGACCTCGGCTGGCGCGATGCCGATGGCTATCTGTTTCTCGCCGGCCGCGCCGACGACGTGATCGTGCGTGGCGGCGAGAACATCTCGCCCGGCGAGATCGAGGCGGTGCTGCTCACCCACCCCGCCGTCGCCGAGGCGTGCGCGGTCGGCCTGCCCTCCACCGAATGGGGCGAGAGCGTCGGCGCGGCGCTGGTGCTGCGGCCCGGCCATGCCGCGCCCGACCCGGCCGAGATGCAGGCGCTCGTCAAGGCGCGGCTACGCTCCTCGCACGTGCCGGAGCGGATCGCGGTGCTCGACGCGCTGCCGTACAATGATCTCGGCAAGCTGCTCCGCCGCACCGTGCGCGCGTCCCCCCTACTCAGGACGCCTCCAAGCCTGTAAGCGGCGCGGCATCATGACAGACTACAGCTCCGACCTGCTCCGCCTGCTCTCCAGCCGCGGCTACATCCACCAGCTTACCGACGCGCACGGCCTCGATGCGCTCGCGGCTAAGCAGATCGTGCCCGGCTATATCGGCTTCGATCCGACCGCGCCGTCGCTCCACGTCGGCAGCCTCGTCCAGATCATGATGCTGCGCCGGCTCCAGCAAGCCGGCCACAAGCCGATCGTGCTGATGGGCGGCGGCACCGGCAAGATCGGCGATCCCTCGTTCAAGGACGAGGCGCGCAAGCTGCTGACCGACGACACGATCGCCGCCAACGTCGCCTCGATCAAGCGCGTGTTCGAACGCTTCCTCACGTTCGGCGATGGCCCGACCGATGCCGTGATGGTCGACAATGCCGACTGGCTCGACAAGCTCGAATACATCCCGTTCCTGCGCGAGATCGGCCAGCATTTCTCGGTCAACCGGATGCTGAGCTTCGATTCGGTCAAGCTGCGGCTCGATCGCGAGCAATCGCTGAGCTTCCTCGAATTCAACTACATGATTCTCCAGGGCTACGATTTCCTGGAGCTGACGCGCCGCGCCGGCTGCCGCCTGCAAATGGGCGGATCGGACCAATGGGGCAATATCGTCAACGGCATCGAGCTGACCCGGCGCGTCGCCGGCGAAACCGTGTACGGCCTCACCACGCCGCTCATCACCACGGCCGACGGCGGCAAGATGGGCAAGACCATGTCGGGCGCGGTGTGGCTCAACGAAGAGCAGCTCTCGGCCTATGATTACTGGCAGTTCTGGCGCAACACCGACGACCGTGACGTCGGGCGCTTCCTGCGGCTGTTCACCGATCTGCCGCTCGACGAAATCGCGCGGCTGGAAGCGCTCGAAGGCGCCGGCATTAACGACGCCAAGAAGATCCTCGCCGATGCGGCCACCGCGCTGTGCCGTGGCGAAGCCGCCGCCGCCGAAGCCGCCGAGACCGCGCGCCGTACCTTCGAGGAAGGCGCTGCCGGCGATTCGCTGCCGACTTTGGCGGTGGATGGCAGTATCGGCATCCTCGATGCGCTGGTCGGGCTCGGCCTCGTCGCATCGAAGGGCGAGGCGAAGCGGCTCATCAAGGGCGGCGGCGCGCGCGTCGGTGACGACAAGGTGAGCGACGAGGCGCTGATCGTGACGGTCGGCGCCGATCCGGTGCGAATCGCCGCCGGCAAGAAGCACCACGGGCTGCTCGTCGCTGCGGCGTAAAACTACACCGCGATGACGCTAAGTAACCCCGCTCGTCCTGAGTAGCTGCCGAGTAGCCCGAAGGGCGTATCGAGGTAGCGTATCGAAGGACAGGCCCCGCGCGTCAACTGTGCTTCGATACGGGCTCTCGATACGGTGCAAGCGCCTACTCGATCCCTACTCAGCACGAACGGGGGAAGGTGATGTCATCCGCCTCTAACGGTCGCCCTTCATACGCCGCTGGTGGTACTTCAGCCGTACCGCCACGGCGGCGAGCATGTGCAACGCGCCGAGCGAGAGCAGCACCAGCGGGAGGACCGTCGGAATCGCCGGGTAGCGCGTGCGCTGGAGCGCGGCGAGCAGCGCGCCCGCGACCGCCAGCGCGACACCCATCAGCCGCACGGGCCGGGCGACCGCGCGCAGCTCGCGGGCATAAGCCGCGCGCTGGGCGGGATCGGAGAGGTCGGGCGGTGTCATTTCGTTGGCCATTCGCTTGCGAGCAGGCCCCAGAGATGGGTGTCACGCACGCCGATATGCGTTTCCCAGTCGGCGCGCAGCAAACCTTCAAGCGTGAAGCCGAGCGATCGCAGCAGCCGGTTCGACGCGTCATTCTCAGGGTCGGTATCGGCGAACACGCGCCGCGCCCCCTCTTCGCGGAACAGCAGGTCGAGCAGGCGCGATACGCCCTCGCGGGCATAACCCCGCCCCCAATGTGCGCGCGCCAGCAGATAGCCGATCTCGACTACGCCGGGCCGCTTCTCGCCCGCTGCAAGCGTGCCGATCGCGGTATCGTCGTCCGCGAGAGTCATGACCCAGCCACGCCACGGCGATGGGCCGCTCCGCGCGGTAAGATAGTCGCGCGTCTCCGCGACGCTGGCATGCGGACCATTCGACCAGAAGCGCATCAGCTCGACGTCGCGATAGGCGAGATGCAGCGCCTCGGCATCCTCGACTCGCTGCGGCCGCATCACGAGCCGCTCGCTCGCGAAGATATCGGTCATGCGACCAGCGCTTCGACCAGCGCACGCACCTTCTTCTGCCGCCACTGCGGCAAGGGCGCGATCAGCCAATAGCCCTTGGCGAACGGCTTGGGGCCGCTCGCGACCACCACACGCCCGGCGGCGATGTCGGCCGCGGCGAGCAATTCGGGCACGGTCGCGCGACCCAGCCCCTCGGCGGCCGCGTCGATTGCCAGGCCGGCATCGCCGACGCGGACCAGCGACACCGCCTCATCGTTCAGGCATCCCGGCCAGGAAATCCGGGTATCGACGCCGCCACCCGGCCGCTCGACCGTGACCATGCCTTCGGATTCGAGCGCTTCACCCTCATGCTCGCCGGGGCCGTCGCCCCAGCGGATCGCGAGATCGAGATTGGCCTCGGTGAAGTCGATCGTCTCATCCGCCGATACGATCGCGAAGCGCAGTTCGGGGTCCGCACGCGCGATCTCGGCGAGGCGCGGCATCAGCCATTTTTCGGTGAAGTCACGCGGCGCGGCGATGGTGAGCGACTTGGAGGTTTGCCCGGCCTGCATCGCGCGGACGGCCTCCTCGAACTGGAGGAAGCCGGTGCGCAGCGCCTCGAGACCGGCCTCGCCTTCGGGCGTCAATTCCAGCCCGCGCGTGGTGCGGCGGAACAGCACGACGCCGAGCGTATCCTCGAGCGCGCGGATCTGCTGGCCGACCGCTGCCGGCGTCACCGCCAATTCGTCGGCGGCGCGGGTGAACGATAGATGCCGCGCGGCGGCATCGAGCACGCGCAGGCCGTTCAAGGGGAGGTGGGTGCGTTTCATGCCGTCTTCTCCCCTCCCGCTTGCGGGAGGGGTCGGGGGAGGGCCTGTCCGAAAGTACGCATCATCGGGCGCACATGCCCTCCCCCAGCCCCTCCCGCAAGCGGGAGGGGAGAAGGTCGCTTCCCTCCCGCTTGCGGGAGGGAAGTCTCACGCCCCCACCGCCGGCGCGAGCAGCGCGAATTTGGGGATCTCCACGTCGAACCCTTCGCCGTCGGCGCCGATCATGTGGTACGTCCCCTGCATCCCCCCGGTCGGCGTGGCGAGCGGGCAGCCCGAGACGTAATCGTAGCTCGCGCCGGGCGCGATCAGCGGCTGTTCGCCGATCACGCCCTCGCCCTCAACCGTATGGCGCGCGCCGCGTCCATCGGTGATGACCCAGTGGCGGGTCAGCAACTGGATGGTCTGGTCGCCCTCATTCTCGATGCGGATATGATAGGCCCAGAACCAGCGCCCGCGCGCGGGCTCGGACTGTTCGGGCAAATAGCTGACCGACACGCGCACCACCACGCCGCGCGTCTCGGCGACGTGCGGGAACAGCGACTTCATCGCGTCGCCGATCATAGCCCGACCTTCGTCAGCGCCTGGTCGAGATCCTCGATCACGTCCTGCGGATCTTCGAGGCCGACGTTGAGGCGGAGCAGGTTTTCGGTCACGCCCATCTCGATCCGCTTGTCCTCGGCGACGCCGTAATGCGTGGTGGATGCGGGGTGCGTCATCAGCGAACGCGAATCGCCGATATTGTTGGAGATGTCGACCAGCGCGAGCGCGTCGAGCAGCCCATGCGCCTGCTTGCGGCCGCCATCGACCTCGAACGCGAAGATCGGCCCGCACGCGTCCATCTGCGCCATCGCGAGGGTGTGCTGCGGATGGCTGGCGAGGCCGGGATGGAGGATGCGCGGCACGCGCGCTTCCAGGAACGCGCCGACTTTCATGCTGTTCTCGCTCTGCCGCCGGATGCGCAGGTCGAGCGTCTCCAGTCCCTTCAGCACCACCCAGGCGTTGAACGCGCTGAGCGTCGGCCCGGTGTTGCGCGTGAACGGCAGCAGCACGTCGTTGATGAACTGGCTGGTGCCGCACACCGCCCCGGCGAGCACCCGGCCCTGCCCGTCCATCATCTTGGTCGCGGAATAGGCGGTAACGTCTGCGCCCCATTCCATCGGTCGCTGCAAGGCGGGCGTAGCGAAGGCGTTATCGACCACCGTGGTGATACCGCGGTCTCGCGCGATGGCGCACACCGCCTTCAGATCGACCACGTCCATCGTCGGGTTGGCGGGCGTTTCGAAGAAGAACACCTTGGTGTTGGGCCGCGCCGCATCGATCCATTGCTGCGGATCGCGCGCATCGACGACGGTGGTCTCGATGCCGAACTTCGGGAGCAACGTATCGGTCAGCCAGCGGCACGATCCGAAAGCGGCGCGCCCGCCGACGAGGTGATCGCCCTGCTGCAACTGGCAGAGCAGAACGGCGGTCATCGCCGCCATGCCGGTCGTCATCGTCCGGCACGCCTCGGCGCCTTCGAGCAAGGCGATGCGGCTTTCCAGCATCTCCACGGTCGGGTTCTGGAGTCGCGAATAGGTCATGCCGACCTGTTCGCCCGCGAAGCGCGCGGCGGCGTCGCCCGCGCAATCATAGCTGTAGCCCGAGGTGAGGAAGATCGCCTCGGAGGTTTCGCCGAATTCGCTGCGCGCGGTGCCGCCGCGCACGGCCTGAGTCGCGGGGCGCCATTGGCGGGTGATGCTCTGGTCTTGTCCGGTACGGCGTTTCATGGCGCACGCTTTGCCGCTCGCGGTCCCTCCCCGTCAATGGTCCGCTTGAAACCGGGGGTGGAAGCGGGAATAGCCGCGCGATGCCAGCGACCGATGAATCCCGTTCCCCCGCGAAAGCGGGGGTCCAGAGCCACGAACGTAGCGCTGCTTGGCTCTGGACCCCCGCTTTCGCGGGGGAACGGCAAGCATGAACACGCGAGCCTTCCTGTCCCATCCGGGCCGAGTCGCCGCGCTGATCGGCGTCACGGCCCAAGCGCTGTTCAGCTACCGGCTGACGATCCCGCATGCGGTGATGTTCGACGAGGTCCATTACGTACCCGCCGCGCGCAAGCTGCTGACGCTGGCCGCACCCGCCAACACCGAGCATCCGTTGGTCGGCAAGGAGATCATCGCCGCCGGCATCGCGCTGTTCGGCGACAACCCGCTCGGCTGGCGCGCTTTCTCCACGCTGGCGGGCACGGCGACGGTGCTGGGCGTGTTCTGGATGCTGTGGCTGATGTTCGGCCGCACGCGCACGGCGGCTTTGGGTGCGGCGTTCGCCTTGCTCAACTTCACGATCTTCATCGAGGCGCGGATCGCGATGCTCGACGGCTTCATGGCGATGTTCGTCGTGCTGGGGACCGGGACGGTGCTGTGGTCGATGCGGGCGCGCTCCGCCGCTGCGGCGTGGCCGCGCTGGCTGGCGGGGAGCGTGCTGCTCGGCCTCGCGGTCGGGGCGAAATGGACGGCGGTGCCGTTCGTCGCCTACGCGGGCGCTGCGTTCCTCACGATCCGGCTGGTCGACGCGCGCCGTGCCGGCCGCTCGGTGTGGTGGGCGCTCAACGCGCGCGGGCACCGGCACTGGCCGGGGCTGGCGGCGGTCCCGGCGCTGATGACGCTCGGGATCGTCTCGGCAACGGTCTATTTCGCGACCTTTGCGCCCGCGCTCTACTATCACGACCTGCCGCTCAGCCTCGACCGGTTGTTGTGGTTCCAGGGCAATATGTACGCGCAGCAGACCGAGGTGCTGCCGAGCCATCCCTACCAGTCGCAATGGTGGAGCTGGCCGCTGATGATCCGGCCGATCTGGTATCTCTACGAATATGTCGACGGCGCGACGCGCGGTGTGCTGATGATCGGCAATCCGGCGGTGTTGTGGGGCGGCCTCGTCGCGGTGGGCGCCTGCATCTACGTCGGCTGGCGCGAGCGGTCGCTACGGTTGCTGGCGGCGGCGGCGCTGTGGGCGGGCGCGTATCTGCCGTGGATCATCATCCCAAAATCGCTCGGCTTTTTCTATTATTACTATCTGCCGAGCGTCTTCCTGCCGGTCGCGATCGCGGCCGCCTTGCAGCGCTTCTGCAAGGGCCGCTTCGCGCGGTGGGACGAAGCCGCGTTGCTGGCCGCGCTCGGGCTGTTCGCCTTCTTCTACCCGATCCTGTCCGCCGCGCCGCTGGCCGGGCCGCAGAGCTTCCACCGCTGGATGTGGTTTCCGAGCTGGCCTTGACCCCCGTCCCCGTTCGTCCAGAGCGAAGTCGAAGGACGTGCCAAAAGCGGAGCGTTTGGGGCACGTGCTTCGACAAGCTCAGCACGAACGGCGGGGCGGCTAGCTCACCAGATGCCGCGTCTCCGCAACCGGCGTCAGCGGCTGGCCGTCCGCGAACCAGGCTTTGAGATTGTCCACGACGCGTTGCCCCATCGCCGCGCGCGTATGCACCGATGCGGAGCCGAGATGCGGCAACAGCACGACGTTGGGCAGCGCGATCAGCGCCTCGGGCACGTTCGGCTCGTCCTCGTAGACATCGAGGCCGGCAGCGAGGATCGTACCGGCTTGTAACGCGGCGATCAGCGCGGGCTGATCGACGACACTGCCCCGCGCGACGTTGATGAACACACCATCCGCACCAAGCGCCGCCAGCACCTCGGCATCGACGATATGGCGTGTGCTTGCACCGCCCGGCACGATCGCGATCAGCACGTCGCTCGCCGCCGCCAGCCCGATCAGAGTGTCGTGATATGCGTAGCTTACGCCATCTTTCGGCGATCTGGTGTGATAGGCGATCTCGACCCCGAACGCCTCCAGCCGGTGCGCGATCGCCTTGCCGATCGCGCCCAGCCCGAGAATGCCGATCCGCCGCCCGCGCAACGTCGGTGAGAGCGGGAACGGCCCCTGCGGCCATCGCCCCTCGCGCACGAAGCGGTCAGCTTGCGGAAGCTGGCGCAGCGTCGCGAGCAGCAGCCCGATCGTCAGATCCGCCACCTCGTCATCGAGAACGCCCGGCGTGTTGGTGACGACGATGCCGCGCTCGGCCGCAGCCGCCGCATCGATAGTGTCGTAGCCGACACCGAAGCTCGAAATGATCTCCAGCGCCGGCAACCGGTCCATCTGCGCGCCGTCGATACGGCCAGCTAGGGTACTCGCGGCCATCCCGCGCACACGCTTGCCGGCATCGGCGAAGAACCCCTGCTTGTCCTCGATCTCCCAGAGCCTGTGGACGGTGAACACCGCCTCAAGCGCGGCGATGACAGAGGGCGGCATCGGCGCGCCGATCAGGATTTCAGGCTTCACGGTCGTTCTCCCGATCCATCCTCTCCGTTCGTCCCGAGCGAGGTCGAGGGACATGCGCAAGTGCCTCGACTTCGCTGGGCACGAACGGTTGAGAGGATTGTTAGTAACGTCCCCACGTAAACCGCGAAGACAGAGCATAATTCCAAACCGCGCCGATCAACACGCCGACCAGCGCCGCCGTCGCCCAGGTGCCGTCGCGCGCTTCGTGCAGGAAGCCGGCGACGCCGACATTGGCGACCAGCCCGACGCTACACACGACGCAGAACGACACCCAGCCATCGAGCAACTGCCGCCAGCCCGTGAGGCGCCGGTCGCGATAGGTGAGCGCGTTGTTGAGGAAAAAGTTCACCGTCATCGCGACCACCGCCGCGATCACCTGGCCGAGCAGGAAGGCGCGATCGCCCCACACCAGCAGGATCGGCGTGAGCACAGCCATATGCACCCCCACCCCGAGCGCACCGATCGCGGAGAACATCGCAAAGCGCACCGGCACGATCCGCCCGAACATCCGGTCGTAGAGCGCGATGAGGAACTCCATCGCGACGACGTGATCGAGCTTGCTCTCGCCCTCGCTGCGGACTCGGAACGTATAGGGCAGTTCGACGAACTTGAGCGGGTGCGGCGCACCGGTCATGATATCGAGCAGGATCTTGAAGCCGATCGCGGCGAGATGCGGGGCGAGATTGCGCACGATCTGCGTGCGGATCATGAAGAATCCGCTCATCGGATCGGTGAGATCGGCTTTGAGCACCCGCCGCGAAAGCTTTGTCGCGAAAGCGGATTTCGCAACGCGGTCACGGTCCCAGTCGCCGGTGCCGCCGCCGCTCACGAAGCGCGATCCGATCACCACGTCGAGGCTCGCGTCGGCGTGAAGCGCGTCGGCCATCGCCGGCAGGATCGTCTCGTCGTGCTGGAGATCGCCGTCGATCACCGCCACCAGCGGCGCCGCCGTCGCGCACATCCCCTCGATACACGCCGAGGAAAGCCCACGCCGCCCGATCCGCTGGATCACGCGAACGCGGCTGTCGCGCCGCGCGATCTCGCGTGCGGCGTCGGCGGTGCCGTCGGGGCTGTCGTCATCGACGAAGATCGCTTCCCAGGCCCGGCCCGCGAGCGCCGCATCGAGCCGCGCGACCAGCACCGGCACGTTGCGGACCTCATTGAAGGTCGGGATGACGATCGCAACGTCGAGCGATTGGCTCACACCAGCGCGGCCAGCACCGCGTCGCCCATCTCGCTGGTGGTCATGGTGCCGCCGAGATCGGGCGTGCGCGCGCCCGCGACCAGCGCCGCCGACACCGCCGCCTCGATCCGCGCCGCCGCTTCGGGCTGTTCGAGCGAATGGCGCAGCAGCATCGCCGCCGACAGGATCGCCGCGCACGGATTGGCCTTGCCCTGGCCGGCGATGTCGGGCGCGGAACCGTGGATCGGCTCGTACAGGCCATTCGCACCGCTCCACGCGCTCAGCGATGCCGAAGGCAACATGCCGATCGAACCCGTGCACATGCTCGCCTGATCGGAGAGGATGTCGCCGAACAGGTTGCCGGTCAGGATCACGTCGAACTGACCGGGATTGCGCACGAGCTGCATCGCGGCGTTATCGACATACATGTGCGTCAGCGCGACTTCGGGATAGTCGGCGGACAGCTCGATCACCACGTCGCGCCACAATTGCGAGGTCTCGAGCACGTTGGCCTTGTCGACCGAGCAGAGCTTGTTCTTGCGGCGCTTGGCCATCTCGAAGCCGACGATGGCGATGCGGCGCACTTCGGCTTCGTTGTACGACATCACGTCATAGCCTTCGCGCGTGCCGTTGGCGGCGGTGCGATAGCCCTTCTCGCCGAAATACACGTCGCCGTTGAGTTCGCGCAGGATCACCATGTCGATCTCGCGCGCGACCTCCGGGCGAAGCGCGGATGCGTCTTCCAGCCCCGGGTACAGCGTGGCCGGCCGAAGGTTGACGAACAGCCCGAGCGCGGCGCGCAAGCCGAGGATCGCCTGTTCAGGCCGGAACTTGCGTTCGAGTGCATCGCAGCGCGGATCGCCCACCGCACCGAACAAAATCGCGTCCGCGCGCTTGGCGACGTCGAGCGTCTCGGGCGGCAGCGGATGTCCTGCCGCGAAATAGGCGGCGCCGCCGACCGGCGCTTCCTCGAACGTCAGATCGAGATCGAGCGCTTCGAGCACGCGGCGCGCCTGTACGGTCACTTCGGGGCCGATGCCGTCGCCGGCCAAAATCGCAATCGTCGTCACATCGCCCCCGTTCGGATCGAGCCAGTCAATGCTCCGTCAAGACCGGAGCGCAGCCGCCTTTGCCGCCGCCGCGCGAGTCACGCAACCGCCCTTTTCAGCCGCTCGACCAGCCGCGTGCGCGCATCGGCGGGGCCGGCGACTTGCCCGGCGAGGATATCGCGCGCGAGAAAGTGCCCCGTGATCCGCAACGCGGCGAGGATATCGGGCCAGTCGGCCTCGCCGCCGGTGAGCAACGCGGGCGGAAGCGCAAAGAGCTTGTCCTCATAGCCGAACGCCGCGCCCCGGCTGACGGCGCCGCCGCTCCTGGGGCTGACGAAGGCGAGATCGCCGCTCGCGCCGGTCGCGACGCACACGCCGAGATCGAGACCGAAGCCGAGCTCCGCCAGCAACAGCAGTTCGTACCGCGCCAGCGCCAGTGCCCAATCGCGCGCGGCCGGCGCCGCCGCAATCGCGCCGATCACCCCCGTCAGCGCGGCATAAATACGCGGATATGGCTGTGCCTCGGGCAATGCGCTTGCGGTCAGCGCCGTCACCCATTCGAGCGCGGCAGCGGGAAGCGGCTCGGCATGCGAGGCCGCGCGGCTCTCGACCAGTTCGACCGAAAGCTGGGCGAGTTGATCGGGCGTGCGCGCGCGCCATTCGCCGAGCACGCGGTTCGCGGGTTGCAGGATCGGCCGCAGCCGCCGCGAGCGGCCGCCGCGCACATAGCCGGGCTGGAGACCGTGTTCGGCGGTCAGCGCGCGCACGATCGCGCCGTGCTCGCCATGCTGGCGAACGGCGAGGACGATGGCTTCGGCGCGGAACTGCATCGCGGCACGTTAAGCCAATCCGCCGCCGGGCGGAATGCCGACACCTCGTGAGACTTTGCAAAGGTAGGCAGATCGCCAGGAACACTTCGTCACCCCGGACTCGTTCCACGACTCTCGCCGATACAGAAACCGTTCTCCCGCGAAAGCGGGAGTCCAGAGCCATAAGCGTCAGCGTTCGCTGCTCTGGATCCCCGCTTTCGCGGGAGACCTGTCTATATCAAAGCGGCCGACTTCAGCTACCGCAGAGGCAATTGATCCGCGGCTTGGGGTGCCACTTGCGTTTGGGCTTCCACGCCTTGCGCGCGACGTAGCGCGTCTTCACCGTCTCGACATATTCGGTGGTGGTGGTCGTCACCGAAGGCGCCTGCTGGATGGTGACGGTGGTCGTCGTCGCGGGCGGATAATAATAGCCATTCGCCGAATAGCCGCCGCCGATCGAATAGGTCGTCACGCCGCTGCCGCCCGAAACATAGCCGGGCGCACCATAGTCCGGTCCGGCCGGCGGCGCGGGATAGGACGCGCCATAGCCGCCGTCGCCCTGATAGCCGTCGTCATAGCCGCCCGAATCGTAGCCGCTGTCATACTGGTCCCAGTCGAGCCCGCCGACATAGTCGCGCACGCGGCCCGAACCATCGACCAGCACCGCGTCGTCGTAGTAGCGGGTCCAGCTATAGCCGTAGGGCGGCGGTGCGAGGCCATAGAGGCCATAGTCGCTGATGTAGAAGTTCGGCGTGAACCAGTAGCTCGGCAGTCGCCAGCCGCGCGACGGGCGACGATAGGCATTCCACCCGCCGGGCGCGTTCCAGCCGCCCGACCAGCGGCCGTTGATCCGCCCGCCCCAGTGCGAACCGCCACCGGGGCGACCGTTCCAGCCGCCGGGACGAACACCGCCGCCATTGCCGTTCCAATGCCGGCCACCATTGCCGTTCCAGCCCGGACGACCACCGCCATTCCAGCCTTGCTGGCCGCCGCCGTTCCAATGCTGACCGCCGTTGCCGCCGGGTCCGCCGTTACCGTTCCAGCCCGGGCGGCCGCCACCGCTCCAACCCTGCTGGCCGCCGCCACCGTTCCAGTGCGGCTGCTGCGGCGCGGCCGGCGCCGGCATCGATGGCGCAGGCCGTCCCGGCATCGCGCCCTGGAAGCCGCCGTGCGGCGCCATGCCGGCGCGTTGCGCGCTCACCGGCGCGGCAAGGGCGGCACCGATCAGCGCCAAAGTGGCGATCGTCTGGTTTCGCATCGTCAAAACACTCCCGTTCGGCGCCACAGACCCCGCGCACCGTTTCGACTGAACGGCGTGGCTACCAAATCGGCGTCGTGTCCGCCAGCGACGGGTTGGAAATTGTGTGCCGAAACGGATCAGCCGACGAGGCGCGGCGCGATGATCCGTGCCAGAGCGGAACATCCCGCCGCGTCGCCCGCGTCGAAACGCGCCGGGAGCGGACTGTCGAGATCGAGCACGCCAAGCAACTGCCCCTGATACACGATCGGCACGACCAGCTCGGACCGGCTCGCCGCATCGCAGGCGATATGGCCGGGGAAGGCGTGGACATCCTCGACCAATTGCGTCTCCAGCGTCGCCGCCGCCGTTCCGCACACGCCCTTGCCGAGCGGAATGCGGATGCACGCGACCTTGCCCTGGAACGGCCCGAGCACGAGCTCGCCATCGACCAGCCGGTAGAAGCCCGCCCAGTTGAGATCGGGCAGATATTCCCAGAGCAGCGCCGCCATGTTCGCCATGTTGGCGATCGGATCGCTTTCGTCGGCGGTCAGCGCGTCGAGCGCGGCGGCGAGATCGCGGTACAGGTCGGTCTTCGAGGCGGCGTCGATATCAAAGGCGTACATGCTGAGGCTCCGGGTCGGGGCGGCTTATGTCGGGGGTGATGCCGCTGGCATCAATATGGCGGATCGCGCCGCGCGCGCTGTGCGCGTGCCGCCTCGGTCCACCACGCCAGATCGTCGGCGAAGCGCGGGAAGGCGCGCGCGGCGGCGGAACCGCCCTCACCTGTCGGTACACCCTCGGCATCGAACGCCCCGCCGATGCCGCCGACGGCGAGCGTGCTGGAGATCACCACCATCCCCATTTCCGAAAGGGTGCCGTGCCACGCCGTCCCCGCACGCACACCGGCAAGCCGCCCCGCCGAATAGCTGGCGATCGCGGCCGGCCGCCAGAACCATTCCTCCAGGAAATGATCAGTCAGGTTCTTGAGGCCCGGCTGGACGCCCCAATTATATTCGCCGGTGACGAACACGAACGCGTCCGCCGCGCGGATCTTGCCCGCCAGCGCTTCCAGCTTGGCTGGCGCGGTGCCGGGCGGATACTCCTTGTACATCCGGTCGAGCATCGGCAGGTCGATCGCCTTGGCGTCGATCAGCTCGACATCGGCCCCGCGCGCCGCGAAGCCATCGACCAGGAAGCGCGCCAGCTTGATGCCCTGCCGATCGGCCCGATACGATCCGTAGAAGATCAGGACGCGGTCGCTCATGTCTTGGCGGCCCTCGCGTCGAGGATCGCTTTCCACGGATTGGGCTTGGGATCGCTGATCCGCGAGAGCGTGTTCTGGTCGCGGTGCGCGAATGGCGCGTCCTGACCGTGGACCGTCAACATCGTGTCGGTGGTGTAGCTCCACGTGCCGTCAGGGTTGAACACCACTTCGATCTGGTAGCTGTCGGTGCGGAACGCATATTCGAGGAACGCGGTCGAGCAGATGCCATATTCGGTCTGGCCGCGCTCGGCCTTGACGACGATCCGGTCGTCATCGGGTCTCGCCTGCCCGCCCGCGAGCGCGACCTGCCCGCGCGGAATCGCGAGCGTCTGCATCACCACACCGGTCTTCGGCTCCCACAACCAATAGCCGACCTGATCGTGGAAGGTGATATCCTCTTCCTCGGTGGTGATGTGGATGTGATAGCGCAGGCCGTAGAGCAGTTGCGGGCCGTTCGCCTGCGGGTCGATCGGGTCGAACTGGATCGTCTCGATGAACGCGCGCCGCTCGGGGCCATCCGCCTTGGGGTTCAGATCGACGCCCTTGCGCGCCTGCCACCCGCCCGCGAGCCGCCGCAAGGGACCGAGATTGGCGAGCGTATCGGGATCGACGTCGGTCGGCTCGGTGAAGACATCTTCGGGGAAAATCGGCATCGCCACCCTTTCTGCGCTTGAGACGTTTGGGTATCGCAGTGCAATATCGAACGGAGGCCAGCATGACCAGTTGCCAGCACAGCGCCACGATCACCGACGTAACGCCCAGCGCCAAAGGCTGCGAGGAATGCCTCAAGACCGGTGACTGGTGGGTCCATCTGCGGCTGTGTCGCGCCTGCGGACACGTCGGCTGTTGCGACCAGTCGCCCAACCGCCACGCCACCGCGCACTACCACGCGACTCATCACCCGATCATCGAGGGCTATGATCCGCCCGAAGGCTGGGGCTGGTGCTATGTCGACGAGATCGAGATCGACCTGCCCGACCAGACGCCGCAACTTGGACCTATACCGAGATATTATTGAGCGCCTTGCCCGCAGCGGCCATTCCCAAACGGCAACGTCCCTCCGACGAATGAGGCAATGATGAGCGGCCCCAAACTTTTCGAACCCTTCACCCTCGGCGGGCTCACGCTCGAAAACCGCATCGTCATCGCGCCGATGTGCCAATATTCGGCGGTCGGTGGCTGCATGAACGACTGGCACGTCATCCATCTCGGCCAGCTCGCGTTATCGGGCGCGGCGCTGCTGACGATCGAGGCGACGGCGGTGGTGCCGGAGGGGCGCATCTCCTACGGCGACGTCGGCCTCTGGGGCGAAGCGACCGAGGCGGCGATGGCGCGAACTCTGGAAAGCGTTCGCCGCCACTCGGACATGCCGATCGCGCTGCAACTCTCGCACGCCGGGCGCAAAGCCTCGACCGAGCTGCCGTGGCTCGGCGGCAAGCAGATCCCGCCCGGCACCGAGAACGGCTGGCAGACCTATGCCCCCTCGCCTTTGCCCTTCGCGGCCAGCGACACCCCGCCGCTCGCGCTCGACCACGCCGATCTCAAGCGCCTGCGCGATGCGTTCGCGGCGGCGGCGAAGCGCGCGGCGCGGATCGGCATCGACGCGATCCAGCTCCACGGCGCGCACGGCTACCTGCTCCACCAGTTCCTCTCGCCGCTCTCCAACCAGCGCGAGGACGAGTATGGCGGCAGCCTCGAAAACCGGCTGCGCTTCCCGCTCGAAGTGTTCGATGCGGTGCGGGACGCCTTCCCCGCGCACAAGCCGGTGACGATGCGAGTCTCGGGCAGCGACTGGGTGGCGGGCGGCTGGGATGCCGAGCAGACCATCGCCTTCGCGCAGGCGCTCGAAGCGCACGGCTGCGCCGCGATTCACGTGTCGAGCGGCGGCCTCGATCCGCGCCAGGCGATCCCGGTCGGCCCCAACTATCAGGTGCCGCTCGCCCGCGCGGTCAAACAGGCGGTGGCGATCCCGGTCGTCGCGGTCGGCCTCATCACCGAACCCGAGCAGGCCGAAGCGATCGTCGCCACCGGCGACGCCGACCTGATCGCGCTCGCCCGCGGCATCCTCTACGATCCGCGCTGGCCGTGGCACGCCGCAGCGGCACTCGGCGCGACGGTGACCGCGCCGAACCAGTATCTGCGCTCGCAACCGCGCCAGTATCGCGATTTGTTGAAGGGGCGGGACTGAGGGCACCCGCGCAAAGCGGCATCACATAACCCTGCCGACTACGGCGCGATTCCAAGCTTCGCGTAATCCTGCTCGACAGTCGGCAATATCATGCGCGCCGCTGCAAGATCGGACTGGCTGCCTTTCGTATCGCCCATCCGTTTGTGAACCACCCCGCGCATGAACAGGCTGGGCGCCAGCGTCGGATCGAGATCGAGCGCCGCATCGAGATCGGCGAGAGCGTTGTCGAACTGGCTGAGCCGAAAATAGATCATCGCCCGGCTGTCGAGCGCCGCCGTCGCGGAATCGCCCAGTTCGATCGCGCGCGTGCAATCCTTGAGCGCGGTGTCTAGCGCGGTGTTGAGGATGCCTTTCACCCAGCAGCGGGCATTGAGGATGTTGGGATTGCCGGGGCTGGCCGCGACGGCCTGGTCAATCGCGCTGATTGCATCGTCCTTTCGTCCGCCGCGCGCCAGCACCTCCGCCTTGGTGGCGAGAAAATCGTTCTTCTTCTCGCCGCCAGCCCCGATCCGCTCGTCAAGAAGCGTGACGGCCGCGTCCGTGTCCCCGCGCGCCGCGACGATGCGCGCCATGGCATCGGCGGCGTCCGTCGAGCCGGGATCAAGTTTCAGGGCCTCGGTGAGATCCGCGACGGCCGCCGCGCGATCGCCCAGCTCGGATTGAAGCCGACCGCGCCACGTATAGCTGTCCGCCGTGCGATCGAGCGCGATCGCCTTGGTGAGATCGGCAATCGCCTCGCGTCGCTGGTACATCCTTTCATGGAACCATGCGAGATCGGTCAGCGCCTCCGCCTTGTCGGGCCGCGCGGCGATGTCGGCCTGGTACAGCGCCAGCACCGCATCGAAGCGGTGATTGCGCTTGCCCGCCTCGACCACCTGCCATTGTGCCGGATACGCGGTCGGCGCCTGGACACGGAGCAGATGCGATTTCGCCGTTGTGACGCTCGCGCGCGCCGATGCGATATCGGCGACCGCGATTTCGGCACGGGTGCCGCGCACCTTGTCCTCGATCGTCAACGTTTCGCCGGCAAGGGTCGAGGTGCGGTCGATCCGCAATCCAGCCAGCGTGGTGGCCAACGTCTGGTCGCCGTCGAGCGTGAAACCGGCGCCCTGATCGGGCAATGTGATGGTGGTGCGCGACAGCAGGTTGCCGTCGGTGCCCGCCAGTACCGGAATATCGCGCCAGGCCTGACGCGCCCGATCGGGAGCGAAGGTGATCGAGCTGACGCTTTTGTCGAGAGTCACGCGATAGCGTTGCTCCTCCCGCTTCCAGTCGGGATAGGCAATACCGGTGGCGCTCAAAGACACTTCGCCAGTCGCCTCGTCATAGTTCAACGCGCGCGTGACGATCTTGCCGCTGCCGTAAAAGCCGCCGAGCTGCTGCGCGGTGAAGGTGTCGAGATCATCCTTACTCGCTTGTTGCGCGGCGGCGTGGATCACCTGAGCAATCGGGCCGCGATAGACAGCCGCGATCTTGAACGGCGCCGGCATCCCCACCCCGGTTCGCTCGTCGAGTGCGAGATCGACTCGGATATCGGGACGTGCCGCAGGATGATACGCGATCTTCAGCAGCGCAGCGCCCTCGGGCCGCACCGGCAGCACCCAACCGAACGGCGGCGTATCGTGAATATCGACGAGCCGTGCGCCGCTGCTCGTCCCGTCCAGCCAGAGTTGGTCATCGCCGATCGTCGCATGAACCAGGACGTGATCGAACGCGCCCGGCAGCGGGAGATGGTCGGGCACCATGTCGCCAAGCTGGCTGTTCGCAAGGATCGGCTCGGCGGTGATGCCGAATTCGCGCAGCAAGGCGAGCAGCAGAAGCGTCTTCGCCTTGCAATCGCCGTAGCGCGACGACCATGTGTCCGCAGGCGCCTGCGGTACGTAGTTGCCGCCGTCCATACCCTTGAACAAATAGCGCACCTTGCCTTGCACCAGTTCAAGCGCGAGTTCGGCGCGCCGGAGCGGATCGGTCTCCGCCGCCTTGATTCGAGCGACCTCGGCAGCGAGCGGCGTGCCTGGTGCGATCAGCCCCTCGGTTCGATATAGCGGCGCCATCGTCTTCGAAACCGCCGCCCAATCGGCGAAGCTGGAGGCCTCGATCAGTTTCGGCGCGCGATAGCGCAACGGCGCGTCGTTGGGCATGTCAGCCTGTTTGGCGAGCGGCATCCGGATTTCGACCTGATGATAGCCGTTCGCGTCGGTGATCTGCGGGGCTACGCCGGTCGCATTGGTCTTCCAGGCCACCTTGTCACCCGCCGGCCAAAGCAGCCGTATGCGCGCGAACTGGATGCGGAACGGATCGGACACAACGCCACTAATCGTCTGCATGTTGCCGCCAAGCGTCCCGTCCTTCTGCGTGATCGACACCGCGATGTGCAGGATATCGCCGACGCGAAGGCCCTCCACCGGCATCGTCGCGGTCAGGATGCCGTTGAGCACACGCTGCTCCAGCCCCTCCTCGCGCCGCAGCACCGAGAATTTATTACCGCTCGCGAGCAAATCGATATGCTCGGTTCCGCGCACGATCTCGATCTTGTGGACGATCAAATCGCCCTTTTCGGGCGACCACGGCAGCTTGATCGTTCCGATCGTGTCGAGCACCTGCTGGGAAGCGGCACGCGTGACGGACTCAACATAGCCCCAGACTTGACCGTCCTTCATGCGTTGCTGCGTATCGATCGACAGTAAGACCGGGTCTCCGTCCTTGATCGCACTCGCATCGATTGCCGGCCCCGGCTTCACCCAATCGGGCACCGGTGCGTAAAGCGGCTTGTCGCCCGCGTGAGCGACTCCGCTGATCGAGGCCAACGCCACGAAAACAAGCCGACGGATCATGATGTGCCCCCGAAATATACGCCGATGGTAGCGCGCCCCACGCGCCCGACAAGTGTGGTTCGGTGCAAATTCCGTCAATTAACGTGGAAGAAATCATACACCTGCTGCGCCACCGCCTGCGAAACCCCCGGCGCCTTCTGCAAATCCTCCAGGCTCGCCCCGCGCACAGCCCGTGCCGTGCCGAAATGCATCAGCAGCGCCTTCTTGCGCGCCGGGCCGATGCCGGGCACCTCGTCGAGCGGGCTGGCGCCGATCGCCTTGCTGCGCTTGTCGCGGTGCGCGCCGATCGCGAAGCGGTGGACTTCGTCGCGGAGCCGCTGGAGGTAGAACAAAACCGGCGCGTTGACCGGCAACTGGAACTCGCGCCCGTCGAGCATGTGGAACACCTCGCGCCCGTCGCGGCCGTGGTGCGGCCCCTTGGCGATGCCGACGAGGCAAACATCCTCGATGCCCATGTCCTCCAGCACTTCCTTCACCGCGTTGAGCTGCCCGCGCCCGCCGTCGATCAGCACCAGATCGGGCCAGTCGCCCGAATCGCGATCGGGGTCTTCGTTCTGCGCACGGGCGAAGCGGCGCTGGAACACCTCGCGCATCATCGCGAAATCGTCGTTGGTCGCGGCCGTCTTGATGTTGAACTTGCGATACTGGCCCTTGCGGAACCCCTCCGGCCCGGCGACCACCATCGCGCCGAGCGCGGCGGTGCCTTGGATGTGACTGTTATCGTAGATCTCGATCCGGTCGGGCGGTTCGCCCAGCCCGAACAGTTCGGCGACCTCGCGTAGCAGCTTCGCTTGAGTCGTGCTTTCGGCGAGGCGGCGGTCGAGCGCTTCCTCGGCGTTGCGCGTGGCCTGATCGAGCAGCCGCCGCCGCGTGCCGCGTTGGGGCACCGACAGTTCGACCTTGCGGCCCGCTTGCGTGCTCATCACCTCCGCCAGCAAGGCGGCCTCCGGCAACTCGCGGTCGATAAACACGGTCTTCGCGGGCGGCACTTCCTCATAGAATTGGGTGAGGAAGCTGGTCAGCACCTCATCCTCGGGCACGTCGGCGGTGTGCGCTGGGAAGAAGCTCCGGTGGCCCCAATTCTGCCCGCCACGGATGAAGAACGCCTGGATGCCGATCACACCCTGCTTGCACGCCATCGCGAAGATGTCGGCATCGCCGACCCCTTCCGCGTTGATCGCCTGACTGCCCTGAATGAAGGTGAGCGCGCGCAGCCGGTCGCGCAGGATCGCGGCGAGTTCAAAGTCCATCGCTTCGGCTGCCGCTTCCATCTGCTTGCCGAGCTTGGCCTGAACCTCGGTCGATTTGCCGGCCAGGAACGCCTTGGCGTCCGCGACCAGCTCCAGATACGGCTCGCGCGCGATCCGCTCGACGCAGGGCGCCGAACAGCGCTTGATCTGATAGAGCAGGCAGGGCCGGTCGCGCGTCTTGAAGAAACTGTCGGTGCAGGAGCGCAGCAGGAACAGCTTCTGGAGCGCGTTGAGCGTGGTGTTGACCGATCCGGCGCTGGCGAACGGGCCGTAATAATCGCCTTTGATCTTGCGTGCGCCGCGATGCTTCTGGATGCGCGGATAGTCATGATCCGCGCGTAACAGGATGAACGGGAACGATTTGTCATCGCGCAGCAGCACGTTGTAGGCGGGCCGGTAGCGCTTGATGAGCTGCGCCTCGAGCAGCAGCGCCTCGGCCTCGTTGTTGGTGGTGACGATCGTCATCGACCGGGTCTGCGCGACCATCCGCTGGAGCCGCTTCGAGAGCCGGTCGATCTGCGTGTAATTGGTGACGCGGTTCTTGAGCGCCTTGGCCTTGCCGACATACAGCACGTCGCCGCGCGCATCCTGCATGCGGTACACGCCGGGGCGGACTGGCAGCGTTTTCAACACGTTGCGGATCGCGGCTACGCCCGCTTCGAGATCGGGCGTATCGGAACCGCGAACGGTGTAGGTCGATTTCTCTTCGTTGAAGCGATCGGGAGCGTTGGGCACGGACATGGTCGCGCTGATCTAGGGACTCGAGAGGCTCGAGACCAGCGGCGTCGAACGCTCATATCTCCCCTCCCTGATGTCTCCCCTCCCTGGAAGGGAGGGGTTGGGGGTGGGTTGGCGTGGGGCAAGCGCTGCCGTGCGTCATTACCCGACCCACCCCCGGCCCCTCCCTTCCAGGGCAGGGGAATCGCATTTGGCGATGAGAGGGCTATCCAAGTTTGATAGATTGGATTCTGTAGTCTCTCCTGGGTTGCCGGGGAGATTGGTATGCGCGGGTTCCGTGAGGTGTTCGATGTCGTGCCGGACCCACGACGTTCGAACAGCAGCCATGCTTTGCCGGATATCTTGCTGATCGCGTTCGCCGCGCTGCTGTGTGGGGCCGAGACATGCGTCGATATCGCCGAGTTCGGCGAGGCGAAGCGGGACTGTCTTGGCCAGTTCCTGAAGCTGGATCATGGAACGCCGAGCCACGACACGTTCAGCCGGGTCTTTCGCACGCTCGATCCGCCGTCGTTCGAGCGGGCGTTTCAGCGCTTCGTCAGTGCTTTTGCCGCAACGCTGGAGCGCCAGGGGATCGCCGGGCCAATCATTGCCATCGACGGCAAGTCGTTGCGGGGGGCCGTCGATAGCGCGCGCCGCACCATGCCTTTGCATCTGGTGAGCGCCTGGGCGGCCGATCATCGGCTGGTGCTGAGCCAGTGCCGCGCGCATAATCGCAGCGAAGTCACCGCGGCCCGCGAGATCATCGCCCTGCTCGACCTGACCGGCTGTACGGTTACCGCCGATGCGCTGCATGCCAGCCGCCGGACGGTCTCGGCGATACGGGCGCGCGGTGGCGACTATGCTCTGATCATCAAAGGCAATCGCGGACCGCTGCACGCCGCGATCCGGGATCTGCTCGCCGATCCCGACGCCGCACAGGCTGCCAGCACCAGCGAGACCGCGCATGGCAGATACGAAGAGCGGCGGGCATGGGTCGTCCCCGCGCCCGCCGACTGGGCCGATCGATATGGCTTCGAGGGTCTGGGCGCCATCGTGCGGATCGACAGTCTGCGCCGCGTCAAAGGCGAGGAGCAAACCGACACCCGCTATGCCATCCTCTCCCGCTTCCTGCCGCCGCGCGAGGCGCTTCGGGTGATCAGGGCACACTGGACGATCGAGAATCAGCAACACTGGCTGCTCGATGTCGCCTTCGGCGAAGATCGCATCCACACCCGATCCGATCACTGCGCCGAAAACCTCGCCCTCCTGCGAAGGCTCGCCCTCAACCTTCTCCAGCACGATCCAAGAAAGCTTTCCATCCGCGCCAAAATCAAACGCGCCGGATGGGATGACCACTACCTCGCAACCCTCCTCCGCCAAATGCGATAGCCCTGCTTCCAGGGAGGGGAGAAACCCTTGGTCAGCCTATTTGATCGCGGCGAGGTCCGCCTTGGCCTTGGCCAGCATCGCGTCGGTCAGCTTGCCCTGGGACATGCCCTGCAGGTCGAGCAGCCCCATACTCTTGAAGCTCTCGTACATCGGATGCACGAGCAGGCCCGGAATATCGGCATTGAGCACCGCTTTGCCAGCCGGATCGGCGGCGATCGTCTCGACCGGCGTGTCGAGCGTGAATTTCGCGGCGGGTATGGCGGCGGGCGCTGCCGGAACGGCGGCCGGGGCCTGCGCAAGCACGGGCGCGGCGATGGTGGCAAGCAGAAGGGCGGCGAATTTCATGGAGTACCTCTCGCGGTCGGCGGCGAATCGCCGGTCGGCAGAGCGTAACTGCGGATTGTGTCGTTCCAAATGCAGCGCCGCCGAACGGGCCCGCGAACCCGTCCGGCGGCGACGAAGCTTAGGCCAGTTCGCCTTCGAGCCACGCCTTCAGCCGACCCTTGGGCTCGGCGCCGACCTTGGTGGCGGCTGGCACGCCGTTCTTGAACAGGATCATCGTCGGGATACCGCGCACGCCGTACTTGCCCGGCGCATCCGGATTCTCGTCGATGTTGAGCTTGGTGATCGTCACCTGCTCGCCGAGTTCCTCGGAAATCTCTTCGAGGCTCGGCCCGATCATCTTGCACGGCCCGCACCATTCCGCCCAGAAATCGACCAGCACGGGGCCGTCGGCCTTGAGGACATCGGTATCGAAGCTCGAATCGGTGATCTGCTTGGTGGCCATCTGGTGTCTCCTTGTACGAGCGGTAACGTAGGGTGGCCGCCCCCCCGGCTCAAGCCGCTTCCGCCTAGCTTTGCTGCTTGGTCACAAAGCCCGGCTTGTGCGCGGCGAGCAGCGCGGGCGGAAGCGTGAACAGCGCCGGCGCGCCGGTGTAGAGCAGAGCCGCCTCGATCGACCGGCCGGGGAAGATCACGCCGAGCGCCTCGACATAGGCCGCCATCTGCCGGACGTGATACGGCGGCACCTCTTCGAGCGACGCGGGCGCGCGCCGGCCGGTCTTGAAATCGACAACGATGATCGCGTCGGGCGTCACCAGCAGCCGGTCGACCGTGCCCGACACCACCACGCCGTCGCCGATCACCGCCGCGATCGGCGCTTCGGCAAGCGCATCGGGGCCGAACAAAGCGGCGAAGCGGGGATCGTCGAGGATCGCCAGCACCGTTCCCGATATCTCCGCGCGAGCATCTGCCGCCCCGACGCCCCCCGCCCCCGCCAGCCAGCGATCGGCGGCGGCGGCGCGCGCCTCGGGCGCGATCGGCGGCAGGCGCTCGAACAGCGCATGGATCAGCCGGCCGCGCTCGGCGGCTTCGCGCATCAGCGGGGTCGGCGGCGGATCGGCGACCGCATCGTCCCCGAGCGACGAGGGTGAGAGCGGACGCGGCGGGCGCGCCTCTTGCGGCGCGGGCTGATGCGCCCAGTCCGGCACCGGCGCAGGTGCCTCAGCCATCGCCGCACCCGTGTCGCGCCGCTTGACCGGCTTCAGATCGACGCTGCCGGTGAAGCTGCGCGTCCCGTCAGCCGCGCGCGCGACGCCTAGGTCGGTCATCGCCAGATCGGCGGCGGCGTACCAGCTCGCCGGTGGCGGCTCGCCCTTGGCGAGCGGGCCGAGCGAACCGGCGATCACCAGCCGCTCCTCGGCGCGGGTCGCGGCGACGTAGAACAGCCGCCAATGCTCCTCCAGTTCACGCCGCGCGGTCGCCTCGGCGATCTCGGCAAGCGGCCCGGCCTCCTCCTTGCGCGGGCGGAAGATCGGCAGCGTGGCTTGAATCTCGTCGACCGGCCATTTGAGCGTGGTGCGCGGCGATCTGGTGGGATCGACCGCCGCATCGGCGAGGATCACCAGCGGCGCCTGCAGCCCCTTGGCGCCATGCGCGGTCATCACCCGCACCGCATCGAGCGGCGCCGAGGGATCGCGCTTGATCTCAACCTCGCCGCGATCGAACCAGTCGAGGAAACGTTGCAGCGACGGCGTGCCCTGAGTCTCGAACTGGAGCGCGGCGGTGAGCAATTCCTCGATCGGATCGCGCGCCTCCTGCCCGAGCCGCCGCAGCAGCGCGCGCCGCCCGCCGAGCGGCCCCGACAGCAATTCTTCGAGGAACTGATACGGCGTGGCGATATCAGCCCGATCGAGCATCGCGCGCAAAGCGCCGAGATCGTCGCCGATCGTGCGTTCGAGATGCCGCCACAGGCTGCCCGAACCGCGCGGCGCCGCCGCCATCAGCCGCTCCTGAGTCCAGCCGATCAGCGGCGAGACCAACAGCGACGCCAGCGACAGATCATCCTCGGGCTGAAGCACGAAGCGGATCGCGGCGAGCAGATCCTGAACGCTCAGCGGCGCGTTGAGCCGCAAGCGATCGACGCCCGCGACGGGCACACCCTCCGCATACAGCCGCGCGACGATCAGCGAGGCGAGATCGCCGCGCCGCTTGACGAGGATCATCACATCCTGCGGTTCGAGCACGCGGCCCTTGCTCTCCAGCATCAGCGTGCCGATCCAGCCCTTGATCGTGCGTGCGATCCGCCGGGCGAGTTCGCGCGTCGAATCCGCGATCCAGCCTTCCTCGTCCTCCTCGCTGCCGCCCGCGACGATCAGCGGCCAGAGCGTGACGGTGCCCGGGCCAGGCACCTCGCTGGCGTGACGTTCGAGCACCGCGACCGCGCCCAGCCCCGGTTCGGGCAGCACCGCCATCGTCGCATCGACGAACTCCAGCACGGGCCGGGTCGAGCGGAACGACTGGGTCAGCGACAGCCGGTTCCACGCGCCGGCTGCGGTCGGATGGCCGAGCTTGCGCAATTCTTCCTCGGCGTCCCACGCCCCGCGCGCGAGCTTGCCGAAGCGATCCTCCGCCGCCGCGAAGAACGCCGGATCGGTGCCCTGAAACCCGAAGATCGCCTGTTTGAAATCGCCGACGGTGAAGAGCGTGCGCGTCTCGCCGCCATGCGCGCCCTCGCCCGCGAAGAATTCGTCGGCGAGCGCGCCGATGATCGCCCATTGCTCGGGGTTGGTGTCCTGCGCCTCGTCGATCAGGATGTGCGACGTCTCACGGTCGAGCTTGAAGCGCACCCATTCGCCGATACCGGGCTGACCCAGCAGATCGATCGTCGCGGTGATGAGATCGTCGAAATCGACCGCCCCAAGCCGGCGTTTCGCGCGCACATAGGCGGCGGCATAGTCGCGCCCGACATCGAGCGCATCGGCGAGCAGATCGGCATATACGGCGCGGTGGCGCATCGACAGCAGGGCGCTCGCCGCGTCGCCGACCGACTGCGCAAGATCGGCATAGTCGAAGTCCGCGTCGATCAGCTTCTTCGAATATTTGCGCGGCTCGCCCTTGGTCGTGAACGGCACGGTGACGAGATCGACCAGCATCCGCGCGCGCATCTCCGGGTCGGCCTCGATCCAGCATTCGGCGATGTCGGCGTGGTTGCCGCCGGTCGCGGTGCCCCACGCGCGGTTGGCGACGGCGAGCCGCGCGACCGCGTCACAGTCGAATTCGTCGTCGCTGCACCCCGCGACGATCGCCGCCTCGATCTCACCCATCGGCAGATCGAGCTGGCGCCGCACGAACGCCCGCACACCCTCGCCGCCCATCGGCAGCGCCGCCATTGCCTTGGGCGCGCGTGCGCAGGCGATCAGGAACTTCTCAGCCTCACCCTCGCCGAGCCGAACGCTCAGCGCGCCGACCGCCTCGACCGGGCGGGCGCGACCCTCGCGATCGGCATCGACCAGCAGTTCGGCGAGCGCTTCGCGCGCGAGCACCGCTTCCTCGCGCGCCTCGATCGGGCGGAAGCCGGGCGCCAGCCCCGCCTCGACCGGGAAGGCGGCGAGCAGGCTCTGGCAGAAGCCGTGGATCGTCTGGATGCGGATGCCGCCGCCGCGCGCATCGAGCACCTTGGCGAACAAAGTGCGCGCGCGCTGGCGCAACTCGGGCGTCGCATCCTCACCGAGCGCGTCGAGATCGGCGACGAGTTGCGGCTCGGGCATCCGCACCCACGCCGCCAGCCGCGCGCCGATCCGCCCCGCCATCTCGGCCGCCCCCGCCTTGGTGAAGGTGAGGCACAGGATCGCCGACGGATCGACCCCGCGCAGCAGCAGCCGATAGACTCGCGCGGTCAGCACCTGCGTCTTGCCCGTCCCCGCCGAGGCGGACAGCCAGACATGCCCGTCGGGCGCGCTCGCACGCGCCTGATCGTGCTTGAGCGGTGGCAGCGATGTCGTGCCGCTATCGCTCACGGCCATACCATTCGTCGCGGCGCATCAACTGGTCATACTCGCTATAGGGCGCGAATTCGGGGTGAAGCTTGGCGGTGAACGCCTCGCCCCCGGTCAGCCAGCGGCCGACCGCCTCGCTGAAATGGTGCGCGGCGAGCGTGGTGAACGCTTCCGGCAAGACCTTGTCGTTCTTGCCGGCGGGATCGACCGGCGAGGTGACATAGCCGAACTGGTCGTTGCGCTTGCCGAGCGACCAATATTCGAAACCGCGCGCCTGGCCCACGATCCCCGCATACCCGCCGCGCTCGGCGATCAGCCCGAGCAGCCCGAGTTGCAGGCTGAACCCCGCGCGCACGGCGGCGGGCGATGGCGGCATGCCGGTCTTGTAGTCGATCACGACGAGGCTGCCGTCGGCGAGCCGGTCGAGCCTGTCGAACGTGCCGCCCAGCGTCACCCCGGCGAAATCGATGCTGCCCTTGCGCTCGACCGCGATTACTTCACGGCCCTCCTCGGCCTGTGTCGCGATCGTGCGCGCGATCCAGTCGATCGCCTGCATCAGTCGCGGCTGCCACAAAGCGCGCATCATCGGATGGGTGCGTTCGTCCGCCAGCATCGCACGCGCGCGGTCGTGGAGCTTGTCGGGATGGCAATCGTCCTCGCGCGCCCATTCCTCCAGAATCGCGTGAACGGCGGTGCCGCGCCATGCCGCGCTCGGATCGGCATCGACCGGATCGAGCGGGGAAAGCCGCAGGATCTGGCGTGCGTAGAAAGCGAACGGGTCGGCCTTGAGCCGATCGACATCGGTGACGGCGATCTGCTTGGGCCGCAGCGTCGCCTCGGGCGATGGCGCCGGCTGATCGGCCGGTTCGTGAACGCCCGGGTCGTCGAGCGCCCGCGTCCAGCGTTCGAGCGGCAGCGCGCGGCCCCGCGCCCATGGCTCGCCGGCAAGCGCCTGCAACCGCAGCCAGAAGCGCGATGCGATCGCCGGCTGCGTGGCATCGCGCCGCGCCCGCGTGATGAGCGCGTTCGGCGCGCCCAGCGCGCTGGCGAAATCATGCGCGGCCATGCCGATCGCGCGATCCTGCCCCGGCAGCCCGATCGCGATGCGGATGCGCGGTGCGAGCCACGGGTCGGGCGCGGGCTGGCCCGGCCACACGCCTTCGTTGAGGCCGCCGAGGATCATCAGATCGGCGGTCTGGAGCCGCGCTTCGATCAGGCCGTAGATCGCGAGGCGCGGATGCCCGTGCTGCTGAGGCCGCACCGCGATCTCGTCCATCAGCGTGCGCAGCAAAGCGGCGAGCGAATCGGGATCGACCAGCGCCGGGCCTTCGTCGGCGCGCGCCTCTATATCCGCGAGGAAATCGGACGCGGCACGGCCGGCGGGGCCGCTCCACAGCGTGTCACCGCACAGGGCCTGCGCGGTCTCGCGCAGCGCGGCAACCAGCGTGCCGAGCGGTTGCGCACCGGCTTCGAACACCGCCTCCAGCGGCGCGAGCAGCGCGCGCGCCTCCGGCCACCACACCGCCGCAGCCGCGCGCCGCGCCGCCTCGCGCTTTGGAGCATCGGCGAGATGCGAGTCGACGCCGGCCAGCCCCGCCGCCGGGCGCGGCCCGCGCAGCACCCGATCGAGCTTCCGCGCGCCCTCCAGCCAGCCGCGCCGCCCCTCGCCCGCGCACACCAACGGATGCTTGAGCAAGGTCAGCAGCGCGAGCGGCGCGAAGCGCTGCGCGGCGGCATCGGCGAGCGCCAACAGCAAGGTTCCCGACGGCAGGATCGACAGCGGCCGCCCGGCCGTGTCGTCGATATCGATTCCCCAGCGTTTGCAATGCGCCGCCACCCGCCGCGCCAGCGCGCGATCGGGTGTCACCAGCGCCGCCGTCCGTTCGGGCGTTTCCAGCGCCTGCCGCAGGGCCAGCGCGATCGCCTGCGCTTCCTCGCCGGGGGTGGCGAGTTCCGCGGCCTCGATGCCGGCGAGGCGACGTTCGGCGGCAGGAAGGTCGGTCCACTTGCCCGTGAAATCGGCCGGCGCGAGCGCGCTGGCGATCGCCTTGCCGCGCGCCACCGTCGCATCGAACTCGCTGCCGCCGCGCCACACCGACACCTCGGCGCGGTTGAACCCCATCCGGTCGAGCAGCAGCTTGAGGTGGAATTGCGGGTGAGTCTCGATCGAGCGCCTGATGATGCCGGTGACGGGATCGGGCGCATGCGGTCCGAGCGCCTGCCACTCCGGCTCGTCCATCGCGGTCGCAAGATCCGCGAACACGACCATGCCGCGCTCCAGCATCGCCACCCGCCGCAGCAGTGCGGCGACGGCGGGCGCGGTGTCGGTGACGCCGGCCGCGCAGACGAAGCCCGCCGGCGGCGCATCTTTCCAGCGCACCGCCAGCCGCCGCAGCAGCCGCGCGCGCCGGTCGGCGAGATCGATACAGCCGAGCCGCGCCAGTTCGGCGGGCCAGCGATCGAGCACCAGTCCGAACAGATCGAGCGCGCGGTGCCAGTGCGTGGAAAGCTCTTCGCCGAGATCGATCTCGCGCAGGCGCTGCGGCGGCACCTCCTCGACCAGCAGTTGATCGAGCGTCCGCGCGAGATCGCCCGCCAGCCGCACCGCCTCGGCCGCGTCGGTTGGCTGGCCAGCGCGCTCGCGTGCCGCCGCGACCAGCCGCGCGAGGATCAGCCGGCGCTGCATCGGCGCCACCGCCGGCGGCACCGGATCGGCCTCGTCGGCAGGGTCGAGCGCCGCGCCCGCCGCCTCATCGAGCGCCGGATCGCCCAGCGCGACGAGGCGCGGCAACAGCAGCCCGCCGCCGCTCGCGCGCACGAAAGCGTCGGTGACGGCGCGCTTGGCACGGTTGTTGGGCAGCAGCACCAGCCCGCGCGCGAGGCCGAGCGGTTGCTCGCCGAACCGCCGGATCAGCCCCGCCGCCAGCGAGTCGGCGAACGCGCGATGCGCCGGGATCGTGTAGAGCTGGGGTTTGCCGGAGCTGGTCATCCGACCGTCCGCCAAGTGACCTTAGATCGACGTTCGATCACACCACTCTCAAAACCCGTTCGATCGCAAGCGGCTCCGACGTGCTTTCGCCGGGACGAAGAGAAACGCCGATCGGCTTCAGCCATCGGCGAGGATCGCCTCGGTCTTGCCGATCGCAGCCGGCGAGCCGACGTCGAACCACAGCCCCTGATGCACCATGCCGTAAGCACGGCCCTCCTCGATCGCGCGCTCCCAGAACAGCCGCGTCGAGAACGCCCCTTCCGGCCAGTCGCGGATCACACGCGGCGACAGGATCTGCACGCCGGTATAGACGAACGGTGCCGGCTTGCCGGGCGTGCGCCAGCCGGTGATGCGGCCATCGGGCGCCAGCCGGAAGTCGCCTTGCCCGACATGGTTGTTCGCGCGCGCCAGCGGCACCATCAGCAGCAGCGCGTCCATCCGCGCATCGTCCCATTGCGCGGCGAGCAGGCGGATCGCATCGCTCGGCCCGTCGACCCACAGATTGTCGCTGTTGACCACCACGAACGGCGCGTCGCCGATCAGGTCGCGCGCCTGGACGATGCCCCCGCCCGTCTCCATCAACCGCGCGCGCTCGTCCGAGACGACGACCTCGATACCCTTCACGCGGTTGCGCAAATGCGCCTCGAGCGCATCGGCGAGGTAGTGCACGTTGACGATCGCACGCTTGACCCCCGCCGAGCGCAGCCGGTCGAGCACATGATCGATCAGCGGCTTGCCCGCGACCTCGATCAGCGGCTTGGGGCGCGTGGCGGTCAAGGGCCGCATCCGTTTGCCCAGCCCTGCCGCCATCACCATCGCGGTCTCGGGCACGCGCGCATCGGGCACCGGGCGCAGCGCGAGCGTCTTCTTGGCGGTCATGCCTGCGTCACCTGCATAGGATCGCCGCGCAGCGCGGGCGGGATGTTGGCATCGAACCACGCCGCAACCGGCGCAAGATCGGGGTGCGCGAGATCGCGTTCGAGATAGCCCCACACGCGCGGGCACAGCGCGGCATAGCGCGGCTTGCCGTCGCGCTGCCACAGCCGGGTGAAGATGCCGACGATCTTGGCGTTGCGCTGCGCGCCGAGCACGCGATAGGCGGTGTCGAACGCATCGCCCGCGCCGGTTTCATCATGGTAGCGCGCCAGCATCGCGGCCTCGATCTCGACCGGAACGTCGCGCCGCGCATCCTGGAGCAGCGAGACGAGATCATAGGCCGGGTGGCCGGCGAGCGCATCCTGGAAATCGAGCAGGCCGAAGCTGCCGTCTTCGAGCAGCATCAAATTTTCGGCATGGTAATCGCGAAGCACGGTCACGCGCGGGCCGGCGAGCGCAGCGTCGAACACCGCGTCCCACGCGGCGGCATAGCCGGCGAGATCCGGTTCGATGCCGACCGCTGGGCAATACCATTCGGGAAGCAGGTTGACCTCGCGGTGAAGCACCGCGCGATCGTAAGCCGGCACGTCGCCCGCATCGTGTTTGTGCAGATCGACGAGGATGTCGATCGCCGCGCCGTACAGCGCCATCTGGCGCTCCGGCTCGGCATCGGCGGCCTCGCACAGCCGGTCGTCGCCGAAATCCTCCAGCAACACGAGGCCATGCACCAGATCGCTGCCGAGGATCGCCGGCGCCCGAAAACCGCGCTTAGCGAGCCAGCCGGCGATGGCGATGAACGGGCGCGGGTCTTCCTGCGGCGGCGGCGCGTCCATCAGCACCGCGCGCCGGTTCGGCGCGACGATGCGGAAATAGCGGCGAAACGAAGCGTCCCCCGCGAGTGGCAGGATTTCGGCATCACCCCAGCCAAGCGCGGTGAGGAAATCGCGCGCTTGCGGCGGTGGAATCATGGGAAAGGCCATCGCGCTCTCCATGCCGCCGGCACCTGCGCTGTCAAGCGGCGGCCGCCGTCGGGCGTGAAATCGAGCGTGAGCGCCAGTGCGTCGGGCCATGCGCCCGGTGCGCGGTCGGGCCATTCGACGATCAGCAGCGACTCCGCCGCCGCCTCGTCGAGCCCGAGTTCCTCGATCTCGTCGCTGTGTTCGATCCGGTAGAGATCAACGTGAAGCACCGGCAACACGGTTTCCGGCGGCGCATACGGCTGAACGATCGCGAAGCTTGGCGACGGCGCCTCCCCCTCCAGCCCCAGCGCGGCGAGCAGCCCGCGCGCGATGCTGGTCTTGCCCGCGCCGAGCGATCCGGTCAGCGTGATGACATCGCCCGGCCGCACCAGCGCGGCGAGGCGCGCGCCGAACACGGCGCTGGCGGCTTCATCGGGAAGATCGAGCGTCATCGGTTGCGCGGCAGCAGCACGGTGATCGCGGTGCCCTCGCCCGGCTCAGACATCAATTCGATCGTCCCGCCATGCGCCTCGACGAACTGCTTGGCGAGCGGCAGGCCCAGCCCGAGCGCGCGCTCGCCGTCGCGCGTCAGGCCAGGCTCAGCGAACCGGTCGAACGCACGCGCCACGGCTTGCGGTGTCATCCCCGCGCCGTCGTCCGAAACGACGACCCGCGCCGCACTCGAATCGCCATCGACGTGGAGCAGGATTCGCCCGCCCGGCGGCGTGCCGACAACGGCATGGCGCAGCAAATGCTCGATCACCTGCCGGATTCGCTTGGGATCGCCCCGCACGATCCCGGCGGAGGGCATCACCTCGACCACGAACTCGAGCGTGCGCCGCTCGACCAGCGGCGCGACCGCCCGCGCCGCGCCGCGCGCGAGCGGCACCAGATCAACCTCCTCGCGCACCACCGCCGGCTCGGGACCATCGCTCTGCGTGAGATCGAGCACATCATCGACCAGCGCGCCGAGCCGCTGCACCGATTCGAGGATCGCCTCGACATAGCTCCCCGCCGTATCGTTGAGCTTGCCGCCGTACCCCGCGCTCAGCATCTCGGCGAAACCGCTGATCGACGTCAGCGGCGTGCGCAGCTCGTAGCTCATGTTGGCGACGAACGAGGTCTTCACCCGGTCGGCCGCCTCCAGCGCCTCGTTGCGGTCGCGCAACGCCGTCTCGATGCGGCGGCGATCGGTGGTGTCGAGCATCGTGAACAGGCCGTTGCCATCGGGCAGCGGCACCGCCGCGAACTCGAAATAGCGCCCGTCGGCAAAGCGCACCTGCCCGCCGCGCTGCTGGCGCTCGACCGTGGCGGCGCGCACCAGTTCGCCGATCAGCGCCGCGCGATCGGGATTGGCGAGCCTCGGCGCGGCTTTCTCGGCGAGCGCATCGACGCGCGGGTGCGTGGCGAGGAACGCCTCGTCGAGATCCCACAGCATGCGGAACTTGTTGTTCCAGATCTGCAACCGGCCATCGGCGGCAAACACGCCGAGCGCCTCGAACAGATTCTCGAACGTCGCCGCACGCACGCGCAGCAGCGTGTCGAGCCCGCTCGCAAGCTGGACCTGCTCGGTGCGATCCTCGAAGATCAGCAACAGTCCGCCATCGGGCAGCGGCTGCGCGACGACACGCAGGTGCACGCCGCCGGGCAAATGCCATTGCTCCTCGATGGCCCCGCCCGTCGCGACGAACCACGCGCGCCGCTCCGCCTTCCAGCCGGGGAAATCGCGCACTTCGGGCAGGCGGTTGCCCTCGCGCATCCGCTCCAGCACGCGATCGAACTCGGGCGAATCAGCCAGCCACTCGCTTTCGATGCCGAAGATGCGCTGGAACGGCTGGTTGAAAAAGCTCAGCGCGCGATCGGCGCCGAATTGCGCGACCCCGGCCGAAAGCCGGTCGAGCGTAGCGCGCTCGGTTTCGCCGAGCCGCTTGATCGCGGCGCGCGCCTGTTCGAGATCCTCGATATCGACCGCGAACCCGGCAACGCCGCCATCGGGCATCGGCACGTCGTAGACGCGCAGCATCCTCCGTTCGCCCTTGATCGTCGCGGGCATCGCCTTGACCTGCAACCGATCGCTGTCACGCGCCGCGACCGCCCCCGCGAGCGGCCCGCCCAGCCCGCCGCCCTCGAGCAGTTCGAGTCCGCGCCCGACCGCATCCTCGGGATCGGCGGCATCGACCGCATCGGCATAATGGCTGTTGACCATCGCCAGCCGCATGTCGGCACCGCGATACCACATCGGCATCGGCGCCGCCTGGATCAGCCCGGTGAGCACGTCGAAAGCACGGTGCGCGGCGGCGACCTCGTCGCTCAGCCGCTCGATCTCGGCAAGGTCGTCGGTCGCGTCGAACACCCACAGCACGACCCCGCCGGGCGCGCGCAACTCACTCGCCGCCTTGGCGCCGCGGATCATCAGCGCGCGCGACGACCCGATCGCCCGCACCGACCGGCTGAACGGCCGCCCCGACTTCTGCGCCGCCGCGATCTCGGCGGCGAGCGCATCGGCATCGCGCGGAGAAAGCCCCCCCGCCTCGCTGGCGAGATCAGCAAGATAGCGCGGCGCCGCGGCAAGCCCGAGCCAGTCGCCAAGCTGGTCGGGCGCATCGAGCCGCCCATCAGCGCGCACGATCACCGCCAACGCGGGGGAGGTTCGGAGAAGTGCGGAAAGCCGCTCTTGATCCGCCACGGACGCAGTGGCCTCGCGCCTGGTGCGCAGGCCAAAATAGAGAGTCCACGAAGCCGCGATCAATAATATCGCGAGCACCGCGCCAGACAGCACAAGTTCCGGTACGCCCGTCGCGTTCATTGATGATTTTCGTCGATTTGCGCCATACCCGTGGTCCTCGTCCGCCCGGTCCTAGCGCGTGCTCCACCGAAGGCAAAGCCCGCGCTAGAGAATTGCACTGCGGCTTTGACAGGCATCGCCGAATCTCATCTTCCGCTCTGAAACGATTGAATTTCCCGCCATAATTGACGTTGCTTTTATGCAACACACGTTAGGCAGAATGGATCTCCGGTCTGAACCACGCTTGAACGACGACGAATTTGCGGCAGGTTGTGTCATCGCAGAAATAAAAGGGGCTTAAAAAAATGCGTTCGTTCAAACTCCTTACGACAACCGCATTGGGGTCGGTGGTCTTCTTTGGCGCCATCGCGGGCACCCCGGCAGCAAGCGCGCAGACGACTGCGCCGGTCGCCACGCAAGACCAACAACCGGCGGCAGGAACCTCAACTCCAGCGAACGAAGACGAAACCGACCTCGTCGTTGTTACAGGTAGCCGAATCTCCGCGCCAAACCTCGTCTCGACGTCTCCCATCACGTCGATAACGGGGGCGCAGTTGCAACAAACCGGCGGCGTTTCGATCGGCGATGTCCTGAACAATCTGCCGCAAGTCGCCAACACGTTCAGCCAATCGAATTCGACACGCTTCCTCGGCACAGCCGGCCTCAATCTGGTCGATTTGTATGGCCTCGGGCCGCAGCGCACGCTCGTGCTGGTCAACGGCCGCCGCCATGTCGGCGCGGACATCCTCAACAACGCCGTGTCGACTGACATCAACACCCTGCCGACCGACTTGATTGAACGCGTCGATCTCGTGACCGGCGGCGAATCCGCGGTCTACGGGTCCGACGCGATCGCGGGCGTGGTCAATTTCGTCCTGAAGGATCATTTCGAAGGCTTGCAGGCGCATGCGCAAGGCGGCGTCAGCAGCCGAGGCGCGGCCGGCGCCTATTACGCCAGCATCCTCGCCGGCAAGAACTTTGCCGAGGGTCGCGGCAATATCGCGATCAACCTCGAATATGCCCGGCAGAATCAATATCTCGCCTCGGACGTCAACGAATTTTCGCGCGCCGATGGTTTCGTCGTGACCGACACCGATCCTGCGGGCGCGGTTAACGGCAGTGACGGCATCCCGGATCGAACCTTCATGCGCGACATCCGCTCGGCGACGATCTCGCTCGGCGGAAACATCCTGTTCCCACAAGCCAACGGCGGCCCGGGCATCTGCGGCAAGGACAAAAACGGGGCGGCCTTCTCGTGCGGCTATGTCTTCAATGGCGACGGCTCACTGGTACCGCAGACCGGCACGCGTGTCGGCCTCGGACCGAACGGCTCGTTCATCGGCGGTAACGGCACCACCGGTCGCGAGGGCGCACTGGTGCAGTTGCTGCCGCAGCTCGATCGCTACTCGGCCAACCTGATCGGCCATTTCGAGGTTTCGCCGGCGTTTGTGCCGTTTATCGAAGCCAGCTATGTCCGCACCAACTCGTTCGGTTCGGGAAACTCAGGCCCGGCGTTCTTCCAGGGGCAAACCCTCGACGGGTTCTATGAAAATCCGGAGCTGAACAACCCGTACCTGAGCTCGCAAGCCCGTTCGGTTATCACGCAGCAGATTCTCGCAAGCGGTCTCAATCCGAATTTCCCCACCACCAAGGTTGCGCTCACGGCCGATGACTTGGCGTCGATCGCCGACGGCTCGTTCCGCTTCCCGCTGCGCGAAAACCTGCTCGATCTCGGCGTACGTTCGGAGGCTGCCAAGCGCGAGACATTCCGGATCGTCGGCGGCGTACGCGGCACTTTCAACACCGACTGGAAGTATGAATTGTCCGCCAACTATGGCGAGTTCAAAGAGCGGACGCGCGTCCAAGGCAATCTGAACGTCCAACGCTTCCTGCTCGCGATGGATTCCCAGCGCGACGGCAGCGGCAACATCGTCTGCGGCTCGAAACTTGATGGGGGCGCAGGCTACACGGCCGTCCAGGGCGGCGACCTCGCCGGCAATCCCGCGCGGCTGGCGGCGGATATCGCCGGATGCCAACCGTTCAATCCGTTCGGCTATGGCGCAGTGTCGCAGGCGGCCAAGAACTATGTCCTCCAAGACACGACCTCGGTCGGCAAGATCACCCAGCTTGATTTGCTGGGCAGTATCTCGGGCAGCACGCGCGGCTTCCTGAACCTGCCCGGCGGCCCAATCGGCTTCTCGTTCGGTGGCGAGTATCGGCGCGAGACCAACTATTTCCGCGCCGACCCGCTCGTTTCCGCAGGCTACACCTTCTACAACGCACTCGCGGATTTCACTCCGCCGGCGTTCGAAGTGAAGGAAGCTTTCGGCGAAGTGCGCGTGCCGCTGCTCAAGGACATCTTCCTCATCAAGGAATTGACCGCGACCGGCGCCTTCCGCTTCTCGGACTATAAGGGCGGGGCCGGCTCGGTCTGGGCGTACAACGCCGGCGTTACCTATGCCCCGGTCGAAGACGTTCGTTTCCGGGCAGCCTATTCGCGGTCGGTGCGTGCGCCGAACCTGACCGAATTGTACGCGCCGCAGGGGCAGAACTTCGCACCGACCTTCTCGGACCCGTGCGCGGCTCGCCAGATCGGTGAAGGCACGCAATATCGTGCAGCCAACTGCGCGGCGGCCGGCATCAACACCACGGGGGCGACGCCGTTCGACTACATCTACTCGTCGTCGCTGGAGATTCTCAGCGGTGGCAATCCCAACCTGCAGGCGGAAACCTCGGACTCCTATACCTATGGCGTTGTTGTGCAGCCGCATTGGGTTCGCGGCCTGTCGCTCTCGGTCGATTACTACAACATCCAGGTCAGCAACGTCATCACTTCGGTCGATGCGCAGACGATCGTCAACCAGTGCTACGACTCGCCTTCGCTGAGCAACCCGTTCTGCGGCTCGTTCAGACGTGACAATGCCTCCGGCTCGGCCACCGGCACGCCGTTTCGCATCGTCGAAGGCAGCCTGCTCGCGAGCCCGCTCAACTATGCACAGTTACGCGCACGTGGTCTGAACAGCGCAATCGCCTATGTGCACAGCATCGGTGACAACATGCAGGTCAACGCGCGAGCGATCTGGACGCATCAGTTCGAGAACACGTCGTTCACCGATCCGACCAATTCGAGCTATGGCGACACGACAGTCGGCGAAATCGGTTCGCCGAAGGATGCCGTGAACGTCAACGTCGATTTCACGGTCGGCAAGTTCTTCATCAACTACGAAGGTCGCTATCTGTCGAAACAGTCGGTGACGGCGTATGAAAGCCTCAATAGCTTCCAAGGACGCCCGGCGCAGAACGCCGATTATTCCGACCATCTGTACTATCAATCTGTCATGTACCACGACATTCGCGTAGGCGTTAACGTTATGAAGGACTCGATGTTCTACATCGGTGTGGACAACATAACTGACAAACTTCCGCCGCTCGGATCGGTTGGCATTGGCAACTCAACCGATGCCAACGGCGGCACCGGCATCTTCGACAACAAGGGACGGTATTTCTACTCTGGTATCAACGTCAAATTCTGACCCGAACACGATCAACTCGAAAAGAGCCGGCGACAATCGCCGGCTCTTTTTTTATGAGAAGACGATGAGCACCGATCCTAAGCAGGAATGGGACGCATTGTTGGCCGCCAATCGCACAGCGGAGGCGCTGGCAGTGCTCGAACAGCAGGCACGGACCGGCAACGCCCCGGCGTGCTTCCGACTCGCTGGCCTGTACCTGATCGGGGCGGTCGTGCCCCGCGATCTGCCGCTTGCGCGTGAGTTTCTGCGGCGGGCGGTGCGGATCGGGCATGTCGATGCCGCTTTGCTCGACGTCGCGCTCACCGCGAACGGCACTGGCGGCCCCGCTTCTTGGCCGACGGCAAGAGCACTGCTCGACCAGGCGGCGCGTAGCGATCCCGTCGCGGCGGCGCAGCGCAATCTCCTCGCGGAGATGGACCTGACGGTCGATGGGCGGCCCGTCAGACGCCGCCTGTCCATGGCGCTGGCGAAGACTCCTCGCATCCTGCGTTTCGAGCGGCTGTTCACCCCGGCGGAGTGCGCACATGTGGCACGCACCGCGACCGACCTGCTGGAACCCGCGATGATCGTCGATCCCGTCACCGGGCGCGACGCTGTGAACCCGATCCGCACCTCAGACGCGGCGGTGATCGGCCCTGCGCGCGAGGATCTCGTCATCCGCGCGCTCAACCATCGGATCGCGGCGATCAGCGGCACCGAAACCGATCAGGGCGAGGCGCTGACCGTGTTGCGCTATCGACCGGGCCAGCAATATCGCCAGCATCTCGATACGATTGGGCAGACGCGCAACCAGCGCGTCTTAACCGTGATCGTCTATCTTAACGACGGCTTCACCGGTGGCGAAACGGTATTCGCCAAAGCAGGCCTGACGATCCGGCCCAGAGCGGGCGACGCGATCCTGTTCGCCAACACCACCGCCAACGGCATGCCAGATCCAACTGCCCAACACGCCGGCTTGCCCGTCGCCCAGGGCGCGAAATGGATCGCGACCCGGTGGATTCGCGCCCGCGCTTTCGATCCGTGGATCGGACCCGAGGCGGCATGACGCAAAAAAGGGGCTGCGGTTTCCCGCAGCCCCTCCCGCTCTCGCGATGATCGCGCCTTAGTACCGATAATGATCCGGCTTGAACGGCCCCTCGACCGGCACGCCGATGTAATCGGCCTGCTTCTGGCTGAGCGTGGTCATCTTCACGCCGAGCTTTTCGAGGTGAAGCGCGGCGACCTTCTCGTCGAGGTGCTTGGGCAGGACGTACACGTCGTTCTTGTAGTTCTCGGCCTTGGTGAACAGTTCGATCTGCGCGAGCGTCTGGTTGGTGAAGCTCGCCGACATCACGAACGACGGGTGGCCGGTCGCGTTGCCGAGGTTCACGAGGCGGCCCTTCGACAGAACGATGATCTGCTTGCCATCGGGGAACTCGACGAGATCGACCTGCGGCTTAACCTCGGTCCACTTGTAGTTCGACAGAGCGGCGATCTGGATCTCCGAGTCGAAGTGGCCGATGTTGCAGACGATCGCCATGTTCTTCATCGCCTTCATGTGGTCGGCGGTGATGACGTCGGCGTTGCCGGTGGCGGTGACGAAGATGTCCGAGCGGGTGACCGCCTCTTCCATCGTCACGACCTCGAAGCCCTCCATCGCCGCCTGCAAAGCGCAGATCGGGTCGATCTCGGTGACGAGCACGCGCGCGCCGCCGTTGCGGAGCGACTGGGCCGAGCCCTTGCCGACGTCACCGAAGCCGGCGACCGTGGCGACCTTGCCGGCGAGCATCACGTCGGTGCCGCGACGGATCGCGTCGACCAGCGATTCCTTGCAGCCGTAGAGGTTGTCGAACTTCGACTTGGTGACGCTGTCGTTGACGTTGATCGCCGGGAACGGCAGCTCGCCCTTCTTCGAGATCGCGTACAGGCGGTGGACGCCGGTGGTGGTCTCTTCCGACACGCCCTTGATGTTCTTGACGGTCTCGGTGAGGTAGCCCGGCTTCTTGGCGATGAACGCCTTGAGCGCGCGCTGCATCTCGACCTCTTCCTCATTCTCGGGCTCGGGCATGGTCGCGCCGGCTTCGAGCTTGGCGCCCCAGAGCGCGAACATCGTCGCGTCGCCGCCGTCGTCGAGGATCATGTTGCAGGTCTGGCCGTCGCCATCGACCTCCCAGTCGAAGATCGAGCCGACATAATCCCAATAGTCGGCAAGGCTCTCGCCCTTGATCGCGAACACCGGCACGCCCGACGCGGCGATCGCGGCGGCGGCATGGTCCTGGGTCGAATAGATGTTGCAGGTCGCCCAGCGGACATCGGCGCCGAGCGCGGTCAGCGTTTCGATCAGCACGGCGGTCTGGATCGTCATGTGCAGCGATCCGGTGATGCGCGCGCCCTTGAGCGGCTGCGACGCGCCGAACTCGCTGCGCAGCGCCATCAGGCCCGGCATCTCGGTCTCGGCGATGTTGATTTCGGCGCGGCCGTAATCGGCGAGGCTGATGTCGGCGACGACATAGTCGTTCTTGCGGTCGAGTACGGTGGCCACGTGAGAAATCTCCGAATTACGCGGTTGGATGGCCGGCGCTCTAGCGCGAGATCGGCTCCAGATCAAATATAAAGATGTCTTTATATGACGTGAGCCGTTCCCCCGCGAAAGCGGGGGTCCAGAGCCACGGGGGACAACGTTTGCGGCTCTGGACCCCGCTTTCGCGGGGGAACTGAAAAGTTCGCGCACCGATGTCACATCCGGGCCCGCTCGCTCGTCAGGTCTGCATACCCTGAAGGAGCCTGACGATGACCACTCGCGTAAACTATTTCGCCGCCGCGCCCGAGCTGATGAAGGCATGGTTCGCCTTCTCCACCCAGGTCGCCCAGAGCGGCCTCGAAAAGCCCTTGCTCGAACTCGTCAAGATCCGCGCCTCGCAGATCAACGGCTGCGCGAATTGCCTCAACATGCACACCTATGAAGCGCGCCAGGCTGGCGAGACCGAACAGCGTATCGCGCTGATCGCCGCATGGCAGGACGCGCCGGTGTTCAGCCCCCGCGAACGCGCCGCGCTCGACTGGACCGATCATCTGACGCAGATTGCCACAAGGCGCGCGCCGGCCGATGTCTATGCCGCGCTCGCGGCGCAGTTCAGCAAGGAGGAACAGGTGAAGCTGACGATGGCGATCAGCGTGATCAACACGTGGAACCGGATCGCGATCGGCTTCGACATGTTCGATCCGAGCTACGGCTGGAAAGCGTGAGCGGCAACCCCGCCGACTTTGGCGCGCAGCGGCCGATGCTGCTGCGCGTCGCCTACCGCATGCTCGGCTCGGTCGCCGATGCCGAGGATGTGGTGCAGGACGCGTGGCTGCGCTGGACCGCGGCCGATCGCGGCGACGTGGCCGTTCCCGCCGCTTTCCTGCGCCGGACGGTGACCCGGCTTTGCCTCGATCACCTCAAATCGGCGCGCGTGCAGCGCGAGGATTATGTCGGCCAATGGCTGCCCGAGCCGATCGTCGAGGATACGCCCGACGATGACGTGACATTGCCGCTGATGCTCGCGCTCGAACGGCTCTCCCCGCTCGAACGCGCCGCCTTCCTGCTGCATGATGTGTTCGGCGAGCGTTTCGAGGACGTCGCCGATGCGCTCGGCCGGGATGCCGCCGCCTGTCGGCAGCTCGCCGCGCGGGCACGGGCGCACGTCCGCACCGAGCGGCCACGCTATCCGGTCGATCGCGCGCACGGACTGGAGATCGCGCACGCCTTCTTCGCGGCGGCACGCGGCGGCGAGATCGGCAAGCTCGGCGCGCTGCTCGCCGGCGACGCGGCGATGTATTCGGACGGCGGCGGCAAGCGCCCGGCGGTGGCGCGAGTCATCCACGGCCCGGACGAGATCACCCGCACCCACGCCGCGCTGGCGAAGCTGGCGCGCGACCGCACGGTACACCTGCTGCGCTACACGCTCGTCAACGGCTTGCCCGGCTTCGTCACGCGCGAACCCGACGGTATCCTGCAGACCACCGCGCTGCTGATCGAGGACGGGCGCATCAAGGCGATCTACGTGATGCGCAACCCCGACAAGCTCCGCCATCTCGCGCATCTGGACAGTTGACGCACACCGCTTGCGCCCCTGCCCCGCCCCGGCTAGGCCACGGCTTTAATGCAACCTTCAGATCACCGCCCCGCTTCGCAGATTGCCGGAAGCGCCGTCTTCCCGCATCGGCACCTCACCGGCATCGACGGCCTTCAGCCGCACGAGATCATGTTCCTGCTCGACGAGGCGGAACATTGGGTGGAGGCCAACCGCAACCGCACCAAGAGCGACAAGCGGCTCGAGGGCCTCACGCAGATCAACGCCTTCTTCGAGAACAGCACGCGCACGCTGCTCAGCTTCGAAATCGCCGGCAAACGGCTCGGCGCGGACGTGGTCAACATGCACGCCGCGCAATCGAGCGTGAAGAAGGGCGAAACGCTGATCGACACGGCGATGACGCTCAACGCGATGCGCGCCGATGTGATCGTCATCCGCCATATGTCGAGCGGCGCGGTGCGGCTGATCGCGGGCAAGGTCGATTGCCCGGTGCTCAACGCGGGTGACGGCCAGCACGAACACCCCACGCAGGCGCTGCTCGATGCGCTGACGATCCGGCGGCGGCGCGGCCACATCGCCGGGCAGACCGTGGTGATCTGCGGCGACATCCTGCACAGCCGCGTCGCGCGCTCGAACATCCTCGCGCTGACCGCGCTCGCCGCGCGCGTGCGGGTCTGTGCGCCCTCGACGCTGATGCCGGTCGATATCGAGAAGATGGGCGTCACCGCCTACACCGATTTCGATGCGGCGCTGGAGGGCGCGGACGTGGTGATGATGCTCCGGCTCCAGAACGAGCGCATGGCGGGTGGCTTCATCCCCTCGAACAGCGAGTTCCACTTGCGCTACGGCCTGACGCCGGCACGGCTGGCGCGGGCGCCGGGCGCGCTGGTGATGCATCCCGGGCCGATGAACCGCGGCGTCGAGATCGATTCGGCGGTGGCGGACCATCCCGAGCAATCGGCGATTACCGAACAGGTCGAAATGGGGGTGGCGGTGCGAATGGCCTGCCTTGATGTGCTGACCAGGCGTGCGCGCGGCGTGGAGGGCTGGGCATGAACCGCACCATAGCGCTGCTCAACGCCACGCTCGTCTGCCCGCTCGCAGGCGTCAGCAAGGGCGGTATCCTGATCGTCGACGATCGCATCGCCGCGACCGGGCTGTTCGAAGTGCCCGAAGCCGCCGAGCGGATCGATTGCAAGGGCAAGCTGCTCGCCCCCGCGATCGTCGATCTCGGCGTGTTCGCGATCGACCTGCCGGCGTTCCACAGGGGCGGCATCGTCCGCGTCGGGCTGATGCCCGATCAGTCGCCGGTGCTCGACAACCCCGGCCTCGTCCAGCGTGCCGCGCTGATCGGGCGGCCCGATCTGTGGATTCACCCGATCGCCGCCGCGACGCGTGGCCTCGCCGGCAAGGATCTCGCCGAAATGGCGATCAACTGCGCGGCGGGTGCCCGCGCGGTCGGCACCGGAGCGACGTGGATCGCCGACTCGGGCGTGATGCGCAAGGTGCTCGCCTATGCCGGCGATCTCGGCCTGACCGTGATCGCGCATGCCGAGGACGCCGGTATAGTCGGCGCAGCGGTCGCCACCGCCGGCGAAACCGCGACCCGCATGGGCCTGCCCGCCGCCCCCGCCATCGCGGAAGCGCTCGCGGTCGCGCGTGATCTGATGCTGGCGGAGGAGACCGGCGCGGCGCTCCATATCCGTCAGGTGACCACCGCCGCCGGCTTCGATCTTGTCCGCGCCGCCAAGCGACGCGGCGTGCGCGTGACGTGCGGCATCACGCCCGCGCATCTGTTCCTGTCCGATATCGCGATGAGCGATTTCCGCACCTTCGCGCGCCTCTCGCCGCCCTTGCGCGCCGAAAGCGACCGCCGGGCGGCGCTGGCGGCGGTGCAGGACGGCACGATCGACGTGCTGTGCTCGGGCCACGAACCGCGCGGGCCGGAAGCCAAGCGCCTGCCGTTCGCCGATTCCGATGCGGGCATGGCCGGCGCCGAAACGCTGCTCGCGCTCGCGCTCGGGCTGGTCCGCGAAGACTTGGTGACGATCGACCGGCTGTTCGCGCTGCTGGCGCTCAACCCGGCCAAGGTGCTCGGCGTGCCGACCGGATCGCTCACCCTCGGCGCACCCGCCGATCTGCTGCTGCTCGACGAACATGCGCCGTGGCAGATCGATTCGGATCGGCTCGTCGCCAAGGCCGGCAACACCCCGTTCGACGGCCTGCCCGTTCAGGGCAAGGTGCTGCGGCTGTTCAAGGGCGGCACAGCGCTGGTCTGACGCCGCATGTGTCGATCTGCGATAGAAGCGCAAAGCACGATTCGGTTGGGCAAATAGGCATGACGAAGAGCATCGCGATCATCGGCGGCGGGTTTTCGGGCACGCTCGCCGCCATCAACCTGCTTCGGCATTGCGAGTCGCGACTGGTGCTGATCGAACGCCACCCGCTCGCGGGCGAGGGGCTGGCCTATGGCGCGGCGCACCCCGCGCACCTGCTCAACGTCCGCGCCGCCAACATGAGCGCCTTCCCCGACGATCCCGGCCATTTCCACCGTTGGGTCGCAGCGCAGGCGCCGGGCGGCGATCCCAACCCGTTCGTGCCCCGGCTGCGCTACGGCGAGTATCTGCGCGAACTGCTCGACGAGGCCCGCCACGCGGCGGACGGTCGGCTGGAGATCGTGCGCGGCGACGCGGTCGATGTGATCCGCGACGGCGACACGACGCAGGTCGTGCTGGCCGATGGACGGCGGATCGGTGTGGATACGGCGATGCTCGCGATCGGCAATTTGCCGCCGCACCCGCAGCCGGGCACCGCCGGCCTGCCCGAGCGGCTGTACGCGCCCGATCCGTGGGCGCCGGGCGCGCTCGACGGGCTCGGCGACGACGATACCGTGCTCGCGCTCGGCACCGGGCTGACGATGGTCGATGTCGTGCTGGCGCTGCGCGCGCGCGGGTTCGCCGGGCGGATCGTCGCGATGTCGCGGCGCGGGCTGCTGCCGCATCCGCACGCCGCCGCCGCGCCGCCGCCCGATCCGCTCGACGAGCGCCCGCGCGAAACCGGCTCCGCGCTGCTGCACCGGGTGCGAGCCCGCGCGAACGCGATCGGCTGGCGCGCCGCGATCGACGAACTGCGCCGCTTCACACAGGATATGTGGCGCGCGGCGAGCGACCAGGAACGCGCGCGCTTCCTGCGCCATCTCCGCCCGTGGTGGGACGTTCACCGCCACCGCCTCGCCCCCTCGGTGGCCGAGGCGCTCGCGGCCCTGCGCGACAGCGGCACGCTGACCGTCTGCGCCGGCAAGATTGTCGCCACCGCCAGCGACGGTGACGCGCTGACCGTCACCTGGCGCCCCCGCACCAGCGCCACGCCCGAGACGCTGCGCATCGCGCGGATGATCAACTGCACCGGCCCGCAAGGCGATCTGCTCCGCGCCGCGGAACCGCTGCTCCGAGATCTCGTCGCGCGCGGCACGCTCCGGCCCGATACGCTGCGCATCGGCATCGACGTCGATTCGCAAAGCCGCACCATCGCCGCCGACGGCACCAGCAACGACTGGCTCTACGCGCTCGGCCCGATGACACGCGGCGCCTTCTGGGAGATCGTCGCGGTCCCCGACATCCGCGTCCAGAGCTGGTCGGTCGCGCGCCGCCTCGCCAACGCGCAATGGGTCGGCGGCGAAGGGCTTTAGAGCGCCCCGCCCGGAAAAGGGTGAGGCGAAGCAAAACTTTCGCACGCCCAACCAACCGGCATGTTGAAACTCCCAGCGCTTACGTGGACATTCGACCTGACGAGGATCGAAAAGGACACCGCGTTCGTGGGTATCGAAGCGACATCATGGCCGGGAGCAGCGGCACTCGACGATGCGGTCGCGGCGCTGCGCTCGGCGCGGATCGACTATCGCACCGATCTGCGCGGCGGCCGCACGCCGGTGCCGCTGTTTCCATCCTCGGGCCGGCTCGCCAACGCGATCGACCATCTCTCGGGCGCGCTCTACCCACGCCGGATCGGTGACTTCGCCGGCCCGGACTCGCAGGAGGATGGCTTCGTCGCCGATCGTCTCGCGCTCGGCCTCGATCTGCTGCGCGGCGAGATCGCCAAGGAACTCGCCTATTGGCAGGATGAGACCGCAACCCCGTTCGATCCCGAACAGCCCGAACTCATCGCGCGCCTGTTCGCCGCCACGCTCGGCGATATCCGCCGGCTGATCGACGCCGATGTCGAAGCCGCGTTCCTCGGCGATCCCGCCGCGCGCAGCGTCGACGAGATCCTGATCTGCTACCCCGGCGCGATCGCGGTGCGCTATCACCGCATCGCGCACGAACTCCACGCGCTCGGCGCGCCGATCGTGGCGCGGATCATCTCGGAAATCGCCAACAGCCGCACCGGCATCGATATCCATCCCGGCGCGACGATCGGCCCGAGCTTCTTCATTGATCACGGCACCGGCGTCGTCATCGGGGAGACCACGATCATCGGCGCGCGTGCGAAACTGTACCAGCACGTCACGCTCGGCGCGCGCAGCCCGCTCGGGCTAACTCACGTGACCCCGCGCGAACGCTACGCCCGCCATCCCGTGCTGGAGGACGACGTGACGATCTACGCCGGCGCGACGATCCTCGGCCGCGTCACGATCGGGCGCGGTGCGACCATCGGCGGCAACGTCTGGCTGCTCGAGGATGTGCCACCCGGCAGCGTCGTCACCCAGCCTGCGGCGAAAATCGCCGACCGCGAAACCGCCGAAGACCTACGCGCCGCGCTGTCGGGGCGAAACGCGTGAGCGCGTGGTTCAATCCGTGGCCGCGCCAGTCGGGCTGCGCACGCCGCCCCGTGATCGGCGTGTTGTGCTGCAACGAATTTTCGCAGCGCCCGGTACAGGTGGTGGCGACCCGCTTCGTCCAGCCGCTCGCCGATGTCGCCGGCGTGGCGGTGGTGCTGATCCCGGCGGTGTCCGACGCATGCGACGCGCTCGCGCTGGTCGACCGGCTCGACGGGCTGCTGCTGACCGGCTCGCGCTCGAACGTCGCCGCCACCCGCTACGGCGCGGCGCGTGACGATAACGGCCCCGTCGACGAGCAGCGCGACGAGGTGGCGCTTCGCCTCGCCGCGCACATGATCGAGGGCGCGCGCCCGGTGTTCGGCATCTGCCGGGGCTTGCAGGAATTGAACGTGCTGTTCGGCGGCACGCTCACCGACGGACTCGATTCGGTCCACCATTGCGGCCTCGCCGACGGCACGCACTACGAACGCCATTTCGACCATCGCCACGATCTCACGCTCACGCCCGGCGGGATGTTGCAGGCGCAGGCGGGGGTCGCCGCCGAAACGGTCAATTCGGTCCATCATCAGGGCATCGACCGGCTCGGCCACGGCCTCACGATCGAGGCGACCGCCGCCGAGGACGGGCTGATCGAAGCCTTTTCCGCCCAGCCCTGCGGCGCCGACGTGCTCGCGGTGCAATGGCACCCCGAATGGGACATCGGCACCAGCGCCGCCAGCCGCGCATTCTTCGACCGGATCGGCACGGCGCTCGCCACCAATGTAAGGACTGTATCATGACCGAGGCTCGCCGCCTCTCCTTCCCCTTCGGCGCGCAGGTCGCGGTCGGCATGGCCGCCGGCATCGCGCTCGGCGTGGTCGCGCGCGGCTATGTGACGCCCGAGGCGCCGGGGCCGCTCGCCGAGGCTTTGCGCATCATCGGCGAGAGCTTCGTCCAATTGTTGAAGGCGCTCGTCGCGCCGCTGGTGTTCACCGCGATCGTCGCGTCGATCGCCGCGCTCCGCTCGCTCGACAATGCCGCGCGGCTGGTGACATCGACTCTCATCTGGTTCGCGATCACCGCCGCCATCGCGGTCGCGATCGGCATCACATTGGGCGTGACGATCCAGCCGGGGCTTCACGCCGGCATCGAGCGCGCGGCAGCGGTTCGGCCCGACACGACCGGAAGCTGGCTCGATTTCCTGCGCGGGCTGATCCCCGCCAACGTGCTGGGTCTCAGCGCATCGACCACGATCAAGGGCGATTCGGTCAAGACCGCGCTGTCGTTCAACGTGCTGCAACTCATCGTCGTCGCGGTCGCGATCGGCGCGGCGGCGGTGCGCGTCGGCGAAGCCGGCGCGCCGTTCCTCGCCTTCAACGCCTCCGCTCTCGCGATCTTCCGCCGGCTGCTGCGCTGGGTGGTGCGGCTGACCCCGATCGGCACGGCGGCGCTGCTCGGCAATGCGATCGTCCACTACGGCTGGCAGTCGCTCTCGGCGCTCGGCGCGTTCGCCGGCTCGGTCTATCTCGGCCTCGCGCTGGTGCTGCTCGTGGTCTATCCGCTGCTGATGCTCGCCAACGGCATCTCGCCCGCGCGCTTCTTCGCGGGTGCGTGGCCGGCGATTCAGCTCGGCTTCGTCTCGCGATCTTCGATCGCCACTTTGCCCGTCACCGAACAAGCGGCCGAACGCCTCGGCGTGCCGCGCAGCTACGCCGCCTTCGCGGTGCCGTTCGCGGCGACCACCAAGATGGACGGCTGCGCCGCGATCTACCCGGCGATCGCCGCGATCTTCGTCGCGCAATATTTCGGACTGACGCTCGGGGCGGTCGATTACGTGCTGATCGCGCTGGTTTCGGTGCTCGGCTCGGCGGCGACTGCGGGATTGACCGGCGCGCTGGTGATGCTGACGCTGACGCTCTCGACGCTCGGCCTGCCGCTGGAGGGCGCCGGGCTGCTGCTCGCGATCGACCCGATCCTCGACATGGGCCGCACCGCCGTCAACGTCGCCGGGCAGGTGCTGGTGCCGCTGATCGTCGCCAAGCGCGCCGGGCTGGTGGCGACCGAGCTGCCCGACGCGTCCGACGCGAGGCTCGCCGCCAGCTGATACGCGCGTCTTTTCCGGGGGGGCGAATATCGCTTCGTTGCAGCGCAGCAGGTTGGAATCCGCGAGCCTCGCCCCTAAGAGGGGCGCGTCCCCTCCTCCACGGAAAGACCGGTCATGAGCAAACTCCACCTCGTCTTCGGCGGCCGCGTCAGCGATCCGCAGACGCTCGACTTCAACGACACGTCCTCGCTCGACGTCGTCGGCATCTTCCCCGATTATGCCAGCGCCGAAAAGGCGTGGCGCGCCGCCGCGCAGCGCACCGTCGACGATGCCGAGATGAAGTATGTCATCGTCCACATGCACCGGCTGCTGGAGCCGGATCTGATGGCACCGCCCGCCGTCTGAGGCGCAGACCGGCTTCGTCGCCGATGCGCGAAGCGCAGCGCCTAGGCCGGCCGGGGTCGCGCCAGCGAACCCGTCCGACGGCGGCTTTGCCGCCGGCGCTGGTCACCAATACTCGTCGCCCCGGCGCAGGCCGGGGCCGCTATGTAACTTGGCTGGCCGCCTGCCCCAAACACAGCGGCCCCGGCCTGCGCCGGGGCGACGGTGTCGTGTTTCGGCGGACGCGCGCGCAAAACAGCGCGACGCGGGCGTAAATCCCGCGTCGTCGGTCGGCGCTATAGCGCCGCCGGCCGGGCGCGGCTGAAGCTCGGGATCAGCTTCGCTGATCCCTTCGCCGCCGCTTAGATAAACTCGATCTTTGAGACCACGTAGTAGCGGTCGCCCGACGGTACCGTCACCTCGACCTCGTCCTCGACCTTGCGCCCGATCAGCGCGCGACCGAGCGGCGAATTGTACGAGATCCGGCCACCCTTGGCGTCCGCCTCGGTCTGCCCGACGATCTGGTACGTCACCGGCTTCTCGTCCTCGTCGAGCAACGTCACCGTCGCGCCGAACACCACCTTGTCGCCGGAAAGATCGCGCGGGTCGATCACCTGCGCGCGGCTCAGCTTGTCCTCGATATCGGAGATCGAGGCTTCGATCTGGCCCTGCCGCTCCTTGGCGGCGTGATATTCGGCGTTTTCCGAAAGGTCGCCGTGCGCGCGCGCTTCCTCGATGGCATCGACGATCAGGGGACGCTCGGCCTTGAGCTGTTTGAGGTGCGCAGTGAGCGTATCATGGCCCTCCTGCAGCATTGGCATCTTGTCGACGGTCGCCATCCCTTGAAATCCTTCGTCCCGAAATCTGTCCCCAAGCCGGCCCTTCCGGGCCGACCCGCACTGTGTTCAACTGTCGGGGAGTAATCGTGCGATCAGGAATAATAGGATTGCAGCGGCCGTACTTCAAGGTTTTGCGTCGCAAGCGCCACGATCGCCCGTGCAGCTTCCACGCCGGCTGATGCCGTGGTGAAGTGCGGAATCTTCTGAGTCAGCGCGGAAGCGCGGATCGGCTGCGAGTCTTTCAGGCTCTGCCACCCTTCCGTGGTGTTGAAGATCAGGTCGATCCCGCCGTCCTTGATCCGGTCGACGATATGCGGCCGGCCCTGCGCGACCTTGTTGACTCGCTCGACCGAAACGCCGTTACGCTCAAGGAAATCGGCGGTGCCGCCGGTCGCGACGATCGTGAAGCCGTGGTCGGCAAGCTGCCGCATCGCCGGCAGGATGACCGGCTTGTCGCTGTCTTTCACGCTGACGAACAACGTGCCCGATTTGGGCAGCACCGTGCCCGCGCCGAGCTGCGCCTTGGCGAAAGCGAGCGCGAAGTTCGGGTCGATTCCCATGACTTCGCCGGTCGATTTCATCTCGGGCGATAGCACCGGATCGACACCAGGGAAGCGCGCGAACGGGAACACCGCTTCCTTGACCGCATAATAGCTGATGTTGCGGTCGATCGTCGGCAGATCGGCGAGCTTCTCGCCCGCCATCACCCGCGCGGCGATCTTGGCGACCGGCACGCCGATCGCCTTGGCGACGAATGGTACCGTGCGGCTGGCGCGCGGATTGACCTCGATCAGATACACAAGGCCCTCCTTCACCGCGAACTGGATATTCATCAGCCCAACCACTGAAAGCGCCTTGGCGAGTTCCCGCGTCTGCCGCTCGATCTCGGCGATCACGTCGGCGCCGAGGCTGTACGGCGGGATCGAGCACGCGCTGTCGCCGGAATGGACGCCCGCCTCCTCGATATGCTGGAGTACGCCCGCGACGACGACATCGGTGCCGTCCGAAATCGCATCGACATCGACCTCGATCGCGTCGCGCAGATACTGGTCGATCAGCACCGGAGAATCGCCCGAAACCTGCACCGCAGTCTGGATATAATCGTCGAGTTGGACGAGTGAGTCGACGATCTCCATCGCCCGGCCGCCCAGCACGTAGCTCGGCCGCATCAGCACCGGGTAGCCGATCCGCTCCGCCACCGCGACCGCCTCGTCGCGGCTGCGCGCGATGCCGTTGGCGGGCTGGCGCAAGCCCAGCTTGTTGATCATCGCCGCGAACCGCTCGCGGTCCTCGGCGAGATCGATCGCATCGGGCGAGGTGCCGAGGATCGGGATGCCCGCATCCTGCAACGCCTGCGCGAGATTGAGCGGGGTCTGCCCGCCGAACTGGACGATCACGCCGGCAAGCGTACCGTTCTGTTGCTCGACATGAAGGATTTCGAGCACGTCTTCCGCCGTCAGCGGCTCGAAATACAGCCGGTCCGACGTATCGTAATCGGTCGAGACGGTCTCGGGGTTGCAGTTGACCATGATCGTCTCGTAGCCTGCGTCCGCCAGCGCGAAGCAGGCGTGGCAGCAGCAATAATCGAACTCGATCCCCTGCCCGATCCGGTTCGGTCCACCACCGAGAATGACGACCTTCTTGCGGTCGGTCGGCATGCTTTCGCACTCCGGCTCGCCGAACGTGGGCGCCTCGTAGGTCGAGTACATATACGGCGTCTTGGCGTCGAACTCGGCCGCGCACGTGTCGATCCGCTTGAACACCGGCCGTACGCCGAGCTTGTGGCGCGCCGCGCGCACCTCCGCCTCGGTCACGCCGCCGGTCATCGCCTTGACCGCCTCGTGGATCAGCCCGCGCCCACGCGCGATCCCGCTGGCGTTGCCGCGCAGATTGGCGGATTTCAGCGCCAGATAGGCAAGCCGCTTGTCGGAGAACCCCATCGCCTTGAGCTTGCGCATCCCCGCCGCATCGCGCGGCAGGCCGTTGTGGCAGACTTCCTCTTCGGCACGCACGATCTCGGCGATCCGCTCGAGGAACCAGGGATCGTACTTGGCGATCGCATGCACCTCGGCGACGGTGAAGCCCTCGCGCAGCGCCTGCGCCGCGACCAGCAGCCGGTCGGGCGTAGCCTTCGCCAGCGCCGCCTCGATCTCGACACGCGGCGCGCCCGAAAGCCGCTCGACCATGTTGAAGCCGCTGAGGCCCGTCTCGAGCCCGCGCAGCGCCTTCTGGAGCGATTCGTGGATGTTGCGGCCGATCGCCATCACCTCGCCGACCGACTTCATCGCGGTGCCGAGCACCTCTTCGGCGCCCTTGAACTTCTCGAACGCGAAGCGCGGGATCTTCGTGACGACATAGTCGATCGTCGGCTCGAACGACGCCGGCGTCGCGCCGGTGATGTCGTTGGTGATCTCGTCGAGCGTGTAGCCCACCGCCAGCTTGGCGGCGACCTTGGCGATCGGGAAGCCGGTCGCCTTCGACGCCAGCGCCGACGAGCGCGACACGCGCGGGTTCATCTCGATCACGATCAGCCGGCCATCCTTGGGATTCACCGCGAACTGAACGTTCGATCCACCCGTCTCCACGCCGATCTCGCGCAGCACCGCGATGCTCGCGTTGCGCATGATCTGATATTCCTTGTCGGTCAGCGTCAGCGCGGGCGCGACGGTGATCGAGTCGCCGGTATGCACGCCCATCGGATCGATATTCTCGATCGAGCAGATGATAATGCAATTGTCGTGGCGGTCGCGCACGACCTCCATCTCATATTCCTTCCAGCCGAGCAGCGACTCCTCGATCAGCACCTCGTTGGTCGGCGAGGCATCAAGCCCCGAGCGCACGATCGCGATGAACTCCTCGCGGTTGTACGCCACACCGCCGCCGGTGCCGCCGAGCGTGAAGCTCGGCCGGATGATCGAGGGCAGCCCGGTCCGCTCCAGGGCGACAAGTGCCTCCTCGACGGTATGCGCGATCGCCGAGCGCGCGCTTTCGAGCCCGATCTTGTCCATCGCGTCGCGGAACTTGAGCCGGTCCTCGGCCTTGTCGATCGCGGCGGCATCGGCGCCGATCATCTGCACGCCGAACTTCGCGAGCGTGCCGTCGTTATACAGCGCCAGCGCGGTGTTGAGCGCGGTCTGCCCGCCCATCGTCGGCAGGACGGCGTCTGGCCGTTCCTTCTCGATGATCTTGGCGACGATCGCCGGCGTGATTGGCTCGACATAGGTCGCGTCGGCGAGATCGGGATCGGTCATGATCGTCGCCGGGTTCGAATTGACCAGGACGATGCGATAGCCCTCTTCGCGCAGCGCCTTGATCGCCTGCACGCCCGAATAATCGAACTCGCAGGCCTGGCCGATCACGATCGGCCCCGCGCCGATGACGAGGATGGAGGAGATGTCGGTGCGCTTGGGCATGTCAGTTCTTCAATCCGGTTTCGGCGGTGCAACCCCAGCCGTCATATTCCACGTCGTACAGCAGTTCGATCTGCAGGCACTTGAGCGTCAGCGCGCGGATCGCGTCGGCCTCGACGCTCTGCTCGATGCCGAGGAAGCTGCTGATCTCGCCGTCCTCATCCTCCTCGCGCTCGATAAAGCTGAAGCCGAGCGTCTCGGCATCGTCCTCAAGCCGCTCCAGCGCGTCTTCGTCGCCGCGAAAGCTCACATCGACCAGCCGCACGATCTCGGCACGGTCGCCGTTCGCGGCGAGGCTGGCGAGCACGTCCTTGTCCGCCGCCCATTCGGCTTCGAGCCGCTTGGGATCGACCTCGGGCAGCGTCATGCCGCCACCGCCGGCGCGAGCATGTCGACGAACTTGCCGAACAGATACAGGCTGTCCTGCGGCCCCGGCGATGCCTCCGGGTGATATTGCACCGAGAACGCCGGGCGATCGACCAGTTCGAGCCCCGCGTTCGATCCGTCGAACAGCGACACATGAGTCGCGCGGGCATGGCCGGGCAAGCTGTCGCTCAGCACCGCGAAGCCGTGGTTCATGGATGTGATCTCGACGCCGCCGTCGCTCAGCCGCTGGACCGGATGGTTGGCGCCGCGATGCCCCTGGAACATCTTGCTGGTCTGCGCGCCCACCGCGAGCGCGAGCAACTGGTGGCCCAGACAGATGCCGAACAGCGGCTTGCCGGTCTCCAGCAACTGCCGGATCACCGGCACGGCATATTCTCCGGTGGCGGCGGGATCGCCGGGGCCGTTCGACAGGAAGATGCCGTCGGGCGCGAGCGCCATCACATCCTCGAAACTCGCGGTCGCGGGCACCACCGAAACCTTGGCGCCGGCGGCGACGAGGTTGCGGAAGATGTTGCGCTTCGACCCATAATCGATCGCTACGACATGCGGGCGGTGCGCTTGTCCCTCGACTTCGCTCGGGACGAACGGCTGTTCCTCTCCGTTCGTGCCGAGCGAAGTCGAGGCACCGCTCTCCGCATAGCCGAAGCCGAGCCGCCAGATGCCGCCCTCCCAAGCGCCATGAGTCTCGCGAGTCACGTCGATGGCAAGGTCCATGCCCTCCAGCCCCGGCCACGCTTGCGCCTGCGCGAGCAACGCGGGAATGTCGAACACGCCGTCCGCGCTATGCGCGATCACGCCGTTGGGGGCGCCGCCGGCACGGATACGCTTGGTCAGCGCGCGCGTGTCGATCCCGGCGAGGCCGATGCGGTTGTGCCGCTTCATCCAGTCATCGAGCCGCTCGACGCTGCGGAAATTGGAGGGTTCGGTCACGTCCTCGCGCACGATCATGCCGAGCGCATGCGGTTCGTCCGCCTCGATATCGTCGGGATTGGCGCCGACATTGCCGATATGCGGGAAGGTGAAGGTGATGATCTGCCCCGCGAACGACGGGTCGGTCATGATCTCCTGATAGCCGGTCATCGCGGTGTGGAAACACACCTCGCCGACCGCCGCGCCTTCAACGCCGAAACCACGCCCCCACACCACATCACCCGATGCGAGAACCAGCACGCCCGTGGCACCTTCAGGCGCGGAAATAGGTTTGGCGTCGGCCATGATCGGCGGGCACTCCTTCATTGGGTTTGGCGATGTCGCTAAGGCGCGGCAGCTAGAACCCGCAGGCGGCAGCGTCAATCTGTTATCGCCGCGCCGGTTGGGCTAAGCGGCGTGTTTCGATTTGGCGGTGCCGCTCCGCTCCCAACAAAAGGACACAATCATGATCCGCGACGACATCAAGGCCGCGCTCGTCACCGCGATGAAAGCGGGCGAGAAAGCCGACACCGCCACGCTCCGCCTCGTCCAGTCGGCGATCAAGAACCGCGACATCGAAGCGCGCACCGGCAAGGCCCCCGACAGCGACGACGCGCTGGTGGTCGAAGTGCTCCAGAAGATGGTCAAGCAGCGCCGCGAATCGATCGAGATGTTCGTGAAGGGCGGCCGCCAGGAACTCGCCGACGCCGAGGGCGCGGAGATCGCGGTGATCGAACGCTTCCTGCCGCAGCAGATGAGCGAAGCCGAGACGAGCGCCGCGATCGAGGCGATCAAGGCCGAGCTTGGCGCGTCAGGCATGAAGGACATGGGCCGCGTCATGGCCGAACTGAAGGCCCGCCACGCCCAGACGCTCGACATGAGCAAGGCCAGCGGACTGGTAAAGGCCGCGCTGAGCTAGGCTAAAACACGCACGCAACACACTCCCCTCCCGCTTGCGGGAGGGGCTGGGGGAGGGCCTGTTGGACAAAGCCTACGCCAGACCCACCATGCGCGCTCGCGAATTGCGCGCCAACGCCACGGATGCGGAGCGACGGCTCTGGTCTGTGCTAAGCGCCCGCAAGCTCGCAGGTGTGCGCTTCAACCGCCAAGTACCGATCGGCCCGTTCATCTGCGATTTCGTCTCGCGTGGGATGAAGCTCGTCATAGAAGTGGATGGCGGCCAACACGATGCCGCCAGAGATGCGGATGCTAAGCGGACACATTACCTCGAGACGCAGGGTTACCGCGTACTCCGCTTCTGGAACACCGAGGTGATGGAGAACCTTGAGGGCGTTGCATACACTATACAGCGCGCGCTTGCGGACACACCCTCCCCCAGCCCCTCCCGCGAGCGGGAGGGGAGTTAACACCCCCCTTGCAAATCCCTCCCCCTTTCTGCCAATAACCGTGCTAGAATCGCGCGGTGAGTCTTTCCCCCGCCTTTCTCGACGAGCTGCGATCGCGGACGCTTCTGTCTGCGCTGATCGGCCGCACGACCAAGCTCCAGAAGGCCGGGCGCGAGTATCGCGCGTGCTGCCCGTTCCATAACGAGAAGACGCCGAGCTTCTACGTCAACGACGACAAGGGCTTCTACCATTGCTTCGGCTGCTCCGCGCACGGCGACGCGATCCGCTGGCTGACCGACCAGCGCGGTCTGCCGTTCATGGATGCGGTCAAGGAACTCGCGCAGGCCGCCGGCATGGAACTGCCCGCGATGGACGCGCGCGCCGCCGAACGCGCCGAAGCCGCCAAGGGCCTGCACGAAGCCTGTGACGACGCCGCCGCGTGGTTCACCGAGCAACTCCACGGCCTCGCCGGTGCCGAGGCGCGCGCCGTGCTGGAAAAGCGCGGCATCCGCCCCGAAACCGCCCGCGACTTCGGCCTCGGCTTCGCGCCCGATTCACGCGGCAAGCTCAAGGCCGCGCTCAAGGACTATGGCGATCCGATACTCGTCGAAGCCGGCTTGCTGATCTCGGTCGAGGGCAAAGACCCCTACGACCGTTTCCGCGGCCGGCTGATGATCCCGATCCGCGACCAGCGCGGCCGCGCCATCGCGTTCGGCGGCCGCATCATCGGAGACGGCGAGCCAAAGTACCTCAATTCGCCCGAGACGCCGCTGTTCGACAAGGGCCGCACGCTCTACAATCTCGACAAGGCCGCCCCCGCCGCGCGCAAAGCCGGGCGCGTGCTGGTGGTCGAAGGCTATATGGACGTGATCGCGCTCGCCCAGGCCGGCTTCGGCGAGGCGGTCGCGCCGCTCGGCACCGCGCTCACCGAACCGCAGCTCGAACGGTTGTGGCGGATCAGCGACGTGCCGATCCTGTGCTTCGACGGCGACAGCGCCGGCCAGAAAGCCGCGATCCGCGCCGCCCACCGCGCTCTGCCGATGCTGACGCCGGGCCGCAGCCTCGCCTTCGTCACGCTGCCGCAGGGGCAAGACCCGGACGATCTGGTCCGCGCCAAGGGGCCGGCCGCGTTCGAGGCGCTGCTGCGCCAGACGCAGCCTTTGGTCGATCGACTGTGGGCGCACGAGGTCGCCGCCGAACCTACCGCCACGCCCGAGCAGAAGGCCGGCCTCAAGGCGCGCTTCACCGAACTCGCCAACAGCATCGCCGACAACGACGTGAAGCACGAATATCTCGCCGACTTCCGCCGCCGCTTCGACGAGATGTTCCGCCCACAGCGCACGCCCTTCGTACCGTTCGCGCCGCGCGCGCCCGGTGGTGGTGGCGGTCGCCGTCCGGGACAGCCGTGGAAAGCGCCTATCGCGCCCGTGCATCAGGCCACCAAGGCCGCGCAGGCCAATGGCGTCGATCGCATTCTCGCCAAAGCGGTTGTCGCGGGATTGATCCGCCATCCGGCCGAAATCGCACGCCACATGGAAGTGCTCGGCTCGCTCAAACTTGCCGACGGCGCGCTCGGGCGGCTGTTCGAGGCGGTGGTCGATCTCGCGGTCGAGGATCAGGCGCTTGATAGTGACCGGCTTCTCACCATATTGGCGTCTTCCGGTTTCGATCAGATCGCCAGCGAATTGCTCAGGGCCGACCAGTTGCAATGCTCCTTCACCGAAAAGCATGCCGACCCGATCCGGGCGCGCGCCGATCTCGACGAAGCGATCGCCATCCTGGTCGCACGCCCCGAGATCGATGCGGCGCTGAGCGAAGCGACAGCGGCGATGCAGTCACGCTATTCGGACGAGGCGTTCGAACGGCAGGTATCGCTGGTGAAAGAAAGACATGCTCTGGATACGCGGCTTGCAAATCTCGTGCAGGCGAACGAAGACGCCAGAGCTTTTAAATCTGAGGGCAGTTAATGGCGAAGACCGATATGGCGGACGTTTCGGACACCAACGAGGGTGGCGATGCGCCGCTGATTGACCTCAACGATGCGAACATCAAGAAGGTGATCGCACGCGCGAAGAAGCGCGGCTACATCACCTACGATCAGCTCAACGAGGCGCTGCCCCAGGGTGAGATGTCGTCCGATCAGATCGAGGATATTTCCTCCGCGCTGAGCGAGATGGGCATCAACATCGTCGAGAATGACGAGCAGGGCGAAGAGGGCGATACCGAGGAGCAGCCCGAGGACGAGGCAGAGCCCGCCGATACGGCGGAGGAAAGCGCGCCCAATCTCGACGTCAAGAAGAAGGAAGTCGTCGACCGCACCGATGATCCGGTTCGGATGTACCTGCGCGAAATGGGCGCGGTCGAGCTGCTCAGCCGCGAGGGCGAAATCGCCATCGCCAAGCGGATCGAGGCCGGTCGCGACACGATGATCCTCGGCCTGTGCGAAAGCCCGATCACCTTCAACGCCATCATCGACTGGTCGACCGCGCTCAACGAGGGCACGATGCAGCTCCGCGAGATCCTCGATCTCGACGCGATGCTCTCCAAGGACCCCGCGCCGGAAAGCCTTTCCGACGACGATGAGGGCGGGGATGCTGAAATTTCGGAGAAGACCGCCGGTCCTTCGTTCAAGGAAGAGGAAGAGCCCGAGGAGGCGTCCGCCGACGAGGACGAGGATTCGATGACCGAGCGGCGCACGCCGCGCGCCTCCGACGAGGAGGAAGAGGACAACACCCTCAGCCTCGCGCAGATGGAGGAGCAGCTCAAGCCGATCGCGCTTGAACGCTTCGCCAACATCACGGCGATCTACAAGAAATTCTCGAAGATGCAGCAGCAGCGCCTCGACCAGATGGGCGCCGGTGGCGAGCTGTCGGCGGCCGAGGAGCGCAAGTACCAGAAGCTGCGCGAGGAACTCACCGCCGAGGTCGAGAGCGTCCAGTTCCACAACGCCAAGATCGAATATCTCGTCGATCAGCTCTATTCGTTCAACCGGCGCCTCACCGCGCTGGGCGGCCAGATGCTGCGCCTCGCCGAGCGTCACAAGGTCAGCCGCAAGGATTTCCTCGATCGCTACATCGGCCACGAACTCGACGAGGCGTTCCCGTCGAGCGCGGCCAAGGTCGACAAGAAATGGGCCGCGTTCGTCCTCAACGAGACCGACGCCGCCGATCGCATCCGTCTCGAAATCTCCGAGATCAGCCAGCAGACCGGCATGGCGCTCGGCGAGTTCCGCCGCATCGTCAACATGGTCCAGAAGGGCGAGCGCGAGGCGCGGATCGCTAAGAAGGAAATGGTCGAGGCGAACCTGCGGCTCGTGATTTCGATCGCCAAGAAATACACCAATCGCGGCCTGCAGTTCCTGGACCTCATCCAGGAGGGCAATATCGGGCTGATGAAGGCGGTCGATAAGTTCGAATATCGCCGCGGCTATAAGTTCAGCACCTATGCGACGTGGTGGATCAGGCAGGCGATCACCCGCTCGATCGCCGATCAGGCGCGCACGATCCGCATCCCGGTCCATATGATCGAGACGATCAACAAGCTCGTCCGCACCAGCCGCCAGTTCCTCCACGAGCAGGGCCGCGAGCCCACGCCCGAGGAAATGGCCGAGCGTCTGTCGATGCCGCTCGAAAAGGTCCGCAAGGTGATGAAGATCGCCAAGGAGCCGATCTCGCTCGAAACGCCGATCGGCGACGAGGAGGATTCGCATCTCGGCGATTTCATCGAGGACAAGAACGCGATCATCCCGGTCGATGCCGCGATCCAGGCCAACCTCAAGGAGACCGTCACGCGCGTGCTGGCGAGCCTCACCCCGCGCGAGGAGCGCGTGCTGCGCATGCGCTTCGGCATCGGCATGAACACCGATCACACGCTCGAAGAGGTCGGCCAGCAATTCTCGGTGACTCGCGAGCGCATCCGCCAGATCGAGGCGAAGGCGCTCCGCAAGCTCAAGCACCCGAGCCGCAGCCGCAAGATGCGCTCGTTCCTCGACCAGTAAGTCTTACGCCGCGCCGGGCAACCGGCGCGGCGATCACCGGCTGACCGAAACACCGTTAAGCCGATCTAAACCACGTCTTTACGCGCTTCGTATAAACCATCCCGGCTACCCCCATATCGAGCATACCGGCAACGGTTTCGAAAAAGGCACACCGATTACATGGCGTTCGAGGCACCATCGATGAAACCAGCCGCTGACGCCTGGCAGATGCTCGCCGCGTTGGCCGCCGCCGATGGTAGCGCCGCCCACCCCCGCATCGCGGCGCTCGCAGCGCCGAACGCCGCCAAGCGCGACGTCGCGGATGCGGTCCACGCGGTCTGTACGATCCACGGTCGCTATCTGTTCGAGGACATCGCGCTCCAACGCGACCAGCAGACCGCCGACTGGTTCGTCCGCATCACCACCGCCTTCACCAACGAACGCGCCTATCTCGCGCATCTCACCGCCGCCGTCGGTCCGTTGCCGTCGACGCCTGGCCAGGCCGAGGCCGACGCCGCTTTCACCAACCAGCGCCACGCGTTCGACATGCTCGCCCGCTCGGATCGCAAGGGCTGCGCGATCGGCACCGCCATCGCGCTGGTGATCGACTGGCAGGCGATCCGCATCGTGCTCGATGCCGCCGCACATCGGCTCGGCGTCGCGGTGCCACCGTCCGAACTGCCCGACCGTGCCGAACTCGCCGCCTTCGTCGCCACCGTGAGCGATTCGCCCGCGACCCAGCGCGCCATCGCCTTTGGCGCGCAACAGGTATTCGCGCAGCATCGCGGGCTGTGGAGCCTGCTCGAAGCCCGCGCCAGCGCCCGCAATCACCACGGCTGAGCGGCTTGCGCGACCCCGCGCACTCCCCCTATCCTGCGGCGAGACAGGGAGAAACGAGATGACCAACGGCGGATGCCTGTGCGGCGCGGTGCGCTATGAGATCCCGGGTGAGCCGATCGCGGCGCGCGCCTGCTGGTGCCGGCTGTGCCAATATCTCGGCGCGGGCAGCGGCACCGTCAACGTCGCCTTCCCCAGCGCGGGCGTGACGATCACCGGCGAACCGCGCTGGCGCACCGACACCGCCGACAGCGGCAACACGCTCCGCCGCGGCTTCTGCGCGGAGTGCGGCACGCCGCTGTTCAGCGCCACCGATGCCCGCCCGCACCTGATCTTCGTGCGCGCCGGCTCGCTCGACGATCCGAACCTCATCGCCCCCGGCGCGACGATCTGGACCAGCGAAGCCCCGACATGGGCGCATTTCGATCCGGCGCTGCCACAGGTGGAAAAGCAGCCACCGCCGGTCGCGTGAGGGAGTGAACTGCAGACATTTGCTCCGCGGGTAGCGTTATGTCTCCGAGCCAAACCAACCCCGAGAACGGCCGAAGAATAGAGCCAGAATAGCGGCTGCGCCGACAAACAAGGCTCTCGCCGTCCTAACGTCTCCCTGATGATAGTTATATATCCCACATGCAACGAGCGGGACACAAAGTATCGCACCAAATTGCAGAGCCCATTTCCGAGGAACAGAACGGCGCTCGGCTGGCACCGTAACCATAATCAAAACCATTGCTGCGGTCGTAACGAACACTGACCAGTGCATTTTGCCCTCCCCCCTTTGTGCGGACCTCTCAATGGAGAACCCACGTCACCAGCCGCTGGGCTTGCCCTTGTTCTGCGCGTCGAGCCAGACTTTCAGCGGCGCGAAATAATCGACCATCGCCTGCCCCGACATCTCGCGGCTGCCGGTGAACGCCTCTAACGCCTCGGGCCAGGGCTTCGACTGGCCCATCGCCAGCATCGTGTTCAGCTTCGCGCCAACCTCCTTGTTGCCGTAGAACGAGCAGCGGTGCAGCGGCCCCGTCCACCCGGCCTGCTTGCACGCCGCCTGATAGAACTGGAACTGGAGCAGCCGCGCGAGGAAATAGCGCGTGTACGGCACGCTCGCCGGCACGTGGAATTTCGCACCCGGATCGAACTTGGTCTCGTCGCGCGCGACCGGCGGCACGATGCCCTGATACTTCAGCCGCAGGTCGTTCCAGCCCTTCTCATACTGGCTCTCGGGGATCGCGCCCGAGAACACGCCCCAGCGCCATTTGTCGATCAGCAGCCCGAACGGCAGGAACGCGACCTTGTCCATAGCCTGCCGCAGCAGCAGCCCGATGTCCTTGTCCGGCGTCGGCACCTTCGCCGGATCGAGCAGGCCGATCTTGACGAGATAATCGGGCGTGATCGACAGCGCGATGAAATCGCCGATCGCCTCGTGGAAGCCGTCGTTGGCGCCATTCTCGTAGAGGAATGGCTTGGTATTGTAGGCGCGCTGGTAGAAATTATGCCCCATCTCGTGGTGGATGGTGGTGAAATCGTCCGAATTGACCTTGGTACACATCTTGATGCGCAGGTCGTCCTTGTTGTCGAGATCCCATGCCGATGCGTGGCAGATCACCTCGCGGTCGGCCGGCTTGACGATCTGCGAGCGCTTCCAGAAGCTTTCCGGCAGCGGCTTGAAACCGAGCGAGGTGTAGAACCCCTCCCCGGTCTTGAACATCCGAACCGGATCATAGCCCTTGGCCTTGAGCAGATCGCCGACATCGAAGCCGAGGTCGCCCGCCCCCTTCGGCGCGACGACATCATAGATGTTGCCCCATTCCTGCGCCCACATATTGCCGAGCAGATCGGCACGGATCGGCCCGGTCTTGGCCTGCACCGCGTCGCCGTATTTCTCGTTGAGTTTCCAGCGCACATAGGTGTGGAGCGCCAGATAGAGCGGCTCGACCTGCTTCCAAAGCGTGTCGGTGAGCGCCGCGAACTGGTCGGGCGTCATGTCATAGCCCGCGCGCCACAATGCGCCGGTGTCGGCGAAGCCGAGCTGCTTGGCGCCCTGATTGGCGATCACCACCTGCCGCGCATAATCCTTGCGCATCGGCGCGCCGACCTGGTCGTGCCAGCTAACCCACATCTCCTTGAGCTTGGCCGGATCGCGCGTGGTGCCCATCGCCGCTTCGATATCGCTGCCGTTGATCGGCTTGCCGTCGAGCGTGCCCTTGCCCTTTCCGTATTCGGACGACATGCGCGTGACGATCGTCGCCAGCTCGCTCGCCGCACCGGGCGTCGTCGGCGCAGGCAGCGTCAGCCCGCCGCGCAGCAGATCGAGCTTGCGCTTGGTGTCATACGACAGTCCCGGCAGCGTCGCGAACCGCGCCGCGCCAAGCGCGTATTTCACCTGCAATTCCGTGCTCTCCGCGCCGAAGCGCGCGGCGATCGCATCGGTATCGTCGGTGATATAGGTCTCGTTGATCCACGTCGCCTGCTGCACTGGCACCGAAAAATCGCCGAGCACCTTCTCGGCATCGGCGACGAACGCATCGGCCTGAGCCGGCGTCTGCGGCGCGGCGGTCTGCGCAAGCGTGGGGGTTGCCGCGAGCGCAAGCGCCAGCGCGACGGTGGAGATGCCGGTGCGGATCATGGAAATGCCCTTTAGCCTTGTCTCGATGCGGCAAACTGTGCCGCAGCGACGGTCAGGTCAAGCCGCGAGGAAGTCGGCGATTTCCCGGCCGAGTTCGGGCTTCACCACCGCGCTCATGTGGTTGCCGGGGATCTCCCGGAAGGTGCCATCGACCAGCGCGCCGGCCAGTTCCGCGCCCGAACCGTTGTCGTGGTCGTCGACGCCGGCCAACACCAAAGTCGGCATCGTGATCGCCGCGACCGCCTCGGCGGGCGTATCGACGAACGTATCGAGGATGCGCAGCAGCGCCTCCGGATCGCCCTTGGTGGTCTTGAGGAAGGCCTCGGTCAGCCATTCGTTGCTGCCCCGCTCGAAACTGCCGAGATTGGTGAGGACATGGCGGAAGTGCCTCCCGCGCCCGGCGGTATGGACGATGCCCTGATAGCCCATGCCGGACAGCACCGCGCGGCGCGGCGTCGCGCCATTGGCGAGCATCCGCACAGCCGTGCGCGCGCCGAGCGAATAGCCGCCGAGATCGTAATCGGTGAGGCCAAGATGCGCGATCAGCGCAAAGCCGTCGTGCATCAGCACGTCGGGCGGATAGCTGGCGGGATCGTGCGGCTTGGCGCTGCTGCCGTGCGCGCGCAGATCGGGCATGATGACGCGGAAGCCGCGCGCCGCGATCAACGCCGCATGACCGTAGCGAATCCAGTTGGTGAACGCGTCGGAGAAATACCCGTGAATCAGGACGACCGGCCTGCCCTCGCCCGTCTCGCGCCAGGCGATACGGGTGCCGTCGAAACTGTCGAAAAACTGCGGTTCAATCGGGGAGCTTGCCAAGTGCGTCGATCCAACGGTCTGAGGTCGAGGGGTTATCCTCGGTCCTTACCCGTGGCAGGCCACGCGTGTCGATCCATGCTTCGTGCAGGCTTTCCGCGCCGGAATGCTCGCGCGGCACGAACCGCCCGGGCTCGTCGAAGCTGCCGACGGTCAGGTCCATCGTCGCGCCGGGCTTGACGAACTCGAACGTCAACGGCGTACCGCAGTCGCGGCAAAACCCGCGCTCGGCGATCGGCGAGGACCGGAACCGCTCGGGCGGCTGCGTGGTCCACGCGACATCGGCGATCCGCACGTTCTTGAACGCGATCGAAACGCCTCCGGTCGCGCGCTGGCACATCCGGCAATGGCAGAGATACGCATCGTCATCGTCGATCGCGACCGCATAGCGGATGCGGCCGCACTGGCAGCCGCCGGTGAGGGTTTCGGTCATGATGCCAGAAGCTCCGTCTGGCCACCATGACCATGCTGAGTTGCAGCGCGTACGAACTTCTCATCCGCCGTCAGCACGACCGCCCCCTCGGCCTGCGCCAATGCAAGATACAGGCAGTCGTAAACCGGATGCTGTAATTGGAAAGACAGCGCCAGCGCCGCCGAGAGCAGATCATCGGCTGGGAAGAACGCATCGACGACTTGCTTGAGCGCCTTGACGCCCGACTCCGCCACCGCCTCGTCGGCACGCGACTGATGGGCTTTCTTCCAAAGCGCGTGCGTCACTTCCAGCAGCATCCAGTCCGGCGCGATGATCCGGCCTGCCGCACCAACCCGCTCCAATGCGGCATCGCTTCCCGCCTCTTCGCTGACCAGCTTCACGGCAACGCTCGCGTCGAGCACGATCACCGTCACTCCGATGCGCCATAGCCCCGATCACGGGCTTCACGAATGATCTCGGTGCTGTCGACCTCGCCCGCGCCAGGTGGCGTCAATGCGCGCATCCGGCGCGACAATGCCACGAGCTCTTCTTTGGACATTCGCTTTGGGACCGGGCGGCTACGCTGAAGCGCGTCGCGAAGCTCAGCCTCCAACGAACGACCTCCATCCTTCGCGGCACGCCGGAAATCCTCCAGCAAGCCGTCGTCGAGATTGCGGATAAGAACCTGTCCCATAAGTCAGTGATAGCATATTGCTATCACTGACTCAAGTCATCTCAATCCGCCTTCTGCAAATGCCGCCGCCCAAGCAACTCCGCGATCTGCACCGCGTTCAACGCGGCACCTTTACGCAGGTTGTCGCTCACGCACCACAGCGACAGGCCGTTCTCGACGGTCGGGTCTTCGCGCACGCGGCTGATGAAGGTCGCATATTCGCCGACGCACTCGACCGGCGTGACGTAACCACCGTCCTCGCGCTTGTCGACGAGCATGATGCCGGGTGCTTCGCGCAGGATGTTCTGCGCCTCCTCGGCCGAAATCTCGCGCTCGAACTCGATGTTGATCGCTTCCGAATGGCCGACGAACACCGGCACGCGCACGCAGGTCGCGTGGACCTTGATCTTCTTGTCGAGGATCTTCTTGGTCTCGACGACCATCTTCCACTCTTCCTTGGTCGATCCGTCGTCGAGGAAGCTGTCGATATGCGGGATCACGTTGAAGGCGATCTGCTTGGTGAATTTCTTCGCCTCGGCGCTGTCGCCGACAAAGATGTTGCGGCTCTGCTCGAACAGCTCGTCCATGCCGGCCTTGCCCGCGCCCGACACCGATTGATAGGTCGCGACGACGACGCGCTTGATGGTGGCGGCGTCGTGCAGCGGCTTCAACGCGACCACCATCTGCGCGGTCGAGCAGTTCGGGTTGGCGATGATGTTCTTGACGCGATAGCCGGCGATCGCCTCGGGGTTCACCTCGGGCACGATCAACGGCACGTCGGGGTCCATCCGGTACAGCGACGAATTGTCGATCACCGTGCAGCCCGCCGCCGCGAAGCGCGGCGCGTGGATCTTGGTCGCGTCCGATCCGATCGCGAACAAGGCCATGTCCCAGCCGGTCGGATCGAAATTGTCGATGTTCTGGACCTTGAGCTTCTTGCCGGTCTCGCCGAAATCGACCTCTTCGCCCTGGCTGCGCGAGGATGCGACGACAGCGATCTCGTCCGCCGGAAACTCACGCTCCGCCAGAATGTTCAGCATTTCGCGCCCGACATTGCCCGTGGCGCCCGCGACGACGATCCGATAACCCATGATATTCTCCAATTCGGGCCGTGCCCGTAGCGTCATTGCGCGGCAGCGTCCATCGACTTTGCTAATCGTGCGTGCGCGCTTGCCAGGTCGCATGGGTGATGCCGTGAACCTCGGCGAGATGATCGGTCAGCGCATCGAGTTCTGCCGCCGCGACATTGGTGCTGACCAGCTTGGCGACGATCTCGACCCGGTCCTCGCCGCGCGGCACCACGTCGAGTTCGGCAACCGGCAGTTGCGCGGTTTCGAGATGCTCGGTCAGCAGGTCGCCCATCGGCCCGGCAGTATCGGCATCGGTGGTGATGGTGACGGAATAGGTCGCCTCGACATGCCGCCCCTCGATCGGCACGCGGTTGATCGAATCGACGAGCGGCCGCAGCACGGTGTTGACGAGGATCACCATGAACGCGAGCAGCGTGGCTTCCGCGATCAGATCGCTGCCCGCGATCGCGCCGACCGCCGCCGAACACCACAAGGTGGCGGCGGTGTTGAGCCCGCGGACGTTCATCCCCTCCTTCATGATGACGCCGGCGCCGAGGAAGCCGATCCCCGAGACGACATAGGCGATCACCCGGATCGACTCGACATCCCCGCCCAGCCGCTGCCCGAGGTCGACGAACGCCGCCGATCCCAGCGCGACCAGCGCGTTGGTGCGCAAACCCGCGGTGCGCTGGCGATATTGCCGCTCGGCGCCGATCAGCGTGCCCAGCACGAACGCGACGAGATAGCTGACGACCGTGTCGAGAAACGGCCACAGGTGGAAGGTCGTCAGGAACCGCATGATGTTAGGGCTTGGACTTCACAGTGCGGTCGAGGAAGTTGAGGATCGTCCCCCACAAATGCGCGCTGATACCGGGCCCGCCGACACGGTGAGTCTGGCCGGGGTAGAACATCATTTCGAACGCGCGGTCCTGGCGCTGCATCTCGGCGGCGAACGCGGTCGAATTCTCGAACACGACATTGTCGTCGGCCATGCCGTGGATCAGCAGCAGCGGATCGGCGATCTTGGCGGCATCGCCGATCGCGTCCGACGCCTTGTACGCGGCGGCGTCCTTGCCGGGATCGCCCATATAGCGTTCGGTATAATGCGTGTCGTAGAGTTCCCACTTCGTCACCGGAGCGCCCGATACGCCGGCGGCATAGACGCCCTGGTTCGCCTCGAGCATCTTGATCGTCATATAGCCGCCATAGGACCAGCCGTAGATCGCCACCTTGGCGGGATCGACGAACCTCTGGCTCTTGACGAACTTGGCCCCGGCCAATTGGTCCGCGACCTCGACCGTCCCCATCGCGCGGTAGATCGCGTCCTCGAACGCCTTGCCGCGATTGTACGATCCGCGATTGTCGATCTGGAAGAACACATAGCCGTGCTGCACCAGATATTGCGGCAATGCCCCGCCCCACGCGCGCGTCACCTGCTGGCCGGTGCCGGGGCCGCCATAATGCTGGAAGAACACGGGATATTTTTTGCCCGGCTCCAGCTTCGGCGCGATCATTTCATAATAGAGCGGCGTGCCGTCGTCCGCCTTGATCGTGCCGAACTGCGTGCTCCGGTGCGCGGCGCGGTACGGGTAATAGGGATGCCCCGGCACCACCGCATTCTCGTTGATCCACGCCAGCCGCTTGCCCGCATTGTCCGCGAGATAGGCCTGCGGCGGCTGGTCGGGGCTGGAGCGCGTGACGATCAGGCGGCTTGCATCGCCGTCCATCGTCGCGCTGTTCCACCAGCCGGCTTCGGTCAGCCGCGTGATCGCGTTGCCGTGCTTGAGATCGAGCGCATAGACATGCTGTTCGAGCGGGCCGTCCTTGTTGGCGACGAAGGTGATCCGGCCCGCTTTCTCGTCCACCCCGATCAGCGCCTGCACCACCCATTCGCCCTTGGTGAGCTGAGTCCATTTGCCCTGCGCGAAGCGATAAAGGTGGCGATAGCCGCTGCGCTCGGACGCCCAGATCAGGCTGCCATCGCCCAGCACGCGATAGGCGTCGCTGAGGTTGAGCCAGCTCCGCACGCCCGACTTCTCGGTGAACAGCACATGCGCCTTGCCGGTGGCGGGATCGACGCTGAGCATGTCGAGCGTCTTCTGGTCGCGGCTCTGGCGCTGGACGAGCAAGGCGGACCCGTCGGGCGTCCAGTCCACGCGCGCGAGGTAGATGTCGCGGTTCGCACCGAGATCGACCTTCACTTGCTTGCCGTCCAACCCGATCACGTAGAGATCGACCAAGGCGTTTGGCGTGCCAGCCGCCGGATAGCGCTGGTCATAGACCTTGGTGCCCTCAGCCCCGATCGCCGCGCGCGTGACGACGCCGACTGGTGCCTCGTCGAACCGTTCGACTGCGATGCGCGTTTCGTCGGGCGACCACCAATAGCCGGTGAAGCGGTGCATTTCCTCCTGCGCGACGAACTCCGCCTCGCCCCAATGCACCGTGCCGCCGCCACCTTGCGTCACCGCCCGCGCCGCGCCGCCGCCAAGCGGCTGGACGAACAGATTCTGGTCGCGCACGAAACCGATAAAGCCGCTTTTGGGCGATACCGTTGGGTTGAGCTGGCCGCGCGGCTGGCTGGTCAGCCGCCGCACCGCCCCGTCGAGCGAGGCGAGATAGAGATCGCCGTCGAGCGGCACCAGGATCGCCTTGCCGTCGGGCGCCCAGTCATAGGCGACGATGCCCTTCGATCCGCCGATGCGCGCGCGCTCGCGCTGCATCTTCTCGGCTTCGGACAGTTCGGCGCCGCTGCCGATCTTGCGCGAATCGACCAGCATCCGCTCTTCGCCGGTGCGCGTGTCGCGCGCCCACAGGTCGAGCCGGTCCTTTTCGTCGGCGCGCGGGCGCAGCGAGGTCAGCAAGGTGCCGTCCGGGGACAGCCTCAGCGCGCGCGGCTGCGGCCCGGCGAGATCGGGGCTGGCGAAGACGCGCTCGAGCGTCAGCGCCTGCTGCGCCGGCTCAGCGGCCATGAGCGGAACCGGCGCCGACAACAGCAACACCCCAGCGAGCAAAGCGCCTTTTCGCAAACATCATCTCCGCATCTCACAGGCCATCGCCTGCGCGAGCGGCAGGCGGGAGCGGCCTTATCGCGATGCGCGCGCGGTGCGTAAAGGGGCCGGTTTACGCCACGGCAATCGCCGACCCTCGATCAGCGAGCGCCACGCCCATTCGACCGGCGCGATAGCATAATGCCGGACATAGACGTTCGCCGCCCATAGCAGCACCGCATCAATGACGAACGCCACCACCATCAGCGGTCCCCACGTCAGCTTGCCGTACAGCGCCAGCGCGAACGGCGGAAACAGCAGCCACAGGCAGATCAGCGTCTGGGCGATATACAGCGTCAGCGCCGTCCGCCCCGCCGCGACGAACGGCCGCAGCAGCCGCGCGCCGACCACCGTCGTCGCCAGAACGTTGATCAGCCCGATATGCCCGAGCGTCACCGCCAACCGCGCCAGTTCGGAGGTCGCCCAATCGAGCTTCGGCGCGTCGTCGAATTGCATCGTCTGCCACGCCGCCACGCTGCGCAGCGTTACGCCCACCGCATAAGCGATCACCGTCATGCCGAGATAGAACCGCCGCGAGCGCGTCCCCTGCAAGATGCCGAGCTTGAACAGCCCCGCGCCGATCAGCATCGTCGAGGCGGCTTCCCAGACGAACAGCGCCTCCAGCCCGTACCCTTCGATCACGATGATCGTATTCCACTGCGCCCGTGCCCAAGTGAGCGCAGTGCCGCTGCGCGCTTTGTCCTCGGCGACGACGCGCGCGGCCATCTCGCGGTCGCGCTTGGCCTTGCTGACCTCATGCGTCTTCTGCGCGGCGATCGCAGCACGATCGGCGGCGTCGAGCGCTATGCCGGCGCGCTGCTTAACCGCCGCCTGCGCGAGCGTGACCTGCCGCTGCGTGATGCGATTGAAGTCGCTCGCGCCGGTGACAAGCGTGAATGCCGCCAGGTTGAGGCCGATCACGACCAGCCACCTGCCCGGCAACCGCGCGAACAGAAACGCGATCAAAGCGGCGATGCCATAGGTGTGGAGAATGTCCCCGGGCCATAGCAGGATGAAGATGTGGATGAGGCCGAAGCCGAACAGAATCAGGTTGCGCACATAATAGCGCCCCAGCACCTGCAAATGCCCCGCCGCCTCCGCCGCGCGGGTGGTGAGGATCACCATGCCAGCGCCGAACAGCATCTCCAGCATGCAGCGCGCGGTGCCGTCGGCGAACACTTCGCGCAGCCACCACGCCGCTTGGTCGGTCGAACTCCAGCCGAGATGGCGGATGTCGTCGAACGAGGCGACCAGCGACTGCCCCATGTCGTTGATGTTCATGAACAGAATGCCGAGGATCGCCACGCCGCGCAGGATATCGAGCACCGCGATCCGCGGCGCACCGTCCGGCTCGGCCGCCGTGGTCATCGGTACGTCGTTCACCCCAGCTCTCCCTTCGCGCGCCGTGCGTATCGCAACGTACGTGTCCTGTAAATGCAACACACCTCGACAGAACCCGTCACCCCCGCGCAAGCCGGGTTGGCGGTGATGGGCGTTGCTCGAACGCACCGCGCCCGCGCAACAGAAAAGGGCGCGGGAGCCATCGCCCCCGCGCCCTTCCTGAAACCTTGCGGTCGTCGCTTATTCGGCGGCGACGGTGCCCTTGGCCGGACGGTTGTCGCGGCGCTCGGCGATACGCGCCGACTTGCCGGTGCGACCACGCAGATAATACAGCTTGGCACGACGCACCGCGCCCTTGCGGATGACTTCGATGCTGTCGATGTTCGGCGAATACAGCGGGAAGACGCGCTCGACGCCCTCGCCAAAGCTGATCTTACGAACGGTGAAGTTCGAGCCCATGCCCTTGTTAGACCGCGCGATGCACACGCCTTCGTAGTTCTGCACGCGGGTGCGGTCGCCTTCGACCACCTTCACGCCGACCTTCAGCGTGTCCCCGGGGCGGAATTCCGGGATCGTCTTGGTCGCCAGGAACTTGGCGATGTTTTCGGCTTCGATCGTCTGGATGAGATTCATCTCATGCGTCCTTCGTCTGTCGCCGCGCGCCAGAGGGAGGCTTGACCCGAACGCCCTCGTGGCGTTCCCAAAGGTCCGGCCTCCTTAGCCGTGTCTCGGTCTCGGCCATCAGCTTTCGCCAGGCCGCGATCCTCGCATGATCCCCCGATCGCAGCACTTCGGGGATCGTGCGCCCTTCCCATTCATTAGGTCGGGTATAATGCGGATATTCGAGAAGGCCGCTTTCGAAGCTCTCGTCATCTCCGCTGGAAGGCGCGCCCATTACGCCGGGAAGCAGCCGAATGCAAGCGTCGAGCAGGACGAGCGCCCCCATCTCCCCGCCCGACAGGATATAGTCGCCGATCGACACCTCTTCGATGCCACGCGCTTCGAAGATCCGCTCGTCGAACCCCTCGAACCGCCCGCACAGCACGGTCACGCCGGGGCCGCTGGCCAGATCGCGCACGCGGGCTTGCGTCAGTGGCGTTCCGCGCGGCGTCATCGCGATCAGCGGCGCGCCCGTCGCAACACTGTCGATCGCGGCGGCGAGCACGTCGGCGCGCAGCACCATCCCGGCCCCGCCCCCCGAGGGCGTATCATCGACGGTGCGGTGCCTGTCGGTCGCGAAGTCGCGGATGTTGCGCGCGTCGAGGCTCCACCGCCCCTCCGCCAGCGCCCGCCCCGCGAGCGACATACCGAGCGGGCCGGGAAACATGTCCGGGTAGAGCGTCAGGATCGTGGCGGCGAAGGTCATGACGGGCGAGTCCAGTCCTCTACGCGCAAACCCGGAATGTCGGCGAAGTCGGCGAGGTTCCGCGTGACGATGGTCGCGCCGAGGCTGAGGGCATGTCCCGCCAACAGCCGATCGAAACGACCACGCCGGAACGGCATCTTGGCGTAAGCGCGGGCCGCAGCCTCGTCGAACGGCATCAGAGGCATCTGCTCGATGAGCCGTTCAAGCACGTCAATGGAGGGCGCCAAACCATTTTCGCTGCCGAGCGCAAGCTCGGCGAAGACGATCGCCGACATCCGAATGTCGCCGATCGCTGTCGCTTCGACCCGCCGGGTGAGCGCTGGATAGTTGCCACCGACGAGATAGATGATCGTGTTCGTATCGACGAGATGCATCAGCCATCGCGATCGAGCAGGTGCCAATCGCGCGGCGAATCGTCGAAATCTTCGCGCGGCAGCGGCTTTAGCCACGGCATCGACCCGGCGATGCCGGTAAGATCGATCTTGCGCTTCGGCGCATCGACCGGCTCGAACGTGAACCGGCCATGCTCCTCGCGCAGCCGCATCTCGGCGCCTTCCTCAAGGCCAAGCGCTTTGGGCAGTCGCAAGGCGAGCGAATTGCCCGACTTGAACACCTTGGCTTTATACTCCTCGCTCATGGCCCTCGCTCCGTATATACGATAAGTATATACTAGATGACGAACGCCCCGTCAACCACCACCCGCTCGCCGTCCCATTCGGGCACCGCGTCGGCGTTCATCGGCACCATGAAGCGCTGACCGTTCTCGCGCTCGATCTCGATCACGTCGCCCGCGCCGAAATCCTCGATCAGTACGACGCGACCCAACGCCTCGCCCGTCGTCGAGACGGCGGCAAGACCGATCAGATCGGAATGATAATATTCGCCCGGCTCGAGCGGCGGCAAGGCTGAGCGTGGCACCGTCAGTTCGGTGCCGCGCAGCGCCTCGGCGGCATTGCGATCGGTCACTTCGGCGAAGCGCGCGATCGTGCCGTTGCTACCGGGGCGTGCCGACTTGAGCGTCAGCGCAACCCCGGCGACAGTGGCATTCAGCACCTTGTAGCGCGCCAGATCCTCGGTGAAGACCTTGAGCCGCACTTCCCCCGTCACGCCATGCGCGCCGATGATGACGGCAAGCGTAACGGGGCGATCTGCCGACATTATGCTTCGGCCGAAGCCTCTTCAGCGGCCGGGGCTTCCTCAGCCGGCGCAGCAGCGGCGGCCTTGGCGGCCTCCTCGGCTTCGGCGATCTTGGTGGCACGCTCTTCGGCGCGCTCGGTTGCCTTCTCGCCGGGCTTGCCCTTGTTCGGGTTGTTGCGGACGGCACGCTCCTTCACGCCGGCCACGTCGAGGAACCGCGCGACACGGTCGGTCGGCTGCGCGCCGTTGCCGAGCCAGTGCTTCGCACGCTCGGCGTCGAGGATGATGCGCTTCTCGTCATCCTTGGCGAGAAGCGGATTGTACGTGCCGATCTTCTCGATGAACTTGCCATCGCGCGGCGAACGCGCGTCCGCGACGACGATGCGGTAGTAGGGACGCTTCTTGGAGCCGCCACGCGACAGACGAATGCTGAGTGCCATCTTGAACTACTTCCTTCTTTGATCTGGTCACCCCAGCGCAAGCTGGGGTCTTCTGGTTTTCGGTTGTGCCCTTGCCGCCGGAGACCCCAGCGTGCGCTGGGGTGACGACTTGGGCAGGTTACTTCTTCTTGTTCATCAAATTCTCGAACCCCGGCGGCAGCTTGGCCTGGCCACCGCCAAGCCCCGGCAGACCGCCGGAATTGCCGCCGATCAGGCTGCCGATATCGGGCATGCCGGCACCGCCGAGGCCACCCATGCCGCCACCGCCCATGCCGCCCTTGCCGAACATCGCCGCCATGCCCTTCAATCCGCCCATCTTGCGGATCTTCTTCATAGCGCCGGCCATTTCCTGATGCATCTTGAGCAGCTTGTTGACGTCCTGAACGGTCGTCCCCGAGCCCTTGGCGACGCGGATCTTGCGCTTGGCGTTGAGCAGTTCGGGCTTGGCACGCTCTTTCTCGGTCATCGAACCGATCATCGCGTCCATATGGATCAGCACCTTGTCGCCGCCGACCTGCTGAACCGCGCTTTGCGCCTTCTTCAGCCCCGGCAGCATGCCCGCGAGCGCGCCGAGGCCGCCCATCTTGCGCATCTGCTGGAGCTGCGCGCGCAGATCGTTGAGATCGAACTGCCCCTTGGCGAGCCGCGCCGCGATCTTCTCGGCATCTTCCTGCTGGATCGTCTCGGCGGCGCGCTCGACCAGGCTGACCACGTCGCCCATGCCGAGGATGCGGCCAGCGACGCGGCTGGGATGGAAGGCTTCGAGCGCATCCATCTTCTCGCCCGTGCCCGCGAATTTGATCGGCTTGCCGGTGACGGCCCGCATCGACAGCGCCGCACCACCGCGCGCATCGCCGTCCATGCGGGTCAGCACCACGCCGGTCAGCGGCACCTGCTGCGAGAAGCTGGTCGCGACGTTGACCGCGTCCTGTCCGGTCAGCGCATCGACGACGAGCAGGATTTCCGCCGGACGCGCGACATCGGCGACCGCGCGCATCTCGTCCATCAGCGCCTGATCGACGTGCAGACGGCCCGCCGTATCGAGCATCAGCACGTCATAGCCCTGCAGCTTCGCCGCCTGCAGCGCGCGCCGCGCGATATCGACCGGCTGCTGGCCAGCGACGATCGGCAGCGTCGCCACCTCGGTCTGCGTGCCCAGCGTCGCCAACTGCTCCTGCGCGTTCGGGCGATTGACGTCGAGCGACGCCATCAGCACCTTCTTGCGCTCACGCCCGCCCTGCCCGCCCGACAGCCGCCGCGCGATCTTGGCGGTCGTCGTCGTCTTGCCCGAGCCTTGCAGGCCGACCATCATGATGACGGCGGGCGGCGTGACGCCGAGGTCGAGTTCGGCGGCGCTACCGTCGCCATCGCCGCCCAGCATCGCGACCAGCGCGTCGTTGACAATCTTGACGACCTGCTGCCCCGGCGTGACCGAGCGCAGCACCTGCTGGCCGATCGCCTGCTCGGTCGCCTTGTCGACGAACTCGCGCGCCACCGGCAGCGCGACGTCGGCTTCGAGCAGCGCGACGCGCACTTCGCGCATCGCCGCGCGCACGTCCGCCTCGGTCAGCGACCCGCGGCCGCGCAACCGATCGAACACACCGCCAAGACGGTCGCTGAGGCTCTCGAACATCGTCAAACCTTCCACTTCGAACGCTATCGCCCTATGGAAAAACGCAAAAGACGCCGGCGGACGAAACCTCGTCGGCCGGCGTAGCCCCGCAGGGCAAGCCTTTCACGAATCCCGGTGGGGACGCGATCGAAACGGCCTTTAGCGGTTTCGCGTGCATCTCGCAACCCGCCGGCGCTTAACGGGAAATACACAGCTCGAACGGCATAGCCGGTCGATCGGGTTTCTAAGGCGTTTGCAATGGGTTCTGGACACGACGACGGAGCGGAGGCCAAGCCCCCGCCCAGCCGAGACGTTTGGGTCGTCGCCATCATTGTGGCCGCGATCGTGCTGTTCGTCGGCATCGGCAGCGCCGTGCTGGCGAAGGCGCTCGACGCCTATGTCCCTGCCGGCGCGACAATCAATCGCGGGCTGATGATCGCGTTACTGCTCAACCTCGCGCTGATCCTGCTCGGCTGGCGCCGCCACCGCGCGTTGAACACCGAGGGTGCGGCGCGCACCACGGCGGAGGGTCGCGCGCATCATCTGGCGGCGCGCGATCCGCTCACCGGCTTGCTCAACCGCCGCAGCCTCGCCGAAGCGGGCGCGACTCTGTTGGTCGGCGCGCGGCGGCGCCACAAGGCGATGGCGCTGATGTTGATCGATCTCGATCACTTCAAGGCGATCAACGATCGACACGACCACGCCACCGGCGATGCGCTGCTCCACCGGGTCGCTGCCGAGATCACGCGCATCATGCCGGCCGGCGCGGTGCTGGCACGGGTCGGCAGCGATGCTTTCGCCTGCGGCGTCCTGTTCGATCCCGGCCACCCCGACACGGTCGAGCGGATCGCCGAGCGCACGATCAGCAAGCTCGCCCAGCCGTTCAAATGCGAAGGATTGGTGCTCGCGATCAGCGCCTCGGTCGGCATGGCCCGTTCGGACGATGGCTGCGCCAGCTTCGAGGCGCTGATGCGCGGCGCCGATACCGCACTCCGCGCCGCCAAACACACCGGCCGCAACCGTTACGCGTGGTTCAATCAGGCGATGGAACGCGAGGAAGCGACGCTTGCCACGCTGGAAGCGAGCCTGCGCAGCGCGATCCCGAAACAGGAGATCGTCCCCTATTTCGAACAGCAGATCGACCTCGCCACGGGCGGGCTGTGCGGTTTCGAGGTGCTGGCGCGATGGCAGACGCCCGATGGCGTCGTCACCCCCGCCGTCTTCATGCCCACTGCCGAGCGCACCGGGCTGATCGGCGACCTGTCGCTCTCGGTGATGCGACAGGCCTTCGTCGCCGCGCGCGATTGGGATTCCGGGCTGACGCTGTCGATCACCCTCTCGCCACGCCAGTTGAGCGATGCATGGCTCGCGCAGAAGATCATCAAGGCGCTGACCGAGGCGAGCTTCCCGCCCGGCCGGCTCGAGGTCGGGGTTACTGAAGCCGCGCTGCTCGACACGCTCCCGCTCGTCCAGTCGATTCTGGCCAGCCTCAAGAATCAGGGCGTGGGGCTGGTGCTCGGCGATTTCGGCGGCGGCTTCGCCAGCCTTGCGCATCTGCGCGCCGCCGCGTTCGACCGGATCAAGCTCAGCCGCACCTTCGTCACCGCCACGCCCGATAACGCCGTGATGGCCAACGCCGTCGCCCGGCTCGGCGAATGCTTCAACCTGCCGATCACCGCGATCGGCATCGAGACCGCCGAAACCGCGGAGCGGCTGCGCGCGCTCGGCTACACGCGCGGGCAAGGCTCTCTCTATGCGCAGCCCGCCAGCATCACCAACACCCGCCGCCTGCTCGCGCAACGCGGCCTGCTGCGCCAACCCGGCCCGGCGATCGCCGGCGTGAACCGCGCGGTCCGGTAAATCCTCCCCCGCCAGGCGGAGGATTTCACCCGCCACGCGATCAGCCGCAGAATGGACATCCGTCGCGCCCGTCCCTAGATCACCGCGCATGATCGACCGCGCCGGCCCCTGTCGTGGCTGACCCCCATATCGTCAGCCTGGGCTGCCGGCTCAACATCGCCGAGAGCGAGACGATCCGCGCGCTTTTGGCCGGGCGCGACACCGTCGTCGTCAACAGTTGCGCCGTCACCAACAGCGCGGTCGCGGAGACTCGCGCCGCGATCCGCCGCGCGCGGCGCGACCGCCCGGCGGCGGAGATCGTCGTCACCGGCTGCGCCGCGCAGATCGATCCGGCCAGCTTCGCGGCGATGCCCGAGGTCGATCGCGTGATCGGCAATGCCGAAAAGCTGTCCTCGCACGCCTGGAATGCGTCCGCTCCGGTCGTGGTCGGCGACATCATGCAGGTGCGCGACACCGCCCCGCATCTGGCAAGCGCCTTCGCCGCGCACGCGCGCGCCTTCGTCGAGGTCCAGAACGGCTGCGACCATCGCTGCACCTTCTGCGCGATTCCCTATGGGCGCGGCAACAGCCGCTCGGTGCCGGCGGGCGGCGTGATCGACCGGATCGCGGCTTTGGTCGACGCCGGCTACCGCGAAGTGGTGCTGACTGGGGTCGATCTCACCAGCTACGGCCCCGATCTGCCCGGCGCGCCGACCCTCGGGATGCTGGTCGAGCGAATCCTCGCCCACGTGCCCAATCTCGAACGGCTGCGTCTGTCCTCGCTCGATTCGGTCGAGATCGACGACCGGCTGTTCGCCCTGATCGCGCATGAACCGCGCATCTTGCCGCACGTCCACCTCTCGTTTCAGGCCGGCGACGACATGATCCTCAAGCGCATGAAGCGCCGCCACAGCCGCGCGCAGGCGGTCGCCCTGGTCGCGCGCCTCAAGGCCGCCCGCCCCGATATCGCGATCGGCGCCGACCTCATCGCCGGCTTCCCGACCGAAGACGCCGCGATGTTCGCCAACACGCTGGCGCTGATCGACGAATGCGACATCGTCCACGCACACATCTTCCCTTATTCGCCGCGCGAGGGCACCCCCGCCGCGCGGATGCCGCAAGTCGCGCCGGACGTGCGCAAGGCGCGCGCGGCGGAGCTCCGCGCGGCAGCGGCGACGCGCAAGGCGGCGTGGCTGCGCACCCTCGTCGGCAGCGAACAGGACGTGCTGGTCGAGCGGCCCGGCGATCGCGGCCACGCCGGCAACTTCGCCGAAGTCCGCTTCCCCGCCCCGGTCAGCCCGCTCCCCCCCGTTCGTGCTGAGCCTGTCGAAGCACGTGTTCCGGGCGCACGTGCTTCGACAAGCTCGGCACGAACGGAATGGGTGGGCGAGGTTGCGCGCCTCCTAATAACCGCCACCGACGGTCTAACCCTCCACGCCGCGATCCTCCCCCGCCAGGGGGAGGTGTCGCCAAAGGCGACGGAGGGGGCGGACGTGCCCTCCTCACGATCACCCCGCCGCTTGCTCTCTCACCTCCCTCCGGCGGCGAACCAACCCGCCCCATCGCTACAAAAGGCAATCGCATGAGCACCACACCCGGCTGGCACGAGCGCCTGCTCGGCGGCTTCAAGCGCACCTCCGATCGGCTGATCGGCAACCTCGTCGGGCTCGGCACCGCGCCGCTCGACGACGCCACGCTCGACGATATCGAGGAAGCGCTGATCGCGTCCGATCTCGGCCCGCAGACCGCGCGCCGCATCCGCGACCGGCTCGCGGCCGGCATGTTCGAGCGCGACATGGAGGATCTCGGCATCCGCCTCACCGTCGCCGAAGAGGTCGAAAAGGTGCTGGAGAAAGTCGCCAAGCCGCTGGAGATCGAGGCGTTCCCGCGCCCGCAGGTGATCCTCGTCATCGGCGTCAACGGATCGGGCAAGACCACCACCATCGCCAAGCTCGCGCACTGGCTGAAAGAGCAGGATTATGCGGTGATGCTCGCCGCCGGCGACACCTTCCGCGCCGCCGCGATCGGCCAGCTCGCCACCTGGGCGGAGCGTGCCGGCGTGCCGATCATTCGCGGCAAGGAAGGCGGCGACGCCGCCGGCATCGTCTACGAGGCGGTCAAGCAGGCGACCGCGATCGGCACCGACGTGCTGATCGTCGACACCGCCGGGCGCCTCCAGAACAAGCGCGAGCTGATGGACGAACTGTCCAAGATCCGCCGCGTGCTCGGTCGCCTCAACCCTGCCGCCCCGCATGACGTGGTGCTGGTGCTCGACGCGACCACCGGCCAGAACGCGCTGTCACAGATCGAGGTGTTCAAGGAAATGGCGGGCGTCACCGGCCTCGTCATGACCAAGCTCGATGGTTCCGCGCGCGGCGGCATCCTCGTCGCGGCGGCGGAGAAATACGGCCTGCCCATCCATGCGATCGGCGTCGGCGAAGGCATGGGCGATCTCCGCCCGTTCGACGCCAACGAAGTCTCGCGGATCATCGCCGGTGTGGATGGAGTGCGTCGTGGTTGAGATCAGCAAGAAGCCCGTCAACGCGCCAATCCTGCGCATGGCGGTCGATTACGGCCCGCTCGTCGTGTTCTTCGCGGTCAATTACCTCGCCCCCGGCCCGACCGTGGCCAAGGCGGTCGCCGCGACCATCGCCTTCATGATCGCCGAAGTGGCGGCCCTGCTGTTCTCGCAACTGAAGCTCGGCTCGATCTCGCCGATGCTGTGGATCACCGGCGCGCTGGTGCTCGTGTTCGGCGGGCTGACGATCTATTTCCACGACCAGCAGTTCATTCAGATGAAGCCGACCTTCGTCTACGCCTTGTTCGGCGGCCTCCTGCTGTTCGGCTGGCTGACCGGCCGCCCGCTCCTCCAGCAACTGCTCGGAACTGCCTATCCGGGGCTGGACGCCGAAGGCTGGCGCAAGCTCACGCGCAACTGGGCGATCTTCTTCATCCTGATGGCGATCGGCAACGAAGCCGTCTGGCGCGGCACCGCGATGCTGTGGGGCAAGGACGCGGGCTGGAACGCGTGGCTCTGGTACAAGATGCCCGGCTGCGTCATCATCACGCTCGTCTTCGCGATGGCGAACGTGCCGATGCTGATGAAACATGGCCTGACGCTGGGCGACGACAAGCCGCCGATCGTACCGCCGGAAGGCTGACACCTTTTTATACGTCGCCCCGGCTTTCATACGTCACCCCAGCGCAAGCTGGGGTCTCCCGCAATCACGCGAGCGCGTCGAACAGATCGCACTTCCGGGTTGCCCACCTCAATAAGCTCGACATTCCAGTCGCGCCGCCAAGCCTTGAGCGCTTTCTCGCGGGCAATGGCCTCCTCGATCGTGTCGAACTGCTCGGCATGAACCAAGGTCTTGATGCCATAACGACGGCAATACGCCGATATACAGCATGCCCCTCGGCTTGCTCGCCATCAGATACGTCCAGCACCCGCGCTCACGACATAGAAAAAGGGCCGGAAACCCTGCGGTCTCCGGCCCCTTCGCTAACTGTCAGCGCTCGGATCAGCCCTGCTGGTCGGCCCGGCTCACACCCTCGCCGTCGAGGTTCTGCGCGGCGAATTCCCAGTTGAGGATCTTGCCGGTCAGCGCTTCGAGATAGCCCGGGCGCGCGTTGCGGTAATCGATGTAATAGGCATGCTCCCACACGTCGATCGTCAGCAGCGGCTTGTAATCATAGACGACGGGCGTGTCGGCGTCGTGCAGCGACGTCACCTTGAGCTTGCCGTCTTCGAGCACCAGCCAGCCCCAGCCGCTCGCGAAATGGTTGGTCGATTCGGCGACCAACGCCTTCACCAGCGCCTCGGTCGAGCCGAAGCTCTCTTCGATCATCTCGGCGAGCTTGCCGGTCGGCGCGGCATAGTTCGGGGTCAGCGAGTTCCAGAAGAACGTGTGGTTCCAGATCTGCGCGGAATTGTTGAACAGGCCCTTGTCGCCGGTTTCCTTGGCGTGGCGGATGACCTCGACCAGCGACTTTCCCTCAAGGCCCTTCTCGGTGACGAAACCGTTGGTCTTGTCGACATAGGCCTTGTGATGCTTGCCGTGGTGGAAATCGAACGTCTCGGCGGACATCGTCGGGGCGAGCGCGTCCTTGGGGAAAGGCAGCGGGGGAAGTTCGAAAGCCATAGGATATCCTCCTTCAGAGACGTTCAGGATCACGGCGCAAACGCCTGTGGGCTGGAAATGGGTCCGTGGAGATTATTACGCAACCGATTCGGAATTGAGAATGAATCGCAACTACTTACTGCGAATCATTTGCAACCATACGTGTCGAGCACCTATGCCCCCGCCGAGATCAGCCCGTGCCGCTTCAGCGCATGCCGCAACTGATCGTAGCTCAGCCCCAGCGCATCCGCCGTCGCGCGCTGGTTGAAGCGATGCTCGGCCATCGCCTTCTTGAGCAGATCGCGCTCGAAGCGCGCGATCCGGCTCTTGAAGTCGCCCGGTTCGTCTTCCTCGACCACCGGCGCAGCCGCCGCCGCGATCGGCGCCGCCTCCACCGTCATCGCCCCGCCCTGGCCCCCACGCGGGCGATATTGCGACTGAAACGGATCGAACTCGATCGCGTCGATCGGCGTGTCGCGCTCCCAGCGGTACACCGCGCGCTCGACGACGTTGCGAAGCTCGCGCACGTTGCCCGGCCAGTCATAGGCGACCAGCGCCGCCATCGCCTCGCGCGTGAAGCCCGGCCAGTCGAGCCGTCCCATTTCCGACGCCATCCGCCGCCCGTAATGCTCGGCGAGCACCGGCACGTCGCCGGTCCGCGCGCGGAGCGGCGGCAGCGTCACCACCTCGAACGACAGCCGGTCGAGCAGATCGGCGCGGAACTGGTGCCGCGCCACCTTGTCGGGCAGATGCTCGTTGGTCGCCGCGACGATCCGCACGTCGACGCGAAGCGGCCGCGACGATCCGATCCGAGTCACCTCGCCATATTCGACCGCGCGCAGCAGCCGGTCCTGCGCCGCCATCGACAGCGTGCCGAGTTCGTCGAGGAACAACGTGCCGCCATGCGCCTCCTCGAACCGCCCCTGCCGCGCCTTGGTCGCGCCGGTGAACGCGCCCGCCTCATGCCCGAACAGTTCGGCCTCGATCAGCGTCTCGGGCAGCGCCGCGCAGTTCATGATGACGAGCGGCTGGTCCCAACGCGGGCTCAGCCGGTGAAGCCGCTCCGCCACCAGTTCCTTGCCGGTGCCGCGCTCGCCGATCACCAGCACCGGCCGGTCGAGCGCCGCCGCGCGGCTGGCGCGCTCCAGCGCATCGAGAAACGGGCCTGACTGGCCGATTACCTGGGTCACACGCTCCATTGCCAAGCTTTGGCGTAAATTCCCAAGGCTTGGCAAGCGCACAATGCGGCAAAGCTGTCGATCCGTTCAGGAAACCGCGCAAACCCGCCATTTTCAAAACTGGCACGAACCCTGCAAAGCTCATCCCGTACACAACGAGTACCGCGTTACTCCAAGGAGTTTTTCCAAGATGGGCATTTTTTCCCGGACCCGCGACATCGTCGCCGCCAACTTCACCGACCTGCTCGACAAGGCGGAAGACCCGGCGAAGATGATCCGCATGATCATCCTCGAAATGGAGGAAACCCTGGTCGAAGTGCGCGCCTCCGCCGCGCGCACCATCGCCGACCAGAAGGAGATGCGCCGCCACATCGACAAGCTCGGCAAGCTCCAGGATAGCTGGACCGAAAAGGCCGAACTGGCGCTGTCGAAGGGCCGCGAGGATCTCGCCAAGGCCGCCCTCGTCGAGAAGCAGAAGGCCGCCGACATGGCCGATCGCCTCAAGGACGAAATCGCCGTGCTCGACGAGGCGTTGCGCGCGTCGGAGGAGGACATCAACAAGCTCCAGACCAAGCTTCGCGAGGCCCGCACCCGCCAGACCTCGATCGTCACCCGGTTGGAGAGCGCGCAAAACCGCTACAAGCTTCGCGAACTCTACAACGGCCCGCGCATGCAGGATGCGTTCTCGCGCTTCGACGTGCTCGAAGGCCGCATCGACATGGCCGAGGGCCGCGCCGACGCCGCCGGTCTGGGTTCGCAGCCCAAGTCGCTCGAAGAGGAAATCGCCGAGCTCAAGACCGCCGACAAGGTCGATGCCGAACTCGCCGCGCTGAAGGCGCGCATGAACAAGGACGGTTGAGATGGAAGACGTTTTCCTCCCCATCGTCATCTGCGGCATGCTCTTCGTCGGCATGCCCTGGGTGATCCTGCACTACATCACCAAGTGGAAGCAGGCCCCCAAGATCACCGACGAGGATGAGAAACTGCTCGACGAGCTCCACCTGCTCGCCCGCCGGCTCGAAGACCGGTTGCAGACGGTGGAGCGGATCGTCGCCGCCGACCATCCCGATTGGCGCCCCGGCGTTTCGGCCGACCCGCGCCCTTCCTACGACCTTTCCAAGAGGAACTGAGCCATGAGCGCGAGCCGCACCAAATTCTACCTCGACAAGCAGAACCGCAAATGGCTGGGCGTCTGTTCGGGGATCGCCGATTACACCGGCATCGATGCCACCTGGGTCCGCGTCGGCGCGGTGGTCCTCACCATCGCCGGCGGCTTCCCCTGGACGCTCCTCGCCTATTGGCTGGTCGCCTGGATGGCCGATGCCAAGCCCTACGGCCTGTATGACAGCAAGGAAGACCAGAAATTCTGGCAGGGCGTGCGCAGCAACCCGACCCGCTCGACCGCCGAGGTCCGCTCGAAGTTCCGCGACATCGACCGCCGCCTCGCCGACATCGAGATGATGTACACCAGCCGCAACACGCGCCTCGCCGACGAGATCGAAAGCCTGCGCTAAGCGCGGCTTCGATCCCTGCACCACGCACCGCAACAGGATACCGATGATGTCGACCACCTGGGGACTGCTCGTACCGCTCGCCGCGATCACGATTTTCCCGCTGAGCAAGGTGTTCAACACCTGGGTTCGCGCGAAACACGGCTACCCGCTCGAAGACGAGCGCCGCCGCGACAAGGATCGCCTCTCGACCACGCGCGAAACCGAATTGCTGAGCGCCGAGAATGAGCGGCTGACCGGCAAGATCGGCCGGCTCGAGGAGCGGATCGCGGTGCTCGAACGCATCGCCACCGACCCCGCCGAGCGCACCGCGCGCGAGATCGAGGCGCTTCGCACCAGCGACTGATCCGCCGCCCCACGTTTCCTACCCCCGTTTGAACATCCACCCGCGCGCGACCCATACGGTCGCGCCGACAGGAAAGGCTCGTCTCATGCTTCTCGGTTTTCTCGCTGTCCTCGCCACCATCACCGCCATCGGCGTCTTCGCCACCGAACGCGTCGATCGCCCGCGCCGCCGCCGCGAACGGCTCGCCCCGCAGGGCGATGCGCAGTAACATCACCGCCTTGGCAGGGGAGTTTTCCACATGAACCCGTTTGAAATGGTCGTCGCGATCATCGTCGTCATCACGGTCGGCCGCGTGCTGATGGCCCGCTTCGGTGTGGTCCACAGCAAGCACGGCGAGCAGGTCGCCTTCCGCGACGACGGCGCGACCAAGGCCGAGAACGCCCGGCTGCAGGAGGAATTGCGCAGCATGAAGGAGCGGCTCGCCGTCCTCGAACGCCTCGCCACCGACAATGACACGAGCAGCGCCCGCCTCGATCGCCAGATCGAACGCCTGCGCGACCCGAAGTGACCCTCATGACCGCAGGAGCAGGGATCATGACCGACCCGAGTTTCTACATGACGATGGCCGCCACCGCTTTGGCCGGAGTGGCCATCCTCGCCTACACCACCCTGACCGGCTGGCGCGGCTGGCTCGCGCTCAAGCAGCAGGAATTGCAGCACCAGCCCGGCGGCGACCGCACCGCCCCGGCCATGCCCAACGCCAGCGCCCGCATCGAGATCGCCGACCTGAAGGAACGCATCCGCAAGCTTGAAGCGATCGCGGCGGGGGTGGATTTGTAACCCACGACTGGAAACGCCAGTCCTCCCCACCCCGCTCGCCCTGAGCTTGTCGAAGCCTGTCCTGAGCGGCTGGCTTTGCCGGCCAGCCGAAGGGGGCGTGTACCAAGCGGGCAACTCGCCACTTAGAGCGTGACGACGTTAAATAGCTCCGTTCGTGCTGAGTAACGGCCGAGTAGCCCGCAGGGCGTATCGAGGTCGTGTATCGAAGCACAGGCCACGAGTCCCACCTGCTCATCTCGATACGGCGCAAGCGCCTACTCGATCCCTACTCAGCACGAACGGGCCATCACGCTCGATATCATTGTGTTCCGAACACGTGCTTCGACACGCTTGTGTGTTGGAAATGTGCATAATGGCGATTGCCGGGACGGGGTGGCCACCCCGTCCCGGCGGCGGATGTGAGGCCGTTCGACTTGGCGATCTTGCAAGATCGTTGCTGAGCAGGGCCGCATCCGTCTTCCCAAACCCCGAACAGTTGCTTGGGGCCATTACGGACCCCGCATCACAAGCTTGGGAGACCGGATCATGCCACAGCCCGACCTGTTTGTCGGCATCGATGTTGCCAAAAACGAATTGGTTGTCCGCCTTCATCCTCTCGGTGAGGAATGGCGTTTTGCGAACGACAAGGCGGGGTTGAAGGCGCTCGAACACCGCCTCAAGGCGTTTGCCGCCCGATATCATCTCCTCATCGGCTTCGAGGCGACGGGTGGCTACGAGCGCAAGCTTGCCGCGCTGCTCGACCGCCTCGGGCTGACCGCGTATCTGCTCGATCCCGCCCGGGTGCGCAACTTCGCCCGCGCCGAGCGGCAGTTAGCGAAAACCGACCCGCTGGATGCCGCCGTGATCGCGCGTTGCCTCGCCGCGCTCCATCCCGAACTCACCCCATATCGGCACGATCCTCAGGCAGCACGCCTTGCCGAGCATGTCCGCATGCGCGATCTCGCCGTCGCCCAGCGCATCCAGCTCGGCAATCAGTTCGAGACCCTCGACGATCCTGCCATGCGCCGCCTCGTCAAAGCCCAGGTCGGCAAACTCAAAGCGCTCGCCCTGCGGATCGAAAAGGCCATCGCCGCCCTCATCGCCGCAAGCCCCGATCTGGCGACACGCGAACGCCTGATGCGCTCCGCACCCGGTATCGGCCCGATCGTGGCGGCATGCCTGCTCGCGCACATGCCAGAGCTCGGCGCGCTCTCCAGCCGACAAGCCGCAGCCCTCGTCGGCGTCGCCCCCTTCGACCGGCAAAGCGGCGCCACCCGAAAACCCGGACGGTGCGCCGGCGGAAGACCCGCTGTACGCAGGTGCCTCTACCTCGCCGCTCTCGCTATCGCACGCTCCAAAAAAGGCCCCCTCGCACAAACCTGCCAGCGCCTCCGCGACAACGGCAAACCCGCCAAGGTCGCCCTCGTCGCAACCATGCGAAAACTCATCATCACACTCAATGCCATGCTCAAATCACAGCAAACATACCGGCATGCATGAACACAGTTGCTCAGCACGAACGGGGTAGGGAAACGCGGTAGACGCCCCCGCCCCATCCCGTTACCGCCAACCGCCATGACGACACTCGCCGACCTGCACGAAGAATACGCCTTCCTCGACGCCGACGATCGCTACCGGCTGTTGATCGATCTCGGCAAGACGCTCGAACCGATGCCCGATCCGCTCAAGACCGACGCGACTCTGGTGCGCGGCTGCTCGGCCTCGGTGTGGGTCTATCCGATGCGGCGCGACGACGGCACGCTCCACTTCCTGGCCGATTCGAACGCGGCGATCACCAAGGGCATCATCGCGCTGGTGCTGCTGACCGTTCAGGACCAGCCCGCCGCGACGATCGCCACCACCGACATCACCGCCGCGCTCGCGCCGTTCGATCTCAAGAGCCAGCTCAGCTCGAACCGGACGCAGGGCATCCCCAACATGATCGCGCTGATCCGCGAGACGGCGCTGCGGTACGCCGCGTAAGCCGTCATCCCAGCGAAAGCTGGGATCTCTTGCGGTTACAGGCGCGCTCCGCCTCCGGGAGACCCCAGCGTGCGCTGGGGTGACGTAGGGATCAGTTCTTCGGCACCTTCGGCGGGCGCGGATACGGCACGAAATCGTTCAGCCCGATCGATCCGCCCGGCATCCGCGAGCCGCGATCGATCAGCCGCACGATGTCCATCCGGCAGGCCTGACCGCCCCGCGGCTCGCTAACGAGGATGTCGTCGTCGTCGAGGAAATTCGCCCCGCTCGGCCGGTTGACGTACATCGTGCCGTCGCTGGTGGTGTAGACGATCGCAGTATCGTCGATGATCTGGCTCGATCGGATCTGGGTCAGTGACAAGCAATCCACCGGCTTTCCGGCAACCCGGCCATCGAGCATCTTGGCGAGTTGCGCCTCGCCGGTCAGCCGCTCCTTGGCCTGAGCCGGCACAGCGGAAGCGACCCCCGCCAAAGCGGCGATCACGGTAAGATATTGGGAAACGCGCATCCAATTTCTCCTATGCTTCGAGGATAGCCGAGTCGTGCTGAACCTGCGATGACCCGTTGAGGTCCGGCCTGTCCAGACCCAGCGCGTCGATCACCGTCTCGAGCGGAGCGCCCGCGCGCACGATCTGCCACGTGCGGCTGTCGTTGCTGTCCACCACCGTCACCGCGCCGCGCGGGCAGACCTTGAGGCATTTCACCTCGACGATCCCGATCGGCGCCTTGCGGCCCAACTTCACCCCGAGTTCCTTGCGCAGCGCCTTGGCCAGCGACGTCTTGCCGCGCGGCCCGAATCCGCCGCCGAGCTTCTTCGAACATTTCGCGCAGACCAGCACAGTCCGCGACCAGTCCGACCGGACCGTCGTCACACGTCAGGCTTCCACTGCCGCTGCTCCTCGGCGACGCGCAGCACATCATATGCCGCCTGGATCGCCTGGAAACGTGCCGCCGCATCCTTGTCGCCGGGGCGGATATCGGGATGGTTCTGCTTGGCGAGCCTGCGCCACGCCACCCGCACCGCATCGAAATCCGCATCGACCTCAAGGTCGAGCACTTCCAGCGCCCGCAGCTCGTCGCGCGATCGGCTGCCGTCGCCGGAGCCAGCCCATTGCTGGTGCCGCGAGGTGGTGTAGCCGTCTGCGGTGCGAGTCTCCGCCGCCTCGCGCTCGGCGGCTTCCTCGGCGCTCAACCCTTCGAAGTAATTCCAGCCGCGATTATATTCCCCGGCATGTTCCTGGCAGAAATACCAGCGATCGGGGCTGTTGGGGGATTTCGGTGCGGGGCAATTGCCCGGCTGCGTGCATCCGTGCCGGTCGCACAGGCGCACCTTCGCCGCCTCGCGGCTCGACTCGCCATAGGCGCGCCAGCGCGGAAATCCCCAATCGTCTTGTCTCGTCGCACGCGCCATAGCGGACCATCTAAGCACGCCGGTGCGGCAATGCCATGACGGATTGGCGGCGGCGGCGATTTTGGGGTGTGTGCGGCCGGCTGGCGAGCGGGTGGAACTGCGCGATTGCGCGATGCCGGCTTTTCGAACACGAGGCGACCCGCCACACGGGGAGACGGCACGTGATGAAATCGGGATCGATGTTTGCGGCGCTGGTCGCCACCCTGACGCTGGCGACGCCGCTTCGCGCCGCCGAAGAGCCCGTCGACCCCAACAGCATCGACATCGTCGATGCGATCGAATGCCGGCTCGATGCGCCCGCCTACATGGGCTTCGCGCTGGCGCTCAACGGCGAGGAGAAGATCGCCGCCAAACGCCACTGGGTCCGCGTCGCCACCAAGAACGCGTTCATGAACGAATATGATCTGCCCGCGCCGATCACGGTGGCGGGCCACTACAGCACGCGCCGGATCGCCTTCACCGCCAGCGGCGTCCTCGCCATGCTCGATCTCGCCGACCCGAACGGGCTCGCGCGCGAACAGGGGATCGAGAACGCGGTCGATCCCTCCCCCCTGCTCGAAGCGATGATCGCCTCGGGCAAGGCCACACCAGCGGACATCGCGGCGGCCACCACCTCGCGCAAATTCCTCGGCGAAAAGATCGTCGTCGACCGCACCGAGGCCCCGGCGGCGGGCGAGAGCTTCGGCGCGCACATCGTCGTCTCACGCAACGTCTCGAACGTCACCACCCATCCGGGCAAGACTTTCTACGGCTGTTCCTACCGGATCGAGGTGATCGGCAAGGACGGCGAGCCGCTGTAACCCTGTCCTACACGCCGACGTCCTGGCAGTCTGGCCGCACGCTCTTTGACACCGCCGGCAAGACCGAATCCCGCGCCGCTGCGCGCGCAAACGTGAGACGCGACGCAACGTTCACCACGTTTGCGCACCGTGCGCTGCATAGGCAACGTTAGCCACGTTTCCCGCGCGCAAGGGGATACCAGAGGGTCTGTAAGCCGGGTTCTGTCCACCCTCTTTACGAAGGATAGGCGACCATTCCTCTAGGGCGACGCTTGCACGCCGCCTCAAGCAACCAACCCGGACGACGAGCAGAAACGATGCCCATGTGCCGTCCCTATTCGGTCTTGCTCCCGGTGGGGTTTGCCATGCCGCCTGCCGTTACCGGAGGCGCGGTGCGCTTTTGCCGCACCCTTTCACCCTTGCCTGTCGCCACGCTCGCGCGCAGCCCATCGGCGGTCTGCTCTCTGTGGCACTGTCCCTGGGGTCACCCCCGCCGGGCGTTACCCGGCACCGTCGTTTCGCGGAGCCCGGACTTTCCTCGGCATGTGCAAGCACATGACGCGGCCGCCCGACCCTCTGGTCCGAACGCCTTAGTCGTCCCCTTGCGGTTTGGGCAATAGCAAAGCGAGCAGGATGCTGCGGCACTCGCCGTCGATCTCGCCGTCGATCAACTCGGGGCGGTAGCGGCGCTGGAACGCGACGACGGCAGCGAGCTTGTCCTTCACGTCGTAGCCGAATCGTTCGAGCGCGATCAGGAAGCCGGCATCGCTCCACATCGGGTCCATGAGGTTGCGCGTCGGACGCGGCAACGCGAGGCGGAGCCGTGCGAGGCGATGCCACGGGAACAGCTCGCCCGGATCTTGCTTGCGTGTCGGCGCGATGTCCGAATGGCCAACGACGTTGCCGCGCGTGATCGCGTAGCGCTCCTTGATATCGCCGACCAGGCCGACCAGCGCGTCGATCTGCGCCTCGGGAAAGTCGCGATAGCCGAATTCATGGCCGGGATTGACCAGTTCGATCCCGATCGCGGCGCTGTTGACGTCCTCGATCCGCCCCCATCGCGCCGCGCCGGCATGCCACGCGCGCTTGTCCTCGGCGACGAGCCGGTGAACCGCGCCGTCCTCGTCGATCAGATAATGCGCCGAAACCTTCGCGGCCGGGTCGCACAGCCGCTCCAGCGCCGCTGCCGCATCGACCATCCCGGTATAATGAAGAACGATCATGGTGATCGGCAGCGTTCGCTCGTCGAAATTGGGGGACGCCGTCTCGATGATCGTCATGCACGCTCCTGCTCGCCGCCTGCGCGGGCACATGCGCAGGGCGGATCAAGCGGGTGCGATACTCAATCTGGCCGCGTTCGCCAACTCATACACGCCGCAGTCGCCCAGCCTCGGCCGACTGCGGCCACCGCGGAACGCCGGTCAGGCCATTCCGACGATCTGCAACTTGCTTTCGAGCGTCTCGCGATCGAACGGCTTCATGACATATTCGTCGGCGCCCGCCTCGATCGCGGCGCGGATATGCGCCATGCCGTTCTCAGTGGTGCAGAACACGACTTTGGGGCGGTGCGGGATCTTGGCATCGCGCAGCGCACGCAGGAAATCCATGCCGCTCATCACCGGCATGTTCCAGTCGAGCAACACAACGTCCGGCGCTGACGCCACACAAGCGTCCAGCGCCTCGCGGCCATCCCCCGCCTCGGTGACCTTGAAATTGAGCGTCTCGAGAATGTGCCGCGCAACCTTGCGGATCACCTTGGAATCATCGACGACCAGACAGGTTTTCATGGGCAATCCGTTTTACACGCTAAACATCCGTTTTGGCGGAAAAAACTTTGCTTCGGGTTAACCTACCGCTCAGGCGGCGACCGGGAGCGCGCCCGGCACCAGCGCGCGCGCGTCGATCGCCAGGATCGGCGCGCCGTCGAGTTCGATCGTGCCGCAGCCGACGCGGCTCCACACGCCGTCCAGAATCACACCGGAGGCGAGCGGCCGAATGTCGAATGGCGCAATATCCTCCAGCGCGTCGACCAGGACCGCATAATGATGCCCGTCGACGACGACGATGACCGCCCGATCGCTAACGCTAACCCCTTCACCGAGCACGGCGCCCGGATCGATCACCGTCACGACGCGGCTGCGCAACGCGGCAAGACCGCGCACCTGCGCCCCGGCACGGGGCACGGGCACGATCGTGCCGATATCGACGACCGACTCAACCTGCGCCGAATCGATCGCCACCGTGCGCCCGGCGAGCTGCGCGATCAGGAACAGGCCAGTCATGTCGCGCCGCCGCTGGACCGGCTGATCGCCGCGAGCAAGGCTTCGCGATCGTAACGATAGATCGTGTCGGACTCGGCGACGGCCTCGCGGTCGCGGCGCAGGCGCACCACCGGCACCGACGCGCCGAGCGCGAACGTAGCAGAGTCCATCGTCAGCACCACGTCTGGCCGGTCGCCGCCGTTCAGCGCCGCCGTCACGCGGTAGCCCGCGCTTTCGAGCACCGGCTTGAGAAAGCTCGTCATCCATGCCGTCTCGCTGCCGTCGAGCAGGCAGAGCGGCGCGGCACCGCGCGGCGCCAAGTCGCCATGCTCGCCGAACAGCCAAAACAGGTCGAGCAGTTCGATCTGCTGACCGGCCAGCGCCACTACACCGGCAACCGGGCCGGGCACACGCGCGGAAACGATGGTCTCAGGCAGATCGACGATGTCGAGCGCCTCGCGAATCGCGTAGCCGATTTCGGCGTCGCCATCGCGCACGCGAAGGATCTGGACCTGATCGCGCCCCGCCCATTCACCCTGCGCGACCAGCGGCACGATCCGCTTGTCGAGCGACAGCCGCAAGCGCCCCGCCGAATGGCAGATCGTCTCGGTCGAGACCGATTCGATCCGATCTACCGCGGCGAGCGCCACCAGCCGGCGCACGCCGTCGAGATCGTCGAACAGCAGCGCCGGAACGGCGGGAATCTCGGTCTCGCCCGCGCAGGTCTCGGCCGCCGCCTCGCGCCAGAAGCGAATGCCGGCCTGCGCGGCGATGCCGGCGCAATCGAGCAGCAGCATCGGCACGCCGGTATCGGGCAAGGTGTGCCCCGCGTAGAGGCCCGTCGCCATCACCGCCGGCGCGGCAGGCTTGACGACCAGTTCCTCGTGATCGAGCACATCATCGACCGCGAGCGCATAGCTGCCGCCCGAGATACTCAGGATCACGAGCTTGCCCGCCTCCCGGTCTCGCACGATGCCCAGCGCATCAGCGAGATCGACCAATGGCAGGCGGCGGTCGCGCACCGTGGCGACCGGCGTGCTGCCAAGCATGTCGATACGGATCGCCTCGCCGTGTATCGACACGATCTCGTCGATCGCCGGACTCGAGATCGCGAAGCGCTGGTCGCCAACGCTCACCCCGATCCCGGCGATGATCGACAACGTCAATGGCACATGGATGGCGATGGCCAGCCCCTTGCCCGGTGTGTTGGTCAGGTCGATTCGGCCGCCGATCCGCTCGACGTTCGCGCGCACCACATCCATGCCGACGCCGCGCCCGGAAATGGCGGTGACGCTTTCCCTGGTCGTCAAACCGGCCTCAAAGATCAGATCGAGCTTTTCGCGCTCGCTCAACCGCCGCAAATCGGCTTCGCTGCGCGATCTGCCCTGCGCGGCCTTCGCCACCAGGGCATCGGTGTCGATGCCCTGCCCGTCGTCCTCGATCACGATGATGATCTGGTTGCCCGACTGGCGCGCCGAGACGGCGAGCCGCGCGTTCTCGCGCTTGCCGGCCTTGCGTCGCGCGGTCGGCGCCTCGATGCCGTGGTCGATCGCGTTGCGCACGATATGGACGAGCGGATCGCGCATCATCTCGATCATCTCGCGGTCGAGTTCGACGTCTCCACCTTCGAGGTGAAGCGTCACCGACTTGCCGAGTTCGGCCGCCGTGTCGCGCACCATGCGCGGCAGCGCCGAGAACAAAGCGTCGATCTTCTGCATACGCGTGCGTGTGACGGTATCGCGCATTTCGGCGACGGTGGCGGAAAGCCGTTCGAGCGCACCCTCGGTCGCGGGATCGGCACCCGCGTCGCGCACCCGCCGGGCGAGTTCATTGCGCGCCAGCATCATGTCGGACATGCCGCTCATCATGCGATCGAGCAGATCGACGCTGAGTCGCACGCTGCGCGCCGGATTGCGCCGGGCCAACACGACGGGGACGGGCATTGCCGCCTCCGCACCCGCGTCGAGCGCGGCGATCAGCAGTTCCTCACACGCATCGTCGAGCGCGGCGCCGGCGTCGATCGCCTCGACGATCTCGCCAATGCGATCGACGATCGCGAGCACGGCGTTGACGAGGCCGGTGTCGGGCGTGCGCTCACCCGATCGCACTGCCGCCAGCACATCCTCGGCGGCATGGCTCAGTCGGCTGAGCCGCGGCAGGTCGAGAAAGCCGCAACTGCCCTTGACGGTGTGGACGAACCGGAAGATCGCATCGAGCCGCGCACGGTCGTCCGGCGTCGCTTCCCACGCGACGATCTCGCCGGAAAGCGCCTCCAGCGTCTCGCGCGTCTCGGCGATGAATTCCCGTAGAAGATCGTCCATGCGGCCCCGCGGATCGGCGGCAGCCTCTTTGCCCGTCCAGCCGTTAAGGCCGGGTTTACACTGTTACGGTCGTGCTACCTTGAGCGTCGCGCCGAACAGCAGCACCGGATCGTTGGGTTCGGACACCTGGATCGTGCCGTTCGCTTCCGTCACCAGCGCGTGGACGAGACAGGCCGCCGCCGCGCGCGGGGTGACGGCGGCATCGACGGCTCCACCGGTCAGCGCGGTGCGCAGTTCGGCATCGAGTACGATACGCGGTCCGTCCGCCCGCACGACGATCTCGACCTGATCGCCAACACATTCCGCGCCGACATCGAGCTGTCCGCCCCGGATCAGTGCGTCGCCCGCGATCAGCGCGAGGTTGAGCAGCACCTTGATACCAGCCTTGGGCAGAATCGGATCTTCGACCAGCCAGCCGAGCTTGACCCGCTGAGTATCCCCGAACAGCCCCTCGATCGCGGCGCGCGCCTCGCGCGAATCGATCGTCTCGCCAAAACCGCCCGCCGCGCCGAACGCGAGTCGAAAGAATTTGAGCTTGTTGGCGGACGCCTTGGCGCTCTCGCTGAGCAATTCCAGGCAGCGCGCCCGCATGTCGGGATCATGCTCGTCAGCGAGCAGTTCGAGACCGTTGTTGAGCGCGCCCACCGGGCTGAGCAGATCGTGACAGAGGCGCGAGCACAGCAGGCTGGCGAAATCGACGGCGTTGATACTCAAGGACAATGCTCCCGCGTGTCGCGCCTATGTGGCCCAGCATCGACTCCGCCGCAAGTCAGGTGACGGCGGCGATGCGATAAGGCACCGCAACGAAACGACCATGCGCGCCGGCGCTCCCCGCACGCCATACGCCGATCTCATGCCCGGCCACGATCAGCCACAGCTTGCCGTCGGCGGCCGCCATCGCGGCATCGGTGGCCGACGGGCGGACGTCGCCGCTCGGGTGCGAATGCCAGTATCCGATCAGCTTCGCCCCGCCGTCACGCTCGGCTCGAAGCGCGGCGAAATGCGCGGCGGGATCGATCTCGAAGGTGCGAGCCGGATCGGCGGCAACATTGGCGCATGGCTCGGCCCGCGTGATTCGCGCATCGTCGCCGAACAGCAGTCCGCAGACCTCGCGTGCAGGATCTGCATTCGCTGCTGCGATGATGCGATGCAGAGCGGTGCTTGAAATCTCCAACATATCCCCCAGATTCCTATCCTATGGACCGGGGGGTTTCCACTATCGAAGCATGTGTCGCCGACGCTGAAGGGCTGCGGCTCGACCGTGCGCTCGCCGATGCGCTGCCGACAATCTCGCGCGAGCGGCTCAAGGCGCTGATCTCGAGCGGCGCCGTCACCGACGCACAAGGCGTGCTGCGGCGCGATCCGGCGAGCAAGGCGGTTCCGGGCGGGCGCTACCACGTTACCGTCCCCGATCCCCAGCCCGCGCACAACGAACCGCAGGACATCGCGCTCAACGTCGTGTTCGAGGACGATCATCTGATCGTGATCGACAAGCAAGCCGGGCTCGTCGTCCACCCGGCGGCGGGCAATTTCGACGGCACGCTCGTCAATGCGTTGCTCCATCACTGCGCGGGGCGGTTGTCAGGGATCGGCGGAGTCGCGCGACCGGGCATCGTCCACCGCATCGACAAGAACACCTCCGGCCTGATGGTCGCCGCCAAGACCGATCGTGCACACGTGGGCCTTGCCAAGCAATTCGCGGCCCACAGCATCGACCGCCGCTACAAGGCGATCGTCTCGGGCAGGCCGACCCCCGCGCAGGGCAGCGTCGACGCGCCGCTCGCGCGGAGCCCGCAAAACCGCAAGAAGGTCGCGATCGTCGCTGGCGGCAAGCGGGCGGTCACCCATTTCAGCACGCTCACCCGGCTGCGCGATGCCGCGCTCGTCGAGTGCCGGCTGGAGACCGGGCGCACGCATCAGGTGCGCGTCCATATGGCCTCGATCGGCCATCCCTTGCTGGGTGACCCGGTCTATGGTAGAACAAAACCGGGACACCGGCCCATTCTGGAAACCTTGAATTTCCGCCGGCAGGCGTTGCACGCCGCCCGCCTGGGGTTCATTCACCCGCTGGAAAGCAACGCTTTGGCATTTGAAAGCGAAATGCCGTCGGACATGCAGGAACTGTTCGATAGTCTCAACGTATAGGTTCAAGCGCGGACGTCGCCACGCTATCGGGACGTTCGTCATTAAGGGAGATTGATCATGGCCACCGGCAGCAACGTACCGGCGACGATCCCCGCTCTTGGCGGTGAGGCGAGCCTCAACCGCTATCTGTCTGAGATCAAGAAGTTTCCGATCCTCGCGCCCGAGCAGGAATATATGCTCGCCAAGCGCTTCGAAGAGCATGGCGATACCGATGCGGCAGCGCAGCTCGTCACCTCGCACCTGCGACTCGTCGCGAAGATCGCGATGGGGTATCGCGGCTACGGCCTGCCCGTGTCCGAGCTGATCTCGGAGGGCAATATCGGGCTGATGCAGGGTGTGAAGAAGTTCGAGGCCGATCGCGGCTTCCGGCTCGCCACCTACGCGATGTGGTGGATCCGTGCGTCGATTCAGGAATTCATCCTGCGCTCGTGGAGCCTCGTCAAGATGGGCACCACGGCTGCGCAGAAGAAGCTGTTCTTCAACCTGCGCCGCATGAAGTCCAAGCTCGACGCGTTCGAGGACGGCGATCTCAGCCCCGAGCATCTCGCCAAGATCGCGCACGATCTCGGCGTGACCGAGGCCGAGGTGACGAGCATGAACCGTCGCATGTCGATGGGTGGCGACACCTCGCTTAACGTGCCGATGCGTGAGGATGGCGACGGCCAGTGGCAGGATTGGCTTCAGGACGATTCGCCGTTGCAGGACACGATCGTCGCCGACGCGCAGGAGGCCGACGTCCGCCACGCGATGCTCGAAAGCGCGATGACCGACCTCAACGAGCGTGAGCAGCACATCCTCACCGAACGCCGCCTCACCGACGAGCCGAAAACGCTCGAAGAGCTGAGCCAGGTCTATGGCGTGTCGCGCGAACGCGTCCGCCAGATCGAGGTGCGCGCGTTCGAGAAGCTGCAAAAGGCGATGATGCGGCTCGCCGGCGACAAGCGCATGCTCGTCGCCGCCTGAGCGCTTGCGGATCGGCGCGCGGGGCGTGATGATGCGGCATGCCAAACCGCCCACGCCCCGCCGAGCCGGACCACACATGACGATATTTCACCGCACCGGCGGCGATCGATGATCCTCCGGCTGATCGGTTGGGTGTTCAAGCTGGTGCTTGGCTTCCTGATCCTCTCGGTGGCGATGGTGATCGTGTACCGCTTCGTGCCGCCGCCGGTGACGCTGACGATGCTGGCCGATGGCTTGAGCGGGCACGGCATCACCAAATCGTGGATGCCGTTATCGCGGATTGATCCCGATATGCCGCGCGCCGCGATCGCCGGTGAGGATTCGCGCTTCTGCTCGCACCACGGCTTCGATGTCGCCGCGATCGAGAAAGCCTATCTGCGCAACGCGCGCGGCGGCCGTATCCGTGGCGGCTCGACGATCAGCCAGCAAACCGCCAAGAACGTCTTTCTCATCCAGGGCGGCGGCTATGCCCGCAAGGCGCTGGAGGCGTATTTCACCGTCCTCATTGAAAATCTGTGGGGCAAGCGCCGCATCATGGAAGTCTATCTGAACGTCGCCGAGACGGGGATCGGCACCTACGGCGTCAACGCCGGCGCGATGCGCTATTTCCACCACGACGCCTCTTCGCTGACCCCCGCCGAGGCCGGTCGTATGGCGGCGGTGCTGCCCCAGCCCAAGAAGCGCGCGGTGATCGATCCCCACGGCTTCGTGCGCCGCCACGGCAATGTGCTGTCGCGCCGCGTCGGTGTGGTGCGCAACGACGGATTGGATGCCTGCCTGCGGTAGATCGCGACGAGCCCCGTCTCCCCGTTCGTGCTGAGCTTGTCGAAGCACGTGCCCAAAGCGGCGTCCATCGTGATACGCACTTCGACAAGCTCAGTGCGAACGGTGGGGGTGATTGGACCTGATAAGCGGTCAAAGATGATGGCCGCTCGACATCCAACCGATTAGAACATATACAGAACGTATGGCCCAGCTCGATACCCGCGCGAAACTCGAGATTCTTGCCGATGCCGCCAAATACGACGCAAGCTGCGCTTCGTCCGGCTCGGTCAAGCGCACCTCGCGCGACGGCAAGGGGATCGGCTCGACCGATAGCGGTATGGGTATCTGCCATGCCTATGCGCCGGACGGGCGCTGCATCAGCCTGCTCAAGATCCTGCTCACCAACAGCTGCATCTTCGACTGCCATTATTGTATCAACCGCAAGAGCAGCAACGTCCGCCGCGCGCGATTCACCACCGATGAAGTGGTGCGGCTCACCCTCTCCTTCTATCGCCGCAACTACATCGAGGGCCTGTTCCTCTCCTCGGGAATCATCGGCTCGTCGAACTACACGATGGAGCAAATCGTCGAAGTTGCACGCAGCTTGCGCGAGGATCATGAATTTCGCGGCTACATTCACCTCAAGACGATCCCAGACGCCGATCCCGAACTGATCCACCAGGCCGGGCTTCATGCCGACCGCATCTCGATCAACGTCGAACTGCCGACCGCAAGCGGTCTCAAGCGGCTCGCGCCCGAGAAGTCGCAGGATCGCATCGAGGACGCGATGGCCGGCATGTCCGACGCGATCCTCGACACCGCCGACGCGAAGAAACACTACAGGTCCGCGCCGCGCTTCGCCCCCGCCGGGCAATCGACCCAGATGATCGTCGGCGCCGACGCCGCGACCGACCGCGACATCGTCTCGCGCGCTGCCGGGCTGTACGGATCGTTCAACCTCAAGCGCGTCTATTACTCGGCATTTTCGCCGATCCCAGATGCAAGCGCTGTGCTGCCGCTCCAGCGCCCGCCGCTGATGCGAGAACATCGCCTGTACCAGTCTGACTGGCTGATGCGCTTCTACGGCTTCAAGCCCGGTGAGGTCGCCGATGCGGCCGATGACAATGGCATGATGCGGCTCGACATCGATCCCAAGCTCGCCTGGGCGCTCAAATTCCGCGGCGCCTTCCCGGTCGATGTCAACACAGGCCCGCGCGAAATGCTGCTGCGCGTGCCCGGCCTCGGCACGCGCGCGGTCGACAAGATCGTCGCCGCTCGGCGCGGACGGCGGCTCACCCTCGCCGACATCGGGCGGCTCACCGTTTCGCTCGCCAAGGTGCGTCCCTTCCTGATCGCGAGCGACTGGCGGCCGGTCGCGCTCGCCGACAAGGCCGATCTGCAGCTCCCCAAACCGGCGGCGAAGCAGATGGAATTGTTCGGGTGACGATGCGCACGGCCGACGCAATGCGCGTGATCGCGCTCGACGCGGAGGACGATTTCGACGGCTGGCGCGAGGGTGTCCGCGCTGCAGTTCAGGATCACGTCGCGCCCGAGCGGATCGTGTGGCGCGTCGGAGACCAGCCGGGCGAACTGTTCGGGTCGGAAGCCCCCGCAACCGCTTCGGCCGCCAATTTCACGGTGCCGCGCGCTTTTGTCGATCTCGCCCGCAAAGCGATCCTCCACACCGATCGCGAACGCTTCGCGTTGCTCCACACGCTGCTGGTGCGGCCGGGGCTGCTCGACGATGCCGCCGATCCGCTGGTACGCCGCGTCGAGGGTCTCGCCCGCGAGGTCCGTCGCGACATCCACAAGATGCGCGCGTTCGTCCGCTTTCGCGAAGTCGTCGAGCCCGATGGCGCACGCTTCGTCGCGTGGTTCGAACCCGATTTCCACATCGTCCGCGCCAACGCCGGGTTTTTCATGGACCGGTTCGCGGCGATGCGCTGGTCGATCCTGACCCCGGAGGTGTCGATCCATTGGGATGGCGCGACGCTCGCCGAGGGGCCGGGTGCCACCAAGGCCGAGGCCCCCGATGGCGATCCCGTCGAAGCGATGTGGCAGAGCTATTATGCCGCGATCTTCAACCCGGCCCGGCTGAAGGTCGGCATGATGCTCAAGGAGATGCCGCGCAAATATTGGAAAAACATGCCCGAAACCGCGTTGGTGCCGCAGTTGATTGCAGGCGCACAGGCGCGGGAGGCGGGCATGGTGGAGACGGCGCGGACCAAGGCGGGCGGTAATATCGAAGCGGCGTGGGCGGCCTTGCGCGAAGAATCGATGAGCTGCACGCGCTGCCCGCTTCACGAACACGCCACCCAGACCGTGTTTGGCGAAGGGCCGGTCGACGCAGCGATGATGTTCGTCGGCGAGCAGCCGGGCGATCAGGAGGATCTCGCCGGCCGCCCGTTCGTCGGCCCCGCCGGCCAAGTGTTCGACCGCGCGCTGACCGAAGCCGGGATCGATCGCGGCACCATCTACGTCACCAACGCGGTCAAGCATTTCAAGTTCGAACAGCGCGGCAAACGCCGCATCCACGCCAAGCCCGATGCCGGCGAAATCACCGCCTGCCGCTGGTGGATCGAGCAGGAGCGCGCCCTGCTGCGGCCCAAGCGAACGGTCGCGCTCGGCGCGACGGCGGCGCGGTCGCTGTTCGGCAAGGCGGTAACGATCAGCCGGGAACGCGGCCGTGCGCTTGAACTCCCCGGCGGCGGTGAAGCGTGGATCACCGTCCATCCGAGCTATCTGCTGCGTCTGCCCGACCCGGTCGCCAGGACCGAGGAATACGCCCGCTTTGTCGCCGATCTGAAGTCCGCCGCTCACACATAGATCAAGCTCGCGCCGGATCATACCGCGCGGAAGTGCGTTGCTTGCCTCGCGATCTTGAACACGCCCGTCCCGGTCGGGCGGGCAACAGCGGAAATGCGACAACATGAGTGAGATGGACGCGGACGACCGGGAACGGCGTCGGCTGGAGGCGCTGGACAGCTACCACATCCTCGATACGCCGCGCGAGCCGGCGTTCGACGAGGTAGCGCGCCTTGCCGCCGATCTGTGTGGCACCCCGATCGGCGTCATTAATCTGATCGGCGCCGGCCGCCAGTTCTTCAAGGCCGAGGTCGGGCTTGGCGTGCGCGAAACGCCGCTCGAAACCTCGTTCTGCCAACATGCGATTCTCGAACAGGATTTCCTGCTCGTCCCCGATGCGACCGCCGACGCGCGGTTCAACCGCAATCCGCTGGTGACGGCGGCGTCGGGCCTGCGCTTCTACGCCGGCGCGCTGCTCAAGACCGCCGAGGGACTGCCGATCGGGACATTGTGCGTGCTCGACACGCAGCAGCGCGACCTCAGCGAGTTGCAGCAGCGCGCGCTGAAGGTTCTCGCCAATCAGGTGATGAGCCAGTTCGAGATGCGCCGCGCGATCCGCGAACGCACCGAACAGGCGGATCTCTACCGGACGCTGTTCGATACGATGGACGAAGGCTTCTGCATCATCGAATTCTGCGATGGCCCGTATGGTCCGTTGAGCGACTATGTCCATGTCGAGGCGAACGCGGCCTATGCTCTCAACACAGGCATTCCCAACGTGGTCGGCAAGAAGCTGCGCGAGATGGTCGGCGACGAGGCCGACGACTGGGTAAAGCGGTACGGCCGCGTGCTGCGAACCGGGGAACCGATTCGCTTCGAACGCGAACTGGAGGCGACCGGCCGCTATCTGTCGCTGTCCGCCTTCCGCATCGAACCCGCCAGCCGCAAGCAGGTCGCGGTGCTGTTCCAGGACGTGACCGCGCGCCGCGACGCCGAACTCGCGCTGATCCGCCTCAACGAGACACTGGAAGCGCGCGTGACCGAGGCGATCGCCGAGCGCCGGCTGCTCGCCGATGTCGTCGAGGCCACGCACGCCTTCGTCACGATCGTCGATCTCGAGGGCAATTGGCTGGCGATGAACAGCGCCGCCGCGCGCGAGTTCGAGCGGCTGTTCGGCGTGCTGCCCCATGTCGGCGACAATCTGTTCGGGCTGCTCGCCGACCGACCCGACCACGCGGCGTTGATGCGAGCGTCCTGGGCGCCGGCGCTCGCCGGCGAGGAGTTCGTCACCGTCACGCAGATCGACGGTCCCGATGGCGAAACGCGCTCCTACGAACTGCGCTTCAACGCCTTGCGGAATGTCGAGGGCGAACGCATCGGCGTGTTCCAGTTCGCTTATGACGTGACCGATCGCCTGCGCGAGCAGGACCGGTTCCGCGCGACCGAGGAGGCGCTGCGCCAGGCGCAGAAGATGGAGGCGGTCGGGCAACTCACCGGCGGACTGGCGCATGATTTCAACAATCTGCTCGCCGGCATATCGGGATCGTTCGAGATGATCGGCACACGCCTCGCACAAGGCCGCGCGCGCGACGTCGAGAAATATCTCACCGCAGGCCAGGGCGCGACCCGCCGCGCGTCGGCACTGACTCACCGGCTGCTCGCCTTTTCCCGGCGCCAGACGCTCAGCCCGCGCTCGATCGTCATCAACCGGCTGATGAGCGAGTTGGTCGAGCTGATCCAGCGCACTGCCGGCCCAGCGATCGAGGTCGAGACGGTCGCCGCCGCCGGGCTGTGGCCGGCGCTGGTTGATGCCAACCAGCTCGAAAACGCGATCCTCAACCTGTGCATCAACGCGCGCGACGCGATGCCCGACGGCGGCCGGATCACCATAGAAACCGCCAACCGCTGGATCGACCGGCAGACCGCCAAGGCGCACGGCCTCGAACCCGGCCAATATGTCACCATCAGCGTCAGCGATACCGGCTGCGGCATCGAGAAGGATATTCTCGACCGCGTGTTCGATCCGTTCTTCACCACCAAGCCGCTCGGCGAGGGCACCGGCCTTGGCCTGTCGATGGTGTACGGCTTCGCCCGGCAGAGCCACGGCCACGTCCGCATCTATTCCGAGGTCGGCCAGGGTACGATGGTGTGCCTGTATCTGCCGCGCAACCTCGGCGACGAGGAGCCATCCGAACCCGAACCGAGCGCATTACAAACGCTGCGCACCGCCGCCGAAAAAACCGTCCTGATCGTCGATGACGAACCGAGCGTGCGGATGCTCGTCGTCGATGCGCTCGAGGAGCTCGGCTATACCTGCGCCGAGGCGGCGACCGGCGCGGAGGGAATCGAGATTTTGCGCGGCGCCGGCGATATCGATCTGCTCATCACCGATGTCGGCCTGCCCGGCGGCATGAACGGCCGCGAGGTGGCAGAGCGCGCGCGTGAGGTGGTGTCCGATCTGCGCATCCTGTTCATCACCGGCTATGCCGAGAATGCGGTTCTCAACCACGGCCATATCGGGCACGGTATGGAAGTCTTGACCAAACCCTTCGCGGTGAACGACCTTGTCGCGCGCGTCGATCGGTTGTTGCGCGATAGCTGATCGTATTGGAGTGGGCACGGAGTGAAAGTGGTCGTCCTCGGCAGCGGCGTGGTTGGCGTCAGCTCGGCGTGGTATCTCGCGCGCGCCGGACACGAGGTGACGGTGGTCGATCGTCAACCGGGGCCGGCGCTGGAGACGAGTTTCGCCAATGCCGGGGAGATTTCCCCTGGCTACGCCTCGCCGTGGGCGGCGCCGGGAATCCCGCAAAAGGCGGTGAAGTGGCTGATGATGCGCCACGCGCCGCTGGTGCTGCGCCCGCAGTTCGACATGGCGATGCTACGCTGGCTGGTCGCGATGCTGCAAAACTGCACCGCCGAGCGCTATGCGATCAACAAGGCGCGGATGGTCCGCGTGGCGGAATATAGCCGCGACTGTCTCGACGCGCTGCGTGCCGAGACCGGCATCCGCTACGACGAACGCGTGCTCGGCACGTTGCAATTGTTTCGCGAAGCCAGGCAACTCGACGGCACCGCCAAGGACATCGCCGTGCTCAGGGACGGCGGCGTGCCGTTCGAACTGCTCGACCGCGCCGGTTGCCTCGCCGCAGAGCCTGGCCTCGCGCACAGCGACGTGCCGATCGTCGGCGGTTTGCGGCTGCCGCATGACCAGACCGGCGACTGTTTCAAATTCACCAACCGCCTCGCCGACCTCGCTGCGGCTGAAGGTGTAACGTTCCGATACGGCCGCACGATCACGCGGCTGGAAAACGAAGGCGGCCGTGTCACCGGCGTCATCACCGATGGCGGGCGGCTGACAGCGGACGCCTATCTGGTCGCGCTCGGCAGCTTTTCACCGGCGCTGGTGCGGCCGCTTGGGCTGAAGCTGCCGGTATTCCCGGTGAAGGGCTATTCGATCACGGTGCCTATCGCCGATCCGGCGCGCGCGCCGGTCTCGACGTTGCTCGACGAAAGCTACAAGGTCGCGATCACCCGGCTCGGTGATCGCATCCGCGTCGGCGGCATGGCGGAGATTTCCGGCTTCAACAATCGGTTGCCCGAAACGCGTCGCGCGACGCTCGAACATTCGGTCGGCGGGCTGTTCCCGAACGCGGGCGATTTACGCGCGGCAACGTTCTGGTCCGGCCTGCGCCCGATGACGCCGGATAGCACACCCGTCATCGGCAAGACCGCCCTCCCCAACCTGTTCCTCAACACCGGCCACGGCACGCTCGGTTGGACGATGGCGTGCGGATCGGGTCGGATCGTCGCCGACATCATCGGCGGCCGCGCGCCCGACATCGAAACAAGCGATCTCTCGCTCGATCGCTACTGAAAGGACGTATGAAATGCAGGTCGGACTGATCGGACTCGGCGCGATGGGGCGCGGCATGGCGGAGAACCTCGCCAAAGGCGGGCATGACGTGCGGATCTGGAACCGCTCGGGCGACGGCGGCAAGCCGATCGCGGGCGCGCGGCTGGTCCAGACGCCGGCCGAGGTGTTCCAATCCGAACTGGTGCTGACGATGCTGTCGGACGATGCCGCGATCCGCTCGGTCGTGCTCGATGCAGGGCTGCTCGCCAACGCGCGGCCGGGGCTGATCCACGCCGTCACCGCGACGATCTCGGTCGCCTTCGCCGAGGAGCTGGCAGCGGCGCATGCGGCGGCGGGGATCGGCTATCTCTCCGCGCCCGTGTTCGGACGGCCCGATGCGGCGGCGGCGGGGCAGCTCAGCGTGGTCGTTGCCGGCGACCCCGCCGCGATCGAGACCGCCCGGCCCGCGTTCGAAGCGATATCGCGGAAAATCTGGGTGCTCGGCGAACACCCCCGCCAAGCCAACGCCGCCAAGATCGCCGGCAACATGATGATCACCTTCGCGATCGAGGCGATGGCGGAAGCGCTGGTGCTGGTCGGCGACAATGACGTCACCACCGAAGCGTTCTTCGAACTGATGCTCGGCACCCTCTTCGGCGGCCGCATCTACGAGACGTACAGCGCCTCGATCGCAGCGGGGAACTTCGAACCCGGTTTCCGGATGCAGCTCGGCCTCAAGGATCTGCGGCTGGCGACCGAGGCGGCGGACACCGCCGGCAAGCGCCTGCCGATGCTCGACACGGTCCGCACGCGAATGAGCGAAGCGGTCGATGCCGGCATGGGCGAGAAGGACTGGTCGGCGATTGCCGAAATGCTGCTTCGGGACGGGTGACGGATCACTCCGTTCGCCCTGAGCGTGTCGAAGGGCGTGCCAAGCAGCGCGGTGTTTGGTTTTGGGCACGTGCTTCGACAGGCTCAGCACGAACGGGTGTAGGATACCCGGTATCGAGAATCAGCGTTGGTGCTCACGCCACCACTCCACGCCGCGCCGCGATGAGGCTCGCGAACTCGCCGATGACCGGTCGCGCGACCAGCAGAACCAGCACGCCGTACACCACGACGCCAACGCTCACGAGGATCGCGAGCGTTGGCAGCGGCGCGAGACCGGCGATCAGCTCGGACACCGCCAGCACCGCCGCGCCCATCCCTGCGGAGGCGATCGCCGCCGGCATCACCGCGCGCAGCAGCGCAGGCGCGGAGGTGCCGATGATCGGTATCGCGAAAGCAGCGGTGATCGCCATGTGCAGCGGCGCCCCGACCACCCAGCCCCACGCCATGCCGACCGCGCCGTAGCGCACGCCGACCACGAAGCAGAGCGGCATGATGAGCGCGCCCGCCGCCGCGCCCCACACCTGCAAGCGCGGGTGGCCAAGCGCGGTGGTGGCGGGCGCGAACAGTACCTGAACGGTCAGGAACGGCATGGCGATGGCGAGCAGCCGCACGATCGGCGTCGCATCATCCCATTTCGGCCCGAGCGCGACATCGACGAACGGCCCCGCCACCGCCGCCAGCCCGACATAGAAAGGCAAAGCGCCGAACATGATGAGCCGAACCGATTTCTCGAACGCCCGGCCCGTCGTCGCGCGATCGGCCTGAAGGCGGGCGTAAGCCGAAAAGGCGACATCGTTGAGCGGCGGCACGAACTTGCTCGTCACGATCTGCGCGAGGAACAGCGATTCCGCGTACAGGCCGAGGTGCCGCGCATCGAGCGTGCGGCCGCCGATGATGACATCCGCCTGAGTCTGGAACAGCCACAGCAGCGAACTGAGCAGCATCGCCCCGCCGAAGCGCACGATCACCCCTGCGCCCTTCAACCGGAAGGTCGGCAGCATGTCGATCCGCGCCGCCACCATCATGCCGACCGCGCGCGACCAGATCACGCACATCGGCGCGGCGACCAGGGTCCACACACCCCATCCGGCCAGCGCGCAGCCGAGCGACGTGCCCGCGCCGATCAGCGCCGAGACGAGGTTGACCTTGGCCTGCACCTTGTAATTGAGCTGGCGGCTGAGCAGCGCGCTCGGCAGCGCCACGAACGGGGTCGCGAGGTACAGGGCCGCCTGCACCACCAGCAGACTGCCGACCATCGGCGTATGGAAATATTGCGCGGCAAGCGGCGCGAGGATCACCTGCGCGAGCGCGATCCCGCCGTTGAGCAGCACGAGGATGCCGAACACCTGCCGGATCAGCATCTTGTCGAGTTCGGGCGTCCGGATCAGCGACGCAGTGAATTCCTGCCCGTTGAGCAGGCTCAGGAACACCAGAACGCTCTGGGTCATGGCAAACAGGCCGTAATCGCGCGGGTCGAGGATACGGATGACGAAGAACGTCGCCGCCCACATGATGAGTTGCGCGATCACCTGACTGCCCGAACGCCACGCGATCGCCTGCACGATCTGCGACGCGAAGGTCTTTTCCACCGGTATCTCGGTCATCGAATTCATCGGCTGGAATGCTCGCGTAACACCATGTACCCCATATGGCCGCGAGAGTGGAGGAAGAGTGAAGAACGCGAGAGAAAGCGCCGCTACCGGCCGCCGCGCCGATCGGGAACGAGAAAATTGAGCAATGTGAAGCTCGCCGCCGCACCCGCCATCAGCATCGCGATCCAGCCGACCGGCCCGAACACCCTGCCCCATGCCAGCCACGCAAGCGCGAAATCGGTCGCGACACACGCCCATGCCGCGCCGCGCAACACGGTTTGTCGCCGCGCCGCGAGCGCTTCGCCGAACCGGGCACGATACTGCCGGTCGGTCGCGAACGCGAACAGCAGGAAAGCCGCCACCGCGACCGCGAACGTGGCCGCGATCATGCCAGCACCATCGCGCGGGCGCGGCTGTGCCGTTTCACGGGAGCATGGCGACTCACCGCGCGCGCCGCCCAGCCGAAACCGAGTCCGAGCGCGAGCAGCGTGAGATCGACACCTGCCAGCGTCCAGTCGCCTGCCGCGATCGTCGCGGGCAGCCCCTTGCGCGTTGCCAGCGCGTCATAAACCGGCAGCGCCAGCAACAGCCCAGCAGCAAGCCCGAGTTGCTCGATCCACGCGCGGCGCGGCGCGCGCACGAACGCGTGGACGATCAGCGCACCCCAGAACGCGAACATCGCGTTGATCTCGCCTTGCGCGCGCGCCTCCATGCCGAGCGGCAGCAGGCGGTTCGCCCAGAGGAACCCGACCATGGCCGTCGGGAAACCGGCGACGAAGCCGATGTTGAGCCGCTCGACCAGCCGGAAACCGAAATGCGGCCGCGCCGGATCGGGCAGTTTCTCGCGTCGCTTGACCGTCCACAGCACCAGCCCGCTCGCCACCATGATCGACCCGCCGACGCCGCACAGGAAATACAGCCAGCGGAGCGGCGCGTCGGCGAAACGCCCGGCATGAAGCCCGATCATCGATCCCGCCGTCAGCACCGCCGCGCCGACCGGCGGCGACACCCAGATCAGCCGCCCGCTCACCCCGTCATAGCTCAGCGACGGCGGGTAGCTGGAGAGCGTGCCGTGGGCGCTTTGCGACAGCGTGACGCGCGCGGCGGCATCGCCCGGCGACGCGACCTGGATATATTCGACCGGCGCGCCGAGCCGCCGCTCGGCATCCTTGAGCAGCGCGGTCAGGTCGACCAACGGCGCTGGCTCGCCGGACCGCGCAACCGGGGCCGACTGGGGGAACAGCTCGGTGAACAACGCGGTCGGGTCACGATAGTTGGCGACCGCCGCCCACGGCATCAGCATCGTCATCAGCGTGACGAGGCCGGTATAGGTTATCATGAGGTGGAACGGCAGGCCGAGCACCGCCACGGCATTGTGTCCATCGAGCCACGACCGCTGGCCCTTGCTACCCCGGAACGTGAAGAAATCACGGAAGATCTTCTTGTGCGTGACGATGCCGGACAGGATCGCGACCAGCATGAACATCGCGCACACCCCCACGATCCAGCGCGACCAGATCACCGGCAGATACTGGAGGTCGAAGTGGAAGCGGTAGAAGAAGTCGCCGCCGCGCGTCTCGCGCGCGACCACGGGCTGGCCATTGCCGTCGATCATCGCGATCGTCTCGCCGCGCGCCGTGCCGGGCTTTTCCTTCGCACCCGGCACCCAGAACACCGTACCGCTCGCCGATCGTTCGGATGGAACGGTGATGAACCACGACACGGCGTCGGGCGAGCGTTTCGTCAGGAAGGCCTGCTCGCCGCGCAACACCCGTGCCGGGTCTTCGATGCGCGGCAGTTCGGGCTGCGCCCAGCGGTTGAGCGCCTCGCGCCAATAGGCGGCGGTGCCCGCGACGAAGACGACGAACAGCACCCAGCCGACCAGCAGCCCGGACCACGTATGGAGCGTCGACTGGCTCTGACGGAAGCCCTTGCTCATGCCCGGCCGCCCGCGAGGATCGATCCCCAGGTGATCGCACCCGCGACCAGCCCGGCGAGCGCCACGGTCCAGAATGCACGCCAGCCGCTACGCGCCGCGAACGCCCACATCGCCGTCACCGCACACACGGCGAATGCGACCAGAGTCGCAGCGACCGCCGCCTGCGCCGGGCCGCCCGGCAACACCCGCGCCAGCGCCATCGCCCACAGGCTCGCCACCGCGTAGCCGCCCGGCATCGCCACGAACACGCGCAACGCCGTGTCGCCGCGATGCCGCCAGCGCGCACCCCGCCCCGCCGCGACCCGGCTCACGCGAGGCTCCGGCGGACGACGGGACACATCATGCCGTTCACCACTTGTACGAGATGGTGCCCTGAACGGTGCGGCGATTGCCGTACCAGCACCACGCATAATCGAGGTAGCAAGTCGTCACGTACTTCTTGTCGAATATGTTGGCCGCGTTCACGCTGAGCGCCAGCCCGTCGAGCCGTGGCGAGAGCTTGCCGAGATTGTACCGCGCGAGCGCATCAAACACGGTGAAGCCCGGCGTGCTGACCGCAGAAGTGCTGCTCGCGGAAATGCTGTCCACCTGGCGCACCGTGCCGCCGATGGCGAAACCTTCCAGATCGCCAGTATGCGGCGCCCATTCGAGGTTGAACGTGGTGCCGCCGCGACCGACGCCGAGAATGCCATAGCCGACCGTCGCCGGATTGGCGGTGTCTTTCACGGTCCGAACCTTCTGGCGGCTGAACGCCAGACGCGCGTTGAAATCATGCGGCAGCGGCGCATTCGCCTCGACCTCGAAGCCTTCCGAGCGGACCTCGCCACCCTGCAAACCGACGAAGGTTATGGGATTGTACGTCACGACATTCGTCTGGTTGATATGGAACCAAGCGCCCGTGACGAGAATGCTGGTGCCCGGCACCATGTATTTCGCGCCGAGTTCGAGTTGCTTGCCAAGTGACGGGCGTGCCGCGCCAAGCGTTCCGTCAGAACGAACCACCACGGCGTTCTGTGGCTCGAACGATGTCGAATAACTCGCATAGGGCGCAAGGCCGAATGCGGTCTTGTAGAGGATGCCGGCGCGATAGGTGAACCGGTCGGACTTCTCGGGCGCGGCCGCTTCGGTAGCGCGCGTCTCCGCCCAGTCTTGGCGCCCGCTGAGCAGAACCCGCAGTCCACCCACCGAAATCTGGTCCTGCGCATAAATGCCGGTCTGTTTCTGATGAGGTTTCAGGATGCTTACGCCAAAACTGTCCGGCACGGTCTCAGGCCCCTGCGGAACGGGCATCGTGCCATAGACCGGCGCGAAGCCGTTCAGCACCGTGCCCGAACCGAAGGCGGACGCCTCATACGAGTCGCCGGTCTGGTAATCGACGCCAAACAGCACGTCATGCTTTAACGCGCCGGTGTCGAAGCTGCCGTGCATCTGGTTATCAAACACCCAAGACGTGCCGCGCTCCCGCGTCGCGTAAGATGCCCGGTTGTAGAGCGTCGAATTCGGATTTGTCGCCGCATCGGCCAGCGGCCCTGCCGCATAAACGATACCGAGCTGCGACGTAGCACGTTGAAAGCGGCCCGCCGCGCGGAAGCTCCAACCCGACCCGAAATCATGATTGAGGATATACGTACCCGCGACCTGATTGCGCTTGAAGTAATTGCCCGGCTCGCCGAAATCGCGGTCGGTCGGCAACTGGCCGTTCGGGTTGGCGAGGAACGTGCCCGAGGCGGGGAACACGCCGTAGCTCCCGTTCTCAGGATCGTGCGAATACGCGCCGAGCAGCGTCAGCTTGGTCGCATGATCGAGGTCGATCGTCACCGCCCCCGAAATCGTCTGGCGCTCGCGGCGGCTGAAGGTCTGTTGCGTATGGGCGCCGTTGACGCTGCCATAGACTCGCCAATGCACCGACGAACCGGCGCTGCCGCCGACATCGGCATCGACCCGGTACAGATCATACGTGCCGTAGGTGCCTGAAACCGCGCCGTAGAAATCCTGATCGAGCGGCAGCTTGCTGGTCAGCGAGACCAGACCGCCGGGGCCGGACTGGCCGTACAGCACCGAGGCCGGCCCCTTGACGATCTCGATCCGGTCGAGCCGCGACACGTCGATCTGCGGGCTGAGATAGCCGGCGCCACCGATCAGCTTCAATCCGTCGAGGAATTGCGGCGCGTCGAACCCGCGCAGCTTGAACTGGTCGTACACCTCGGCGCTCGATCCGCGCTGCTCAGTGGTGACGCCGGCGACAAAGCGCAGCGCCTGATTGAGATTGGCGACACCGAGATTCGCGATGTCAGCTGAACTGATGACGCTGATCGACTGCGGCGTCTCGGCGATTGGCGCGACGCTCTTGGTGCCCGCCGACGATTCGGTGCGCGGCCGCGCGCCAGTGACGACGATCGTGTCGCGATCATCGATGCTGTCATTCAGGGCGCTGTCCGCAACAGCGTTCGCACCCTCGGCGACGGCGGGCGCTGCCCATGCCGGGGTACAATACACGGCCGTGCTCATCAGCAGGCCAGCGAAAAGATGACGCGTCATTCCATTCCCCGAATCAAGTCTCAGGGCGGCCAAGTGCCGTATTTGAGAGCGATTATCAATATCACTAGACAGAAAGTGCGATGAGCCACAGTGATCGCGCCAGCGCAGCGCCGTTGCCAATCGTGATGACACCGGTTTACCATCAGCCCAAACAGAGCGGATGGAGAGAACGGACATGGCACACGCGCCAGAGAATCATCCGGCGGTGATCGACCGCCGCGCGCTGATCGGCGGTGCGGCCGCCGGTGCGACGCTCGCACTGCTGCCGCGCTCCGCCCGCGCCATCGCAGCCGCGAAGCGCGTTACCGCGCCCGCTGGCATCTTCGTCGGCGAAGGTCAGGTTGGCAATGTCTCCACCCCTGTCTGGAGCTTTCGCGGCATCCGCTACGCCACCGCCGAGCGCTTCCGCGCACCACGCCCTTACGCCACGCCGGGCAAGCACCGCGACGCCACCGCCTTCGGCCCGGTTTGCCCGCAAACCGGCAACGCCTACGCTCCGCAATCCGAAGACTGCCTGTACCTCAACGTCTGGACCGCCAACCCGGAGCCGCGCGCGAAGCTGCCGGTGATGCTCTACATCCACGGCGGCGCCTATTCGGGTGGCAGCGTCACCGATCCGCTCAATGACGGCGCCACGCTCGCCGGGCGCGGCGATGTCGTCGTCGTCACCGTCAACCACCGGCTCAACGCGTTCGGCTATCTCTATCTCGCACGGCTCGATCCACGTTTCCCAGACAGCGGCAACGCCGGCCAGCTCGATCTGATCTGCGCATTGCGCTGGGTGCGCGACAACATCGCCGCCTTCGGTGGCGATCCCGGGCGGATCATGCTGTTCGGCCAGTCCGGCGGCGGCGCCAAGATCGCCACGCTCACCGGCATGCCCGCCGCCACCGGCCTATTCCACCGCGCCGCGACGATGAGCGGCCAGCAGGTGACCGCGCAAGGCCCGCTCCACGCGACCGAGCGCACGCGCGCCTTCCTCGACGCGGTCGGCGTCAAACCGGGCGCGCTCCAGCCGCTGCTCGACATGCCCGCCGAAAGGCTTGTCGAGGGGCTGCACGCGCGCGATCCGGTGATGGCCGGCGCGGTCTCGTTCGCGCCCGTGCTCGACATGACCTGGCTGGTCCGACACCCGTTCTGGCCCGATGCCAACCCGATCGGCCGCTCGATCCCGATAATCCTCGGCAACACGCATGACGAGACACGCGGCTTCATCGCGCCTGAGACCACGAAGACGCTGACCTGGGATACGCTGCCAGACCGGCTCGCCCCCGAATTGCGGATCGACGTGCTGCCCGAATGGGTCGTCGGCGAATATCGCACGCAGTTCCCCGACTGGTCATCGAGCGACGTGTTCTACGCCGCGAGCACCGCCGGGCGAAGTTGGCGCGGACAAGTGATCGAGGCCGAGGAGCGCGCCCGCGCCGGCGCGCCGGCCTGGGTCTATCAGGTCGATTTCACCTCGCGCACCGATCCGCGGCGCGGCGCTTTCCATACGATCGACATCCCGCTCGTGTTCGGCACGCTCGGCGCGACCGGCTCGCAAGCGGGCACCGGCCCGGATGCACGCGCCGCCTCCGATGCGATGCAGGACAGTTTCGTCGCCTTCGCCCGCACCGGCGACCCCAACCACGCCGGACTGCCGGCGTGGCCGCGCTACGATCTCGCCACCCGCGCGACGATGGTCTTCGACGCGAACAGCCGGGTCGAGAACGATCCGCGCCGCTGGCAACGCGAACTGTTCGCCCGCATCCCCTACATCCAGCCGGGCACCTGATTCGAAGCGGAGACCGTCAGGCCGCGCGGAACCGCGCCCGCGTCAGTTCGACCGGACGCCCCGGCACCAACTCGATCCGCTGCGAAACCCCACCATAGCGCACCGTCGCCGGCCCCGCCCGCGTCGCGACGATCGTCGCCGAGGCGAGCGCACCGTCGCGCCACGCGATATCCAGCGTATAGCCGCCGCGCGCGCACAGGCCGCGCACCGATCCGCTCGGCCACGCCTTCGGTAGCGCCGGCAGCAGCCGGATCACCCCGCCCTGGCTTTGCAGCAGCATCTCGGTCATGCCCGAGGTGCCGCCGAAATTGCCGTCGATCTGGAACGGCGGATGCGCGTCGAACAGATTGGGGTAGGTGCGCTCCGGCCCGAGCAGGAAGCGCAGGATCTCATGCGCGTGGTCGCCGTCGCGCAGCCGCGCCCACAGGTTGATCCGCCACGCCGTCGCCCACCCGGTCGCGCGGTCGCCACGGATTTCGAGCGACCGCTTCGCCGCCGCCGCCAGCGCGGGCGTGCGGTCAAGGTCAATCTGGTCGCTCGGGAACAGCCCATAGAGATGCGAGACGTGGCGGTGGTGAATGTCCTCCGCGCCCATGTCCCAGTCGAACGGCCATTCCTGCAACTGCCCGGCCGATCCGATCTTGAGCGGTAGCAGTTTCGCTCGCGCCGCCGCGATCTCGCCCGCCAGCGCGGCATCGGTGCCAAGGATCTTCGCCGCTGCGATCGTCTGGTCGAACAGGTCGCGCAGGATCTCCATGTCCATCGTCGGCCCGAAGATCAGCGACGCGCCATGCCCGTGCGGATTCTCGGGCGAGAGCGACGGGTTGGTGACGAGATGCCCGCTCGCCGGATCGACCTGCAGCGTATCGAGGAAGAACAGGCACGCGCCACGCATCAGCGGATAGACCGAAGCGAGGAAAGCGGCGTCGCGGTGGAAGTCATAATGCTCCCACAGATGCGTACACAACCACGCCCCGCCAAGCGGCCACAATCCATACGGCGCGCCGTCGATCGGCGCGGTCGCGCGCCACAGATCGGTGTTGTGATGCGCCACCCAGCCGCGCGCGCCGTACATCTCGCGCGCGGTGCGCCCGCCCGTCACCGACAGATCGCGCACCAGCCGCACCAGCGGCTCGACACACTCGGCGAGATTGGTCGTCTCCGCCGGCCAATAGTTCATCTCGGTGTTGATGTTGATCGTGTACTTGCTGCCCCACGGCGGGTTGTTCGATTCATTCCACAGCCCTTGCAGATTGGCGGCCTGCCCGCCCGGCCGCGACGAACCGATCAACAGATAGCGGCCATAATGATAATAAAGCGCGGCCAACCCCGGATCGTCCTGAGTCACCGCAGCGGCGATGCGCTGATCGGTCGGCAGCGCGCGGCCTGGCGTGGCGCCGAGGTCGATCGCGACGCGGCGGAACAGGCGGCGGTGGTCGGCGCTGGTATCGGCGGCGATACGCGCGAAGCTCCGGCCGCTGGCGGCGGCGATCTGCGCGCGCGTGATCGCGTCGGGATCGCCGCCGACATCGTCGAACCGCCGATAGCTGGTCGCCATTGCGATCAGCACCGTCACCGAGTCCGCATGAGACACGGTCAGCGCAGCGCCATCGGCAGCGACCGTGCCGCCCTGCGCCAGCACGCGCACCCGCGCAGCGAAGCGTAAGGCGGCCGGAATGCCTTCGTCGGGCTCGTTGCGGCCGCTGAGCACGATCGTATTGCGCCCCTCGACGACGACCGACGACTCCTTCATCCCCGTAGTCAGTGCGAGCCGCAGCGAAACCTTGCCGGGTGTGTCGGCGGCGATCCGCACCGCGATCACCTGATCGATCGCCGACGCCACCACCGTGCGCGTGAAGCGCACGCCGTCGTGCGTGAAGCGAGTCACCGCCTCCGCCGCGTCGAGGTCGAGCGCGCGGCGATAGTCCTTCGCCTGCGCGTCGGTGACCCCCGGCATCGTGATCGCCAGGTCGCCGACGGATTTGTATTTGGTCTGTTTGAGCGGCATCGCCATCACATGCGCCTGGGCATAAGCCTCGGCCTCGGCGTAGCGGCCAGCGAAGATCAGCCGGCGCACTTCGGGCAGGCTGGCACGCGCCTGCGGGTTGACCGGATCATAGGGGCCACCGCCCCACAAGCTACTCTCGTTGAGCTGGAGCCGTTCCGCGCCGATCCCGCCGAACACCATCGCGCCGATCCGCCCATTGCCGACCGGCAACGCCTCGGTCCAGACGGCGGCGGGGCGCGTGTACCACAGCAAGGTCTCGCTCGCCGCCTGCGCCGGTGTCGCGGCCGCGGCGGAAGGCAAGCCCGCAACAACCACGCCGGCGCCACCCGATGCCAGCGCGAGCGCGACCGCCTCGCGGCGTGTGACCGCTCCTGATTCGTCGATCATCCCGCTCCACCTCGATTGTTTGAAACCGTTTGTCGTTGTGAAAACGCGTTTGCAAGCGATGCTCGCCGACGTGTTTACGCTTGATAGCCTATAAGATTGGCCCTAACTTTTAAATATGAAATCTGATTATCGTATCATCGTGAGAGACATGGACGCGTGACACGCATCACCGGCCTCCGCACGCTCGACCTGCGTTTTCCGACCAGTGCGTCGCTCGACGGGTCGGACGCGATGAACCCCGATCCCGATTATTCCGCCGCCTATGTGATCCTCGACACCGACGTCCCGGGTCTCGGCGGCCACGGCCTCACCTTCACGATCGGGCGCGGCAACGAAGTCTGCGTCGCCGCGATCGAGGCGCTGCGCGATCTGGTGGTGGGCCTCGATCTCGACTGGATCACCGCCGACGCCGGGCGTTTCTGGCGCCACATCACCTCCGACAGCCAGTTGCGCTGGATCGGGCCGGACAAGGGTGCGATCCATCTCGCCACCGGCGCCGTGGTCAATGCGGTGTGGGATCTTTGGGCGAAGGCCGCCAGCAAGCCTTTGTGGCGGCTGGTCGCCGAGATGTCGCCCGAGGAGATCGTCCGCGCGGTCGATTTCCGCTATCTCACCGATTGCATCACCCCCGATGAGGCGCTCGCGCTGCTACGGTCGCGCGAGGCCGGCAAGGCCGAGCGCGTCGCCACGCTCGAGGCCGAGGGTTACCCCTGCTACACCACCTCGGCGGGCTGGCTGGGCTATTCGGATGAAAAGCTGCGGCGGCTCGCGGAAGAAGCGGTCGCGGCGGGCTTCAACCACCTCAAGCTCAAGGTCGGCGCCAATCTCGACGACGATATCCGCCGTCTCCGCATCGCGCGCGGGGCGATCGGGCCGGACCGCGCACTGATGATCGACGCCAATCAGGTGTGGGAGGTCGATCAGGCGATCGACTGGGTCAATGCGCTCGCCTTCGCGAAGCCGTGGTTCATCGAGGAGCCGACCAGCCCCGACGACGTGCTCGGCCACGCCGCGATCCGGCGCGGCATCGGCGAGGTCAAGGTCGCGACCGGCGAGATGTGCCAGAACCGCATCCTCTTCAAACAGTTCATCATGGCCGGCGCGGTCGATGTCGTTCAGATCGACGCATGCCGGATCGGCGGCGTCAACGAGATCCTCGCGGTGCTGCTGATGGCCGCCAAATACGATCTGCCGGTCTGCCCGCACGCGGGCGGGGTGGGTCTGTGCGAATATGTCCAGCACCTCGCGATGATCGACTATGTCGCCATCTCGGGCACGCGCGAGGGCCGCGTGATCGAATATGTCGACCATCTCCACGAGCATTTCCTCGATCCCTGCACGATCCGCGACGCCGCCTATCTGCCGCCGACGCGCCCGGGCTTCTCGATCGAGATGAAGCCCGAGACACTCGTGCGATACCGCTTTCAGAACGATACGACGGCGTGAAGCGCCGCTGACCCAAGAACGAGAGGATAGACGATGCTGGCAATGGAGGAGACCCCGGGCGCGCGGGAACGCACGACGACACGCGGCGGCTATGCCGCGGCGATCGCGATCACCGTCTGCCTGTTCTTCCTGTGGGGGATGGCCAACAACCTCAACGACATCCTGATCGCGCAGTTCAAGAAGGCGTTCGTCCTCACCGATTTCGCGACCAGCTTCGTCCAGCAAGTGTTCGACCTCGGCTATTTCCTGTTCGCGATCCCCGCCTCGCTGCTGCTGCGCGCGCGCGGCTACAAGGCCGGGATCGTCACCGGGCTGGTGTTGTATGGGATCGGCGCGTTGCTGTTCTATCCGGCGGCGGCATCGAGCCGATATGAGCTGTTCCTCCTCGCTTTGTTCGTCATCGCCTCGGGCCTCGCCTTTCTGGAGACGTCGGCCAATCCGTTGATGACCGAGTTGGGCGATGCCACCACCGCCGCACGCCGCCTCAACTGGGCGCAGGCGGCCAACCCGATCGGCGCGATCACCGGCATCCTCGTCGGCCGCAACTTCATCCTGTCCGGCATCCGTCATGACGAAGCCACGCTCGCCGGCATGTCGGCGGCGCAGCGCATCGGCTATTACCGCGCCGAGGTGCAGGCGGTGCAGACGCCGTATCTCATCATCGCGCTGGTCGTGCTCGCCTTCGCGGTCGCCGCGATCGTGGTGCGCTTCCCCGAGGGCGACCGCGAGGCCGCGAGTTCAGCCCCGCGTCCGCCCTTCTCCGCCGTGTTCGGCAAGCCGTGGCTGCTCGCGGCGGCCTTCGCGCAATTCTGCTATGTCGGCGCGCAGGTCGGGTTGTGGAGCTTCACGATCCGCTATGCCGAAGCGAACGTACCCAGCCTCGGCGAACGCGCCGCCGCCGACATGCTGTTCGCCTCGCTCGTCTTGTTCGCGATCGGCCGTTTCACCGGCACCGCGCTGATGGGCCGCGTGCGACCGGCAACGCTGCTGCTGGTGTTCTCGCTTCTCTCCTGCGCGCTCGCCGCCGTCGCCGCGCTGGCGGGCGGTCAGATCGGCCTGTACGCCTTGGTCGCGGCGAGCTTCTTCATGTCGATCCAGTTCCCCACCATCTTCGCGCTCGGCGTGGAAGGTCTCGGGCCATTGCGACGCGCCGGCGCATCGCTCATCATCATGGCGATCATCGGCGGCGCGGCGCTCACCGCGCTGATGGGCTGGACCTCCGACCACAGTTCGATCGCCACCGCGATGCTCGTGCCCGCCGTCGCGTTCGTCGCGATCGCCGTTTTCGCTTTCGGCGCGTTGCGCCGCCCTCTCCCATCCAACTCTGGTGATTGATCCATGCACGTCGTAACATGCTGCGAACCCGGCACGCTTGCTCTCGAAACCCGCGACGCCCCCGTGCCCGCGCCCGGCGAGGTGCTGGTCCGCATCCGCCGCGTCGGTGTGTGCGGCACCGATTACCACATCTTCCGCGGCACCCAGCCCTATCTCAACTATCCGCGCGTGATGGGTCATGAACTGGCCGGCGTCGTCGAAGCGGCGGACGCGGCGAGCGGCTTCGCAACCGGCACGCCGGTCTGCATCATGCCCTATCTGTTCTGCGGGCATTGCGTCGCCTGCATAAAGGGCAAGACCAATTGCTGCGTCAACATCCAGGTGCTCGGCGTCCACCGCGACGGCGGCCTTGCCGAACTGCTCGCAATCGAACCGCGCTACCTGCTCGACGCGAGCGGCCTCACGCTCGATCAGGCGGCGATGGTCGAGTTCCTCGCGATCGGTTACCACGCGGTCAGGCGCGCCGCGCTTTCCGCCGGTGAGCGTGTGCTGGTGGTCGGCGCCGGGCCGATCGGCATGGCGGTGGCCTTGTTCGCGGGCTTGCAGGGCGCGGATGTCACCGTGCTCGACGGCAACGCGGCCCGCGCGCGCTTCTGCGTCGAAAAGCTCGGCGCGCACGCGGCGGTGGCGCTTGATGCCGACACGCGGCAGCGGCTCGCCGATATCAGCGATGGTGCCTTCTTCGACGCGGTGTTCGATGCGACCGGCAACGCCAAGGCGATGGAAACCGGCTTCGGCTATGTCGCGCACGGCGGGCGCTACGTGCTGGTGTCGGTGGTCGCGGCGGACATCACCTTCAGCGATCCCGAATTCCACAAGCGCGAGACCACCCTGCTCGGCAGCCGCAACGCCACGCTCGATGATTTCGCGGCGGTGATCGCGCTGATCCGCGAAGGCCGCGTGCCAACGGATGCGATGCACACGCACAGCGCCGCGCTCGCCGATCTGCCCGACGTCATCACCCAGTGGATGGACCCGGACGTCGGTGTCATCAAGGCGATCGTCGAGGTCTGACTCACACCGCGCGGCTGAACCGCTGCGCGTCGGACTGGCGATAGACGTCGAACGCGGCGGCGGCGAGGCGGGCATAGGCTCGGCCCTCGTCCCGCACCGTCACGCGCCAGCCCTGAACGCGCACCAGATCGTGCGCCACAAGCTCGCGCAGTCCGCCGAGTGCGCCGTGCAACGGCCCCAGACAAGCGCCGTGCGCGCGGGCGACATCGCACAGATCGACGCTCCCGTCGCACAGCAGCCGCTCGATGATGTCACCGCGCAGCCGGTCGTCGGCGGCCCGGACGATCCCGCGCGCGCCCGCGAGACCGCCGTTGGCCGCGCGCAACCGATACCGGCCGACATGCTTCTCATTCTGCACGAGCAGCCCCGCATACTGGCTGATCGACGACGCGCCGAGACCGACGATCGCCTCGCCCGGCTCGTCGGTGAAGCCCTGAAAATTGCGCCGCAGCCGCCCCTCCGCCGCCGCGACCGCGAGGCTGTCGGTCGCCTTCGCGAAATGATCGAACCCGACCGCGGCGTAGCCGGCGGCAGTCAGCACATCATGCGCCAGCGTGCTCTGCCCGAAGCGCGCGGCGGCATCGGGCAGAAGCGCGTCGTCGATCATGCGCTGGCGCGGCAGCAGGCGCGGCATATGCGCATAGCCGAACATCGCGATCCGGTCGGGCGCGAGATCCAGCGCCAGCTCCAGCGTCTCGGTCAGATCGTCAGCGGTCTGGCCGGGCAGACCGTACATCAGGTCGAGGTTGACCGCCGCGATCCCCGCGGCGCGGAGATCGGCAACCGCGCGCGCCACCATCGCATACGGCTGCACCCGGTTGATCTTCTCCTGAATGTGCCGCGCGAAGGTCTGCGCACCGAGGCTGACGCGAGTCACCCCCGCTTCCGCCAGCGCATCGCAATACGCCCGATCGAGCGTGCGCGGATCGAGTTCGGCGGCGATCTCCAGTCGCTCGGCGCAATCGAAACGGTGGCGCAGCAGATCGGTCAGCGCGATGAAATCCTCCGCCGGCACCGCATTGGGGCTGCCCCCGCCGAAATGCACCGCGACGACGCGCCCGCGCAGCCGCGCCGCGACCGCGTCGATCTCCTGCCCCAGCGCGGCCAGATATGCCGCCATCCGCTCGGGCCGCCCGATCGCGCCGGTGTTGCAGCCACAATACCAGCAGATCTCATGGCAATAGGGGATGTGGACATAGAGCGACACCGGCGTTCCCGGCGCGACCGCATCCAGCGCAGCCCTCTGATCGGCGACACCGACGCGGTCGTGAAACTCCGCCGCCGTCGGGTAGCTGGTATAGCGCGGTACGGACCGGCTCGCGAGATCGGGGATATAGCGGCGCATGCACTTTGGTCGCAGGGCCTCGCGCGACCATCCTTGATCCCGGTCAAATCCAGCGGCCCGAAAATTTGCGCTGGATCAATGTTGCCACCCAACCCCGGTTCTAGCCCGGCCCCACCAACCAGATGGGGAACCAATATGCGTATCATCACCGCCCTCGCGCTCACCGCCGCGGCCTGTGCCGCGATGCCAGCTCAAGCCCAGGAGAAGGGCGACGTGCTGATGCGCGTCCGCGCGATCATGGTGTCGCCCAACGAGAAATCCGGCGGGGTAGAGCCGAGCTTCCCCGGCGCCCGCGTCGGCGTGACCGACAGCTACGCACCCGAAATCGATTTCACCTATATGGTGACCGATCATATCGGCACCGAGTTGATCCTCGGCACCACCAAGCATGACGTGCAGGGCCGCGCCGCGCTCTCCGGGATCGACAAGCTCGCCGGAACCTGGGTGCTCCCGCCGACGCTGACTCTGCAATATCATTTCGCTGATCCGCACGCGACGGTGCGCCCCTATGTCGGCGCGGGCGTGAACTACACGATCTTCTATTCGTCCAAGGCGAGCGGCGCGCTCAACGCCGCGATCGGCGATACCAAGGTCCACCTCAACGATAGCTTTGGCTATGCGCTTCAGGCCGGCGTCGATGTCAACATCACGCGCAAGGTCTTCGCCAATCTCGACGTCAAATATATCGACATGGACACGACGGCCCGGCTCCACACCGGCAGCGCGACCAACAGCGTCAAGGTCAGCATCGATCCGCTGGTGTTCGGCATCGGCATTGGCCTCCGGCTTTGATCAATGCGCGCACGGCTTTGACCTCAGTCAACGCCGTGCGCGAGCCTTCCGCCGAAATAGCAGGCAAGGAGAGCCTGCATGCACGACCCTGACACCAGAGCCGGAGGCTACCCCTTCGTTAGTGGCCGCTGGCACGTGATCGACGAGATCGATCTCGTCGGTCTCGTCGCGGACCACGCCGCCGCCGAACGGCTCTGTGCGCGGCTGGAAGCCTGCGCCGACCAGCTTCCCCAGCGCCCTGCGCCAGCCGAGATCGGCGATCTGTGCGCGGCGCTGCAATCCAGCATCGTCGACCACGTCGAATCCGAAGACCGCTTCCTCGCCACCATGTTCGCGCACGATTTGCGCGATCCGCTCTGTCACGCGCTGCTCGACCATATTCACACGCGCCATGTCGCCTGCACGGTGCTCGCGCAGGATCTGATCGCCTCGCTCGACGCCACCGCGCCGGGACACCGCACCATCTGCGCGGAGGCGCTCGGCTATATGCTACGCTGCTTCTTCGACGGGTGCCGCGCGGCGATGGCGTTCGAGGAACTGGCGATCGTCGTGCTCGCCGGCACGCGGCTCACCCGCGAAGCGCGCGCGCTGCTCACCGGGCGGCTCGCCGCCGCCTGACCCGCTCAGGCCGGCTCGGCCCGCGCCTGCAGCGCCGCACGATCACGGATCGTCACGCCGCGCGCGCCGGGAAGCGCGATCAGCCCCGCCGCCTTCAACTTGGTCAATTGCCGGCTCACCGTCTCGATCGTCAGCCCCAGCACGTCGGCGATCTGCCCGCGCGTCAGCGGTAGATCGAACGTCACCGGGCCGGATTCGGTGGCGCGGCACCCGGCGCTGCCGGCGCGATCCGCCATGCTGAGCAGGAAGCCGGCGATCTTCTCCTCCGCCGATTTGCGCGCGAGCATCAGCATCCGTCCGCGCGCTTCCTCAAGCGCCGAGAAGGTGCGCTGGAGGAGCATCCGCTCCATCCGCACATGATCTTCCAGCACCCGTTCGAACGGCTTGCGCGGAAACACGCACAGCTCGGCGTCGGTCAGCGCGGTAACGGTGAAATCCGATTGCTCGGCATAGGGCCGGCCGACGAAATCGGCGGGATAGAGCAGCCCGACGATCTGCTCGCGGCCGTCGGCGGTCGAGGCGCTGAGCTTGAGTACGCCGGCGAGCAGATTGGCGCAAACGATGCTTTCGTCACCCGCCCATATCACCGTCTCGCCGCGCGCGACGGTCTGGCGGCGCCCGAGCGTGTTGAGCGCGGTCAGCTCCGCATCAGTCAGGCTCCCGCAGAGCGACTGATCCCGCACGGCGCAATCGGCGCAGATGTCTGTGACGAGCATAGCCCCCCTATAAAGGGCTTCGCACCGTTTGTCTTGCCATCGTATCGTTTTGAAGATCGACAAAAAGACCGGCGTCTCACGACGCCGGTCCGAGTGTCACTGGTTGGTGATCGCGTCCTCGTCATCCTCGATGGGCAACGAGAATTCGTGCCAGATCCCGTTGAGAACTCCGAACACCACCGCCAGGCCCAGGCCCAGCACCCATGTAAAATACCACATCGCTTGATCCTTCTCGGGCTCAGTAGAAATCGGGGTTGGTGCGAACCTCATCGGTGGTGACGCGGCCCCACATTACCTTGAACGCCCAACTCGTGTAGGCGAGCACGATCGGCAGGAAGACCACCGTCACGAACACCATGATGCCGAGCGTCTTGGCGGTCGAAGAAGCGTTCCACACCGTCAGGCTCGAATGCGTGTCGATGCTCGACGGCAGGATGTACGGGAACATCGACAGTCCGACCGTGGCGATGATCCCCGTCGCAGCCAGCGCCGAGCCGCCGAACGAGGTCTTCTCCCAGCCATTGGTGATGCCGGCGAACGCCAGCACCGCCCCGCCGAAACCGAGCGCCGGCGCAATCAGCATCCACGGATACAGCCCGTAATTGCCGAGCCACGCGCCGGCGACATGCTCGGTGGTCGTGCGCAGCGGGTTGGACTGGCCGGACGGATCAGCGACCGTCAGCATGTGATAGCCGATGTCGCCGAACGCGACATACGCCCCGCCGAGCGCGAACAGCACCACGGCGGCGATCGCGGCGATGCAGCCATAGCCGCGTGCGCGGTCGTGGACTGGGCCGTGCTCGACCTTGAAGGTCAGCCAGGTCGCGCCATGCAGCACCAGCATCGCCACCGACAACAGCCCGCACAGCAAGGTGAACGGCGTGAACAACCCCAGGAGCCCCCCCTCATAGAACGAGCGCAGATCGCTATCGAGCCGGAACGGCGCACCCGACAGCACGTTGCCGACCGCGACGCCGAACACCAGCGCGGGCACCAGACCCCCGACGAACAGCGCATAGTCCCACCGCGTCCGCCACGCCGGGTCGTCGCGCTTCGAACGGTATTTGAACCCCACCGGCCGCAGGATCAGCGCGGCCAGCACCAGGAACATCGCCAGATAGAAGCCCGAGAAGCTCACCGCGTAAACGAACGGCCACGCGGCGAAGATCGCGCCGCCGCCGGTGATGAACCACACGAAATTGCCTTCCCAGTTCGGCCCGACGGTGTTGATCACCATCCGCCGCTCGGGGTCGGTCTTCGCGACCCAGGGCAGCAGCGCCGCCACCCCGAGATCATAGCCGTCGGTCAGCGCGAAGCCGATCAACAGCACCCCCATCAGCACCCACCAGATCAGGCGCAGGTTTTCATAGTCGAACATTGTTTATGTCCCTTTCAAGCGGCCAGCGGGGTCGCGGGGAGCGTGCCGGGTTCCGGCTGCGGATCCTCGTCATGTTCGAACGGCCCCTTCTTGATCGACGTGAGCATCAGCCGCACCTCGATGACGGCCAGCACGCCGTACAGCGCGGTGAAGCCGAAGATCGTCGTCCACAGCGCCCCGCGCGACAGCGAGGATGCGGCGAGGAAGGTCGGCAGCACGCCCTCGATCGCCCACGGCTGACGTCCGATCTCGGCCAACAGCCAGCCGAGTTCGATCGCCACCCACGGCAGCGGAATCGAGATCACGGCTAGCCGCAGGAACCAGCGCGTGCTGTCATGCCGCCGCAGGCTGGCGAGCACGAACGCGGTGGCGAACAGCGCGATCATGTAGAAGCCGATGAACGCCATGGTCCGGAAGCTCCAGAACATCAGCGGCACGTTCGGCACGACATCCCACGCCGTCTTGGCGATCAGTTCGGGGCTGGCCATGCGAGGATCGGCGACATGCGCCTTCAAGAGCAACGCATAGCCGAGATCGCGCTTGTGCGCCTCGAACCGCGCCCGCTCGGCCACATTGGTGGGATCGCGCTTGAGCTTCTGCACAGCGTCATAGGCGACCACGCCCGAGGTGATCCGCTCCTGTGCCTTGAGCACGAGCTCCGACATGCCCGTCACCTCTTTGTCGAGGCTGCGGGTCGCGATCAGGCCGAGCACCCACGGCACTTCGACCGAATAGCGCGTCTTGCGGGCAACCGTATCGGGCATACCGATCAGCGTGATGCCGGCCGGTGCCGGCGCGGTGTGCCACGCCGCCTCGATCGCGGCGAGCTTCATCTTCTGGTTGTCGGTCAGCGCATAGCCGCTCTCGTCACCCAGCACGACCACCGACAGCGACGACAGCAGCCCAAACGCCGCCGCCACCGCCATCGAGCGTTTGGCGACGCCGCGATACTTCCCTTTTAGAAGGTAGAAGGCGGAGATGCCGAGCACGAACACCGAAGCGCAGACATAGCCGGCGCTGACGGTGTGGACGAACTTGGCCTGCGCGATCGGATTGAACAGCACCTGCCCGAAGCTGGACACTTCCATCCGCATCGTCTCGGGATTGAACTGCGCCCCGACCGGATTCTGCATCCAGCCGTTCGCGATCAGAATCCACAGCGCCGACAGGTTGGTGCCGAGCGCCACCAGGAAGGTGACGATCAGATGTCCGAGCTTCGACAGCCGGTTCCACCCGAAGAACATCACCCCGACCATCGTGGCTTCGAGGAAGAACGCCATCAGCCCCTCGATTGCGAGCGGCGCGCCGAAGATGTCGCCGACATAATGCGAGAAATACGACCAGTTGGTGCCGAACTCGAACTCCATCGTCAGCCCGGTCGAGACGCCGAGCACGAAGTTGATCGCGAACAACCGTCCCCAGAAGCGCGTGATGACGCGCCAGATCGGCCGGTTGGTCATCACATACACCGATTCCATAATGACGAGCATGAAGCTCAGCCCCAAGGTCAGCGGAACGAACAGAAAGTGGTAGAGTGCGGTCAGCGCGAATTGCAGCCGCGACAGGTCGATAACACCCGGGTCCATAATTTGTGTCTCCCCGCGGGGCCGGACTCGGCCCCAAGCTGCCAGCGGATTAGGCGCGCACCGGGGCATCGACATTGACGCGAGTCAAAGACCACGATGCCCAATCAGGCGAGGACGTTGCCATGAACGCGATCACCATCGACCGGACCTCGCAGCGTATACGCACGCGGTGGCTGAAAGCCGCCGTGGCCGATGGCGGCCGGGCCCGCCAATCCACAAGCCTGCTGGTGCTCGATACGGTGGCGGCGATCGGCTTCGCCGCCGGACTGGCCGGTACGGTGGTGGCGGTGCCGTCGATCGGCGCGATGCTGCCCTGGGCGGCGCTGATGGCGGTCTCGGGCGGCGCGCGTGGGACGTTTGCGATGCTCGCCTCCCGCACCGGCGCGGCCGGTGCGGAACAGAGCAAGCTGCGCCTGCGCCGCCGGATCGTCGAGACATCGCTCCACCGCGCGCCTGGATCGGCCGCGACCACTGGCACGCTGATGAACGCGGCGGTGGACGAGGTCGACGCGATCGACGGCTATGTCGCCCGCTTCCTGCCCGCGCGGCAGGCGGGCGCGGTGGCGCCGTTCCTCGTGCTCGCCGCCACCGCCTTCGCCAGCCCGGTCGCCGCCGGCATCCTGTTCGCGACGCTGGTGCCCTTCATTCTCGTGATGGCGCTGGCGGGCGGCGCGGCGGCGGATGTGTCGCGCCAGCAGTTCCTCGCGCTGTCCCGGCTGTCGGGCCGCTTCGCCGACCGCATCCGCGCGCTACCGGTCGTGCTCGCCTTCGGTGCTGAAGAGAGCGAGGCCGCAGCGCTCGGCCGCGCCGCGGACGACCTCGCCCGCCGCACGATGCGCGTGCTTCGCGTCGCCTTCGTGTCCTCGGGCGCGCTGGAATTCTTCGCCGCGCTGTCGGTCGCGCTGGTGGCGGTCTATTGCGGGTTCAACCTGCTCCACCTCCTGCCCTTCCCGGTGCCGGAGCAGCTCGATCTCGGCCGCGCGCTTTTCGTGCTCGCGCTGGCGCCCGAATTCTACGCGCCGATGCGCCGCCTCGCCGCCGCCTATCACGACAAGCAATCCGCCGAGACCGCGGCCGACCGGCTCGCGGCGCTGGAGGGCGAAGGTCGCCCCCCCGTCACCAAAATGCCGCTGCCCCGCATCGCGCCGCGCGTCGTGTTCGACTCGGTAACGATCCGCTACCCCGGCGAGGATACCGCCGCCATCAGCCGCTTCTCGCTCGACATCGCGCCCGGCGAAACAGTGGCGTTGCTCGGCCCGTCGGGCAGCGGCAAGAGCAGCCTGCTGCACCTCCTGCTCGGGTTGGCGCCGCTGAGCGATGGCGCGGTGCGCGTGGGCGGCATCGATCTGGCCGAGGCCGGCAGCGTTGCGGCCATCGCCGCATGGGTCGGCCAGACCCCGCTGATCGTCACGGGGTCGATCCGCGAGAACCTGTTGCTCGCCTGCTCCGGGGCGTCGCCGCAGGAGCTCAGCGACGTGATCCACGCCGCCGGTCTAGGCCCGATGCTGGCGCGGCGCCCGCTGGGTGTCGACAGCCCGATCGACCTGCGCGGCGGTGGCCTGTCGGGCGGCGAACGGCGGCGGATCGCACTCGCCCGCGCGCTGCTCAAAGCCGCGCCGCTGCTGCTGCTCGACGAGCCGACCGCGCATCTCGACGCCGAGGCCGAGGACGATCTGATCGCCACCATCGATCGTGCCCGCGCCGGCCGCACCACGATCATCGCCACGCACAGCGAACAACTCGCCGCCATCGCCCACCGCGTAATCCGGCTCGGAGACACCGCATGAGCCAGCCGCTCGAAACGCTGATCGCCGCCGAACGCCGCACCCAGCGCCCGCTGCTGCGCCGCGCCGCCCTGTATGCGGCGCTGGTCGCGGCGGCGTCGGTCGTGCTGCTCGGCCTGTCCGGCTGGTTCATCACCGCCGCAGCTTTCGCCGGTGCGGCCGGGACGCTGGCCGCGCAGGCGTTCAACTACATGCTGCCGAGTGCCGGCATCCGCCTGCTCGCGATCGTGCGGACGGGCGCGCGCTATGGCGAGCGGCTGGCGGCGCACGAGGCGGCGTTCGGCGCGCTCGCCCGTATCCGCCCTGCGCTGTTCCGCGCGATCGCCGCCGCGCCGGTCGGCAAGGCGCTCGCGCTGAGCACCGGCGAAGCCACCGCACGGATGATCGGCGACGTGGATGCGATCGAGACTCGCTTCGTCCGTTTGTCCGCGCCGTGGGGCGTCGCCGCCGCTTTGGCATCCGGGCTGTGCCTGACGGTGTTGGGCGGCGCGCTCGCCGCGCTCTCGACGGTCGCCTGCCTCGCCGCGCTGCTGCTTTCCGCGCGCGCGTTGTCGCGCCGGCTCGAAGCGCCCGGCCGCGCGGTTCAGATCGCCGCCGGCGTGTTGCGGGAGGATTTCGCGCAGGCGATCGAAGCCGCGCCCGAACTGCGCTGCTTCGGGCTGGAGTCGTGGGCCGCCGATCGCATCGACGCGGCCAGCCGCGCGCTCGCCGCCGCCCAGCGCGCACAGGCGAGTGTGGCGGGCTGGTTCGAACTGATCCAGGCGCTGTCGATCGCCCTCGCGGCATCGGCGGCGGCGCTGCTGTCCGCCCCGGCGGGCGCGGAGATTGCCGCGCTGGCGGCGCTCGCCGCCGCGATGACGCTCGACGGTGCCGCCCCGCTGCTGCACGGCCAGATCGACCGTGGTAAAATGCGCGAAGCGGCCGCCCGGCTCGACACGCTCTTCGCGCCTCTCCCGCCCGCACGCGCGACCGCGATTCCGTCGGACACGCCGGTCCTGACCTTCCAGCATCCCGCGCCCTGCCGAGTCGCGCCGGGCGAGCGGCTCGCGCTGACCGGCCCGTCGGGCGCTGGCAAGACCATGATCGTCGAGACGCTGATCGGCCTGCGCCGCGCCACACCCGGCGAGATCACGCTCGACGGGATCGACCTCGCCACCGTGCCCCTGCCAGCTCTCCGCCACCGCTTCGCGTGGGCACCACAGGATGCGATGCTGCTGTCGGGCACGATCCGCGAAAACCTGATGCTTGCCAATCCATGCGCCGACGACGCGACGTTATGGGCCGCGCTCCACGACGCCGTTCTCGAAGACCGCGTCCGCGCGCTCGACCATGGCCTCGACGGCTGGATCGGCGAAAACGGCGTGCGTCTCTCAGGCGGCGAGCGCCGCCGCCTCGCGCTCGCCCGCGCCTATTGCGCGCGCGCGCCGTGGCTGTTGCTCGACGAACCGAGCGAAGGCCTTGACGCTGCCACCGAAGCGGTCCTCACCGACCGGCTGCGCAGCCGCCTCGACCGGACGGGTCAGGGCCTCATCCTCGTCACGCACCGGCCCACGCTCAAGGCCTTGTGTCCGCGCATATTGGCGATCGAACCCGATCGCCCCGGCGCCACCGTCCGCCTCGTCGCGTGAACCGTGCCGATCAGTCGAGCCCGGTCTTGCCCGGCGCCCAATACGCCTTGGTAAGCAGGCGGCTCGCTGGAAGCGTGAGCGCGCGCCGAAGCGTCTGAACCGTCCCGGCCTTGCCAACCAGCACGAACGAAGCGCCGGCCGCCGCCAGATCGGGAAGCGCCGCCGCCATCGCCGCAACATGCGACTCCTCCGGGCATCGCTCGACCAGTGCCGCGTCATCAAGACCAAGCTCGACTGCCACCTGCCGGGCGCTCTCGAGATCGCCGACTTCGAAGTGACAGGACAAGACGCGCCTCGGCTCCTGACGCGTCGCCGCATAGGCCAGTCCGATCGCCGTCTCGTCACCGAAGATCGCGAGCGGGCCGGACAGGCGACGCAGGTCGAGCGATCCGCGCGGCCCGAAGATGTCGCATTCGTCGCCGGGCCGGACGGTCCGCACCCACGCACCACCCGGCCCGTCGCCATGCGCGTAGCCCAGGATGCACATCCGCCCCGCCGCCGCGTTCCATTCGATCGGCGTATAGGTCCGCGCGACGAACGCCGACCCCATCGCGATCTGCACCTTGTCGCCCGGCGTCCACGCCGCGCCCTTGAGCGCCGCGCCTTCGAGCGTGATCAGCCGGAAGCGATCGGTCAGCCGCTCGCTCGCGATGACGGTGGCTCGCTTCATCAGCAGCCGTGTTAACGCTTTGCTCAACCGCCCCGGTGCCTTGGCGGAGGGGCGGTTCGGCAGCGTGTCCGCGAACATCACGCCACCTTCACGGCGAAGATGTTGCCCCGGCTCTCGTCCGGCAACGCGAACGCGAGATAGCCGTTGGCCGGATCGCCAACGTACCCCTTGTACGCCGGATCGAACGCGTTCTCGCCGAAGATCATCGCGCCGTACCTCAGCCGCGGCTCGATCAGCTTGAGCACCGGCAGATACAGCGAGAACGCGCCGTCGATCAGCAACAGATCGACCTCGCCGCCGACATCGCGCAACGTATCGAGCGCGTCGCCCTCGCGGACATCGGCGAGATCGGCCAGCCCCGCCGCCTCGAGGTTCGCACGGGCGCGAGCGGCCTTGGCCGGCTCCATCTCGCTGCCGATGAGTTGCCCGCCGCCATTGTCGCGCAGCGCCGCGGCCAGATACAGCGTCGAAACGCCCATCGACGTGCCGAACTCGACGATCCGGCGCGCCTTGCAGGCGCGCGCGGCCGCATAGAGAAGCCGGCCGTAAGCGGGCGAAATCGCGAGGAAATTACCGGCATAGCGGCGATAGGTTGCGCGATAGTCGGCGCGCTCCTCGGCAAGCATGTCGGTGATCACCGCGTCGATCGCCCCGCCGGCTGCGTCGATCTGCGTCATCATTTCTTCGCGGTGCTCACGATCGGAAACTTCGGCCTCCTCGTGGAGACGATCCAGAAGCCCGGCGACTCGCACGCTGCTTAATGTGGTCATGATATCTGCCCTTCGATCGGCGAAGCCGCTGCGGCCTCGACTGCTGCACGCGGTTCGGATATCGCGATCCCGAACTGGCGTCATTCCGAAGGCTGGACAGAATGTTATCCGATCTTGCCATGATACAGACGAGCGCATCATGCCGATCCTGACCGGCGCACATGATGTCGAGTGGGTCGATCCCGACGACGTGCCCCGCCCGATCGTCGCGTTCGGCGCGGCGATGGATGATGTCGGCGGGTTCGAACTGGACCCCCATCATCACCGCAAGGGCCAGATTCTGCTCGTCCAGCGCGGCGCGCTGAGCTGCGAGGTCGAAGGCGGGCTGTGGATCGTACCGCCGCGCAGCGCGATCTGGATTCCCGGCGGAGCGCGCCATTCGATCCGCGCGACCGGCGCGCTCGAAGGTTATAATGCTTTCGTCGATCCCGATGTCGGCACGCCGTTGCCCACCACTTGCTGCGCCGTCTCGGTCACGCCGCTGCTGCGCGAACTGCTTACCCGCGCCGCGCATTTGCCTTTCCTGTACGAAGAGGGCGGTGGCAATTCGCGGCTGGTCGCGGTGTTCCTCGACGAACTCGCCGCTGCCCCGGTCGAGGATCTCCATCTACCGATGCCAGCCGACCCGCGCCTGCGCAGGATCGTCGATGAAATGCTCGCCGCGCCCGCCGAACGCGGATCGCTGGAAATCTGGGCGGCGCGCGCGGGCGTCAGCGAACGGACGCTGATGCGGCTGATAAGCCGCGAGACCGGCATGACGTTCGGCCGCTGGCGCCAGCAACTCGGCGTCGTACTGGCGGTGAAGTGGCTGGCCGCCGGCGCCTCGATCCAGCAGGTCGCAGGCGACCTGGGCTATGAAAGCGTCCCCAGTTTCGTCACGATGTTCCGCAAGGCGCTCGGCACCTCGCCGGGGCGGTACATGGCCGAACGCCACTCTGGCTGACCGCCCGAACGACGGCGTTACGCAGCGCGGCGAAAGACAGCCACAGCGCCGAGACGGCGGAATAAAACGCGCTCAAACGGGCTGCGTCACGATTATGACAGGCTTGTCATGGAACCAAGCTTTGTTTCCAAACGGTTTCTGGCGCTGCATCAAGGAGTACTGCGTGAGCGACCATCCGACCCGCGAAGACCGGAACGCGGTTCTCGAAGCCAAACGAACGTTGAAGATGGCGCGATCGGCACATGCCTATGTGCGCGGCAACACCGCGAAATTTTACGAATGGCTGGTCGAGTCACCAGCGGCGAGGCACTTGCCCGAGGGGCCGCCGATCTGGATCTGCGGCGATTGTCATCTCGGCAATCTCGGCCCGATCGCGAACGGCGCCGGCAAGGTCGAGATCCAGATCCGCGATCTCGATCAGGCGGTGATCGGCAATCCGCTCCACGATCTCATCCGGCTCGGCCTCTCGCTGGCGACGGCGGCGCGGGGCTCCGATCTGCCCGGCGTCACCACCGCGCGCATGATCGAGCAGATGATGCTCGGCTACGAAGCCGCACTCGCCGATCCCACCAGCGGCGATGCCGGCCCCGAGCCGGACGCGGTGAAAACCGTCCGCCGCCGCGCGCTCGGCCGGCGCTGGCGGCATCTCGCCAAGGAACGTCTCGACGATGTCGAGCCATCGATCCCGCTCGGCAAGAGGTTCTGGCGGCTTGAGGAAAGCGAACAACAGGCGGTCGCCACCGTGTTCGAAGAGCCCGCCGTCGCCGGCATGGTGCTCGCGCTGCGGCACCGCGAAGGCGACCAGCGCGTCAGCATGACCGATGCGGCCTATTGGATGAAAGGGTGCAGTTCGCTCGGCCTGCTGCGCATCGCCGCGATCGTCGAGATGCGCGACCCCGACGACGACCGCGCCTATGCGCTCGTCGATATCAAGCAGGCGATCGCGCCGATCGCGCCCGCCGCGCGCGGCGCGAAGATGCCGCAGCGGCAGGGTGAGCGAGTCGTCGCCGCCGCGCGGGCGCTCTCCCCGCATCTGGGCGAGCGGATCGCCGCCGCGCACATCCTCGATGCGTCGGTGTTCGTGCGCGAACTGATGCCCCAGGATCTCAAGCTCGAAGTCGATCAGTTCACCACCGATCAGGCAACCAAGGCGGCGCATTATCTCGCCTTTGTCGTCGGCAAAGCGCACGCCCGCCAGCTCGGCGCCGAAGACCGCCGCCTCTGGCAAGCCGAGCTCAACCGAAGCCGCGCCACGAAGATCGATGCGCCGTCTTGGCTTTGGGAAAGCGTCGTCGATCTCGCCGGCCGGCACGAAGCGGGTTATCTCGAACATTGCCGCCGCTACGCGATGGCGGCCGCCGCCTGACCACAGCAAAGCCGCTCGCCCGGCGACGCGAATGTGCTAACCCTCGCGCGGTTTGGGCGGGGTTTTCGAAATGGGCGGACTGAGCAGCACTTTGTCGGACCGGCAGGCGGTCTGGGCCTTCGCGCTCGGCTGCCTCGCGGTCACGGTCGGCGTATGCGCGCATCTGCCGATGTTCGCGATGGCGCGCGCGATGCATTATCATCTCGCCGGAATGCCGATGGACAGTTTCATGCTGGTCGGAATGGGGCTGATCGTGGCGGGCACCTTCATCGCCGCCTACGGGCTGCTGCCGCGCAACGTCGCGGCGCAACGCGCCGCCGCTGCCGACATCGTCGTCGCCGCACCCGAAGACGCGCAGCTCGGCCCGGCGCATTGGGGTTTGATGGCGGTGCTGGTGGTCGCGCTCGTCATCGACGTGATGAAGCCCGCCTCGCTCGGCTTCACCGTGCCGGGGATGATCAGCGAATATGGCGTCCCCAAGAAGACCGTCTCGCTCGTGCCGTTCTTCGCGCTCGCCGGCACCGTCACCGGCTCGGTGCTGTGGGGCTGGATCGCCGACGTCTACGGCCGCAAGGCGTCGATCCTGCTGTCGGCGGTGATGTTCGTCGGCACCTCGATCTGCGGCGCGATGCCGAGCCTCGCGTGGAACATCGCGATGTGCTTCATGATGGGCGCGGCGGCGGGCGGGATGCTGCCGGTGACCTACGCTCTGCTCGCCGAGATGATGCCGAGCCGGCATCGCGGTTGGAGCCTCGTGCTGGTTGGCGGTCTCGGCGCGGTCGGCGGCTATTTCGCGGCGAGTGGGCTGTCGGCGGTGCTGCAACCGATCTTCGGCTGGCGCATCCTGTGGCTGGCCAACCTTCCCACCGGTCTGACCTTGGTGCTGCTCGGCGCGCTGATCCCCGAATCCGCCAAGTTCCTGCTCGCGCGTGGCCGGGTGCAGGAGGCAGAAGCGGTGATGCGTCGCTTCGGCGCCAGGGCCACCAGCGCGAGCGCGACCGTCGCCGCCGCGGCGCCGGGCTCGCACGCGCTCACCGGCCTCAGGCTTTACGGCAAGCTTGCCGCACTCAGCCTGTGCGCGCTGTCCTGGGGCTTGATCAACTTCGGGCTGCTGCTGTGGTTGCCGGCGGATCTGGTGGCGAAAGGCTATTCGGTCGGCGTGTCGAGCCGCCTACTCGCCGAAAGCGCGCTGATCGCCTTCCCCACCGTCTTCATAGCAGCGTTTCTCTACAGCCGCTGGAGCACGAAATGGGCGTTGGTGACGATGATCGCGATGACGCTCGCCGGCCTGCTGCTGGTGCTGCGGCTCGAACTGGCGGGCAGCGGCAGCCCGGTGCTGCCGGTGGCGCTGCTCATCGTCGGCACCAATGGCATCATCGCCATCGTCCTGCCCTACACCGCCGAGAGCTTCCCGATGCGAGTCCGCGGGCGGGCGACCGGCTGGGTCGCGGCCTGCACCAAAAGCGGCGGCCTGCTCGCGCAGGGGCTGACGATCAGCGGCATCGTCCTGTCGATGGGCCTATCCTCCGCGCTGGTAATGCTGCCGACGGCCGTGTCGCTCATCCTGATCGCGTGGTTCGGCCGTGAGACACGCGGCCGCGACTTACGCGATCTCGACGCCGAGACGGCGCAGGTCGGCCGACCCGAGGCGTAAAACGCCGCCTCGCACACAGCGAACCATTCAATACGCTGCGTGGCGCGAAATCTGCGGGGGCCGCTTGCGGTCGTTTCCAGTGGCTGGTCCTATCTCCAGCATCGCGGCGGCCCGGCGGCACCCGCATCGGCCTTGCCCTAATGCCCGCAGCGATCGACCGATCCGTCGATAATTCTGCGCCGCTGAAAGCGATCGTTCAGCTTTGCGTCGGCAGGAGCATCCGATTGACATTGGAATATCGAATGAATCGTTTGAGTCTCGCGTTTCCGGGCCGATCACTCCTGGGCGCATGTGCGCTGCTGTGCGCTGCCGGCCCGCAGCCCGTGTTCGCGCGCACGGTGGCGCGCCCTACCTCGGAACTGCTTATCGATGCGTCGAGCGGCCGGCCGATCTATGCCAGCCTGCCGGACGAGCCGCGCCGTCCCGCGTCGCTCACCAAGATGATGACGCTGTATCTCGTGTTCGACGCGCTCGATGCCGGCAGGTTGCGGCTCGACGATGCCATCACGATCTCGCGCAATGCCGCGCGGCAGCCTGCCTCGCGTCTCGGGATCGCGGCCGGAAAGCGCCTGTCGGTGCGCGCGGTGATCCAGGCGATGGCGGTGCAGTCCGCCAACGACGTGACCGTCGCCATCGCCGAACGGCTGAGCGGCAGCGAGGAGCGATTCGCGGCGGTGATGACCGCCAAGGCGCGGCAGCTCGGCATGACCCACACCAGTTTCGCGAACGCGACCGGGCTCACCAACCGCGGCAATCAAACCACCGCGCGCGACATGACCAAGCTTTCGCTGGCACTGCTGAAGCGGCACGCCCGATATTATCGGGTCTTCAGCCTCCGCTCGATCGTCTGGCGCTCGCGGCGCATCGTCAATCACGATCACCTGCTCGGCAAGGTCGGCGGGGTCGATGGCATTAAGACCGGCTACACCGCCGACGCCGGCTACAACATCGCGACCTCTGCCCAGCGGCGCGGGAAACGGATCGTCGCCGTCGTGCTCGGCGCGGATTCGCTACGGGCGCGGGATCGCCGCGCCGCCGAACTGGTCGAGTTCGGCTTCACCCACCTGCCGCCCGCGCGCCGCTAACGCGGCACCGCAACGTCAGGCTTTTGCGGAATAGATCATGCGGCCCTGGCCGAGCCGCGCGAACACCTGCGGAAGATCGGCCTCGCTGACGGCAAAGCACCCCTGGCTGCGCCCGAGCTGGCCGTGCGTGCGCAGCATGTCGGGATTCGCATACCAGGCCGAATGAACCACGAGCGCGCGCGACAGCGCATTGCTGTTGGTCGGATCGAGACCGATCAGACGCTGCGATCTGCCGTGCTTGCCGACATAATAGTCCGAAGCCAGGAAAGCGCCCTCGCTGGAGGCATTGGAGCCCTCTTCGTTCGAAAAGCGCTGAAGATAGCCGGTATGCGCAGGGTCGCTGCCGCTGCCATGCGCCACGAGCAGGGTCGTCGCCATGCCGTTGGCCATATCGACAAGGTAGAAGCGCGGTTGCGCCGAAGGCTGGGAGAAGTCCGCGATCGCGATCCGGTCACGGTGCGGAATCTGTGATCCGTGACGTTGAAGCGCGGCGAGCGCGCGGCGAAGCAGTTCGGGACGCACGACACTCCGCGACGCGAGCGGCTGAATGGTGGGAAGCTGCGCCGCCGCGACGCGCGGCAGGGCTGCTGCGCCCAACAAAGCGATCCCGGTTTTGGCAAAGTTGCGGCGTGACAGGCTAAGCACAGGATTTTGCACGGCTCGGTAGACATCCCGTTGATAAGCGATGGGACCATTTACCATGAAATCGTAAGAAATTCGTTGCCTAAACAGCATTTTGTTCCCGACTTTTCTTAATTCCGTCGCGACCGGGTTTCGCTTCGTCGCAACGGCGGCACATCACTGCAATTCGGATCGAAACCCGGCGAATCGCGTTTTCTACCGTATATCCAGACGCCTGGCACAGGCCTGTGAATTCGGATTTGCAAACGAGGTGCGCGATGACTTCGACGCTTCTTCGTCGCGGCATTGGTGCCGTGGCGGTGGTTACCGCATTGGTGGGCGTCTCGAACGCTGCGCACGCGCGCGACGCCGAGCCGACCAGTGAGGCGGTTGCGATGATGAGTCCGGGGGATTTCCTCTGGAACGATGATGCCGCAAGCCAGCCGAAGGCGAGTGACGTGCGGATCGTGGTGAGCATCCCTGACCAGAAGATGTACGTCTATCGCGGCGCCAGGCTCATGGCGGTATCGGCGGTCTCCACCGGCAAGCCGGGGCACGACACGCCGACCGGCGATTTCAAGATCCTGCAGAAGCAGGTCAAGCACAGATCGAACCTCTATAACGATGCGTCGATGCCGTACATGCAGCGCATCACGTGGGACGGCGTGGCGATCCATGCCGGGCGCGATCCGGGCTACGCGGCGTCGCACGGCTGCGTGCGGGTGCCGATCGCCTTCGCCAAGCGGCTCTACGCGATCACGCGGCTTGGCGCGGCTGTGACGGTCACCGACGAGTCGCTGGCAGCCGATGCGCCCTCCCCGCCCCTGGACGCGGAGGATTTGGGCCTCCCGCCGGCGCCGCAAGACCCCGCGCCCGAGGCTACCGAAATCGCCGCTGTGCGATAACGGACCTCGGGCCGCGCGTCGGATCGGCTCGGCGCTTACGGCCCGACGTCCGCCTGGTCCGTCCGCACGCGAAGCGCCTTCCCCACCTTGAACCCGAGTGCCGCGCCGACACGGTCGTCCCAGCCATAAGGATCGTTGCGCACGATCGGTTCGCCCTTCTCGTCGAACAGCACCGTCTGGTAGAGCATCCGCACCGGAATCTGGCGGGGCAGCTTCACGAAAGTCTCTTTTCCGGTCGCCCGTGCCTTGTGCCATTCGTCCAGCACGTTTTCGTCCCGTGCGAGGATTTCGGCAAAGCCAAGCGCATCTTCCACGCGGACGCAGCCATGGCTGCGCTGCCGCTGCGTGAGCGCGAACATGGCCTTGGCCGGCGTGTCGTGGAGGTAGATGGCATGCTCGTTCTGCATGTCGAACTTGACCAGACCGAGCGAGTTTTTCGGCCCCGGCTGCTGCACGATCCAGCCGTTCTTCCGCGCCATGTTGTGCGCGCGCAGGTAGCTGCCGCTCTTGCCCGCCAGCTCACTCCGCTCGATCGAGCGCGGGATCGTCCAGGTCGGGTTGGCGACCAGCCGGAAGATCGGCGAACCGAGCTGCGGCGTCTCCTTGTCGGGCTCGCCGACCACCACCTTGCGGCTGTCCACCAGCTTGCCGTCGCGCCAATAGCTGAGCCTCGCCGCGGCGAGGTTCACGTCGATGCGGGTCGGTTGCGGGGTCCGCTCCAGCCAGCGCAGCCGCTCCATGCCGACTGCGATCGCCCGCGCGCGATCGACATTCGACAGGTTCAGGATGGCCAGTGCCTCGCCACCGATGACGCCGTCGGGTTCCATGCCGTAATCGGCCTGCATCGCCTTTACCGCCGCGACCATCGCAGGCGTGTAGCGATCGCCCTGCGCTGCCTCTGGTTTGAGGTAATCGAGGACGACGAGCTGGTGCGCGATGGAAGGCAGGCGCGGATCGGCGACACCGGGCTTGATCGGTTCGCCGGCGTCGGAGATCCCGGCCGCCTGCGCGGCCGGCTGCCGGCGCAACGCGAGATAGGCTTGTGAAAGACGACGATAATTGGCGTCCGCAGGCGCAAGGCCGTTCAGCCAGCCGGCGACATCCCCCGCTTTCAACGCGGCCGACAGCCCCTGTTTCAGGTCCGGGTTGGGGCGCGCCACGGTGTAAATGTCATAGAGTTTGGCGGGATCGGTGGCCCCGCGTGCGAGTGCGGCGGCATAGCTCAATGCCACCCGCGTCAGCGCGACCGCGTCCTGCGCGCCGCTCCCTTCGCCCACGGCATCGAACCGCATCTGATCGAGGCCGTGCGCGGCGCGGCCGGCAATCGCCTTTCGCAACTGAGCGGCGGTACCGTCCGTCCACCCGCCCGCCTGAGCGGCCGGACCTTGCGCCGCCGATTGCTGCTGCGCGCCGGTCTGTCCGGGCGAATTGCACCCACTCAATACCAGAATCAGCGCCAGCGCTGACGATCCCCCCAAATATGATGTCACACGGTGCTCCTCGAGTTGACCTCTTCAACGTCTCGGATGCCATTCCGGCCCCATCGCTCCGGCGCGGGAATGGCGAAGCAGCGGTTTGTCGGAGTAATTAATCGTTGCCGTCCGAAACGGCGGTTGCAATAACCGTCTCATAAGATCGTCCGCAGCTTCGATCGGGGCGCGGAAGCCGTTTGGGGAGGTTTGTCATGAAACACATCGTAGCAGCGTTGCTGGCCGCCAGCGCCACCATCAGTCCCGCGTTCGCGCAGACCACTGCCGCGCCGGTGGCGGTGCCTGTAGCCGAGGATTTCAAGCCGTCGTCGCTCAACCAGCCGGGGCAGCAATACCCACAGGTGAACTCGCAGGGCTATGCGCGGTTTCGGATCGTCGCACCCGATGCGAAGGCGGTGAAGGTCAGCCTGGGCCTGGGCGGACGCGGCGGCACGGTTCTGAACAAGGCCATTGACGGCACCTGGGTCGGCACCTCGGAAGGCCCGCTCGACGAGGGATTTCACTACTACCACCTGACCGTCGACGGCGGCATGTTCAACGATCCCGGTGCTCTGAACTTCTACGGTTCGACGCGTTGGGAAAGCGGAATCGAGATTCCCGCGCATGACGCGGACTTCTATGCGCTCAAAGACGTGCCGCACGGGCGCGTAGAGCAGATTCTGTTCCCGTCCCCAAGCACCGGCACGCAACGTCGGGCCTTCGTCTACACGCCGCCCGGTTACGGAAAGACCCCGCACACCCGGTATCCGGTGCTCTACCTTCAGCACGGATGGGGCGAGGACGAGACCGCATGGGCGAACCAGGGCCATGCCAATCTCATCATGGACAACCTCATCGCCGAAGGGAAATCGCTGCCCTTCATCATCGTGATGACCTACGGAATGACCAACGACGTCAAGCCCGGCAGCCCCGGTGGCCTCGCCAGCTTCGACATCCGCCCCTTCCAGACAATGCTGCTGAACGAACTGATTCCCTATGTCGACCGCACCTACCAGACCGTTGCCGACGCTCGGCACCGGGCGATGGCGGGGTTGTCGATGGGCGGTTTCGAAACCAAGCTGATCGCGCCCAAGCACCTCGACACATTCGGCTCCATCGGCCTGCTCAGCGGCGGCACCTTCGGAGTGGATGATGTCAACGCCACTCCAGGCTTCAAGGACAAGGTGAAGCTCGTGTTCGTCAGCTTCGGCAGCCGCGAACTGGAAGGCGGTCGCGCGCGCGCTCCCGACGGCGGCCCCCGCCCCGATCCGCGCGCGAATGCGGCGGCGCTGAAGGCGGCGGGCGTCAACAGCGTTTTCTATGTCTCCCCGGGCACCGCGCACGAGTTCCTCACCTGGCGCCGCAGCCTGCACGAGATGGCGCCGCTGCTTTTCCGGGGCTGAACCGGCGGAGCTGGCTGACGCACTCTCGCCACGCTCTCACGGCGCAGCTACGCTCATAGCCTCACGATCATCCACGCCAGGAGACGACATGCGCACCTTCATCCTCGCGACCCTGGCGGTGACTCTGTCGGCTCCCGCGCACGCGCAGGCGGATCGTCCCCGCGCCGTGATCGACACCGGCGCGCTGCTCGGCCGGAGCGCGGACGGCATCACGTCTTTCAAGGGGATTCCGTTCGCGGCGCCTCCCGTGGGCGACCTGCGCTGGCGCGCGCCCCAGCCCGCCGCCAAATGGTCCGGCGAACGCGATGCCGCCCAATACGGCCATGACTGTATGCAGCTACCGTTTCCAAGCGATGCCGCTCCGCTCGGCACCCCGCCGGCCGAGGACTGTCTCTACGCGAACGTCTGGAAGCCGGTTGGCGCCAAAGCGAAGCTGCCGGTCATGGTGTGGATCTACGGCGGCGGCTTCGTCAATGGCGGCTCCTCCCCGCCGACCTATTCGGGTGCCGAACTTGCCAGACAGGGCATCATGGTCGTCAGCTTCAACTATCGCCTTGGCCGCTTCGGCACGTTCGCCCATCCGCAACTGACCGCTACGAACCCGGACGGCGGATTGCTCGCGAATTATGGATATATGGATCAGTTGGCGGCGCTGCGCTGGGTCCGTCGCAACATCGCGGCCTTCGGCGGCGATCCCGCCAATGTGACGATCATCGGCGAAAGCGCCGGCGGAATGTCGGTTCACGCCCTCCTCACGTCGCCGCTCGCCGATGGCCTTTTCGAAAAGGCGGTCATCGAGTCCGGCGGCCCGAGCATAGGCCCCGGCACGACTCTCGCCGCGGCAGAGGACATCGGCCTCGCCTTCGCAAAGTCCAAGGGCATCGCGCCGGACGACGCGCAAGCGCTCGCGAAGCTTCGCGCGCTGCCCGCCGATCAGATCGTCGCTGGCTTGAACCTCGCCACCATGGCCACACCCGCCGGTCAGCCCAGGACTTTCACCAGCCCGATCGTCGATGGCAGGATCGCCGTGGATCTCGCCACGGCCTATCGGAACGGCCGGTTCAGCAAGGTTCCCGTCATGCTCGGCGCCACCAGCGACGATATCGGCGGCCCGTCCGGCTACATGATCAGCGGCGCTCGCAAGATGGCTGCGCTGTTCGCTTCGGACGGGGTGCCCACCTATTATTACCGGTTCTCCTACGTTGCGGATGCAGCCCGGACGGCGGATGGAAAAGGTGCCAAACACGCATCGGATATTCCGTTCTTCTTCAACACCGCACCCATCAAATATGGCGACCAAACCACGGCCACCGATCGCGCCGCCTCACGGACGATCAGCCGCTATCTCGTCAATTTCGTCAAACATGGCGATCCCAACGGGGAAGCGTTGCCGGCGTGGCCGCGCTATTCGCCCAGCCAACCGTCGATGCTCGATTTCGCCGTCGATGGCGGCGCGCGGCTGGCGTCCGACCCGCTCCCCTGAGGCGCAAGCGCCCGGCTGCGGCGAGGACCTCAGCTATGCCGATCATGTCATCTCGAACTCAGCAGCAATTGACCGACCCCGACAACGCCGGTGATCATGATCTGCACCCCGATGCACAGCAGCAGGAACGCGACCAAGCGTGAGAGGACGCGCGCGCCGGCTGGCCCAAGCAGCGCGGTAACCGTGTCCGACCAGCGGTAGCAGAGCCAGATCGTCACCGCGATACAAGCCGCTGCCAGGCTCACCCCGGCAAAGAAACTGATCACCCCGCCGTCCCCGCCCGGCCGTTGCGAGGACAATGCGATCGCCACGGCGATGGTGCCGGGGCCGGTCGTCAACGGCATCGTCAGCGGGAAGAACGCCACATCGTCGGCCGACTGGGCCGGCTCGGCCGAAGTCGCCTTGCGCTCCTCGTGAACTTCGGGCTGCATCAGCAAGCCCCACGCCCGCACCGCGACGACCAGACCGCCCCCGATGCGGAGCGCACTCAAGCTCACCCCGAAGAAGTTCAGGACGATGCCACCAAGCAAAAGCGACGCGAGGAGCACGATGAGCGAATAGCTCGCGATTCTCCGGGCCAGCTCCTGACGCTCCTCACGCGTCCGATTGCTGATCACCTGATTGAAGATCAAAGCCGCACCGATCGGGTTGACGATCGAGAACAGGGTCGGAAACGCCAGCAGAAACGCGCCGGCGACACTCCCAAGCGGAAGCGGACTGAAATCCAAAAACCGTTCCTTCTCAGCTACGCACGACGCCAACGCACCCGCGCTAGCCCAAGTCCACCGCGCCCGTCACCCTCGTCGTTGCGTCTCCTCGCCCGTTGCCTCGACGATCCGGCGAACGACTCATACCGAATCCTTTAGCCCGAACACGGTGTCGGGAAGTTTACGATCGACGCGACGGTTTCGGCGCTGCGCTTCCTGATCGACGTCACGCTCGGGACGGAAAGCATCGTACTCCGGCCGAACGAAATAAATCTGTGTTAACGGGGAGCTTCATTGTGCCTCCCGACGTTACGTAGAAGAAACGATCAGGACTGGTCGTTTTCAACCGGGAGAGAAATGCATGAAGCGTCTGACAATCATTCTGCCCGCCATAGCGATGCTGGCGGCCTGCAACTCGAACCCGACCGTCAAGGCGGAGAACGCCTCGGTCGCCGACGTTGCGGAGGCCACCAAAAATGCGGTCAAGCTCGAACCCGGCAAGTGGGAGACGGCGGTCGAGATCCTGTCGGTCGACGGTCCGGGCGTTCCCCCAGAGATGGCGACGGCGATGAAGCAGCAGATGAAGGCGCAGAAGGTCGAGACCTGCCTCACGCCCGAACAGGCCGAAAAGCCGCCGCAGGACATGTTCGGCGCTGCCAAGAACTGTACCTATGAGAAGTTCGAGATGGGTGGCGGCAAGATGAGCGGAACCTTGGTGTGCAAGGGCGCGCCCGGCATGCCAGCGGGCGAGATGCGGGCGTCCATGTCGGGCAACTTCGCCAGCACCAGCTATGACATCACGAGCGAGTCGACGATGAACATGCCGGCGGCACCCGGCGGTGCGGCCACAGGCGGCAAGGTGACCACCAAGACCCATGTCACCGGCAAGCGCATCGGCGCGTGCGACGCGCCGAAGGCAGGCTGAGCCGGCTCAGACAGAAAGGACGCACCGCCCGCTCTCGCAGCGGGCGGTGTGTCATCCTGAATGATTTTACGGATGAGCCGCTGAAACGGACCTATGACTGTTTCAAGCAAGCCGGCCCCGGACAAACCCTTGGCAACAAGGACGTCTAAGGCACGCGCCGAAAGGCATGGTGGGCCCGGCAGGACTCGAACCCGCAACCTAGCCGTTATGAGCGGCCAGCTCTAACCATTGAGCTACAGGCCCCACCGATTGCCCCCGTTAGCGGATGCGCAGGCGCGGTGGCAAGGCGTCCCTCATCCGGCGGCGGCGATCAGCGCGTCGAGCGACGCCGGGCGGATACCGCGCCGGTCCAGCTCGGCGAGCACCGCCTGCCACCAGCCATGAAAGCGCGCGAGATCGGCGGCATCGCGAACATACGGCGTGTGGCCGGGCGCGAGCGAGGGCGAGTGGAACGCGAAGTTGAGCACGCGCACGCCCTCTCCCACCGCAACCGCGATCGCCTCCAGCGCGTCGGCGAGCGGCATGTCCTCGGGCGTGAGCGCGACGCGCGAGACGAGGCGCAGCCGCGCCGCCAGCCCGCGCCCCTTGGGGATCTTGCCCAGAACATCGTACAGACGCGCACCGCCGCGCCGCAGCCCGCCGGTGAAAACCGTCGTCAGCGGCAGTTCGACGATCGCCTTGTCCGGGCCGCAGCGGAACGCGGCATTGCCGATCGCGCCGAAATCCGGTCCGCCATCGGCGCTGTAGCGGTAGCGCGCGCGCATCGAGCTATCGAGCCGATACCCGCGCGCCGCGAGCAGCCGCAGCGTCGCCGGGCCGATGCCATAGCGCCCGGCGCGATACGCCACCGGCCGCCGCCCAAACGCGGCTTCGATCGCATGGGTCAGCGTGTCCAGCTTGGCCCCCTCGGTCGCCTCGGGCAGATTGCCGGCATAACTGTTGGCCGGCGTCAGGGGTTCGTCGAACGGCGGATTGACCCACGCATGCAATTGCGTCCCCACCGCGGAAACCCCGTCCGCCAGCAACCCGCGCAGGATGTCGACTGCCCGTGAATCGGTCGCGATCGGATAATCGACCATGTAGGTGAGCGGTACGCCATGATCGGCGAAGCGGCGGTGCGCCCCGGGCAGCGCCGTCACCGATGCAAGCGTGTGGCCCGCGCGCGCGAGCGGGGCGCTCCAGTCGAACTCCTCCTCGGTATCGACGAACACGGTGAAGCGCGTGCCGAAATCGTCCGGCCACGCGACCATATCGGCGGCGTGTGGCGGCTCCGGCCGAAACCCGGGCGGGTGCGCGCGCGCCACGATCTAGTTTGAAAAAGCCTGTCCCACGTTGGCACTTACGGCGGCGGGCAGCCGCAAAGTCAAGGCGGTGTCACCGAGCGTCAGCGAGCCGCCGAGCTCGCCCGCCAGATTGCGCGCTAGCCGCAGCGCGAAGCCCGTGCCGAGCAACGGCGCGCCGATCTGCTCGGCCTCGGCCTCGGCATCGATCCGCAACAGCCCCTCGGCGGCATACGCGGCGAGCGCGCGCGGACGATCGGACACGATCACCGCCTGCATATCCTCGATCCGCGCGGTAACGCCGATCCGCTCGCCGGCCTCGGTCGAGGCGACCAAAGTGGCGAGCAAGCGCCCGATCAGCCGTTCGACCGCGCGGTCGTCGCCAGCGATGACGATGTCGGGCGCGGCGCGGCAGTCGATCGTCGCCGAGCGCAAATCGGCGAGCGGCGCGAGATCACCCACGACGCGCGCCAGCAGCGGCGCGAGCGGCACCGCATCGTCTCGCAGATCGAGCGCCCGCGTGTCGATCCGCGCCGCCATGTCGATATCGTCGATCGCGCCGAGCAGCGCATGGACCTGATCGCGGATCGCCCCGGCGCGCCCGCGATAAACCGGCGGCACCGGCCCGAGCATCTCGGATTCGATCATCTCGGCGAAGCCGGCGATGGCGTTCGCCGGCGTGCGCAGTTCGTGGACGAGCTGGCGCAGCGCGTCGGGTCCGGCGCGGCCACGGCCCCGCGACAATTCGGCGCTTTCCTCCACGCGCGGCCGGCGCGCCGAACCGCGATAGCCGGTGAAGCGCCCGCTCCCCCGGTCGAACACCGGCGCCGCGCTGATCCGCCACTGCCCCGCCGCATCCGAGCTGCCGGCGACGACGAGCCGCGCATTGACGAACCCGGAACGCCGACGGAACGCACCGGACGCGACCCCATCGACCGCCGCGCCCTCGCCCACGTGATCGAGCGACAGCCCGATCAGCGGCGCGCGCGACACGCCCTCGATCCAGCGGATCATGCCGCTCGCGTCGGTCTCGAACTGGAAACCGCGCGCCTCGACGGGCGACAACGCGAACACTTCGGCCTCGATCGGCACGCCATTCTCATCGCGCTCGCGGTGGAACGCGTCGAGCCGCGCGACCAGATCCGCGATCTCGAACGTCCCGTCGGCGGCAGGTGCGGGCGGCGCGTTCTGCTGGCGCAGCGCCTCGGCGACGACCGGCAGGCCCTGCGCGATGCTGGCGATCGACGCGAACGAGGATTCGGGCATGGACACGGGCTCGATCGCCGGCTCCGCGTCAGGCGCGCTTGCGACCGGCACCGGATCGTGCCCGGCATCGACGGTGGCCAGCGCCTCGATCGACGCGCCCAGCACGAAATCGACGCCGCCGAACGCCGCCAGCGCACGCACCACGCCGGCGGGCAGATCGCGGCGATGACGCAGCACCGAGCGGCCGACCGAAGACAATCCGGGCAGCAATCCGATCCAGTCCCGCTCCTCAAGCTGCGCGGTGCGCAGTACCGGCGCGGCGACCGCAGCGTCATCCTCGCTGAACAGCCGAACCAGCGCCGCCGGCGGTGTGGCATCGGCCAGCGCGCGCGCACTGGCGGCACGCACCGTCGCAGGCACCATGCCGCGCAGCGCGCGCAGCCGGGCGATCGCCGCCGGTGTGGCATCGGCGCGGCCCCGGCCGATCAGATCGACGAGCTGCCGCCATGCCGACTGCGCGCCGAACGGGGTCGACATGTCGGCCGAAAGCACCGTTTCGAGACTGTCGTCGAAGCGCAACCCGCAAATACCCTTTAGCTGACCCACGCGGAGACGACCCGCGCTGTAATGAATCCTTAACGCGCGCGAGGCCCGTCTGGAATAGCTGATTTTCGACCGGTCGCAATGTGGGACAATTGCGTTCTCTCGCAATTATCTTATGATAAAGCCCCTACAGGCATTGGAAAAGATATGTTTCAGCGGAGCGGCTCGTAATGGCGTTCGACCAGATCGACCGGCGGATTCTCGAATTGCTACAGCGCGACGGACGGATGACCAATGTCGAACTCGCCGAGCGTGTCGGCCTCACCGCGCCGCCATGCCTGCGCCGGGTCCGCGCGCTGGAGGAAGCCGGCGCGATCCGCGGCTATCACGCCGATCTCGACGCCGCAACGCTCGGCTATCCGATCACGGTGTTCGCGATGGTTTCGCTGCGCAGCCAGGCCGAGCAGGATCTCGCCGCATTCGAGGCGCACGTCGCGACCATCCCCGAAGTCCGCGAATGCCACATGCTCAACGGCGAGATCGACTTCATCCTCAAGATCGTCGCGAGCGACCTCAAGGGCTTCCAGGAAATCCTGATGACCCACCTCACCCCCGCCCCCAACGTCGCCAGCGTCAAGACCTCGCTGACGATCCGCACCGCCAAGGCGCTGCCGGGGATACCGGTGCGGGTGGGGTAACCCACGAAGCGCGTTCGTTGTGCGCGATCCCGCTTGAGACTAAACGAATATGTTGCCCTGGATGATGGGAGTGGCGCGATGACGGTTCAGGTCAGTATCACCCCGACAGGCCAAATGCGCCTGCCCGCCGACATCTGCCGCAAAATGGGCTTGGCCGAAGGCGGCCAGGTCTGGCTCGAAGAAACCGAGGACGGCATCGTGCTGCGCACATCGGCTCAAGCGGTCGCGCACGCGCAAGCGCTCGCCAAGCGCTACACCGATGGCAAGCCGGAGGCGTCGGTCGATGCGTTTCTCGCTGGTCGCCGCGCCGCCGCCGGGGAATGAGCAGGATCGTACTCGACGCATCCGCACTGATAGCGCTGGTGAAAGGCGAGGCTGGCGCGACGATCGTCGCCGAAGCGATCGCCGGCTCCCGGATGAGTTCAGTCAATTATGCCGAGGTGGTAAGCCACTTCATCCATGCCGGCATGCCCGAGCGCGAGATCGATATGATGCTCGATCCGTTGCCGATTGATGTGGTTCCGCTCGACAAAGACACCGCCAAACGCGCGGGACGGCTGCGCGCCGCCACGGCTTCGGCCGGACTATCGCTGGGTGATCGTTGCTGTCTGGCGCTGTCCATTCAAGAGGCGTTGCCGGCATGGACAGCGGACAAGGCTTGGCGGAACATCGCGGAAACCACCGGAGCCGAAATCGTCGTCATCCGCTGACCGGCCCGCCTTCACGCCGTGAAGATCGCCGTCCGCCCCAGCGCCACCGCCAGCGTCGTATGCCGCCGCTCCACCGCCTCGCTGTACAGCGCCCGGTCCGCACTGGGTGCGCCGAGCACCACCGCGCCGCCCTCGTCGCTCAGCCGGGTGCGGCGCAGCGGCCCCTCCAGCCCGCCGCTCAGCCGCTGGCCGAGCCGCATCGCCAGCCCCCAGCCGATCGCGCGCTTGAGGTCCGCCGGCGGCGCCAGTACGCCAACCGGCGCCGGCACCTCCGTCCCGCCACCGAGGCTCGTGAACAGCGCCTGCGCCATCAGCGCGCGCCCGCGTCCGTCGATGCCCACCCAATTGCCGTGCAGCGCGATCTCGACGCCGCGTTCGGCGCGGAAATCGGGGTTGGCGCGCCAGCCGACATCGGCGAGCAGACACGCCGCCAGCCGCAGCCGCGCCATCGCGGGCGAATCCTGTGCGAACAGCGGCGCGATCCAGCCGTCGAGCAGATCGCCATGTTCGGCGAAGCGCCCGTGCCGCCGCCCCTCGTCGCGCGCCGCGACGATCAGCGGGTCGAGCGCGCGCGTCGCCGGATCGAGCGCCTGATACAACAGCCCTTCGCGCAGGCCATAGGCCGAGACGATCGTGCGTTCGCACTTGAGCTGCTTGAGCAGCACCGCCAGCACCGCCGTCGCGTCGCTCAGCGTTCCCGCCCGGCCCGATTGCAGCCCGGGCACCGCGCGCAGCCAGCTCTTGTTGACCTGCGCGATCGTGCGGCTCATCCGCGTGATCGCGCCGCGCGGCATCGCATATTGGTGGATCACCGGCAGCGGATAGCCGCGCAGATGCATGTCGAGCCGCGCCAGCGAGCGCCACGATCCGCCGACGAGATACAGCGGCAACCCCTCGCCGCGCCCGCTCCAGCCGGCGGCCTCGATCAATCGCGCGACCTGCCGCTGGAGCGCGCCCGGCCCCTTGCCCCGAATCGCGGCGATACGCAGCACGCCGAGCGGAAACGAAACCCGGTCCTGCACCGCGCCGCCCGATACGCGGATCAGTTCGAGACTGCCGCCGCCAAGATCGCCGACGATGCCATCCGCCTCGGGGATCGCCGACAGCACGCCATAGCCCGCGGCGATCGCCTCTTCCTCGCCCGACAACAGCTCGACCTCGAGCCCGGCCGCTTCGGCGATCGCGAGCAGCTTGCCGCCGTTGCTCGCATCGCGCACCGCCGCCGTGGCAACGGTACGCAGCCGATCGACCTCCATCTCGCGCGCGACGGCGGCGAAGCGGTGCAGCGCACTCTTCGCCATCCGCAGCGAAGCGCCCGTGATCGTCCCGCTCACCGCCAGCCCGCGCCCGAGCCCGGCCATCACCTTCTCGTTGAACAGGATCGCCGGCAGTCGCGCCGGCCCCTGATAGACGACGAGGCGAATCGAGTTCGAGCCGATGTCGATGATCGCGGTACGCGGTTCACTCACAGTCGCAACCTTGCTGGTGCCGAACAGCGCCACGCTCAGCGCGTGCGCCGCAGCGACAGCTTGGGCACCGCATCGCTCGCGGTCAGCGCCGCGCCGCGCCCGGACAGCGACGGATTGGTCATGAAGTAACGGTGCAGGTTGAACGGCCGATCGCCGGGATCGTCGCGGACATAGCTGCCATCGGGCTGCAATTCCCAGCTCTGCTCGTTGTCGATCAGATTGGCGACCATTACCTGGTCGAGAATCTGGTCGTGGACGGTCGGGTTCTCGATCGGCAGCATATATTCGACACGCCGGTCGAAATTGCGCTGCATCCAGTCGGCCGAGGAGATGAAGATCTTGGCGCCGTCATTGGGCAGCGCCTTGCCGTTGCCGAAGCACCAGATCCGGCTGTGCTCGAGGAAGCGCCCGATCACCGATTTCACGCGGATGTTCTCGGACATGCCCGGCACGCCGGGGCGCAGGCAGCAGATGCCGCGAATGATGAGGTCGATCTCGACGCCGGCGTTGCTCGCCTCGTACAGCTTCTCGATCACGGCGAGATCGACCACCGAGTTCATCTTCGCCCAGATCGCGGCGGGCTTGCCGGCGAGCGCGTTGGCGATCTCCGAATCGATCAGCCCCATCAGCCGCGGCCGCAGGTCGCGCGGCGACAGGCTCACCTTGGTCATGCCGGTCGGCTCGATATAGCCGGTGACATAGTTGAACATCTGCGCGGCATCCCGCCCGATCGCGGGATCGGCGGTGAAGAAGCTCAGATCGGTATAGATGCGCGCGGTGATCGGGTGGTAATTGCCCGTCCCGAAGTGGCAATAGGTTCGGTACTGCCCGGCCTCGCGGCGCACCACCATCGACACCTTGGCGTGAGTCTTCCAGTCGATGAACCCGTAGACGACCTGAACGCCGGCACGCTCCAGCGCCGAGGCCCAGAGCAAATTCTGCTCCTCGTCGAACCGCGCCTTCAGCTCGACCACTGCCGTCACCGATTTGCCCGCTTCCGCCGCCGCGATCAGCGCGTTGATGACGGCGGATTGCTTGCCGGCGCGGTACAGCGTCTGCTTGATCGCCACCACGTCCGGGTCCGCCGCCGCCTGCTTGAGAAAGGCCAGCACCACCTCGAACGTCTCATACGGGTGGTGGACGACGATGTCCTTGGCGCGGATCGCAGCGAAGCAATCCCCGGCGAATTCGCGGATGCGCTCAGGGAAGCGCGGCGAGAACGGCGGGAACTTGAGATCGGGGCGGTCCTCATCGACCAGCGCATCGAGATCGCCGACGCCAAGGAACGCACCGCTTTCGGTGACGAACGCATCCGGCCCGCCAAGTTCGTCGCGCAGCACCGCGCCGAGCACCTCGGGCATACCGCTTTCGAGTTCGAGCCGGATCACGCGCCCGCGCCGCCGCCGCTTGATCGCATTGGCGAAGTAGCGGACGAGATCCTCGGCCTCTTCCTCGATCTCGATATCGCTGTCGCGCAGCACCCGGAACTCGGCGCCGCCGAGCACGCGGTAGCCGGGGAAGATCAGCGGCGCGAACCGCTTCACCAAAGATTCCACCGCGACATAGCGCACCATCTCGCCCGGTATGCGCAGGAACCGCGGCATCGGCGCCGGCAGCATCACCAGTTCGCGGATCGGCTCATCGTCCGATTCGCGGACCAGATCGAACATCACCGCCAGCCCCTTGTTGGGCATGAACGGAAACGGATGTGCCGGGTCGAGCGCCTGCGGCGTCAGGATCGGGAAGATCTGCTCGCGGAACTGGGTCTCCAGCCAGCGCAGTTCGTCGGCGGTCACCGATTCGTCGATCGTGCGCGAACTCAGCACGACGATGCCGGTCTCGGCGAGCAGCCCGCGCAGCTCGCGCCAGACGGTGCGCTGGCGCTCGATCAGCTCATCCGCCTCGCCGACGATCGCGGCGAGCTGCTGGCTGCTGTTGAGTCCGTCGAGCGAGCGCTGGGTGACATCCTGCAATTGCTGGCCCTTGAGGCCCGCCACACGCACCATGAAGAATTCGTCGAGGTTCGATCCCGAAATCGACAGGAAGCGCAGCCGCTCCAGCAGCGGATGCGCCGGGTTGCGCGCTTCCTCCAGCACGCGGCGGTTGAACGCCATCCACGAAAGCTCTCGGTTGAAATAGCGGTCGTTTCCCTCGGTCGCGGCGAAAGGATCTTCGTCATTGTCGATGCGGACGATGTGCGCGGGTCGAGTCATCAGGAGTCTGCCGATTCGCTTTGGGTGCCGTCGATCAGCCCTGCCTCGGCCAAGGTGGCGCGTGCAAGCGCGATCGACAGCCGTTTGCGGCTGCCCAGCACCGCTTCGTCGAGCACGTCGACCGCGCGCAGCAGCGCGACATGCGTCCGCTCGATCCGCCGCACCAGCCACTCGATCAGGTCCGGCCGTGCATCGAGGCCACGCCGGTAGAATTGCCGCTCGAACAACGCGCGCATCAGCGCCTCGTCGGGGTCGCCCAGCCGAAGCGTCGGGCTGGCGACCAGCCGCGAGCGCAGATCGGGCAGCCGGATCGCCCATTCGGGCGGGGGGGCATAGGCGACGATCACCACCGGCTTGCGGGTTTCCTGCGCGCGGTTCCACGCATGGAAGATGTCGGCTTCCTTCTGCTGCTCGGCATCGTCGATCAACTGGCCGCCGGCCTTGGCGGCGAAGATCCGCGCGAGCAGGCTGCGCCCCGATTTGCGCGGGCCCGTCACCACCACCGCCGCGACCGGCCAGGTGCTCCAGTGTTCGAGCTGCTGGATCGCGCGTTCGTTCGATTGGGTTACCAGAAACTCGTCGTCACGCGGGTCCGCCGGCCACTCCAGGGGCAAAGCGAGTTGCGCGCTCACCCCGGATTACCGTCGCTCGCCTGCGCGCGGCGGATTCGGATCGTCGTGCCCGATCCCGTCACCACCCAGCCCTTCGCCTCCAGTTGCGCGCGGAACATCGCCGGATCGGCATCATAAGCGACTCGCATCACCGAGACTCCGCCGAGCGCGAGGCTGGTGGTAACCGCGCTGCGCACCCCGGTCAGGCCACGCAGCGCCGCCTCGGTCGCAGTGACGGCGGCGGCGCCGGGGGTATCGACCTGAACCGTGATCGCCACCGTCGCGGTGTCGCCCGGCGCAAGCGTGATCGCGCCGCCGGGGGTGCCCGCCGCGTCGGTCGGGGTGTCGGTCGGCGTCGGCGTGGGGGTCGGCGTCGGCGCGACCGGCGGCACGTAGGCGAGGCTCGAATCGGGCCGCAACCCGCCCGAACGCAGGTCCGCCTGATATGCCGCGTCGATCCGCTTCACGCCCTCGTCGAGCAGCAACGGCAGCGCATCGGCATTGCCGACCCGCAGCGTGAAGCGCGTGACGATCTTGTTGTCCGGCCCGTGCCGCGCCTCGAACGCGCCGATGATCGGCCCGCCCGGCCATTGCCGCGACAGCCGCACGATCGGCACGAGGATGTCGTTCGAGCCATATTGGTCGAGCACGATCCGCCACCACGCCCGCCCCGGCCGAGTCGTCTGGCCGAGGTTGAGCAGCAGCGAATCGTTGCCGGTGCCGCTCGGCCGCACATAATCGATCGAGCTGTTGCCGGTGCGGAAGCGCCCCCACGCCTGCACCCACGGATTATCCTGCTCGAACGCGATGGCGGCGCCACCCGAATAGGCGATCGGGATCGTCAGCATCGCGGTCGAGCGCTGCTCCTGGTCGGCGACGCCGAGCAAGGCGCCAGCCCGCGCGCGGCTGAACAGCACGCCCAGTCGCGCGATATAGCGGTTCGGCCCGATCTGCTCGTTCTCGATGATGATGCCCGACACCATCGAATCGAGCGTCCCGTCGGACACGCTGCCAGCGCCCGACCCCAGCCGTGCGGCGAGCATCTGCCAGCCCTTGCGCTGCGCCAGCCGCCAGCCGGCGTAGCGCGCGGCATCGGCATTGCCCGCGCTCACGTCGACGCGAATCCCGCTGACCTCGTAGCTGCCCGATCCGTCGCCGATCGCGCCGGACGGGGAGGTCGGCGCCGGCGGCGCGGCATCCTGGGCAAGCAGCAAGCCACCGCTGGCGACGAGCGCCGATGCGACGAGGAACTGGAACGGGCGGGAAAGGCGCGGGGGCATGTCGGCGCCCTTTTGGCGAAGCAGACGTGGAAATCCAAGCAGGATATGGCTAGGCGACGCAGTATGAGCGACAAACCTTATACATATGCGCAGGCCGGCGTCTCGATCGCAGCCGGAAATGCGCTCGTCCGCGCCATCGCCCCGCTGGCGAAAGCGACGCGCCGCCCCGGTGCCGATGCCGATCTCGGCGGCTTCGGCGGCTTCTTCGATCTCAAGGCGGCGGGCTTCGTCGATCCGCTGCTGGTCGCCGCCAACGACGGCGTCGGCACCAAGCTCAAGCTCGCGATCGATTCGAACCACCACGATGGCGTCGGCATCGATCTCGTCGCGATGTGCGCCAACGATCTGATCGTCCAGGGCGCCGAACCGTTGTTCTTCCTGGATTATTACGCGACCGGCAAACTCGAAGCCGGCGTCGCCGAGCGCGTCGTCGCCTCGATCGCGCAAGGCTGCCTGCAAGCCGGCTGCGCGCTGATCGGCGGCGAAACCGCCGAGATGCCCGGCATGTACGGCCCCGGCGATTACGATCTCGCCGGCTTCTGCGTCGGCGCGGTCGAGCGGGACCGCGTGCTGACCGGCAAGGATATCGCCCCCGGCGACGTCGTGCTCGGCCTCGCCTCTACGGGTGTGCATTCGAACGGTTTCTCGCTGGTCCGCCGCCTCGCCGCCGACAAGGGCTGGAAGCTCGACCGCCCCGCCCCGTTCGACATCGACACTTTGCTGATCGACGCGCTGATGGCGCCGACCCGAATCTATGTGAAGAGCCTGCTCCCGGCGCTCCGTGTCGGCCGCATCAAGGGCCTCGCGCATATCACCGGCGGCGGACTGCTCGAAAACATCCCGCGCGTTCTGCCCGAGGGTACCCACGCGATGATCCACGCCGACGATTGGGAACAGCCCCGGCTGATGGCGTTCCTGCAAGCGCAGGGCGGCATCGAACCGGGCGAGATGGCGCGCACCTTCAACTGCGGCATCGGCATGGCCGTGGTGGTCGCCGCCGACGCCGCCGATGATGTCGCCGCGATGCTCGAAGGCGCGGGCGAAACCGTGCTGCGCATCGGCGAGATCGTCGCAGGCGAGCGTGGCTGCACCGTCAACGGCCGCATCGAAACCTGGGGCGGTCGCGATGCCTGGTCGGCGACTCACCTGCATGGCTGACCGCAAGCGCGTCGCCATCCTCATCTCCGGCCGAGGCTCGAACATGATGAGCCTCGTCGCGGCGGCGGACGGCGCCTATGAGGTCGCGCTGGTCGCCTCCGACAAGCCCGACGCCGCCGGCCTCGGCTGGGCCAAGGCGCAGGGCCTCGCCACCTGGGCGCTCTCGCCCAAGGGGATCGGCAAGCCAGCCTATGAAGCCGCGCTCGATGCCGCGCTCCGCGACGCGGGCGTCGGAACGATCGCGCTCGCTGGCTATATGCGGCTGCTCTCGGACGATTTCGTCGCGCGCTGGCGCGGTCGCATCCTCAACATCCACCCCTCGCTGCTCCCAAAATACAAGGGTCTCGACACCCACGCGCGCGCGATCGAAGCGGGCGACAGCCACGGCGGCTGCTCGGTCCATGTCGTCACCGAGGAACTCGATGGCGGCGCCGTGCTCGGTCAGGCCGAGGTGGCGATCGAACCCGGCGACACCCCCGAAACGCTCGCCGCGCGCGTGCTGGTCGCGGAGCATCGCCTGTATCCGCGCGTTCTGGCAGACTTCGTAGCCCAGACTTCGTAGCTAAGGTGAGTCCGCAATGAGCCCCGATCCCGAAGCCGCCCTCGCCCGTGTCCGGTCCTACTGCCTCGCCTTGCCCGAGGCGGAGGAGCAGATGTCGCACGGATCGCCCGGATTTCTCATCGCCGGCGGCAAGTTCTTCGCCTATTTCTGGCACAATCATCACAATGACGGCGAGACCGTCGCGATCGTCCGCACCACCGGCCATGACGAGCAAGCGATGCTGATCGAGAGCGATCCGGCCTTCTATTACGCGCCGCCCTATCTCGGCACGTTCGGCTGGGTGGCGATGCGGCTCGACCGCGACGATCTCGACTGGGATCGGGTCGATGACCGGATCGCGACAAGCTGGGAACTCGCCGCGCCCGAGCGGCTTCTGGAAGCAGGTGGACGATGAGCGCACCCGGGAGCGAACCCAACGCCACCGAACGCGCCGAGGCCCGCGCGATCCGCAAACGCTGGGTCACGCTGGCGGAGATCGTCGCGGTCGCCGGGCTGCTGATCTCGGCGACCACCGCCTGGCTGAGCTGGTCCGACCGGCGTAGCGAAGAGCACGAAAAACAGATCGAGAAAATCACCGAGGCGCGCACCCGAACGCTCGTCCGCCTCACCGCAACCCCCGAACACGGCGGCGCGAGTCTCGCGTTGAAAGACGCCGAGCATGACGTGCAGAGCGTCGATATCCGCTTCCCCAAGGCGCTCGGCGTGCCCGCGCAGAACAGCATCCTCAGCCCCCATGTCGATGCCGACTGGATTGCCAAGCCGCTGCTCGAAGCGACCAGGGACGGCCCCGACAAACGCGAGGGCCGCCTGCCGATCCTCGTCGCCGCAAGCTATTGGGACGGCGACCAGAAACGCACCGATACGGCGATCTACGATCTCGTCTGGGAGACCGAAGGCGGGCTGATCTGGGGCCACAAGCTCAAGCTCAAGGGCCTGATGCTGCGCGAACGCACCGCCTCCGCCCCACGGCTGGACGGGCTGTGGAAAGTGGAAAAACCCCGCTAACCCGATCCTCCCTGCTTGCGGGGAGGATCAGATCACCGCGACGCCAGCTCAGCCCCCGGCTTGACCCAGCCGGCAAGCTGATCGCCCGCGCCCGTCCGCACGAAACATCGCCCGCCGGCGGCGCGATACGACAGGCACAGCTTCACCGCATCGCCACGCGCATAGCCGCCAAGCGACAGCCGGTAGAAGCTTCCGGCCCCGGTCTTGACGGCGGCGCCCTGCGGCGTGCGGCCCGAGAAGCTCGGGAACTGCCGCGCGGCCCGCTTCCACGCATCGCGCGCGACGCTGGCATTGTCGAACGCGCCAAGCTGGACATAGAATTTGCCGGCGGCGAGCGCGCGGGGCGCATCCTCGGCCGGAGCCGCCTTGGCGAGCGCTTTGCGCTCACGCGCCGCCTCGGGCTTCGCCGCGAGCGGCTGGACGATTTCCTGACGCGCGGCGAACTGGACCGCGGGCACCCCGGTATTGAGCGACGGCGCGGCCGTTGCGGCAAGCTCTACCGGCGCAGCCGCAGCCGGCGCTGGCTCGACCGGCGCGGCGCTCGCCACCGCCACCGGCGCGGCGCTGGTGAGCGCCAATGCGGCCGGGCGCCCCTTGTCGGCAACGGCGGTCACGCCGAGGAGCGATGCGACCTGATCCGAGGCCGCCTTGGGCCGCGCGAACGCACCCCATTCGACGATTCGCTTGTCGGCATCGGCAGCGGCGAGATCGAGCCCCACCACCGCGCGCGCCTCGGTCCAGCGACCGGCGAGCGCGAGGCTCAGCGCGAGGTTCTGGCGAGTCTTGGTGCTGGCCGCATCGGCCCGCGCCGCGCTGGCGAGCAGATCGACCGCCGCCGCCGGATCGCCCGCCAGCGCGATCGCGAGGCCACGGTCGCTGACCGGGATCGTGTCGGTATGCGCGGCGAGCGTCTTGCGCGCCGCCTCCCAATCGCCGGTCGCGATCTGCGCGAGCGCGAGATTGAGCGCCGCCTTGCCGTTGCCGGCGTCAAGCGCGAGCGTATCGCCGAACGCGTCACGCGCCGACGTGAACCGCCCCGCCTTGAGATACGACTGCCCGAGCAGCATGCGGAACTCGGCCGATTCGGGCGCGGCCAGCGCGGCGCGCTCGGCGTGCTTGACGGCATCGGCACCCTTGCCGCGCGCCAGCAGCGCGCGCGCCTTGCCGGCTTCCGCCGCCGCCTTGCGCGCATCGCCACCCTGCTTGTGGCTGCCGGCGAAGGCGATGCCCTGCACCCCGCCCGCCAGCGCGCCGCCGAACAGCAGCACGGAGCCGGCCAGGGAAATGATCGCACGCGTCTTCATCGAATCTCTCCATCCGGGCGCGAGCGCGGTGGCACATCGCTCACCAGCACCCCGGCCACGGGATTGCCGTTCAAAAATCGGTCGGGCGCACGCACGAAGCCGGCGCTGCTCATCTTAATTCACCACCCGGCGTCCGAACCCGCCGGTCACCGGCCGTTGCCCGAACGTGCCCGTCGCTGCGGGCGCCGCGAACACCGTGCGGCGGAAATTCTTTTCGAGCCGATCCGACACATGGCCCCACAATGCCTCGATCTCGGCGGTCGATTCGCTCTCGGCGTCGCGCTCCATCACGGTGCCGCCATCGACCATCGCCGCCGCGAAATCGGCGCGATGGTGGACGAACACCGGCGCGACGATGCCGTGCCGCGACAGCGTCATCGTCGTCTCGGTGGTGAGGCGCGCGTCGGGCGTCGCGCCGTTGACGACGAACAGCAACGGCTTGCCCGCGCGCTCGCATTGATCGACCGTCGCGCCGACCGCACGCAGATCGTGCGGGCTGGGCCGCGTCGGGATGACGATCAGTTCGGCGACCGCGATCACGCTCTGGATCGCCGTCGTGATCGCGGACGGCGTGTCGATCATCGCGAGTTTGAAGCCTTGCACACGCAGCGCTTCCAAATCGGCGGCGAGCCGAGTCACGCTGGTCCGCGCGAACGCCGGGCTGTCGCCGGTGCGGTCGTTCCACCAGTGCGACAGCGAGGCTTGCGGATCGACGTCGATCAGCACCACCGGCCCCGCTCCCGCACGCTCTGCCTGGACGGCGAGATGCCCGGTCAGCGTGGTCTTGCCGGACCCGCCCTTCTGTGATGCCATCGCGACAACGCGCATGTGCCCCGTTCAACCCCCGCCTGTAGAAGCCGCTCATTGCCCCAATATTGGTCAAGAACAGGTTAATGCCGGGCGATACGCTCCTTTTCGGCACGGTCTGCCTAACGAAATCTTTGCCAATCTTGCGTATCTCAGCGTAACCGAAGGTGATTTTGGGGCGATGAAATGCGGGTCCGCGTATGAAGACATGGATTTTGGTCTCGGTGGCGGCGGGTGGCATGGCTCTCGCGGTGCCGGCGTTCGCCGACGTCAAAGCCGGCGTGGATGCGTGGAGCCGTGGCGATTACCGCAAGGCGATCGACGAATGGCGCCCGGCCGCGATCAAGGGCGATGCCGACGCGCAGTTCAATCTCGGCCAGGCCTATAAGCTCGGCCGCGGCGTTCCCACCGATCTGCCGATGGCGGAAAGCTGGTATCGCAAGGCGGCGATGCAGGGCCATCTTCAGGCCGAGGACAATTACGGGCTGATCCTGTTCGATCAGGGCAAGCGCACCGATGCGGTCCACTGGCTCGAACGTTCCGCCACACGCGGCGAGCCGCGCGCGCAGCTCGTGTACGGCACGATGCTGTTCAACGGCGACAGCGTCAGCAAGGATTGGCCGCGCGCCTATGCGCTGATCCTGCGCTCGGCCGCGCAAGGGCAGCCACGCGCGCCGCAGGTGCAGGCGCAGATGGACCAGTATCTCTCGCCCGAGGACCGCCAGAAGGGCATGGCCCTCTCCCGCCAGTACGAGGCGGACGAGAAACGCCCGCAGCTCCCACCCGAAATCGCGAACGCCGGCGCGCAGACCGCGATGCGCGGCGCCGATCTGCCGCCCTCCGCCTACGATCCCAACGCGCGGCCCGCGCCCACCGTCCATACGCCCCGGCAGGACGAACCCGACGCACCGCCGCGCGGCAACGCTCCCGATGCGCCGCGCACACGCCCGACGCCGCCGCCGCCCCGCCCGCGCCCCGCACCGGCGCAGCCCGCGCCGACTCTGGCCGGCAACGGCCGCTGGCGAATCCAGCTCGGCGCGTTCCGCGACGAGGGCAATGCGCGCGGCCTGTGGCAATCGGTGCAGGGCCGCCTGCCCGGCCTGCAACCCTATTATGTGAAAACCGGCGCGGTCACCCGCCTCCAGGCCGGCCCGCTCGCCTCAAGCGCCGCCGCCACCCGCGCCTGCGCCGCCGCCCGGACGAGCTGCGTACCCGTCGCGCCATAACGACACCCGCCCGTTCGTGCCGAGCGTTTCGAAGCATGAACGGGTGAAGGTTTGAAACGGTTAAAGAAACGCGCGCACTCTCGCCGTTCGTCCTGAGCGTGTCGAAGGGCGTGCCCGGAGCGCGCGCTTAAAGGCTCACCCCGCCGAAGCGCGCACCACGCCGAGCAGCAGCCAGTACAACCCGCCCGACAGCAGCATCGCCGCCGGCAGCGTCATCACCCAGGCGAGCACCATGTTGAGGATCGTGCGCGTCTGCAACCCGCTGCCGCTCGCCACCGACGCGCCCGCCACACCGCTCGACAGGATGTGCGTCGTCGAAACCGGCGCCGCGAACAGATCGGCGGTCATGATCGTGAAGGCGGCAACGATTTCGGCGGAGGCGCCCATGCCGTAGGTCAGATGCGTCTTGCCGATCTTCTCGCCGACCGTGACGACGATCCGCTTCCAGCCGACCATCGTGCCGAGCCCGAGCGCGATCGCGACGATCACCTTCACCCATAGCGGGATGAAGCGCGTGCCCTTTTCGAGATGCTTCTGATACGCACCGATCGCGTCCAGCTCGTCCGCCGAGAAGATCGTTTCGGACGCTTTGTCCTTGGTCACGAACTGCGCGACGCCCTGCAAAAGATACATGTCGTTGCGCAGGTTCGGCGTCGCCGCCGCCGGCACCTTGTCGAGCGAACCATATCCCGAAATGCGCGCGGTGACATCGTGCGAAAGCGTGTCGATCGCGCCATAGGTCGCGGGCCCGGTCGCCTTCTTGGTCTCCAGCGCATGAGTCAGCACCACCCGCGCCGCGCCGACATCGCTGCCGACCGTGCCGCCATGCGCGCGGAACGCGGTGGCGGCGGCGTTGGCCGATGCGGTGAAGGCGGGCATCTCGCTCGCCGGCATGGTGCGGTTGAGCGCATAGGCGGTCGGCGCGCAGCCGATCAGGATCAGCATGATGAGCCCCATGCCCTTCTGCCCGTCATTGCTGCCGTGGAAGAAGGAGACCGCGGTACAGGTCGCGATCAGCGTCGCGCGGATGCCCTTGGGCGGCGGTGAATCGGCGCTCGGCGCGGTGTAGAGCGTCGGGTTGCGCAGCACGCGCTTCATCACCAGCAGCAGCACCATCGACGCGACGAAGCCGATCAGCGGGCTGAACAGCAACGCCGACAGCACCTTCTGCGCCTGCCCCCAGTCCACGCCCGAGGTGCCGTTGCCGCCATGCGCCAGGATCTGGTTGGCGAAGCCGACGCCCAGCACCGAGCCGATCAGCGCATGGCTCGACGAATTGGGCAACCCGACATACCAGGTCGCGAGGTTCCAGATCACCGCCGCCAGCAGCAGCGCGAAGATCATCGCGAATCCGGCGCCCGACCCGACGTGGAGGATCAGGTCGACCGGCAGCAGCGTCACGATCGCATAGGCCACTGCGCCGCTCGAAAACATCACGCCGAGGAAGTTGAAGAACCCGGACCATACCACCGCCACCGGAGCCGGCAGCGAGTGCGTGTAGATCACCGTGGCGACCGCGTTGGCGGTGTCATGGAAGCCGTTGACGAACTCGAACCCAAGCGCGATCAGCAGCGCCAGCGCGAGGAACGCGAAGGTCGCGGTCGCCAGCCCCTCGCCCGCCTGCGCGGTATCGAACAGGATGCTCGCGCCCGCATAACCGATCGCACCGACGATGATCGCGAGGAAGATCCAGCGCCCCGCCGGGTGCAAGGGCCGGTCAATATGCGGCACGCCGACGGCACGTTCACTCGGTTCGAGTGACGCTGTAGTGGATATATCCATAAAGTCGGCGTGGCCTGCTTCTGTTACCATATGATGACAGCAGCGTTCTTGGCGAAGCCCCGTCGAAAACGGCGCGTTGGTCGCACCGATGTTGCGGCGCCCCTTAATCTCGATTTGTTTCGGCGGCAACCGGCGCGCACCGGGCCGGCATCGCTTCGTCGCATCGCGCGCGGCTTTGCGCGGCGATCAAAGATTGCCCTCGCCGCTCCCGTTCCCTACCTGTTCGCCGATGAATATCCCCGCGCCCGCCCCCGAACCCGCCTATCTCAAAGGCCTCAACGCGCCGCAGCGCGATGCCGTGCTCACCACTGAAGGCCCCGTTCTGGTGCTCGCCGGCGCAGGCACCGGCAAGACCGCCGCGCTCACCGCCCGGCTCGGCCACCTACTCGCGACCCGCCGCGCCTACCCGAGCGAAATCCTCAGCGTCACCTTCACCAACAAGGCCGCGCGCGAGATGCGCGAGCGCGTCGGCCGGCTCGTCGGCGATGTCGTCGAGGGGATGCCGTGGCTCGGCACCTTCCACGCGATCGGCGCGAAGATGCTGCGCCGCCATGCCGAACTGGTCGGGCTGCAATCGAATTTCTCGATTCTCGACACCGACGATCAGTTGCGGCTCCTGAAGCAGCTCGTCATCGCCGCCGACATCGACGAGAAGCGCTTCCCCGCGCGCAGCCTCGCCGGGCTGATCGACGAATGGAAGAACAAGGGCCTCGTCCCCAGCGATATCGACGCGGGCGAGAGCGAACGCTACGCCAACGGGCGCGGCGGCGAACTCTACCAGCAATACCAGACTCGCCTCGCCGCCCTGAACGCCTGCGATTTCGGCGATCTGCTGCTCCACATGCTGACCATCCTCAAGCGCGACCGCGAGGTGCTCGCCGATTATCAGCGCCGCTTCAAATACATCATGGTCGACGAATATCAGGACACCAACAGCGTCCAGTATCTCTGGCTCCGCCTGCTCGCGCAGGAGCGCAAGAACATCTGCTGCGTCGGCGACGATGACCAGTCGATCTATTCGTGGCGCGGCGCGCAGGTCGAGAACATCCTCAAGTTCGAGAAGGATTTCCCCGGCGCCAAGGTGATCCGGCTCGAACAAAATTACCGATCGACCCCGCACATCCTCGCCGCCGCGAGCGGCGTGATCGCCAACAATTCGGGGCGGCTCGGCAAGACCTTGTGGACCGAGGAAGCCGACGGCGACAAGGTCAGCGTGTTCGGCGTGTGGGACGGCCCCGAGGAAGCCCGCCGCGTCGGCGAGGAGATCGAGGCGGCGCAACGCAACGGCCAGTCGCTCGATCGCATCGCCATCCTCGTCCGCGCGCAGCATCAGACGCGAGAGTTCGAGGATCGCTTCATCGCGATCGGCCTGAATTACCGCATCATCGGCGGCTTCCGCTTCTACGAGCGCGCCGAAATCCGCGACGCGCTCGCCTATCTGCGCGTCGTCCACCAGAGCGCCGACGATCTCGCCTTCGAACGCATCGTCAACGTCCCCAAGCGTGGCCTGGGCGACAAGGCGGTGCAGAAGCTCCACATGCTCGCGCGGGCCGAGAACATTCCGCTGAGCGTCGCGGCGGCGCGTATCCTCGACACCGACGAGCTGACCGGCGCCGCGCGCAAGTCACTCGGCAATTTCGTGATCGATCTCGCCCGCTGGCGGCGCATGGCGAACGAACTGCCCCACGCCGAACTCGCCCGCCAGATCCTCGACGAGAGTGGCTATACCGGCGCGCTCCAGGTCGAGAAATCGGTCGAGGCGGCGGGGCGGCTCGAAAACCTCACCGAACTCGTCCGCGCTATGGAGGAATATGAAAGCCTCGGCGCGTTCCTCGAACACGTCAGCCTCGTCATGGATAACGAGGCGCAGGCCGACGAGGCCAAGGTGACGATCATGACGATCCACGCCGCCAAGGGCCTCGAATATGACACCGTCTTCCTGGTCGGCTGGGAAGAAGGCCTGTTCCCCTCGCAACGCGCGATCGACGAAGGCGGCAACGCGTCGCTGGAGGAGGAACGCCGCCTCGCCTACGTGGCGATCACGCGCGCGAGGCGCCGCGCGATCATCCTCCACGCCGCCAACCGCCGCATCTACGGCCAATGGACCAGCAGCATCCCAAGCCGCTTCGTCGGCGAACTCCCGGCCGCGCACATCGAGAGCGAAAACAGCATGAGCGGCGGCGAAAGCCTGTGGCGCGCCAACTGGTCGGAACGCGCCGACCCGTTCGCCGACGTCGCGCGCGGCACCGGCCGCGGCCCCGGCTGGCAACGCGCGGCCGGGGTGAAAGACGGCGGCGCCTTCACCAGCCGCACGTTCTCCCGCGAACCAACGCGCGTCGTGGAAGCGCGCGCCAGTGCGGTGAGTTTGGGGAACAAGGGCCGCAGCGATCTGACGGTGGGGATGCGCGTGTTCCACCAGAAATTCGGCTACGGCGCGATCGCCGAGATCGAGGGGAATAAGCTGGAAATCGACTTCGACGAGGCCGGGCGCAAGCGGGTGATGGATACGTTTGTTACGCTGCCGGCGTGATGCGGGGTGAAGCGGCGAGCTATTTCGAGGGCAGGCGCCGCTACGGCCCACACACGCTTGATTCCCAAATTGGGAACCACTATAAAGTCCCGTGAGACTGATCGCCCGAAGCACGCTCGCCGCGTTCATCGAGAAGCACCCGGAAACGCGGGCATCGCTGACGCATTGGCAAAGCGTCGTGAAGACGGCGAGCTGGGCAAATGCTTCCGACGTGCAGGCCGCTTTTTCCAAGGCCAAAGCTTTGAACGGCGAACGTGTAAGGTTCGAAGTAGCGGGCGGCGATTATCGGTTGATCGTCGCGTTCGACTTCCGCCGCGGCATCGCCTTCGTGAAGTTCGTCGGCACGCACGCCGACTATGATCGGATCGACGCGCTCACAGTCGATCTGTTTTGAAGGACCGGACAATGGACATTACCCCGATCCGCACCGATGCCGATCATGAGGCCGCGCTTCGAGAGATCGAGGCGCTGTGGGGCGCCGCCGAGAGTACGCCTGAAGGCGACCGGCTGGACGTGCTCGCCACGCTCGTCGAAGCGTATGAGGACAAGCGCTGGCCGATCGCCGATCCCGATCCGATCGCGGCGATCGAGGCGGCAATGGCGCATGACGGGCGCACCCGAGCCGATCTCGCCGCGCTGATCGGCAGCAAATCGCGCGCGTCCGAAATCCTCCGCCGCAAGCGCGCACTCACCCTGCCGATGATCCGCTTGATCGCACGCGAATGGCAGGTGCCCGAGCGGCTGCTGGTGCGCGAATATGCGTTGGATCGCAGCGCCTGACCGCCTGGCTGAAGCCGCTGTCCGTTCCACCAAGATCAAAAGCTGTCCTACACCGCCCGCCCCATGCCAGACTTGCGGCATGCCCGTCCGCCTGCCCCTGATCGCCTCACCCACGCCGCCCCGCGCCGCCAGCCCCACCGCGCACCCGGCCCCCAAACATCGCACTCCGCCAACCGTGCGCGCAGTGGACAACCTTAGCCACGTTTCCCTAGCGCCGCCGCCGCAACCAGCGGTTCGCCGCGAACACCAGCAGCGCCCAGACCGTGCCGAAGCACCAGCCGCCGAGCACGTCGCTCGGCCAATGCACGCCGAGATATACGCGGCTGCACCCGATCAGCACGACGAGCAGGCTGAAGAAGCTCACGATCGCGACGCGCACCGCGCGGCGCGGCTCGATGCCGGCGAGCATCAGCGCGATCGTCAGATAGGTCGCGGCGGAGATCATCGCGTGGCCGCTCGGGAAGCTGGCGTTGTCGACCCAGACGAGGTGCGGCACCACGTCCGGGCGCGGGCGGTGGATCACGCTCTTGAGTTCGCTCGACAGCAGCGACGCGCCGACCAGCGATGCCGCGATCCATGCCGCCTCGGCGCGGCGGCGCAGGAAGCACAGGGCGGCGATACCCGATCCGCCGAACAGCCACATCAGCGTGAACCCGCCGAGCGCGGACACGTCGATCGCCGACTGGCGCAGCCACACCGGCCCGACGGGTGTGTCGAGATGCCCCGGCACGCGCAGCGCGAGCAGCAGCGGCACGTCGAAGCCGAAGCCCTCACCCGCGATCAGCACGCGCGCGATATGGATGCCGAGCAGCAATGCCGATACGGCGAGCAGCGCCACCAGCGGCCACAACCACGCCAGCGCGCGCGGCGCATCGTCGAGCGGTGCGCCGGCCTTCACCGTCAGCCGAGTTCGACCGTCATCAGCACGGAGTCGCCGTATTTGGGGTCGCTCGGCGAGAACAACGGGTTCGCCTTGAACGCGCGCGGCGTCAGCCGCAGCCCGGTCAGCCCGGCGAGCTTGAACGTGCCGAGCTTGAGCTCCTTGGGCGGCCGCCCGTCGCGTTCCAGCACGACGCCGTCGATGAACAGATCGCCGTGGCGCGTGTAGATGACATGCGGCGCGAGCGTCACTTCGGTGCGATTATAGGTCGCGGCGAGACAGCGCTGGCGCACGATGCCTTCGAATACGGTGGGTACGTCGCCTGCGGGAGAGTCTGTCACGGCATGGTCTTCGGGTATGGGGGAACGGCGGCGGCCTTAACCCGCGCGTGCCGGTCCAGCAAGTGCGGATGCGGCAGGCACGTGTGCGCGGCGGCTCGACAAGCGCGGAACCGGCCCATATCAGCCGGGCATGGTTCACCCGCTCGTCGCCAGCCTCGGCCTGTCGCCGCACCCCGAGGGCGGCTGGTATCGCGAAACGCTGCGCCAGCCCGCGCCTGACGGCGGGCGAGCGCTGGCCACCGCGATCCTGTTCCTGCTCGATGCGGGGGAGCGTTCGCACTGGCACCGGGTCGATGCCGCCGAACTGTGGCTGTGGCACGCGGGATCGCCGCTGACGCTGCGGATCGGGCATGACGACGTGCTGCTCAATGGCGAAGCGCCGCAGGGCCTCGTCCCCGCCCACGCCTGGCAATCCGCCGAGGCGCGGCACGGCTGGGCGCTGGTGAGCTGCGTGGTGACGCCGGGGTTCGATTTCGCCGGCTGGGAACTCGCCCCGCCCGGCTGGTCGCCACCGCGATGAGCGACGGCCTGCCGATGCCCCGGCGTCTGCTCGCGATCGGCGCGGTGTCGTGCGGGTCCGCGCTGATCATGATCGACGGCAGCGTCGCCAACGTCGCGCTGCCGACGATCGCCCGCGATCTGCACGTCGACAGCGCCTCGATCGTCTCGATCGTGACGATCTACCAGTTGATCCTGGTGATGCTGCTGCTCCCCTTCGCCGCGTTGGGTGAACGGCTCGGGCTCAAGCGGATGTACCAGATCGGCCAGATGGTGTTCACCGTCGCGACGATCCTGTGCTTCTTCGCCAAGAGCCTGCCGTTCCTGCTGATCGTGCGCGCGGCGCAGGCGATCGGCGCGGCGGCAGCGCTCAGCGTCTCGTCGGCGCTGATCCGCTCGGTCTATCCGAAGGCCCAACTCGGGCGCGGGCTGGCGCTCAACACGGTCGTCGTCACCAGCGCGAACGCGCTCGCGCCAACCTTGGGCGGTCTGGTGCTCGCAGTCGCGCCGTGGCCGTGGGTGTTCGCCAGCGCGGTGCCGTTCGCGATCGGCTCGCTGCTGCTCGGCCGCGCGCTCCCCAGGGCCGAACCGCGCGACACGCCGTTCGACGTGCTCGGCGCGGTGATGTGCGCAGGCATGTTCGGTCTGGTGATCGGCGGCGCAGAGACGGGAATCCACGGCGACAGCCCGGTCGTCTCGGGCGCTATCGTCGCGGTCGGCATCGCGATTGGCGTGTTCTTCGTGCGGCGCGAGCGGCACGAGGACAACCCGATCCTGCCGATCGATCTGCTCGCCCGCCCCGTGCTCGCGCTGTCGGTGCTGAGTTCGTACACCGCCTTCGTCGCCTCGATGACGCTGCTGATCTCCTTTCCGTTCCGCATGCAACACGAGTTCCACATGAGCCCGGCCGAGGTCGGCGCGGTGCTGGCGCCGTGGCCGCTCACCAACATCTTCGTCGCGCCGATGGCGGGCTATCTGTCCGATCGCGTGCCGGCGGGCGTGCTCGGCGGGATCGGCATGACGATCGCCGTCACCGCTTTGAGCCTGCTCGCGTTCCTGCCGCCCGATGCGACCTATATCGACATCGTCTGGCGGATGATGCTGTGCGGCGCGGGTTTCGGGCTGTTCCTGCCGCCCAACGCGCGGCTGATCGTCGGCTCGGCGCCGCCGCACCGCGCGGCGGCGGCGGGGAGCCTCGTCTCGACGGTGCGGCAAGTCGGCCAGACCACCGGCGCGACCTTGGTGGCGATGCTGCTCGCGTTCGGCGTCGGCGCCGGGCGCACACCGCCGCTGGTCGCCGCCGGGCTGGGCGTGATCGCGGGGCTGTGCAGCGTCGCGCGGCTGCGGCCGTCGATCCGCAATCCGAAGCCCGTCGAAACCATTGATATGGAAGCACGCCAGCCATGATCCGCACCTCGATCCTTGCGCTCACCTGCTGCGTGGCAGCCTGCGCCCCCGCCGTGAAACGCGACCCCCACCTGTCGAGCGCCCCGCTCGCAGCCCGTCTGGCGGCGGCTGATGCGAACTCGGGCGCGGCGGTCTTCTCGCGCTGTGCGGCGTGTCATACCGTCACGCAAGGCGCCGGTGATCGCGGCGGCCCGGCGCTCTACGGCGTGGTCGGCCGCCCGGTCGGGCATGGCAGCGACCGCTTCAACTACACCGCCGCGCTGGAAGCGGTCGGCGGGGTGTGGACGTTCGAACGGCTCGACGCGTGGCTCACCGACCCGCGGCATTTCGCACCCGGCACCAACATGATGTTCGCCGGCCTCCCCGACGGCATGGACCGTGCCGACGTGATCCGCTTCCTCAACGAAAACGGCTCGAACCTGCCACTGCCTGCGCCGCCTAGCCCGAGCAACCGACCAACCCGGTAACGGGCACAACCACGCCGTCCTTACCGTCACGATCGATCCGGAGCGCGCCGTCTGGAATGGCCGCGCCCTTCACCAGATCGGCGCGCGTCTGAATCGTGAGATCAAGCGTGGCGCGAATGCCGGGCGCGGCATAGTCGGTTGAATCGCTCAGCCCGAAGTTGGTCGCGCCGCGCTGCGCGGACCGGGACAGGTCGACGATCGCACCGTCGAGCGACACGCGCAGATGCGCGGGTTCAGCCGCAGCCATGGCGACCAAGGTGCGCTGCTCGGTTGCGGTCCACAGAAAGGCGGCGCAACCCGTGGCAGGCAGATCCTGCTTGGGCAACACGTCGAGCGGCAGGCCCGCGATCGGCGTGGCGGCGAGCAGGAGGAAGAGGGGCGGGTTCATCCCGCCGAGCCTAGCAGGAACAGCCACGCCGGATAAGCTGCGACCGTGAGCAACGCGCCGAACGGTGCGCGATCGTCGAGCCGCGCCGCCCGCCCCCGCACCATAGCAATCGCGACGATCGCCAGCCCGGTCAGCGCGGCGAGGAACAGCACCACCGGCAGCATCCGCCAGCCGAGCCACAGCCCGATCGCGCCGAACAGCTTGGGATCGCCCCCACCCAACCCCTCGCGGCCGCGCACGATCCGGTATGCCGCCGCGATCAGCCACAAGGCGCCGAAACCACCCGCACCGCCGATCAGCCGGTCGGCGAGCGACGGCTCGATCCCCAACGCACCGGTGACGAGGCCGGCGAGCGCCAGCGTCAGCGTCAGCGCGTCGGGCAACCAGAATTCGGTGACGTCGAGCGCGGCGAGCGCAAGCAACAGCCAACCGAACGCGGCGCCCGCCGATGCGATCGAACCCGGCACCGCCAGCCCCGCCGCCAGACCGATGACGAGCGCTATGGCTTCGATCCGCCAATGCCGCGGGTCGATCGCCGCGCCACAGCGGCGGCACCGCCCATGCGCAAACGCCGCGCTAAGCAGCGGTACCAGATCGCGCGCGCGCAGCACCGCGTCGCAGCCGTCGCACCGCGAGCGCCCACGCAGCACCGATCGCCCCTGCGGCCAGCGCATCACCAATGTCGCGATGAAACTTCCGATCACCGCACCGAGCAGCCCGAGCAGCACCGGCCAGAACAGCCCTTCAGCCATTCGGCTTCTTGCGGATCAGATACCGATAGGCGCCGAACAGATCGATCCCGAGCAGCACGACGTTCTGCGTGCCAAGTGCCGCGTCGTGCGTCAGGATCGCCCCGCCGATCCATGCCAATGCCGAGGCGGCGAACAGCACCAGCGCCCAGCCGGTGACACGCCGCCCGAGATCGAGCGACACCAGCGCCGCTGCGATCATCCCCCCACCCGAGGCGGTCCATTTCAGCACGGTGGTCAATGTATCCATCCAGCAGCCCTAGGGCCGCAGCGCGCGCCGCGCCAGATTGATACGAAGCAAGCCGTCGTGCGTCCGCCGTTCAGAGATCGAGCGTGAAATAACGGCTGAACGCGGTGTCGGTATAGCCGGCGAACGGGCCACAAGGAACGAAGCCGGCGCGCGCATACATCGCGCGCGCCGCAGCAAACGCGTCGTTCGATCCGGTCTCCAGGCTCAACCGCCGATAGCCCGCCGCGCGACCTTCCGAAACGAGGTGCGCGAGGACCGCGGCACCGACGCCACGCCGCAGGTGCGCAGGCGCGACGCGCATCGACTTGAGTTCGCCATGCCCGGCATCAAGCCGCTTCAGCGCGCCCATGCCGAGCAGCGCATCGCCTTCCCACGCGGTCCACACCGTGATCGCCGGATCGCGCAAGCCGATGGGATCGAGCGCGAACACCGATCCCCACGGCGAATTTTCGACCGCTTCACGCATGTGCAGGTCGACCAGTTCGAGCACCACGCCGCGCGAAAGATCGTCACGCTCGAACCGGATCGCGGGCATGCTCACGACAGCGTCTCGTCGGGCTCGACACCCCACAGATGGATCGCCTCGACGTAGCCGCCCTGCCCGTGGACGTCGAAATAGCACCAGCCGCGCGAACATCGGCTCAGCCGCCCGACCACGCCCGGCGCAGCCCGCCAGCGCACCCGCGAACCGGCCTCCGGCTGGTCGAGCAGTTCGACCTGGGTGCCCATCACGAAGCCGGTACGAACCTCCTTGATGAGTGCGCCCAGCATCCAGCCCTGCGTGCCACCCGGGTCTTCGACCTTGAGCCAATTGCCGTGATCGTACACGTCGAGCACCTTCACCGGCAGGTCGGCGCGCTGATACAGCCAGATCGCGGGGTAGGTGCGCCCAGGCCCGGTCCGCATCCGCGCCTTCGCCGCCGAGATCGAAGCGAAATACGGCATACGCTTCTGCACCAGCGCACCGATCGCCGGCGCGGTCACGGCGATCGCCGCCACCATCAAAGCACTTCTACCGAACCAACGCATATACGCCCCTAACTGGATGCGATCTGCTTAGCGCGTGCGGCAAGCGGGCTTCAACAGCGTTGACGCGAGGCCGCCGCTTCGCCAAGCGCGATATATGCCCGAAACGAGACGCGTCGCGCACCCGAAGGTCATCGTCACGCGCGAACTCACCGAAGCGGTGATGGCGCGCATGGAGCAATTGTTCGACACCACGCTTCACCGCGCCGAGGGCAAGATGACGCGCGAACAGCTCGCCGCCGCGATGGCATCGTGTGACGTGCTGGTCCCCTCCGTCACCGACTCGATCGACGCAGACTTGATCGCCGGCGCGGGCGAGCGGCTCAAACTGATCGCCAATTTCGGCGCTGGCGTGAATCATATCGATCTCAAGGCGGCGCGTGCGCGTGGCATCATCGTCACCAATACGCCGGGTGTGCTGACCGAGGACACCGCCGATCTGACGATGGCGCTGATCGTGTCGGTGCCGCGCCGGCTGGCGGAGGGCGAGAAGCTGGTGCGGTCGGGCCAGTGGAGCGGCTGGAGCCCGGGCGGAATGCTCGGCCACCGCATCGGCGGCAAGGCGCTCGGCATCATCGGCATGGGGCGGATCGGCCAGGCGGTGGCACGGCGCGCGCGTGGCTTTGGGCTGACGATCCACTATCACAACCGTTCGCGCCTGCCCAAAGTGCTGGAGGGCGAACTCGGCGCGCAATGGCATGCCAACCTCGACGCGATGCTGGGCAGCATCGACATCCTGACGATCCACACCCCGCTCAACGCCGACAGCAAGAACCTGCTCGATGCCGAGCGGATCGCGCTGCTGCGCCCGCACGTATACGTCATCAACGCCTCGCGCGGCGGCATCGTCGATGAAGAGGCGCTGGTCGATGCCCTCGAAGCCGGTCGGCTGGCTGGCGCTGGTCTCGACGTGTGGCAGCACGAACCCGCGATCGACCCGCGCCTGCTCGCGCTCCCCAACGTGGTGATGACCCCGCACATGGGCTCGGCGACGTTCGAGGGCCGCATGGCGACGGGCGAGAAAGTGATCCGCAACATCCGCGCCTGGGCCGACGGCCACCGCCCGCCGGATCAGGTACTTGAGGGCTGGGTCTGACGCATCATCGCACATGGCATGGCATGGCCGGGCTGTAGGCCTCCCATGTACGCAAAGACCGTGGATGGCTGACGCCGCCACACCCGGCGAGGCCCCGGATCGGCGCCGCTAGCAACCGCGCTACGCAACCAGCCCCACCAACGCCCCGCTCGTCACCGCCTCCGAGCACAGGAACCCCTGGTACAACTGACACCCCTCCTTCGCGAGCAGTTCCAGTTGCTCGTTCGTCTCGACCCCTTCCGCAATCACCGTCAGCCCGAGCGAACGCGCCATGTCGATCACGCCGCGCACCACCACGCGGTCGCGTGGGGTGCCGGTGATGTCCTGCGCGAGCTTTTTGTCGATCTTGAGGTAATCGAGCGGCAGCGCCTTGAGGTAGGCGAGGCTCGAATAGCCGGTGCCGAAATCGTCGATCGCGATCCGGCAGCCGGCGGTACGCAGCGCCGAAAGCAGCGCCGCCGCCACGCCGAGATCCTCGATCAGTCCGTTCTCGGTGATCTCCAGCGTCAGCCGTGTCCGCGCGAAGCCGCTCGAATCGACTCGGTCGAGGAACAGGTCGGTGAACCCGGGCCGGGCGATGTCCGCTGCGGTGAGATTGAGCGACAGCCGCAAACCGCGTAGCGCCGCCGGCCAGGCGGCGGCACGCTCGAGCGTGATACGCTGGATATGATCGGACAGCGCGATTTCCAGATCGGCACGCGCGGCCGCCGCGAACAACGTTTCCGCGCCGATCGTGCCGAGCATGGCATGTTCCCAGCGCGCGAGCGCCTCGACTCCGACGATCGCGCCGCTCGACACCGAGACTTGCGGCTGGAAAAGGATGTCTATCTCGCCGCGCTCGATCGCGTGATGGAGCGCTACCGCGAGCGAATCGATCGGCGCTTCGTCGCCGCGCGCTTCGGCGACGCGCAACGTGGCACTGTCCGATTCGCGCGCGTCGGCGAGCGCTTCGCTGGCGCGGCGCAACAGCGCGGCGGCATCGTCATCGCTCTCTCCTTGCGCGACGCCGATCCGACAGCCGAGCACCGCGATCGCGTCACCCGCGACGAACGGCCGCGCCATCTCGCCGGCGATCCGTTCCGCCGCCAGTTTGATGCGGGCACGCGGCGCGCGTGCGGCGACCAGGAAGGACGAGCCGCTCAGCCGCGATACCAGCGCCCCCCGCCCCAGCACGTCGCGAACGGCATCCTCGATCCGCTTCAACGCGCCACGCAGCAACGTATCGCCAGCACTGCGGCCGTAGGCGGTGTTGACCATGTCAAAGCGGTTGAGCGCGACCAGCATCGCGTGGAGCGGCTCCGCATCCTCCTCGCGCAGCCGGCGACTGATCCAGCGCCGCGCGCTGCCGGCATCGCGCGCGCCCGCCAGCGCCTCGCGCAGTTCGGCGGTCGGCTCGGGCGCGCTGCCGAGCACCTCGACGATCGTGTCGATCCGTCGCGTGGTCCCATCGAAGTGCAGATGCTGCACGACGCGACCGATGCCCGGCACATCATGCGCGAAGGCGGTCGTCGGCCGTGCCTGCGACAGGCGACGCAGTGCCGCCAACGCCGCGCGCCGCTCGGTCGGGTCAATCCGGCGTAGCAAGGCGGCGCGTCCCGGCTGCTCGTCGGTGCCGAGCAGCCGCGCGAACGCCGGTGTCATCAGCATCGTGCGCGTGGCGAGATCGAAACGCCAGCCAAGCGGCTCGGCAACGCCGGTGGTGCGCCACTCGCCGGCCATCCGCTCGGCATGGCGCGCGGCGTAGCGCAGCGCCTGAATGAACTCGGTCTCGCCGAACGGGCTCGAGAGGAAATGCGTCGCGCCGGCCTCGTAGAGCGCGCCGAGCGCTTCATGGTCGCCGCGCGAGACGAGCGCCAGCATCGCGCCGCCATTCGCCTCGATGGTACCGCCGAGCGTGCGGGCACTGGCCAGCCCCTCGTCGAGCGCGCCACGCGCGTCGAGCACCACGACGGCGGAGCCGCTCGCGAGGAAGCGCCGCTCCAGGCCCGCCGCGCGCCGCGCCGCGACCACTTGCCAGCCCGCCCCGCCGGCCAGCGCGGCAAGCTCGTCACGCTGGCGGAACGAGAGGATGAACAGCGGCGTGGCGCCGGCGGAGATGCCGGACCCGGCGCGCAACCCATCTTCGTCCACGCTCGCTCCCTGCCCCACCACGCCGCCCGATACACCGTGGAATCCCCTTCTGCCCCGGGACAGGACAAAGAAGAAGCGCAAAAACGCTGCCTCTTGTTCGGCAGCGCGCGAACGCCTAGCTCCATGTAATGCCCGCACCAGCAGCCCTGATCGATCGCCACGGACGCACGATCAGCTATCTGCGCATTTCGGTGACCGACCGCTGCGACCTGCGCTGCCGCTATTGCATGGCCGAGGCGATGACCTTCCTGCCCAAAGCGGCGCTGCTCTCGCTCGAGGAAATCGCGGTGATCGCCGAACGCTTCATCGCGCGCGGTATCACCAAGATCCGGCTGAGCGGCGGTGAGCCGCTGGTGCGGCGCGATGTGATCGAACTGGTTCAACGGCTCGGGCGGCACGTGGGAGCGGGCCTCGACGAACTGACGATGACGAGCAATGGCACGCGCCTTGCCGACCATGCCGATGCGCTGGTGGCGGCGGGAATGCGGCGCATCAACGTCAGCCTCGATAGCCGCGATCCCGAGACGTTCCGCTACATCACCCGGCACGGCGATGTTTCACAGGTTCTCGGCGGCATCGCGGCGGCTCGCGCGGCCGGGTTGGCGGTCAAGATCAACATGGTCGCGCTCAAGGGCCTCAACGCCACCGAGATCGCGCCGATGCTGGCATGGTGCGTCAATCAGGGTCACGACCTGACGCTGATCGAGACGATGCCGATGGGCGCGATCGACGAGGATCGGACCGATCGCTTCCTGCCGCTGACGGCGGTGTTCGACGATCTCGCGCGCCAGTTCTCACTGGTGCGCGACCCGCGCGGGAGCGGCGGCCCCGCGCGCTACTGGAGCGTCGATGGCACTAAGACGCGGCTCGGGCTGATCTCGCCGCTAACGGGCAATTTCTGTGCCGCCTGCAACCGCGTGCGACTCACCACCGAGGGAATCCTCTACACCTGCCTCGGCCATGACGACCGCGTCGATCTCAAGCGCGTCCTGCGCACGGACGGCGTCGGCGCGCTCGATGCCGCGCTCGATGCGGCGATGGCAAGCAAGCCCGAACGCCACGAGTTCGACATCGCCGCCGCCACCCCCGCCGTCGCGCGCCACATGAGCGTGACCGGCGGCTGAAATGAATCGCGGTGCCGCGCCACAGAAGCGAGCGCTCGTCGCGTCGCCGACCCCGCCCGCCCAGGCCGCCGCCGAGGCGCTCGCCGATGCGTATGACTGGGTGGCACCCGAAGAGGCCGACCTGATCGTCGCGCTCGGCGGCGATGGCTTCATGCTCCAGACGCTGCATTCGATCCTGGAGCGCCGCAAGCCGCCGATTCCGGTGTTCGGCATGAACCTCGGCACCGTCGGGTTCCTGATGAACGAATGGCGCCATTTCGATCTCGACGGGCGGCTGGCGCGCACCAAACCCTTCAAGGTCACCGCACTGTCGATGACCGCGACGACGATCGACGGCGCGATCCACACTCTGCCGGCGATCAACGAAGTGTCGATGCTGCGCGAGACCCGGCAGACCGCGAACCTTGAGGTCACCGTCAACGATCGAGTCGTGCTGCCCGAACTGGCCTGTGACGGCATCCTCGTCGCGACCCCGGCGGGATCGACCGCGTACAACCTCTCCGCGCAGGGGCCGATCCTTCCGCTCGGCTCCGCGCTGCTCGCGCTCACCCCGATCAGCCCGTTTCGCCCCCGTCGCTGGCGCGGCGCGATCCTGCCCGACAAGGCGCGGATCGTCGTGCGCGTGCTCGATCCCGGCAAACGCCCGGTCAGCGCCGTCGCCGACCAGCGCGAGGTGCGCGATGTCGCCTCGGTCGAGATCGCGATCGACCGGTCACGCGAGTTGACGCTGCTGTTCGACCCCGAACACGCACTCGATGATCGCATCACGATGGAGCAATTCGTCGCGTGATCGATAAGGGGTTGCATCGCCGTTTCAGCCGGTTATAGAGCCCCTCCACGCTGTTCCCTGATAGCTCAGCGGTAGAGCTCTCGACTGTTAATCGAGCGGCCGTAGGTTCGAATCCTACTCAGGGAGCCATTTTGGATAGGCTGTTTTTTCGGCCCGGAACCCGACGATCCGTCGTCGGGAATTTCTACCAATATATCAAAGGGATGCCTGTACTGGACAGTCAGCTCCCGGTGGGCCCAAGAGCAGTTCGATATGAGCAAATTTAAAAGCGTTTTTTGATCGCCATTTGGCCGTTCGGCGAAGGTGCGATGCGCATTGGTTGCAAGGCCGAGCAGAGCAACTCCGTCGTCCACCAAGGCATCCTCGGCCGAGTAAAGGCGGTCGATATCGTTGAGACAGCGGAGCCGCTCCTCGCGCCATGTTGCAGACATCCGATCATGAAACTCAGCCGTGATCGTTCCATCGACCTTATCGATGTACAAAGTGTCGAGTCGGGCCTGTAGGCGATCGGCTTCGGCTCGGAGCCTCGCGATCGTTTCATCGCGCTCACGTCGCTCATCGCCGTGGGCCTCGAGGATGCCTTGGCGAATCAGGGACAGAATCACATCGTCGACGCGCAACTTGCTCAGCGCCTCTACGAAACGCTCAGCGAGCACCTCTTCACGAACATAGGGCTCAGGGCATTTCCCTTTGAACCTTGAGCAGTGGTAGTAAATGTACTTAGCCTTTTTGATCTCAGCGGTCATCACCGACCCGCAGTGACCGCAGTGGACCAGTCCCGAGAAGCGGAACGAAGTGACGTTTACGGGGATGTTGGAATAGCTGCGACCATCCAGGATCTCCTGCACATTCTCCCAAGTCTCAAGGGGAACCAGGGCCTCATGGACCCCTTGATAGAGCCGCCCCAGCCAGTGGAAGGAACCAGTATAAATTCGGTTCCTGAGAATCACGTGGATTGTACTGACGCCAACGGGACGCTGGGTTTTCGGATTTACGAATCCGGCATCCCGGGCCATTTTGCTGACATCCTTGAGTGAATATCGCCCCGACTCGAACCATTCATAGAGCCGCGAGACCATTTCTGCGGTCGTGGGATCGGGCACGATGATTCTCTTTTTTTCGGCCGACACCGTATTTTGATATCCGATGGGCGCGAAGGATGGCCAAAGCCCCTGACGGGCTTTTTCCAGCATTCCCTTCCGAGTTTCCTCGGAAAGGTTATCAATATAGTTCTTCGCCATAAGGACCTTAATCCCATGCATGAACTTTTCAGAAGATCGAGAGTCGCGTGAGAGAATAACATTCTCCTTAACCAGATGTATCTCCACATCCAGATCGTCTATCGTAACCCAATCTCTGATATTGCGATAAAGGCGGTCTGTTTTTTCAACCAGCACGACGTCAACAGCAGGGTGTGAGCGGAGAAAGCGAAGCATCTCTTCGAAATTGGTACGTCCCGCTTTTTTTGCTGTTTCAACATCAACAAACTCTTGTGCGATCGCGATGCCATGTTGGGCGGCATATTCTTTAAGGACGGCCAACTGCGCGGGAATCGAAAATCCCTCTCGCTCCTGCTCCGGCGTAGAGACACGAGCATAAAGAACCGCCCGCTTGCGGCTGCGAGGACGTTCGCTCGCGGTTTTCGCCCGTTTGTTCACTCTTGGCCGCGCCATTGAATCACTCCTTGAACGTTTCACTCGCCCTCTACGCTCCCCTCCTTGGGCAAGCAGGTTCAGACCCGAAAGACGACTCCGGTGGAACATACTGGCAATGAGGTCTTGTGGGAATCCGTCCTATCGATGCCTTCTTCGTGTACGCGGACGCGTGAGGGCAGACTTTTCAGGTTCGATGGTCTCGGTGCTGACTTCCCACTCGATTAGCAGACACATGAAGTCCGTCAGATCACCAAGCATGTTCCTTGCCTCGTTCGGGGAAACCGTTCTTCCCAACCGCTGCTCGAATACGAGCCGCGCTTCTTCCACGAGGGCGGAGGAAAATTTTCGCCGTCGAGCGATCCTGGCGTGGGATAACCCCCGGAATTGCTCCGTCTGGTCAGCCTCGCCTGCCCCCGAAGCTTCAGATGCCTCGGTCGGGGTTCCGTAGGACGTCGTATCCAGCCGCATCCTTTTCATGGAACATTTCCGCGGTTTGGACACGCGCCTGACCTAAACGAGCCATCGATGGTATTGGTGCATCGGGTTGGCGGGACCGAATGCGGCTTTCCAAAAATTTCCGATCCGAAGCGACGCTCAAGTCGAATTGCGACATTGCTCGCGTACCGGCGACGTCTCCATGTTGTGGGGCTGTGATATGCGCCAACGGCATCCCAGTAGTTTCTCGTCATGCCGAGGCACGAAAGAAAAATCCATCGAGCGGCATCGACGTTGAAACAGGCGTCCTGCTTTAACCAGTAGCGGACATGAGACTCAGGTCGACCCGTTATGGCAGCGAGCTTTGGAACCCACCAACTGTTGATTTGCAGCGGACCTAGATCATGGCTCCCATTGTCATTCTTGATCTCCGCTCCGATCCATCCCGCCTCCTGATCGCGCAATCCCCAGAGCGTCTTCTCGAGCCACGGTTTCCCTTCTGCGGACTTTCGGATGCAGGCAGCGATTCGTCCCTCGGACTGTGGATCGATTGGCGCCCGCGCCGAGGCGCTATTTGCCGGCCAAAGGCAAATGACGAACAGGGAGGCAGCCAGACAACTCCCAAGCGAAATGTGCGACATCAGATTGCCTCCGTGCCGATGATGAAGGGGTCTCCGGACAACAGTGCGAGAAGACGGCGGCCGGAGATGATTTCAATCTCGGCGGACCGCGTCACAATGCTACGGCTCGCAGGCCCGGTGCGCCCGGTATGGACAAAAAGGCCCGGCATGTTGCGACGGCGGCAGAGCTGGGCGAACTGCTCCACGTGCTCCGGGCGAATCGCAGACTGGTACCGCTTTGCTTGGATGAGCCAACGCCTACCGTCGAGGGTGACCTGTCCGTCGATCCCGCCATCTCCAGTGTAGCGGCTATTGCGAGTGATGGGATGGCCGCGACAACGGAACGATTCCAAAAGGAGCTCTTCGAAGGCCAAGGCGTCCATCGCCCGGACCCGCGCGTAGATGAGGCCGGCGGGCTGGCAACGATCCCGGCCGCGGAGTTGAGCGGACATCGTCCTGGCCTGACGCCGGCGCCATCGATGCCGGACCGGCACTCGGCAAAAGTGAACCATCGCCGCTAGAAGAATGATGGCGAAGGCAAGCAATCCGATAAGCATGGGCTCTACCTTTCCGGACCTTCTGTTTGTTCAGGCTGGTGAGTGTGTTCGGGCCCTTGTCGGCCGACATGATCCGCCCCGGACCGGTCACTGCGCTGTGTGTCGCGCGCACCATCACGATCCCGCATCGACTGCAGGAACCAATCCAGAACTTCACCGATACGGAAGGCGCTTTCGGCGATCCGTTCGCCGAGCCCCTGTGGCTCACGGCTTCGCCCAAGCTGCTTCTCGAGCGTGCGGTCACGCCGCTCCTGCCGAATTCGTTCCTGCTCGCTTCTCGCTTGGTCCAACCGATCGGAATGGCGGTCCGCGAGCGCTCGACGTCCGTCACGCTCCAGCCGGCCAAGACCCTCGAGCGAGGAGGTCTTTTCACCTGAACGCGACGCCAGCTTCTCGGCGAGCCGCTCAGGGTCTTCGGTCCAAAGCTTTACGCCAAATTCGGCCCGCGTTATGGCGGTGTAGTAGTTCTGACCGTTGACCAAACCTGAGTTGACGGGAGCCAAAACGTAGACGCGGGCATAGGTCTTGGATTGCGCGGAATAGACTGTCTCCGCGTAGCCGTGGTCCCAGGTTTTGTGCTGAGAAAGATCGACCTCCTGAATCGGCCCGTTACCACGATCCCACCGGATCGTTGCGATATGCCCGTCCAACTTTTCGACCGTGCCTCGTTCCGCATTCTTTAGGCCGAGTTCCTTGTTGACCAAGCGCCACTGAATGCGGTCACCCTCGGCGAGATCACGTTCCTCGCGATTGAACACATTGACGTGCTGCGCCTTACCCAGTCTGGGATCCCAGCGGATCATCCGGCCGTTCTCATCGACCAAGCGGACAACCTGCCGACCGCTCGCTTCACGGCCAATTCCGACGACGCGATATTCCGTGTTCCGGGCGATTCCGGCGGCGACGAGATCGCGTGCAAACGTCACCACCTGTCCGCCGGAATAAAAACGGGCGTGGTGCTTCTCCTCATCCGACATACCCGACGGGGTCAGCACGGCGAGCCTAGCATCCTCGGCGGCGAGTGCACTTTCCGATTTGAGCGTCTCGCGAATTGCGCTGTTCACGATGAGCCGGGTTGCGTTTTCGAGCACAAGAATATTAGTATTGGCCCGATTGATCGGCTTAAGGCGCGTCCATTCGGCTACCAGTCCCTTTGCCAGGGCCTCCGCCTCCTCGCCGCTTACCACCTTATCCAGCTTGGCCAGGGAAGCCGCATAATCGCCGGCGCGCGCATGCGTGACCGCATCCTTCATGGCGTCGGTCTTCTGCCGCATGGACTCGGTCAATTGCGCAGTTACGAGGCCAAACTTCTGCATGAGCCAGAATGGCTTGCCCTGCTCGATAGCACCGGTCTGCCGGTCATCGCCCAACAGGATGACGCGGGCACCGGTAGCGCGGCTGATCTCCAGGACGCGGAGGGCCTGCCGGGTACCCAGTTGCCCAGCTTCATCCAATACGAGAACATGTCGGTCGGTGATGCCATATCCACCGCCCGCCAGAAGGCTCGCCACTGTCTTCGATTCGACGCCGGCCATTTCACCGGCCGTTGCTGTGGCCGACGACGTTGGCGCCAGCGCGATCAGTATGGTTCCCGGCTCGGCCGCCTGGTCTAGCACTTTGATGAGTGTCGACTTGCCCGCGCCGCCTACACCGTGAATACCCGTCACCCTGTCACGCGATAGCGCGACCTGCACCAGAGCCTGCTCCTGATGTGGCGTTAGCCCCGCCCGTTCCAGGACAGTCAGGAGTCTGTCCGCTGATGCGACCGGCCGAGCATCATCGACGGCAAGTGCCAGGTGCTGAGACAAAGCGAGTTCCTGGCGCGCGCTGCGTCGACTGGTTCGCCCGCGCGTATTGACCTGGTCTCCTGTCTGGTGCGTCGTGGCGAGCAACTTGCGGCTCGCCTCATGCTCCGCAATCAGTGGCCGAATATCGACGAGCCGTACCTCTCCGAGGTGGCTCGCGAGGCCCAGTCTGTACATGCGGCCGATGTTGTTGACCGCCTCTCTTGATTCCGCCTGGCGTATCCCGAACAGGCTTGCCCGTCCGGCGGTTCCCGGATCGACAGGGATCGTGCGCTCGCCTCGCTCGTTCACTTCCGCCATGAGCTTGGCGAGTTCTGCCTCATACGGCTTGATGCGCTCAGCCCATTGCGCGCCTAGCTCCTCGAGGTTTGCCTTCACCTTCGGCCCCCTGGTCTCATAAAAGGAGACGCGGCGGGCGGCCTGGCCAGTCAGCCCATGTTCGTTCGCATGGGCATCGATCTGCTCCGAGCGCTGAGACATGTCCTTGATGAGGCCCTTGGGGACACCCGCCAGTTCAAACAATCCGCTCCGCGGATCGCCTTCAATTTCCCAGCCGATCTCCCGCACGCGATGCGCGAGCTCGTTGCGATAGACCTGTCCCATGACCATCTGCTCGGCGTACATTGCGCGCGTCTCGAGACTGGCCATGGGCGAGCCACCTTCGCGGTTGGTGATATTCATCACGACCGTGTGGGTATGAAGATGAGGATCGAGTTCGCGGCTGGAGTGCTCCGTAAACCGGGCGAAGATCAGGCGTCCCGTAGTCTCATGGACGATCTTGCCATCATCCCGTCGGCGGAGCGTGGCATGCTCCTCCATATATGCCAGGGTTGCCGTGACAGCCTTTTCATGGGCTTCGATGATCCGCTTGTCGCCCATGACAAGTGCCATGATCGACACCGATTTCGGGGCATTGACGGAGAAGTCCCAGCCAGGATGGTGCTCGATCTGACCATCGGCTCGGTGCCGCCCTAGTTGCTGGTCGCCGATCTTGCCGGCAAGCAGATCCCTGAATATTTCGGGATCGACCTTCTCTCCTTCGAGTCCGAGTTCGGCTGCGATCGCCCCACCCCATTCGGAATGTTCGTCGCCTCCTTTGGTGTAATAATCTCCTACCGTATAATAGCGGGCGATGTTTTGGGGCGTTCCCTTGAGGCGTCGGGGATGGATCATGCCGGCCTCGCTGCTTCCCGAGGTCCGGCACGACGCGCATGGCTTTGAAGGGGCACCCGCATATCGCCCTGCGCGGGTCCCAACAGAAGATCGTCGATGCCACTCGGTGGTGCCGCATTCTCACCCGTGTCTGCGGTCTTCTCCTGCTGGGTTTCCTCCCGTTTGTGGCCGGGCTCCTGATCATCGGCGGGGGTTGACTGGACGGTAAAGAGATCAGGCTCCGGTTCCTTCTGCTTTCTGGCCACTGGTTTTTGGGGCGGCGTTTGCTCGACTGCTTCGCGGGCGTCGGCCTCATCCTTTGCCCGCGCGATGATAGTTTTTCCCTGCGGAAGACGGAGCGGCGGGGTCTGCCTTTCGATAAAGGCCGGCGCGACGTCGGGCACCTCATTGTAGCTATCCGAAAAGCGAACGACGGGCAGGTTTCGACCGAACCGGAGAAATCCCGATAGGTTGGGAAGGTTGGTGACCTCCGTGTGCATCACGAGCGGCCGCGTCACTTGAAGACGGGATAGGTTCACGCCGTCACGCATGTCGTTGACGCCGTAGCTCATCCCCTCATTGGCCTCGATCTGTTCGACCTGGCCGAGGTTCTCAGAAACATGCTTTGCGGTCGGCGTGTCGTTCGCGCGCAGGGCTACCCAGGTCGAGCAGTAACCGGTGATGGCCGCCGCGTCCTGAATGCCATATGTTGCCTCCAATTGAGGATAGGATTGGAACCCCAGGATACCGCAGCCGCCATACTTTCGGGCCCGCGCGAGGAAGTCGGAGAGCGATGGCAGCTTCTGGAGAGTCGGCAACTCATCGATGACGCAATAGAGTCGCCGCTCCCGATCCGGCGTAAGGCTCATGATCGCTGAAATGGCGATGTCGAGCCACACCGTGATCAGCGGCCGCAGGGAGGGCAACTGGTCAGCCTTCACGGTGATGAAGAGCCAGCTGTCATCCTCGTCGTCCTCTACCCATTTGCGGATCGAGAAGCCGTCCTGTGTATCGTCGAGATAGGCGAAGCTGCGCATGACGGACGCCAGCTCTGCCTGGATACCGGCAGAGGTTCGCTCGCCTTCGGTCGAAATGAAGGCAGCGGCGTCGGTGCCCGCTGCAAAAGCGGCGAGATCCTTGAGCTTGGAGCGCAGCAGACGATCGAGGAGCACCGACACCAGTATGTGTCCCTGGAAGGCGAGCTTGCGCATGACCGCAACCAGCGTGCCCCTGGCAGCCTTGGCCCAGAAGGGATCGCCCGCCTTGTCGGGGATCGTGGACTCCGCAATCTGATCGTAGTGATAGTCCCGAGGGACATCGACCCAGGGGGACCATTGGCTCGTGCGCCGGTCCAACGGATTCAGAAGTTCGTCGATTCCTGGGCGGTAGAATTTCTCGACGAAGGTGCCGGCCGTGTCGTAGACGATTGCTCGACGCTTGGCCTTGCGAATCCCCGAAAGCGTCTTGACGATGAGGTTTGTCTTCCCGGTCCCGGGCGCCCCGCAGATCAGGAAGTGCTCCGGCTCAAAGGCATCGGGAACGGGAACGCCCCCAATTGAAAAGCTCCCCTTCCTTTGGCGCCAGAGCGCGCGCTTGACCTGACGGATCGTGCCAAATCGGGCACCCCGCAGGTACTCGTTGGAACCGAGCCCCTTCCCCGTACGAGTGAAATAGAACCAGGCCCAGGCCAGCGCGCCGAGCGCAAAGAAACCCGAGAGGAGCGCGCCGTGAATGAGATAGGTCTCGAAGCTGTGAAGCGTTTTCTTCGCCAGCGACGACGCCAATAGCCAATCAGCCGACGTCCAGTATTGCTCCCCGGAAGGGGTCTTGAAGAGGACGGGATCATTCGTTCCAGGGGCAGCGTCGGTCTTGAACGTCGCCTCGATGAGCTTCATCAGGACGAAGCGCTCATACTCGCTCGACTTCTCCAGCCCGTACCAGATGATGCCCATCACCCAGATCACAAAGCCTGCGATGAAGGTTTGAAAGAAGACCTGTGTGGTCATCCGAACATTGTGGACGATCGCCTGACCGCCCCTTGTCCATGACCCTAATGTGTCGTTCCGGAAGATGCTCATTGGGGCGCACTCCAGCACCCCGCGCTCACTCGCCCGGCGGGGAACGATAGAGTCGATGGATTGTCTGAAGCGGGACGGGTAGCGACATCGAGATCCGCATCGTCGGGACGACTGTTGATGACCCAGACGCTGTTTCGAATGCACGCGTTCACCGGTCGAACTCCGGCGCAAGCAGCCCCTTTTTCCGGAGCAGTTCACGCGCATCGGACATGCCTTGGGTCAGCGTGTCGGGTGCCCGATTGCGAAGCGATGCCGCAAGGATCGCGAGGATCTGGATCGTGGTCGCGAGGATCTCGTCCTGCGACGTATAGACGTAACCGCGATCGGGATCAGCCGCCTGCTCGATCGCAGGACGGACCAGGTCTGAAACGGATATGCCGGCGGCATAGGCACGACGCGAAAGGCGCTCGTGCAAGGCATCGTCGATGCGCAGATTAAGCTTTGCCAAGCGAAGGCTCCGAGTAGGAGCTTCGCGAGGACATGAGGAGCAAGTGCTTTATAACTGGAAGATCGGCGGATTCACAAGCTTTTTAGTCTGTCCTACCTGTAGGACGTGCAAGAATGGTGGAATTGCGCCATTCGAGTGACACCGAAGGCAAAGTGGTGATACGCGTGGGACAGCGAAACGCGAAATTGTCCCACCTGTAGGACACGTATATCATATTGATTTAGAGCGATAATCGCTTCGCAGCACCCGTGCGTACGGTGCATTACAAACGCCTCTGCGCGTGCGTCCACTAAGCGCAGCGACTGCGTCGCTGCGAATGCCTCGTCCGGGCACGGGCGGGGCATCCCCGCAAGGGGATCGGCAACCTCGTTTCATATGCCTGTGCCTCACAAAAAAAGGGGGAGAGGCGTTCCCGCCCCTCCCCTTCGCTTTTTCAGTATTCGTCGATCAGCCCGCAAGGCTCGGTGTAGATGATCCGGTCGATGATGGCCATCGGCAGCGCGCCGTAGTCGCCCTCGTCGATGGCGATGTAGCCCCCTTCGTCATCCGTAATGACATGCTGGTCGAAGTAGCTGTTGAACGCCCGGCGTTGCGCTGTGCCGAGCGCTACTTGGTAGGATTCGTTTTGGGCGACGCTGCTCGGAATGATGTGCATGATAAGCTCCTGTCTGTCTTGAATGACAGGAGCGGCGCGTCGGGCGGCCGAGACCGGGTCAAGGATCGCGAAGCGACCGCGAAGCGGCGGTGGGGGTCACGATTTTCTTCGGCGGCCACGGACACCGAAGGAGAAGCGCCGCGCTTGATCCGCCGAAGAAAATGGTGGGGCCCCGCCGTCCTTGATGCGGTCTCGGACGTCCGACATAATGGGAAGTCTGTGAGAGATGTTTCCTCTCGTCGGGAGACCCCGGCAAGGCGTAGCGGCATGCGGACCGAATGGTCCGCTTGGGCCGCGAGCGAGCCGGGACTTGCTGCCAGCGGTAAAAGAAAGGGACCGAGCGCGAGGCCCGGTCCCGGGTGCCGTCAGGGATGACGGCCGCAGGGGCAGCAATCTTCGTCGATGCCCGTGAGGGAGCAGTAACCCGGGCCGAAGTCGGGATAGAGTTCGTCCTCGTCCTCGGTATAGCCGTGCTCGCTGGCGATTATGACCGCGTAGCGCCGGATCTGGGGATCGAGCCTGTCGATATAGCCCGCGCATATCCCGCTGAAGCGGCAGACGTAGAGTTCGTAGGACGCGCAAGAGGTCGCCCGCATCTCGGCGTCAGCGATCCGCTCCGCGTCCGCCCGGAATTGTTGAAGGGCGAGGAATAGCGGCGTCTCGGCGGCGCGAGTTTCGACGGCCAGTGGGACAGGTTGGCGCTGGACCATGACGCGATAGGCTGGGCTATCGTCAGCGCGTGCCCGTAATATAGTGTAGCCGTTTGATCGGGAGACCTGCCGGGCGATCCGACAGATTGTCTGGTGAAGGCGGTCATACTCGGCTCTGAAGAAATCTCGTTCAGTGTGGGTCTGTGCAGTGCTGATGAGGTGTCCGCAAAGGTCGGCGAGGCCAATGTATTTCTCAAGGAGACGAATGAGTCGGAAGCCTGTGGCTTGCGCGCGCCAGTAGTCGGGTTCGTGCGACGCGACGATGCGGGTGAGGTAGGATTTCGTGTAGGTCATGAGAGCCTCCATCATGAAGCGCTCCCCATCTCCATCAGATGAGGATGGAAACATCAGGACGCGGTGTTGAGGGAGTCAGGGACGGCGAAGCCGCCGCGTAGCGGGCAGTGGGGGAACCGATTTTGTTGTCGCGGAGCGGCCGCAAAATTGGGGGGACCACTGATCCTTGACGGCCGATGGACACCCAGCGTCATGCTTTGGCGATGAAGCCCCGTCTGATACCGAGATGTGAAAGCGCACTGCTTTGCCCCCGATCCCCGCAGGGGTCGGGGTTAACAGCAAAGCACCGCATGATTGAGCCGAAGGTGCTAACTCGCAGGAGATTTTATGACGGACAAGTATCCGTCGAGGAATGGCTGGCGTGCGGTTCTTACCGGAGGAGGTTTCTCTTCGCCGGCGAACGCCGGCCATCAATCTCAAGGGCTTGCAAGGAAGGCCCGGTTGAGCGATGTCATGCATTGGCGGGCAGGCCATCGCAAGGAAGATGACATGCCTAAGATGAGTGAAAGAGAACGACTCGCTGACCTCGAAGCACGCCAGCGTAAAGCAGCGGAGGAAGTGGAGAACGCACGCCGCGCATTGCGCGGTAAATATGCCGCTATCGTAAGCGATCTACCGGTCGAAGGGTTGACCGAACGCGAATTCAAGGACGTTCTGGTCGGCGCGATCCGTGTGGGCGGAGCCCCCTCTATTGCGGCGTTAAAGGTGCTGCCCGCAGTCAAATCCTGATCGATCAATTCGCCCGTAGGGCGGCCCTGCGACGAGCACGGCGGAGCCGCGCGCAGGAGGCCGGCACCGCAGGTGTCGCATCGCTGCCCGACGGACCAGGCGCGAAAGCGTCTGGCTCCTGAGGGCGGCGATTAGTGAAGCGAAGAGAAAAAAAGCGGGACCGACCCGGGATGTCTCCCGGACCAGTCCCGCCCTTCATCGGATCAGGAGGCCCAATGCGCTGGCCCGCCATAGAGTGAGAGTAGCGTAGGCTCGATGCCGGTGGATCGTAGCACCCGGACCAGTTGTGCCTGCACCCCGCTCCCTTCGGCGACAATCCCATCCACCGGTTGCAGTCTGGCAATCTGATCGTTGCGGACAAACCCCGCACGCTTCGATCCCCAGCGCGCGACGTCCAGTCCCAGCCTGACCAGTGGAGTCTTGGTCCGTGCTGCCCATGCTTCGGCAATCGCATCCCCTCCTCTGTCCTGTGCGGTCGTGAGGAGAACCATAGTCGGTCGGATCGCCTTCATCTCGTCCAGCGCTTTCCAGATTGGCCTGAAATCACTCCACTGCCTGCCGCCTGAGAAAGCCACCAGCGGTCCTGCCGGGTGGTGCTGACCAATGCGCTTCTGGCGGCGTGCGGCAAGGTAGTCGGTCCCTTGGATGACCGCGTGCGTGCGCTTCGAGGATACCAGCGTCGCCTTCGGTGCCGACCACGGACGTCCGGTCTCGGCGTGAAACACCTCGGTTGCGTGATCCCGCATGCATCCGAGCGCGTCGGCTCCCTCGTCGAGGAGTTCCAGCAGGTCATGAACCCGTTCCAGTTCGACGCTGTGGATTTCGCTTCCATCCGCTGTTCCGAGCAGGTCCTGCACGTCTCGCGTCGCCTTGTCGGCTTGCGCGGCCCACTGGTCGGCGACCCGATGGAAGCTGAAGATGACGCCCCATGCGATACGTTCGGCTGCACTTTCGAGGCGCGTGTCGCGGAGAACATCGAAGACGGTCGTGATGATGAGTTCGACAGCGAGCTGGACCTCGGTCGCATCAGGCATGTCGGTGGTCAGTTCCTCCTCACCACGCCCGACCCGAACGCCGTCCAGATCGGAAGCGAAGGCAGTGGCGAAATTGTCATTCGCCTGTCCTGTCTCCTCCGCAATGAGAGCGGCGATGTCCTTGAAATCCCGAATGCTGCGCTTGAACTGAGCCATGATAACCTCCTTTGAATTGAAAGAGGCTTCCCATTCGGCACGGGCTTCGAGCGACGGGGTCAAGGATCGGGCAAAGCCCGACCGCGCAGCGGCGGTGGGGGAGACGATTTTCTTTGGCGGCCAGTGTGGTGACGAAGAAGTGCCCGCGCCCGACCCGCCAAAGAAAATGGTGGGGCCCCGCCGTCCTTGAGGCCGGCGTGGTCCCGTGCCACGCTAAGAAGACTTGAGAGAGAGGAGGAGGCTTGCGAATCAGGGGTTCGATGCCCCTGATTCGTAATAGGTGCCGCTAGGCGCAACCTCGGAGTCAGGGAGCGCGAGCCTGTCCGCGACCGCGCAGCGTCGGTGGGGGTCACGATTTTCTATGGCGGGCACCAAAGCTGAAATTAAAAGGCTAACGCCTGCTCCGCCGAAGAAAATGGTGGGACCCCCGCCGTCCTTGAGGCTGGCGATGACACCGTGCCATCCTGGGAAGAGTTGAGAGAATGAAAAAGGCTGCCATTCGGGGGCGCGAAGTCCCCGAATGGCATCGAACAACGCGAGCCTTTGTTCGTGTTGTTCGTCCTGCGGCCGCGTTATGGAACGGTAGGTGGCTTATGCTAGACAAAAAAAAGGCCGGCGCGCGAAGCCGCGGCCGACCCACTGATGTTATAGCGTGATGATTGTGGACGTCAGGCCAGCCAAGGTGGCCGCGGTCGTGCTCCTTCGTTACGACGATCGCTTTCGAGGTTCGACTTCAGGTCGTCCGGGATGACCGCATAGGGACGAACGGCATCAATGGCCGCGTCTGGCTCCGGGAGTTCGGCATAGTGTGTTCCGATCCAAAGGAGCATATTATCCTCGTCATCGTTGGAGCGAGAGACGATCGCAAAAAAGGTCGCCAACGGTGGATCCCATCCGATTGCGATGGAGGACGGATAGGGTAGAACCCCCACCACTGGTTGGAGCAAATGACGGCTCATGGATTTCTCCTATAAATAGAAGAGCCGGCCACGAAGTGACCGGCTCGATATTCGATGGGTGTTCCGTCGGGCCGTGTCAGGCGGCTGCGGAAAACTGGTCACTCGGCTGGCGTTTCCCGAAGGCATGCCCGGGTCCTCGGCGTGTGGCCGGTTGCGTGTCCGGAGCCTGATCGACTTTGCGGAAGGCATGGATCGGAATACCGGCCTTGCGCAGCGTCTGATAGAGGTTGGCCTGAAGGCCGGAGCCTTCACAGAGCACCGCCTCGACCGGCTTCAATTCGGCAAGCTTGCGGTTGCGGGTGAAGGCGGTCTTCTTGCCCGTGCCGTAGAGACCGTAGGCCACCACAGGGACGCGGGTCTCGGCTCGCGCAGCCCATGCGGCAGCGATCGCATCGGCTCCCTTACGCTGCCCGGTGGTGACCAGCGTCATATGCGGGACGCGGGCGTGAACCTCGTCGAGTTTGCGCCACAGCATTTCCCAATCATGCCACTGCGCCGGGCCGGAGAAGACGACGATCGGGCCTTGCGGCAGATGCTTTTCGCGTTCGTTGAGAGCACGTTCCCGCAGGAAATCCTGCGCGGCGATCTGGCTGGCCGTTGACGCTGAAGATGCGCGTGATCCCCGGGCCGGGGACCATGGCCACCCGGACTGCGCGCGATACATCTCCGCCGCATAGTCGCGCATGCATTCGATCGCATCGCGCTGCTCGGTCGTCGATTGGCAGAGAAGCTGCTTTTCTTCGAGCTGGCTGTTATACACCTCGCTCATGTCGGGGTGGCGAACCATGTCTCCGATTTCCTCGGCGAGACTGTCCTCGCGGCGTTCCAGTTTCGTAGCGACGAAGTGGAAGCTGTTGACGAACCCCCAAGCGATTTCCGCGGCGAGTGGTTCGAGACGTGTGCCCGCAAAAAGGTCGAAGATGGTGGCGATAATGCCCCCGCATTCTGCCTGCGCGGCGAACGGGCTCGGCATATCATGCTCCCCCGGCTCTTCGCCCGGCTCGACGATCGAAAGCGGGATGGGATCGCCGAATGACGCCTGAAATTCAGGTGTGGCGACCTGTTCGGCGTAGAGTTCCTTGAGGTCCGCCAAGCTGCTCACCTGACGCGACTGTGCCTTGCTGGCCATGACGCAATTCCTTCGATTCTGGAGAAAGCAAAGGGCCGGAGAAGCGGCTCACCGCTCCCCCGGCCCGGTTCAGGCTGTGAGGTTCAGCCCTTTGTGCTCAGGAGAACGGGATCTCGTCGTCGAGATCTGCACCCGCTCCGACCAGCGTGCCGTCGGTGCCGGCCGTGCTATCGCCGAAGCCGCCCCCGCTCCGATCGTCATACGAACGCTGCGCGCCACCGAAACCGCCGCTGCCAGCGGAGCCCGAGCCGAAGCCGCCGCCGAACTCGGCACGCACCGTCTCGCGACGCCACGCGATCGAGAAACCGTCGTTCTCGGTCGGAAACAGGGCCACCGGGAGCGGCTCGGGCAGGCTCGGATCGTCGATATTCCCGGCGAGGAACTCCTCACCCGTCTTCTTCGAATACGCCCTCCAGAGCGCACCGATCTGCACCCAGCGGCGGGCGACGTTGAGGGCGAGGATTTCGTAGACCGGCGCGCGCTCATTGTCGCTTTCGACCACGCGCAAACCGATCCGGGGAAGATCGATCGTGCGGGTGGCGATAGAACCCATCAGACGACCATTGACGCTGCGAATTTCACCGATATTCATGGACTTAACCTTTCGAGTATCACTCGGAACTCATTCCCGAGGACACTCTCTCAAGTCCTTCTCTCCTCTATGGCGCAGGCCTCTCCGCCGGGCACTCCGTTGCCATCAATGCGCCGAGATCGCCCCATTCTCTCTTCAGCCAACGGTTGCTCGAAGCTCGTTCGCACGAAGAGTGGTTTGCGATTTGGCCTGTCGACGCCGGAGGGACGGGCTCCATATGAAGATCGTTGGACGGCCTGCGATCAGCCCATGGACGACCGGAATCTGCAGGTGATCAGCGTTGGTCCTGGAACAGGGGACCAGGGCGTAACGGGAAGGGTAAAAATCGATTACGCGGCGGTCACGCGCTCGCGATCCGCCCTCCCCCCTCCCCCCGCTCCCCACCTTTCTCGCCCGCGCAACCATCAGGCGGATGAGGAGTGGGCACGACGCCTCCCGGCGCGCAGGAGGCGCGCATTTTAAAGACGGTTGGCACGGTCAATGAAGGAAACGCGGTAAGCAGAAAGGTGGTCGAGTACTCTGTTGCGCAGGAACATGGGCGCTGGCCGGCAGCAGCCGACTAGTCCGTGGCTGCCCCGATCCAGACCAACTTGAGGAGGTCCGTTCCGGACAGGTGGCCTTCGACGATCACGCGCGTCGCATCGAAGCCGGAAAGTTCTTCCGGACTCGCGAGGCGGATAAGGTCCCCTTCGTCGGTCTCGAGGATCGAACTGCGCCCGCTCGAGCGCAGCATTCCCGTGAGGCGGCGATACGGACCGCCTGTCATGACCGGACCAAACGTGAAGATCTTGGGAATGCCCATATCCGATTGTGGCGTGATAAAATCGTATGCTTCATATTCTCGCTTCCCTGAGGATGCGCTCTGGCACGCCGAAAGCCATTCTTGCAATCTTGTTCTGATTATGTTCCGTGTGTTTTGGAGGAAACCGTGATTGCCGCATTGCTCGAAACCTATGATTTCGATCTCCCTCTGCTCGATGTTATCGAGGATCCGGCGTCGGACGAGAGGCAACGAAAGCTGGCGTCGATTTCCCTCAAGCAAGGGCTTGATGGCGGCTATTATGAGAGTCGGCAGCTCGCGGATCTGACGCTTGGCGTGGCCTCGGACAATGATCTCGGGCTTGATATGCTCGAAAGCAAGGCTGCTCAGGATCTTATGGAGCTGATCGCGTGTCCGGCCTGCCACTATCAGCGCAGCCTTCACGAGGCTGTCGCGGATTTGACCTTTGTGGAGGCTCTGGCGTACTTTCGCTGGCTTGCGGATTTGATGGGCAACCGCGCGGATATGTATCGCGTGATTCAAGCCACGGGCGCCGCCATGCCCGCATTGCCGAACGCATAGACTGCAGAATCCTACGCGTGCCCGTGGGGCCCGGGGGAGTGCCTGACTTGCACGACCTGCCGCATACGAAGTGTTTTCAGAAGAAGGTTTTCGGTGCGTTGCAACTCGGCGAGTGTTGGGAATATCTCCGACGTATATTGGTCCCGGGCGAACTGCTCGCTATCTGAGTGAACCACGGCGCGATAGGCAGCTGGCCAGCAACATAAGAGCAGCCACGGCCAGTCCGGCTGTAGCGGGGCGTATCGGGCGAAAATTATGTCTTCGGTCACGAGCGCAGAGGAGCGCCGGTCAAAAAGATTGGGTGGCACCTCGGTCGGACGTTGCGTCTGAAGGAATTGTTCCATTTCTGCGGCCTCGGCATGCGTTTCCAGGATGACGGGATAATAGCGGCCCATCGGGAGGGTTGGAGCGGCAAACCGTGAGGGTATGTCGATCAGCAAAATGTCCGGAAGTGTCGGGATGGACCGACTGTAAAGGAGCCGACGGGCGGCGAGTTCATCGACAAGGCGCATGCGATTCCCGGGCGTTCAGAAGCGCTTGCCAGCATATCACTGGCGCCGTTGGCTTGGTTGTAGAAATGCTTCCTCGTGGGCCTTCGAAGCAGAGATCGAAGTCATTTCCGAAGCGTTTGCAGAATTGCTCGGCCTCCTGCTGAGCGTCGGCGGGCTCCGTGATCTTCTGATCTCCGGCACGCGGGATAAGCATTTGCCTTATACCCCTAGGAGGACGTTCAGGTTTCGACATATCAGTTTGTGACTGTCAGGCTGCCAAGCCTTCATCGCGAGCATTCAACCGGTCGAGCCCGGCATTGAAACGGTCGAGCCAGTGTCGAAGTGGCTCGCGTTCCTCAAGCGGAACGAGTGCCGCGACGTCTTGGAACCGAACAAGGTCGGGCGGTGCATTCGCAACGATGTGCTCGATCTCATTGCGTGGCAGTAATCCTTCGATGCGTATGAACTCGGTCATCGAGCCGGGATGGGCCTCGCGACCGCGGAGCCCTTTGGTGCCCTTGCGCCATAGCCCATCGATGGTGCGAAGGCGTGGTGCGGCGCGTGCTTCCAGCAGGACGATAAGACGAAGGCACCAAGGCGGCAGTGTTCTGATTTCTGAAGGCTGGGTTGCGAGACAACAAATGCAAGCGCTCTTGTGCACGACCGGCAAGCCTTCCTGCTGGATCCGGCGGATACAATCGTCCCGATCCCAGCCCCATGTTCGTAGAGGGTAGTGATAGTCGTAGCGATCGTCGAGATGGCCTTCTCGATGTGCGTAGCGACGACTGTCTGCAGGCGAGGAATCGTAGCCGATCAGTTTGAGGACTTTTTCACCGACCGCCCAGGCCCGCTGCGCAGGTTCCCATTCTTGGACCCACTTGTTTTGGGGCTGAATTTTCCATTTTGCGCTGCAGCTATGCGTCACCCCAAAGCTAATGGAAGGCAATGTGCCATTGGTGAGGCAATTTTCGATGATGGTGTAATATGGTGGCCAATTCTTGAACCGCTTGGGTTGATAGCGAACGACATGGTTCGGGATTCCGCGAGCATCCATCCATTTCTGGAAAATTGGCAGAAAAGCGTAGGTTTCAGGTCTTTCTGCGCCCGTATCCGCCGCAAGCACAGCGTGGAGCGGGTAGCCACGGGCCACCCATTCGATGATCATGGCCGTGCTGTCGACTCCCATTCCCCAGGCCGCGACGATGGGAGATGATAGATCGGGGGCGTGCGCCGTCGCCGACGCTACATGCGCGTTGATTGGCATATCGGATATCCTGGAGGGTAGGCAGCCTGTAACAGCGGTGCAGAATGATGTTGCCGGCGCGGAAGGCAGGTGATTCCGGCTGGCCGTAGGCGAAACTGCTGCGCTCAGAGCGCTGGCGGGTTGATCGATGGACGCGGCGCGGATCTCTCAGGCGACGTGCATAACGACGTCCTGGGCGTCCACCGGCGGCACCGTCGTCACGCGATATGGCTGTAGTGGTTCGTCTGTGTGGATAACGAACTGATGTCGCCCGGTTTCGCGGCGGCGCTGTACAGCAACCGCATAGGCATGGTCGAACGACGCCAGTTCGGCGCGGCGCGGAGAGAGCGCGAGTGCGTGGGTGCGCGGTGCCATGGGGAATTCCGATGCGAGAGCAAGAATGGTTCAGCTGTCAGCGGATGGCGGAAATATTTCCGCCAAAGGCGGGACGTGACCAATGACGTTACCATCGGCGCTGGGCGGTGCTGCCGCAGCGCGGTGATCGATCGGGTGACGTTTGGACAGCGTCAGGCCGGGTCAGCAAACAGTAGCGAGAGTTCGTTGTTGGATGCGGTGATCTCGATGCGACGATCCTTGGGAATGAGCCAGAGTATTTCCTCATGCATGGCGTTGCGGATATGCTCTAGCAGGGCTTCCTCTTCACCGAGGAGAAGGATATTCGCGAGGTTTCTGGCATTTTTTTCGAACTCGCGGTGCTGAGTGTCCCAGCTGTCACAATCGGAGTCGTCATTGTGCCAGAAGCAGCATAGCTCCATCAGCGATGCGAGGCGCGCCGGTGTCACCGAGGCCCCTGCCCTGACGAAGATGATGGCTTCATCAAGATCGCTACCGTCGTTGCGGCAGACCAGAATGTCGAGCGGGATACTGAGCATGGCGATTGGTTCGTCGTCATATTCGGCCGACCGCGCGACGGGGACGAGAAGACGAATGTCGATGGCATCGCCCGACGACGTGTCTGGCGGCAGCGATTGATCGCTGGAGTAGGAGAGAACGCCTTCGCTTCGTTTGATCGTGAAGGATAACTCGATGACGCGGGGCAACTCGTCATACCAGCTATAGCCTTCGAGGCTCTGTTCCGCACGGACTGCGCGATAACCGAGTGGCATACCATCCTGATTCAGCACTTGTGCTGCACACTGTTCAATATCGGGCTCGTGAGCGGGAATGATGATCATCGGTTCTTCGCGGATGGGCTCGCCCATTTCGCATTGGTAATTCTCGGCCGTCGTCGGTTGCCATGCTTCGAGCCATTCAGCAGCCTCTGGAAGTGAAATTCCGAGTTCGGCTGCCCGCTTCCACGACTTGAATGGCAGGCGGTGTTCGGATTCGGCGCGGATGGTGCGGTAGGTCGTGGCTTCTATTTCGAGGCGGAGCGCAGCCAGGGCATCACTCTCGGCCATCTCCTTGCGTGCCGGTAGCACCAACTGAAGAGCCGGCGCGTCGACGATATCGACCTTGGCGATCCATCGGTGGGGTGCATCGATCTCGGACACGGTCGGCAGGTGACAGGGCACTTTGACGCCGTGGAAATTGATGCGCGGCGGATGCGGCGGTTCGTGATCGTGATTGCGGAATACGCCGATCCGACACCCGTTCCATTCCTCGACGCGGTGTGCCTTGGCGAGAAAGTCTTCGCGTTGAAGCAGCTTGCCCTGGAAGCGAACCGCCAGGGGATAGTAGAGGGCAACGTCTTTGATGGCCCCTTCGACTTGTTGCATCCAGATGTCGGGCATTTCGATGAGAAAGCTCGTGCCCTGCAGGACGTCGCAAGGCTGCACAGCCAAATGAGCCGTGCCATGCCAGGCATCCGCAGGGATCTCGACTTGCCATCCACGACCGGCGTCGCGCGAGAAGGACCGAATCCGGACGCGCCGGCCTGCAAGGCTGAATATGCCCATTCCGGCAGGATCTTCGCGACGGGCGAGGTCGTCATTCCATCCCGACTGCCCGAGCGTGACAATATTTGCCGGATCGTCTATACCCCAACCGTTATCGCTTATGATCAGTGTCGGCTTCTCGTCGAATTGGGCGAGATCGATTTCCACATCGGTGGCCCCGGCTCGGCGCGAATTTTGCAGCATTTCACTGAGGACGTCAGTGATCGTGCCATTGAACAGGCGCGACACTTTCGTGATCAATGACTGGCCGACAGATGGGCGGATCGTGGCTGGCAAGGTCATGAGACAGAACTCCGGGAGGACAGCGGACTATTCCCCGTCCCGCTCTCTTCGCCGCCTCCTCCCTCCTGCAATTGGGGGGCCAACGTGCGGAGCGTCAGACGTCCAGATAGCAACCGTGGGTGAGGATGAACGTAGCGGCCACATTCTCTCCGTCATACAGATCGCGGGGTGTGCCGGTCCCACCCCAGCGGGGTCGTGGAAGATGATCGCCCATTTCGAACCGCCAGGTTTGTCCGCCATCGCCGGCTTCAAGAAGGAAGCCGCTCGCAGTGGCAGCAAAGCGGACTACGCGCGGCCGTAGCTGCGCGAAGTCAGGCAGATCCATGATGGGATCATGGCTGCAATAGCGATGCTCCCAAGGCCAGAATTCCTGCATGCCATTAGGGTGGACGCCGATGATGCGTTGATCGATCTTGATGTCGAGACGAGCGCGATCGGCACTGGGGTTCATTTCCTCTTTGGTCAGCGTGATCCAGCTCTGAGAATCCGAGATCGGCAGCACTATCCAGGAGCCGCCATTGAGCTGCCATCCCGAAAGTCCGACGCCCCCTTGTCCGTAACTGCCGAGATATTGGGAATAGGCAGTTATGGTGCGGTCCACCGGCCATTGTGCCGGCATAGGGCCGATGACGGACGCACCTTTGATCGTGTGGAAGGATGCCCCGCCGAAAGATCGGTCGTTTCCCGGGCGTCGATAGCGCGGCGCAATCACAATCGGCAGATCGAGCAGTCGCTTTGCCTTTTCGACAGGGTCTTGAGCATCGGCGAGATCGACATCGATCGACAGCCGCGCCGTGGGGCCGTTGGGAAGCGCGCTCGCGGCGGCATAGTCGAGGACCAGTGTCGCGGGATAAGCAGTTGAATGGGATTTCTGCCGGGGAGTCGGCGTTTTGTCGCTCACGTGCCACGCGATCGTGCGACGATCCAGCCATGTATTGTACAAGACGTGGCTCATGCGGACCGGGTCCATGATGCCGGCAGGTGAGTCCTTGGCAGCTGTGGAAAGTTGCGCGTGAAATGTGACGCGGATCATCGTCATCTGCTAAACCTTCGGCATGGGCGTGGGCTGCTGCGGTGAAGTGGTTCACGAGCAAAAGATGCGGGTATGGAAGGCCGTCTACGATGAGGCGCTTGAGCTGGCCTTTGTCCCGGCTCGCGTCGTTCGGTCACGGGAAAGCCCCAACTGCTCTGGATCGAGGCCTACGAGTTCGGCAAGCGTGATTGTCGGTCGCTTCGACCTGTCGTTGCGCGGTGCGCGGGCAGGACGGTTTGGGTCGCTGAAGCGGTAGCCGAGACGGATGGCATGCTTGCTGATTACTGCGGAATCGCGGTTCAGCGCCTCGGCGACGTCGGTCAGCGATGTTCCATGAGTCCAGGCGTTGCGAATGGCGATGTCCTCGTCCTTGCTGAACCCACGGATGTAGCCATGCACGAGCCCCAGAATATTGGCCCGGCTGAACATGGCGGCCGGGCTGCGACCAAGGGATCGAGCCAATTCGCGGCTCGGGATTTTCCCGTATCCGGCGCGAAGGATTTGCTCGTCTGCCTCCGACCAGATCGGCCCCAGGCGGAAACCGTCCCGGTTGGCATGGGTGCCGCGCAGCCCGAGCGCTTCGGCGCGCCATCGTATGGAATGCGGCGATCGTCCGAGGCGGGTGCGAAGGAGCGTGAGGCTGGCGCTTGTTTCATAGGCGTGGCGAAGGAGTTCATCCTCTTCCGGAGTCCAAGCCCTGCCCCAACCCCGGCCATAGCCAAGCTGGCGCAGCCGCGGACCGAGGCCTTGCTTGGACCGGCGGGGATACCCCTCCGATACAAGCTGTTCGATGATCGCCAGATATCGCATGCCGGTTTCGGCCAGTTCCAGCGCCCGGTTCATCTCTTGCGCGGTCCAGCCAGATGGCTGGGCCGCGTGACGAATACCGAGCAGGCTGGCACGGCCGATAACACCCGTCATCGGCCGCCCGATCAGTGTGGCGATCTGTCCTACAGGAACACCGGTTTCATAGCCCGTTCGAATCTGGGCGTCTTCCCAACCGTCATAAGGCGGTGCCGCAGGTTCCGTTAGATCCAGCAGTCGTGCGCGGGCGTAGACGGCGCTGACACCGCGGCCCAGTTCGGCGGCGATCCGCGAAGTTGGATCCTGGCTATACCGGGAATGCAGCAACGCATCGTCCCATTCGGTCCAGCTTCGCTTGGAATTCCGCCTGAGGCCGAGGTCATAGATCCGGGTCGAAATGCTTGCGCGGGTCCGCCCGAGCGAGAGGGCGATCTCATCGAGTGACTGATCGCCTGCAAACAGCGTCTTCAGCCTCGATGTCTCTTCGGGGAGCCAGGCGTCGGTCCGGAACGCGATTTCGCGTAGTGGTCCGGCGGCGGTGGGAGACCCGGGCACATAGGGTGCCAGTTCGACGACATCGGCATCGAGATCGAGAATGTGGCTGTTGGCCATGCCTGGCTCCCTTCAGGCGAGACCTACTACGGGCGTATCGACCACACGCAGGCGGAGACGCGCCGCCAGTCGTGCGATGCGGGTATCGTCTCTCGGCATGGTGTCGGCGGCGCCGATCATCGCCAGCAGATCGAGGCCAGCGTCGATATCGTCGCGTGGAAGAGCGAGATGGCCCGAAAGTTCGCCAGCGGTGGTCGCATTGGGCGCGATGGGCCGAAGGGCCGCAAGAATTCGGACGGCGGTCGGCGCGGCAGGATCGAGCAGGAAGCTGTCGAGTGCCCTCATTCCCCGAAGCGCGTGCTCGGTTCCGCGGCGAGACTCGCCCGTCTCACGCAGAGCCTCGAGATTGAGCAGCGCCCTGGATTCATCGGCTGAGAGGTCCGAAGCGGATACAAGGTCCGGCGTGCGGCCGATATGGGGTGTGATCGTCGGATCGATCTTCACCAGACAGGGCGTCGAACTCAAGGCAGGCCCGAAAGCGAAGAACTCACCTGGTGGGAGCTGGCGAAGGAGGTTGGCTTGCTCGCTGCCGAAGCCGAGAAGATCGGCTGCCCGAACCACATCGCGGTCGAAGATGTTGAGGCCAATCAGATGATTGTGGAGTTCCGAGACGACGGAGCTGGCGAGCTTGGCTAGGCGCTGGGTGGCTATCACCGTGCCGATGCCGCGCTTGCGGCCGCGGGCGCACATGTCGGTCAGGGTGGCGACGCCGAGGCGGCGGGTTTCTGCATCACGCGCCGACGCTGCCAGATGGGGTGCGAGGAGATGGGCTTCGTCGATGCACACCAGCACGGTATTCTTCCAGTGCTCGCGCGGAGCGCCGAGCAGACCGGCGAAAAAGGCGGCACTCTTCGTGATCCGCTGGTCGGGCTCCAGATCCGTCAGATCGAGATGGAGTGGCAGGCGGTGCTGGCGTGCGCGCAAAGCGGTCGCTGTGAGGCCGTCTGTCGCGATCTTGCGCGCTTCGACGGTTGTGGCGCCTATATGCTCGGCAAGATTGCCGAACTCGCCTTCGGGGTCGACGATGATGGTGGTGAGGTAGTCGAAAGCCTCTTCGACAATGCGGCGGAGTGTCTGGCTCTTTCCAGCCCCGGAGGAGCCCTGGATCAGGCAACGACCTGACATCAGACGGGGAAGATCAAGTTCGAGGGGACCGTTAGCGCTGTGACCAAGAGGGACACTGGCCTCCGCTGTAAAACTATGTGTGGCGAGGTTCATGGGCGTGCTCCTTCACGCGCCGCGACGGAGCAACTCGCGGCACGGGGCTAGGACAAGAAGGGATCGAAGTGTTGATCGCCGGCGCGCGGGCCGTGCCTACAACGAGGCGAGAAACGCCGGTCCGTCGCCGGATGCGAGAGCATGGCGGACCATATCGAGGTCTGGTCGGGCGTCGGCGGCGAGCTGCGCCATAGCGGCCGGGTCGTCGCGAAGGCGGCTGATCAGACTGGAGAGATAGGTCGCGAAATCTAGACCCGCGCCAAATGGGGCTTCATGGATGACGCAGATCGCAGTTTGAAGCTCGGCAATGACCGACCAGGCACGTTCTTCGACAGCTTTTTTGCCCGCTATTGCCCGGCGTAGACGCAACAAGGCTGGCGACCAAACCACGTCATCGTGTTTGCACAAGCTTGCGCGTATGGCTGCGAGCCATCCTGTGTCCGTGAGTTCATCGGGCTCGATGGGGTAGCATAGGTCGCCGACGCCCCTGAGGCATTCGAGGGCGTGAATTCGAGCCGCTATGGCATTGTTCTGATCGAAGGCATCAGGATGATCGGCCCGCAGGCCGGCCGCAAGTTCGAACGGATCAAGGCGATAGAATTGGGGCTCGGTTGCTCCTGGTGGCATGATACGCGTGGCATAGATGTGTTTGAGCGGCTGGGTGCCGGGGCCGTTCGGCAGGCTCGGGATCGCAGATGCCACTACGCGCCAGATTGGTTCTGGAAAGCCGCACAACGGGACAAGATGGCGAATCGCGCCACTGTCATCGTCGTCGATCGTATTGATGCGCGCACCTTGCCGGATGGCAAGGGCAGCGTCGGGATCGAAGTCGAGGAGAAGCAGGGCGGACAGTTCAAAGCTGTTGAGCGCGACATGGGTGGGAGCTAGATCCGACGATGCTGGCGTTTCGAGGAGCGACGACGTCATGCCGTAACCTCCTGAAGAGCTGGCTTCTGGGCTTCATGCTCGATCCGGAGGCGGGCCTTGTCGAAGCCGGCGGGTTTGCGGCCGGAATTCCGGATATGGACAACGGTGGCCACAAAGCTCTCGGCCGAAGCGCGCAAGCGGTGGCCTGTCTTGTCGAGCTTGGCCTTCACCTCGGCGAGCTTTGTCGCCTCGAATTCTTCTCGAAGAATCGGGTTGAAAGGCTCGAACTTGACGAAGCCGACACCATTCACGGGAGGGCTGAACTCGGCGGCGTGGGCGATGATGACGAAGCGGGACATGGATGTCTCCTCTGTCTGTAGGGAAGCAAGGCGGCTGGACCCGTCCAGATCCTTCGGCCGCAGACCGCTCCCCTCCTCCCCTTCAGTTCCCACGCCGCGACCCTGGGTGGCCGTTAGTGGGCTGGACCAATCACGGAGTGGGTATTCGCAGACGGGTTTCCGGCGATACCGTCACATCGATCTTTGACGCGCCTCGGTGCCGCTTCTCGACAGCGGTCTGTGCGAGGCTGACGGCGGCACTCATATTCTCGGCCTCAAGCATATCCGACCAGGTGCGGGCGTTGCCGTTTCGCGTGCAGTAGCGGGCGCTGAGGAAGAATCTGGGCATAGCTCAGGCCTCGGGTGCTTCGATCAGCGCGGTTTCAACCCTGCTGACCCAGTCGGGATCGACGGTAAGCGCCACGTCAGACCAGCGATTGACGATGGCCTCGACGGGATCGTGCTCGTCCTGCGGAACGAGAGATATCTCATCGTCACCTGCGCCTTCGATGTCATAGTCGACGGTGTGCAGAATCACGGGTCGGTCCGTGACGACGCCGGAGACCAGGCCTCCTTCGATGGCTACGACGATCCGAGGAACATCATCGGATCCATCGGCACCATTCAGGCGCTCGCAAAGACCGTCGATCTCGCCCGGGTCTAAAGCCGTAACCGTATCGCCCTTGGTGACGATGTCGACAAGATCAGCTGGACAGCTTTGCCGCTGCAAGAGGCGAAGCGCGGCGAGGATAGCAGCGAGTTCACGATCGCCCAGCACCGGGAACGGCGCGATGTTGTCGACGTTCGCACGTTCGATCCAGACATCGCACTCGGCTTGGGTCGCAAGGTCATCACTATCCAGATTTTGGACGTCTTCGCCCAGCTGGCGGAGGCGCTCGCGCTGAGCTTCGCGCAGCCCCTGCTGCCACTCTTCAGCCGAAACGGGTGGAAGCTTGTCCTGGCCGATATGCTCGCGGAGGAGATTGACCATATCGACAGCCGCTTCACGTGCCGCTGAATAGGTCCCGAAATGGCGTCGTAGGATCGTCGGGTGAGCGCAATGCGTACCGGTCGTGATGTAGATCATCATCGTCTGAACTCCTGGGGACATGATAGTGGGCAGACGCACCCGATGGGCGTGGAAGCTGATGCTCGGGATCGCAGCGGTTACCGCGTCACGCGCTCGATCGGCTCTGCGGAGCGCGATAATTCAGCTATGTCTGTCAGGTTGGCCGGACGGAGACAGCGCGTCGGCTTCGAACTCGTCAGAGATCGGATCGATGTCGATGGCTTCCCCGGCGGAACCGATGCTGAACTCGGTGACGGCGGGAACGCCAATATCCGAACCTGCCGCGCAGCTGTGGCGCTCCTCGATCCGATTGAGAAGCTGCTTGGCGGCAGCGAGCGCAACTGGCTCACCGCCCCCGGTGCGGACGACTGCATTCAGGACGAGCGTTATCGCTACGTCGTAGCCCGGCGGTAGCGGAGCCGGCTCGGTTTCGCGAAGCGACGGCGAGTCATCCGATGACCAGTCGATATTCTCCAAAATCCACTCAGGGACGAAATGCTGGTCAAAAGATTTTTCGTAGGTCGGCTCGGCGTCGTACCAGGCGGCCTCGACATGTTCGGTCCAGCCGAGGATATGATGCCGAAGAACAGTCATGCCCAAGCGATCGAAACTGGCAGCGATGTCGCGAGCGAGTGACGCTTCTTCAGGATTGCGCGAAGTGGTGGCATGTCGCATTTCGAGAATAGTGCCCCACAGGCAGGCGGCAGCGTCCAGCGTGTCATCGGTATAGTGACCCAGCATGGCGAGATCTCCGTGTGACGGCACGCCCCAAAGGTGGACTCGTGCCGGTGGTTTCGATGGTCAGGTGCAGGAACCACGCGGTTGAACTGCGTGACGGCTCCGTCAGCGATCAGGCAGCTCGAAGGTGGTGATCCTGCGGAAGACCCAGGCTGGATGCCGTAAGTTGCGCCCATGCCGGTTCGAGGCGATCAAAGGCTGCAGTCAGATCGTCAATGGACGCCCATGTGCAGGCGTCGCCGGGATCATGGTCCAGCTGGAAAACCACTGGCAGTAGATCGGCGGTCATTTCAGGAAAGACGTCCTGCACAAGGAGGGTTTCGATCAGCTTCGCCAGGAGACCCACGCGCGCGGCGATGTCGACTCGACTGCAGTGGGGCAGGTCGAAATAGCGGGCTGGCGCGATGACTTGCGCGATCCGAACGCACGCGGTTCGGCCGGCGACCCGCGGCGAAACGATTGTGGCGACTTGGCTGCGGCGCGCCTGATCGACGCTGTCGGCAAGGACCAGCGCCCGATATTCGTAGAAAGGAAGTGTTCCCGCGATACGAGACCGCGTGACGATGATGTCCATGGGCTGACTCCTGTCAGGCAGGCGGACATTTCCGCCCACGCCCTCGTCAGCCCCCTTCCCTCCCCAATCCGCGCTCGTTGAGCTATACCCGGGCGATAGGGCGATCGAAGCCCCGCTAGACGGTAATCATCGATAGCCTGTCCAAGCGCGAGAATCGGTGCGCGGCGCGACCGGCATTTTGAGACGTGCGATGAATCGATCCGAGAGGCATTCAATGCTTCTGCAGTTCATGGCAGTATTGGTCGTGTGGAATATCGATGCGTGCGAAAGGCATATGGCGGTTGACGGGAGTTTTGGAGAATGGCGAAGCAACCGGCGCTTTCCGCCCGATCCAGGAGTGTAGAGCGTCGCGTTACGCCCTCTGCTAATCCATTGATCATTGCGCTGAGCGCCTGGGATCTGATCACCCTCAGAACCTATCACTGCCTCGATACGGCAACCCGCTGGTTCGCGGCCGGAGTTGGTCCGGGAGGGATCCCAGTGAAGGATCTCCGCCTCGGCGACGTTGCCGGGGTTTCCGCTGGCGAGATGTTTCGAGTGCCGAACTTCGGGCGGTATTGCTATTATGATCTCTACGCAGTGATGAAGATGTTCGGTTGGGCGTGGGGAGATCTTCCGCGACTGCGGCTTGCGCAGGAGCAGCGCGATTTGACTGCGGGTTTGGCTAATCGTGCCCGTCTTGCCGAGCAACGACGAGAGGCACTCGACCATGCGGTCGCGCTGCGGGATTTGCATGATCTGGAGGGACTGACCTGCCGTGTTATTGCCGGCCAGGTCGGGTTATCGGCGAGTCTCGTGCAGCGCAGGATCGCAGAGGTGCGGAAGATCGAAGAGATGCGCTCGCTCTATCCCTTGCCTGCGTGCGTTCGAACGCTCCACTAAGCCTCGCTTGCCGACCCGCGAAGGCGACGCCCGACTTCAGCGGCGGCGTGCATGTTTGAGAGCGATCAGTTCTTCGAAGCGAGCCAGTACCGCTCCGGCTGTCGGATAGCGATTTTCGAGTTCGTGTCGTTGCAAAATGGGGGCGCGTGAGGCGGCGATAGCCGACGCCTCGTCGAAAGTCGGCTGGCGTGGCGGCCAGCCTTTGACGAAACGCAGGCCTGGGGGCATCGCCGCTTCGATTTGTCGTCGCTCGGCCGCGTCGCGTTTTGCGCGTTCAATATCGCAGCGAAGCGACAGCGGGAGCAGATGCGGCGCAACGTCGGACAGCCATCGTTGAGGCTGAAAGGAGAATGTGGAGGCCGCCTCGAGCGAAGCGAGATGACGGTAGAGATCGATATTTCCTGCGGCGCGCGATGCGGCTTCAAGATCGCGGCCGGACGCGAGGACGCAGAAAGCGCACGACAGTCGCGTCGAATTGTACCGGCAATAGGCTTCGTGAAGCGGAAGACGATGACGATCATGAGCGTCGAAGACCTGGCTCGCGGTCCAGTCGACCAGCGGATGCCAGCTTATCATCCGCGTTCCCATCGCGTTTCCGGTTCTGGCGAAGCGATCATCGAGGCGGGATATGGGTGTGCTGCGGCGAGCGGTGCTTTCTTCGCGCCTCAGGCCCACGACGGACACGATGGTTTCGCCGCGGAAGCGGCGGGCGAGTTCCGGGCCGATGACCTGGACCTTCAACTCGGAGGTGCAGAAGCGCAGCGAAGAGGAGGACCATGGGCCGATGAGGTTGTAGGTTTCCAACGCCTCATAGCGCCGTTTGCCGCTGGCAAATCGCTGTTCCCAGCGTGCGACCATGTCGCCTGCGGATCGACGCAGGACAAGAAGCGGGAGATCCAGTCGACGCGCGACAGCTTCGACCAGGGCCGGCGTCGTTCGCCATTCGGCGCGGCCGAGGTCGGCATGGACCGCGATCCGGCGTTTGCGCGGATGTCCAAGCTGGTCAAGGAGCGCTGATGCCGCGTGCCCTGCGCAGGTGGAGTCCTTGCCTCCGGAAAGGTTGAAGGCGAACCAGGCGTTTTGCCGGATGGCATCCATGATGAGGTGGTCGGTTGCGATCTGCGGCTCGTGTTCGTGCGCGCACTGAACAGCCGCGAGTGCGGTAGCCATGTCGGGCCTCCGGTTTTTGGCGTCAGCAGCTGGCCAGCAGGATGTCGAGTGCCTGGCCCAGCACGTCTTCGCTCGCGCCGTTGACGATGATGGCTGCTGGATTGGTGGCGCGCACGGCGCGCGTCACGATCTCGAGCGGACGTTTGCGGAGCGGATATTGGAAGACCTGGCCGTGCTCGACCGTGACAAGGTTGGTCTTGAGCAAGCGTTTGACGCGACGGCCCTCAAGTTCGCGCATCAGCAGGTCACCAATCTCGGTTTCAAGATCGTGGTCGTAGCTGAAAGCGTCACTGGTCCGGGGTGCGCGGTTTGCCTTGAGCCATGCATTGACCTCGGCTTCGGTCCAGCGCCCGACCTGATGAAAGAAATCGGCACCGCCTGTGCCCTGGTTGCGGGCGTGAAATGCCAGTTCGCCGTCGACGTAGATGTCGGCGGTATAGGCACTGGTTTCCTGGGACAGGGCGGCGCTGTAGGTGATGCGGCGCAGTTCGATCTTCATGGGAGCCTCCGGTCTGCTCCCAAGCCGGGAGCGTCCCTCCGCTCCTCCTCCGCTTCCGAATAGCGCCCTGGCGCGCCGCTATGCGGGTTCGACCATCTCGCTTTCGAGGGTCCAGTGATCCTTCCAGGCACGCGGATCCGGCTTGTCGACTTCGCCGGTGTCCATCAGCTCGCAGGCGGTTTCTTCGGAAGCTGCCATGACATCCATGATGACCTCGCGCTCGACACGGAAGATCTGGACGACCTTGATCTTGAAGCTTGCCACTACAATGCCTCCACCATGACCCGGAATGCCGAATGATCGTCGAGGATCAGCGTGATTTCGACGCCGTCCTCATTGTCGGTGCTCGACAGGCTATCGATATTGGCTTGGGTCTTGTGTACTTCCGAAACGACATGAGGGGGTTGGTCATCGGGACGTTCGAGCGCGCGGTCGCAACCTTCGATGTGGGTCTCGATAAGTTCGCAAATCATTGCTGCGATCGTACGGGCCTGCGTCCTCATGATGGGGTGCTTTCGGGCTGGTGATCCGGGTCATAGTTGCGTGTGCGCAGGAAGTCCGGGTCGTTCGCTTCGTCGACGATGTAGCCGGTCACCTCTGCCGCATATTCGGCATCCAGCACGGCGGCGGCATGAGGGACAAGCCGAACCGCAAAGCCATCGTCGAACAGGATATGGTCAGCGGACACCATCGCGTCCTGGTGGTTAAGCGCGTCCACTGCGACCTTGACGCGGATCGTCGCATAGACATGGACGAAGTGGCGTTTGGCTATCATCGCCCGTCTCCCATCTGCCAGATCGTATCGTCGAGGATTTCGACTTCAAATGGGCCGGTCCAGTCCCGTACCCATGCCGGTGCGCTGCCTTCGAACCGTATGTCATCGCGATCGTTGCCGTGCTGGTGCCAACTCTCTCTCGTCGGAAACCGTTCGAGCAGGAGCGAGACGGGCACTTCCCAGGTATCGGGATGGTCTGGATCGGTATCGACGGCATAGTCCCTGATCCATGCCTGCGGCCTGAAGCGAAGGATTGTAGTTTTTGGCGCGGCATCGCCGTCATCCGGCGGTTCTTCGGAACTCTCGGGCGCCAAGTCGTGATAGGATCGCTGGATTTCCTCATCGCTCATGCCGGTCCAGTGTTCCCGGAGGATCGATCGCATATAGCCATCGTCCTGACGGCATGTGTCGAACGTGTCGTCGATCAGAAAGTCGATCAGTTGGTCTCGGGTCATATCCATCAGCGATGCCTCCTCCCTTGGCGAGCGAGCGCATGCCTGATTCTCTCAAGGACAAGCTTGCGGTGATCGTAGAAATCGTCCGTTGGCGTGCGCATGCGCCGGAGATTCCGGTCATAACCCGCCGGCTCGTCCCATTCGGCGGGGCGCGTCATGGCGCACCTGCGGCGAGGCGGTTGTCGTAGATAGGCTCCATGCCCGCATGGTAGGCTCCCAGCGGCCAGATACGGCCATTATAGCTGATGTGTGCGATCGGGATGCCATCGAGGAACAGTTCGCCATCGGGAAACTGACTGGCCCCAAGACAGAGGTCGTCGCGCCGCTCGCAATAGAGTCGCGATGCGTCGGCCCAGTGCACCGCGGGCACATCGGCATAGCCATGTTGGCGCACTTGGAACGGGGCGGTCTTTTTCCGCGCGTAATGGGGAGGTCGAACAGCTTTGGCTATGTGGCCCGCATATACTGCGATGGTGAACCAGTAAGCGGCGATGAAAGCCTTGCGGGTCCGCCACGCCTTGTCGGCGCGCTGGCGAGCGTCGCGCTGCATGTCATACATCAGGGCGGCAATCAGGGCCAGAATCTGCGGATGCTGTGCTTTGAGAGCGCGCGTCGAGGGAAGCGCAAGGACCGGGTTACGGACCTCTGCGCGGCTGGCGCGCGCTCATGCCCCCGCTCCCATGTCGAGCTGGAAGGCAGCCTGGTCGGGATTGACGGCCAGCGCGAGGGCGAGTGGCTTCACCCAGATCTCGCGCGATGATAGCGTGAACGTCTCACCCATTTCGGCAAGCAGAAGCGCCTCGCCGATCACCTCGGCCATCGCCTTGGCGGACGCGCTGGGAACGGCGTTGCCGATCCACTCGCGGCGTGTCGAGTCGGAGCTTGATTCCAGATCGAAGCCCCGTGTCGCCCAACTTCGTTCCCAGCGGCGGACATAGGCATCCATCGCCGGGTCGAAGACGAAGATCTCTTCAGGATCGAACAGCGACTGGATGGCGGCAAGCTCCAGCGTGGTGAAGGGTCGATGCCAGGTGTTGTCGAGCGCGATGATCCGGGCGACGAGGCGCTCGTCGAGGGACGGCAAAGCCCAGTCGTTCGCGGGCTCGGGCAGGTCCGCAGGCTCACCTATCCTCGGATCGGCGAGAGACCAGCGCCCATTATTGTTCTTGGCGAAGGCTGGAATCGCGCCGGCTGCGCCGCCCCAAGAGACCACGCCGTAATGGCCCTGCGTCAGGTAGCTGTCCCGGCCGGGACGGGACAGGCAGGCTGGTCGTGGATCGGCGATCGAAATGGCACCGCTACCGACGCGGTCGGCACCGGTGACGGTGGGCGACTGCCCGGACATGGCGACGACCTTGAGCTTGTTGCGATGGCTGTCGGGTCCCCATGTGCAGCGCGGGTCGGCGACAACGAACGCCCCCATGCCGGTCGAGCTCGCGCCGATCACGGCGTTTGCCGACATGGTGAACCCGGTGACGCGGTATTTGCCGTTGACGTGTCGACCTTCGGGCGCGCGCGGATCGGCGACGCATAGGCCGCCAGCGGGACCGCCCGGCCCGGCGACGGCGGGTGCATCGCGATCGAAGGGGACAACGCGATAGACGTTGTTGAACCGAGGCCGACCCTGGATGCGCGGGTCAGCGACCGAATGGGCTCCGCCGCCGGGCAATGACTGCGCGGTCACCGCACCCGCTGATCCGCGCCATGGGCGGACGCCATATTGCTGGTAGGTCAGGTTGCCGGTAAGCTGCCGCGGGTCGGCGACGCTTGCCGCACCGCCTGCGACATGCGATGCGCCCCCGATCGTCCTGGCGTGTGCGCCATAGGGTGTAACCGAAAGCAGGTTATGATGGGCGCCGGGCTTGTAGCCGGGCCGCGGATCGGCAACGCAGTTCGGGCCCGTGGTTGGGTTGGGCGTGCATGAAGCAACGCCTGCGCTTTGGCCCCAGCGACGGACACCCAGGACATGTCGGTGGGTGGCAACGCCGTAGCCGGGTCGCGGATCGGCGATGCTGTAGGCGCCATTGGTCGGCAGTCCCCTGGTCGAGATGACACCGGTCGAGCCGGCCCATAGATTGACGCCGAGAAAGCCGCTGCCTTCGCGGGTCGATGGCGCGCGGGGATCGGCCACCGAGAAGCGACCTTGCCCCGGCGCGCGGGCCGATGTGATGACGCCGGCGGCGTCGGACCACCGCGCGACGCCGTAGGCGTTGGGCCTGAGTTCGGTTTCGGGGATGATGCCATAGTCACGAAGGAAGCCGTCTTCGACGGCAAGATCGTTGAGGCTGCGCCAGTCATGGCCGGCCTTGACGAAGGCGAGCCGGACCCACGTGCGCCATTGCAGGGCGGGCACGCGGTGCATCGGGCCGCCGGCCGGATCGCCGGGGAGTGGCAGCTTGCCGATCACCTCGCCAACGCCGCGCAAGGGGTGCTTGGTCGGCTGGTAGATGAAGGGCGGCACCTTGTCCGGGTGGCGGGCGATCAGCAGATAGCGCTTGCGGGATTCGGCGAGCCAACCGATCTCGCCGCAGTCGTGCGTGTCTTCGGTGACGTGATAGCCATAGCCGCGCAGCAGTGCGATGATCTGGTCGAGCAGCCAGCGGCCGCGCGTCATGATGCGCGGGACATTCTCGAACAGCAGTATGGGGATGGGATCGTCGCGATAGGCTTCGAGGGTAAGCCACATGCCGCGGAGCGTCAGGCCATTGAGTGCCTGGTATTTCTGGGTCTTCGAAACCGCGTTGGAGAGAAGTCCGCTGAAGCCCTTACATGGATAGGAAGCGAAGCAGACATCGAGACGGCCGAACACCGCGCGGATGTCGGCGGGAACCACCTCCTTCCAGCCCGGCGGAGGCTCGTGTCCATGGAAGGCAGTATATTGGCCGCGGTCGAAAAGATCCATGACCGTGCCCTTGACGCCGGTCATGCGCTCGAAATTGCGGATGGCGCCTGGATCGACGTCGATGCCGCCAGCACATTCGAAGCGGGCAACCATGTTGCCGATGCGGGGGTTGGCCTGGTTGAAGCCACGTGCGCCGGCACCGATGCCGCACGCCATGTGTCCGTGGCGATAGACGCGCACGGAGTCGCGGGACTGAAGCATGTCTGCCTCCCGGATTTGGGGTGAAGATGGAAGCGGGAACTGTCCCGATGAGACTGAACGTGGGCGCTTTGGTCAGCGCCCCGGGTCGGCTTAACGCGTTACAATCGCGCGGTGGTTGAAGGCGCTATCGGGTGCCCGCAGGACGCAGACTGCCAACGCTATTGCCATCGCTGTCGGTAGCCACAGCGGAGACGAGGTGATCGGTTCCCGGTTCGAAAGTGATGCAAAGCGTGGCCGGCGGGACCGGAATGCCGGTGTGATCGCAGGAGAACCAGATGGTCCGGCTGAATATGTCGCCGGGTATGGTGGTCCACCATGCGTCGGCATCGCCAACGGGTCGGCCGAAGTCATAGCGTTTATAGATGGCGGTCGCGGTGGCTTGCTGGCGGGACGAAATGTCGGTTTCGGCGGAAGCGATGTCTGCGGCCGGGATGCTGGTCTCCGATGGACGGTCGGCGACCTCGCTTGGCGTGCTCTCCAGAGTGAGTTCGCTGGTCGAGAGCGATTCCTCGGGATGCTCCTCGAAATAGATCTGCGCGACGCGTTCATCGTCGATCCTGGCCGGGTCCTGGTCGTCCGGGAGCTCGTACCACCATTCCCGGCAATAGGCGGCGATTTCGCGGAAGAGCGCGGTGCGGGTGCAAGCCGCGTGGTGATTGACGCCTTCGCGGTGCGCGATCGATGCGACATGGATGTCGAGGGGCCAGTCCGAATTGCCGGCAGTTGCGGAATCGGCGGCGTTTCCGAGCTCGTCGAGCAGGACGACAAGGTCTGGCGCAGTGATACCCTCCGGGTTTTGGAGCGCGTCCCGGGCGCGGGACAGCAACTGTGTAACGCAGAGGGGTGTGGAACTGGGCATGGCTTCGGTCTCCCGGATTTGTCACCAAACCCGCCACCGCCTCCCCTCCGCGATGGCTGGAAGACGGCTCCAAGCGCGAACCATTCGATTGCCGGTGAATCGAGAGGGCCGCTGGCCCGGATATCCCGGCGGCTCATCCTACCAGTCGAAATGATCCAGTTCGTCCAGTTCGTCGGCGTCGCGATCGAGGAGCAGATATCGGAAGCCGTGAGCGCGGGCGAAGGAAAGGGCCGCAACCAGATCCGACGGCACTTGCGCGGTTGGAACCTGGACGCCTGCGTCGGTACGAACGAACCAGCCATAGCCTGTATCGGCGATGCGCAGTGGTCGCTGGTCGGGCGGCAGCTGCGCCCAGGCGTCGAGAAGATCGCCAGTCGAAGGCAGGACATGATGGGTGCTGATGCTCAGGTAGCGGCCGCCTTGAACCGGCGCCGCCACATTGCTTTCGGGCCCGGGTATGGAGATGATTTCCGTGGCAAGACATTCGCTCTGGTTCTGCGAGAAATAGATGCTTGCGACCATGTCATTATCAAGCGCGGCAGGGTCACGCTTGTCCTCGATCTCCGACCACCAGAGGCGGCGATAGGCGCCGACCTGTGCCATAAGGACGTCGCGATCAAGCGCAGCAAAGAGTTCGGCACCATGACGGTGGTCGATCTGACCGATATGAACAGCGATTTCCCAGGGAACGACATGCATGTCGAGAAGGCTTTCGGCACGCTCCAAATGGGAGATGAGCCGGAGGCGCGTCTCATGATCGGGACCATCGGGGCACTCGAGCGCGCTCCGAGCGCCTGCGAGCAGTTGCGCGAATTCGCGTCTTGCATTTGCCGACATGGAAATATCTCCCGTTTGTGTGGTGATGCGGGGCTCAGTTGCCCTCGTGCATCCGCCAGAAATCGGCCGCCTGCCCGACCGTCATGGTCTCAAAGCTGTCAGCGCAGAAACTCTGGAATTCGGATCGATGGATGAGCCCGGCGTGCTCGAGTTCTTCCGCCACGGCCCAGAGGAACCTGTCGGCCGGATCATGAATCAGGCTCGAGATGTCTGCGCATTGTTCCGCGAGGAAATCCTCGAAGGCGCCCGCCGAGTCCTGATTTTCAATGTAGCGGAGGAGCAGATCGACCTGGGCTTTTTCGGTCCAACGCTGTTCGCTTGCTGTCTTGGCGAATAGACTGCGTTCGCCCATGGTGTTTCTCCCGACTGACTTCGTTGACTGGTTCGCGCATCGTTTCCTTCCATCTCGAAAGGCTTCAGTCTTTCGAAGGGGCCATTATGGGAGCGTGCGACTGGGGTCCGTGAATCGATGAACAATCGCCGGGCGGGAACGCACGTCTAATTGCGTCGATGCACTCGAGGAATTTGGCGTAGCGCCTGTCGAGCGATGCGCAGGACCGTCCGGTCGGCGGGCGCTGCTTCGAGCATCCTGGCGATGTGGAAGGCGTCTCCGGGCCGGAGGTCACGCGACAACGGATGCATCAGGTAATGATCGAGCTCCGAGGCAACGCCAATATCGTTAAGCGCATAGTCCAGAAGCGCGCCGCAAATGAGGCAGTGCTTGCATGTATCTTCGTGATGAAGCTCGGTGGATGAAACACGATGCTCATCCCGTTTGTCTCCCGACAGGTGGACCAGCGCCGTTCGAAGCAGCCCCTCTGCGCATTGCAGACAATATTCATGGCCTTCATCGCTGTAGAGGGTCTCGCCATCTGCGACGATGTGAAACTCTCCCGATATGTAATAGGCGCGAACGGGCGCAATGCCGCCGGATCGCGCGAAGCTATCAAGCGTCATTTCCATGTCACGAGCGTGCATGATCTTCTCCGCGATATCGGCCATGCCGGCACGGTGTTATATCTGTTCAGGCCGACTCACCGTCCCTGCCAGGCAAGATAGACAAGGCATCGGCTGGGACGCCGCAGCTCAACAGGACTGGAACCGGGATGCGCGAACTGGACGCCGAGGAAACCGAACTGCTGCGCATCCTCGACGAGGGCGTGCCGACACCCGCGCTGATCGGCATGATGCGCGATCTGAGCGAAATTCTAGAAGGTAAGGGATATACGATTCAGGCGCGGGTCGCCGAAGTCGCGGCGGATCGGCTGCAATTGCTGGAGGCCGGCCTCAAAGCCTGACGACTGTCGTTCACTCGGCCTCAAGGGCTTTGGAAATGGCGATGAGTGCCTCGGCGATGCGGCACTGGACATCGTTGATGCTGATGTCGAGCCGTTCTGCGATCGCGTCATAGGCAAGGCCTTTGACGCGATGGGCGATGAAGACCTGGCGCGTCAGGGCGGGTAAAGCTACGACCGCCGCTTCATATCGGGCGCGCAGTTCGGGCGCGGATTGTTCAAGGCTGATGTGGCCAATGAGGATCCAGCCCCGAACCCACCAGCCTGCGGTTGCCGGCTCGACGACATGTTCGTCGGCGTCGATGCGAAGGAATGGCGTCGATGCCCAGCGATCCCTCGCTTCGGCGATTGCCGGGTGTGCTGGCGCGGTCCTGAGCGCAAGATGGCGGTCGATGCGTGCCGCCAGATCATATGTCGTGCGGCGGCGGTCGCGGCGCAGGCCGAAGTTGGGATGGTCATTCAGGAATTCGAGCGCTTCAAGCAGAAGCGCCATGGTATCGTGGTCCGACATGGGGGCCTCCATGGGCAGGGAAAACAGGCTCCAGCCCGCTCATCCACCCCTGCCCCCTTCCCTTCCGAACAGTGCGCGATCTACCAGTCGTGGACGGGAAGATCCGGGACGGTGGCCGCATCGCAATCGAACAGAATATGATCATATCCCTGTCGTCGTCCGAACGACATGGCTGCAAGCAGATCGTCGGGGATTTGATCGTTGGTTTCCGAACTGACCTCCCTGGTGGGGACGAACCATCCGTAGATACTGCGGGCGATGAGGATAGGACCGCCGTCCGACCGTTCGCTGCACCATCGGTCGAGGAGATTGGCGGTCCCGGCGGAAACATGGGCAGTGCCGAGCACGCAATAGGTTCCCGCCTCCAGGCTCTCATGGTGCTGCGCGCTGGGGTCGCCGGCGCTGCTCGTCCAGATGCCGACACTGAGGCCGGAGACCCTTTCCTGATATTCTCGCAGGCGCCGGTCGATGCCTTGCAGCTGGTGCGGCGCAGGTTCGTCGGGGCATGGCCAGCGTTCACAGCAATAGGTGAGGAGTTGCTGCAGCAGCGCTTCGCGCGAATGGGCGGCAAAGACGCTGACGCATCCCTCATGGGCGACGCGCCCGAGGTGAATGTCGTCCTTGCAGCATGCGGAAAGGGTCGCGAGCTGGTGTTCGGCTCTGGCGATGTCGTCGAGCAGAACTGCCCGCAGTGCGTCATCAATGTCCGCGGGCGCAGCGATCGCGGCGCGGGCCCTGGCAAGCAGCCGAGCGGTGGAACGTCCGGATAGAAATTTCGGTTGGCCGCCGGCTTCGGTCGAGTTCGTCATGACAGTGCCCTCCTCATGTCGAATTGTTCATCGGTTGCTCTTTCAGGGCGGCGCGGATCAGGGGAAGATAAACCCAGTGGTGGCGGGCGGCCGCAAAGCTATCGACCATCGGGTCCGACGTTCCGCGCGCCCGGTCGCCCCACTTGTGACGGTATGCCCGGCTTTCGCGAGCATAGCGGGACAGCGCGGCATCCTTCATCCTGGACCATGTGGGCCAGCGGGCCGCTATGTCCTCGCTGGTCATGGACATGCCGGATGCAATGAAGGCCAGGACCTCCAACGGGTCGGCTTTCGGGCTCATGGCAGGTCGTCGGGCGTGTAGCCGTTGTGCTCGATCAGCGAGTGAAGCATCGCGTCGAACGCCAGCTCCTTGATTGCGGCCTGATTCTCCAGGTCGGCTTGCGTGTAGGCGTCCGCCAACAGCTTCCCGGCTTCACCGAGAAGCCGCCAGAAGGTGCTGCGCATCGTGTAGGTTTCGGCAAAGCTTTTCGCTTGTCCGGTCATGATTGCCTCCATCTGCAATTTTACTGATGATCTGCTCGGCTGACCCGATGGTTCGGGCTGTGGCTAGGCCGCCCGAGCCAGCAGCGGCAGAGCGGTCACGTCGCCTTCGACCGCGCGACGATCGAGCACTGGATAGGGTAGATTTGGCACCTTGCGCGCTGCGAGGCGGGCAGCTTTTGTCAGGGCATAGAGATAGCCATGACAGCCGGGATGGCGGCGCCGTTTCAGGAAGCCGACCCGCTCGAGCTCCGCGAGCCAATCGGCCCTGTCCTCGCCGAAGCGAGGATCGCGCGCGCCAGCGCGGATCAGACCGTCCATCGCATAGCGTTGCCCGCATTCGGCATTGCGGATCTTCGAGATCGCGCGGGAGGATATGGGACGCCCATCAGGCATGATGAGTTCGGTGCGCGGGCTGGAACGGCCGGTATATTGGCTTCCCATCACGGCATAGACGCCGCCGATATGGCCCGGCATGAAAACGCGGCCCTGGGCATCGACGCGCCGCACCGGGTCCGCATAGGATATGACCGAGAGAATTTCCGGCTTTTCCCGGCGAAGGAGGCGAAAGGCCCGGGCCAGCAGGAAGGTTTCTGCATTGCCTCCAGTGCCTTCAAGCAGAACGAGGCGCCCGAGGTCGCAGGCCGATCGGGGATCGGAGAGCCCTGCATTCTTCGGGATACTCGCGTTGTTGACGGGGTGAGAGAAGACGCAGACGCCGACTAGTTCCGACCGGCCAGCGGGGCCGTTAGCGAACAGGCCGACCGACAGGCGCGCCACCGGCATGGAAGCGGCATAATGGTGCGCCTTTACGAAAGGTGCGGCCTGCTTCCGCGTATCGATGACGTCGACCGCAAGCTGTCGCGGATCGATTTCGGTAGCGTTGGGAATCCAGCGGCAGCGCCGTTCGCGCCACCGCTGGGTGCGCTCGGTGATCATCGGACAGGGGCTGGATCGCCGGTCGTGCGGTCGATCGCGCGGCGCGTGAGGTCCGGGATACGGTCATTGTCGTAGATGCTGTCGTCGGCCTGGCGGAATGCGGCACGCTTCGCCGCGGTCCAGTCGACGGCGTCGACAGCATGGGTTTCGGCAGCGAAGCGCACGCCGCCGCTCAGGAACTCCACTTCCACGACGAACCGCTGCGGCACGGTCGGCATCGTGGCAATTTGCTGGGTCTCGCCTTCGAGGAGATCGCCTACTTCTGTTCGAATTCGGTCGATGTCGGGGTCGAAGTCCTCCCAATTTTCGTCTTCGGGGCACTCATCGCCAAGATAGATCGACAGGAGATGGTACATGCTATCGAGAAGCTCACTACGGGCAGTTGTCGCGGTCATGGCTGAAATCCTCCATGCTAGGCGCCGCCGGGGTCTGGTGAGACCGCGGCGACGAACATTTCAGTTGGCGGTTGCGAGCAGCGTGCGCGCCTTGGTTTCGACTTCCAGGCGCGTGTCCTGATTGGTCTTGGTTCGGGCGTGCGCCGTGATCCCCTGAACGAAGTCGTACAGGGACGACGGGGGATGGCCCTCCTCGGCCAGGACCGTGGAGATGATCTTCGAGGTCTCGGCCTTCGAGAAGCCCCGCTTGCGCAGAAACGTCTCGCGATCCTCATCCTTGCGGGCGACGATGCGCTCACGCGCGGTCTTGATGCCCTGGATGAAGGTCAAGGGCGAGGAGTCCGCGAAGTGCTCGAGCGCAGGGGCCGCTTCGTGCGCGAAGCGATTGGCGGCGAATTTGGAATGGCGGATCGAGATTTCCTCGAAATTTTCCACGCCCCACAAGTTGCGATTCATGCACACTGCGCGGAGGTAAAAAGTAGCCATTCCCAATGTCTTGGAGCCGACTTCCGAGTTCCAACAATAAAATCCGCGGAAGTACAAATCAGGATCGCCATTGGCGAGTTTGCCAGCCTCGATCGGATGCGTATCGTCGACGAGGAAGAGGAAGACGTCGCGGTCCGAGGCGTAGAGCGTCGTCGTCTCCAGGCTGACGTCGACATAGGGGTTATAGCGCATGCTGCCCCAATCGAGCACGCCAGGCACCTTCCAGCGCGTCTCGTCGACGCCGTTGCCGGCGATCTTCATGACGGCGCCGACAAGCTCGTGATCCCAGATTCTGCCGTAATCCGGGCCGGTTACCGCACGAAGCTCGGAGTGGCCTTCATCGGTCTGGAGCAACTTCACCTGCTCGCCGCGATGGCTGAGCAGACCGTGCTGGAGATTGATACCGGCGAGAGCCCCTGGAAGGGCCCGCAAGTAGGAGGCGGGGGCGCTCACGAGGCTGCACAACTGGCCGAACGACCAGTTGGTCGGCGCGATCGGGCGATCGTCGCCGGGCACGATCAGCGAAAGTCGCTCCGGATCTTCGCTGCGTGCCTCGACGCGAACGGCATTGCTTTCGATGACACGGGTCGTCGCGCGATCCGCGCGGGAACGAACGCTCGCATAGAGATCCGTCAACGAGAGGAATTTTTCGTCGTCGGGTCGCGAGAACCATTCGGAGGATACGCGGCCGACATTACGACCCCGCGAGATGTCGACGCGGTAAGCGCCATCGACGGGACGATCGACGGTCTGGGCAAGACTGGCCATGGCGGCTCTCCTGATGATGGATGGGACGGACCGGAGCGACCTTCGCCAATCCGGCACTCATCCACTCCCCCCTTCCTTCTCCGGCCTGAAGGGCGTGGATCTGCCGCCATGGGGATCGGGATCCAGCGAGGTCCGCAGCGGCGCTTCATGCTGGTCGATCCGAACAACCGTCTGGTTGCCGACACTCTTGAACGGGAATGGAACGACAAGCTGCGCATGCTGGCCGACCTGCAGGAAGAAGGAGAGCGTGCTCTACGCGAAGACCGGCTAACACTGGACGATGCGATCCGCGATCGGTTGATCGCCATGACGACCGACTTCAAAACGGTCTGGTACGATCCAACCCTGCCGAACCGTGAACGCAAGCAGCTTCTGGCCTACCTTGTCGAGGACGTCACACTGCTCAAGTTCCCCGCCGAGGGAGAGACCAGGATCCACATCCGCTTCAGAGGCGGGAGGACCGAAACACTGACGACCCAGAATCCCAAATCCTCCGCACAGCAGGTAAAGACGCGGCCCGAGGTGATCGAACTGGTCGACAAGCTTCTCGACGACCATATCTGCGCCGAAATCGCGGATATCCTGAATGCAAAGGGAATCCGACCTGGCGGCTCAGCGCGGCGTGATCAGGCCGATGCCCAGTTTACCGACCTGCGCGTCATCTATATCGTCAAACAATATGGTCTGCGCTCTCGCTACGACCGGCTGCGCGAGCGGGGAATGCTGACAAAAGCGGAAGCCTGCGCAAAACTCGGCATCACCGAGTGTACCTTGGTCAGATGGGCGAAATACGGCATCGTAAAACGACACGCCTACAACGGCTATATCGGCCTCTATGAGCCGCCAGGACCGCACGTCCCGGCCAAGCAGTGCAGCCGATGGAACCAACTGGTCCACCGGGCTGAGACCGTCCGTCGGCTCAGCGGCTCAAAATGCACCGATCTCGACGATAGGGCTGTAGTATGAAACCGGTTAGTTGGCATAGAGCGACATGCCAATGCCGTCATGCCACAGGATCTTGCACAGGTCGCCGCGACGACCCCGGAAGACATACAGATCCCCGGCATGGGGATCGCGCTTGAAACTCTGCTGAATCTGCAAAGCCAGAGACCGCATGCCCTTCCTCATATCCGTATGCCCGGTCGCGATCCATATCCTGACACCCGAGGGGATCGGGATCACCGTCGCAGCGACCGCAGGACGGCAGCAGCCAGATCCGGTGGTGTATCCGCAGCCAGGCGGACCGTGATGCTGCCCAGTTCCACGACAACCGCTGGCCCCATCGGCGGTGCTGGATCAGGCTTCACCGCAACGGCAGCAAAACCTTGTCCATCACCGAACATCTGACGCCGCCAGCGATATATCTGGCCGGGCCGCAGATCCGCTTCCCTCGCGATCTCCGCCGCGTTCGCACCGGGCTGCGAAACCGCCATCACCAGCGCCCGCTTCTGTTCATCAGACCAAGAGCGCCGCCGCTCGACCCCCGAAATTATCGTCACCTGACCCATCGCACCGTCTCTAGTACCGGTGCAAGCACCAGTGCTTGCACCGGTGCCATCTCCAAATATCAGCCAATCACCGCAAGGCGGCCTTCACCGAAGGCGTACGATTGGCCAAGCGTCTCTCGGCAGCATCGAGCGTCGCCTTTTTGAGATCGAGGAGCCATGAGGGTCCGAAATGGTTGCGAACGTTGCGCAGCGAGGCGCTATTGGTTTCAAGTAACCGTGGCGCCGAGCTTTCAATCACCCACATCTTTGAGAGCAAGGTTGTATCCTGTCGAGATGTCCATGAGCCGTCGCCACTTTTTCGACATCACGGTGCGCGTGATTGAATCATAACTGTTTCATTCGCTTCAACAATTATTGCCCGAAGACCCGTAATTAATTAAAATACTTAGGGTACTCGCAAGCCTCACCGGACGGGTACATTGAACGAGCAACATCAAAATGACTTAATTAATGACGTGCAAAACAACGGTATCTAGCTGATGGTATAAATCCGAGATAGCATGTTCATGGCGGGTACTCCTTTCCGATCGGTACGGTCAGGGATATCAGGATTGAACGGCCCTCAGGCGCAAGCAACCACGGATTAAGGCGCGATGCGCCAGCTCGGCTGAAGACGGTGATGTTCGGACGTGCATCAAGAATGTTGCGTATCCTGCCCGTAACGCGGAAGGTAGGCGTCGACTGTGTATTCCCAGCATTTCCGAAGTCCCGGGATGCGGTGAAGTCAAGCATACCGAGCGGTTCGCTGTGTATGGCATCATGACCGTTTTGCGCTTGTGCATGTACTCCGCTGCGCCACGAATAGTCGACCACCAGACTTGTACGCGCCCCTGTCACCCCCCCTTGCAGGGTGAGATTCCATGCCGATGGGGCCCCCCCCACAATACTGAGCGGGTGCGCCAGAAGGTCGATCGGCGCGAACCTGGGCATAAGTTGCAGCGATTGCTCCATAAGATGTTCGGCACGCACGCCCAACCGCCATTGCAAGGGGCGTACAACGGTCGCCTTCGGCCCTGCTGTCGATGACGCGTCAGAGGTTCCGGCGAGATTAAGGGTTAGGGTCAGCGATTTGCGTAGAAGGCGCCTGGCGTTGAATGGACGCGCATCGATGAGCGTCAACCTTCCGCCCGCGTCGCGGATAAAATGATCTGGAAAATACGCTTCCAGAAGCGGCGACGGTTCCGGCAAGCTGACAATTGGCTCGTTCGTCCGTATCGTTAAGTAGGTCGTTCCGAAGGCGGCGCTCATGCCTCCAAATGTTCGCGTGTAGTTGGCAGACAGCGTGATTGTATCGCTGCTCTCGCGTGCCAGCGCAGTGCCGCCGGTGAGATAGTTGGTTGCCACGATTCCGGCGACACGATAATCATATACGTTGACGTCAGGCACGACCAGTCGAGGGGCGCCGAGTTGTGCGATCGACGGAAAGCTGCCACGGCTTTCCATCACGGCATTCACTGACAGTTCCGGAAATATCAACCAACTCGCCGACAAAGCCCTGCCGAACATACGGCCGGTCCCGGCGAGGCTTTCGATCGTAAGCGTGGGACTGAAATCGATCGTACCCAGCACCCCCAACAACGGTGTCTTCGGGCCGACAAGCGGTAGCGTCAGGGTCACTTGTGCGCGAGTGGAGCGGTATCGGTAAGTGGGGCGCGTTGCATAGAGCCGATCAAAGTTCACCACCGAGGATCGATCGTGTCCAGCATGAATGTCGAGCCGCACCTGCCCGGGCGTAAGATCCAGTAGCGGTCCGCCGAGTTGTGCGTCCACGGATCCGGTCGTGGTGCTCAAGGCGACGCTCTGGGAGCGGCAGACGGGCCCAACATCGGTGCAAAGTGCCGTCGAGGCATCCTGTTGCAGCCGCGTAATGCTATGCGAGACAGAATGGCTTAATCCGATCATTATGCTGGTGAACCATGCGCCGCGATTAACGCTGTAAGTCGCGGAGATGTCCTGCGCATCGACACTTGTAAGCTGTCGGCGCCGCTGCGCGGGGAGGAGGACGCCAGAGACATCGCTCAGAGCAAGCAAGCTGAAGGTACGGTCGTGGTTCGTTTTGACGCCCATATCGAGCATTCCGTTTCCAAGCGGCAGTGAGAAACCAAGCCTCGCGTCCAACTCCTTCCGTCCAGGGACCAGGCTGCGGTCCCGATTTCCCTGGACGCCGGTTTCGCTGTTGCCACCGACTGCGGGCCGCCGACTGGCGCGCACCTCTCCGTCCCTGACCGCAGACACGGTAGCGTTCAATCGACGATCTCCCCGCAACCGTGCGCCGCGTCCCACCATACTGACGAGCCCACGGTCGCGACGGGTCGTGCCGCCGGCTTTGGCTTCAACCGTCAGGCTCTGAAAATTGCGTTTCAGCACGATATTGAGGGTGCGGCCCCCGCGTGGAGCAAAGCCGAAGCGCTGCCCAACGGGCGCATCGTATATCTCCACCCGCTCGACCGCTTCGGGCGGCAGTGCTTCGATATCCGCGAGGGAGCCGAGCCGCCGGCCATTAACGACGACGTCTGGCGCAACGCCTTCGTGCTGCGCGATGGCCTCCAGCAATTCGCCGAGCGTCGTTGTACGATAGGCAGACAGAGTATCGTCTGACAGGATCCGACGCGGCTTGATATCATCGATGGGCGTCAAACGCCTGCCTGTAACCACGATGGCCGTGTCGCTTAATTCATCTAAGGCAACCTTCGCCTCCGTCACCGCTGCCGACGGAAACTCCTGTGCATGAACCTGCGAAGCCGAAACAAGCACAATAGCCAACGAAGAAAGTGGCGCTAAGCGGAGAATGGCTAAAGGCAGCATATACTCCCGTGAACCTACACAGCGACTTTTTTTCTAGGCCTGACCCGAACGCGTCATAAGGACGTTTTTGTCCAAACTTCTGACCTGTGACAGGCTGTCCATAAACCGTTCACCCATCGCAATGATAACGGCCTATGGCGACATCGGCAAAATGGGCCGTCCGACAGTGCATCATCGCATCAACATTCTGTTTGAAGTCTTTACTGGCGAAGGGTTGTGTCACGACAAACGTGCTATCATCGGGCTGTCCGTCTTTTTGGATCGTCCTCAGCATCCCCCCGAAAAACGGTACGTCGGAAATATGTACCTCGCCTAGGAAGCGGCGGATGGCTTCATGCTCCTCGTTGACAACATCGCTTCCAGCGTCCGCTTGCAGCTTCCTCCAATCTAGCCCGGCCTGCGCAGCGGCGGCGTCGGGATGCCCGGTGGAAGTCGGGTCGTTCGTGACCGCATCGAGGAACTCTGACAGCTTTGCCTCACGAGCCGCAGCAAGAACGAGCTTGGCCATATCAACGCCTCCAGGCTGGGCGCTCGGCATTTCCAGATAGATGATACGTAAACCCTGAAGAGCGTTCGCTGATTGTCGCGCCTGTCGATACGTCTTGGCGCAACTTGGCGACTGGATACTGCAAACAAGGATTGTCAGACCACGCACTACCCCGGCTGGATTGTCCCTTCCAAAAAAGGGAAATCTTCTTCCCTCACGAAGATTTATCACGGCCTGCGGCAAGGCCTTGAATTGGCTTTGTGTCTTTGCCTTGTGGCTTTCAAATCTCTTGAGATCGGCATCTGCTCCAGCCCAGGTGGCAGGTAGAAGAATGAGAGACAACACCATCATAGAAGCGATCAGCCATGACTTGATTGCGCGCATCTCCACCCCGATTTCACTAGAAAGCTGGATGGCACCCCGTCAGCATAAGACGGGGTGCCAAAAGCGGTAAGAAGTGAAGCTAGTTTCCAAATGACCAGATTGAACCGGAAGCAAACTGACACCCGGCACTTTGGATGTTGGCGCTGTTGAACGCCCCTGGCGCACTGAAGAACGTCTGGTATTGCGCACTACAGTTTCCTGACGTGGAAATAGTCAGAGTCTCATCAATCTCCGCCGCATAGCTCGCGTAAGCACTATCCGTGCTAGTAAAGATGACCTTACCGAAATATGTTCCAGCAGACGAAGGTTTCGGGGCCCACAGGATCGTACCGGTGCCACCATTCGCAGACAATGTGGGAGCGGAACTGACGCGCGACGTGCTGGTCGGCCGATAGGTTCCCCTTGTATCGTTAGACACATCGAGACGCCGCCCTCCACTCGTCGCCTGCGCTGGCCCGGCAACGGAAGAGATTAGTAAAGCTGCACCTAAAATATTCAACGTAATGGCGAATATATTTTTCATAAATTCCTCCAAATAATCGCAATATTTCCGACACATTATATAATATTCAAACAAATTAACACACGATCTCATATCTCTAGTAAGAGATAGTGTGTGAATCGCTATATACAAACATATATTATTTTGATCAATATTATATGATCCAATAATTCATACTAATTATGTAATTAAATAAAATAGTTACATGTTATTATAGCGAAATTACTTATTGTTGTAAATTTAAGTACAATCATTTCTATATTACGCAAGGTTATTGCGTCCATTAAAGTCGGCTTATTATCTGAAAATATCACGGGATATGCCGGACGCCTCGAACAGATAATCGCGGCTGGCTTCCAGTTCGCTCCTGAGTTTAGCAACATCGACGCCGACGACTTCCCCCCGCCATTTGCGGATCGCACCGGCGACCATCACGGTGTCGACGTTGGAGCGTTCCATCAACGTGACGACGGCGCCGGTCACATGGTTGAGCGGGGCGACGTTAATCGCCGATGCGTCGAGCAACAGGATGTCGGCGTCCTTGCCGGGTGTCAGGCTGCCGATCTTGCGATCAAGTTTCAGGCCTTTCGCGCCCTCGATCGTCGCGAAGCGTATCGCGTCGCGTGAGGTCACCATATCCGGCAGGTCGCTGTCGCCACTGAGTGCCCGTTCGTTGACGAAGGCACGCTGCAGCGTCATCGCGCTGCGCATCTGCGTGAAGGGGTCGGCCGTCATCGTGCATTCGACATCGCTCGAGAGCGACGGCTGCATGCCTAGATCGAGCGCCTTCTGGATCGGCGGCATGCCGTGCCGCATTGTCATCTCGATCGGCACCGACAGCGAGATATGGGCGCCTGCATCAGCCGCTGCCTTCCAGGCGAGATCGGACATGCCGGTCATATGGATGAAGATATTGTCCGCACCGAACTGGCCGGAACGGGCGAGCTCATCGAAGACGGCTTGCACGCCGAAGGTGCCAACCACATGCAGCGCGATCGGAATGGCCAGTTCCCGACCGATCTTCCAGGCTTCCGCATGGCCGGGCAAATAGATTTCGCCGCCCATGGCCATGGTCAGGAGCTGGTCGTCAGATGAGAAATGTTCCGATTTCAACCGCCGTGCATCGAGCGGGTATTGCGCGCGGTCGCCCCAACCCTCGAAATAGCCGAAAACCGCACGACGACCAGCGTCACGCAGCGCCTGTACGGCGGCGTCCGAATGTTCAGGAGAATGATGGATCTGTGAGACGTCCATGACCGTCGTCACCCCGGCGTCGATCTGCGAGAGCGAGCCGAAGAGCTCGCTAATGTAGACGTCCTGCGGACGGTAGACCATCGAGAACTTCTGGAGGATGTCCTCATGATAGTTGATCGCGCTATGCGGAAGCCCGTCGTTGATCAGGATGCCGTCCGCCAGGAAGCCGCGTAGCGCTGTCTCGAATTGGTGGTGATGGGTATCGACGAAACCCGGCATCACGATCATGCCATGCGCATCGAGAATCGCGGCGTCTCCGGCGTCGATATTCGGGCCAACGGCTTCGATGCGCCGGCCGGACACAAGGACGTCGGCGCAGGCGAAATCGCCGACGTGTGGATCCATCGACAAGACGCTGCCGCCCCGGATAAGAAGCCGCCGACCATCCTCGCCGGATGCGCTCGGCATCTCTGACGGTGTCGACCTCCGGGCATTGTCTAAAATAGGCGAGCCGCCGCCAGCCTTGCCCCCAGGATGATATTGGCCGGGCGTTGCGGCCGTCGGCAATGCGCCGGCATTATCCTGGCTATGGTGCTTGCACATACGGCTTCTCCCCAAGATTTCGATATTATCCTTGGTTTCCGCCGATGGATTGTCCGCGATCGACGCTGATCTCCTGTCCGGTGATTTCTGATGCGCCGTCAGAGGCCAGGAACATATAGGCGCCAGCCAGATGCTTGGGATCGATCAGGCCGGGGCGAATCACCATCTGCGCCATCAGCGCCGCCTGATCGTCGGCCGTCAGCCCGTTCATGTTCATTTCGGTCGCCATTGAACCAGGACATACCGCGTTGACCGTGATGCCCTTCTCCCCGAGATCGCAGGCCAGCGAGCGAACCATGCCCAGGACCGCGTGCTTGGACGAGATATAGGCCAGGAAATTGCCCTTCATCGCCAGGCGCGCCCAGATCGACGCCGTGAAGATGATCTTCCCGCCGGGCTTCATGCGGGCGATGGCTTCCTGCGCGCACCAATAGAGGCCGAACACGTTCACCTCGAAATGGCGAACGAAAGTCTCGGCATTCTTGTCGCTGCGATCGGCTGGGGGGGTTGGGATGCCGATGCCGGCGTTGTTCACCAGGACGTCGATATCGCCCATGTCGGCAAAGGCGGCGATCACCTCCTCCCGGCGAGAAATATCGAATTTCAGGGCGGTGACTTTCGCGCCGGTCTCCTTCTGGATAGCGTCCCGCGCCTCAAAGACGTCGTCGAGATGCGAGGTAATCGTCAGATCTACGCCTTGCCGCGCAAATTCTGTCGCGACGGCCAGTCCGATTCCGCTGCTTGCGCCCACGAAAACGATCTTCTTGCCCGACAATCCGTAATTAGCCTTGGTCATTGGTAAATCCTCTCATGATTCATTGTGCAGACATCGCGCCATCACCCGGCTCTCACCAGCGGTCGCGGCGGATCGCTGGCAATCGGGGTTTCTCGAAAGGCGGCGTCGAGTTCGGCCAGCTTGGTCCGATAGGCGGCAACCGCCTGGTCCTTTACAGGACCGTAGCCGCGTATCTCGTCCGCCGCGGCCAGCAGCGCTACGGCCCGGTCGTAATTGGCCGGCGTGAGGGCTGCGAGTGTCGCCGACAGCAGCTGCGTATAATCCGCGATCAACCCGCGCTCCATCCGGCGTTCGGCGGTATAACCGAAAGGATCGAAAGCGGAGCCGCGCAAACCACGCAGCCGGGCCAGCACGCTGAGCGGGCCAAGGATCCATGATCCGAACTCGCGCTTGCGCGGCCTGCCATTCACCAGCCCCCCGCCCAGGATCGGCGGCGCAAGGTTGAAGGCGATGCGGGCCTTGTCATCGAACGCCTTGGCGATGTCCGCGCGCAGGCGATTGTCGGTCAGCATCCGGGCGACCTCATATTCGTCCTTATAGGCCAGCAGCTTGGCATAGGTCCACGCGACGGTTCGGGACATTCTATCGTTGCCGGACGCGACGCCCGCGTCGACAGCCCGGACCTGCGCCATGACGTCGCGATAGCGCTGCGCCAGCGCCGCATTCTGATAGGCGGTCAGATGCGCGGCGCGATGCTCGACAATCTCATCGACGGTTTGCGCGCGCGGCGGCGGTTGCGGCGTGGCGCCCCGCGCCATGTCCAGCACGGCCCGCGGATCGGCAGCGTAGAGCCGCCCCAGCCGGAAAGCGCGGATATTGAACGGCACCGCCACGCCATTCAGCGCCACCGCCTGCTCGATCGCCTCGACCCCGACGGGCAGTTTGCCGCCCTGCGCCGCCACGCCGAGCAGGAACAGATTGGCCCCGATCGTGTCCCCCATGATGGCCAGCGCGATCGCGGAGGCGTTCGCCCCGGTGAAGCTGTCCGTGTCCACCGCGCGGCGCAATTGCGCGGTCAGCAACGTGGTATCGGGATCGAAGTCGCGATTGAACTGGAACGCCAGCGTCGGGGACACATCGCCATTGACGACGGCGCTGGTGCGCACGGGACTGAGCGTCATCGCCGCCTCCGCGCCGAGCGCGGCGACCAGATCGAAGGCTAGCAACAGGTCCGCCTCACCCCGGCCCAGCCGCTGGGCATGAACCGCGCCCTGATTGGCGGCGATCCGCACATGGCTGTAGACCGCGCCGTTCTTCTGGCTGAGGCCGGTCATGTCGAACAGCGACATCGACAGGCCCTCGATATGCGCCGCCATGCCCAGCAGCGCGCCGACGGTGACGACGCCGGTGCCGCCGATGCCCGTGATCATGACATTATAGCCCGCGTCCCCGATCATGGCGCGCGGCGCGTCCGCAAGGTCGGCGAACAGCGCCTCATCGATCGTCAGCGCTTGGGGCTTGCGCGGTTCGGCGTCGTACACCGTCACGAAGGAGGGGCAGAATCCATTGAGGCAGCTATAATCCTTGTTGCAGCTCGACTGGTCGATCGCGCGTTTGCGGCCGAACTCGGTGTCTATCGGGACCAGGCTGACGCAGGTGGATTGCACCGAACAATCCCCGCAGCCCTCGCAGACCGATGGCGCAATGAACAGCCGCTTGGGCGGATTGGGAAAGGCGCCGGTCTTGCGGCGGCGACGCTTCTCCGCCGCGCAGGTCTGTTCGTAGATCAGGACCGTACAGCCGCTGACCTCCCGCAGCCGCTTCTGCACATCGTCCAGCGTATCGCGATGCCCGATCTCGACGCCTGCAGGCAGTTCGCGATTGCCCTCATGCCGCGATGGATCGTCGCTCAGCAGGATGATGGTCTTCACGCCCTCATCCTGCACCTGCCGTGCGATTTCGGCGACGGAGATGGGACCGTCAACCGGCTGCCCGCCGGTCATCGCCACCGCATCATTGTAGAGGATCTTGTAGGTGATGTTGACGCCGGACGCGACGGCCGCGCGGATCGCCAGCAGACCCGAATGATAATAGGTGCCATCACCCATATTCTGGAAAATATGCGGCGTGTCGGTGAACGGCGCCAGACCGATCCAGTTGCCGCCTTCCCCGCCCATTTGCGTGGGCAGCAACGCCACGTCGGGGCGGACGAAATTGACCATGGTATGACAGCCGATGCCGGTCATGCTGACGCTGCCATCCGGCACGCGGGTCGACCGGTTATGCGGGCAGCCGGAGCAGAAATAGGGGCTGCGACGTAGCGGTGCCGCGACCGCCTGGCCGGCACCCGCCAGACGGGATCGCGTCGCCCGCACAGCATCATTCGACAGCCCGAGCCGGTCGAGTCGATCGGCGATGGCGATCGCCAGCCCGGACGGGTCAAGCTGCACGATCGACGACAACAAGGGGGCGCCGTCCTCATCGGCCTTGCCGATGATCCGCGGATGACCGGGGATATTGACCAGCGTGGCCGCGATCTGCTGTTCTAGGAAGCTGCGCTTCTCCTCGATCACGAACAGCGTTTCCTGCGCCCGCGCGAAATCGATCAGGCCGACCGGTTCCAGCGGCCAGATGCACCCGACCTTGTAGAGCGACAGGCCCAGGGCAGCGGCGGCACCCTCGTCCAGACCCAGCAACGCGAGCGCGGCGCGAACATCGCCATAGGATTTGCCCGCCGCAACGATGCCCAGCGTCCGTTTCGGTGCATCAACCACGACCCGGTCGATGCCGTTGGCCCGCACGAAGGCGTGGACCAAGGGAAGACGATGCTCGACGACGATCTGTTCCTCGCGCAGCGGATTATAGGCCGCCTGCTCGATATTGATCCCGGTCGGCAGGTCAGCAGGGCGTTCCGGCACCGCTATATCGAAACCATCAAGGTCGAGGTCGATGGTGGCAGTCTGCTCGGCAACCTCGTTCACGCATTTGATGCCGACCCACGATCCGCTGAAGCGTGACAGCGCGATGCCGAGCAGCCCGAAGCGCAATATCTCCTCTACATTGGCGGGATAGAGCGACGGAATGAGGCTTGCCGCCACTGCCTGTTCGCTCTGGTGCGCGACGGTGGAGGATTTGCCCGCATGATCGTCACCATAGAAGACGAGCACGCCACCGTTGCGATGCGCGCCGGCATAATTGCCGTGCTTGAACGCGTCACCGGACCGGTCGACCCCCGGACCCTTGCCGTACCAGGCTGCGAACACACCATCATAGCGTGGGTTTGGCACAGCATCGAGCTGCTGCGTGCCGCGGACGGCGGTGGCGGCGATGTCTTCGTTGACCCCAGGCTGGAACCGGATATTCGCAGCTGTCAATCGATCGCCGATTGACCATAAGGTGGTATCGACATTGCCGAGAGGCGATCCACGATATCCAGTGATGTAGCCTGCGGTATTGAGTCCGCGGCGTTGATCCATGTCCTTTTGCGCGAGCATCACGCGTGCAATCGCCTGCGTGCCGTTCATTACGACACGCCCCCGGCTCAAGGCCCATTTGTCGTCCAGAGACACCGTCCGTAACGCCACAATCGCTGATCCAGGCACACCATTCTCCCAATGGAATGGCACTTTAGCGGGGGATCGTCCCGTCCGCTGTCAATCTGGCGACACCCACCCACAAAAGATCTGCGGTGTCGCGAAAGCGACAGCGAGAGCACATCGCGCCCGCTAGGTTGCTGACAGGGGGAAGGACTCATCCATGCAAAATCATCATAATATTATGGACCTGCGTCGTGCGGCCGTACGGGCGTTACCGCGTCCGATCTTCGACTATCTCGACGGCGGGGCGGAAGACGAAATCGTTCTGCGCCGTGCGACCAGCGCTTATGATGACATCGAGTTGCTTCCGCAGGCGCTGGTTGATCTGTCGGCGTCCAATCACCAAACGCAGATTTTCGGACGCACCATCCCATTCCCCTTGATGCTGGCGCCGACGGGTCTGACCCGCTTGTTTCACAAGGATGCCGAAGTCGCGGTCGCCGAAGCAGCTAACAAGGCCGGATTACCGTATTGCCTTTCCACCCTGGGCACGACCACGATGGAGGACTTCGCACGCATGACCACAGCGCCGCGGCTGTTCCAGATCTATATCTTCAAGGATCGCGGTCTGACAGAGGAGTTCATCTCGCGAGCCCAGGAGGGCGGATATGACGGTCTGGTCTTGACTGTCGATACGCTGGTCGCGGGCAAGCGTGAGCGCGATCTCGTCAATGGCCTCAGCCTTCCGCCCCGTCTCAACGCGCGAACCTTCCTGCAATTTGCGGCAAAGCCGCGATGGTCGCTGCCCGCTCTGTTTGGTCGCAAGTTCGATTTCGTCAACGTCGCGCACCGCGTCGCGACGATGTCGGACAAGCAGGTGCCGCTGCACGTTTATGTCGCCGGGCAGTTCGACAATTCCATAACCTGGAAAGATGTCGAATGGCTGGCTGCACGGTGGAAGGGTCCGCTGGCGGTCAAGGGCATCCTGCGGGCAGAGGATGCCCGGCAGGCGAGCGAATGTGGAGCCGACACGGTGATGATCTCCAACCACGGCGGCCGCCAGCTAGAGACGGCGGTGGCGCCGATCGACCAGATCGCGTCCGTTGCCGATGCGGTCAGGGGCAGGGTCAAGATCATCTGCGACGGCGGGATCCGGCGGGGCTCGCATATCGCCAAGGCCTTGGCGCTCGGCGCCGATGCCTGCTCGATCGGCCGTCCCTATCTTTACGGGCTTGCCGGCGGCGGCGCGCAGGGCGTGTCGCGCGCGCTGGACATCATGCGAGAAGAATATGAGCGCACGATGGCGCTGCTCGGCGCGGCGACGCCGCGGGATCTCAAGCCGTCCATGCTCAAGAGGATCGGGCCACGCGCATTCAGTGGCAGCTGACGACAGGCGAGCCCTTGTGCAACTGCCCTGAGACAAGCCGAGTTAGCTTGTCTCAGGGCAGCTTCAGCCCTGTAGGCCTGCTCGCCAGTCGGCCAAACGATCCAGTGCCGGCCGCAGGGCATCCGCCATGGGCGCGAGCTCATAGACATGGCTTGCAGCGGGTGGCGGAAGATAGTTGCGTCTCACGAGTCCTGCAGATTCGAGCGAGCGCATCCGTGTGGTCAGGACATTGGCGCTGATCGCCGGTAGGGCATGTCGCAGATCCGAGAAGCGCCGCTGTCTTTCTTTCAGTAAGAGCAGAATTTGCAACGTCCATCGATTCTCGAGGATTTCTAACGAGTGTTCGGGTTCAGGCGTATCCAAAATTGCGGGCTGATGCAGCTTGGTTATCTCACATACCCCGGTCACACACGTCATAAGGGGTGAAGAACTGCCCGTGCGCCGCATTGTGGAGTTCGAGTTCTCCAAAAACTGTGCCCAAGACATCGCCGGGTTCAGCTCCCCGCGCGAGCGCCACCTCGGCAAAGATGCGCGGGAAGATTTCGACGATATCGCGGTCATAGCGGCCGACGATTTCGAGATAGCGGGCTTCTCTGGGTTCGCGTTGGTGTAGGTCGACGCTGTTCGAAATGCCGATAGCGCTCGCTTCCATGCTGTCGGAAAAGAACGTGTACGGGTCATGGCGGGGCTGACAGGATCTGAGCAGCTTGCACACCGCCTTGAGATGCGAGTCTCGAGACTTCATCGGATCATGCTTTCTGGAACGAGCCGTGCGCGGCTGCTTGTCGGCGGCAGGACGGGCGAACGCGGGGTCACGGCCGGGGAATTAGTCGAAGGGGGTGCTGGCGCGTTTTATCCTGGGGCGCTTCGTCCCGCGGGCTGTCAGCCGGCGCCTCGCACGCGTACACACATGGTCGACGCCAGCAGCGGCCAGGCCGGGCTCGGTTATTCTCCAGTTGGCGGCGGGTCAGCCTTTGGCCACGAACGCGTGCGCGTTTACTGCATCGATGCCGAGGCCTTCGATCGGGAATATGCGCTGCTCGCCGTCATAATCCGGGTAGTAGCGGCCCGAGATCAGCATGGATGTCCCTGCCCTGACGGCGAACTTGTCCGCGAGAGTTTGGAGTCCGCGGCTGACGCTCTCGAACTCGCCTGCGCGCTTCGGATTGGTGGCTCTGACGGCCTCCCATTCGCCGGTCGCGTTGTCGCGCTGTGCGAGCACCATACGGCGCACTATTTCGATTTCGGCGGGGAAAAGGCCGAGAGTGAATATAGCGTCTGCCATTTTGGGTCCTTTCCGTTGCCGGGTGCCCGGTGCGTGCGGCGGATCAGCACTTCTCGAAAAGGGGAAGTGTTCCCTGAGCGGATGCGCGGTCGAGACCGCAGATTTTGAGCGGGCATGCGCCGTACCTGCCCTCGCGGTCGGCAAGCAGGTCGCGCGAGGCGTGGAAGTCCACGAAAGGACCGGACCAGCCACTCGGCCTTCGACAGCCGACCCCGGCCGGCGCCTTGCAGTCGGGGCATTGAACGGTGAGAACGGGATCGACCGGCCATGTCTTTCCGCAGCCCGGCTTCTGGCAGAAGGCCGTTCCCTTGACGATGTGCGCCATTATCCGACGCCTTGGGAAATGGTCCGCTCTCTCTCAATATCGGTGGGGTTGGCGAGGAACACGGTCCAGTCGCCATAATAGACGCCGTCATAGTCGATGAGATCGCTGGTGACCGAGAATTGCCAGTCGCACAGTGGCCCGTCGGCGTTCGAAAGCCCGCGCTCGCGCCAGCCTGCCATGACCGTTGGGAAGAAACGGTCCATCACTTCGGGAGCGGCGGCGAATTTGACGTCGCACATGTAAGTCGTCTGGACAAAGGCTAGAGGACCTATGATGGGGCCCTCGCTCCCCCAATCCTCGAGCTGCTCGGCCGGATCGCGCCGGCCATGGTATAGTCGAAGATAGAGTTGCGGCGGTTCACTGTCCTGGTCCGGATCGGAAGAGGCTGGGACAGTCGCGCGGGCAGGAATGTCGTTCCCGGACCCTTGCGCGAGCGTGGCCCTCGCCATGTCGATGACATGGTCATCAAGATGCTCGGAGACTTGCGGCAGCAATGCCTTCAGCCGTTGGACCTCGGCTTCAAGCGCACGCAAGGCAGTCAGCGGTTCAATGCTGGCATCCGGAACACCGAGCATTTCATAGATATGCGTCGCAGAACCGTGACTCTGGACGATGGCCAGCGCCTGCTTGCTCGTCGTGCAACTGTCGAGCGCAAAGCGGCACGCCATCTCGTCAGGGAGAATGCCGGCATAGAAGAAGCTCGCTGGCAGACCGCTGGCCAAAGTGCATCGGAAGCTGCGATCGCTATCGCGGTGGATATAGGCGATATTGCCGTGCTGGTCGGTGGCCTTGATACGAATGGCGGGTTTCATGCTGTTCTCCCATTAGGATTGCACCCGCACCCCTCCCTCTCCGCTCCCGCCATCGGATGCGAAGCGGCTTGGGAGCAAAATGTGTCGGGGTGGCGGCGGTGATCGGTGCCGGCGGATCGCACTGGAAAGACACTGCAGGCGGCGGCGACCAGAGCGCGACGAGTATAGCGGTGAGCGGCGGACGTTCCGGGCTTTGGGAGGAAGAACGCAGGTGGCGTAGCGCTTACAAACCAGGCTGCAGCGTCCAAATCGGTCGGACCCGTCAGCCTCCGATTGGTTGCCATTCGTAGAGGAGATGATTGTCCGGGTCATATTCGCTGCCAATGGCAAATCGCACCCGCTTGCCGTCACAGGCAAAGCACGAGGCACGCGGGAAGCTGAGATAGATTTTGCCTTCGAAGATGAGATCGCCCGACCGCACGGCTTGCACCGTGCGCGTGGTACCCAGCGCGCGATGCCCCGCCGCTGCAGAGATTAGTTTGAGCTGGTCGCCAGGCTTGAGACGGCGCTTGAAGACGGCGAGCGGGACCAACGGCTCGACTGGATTGGTGCAGCCGCGCCGCACGGCGAGTGCGGCCCAATAGGCACCGCTGATGCGCACCTCGATGAAGAAGGCGCAGCTCATATAGTCCTGGTAGAAATTGGAGTCGGTGAAGCTGAAGCGCTTGATCTGGTCGCGGACTTTGGCGACGAACGCATCGCGTGCGGACCTGTCCTGAAGATCATCCGCAGCGTCGAGAAGTTCGGCGATGATCTTCCTGCCACCTGCGAAGGTCTGGCTTTGGATGGTGAAGGAGGTATCGGCGAAAACCTCAGGGAGGTGCCGTTCGATGCGCTTGCAGATCGAGGACAGGGGTTCGCGCTCACGGTAGAGGTCGCCCTGATAGTGGAAGTTGCCACGATCGTCATGTACGGTCTGGCTGTACAGACGTGGCGAAGGGTTCGCCGGCGGTGCCTGCGTCATGAGAATGTTCCTTTTTGGGTGGTCAGGCCAGGAGCGCTGGATCGAGCCCTTCGGTCTCGGCGGTGTCGGTGCTCCAGACGATGGCGTCGATCAGCGTTTGGCCGCCCGCAACGACTTCGGTTTCGGGCAGAATGGCCGGCCAGGTCGCGCCTTCGCGCTGTACGATGCAGTGAGCGATGCCCGTGCGTGCGTGACAGGCGATCGCCTCGCGTTCGTGGCGGCGAAGATAGTCGCCAGTCCTGATTTGCGGAGAGGTCGGCACGTCAGGCGGCCTTGATGGCGGTCTCCGCTTCGCCGACGATCTCGACGAGGGCGCGGCTGTAACCGTGGCGATCGAGCCAGCTCTCGGCCGCAGCCCGGTCAGCCGCGACATGGAGCAGCTCGCGTTGATCGTTCCACTCCTGCAAGACAAGCGCAGCCCCCGGGGGCGGAACATCGACTATCTCGAAAACACGCTGATCGGTGACAGCGAACATCTTGTTCACGGAAAGGACAATGACGTCCTCGCTGCCATAATCGGCTTCGTGTAACGTGAAGGTAGCGGGATAAGGGTGGCTGCCCGTACCTGCGGGAGAGAGCTGGGTGAGGCGTCCGCCGCCATTGCGGCTTTCCCATGCCCGCACTTTGCGCGTGAAGCGCTCCGGCGGCCGCGGCGTGCCATCTGAATAGCGAATGCGGGCGCCCAGGGGCGCGTCGTCATAGATCGATTGGGCTGTCTTGGTCATAGAGAGTCTCCTGAAATGAAAAAGCCCGGCATGAGCCGGGCCTTTTGCAGTCGATGAAGCTGGTGGCGGGTGGCGGCGCATGCACGGTGTCTAATTGGGCAGCGGTGGCGGCGATGCTTGCGCCCGGTCAGCGCATGATGCGACCCAGGCCCAATAACCTAGGCGCGTGTCGTCATTTTGGACTTCGGTTTTCCAATCGGAAAGCCGGTAGTCGGGATGCTCGCCCCATGGGCCGTATGCGCGTACGAGATCGTTCATGCCGGGGCTCCTTCTCGATACGACGATCAGGCCTGACGGCGGGCGTCTGAATCGGAGAGCAGGATTGGCGGGGGTGTGAACTCGGCGCCCGTGAACCAGATCTCGGCGCGCTCGTACGAGCCGATATCCTGCAATTCCCGCAGGGTCAGAACCACAGCGTCGGATTCGTTCAGTTCATAGTGTCGCGGTTGGTCATGCCCATCATAGACGACACGCTCCGGGCCGAAGATGCCGGAACAGCTGCCTGAGGACCGCCGATAGGAAAGTTTGTGCCGTAAGCAGAAGCTTTCGACATGCTCGAAAATGCCGCCGGGAAGGTCGTAGGCGCAGATTTCGAGCGAAACACCTTCAACAATCTTTTCGGCGTCGAGCGCCTCGCCTTCCCAGTCCGCTCTGCCATGGTCGGTACCGATGGCGTCGATCAGTTCGGGGATGACGGAGCGGGATATGGTGCCGCCGATGATGATTGATGCGGATGCGCGGTCTGCCATGGTGGTCTCCCATATAAGCATCGGCCCGAGACAATTCCCGGTGCACCCCGCTTTCTTCCCCCTCCCCTTTGACTTCATGCATCGCGCAAGGCAGGAAGTCTGCTTTACCTCTTCGAAAGACGGTCTGTTTATCGGGGACCGACCCATCCGCAGTGGCAATTTCCATGGAGCTGAGCATGTCCGAGGCAGAAAAGCCCGATCTTACGAATTTGACGGTGCAATTGCTGAGCGCCTATGTTTCGAACAACACGGTGGCCAGCAATGAACTGGCCGAGCTGATCCGGTCGACGCGTGTTGCCTTGGAAAGCGAGATTGCTCCGGCGCCGACAGCCGAGCTGCAATATGTGCCGGCGGTGACGGTTCGAAAAAGTTTGGGATCCCGCGACCACATCATCAGTCTGATCGACGGTAAGCTCTATAAGAGCCTGAAGCGCCATCTCTCCTCGCATGGGCTCACGCCTGCCGAATATCGCGCCCGTTATAATCTTCCATCGGACTATCCGATGGTCGCTCCGGGCTATTCACAGCAGCGACGGGAAGTCGCCCAGCGTCTTGGTTTGGGGAACAGGAAGAGCGTCGCTTCGGCACCCGTCGCGGCGGCAGAGCCTGCGGCCGAAACGGCGCCCCCGGCGGAAGCCCCCGCTACGATCGATGCGCCGCTCGCAGCGGAGGCAACACCCGCAGCCATCGTTGCGCCGGTAAAAGCCTCGCGCGCGCACAAGGCAAAGTCTGAGCCCGTCGTTGGCTCTGCGGTCGAAACTGAGCAGGCAGCGCTCGAAGGTGCACCTGAGGCTGCTGCAAAGCCACGTAAGCCACGGCCCGGGAAGCTAGCGACGGTCAAGGCCAAGCTGGACAGGCAGGGCGAACCAACGGCCCCGAAGCAGACACGCGCACGGCGCGCCAAGAGCAATGCAGCACCCGCTCCTGAAAAGGTCGGTGGTAGGAAGACTGCGAAGGCTACACCAGCGGAGCCCGTGGAATAACGCTGATTGCCCATCGGCATTTGCATGCCGATGGGCAAGTCCGGCAGAGCCGGACAACGTCAATCCTTGCCTGCGACCCCGATCAGATGGCGAAGCTTGGCCCAGGCCATTTCTTCACCTGCGTGCAGACCGCGATTGAGTCCCTGGCCATAGAGACGATATGCTGCGGCTGTAACTTCCGGCGTCGCCGTAGCGGGTAGCAGGGTCACGAATTGTCCCTCATCGTCATGCAACTCGAACACGTCTCCGGCATCTGTCAGCGTCGTGATCGCGATGGAGGCAGAACTGCCGATCTTGGTGAGCGCGAGATTGAAGGACTCGACGAAGGTGTCGTCGACGACGATTTTGTCGGGCATGGATTCTCTCCGGGCTACGACCGCAGAATTTGCGATCCCCTGCCTTGTCCTCCTTCCCTTTTCCCTCCGGCAGATAGCGGCCAGTTGCGAGACGGTGCAGGAACGGGGTGAAGAAAAGTGGGGAACTGGAGAATTAAGCTGATATCGAACTGTGTTCGATAAGATCGGCCCAACAGGATTTCAGCCGAGGCAGTTTTGTGGGTCGCACTTACAGTTCGCATGGGTGGAGAGGCAAAGAGCTGAACGCAGTCGACGATGAAGGCGCAACTTTGAGCTAGAGGCTGTTATGGACTTGGCGGCGGGAGTGATTCATCCGATATTGGATGAGCATTTGCCGCAAGCCGTATCCGTCTGACGTCAGCGATGAGGAATGGCAGTTGGTCACGCCGTACCTGCTGTTGCAGCGTGAGGATACGGGCCAACGGGAGCACGATCTGCGCGAGGTGTTCAGGGGTCTGCGCTACATCGTGAAGACCGGCGCGCCGTGGCGTTGGCTGCCCAATGAACTGCCGCCCTGGGCCGCGGTGTACGAGCAGACACAGCGGTGGCTGGCGGCGGGTCGCAACGCCGAGCCGACTCCCGCAATCATCGACAGTCGGACGCTGCGATCGACGCCCGAGAGCGTGGAGCGCGCCGGTTATGACGGGGACAAGCGCAAGAAAGGCTCGAAGATCCACATGGCGGTCGATACGCTGGGCCACCTGCTGGCGCTCCACGTGACGCCGGCCAGTGCCGAGGGCCCCGGCGAGGTGGAGCGGCTCGCGCGTACCGTGCAGGGGGTCACAGACAAGGCCGTCGAACTCGCCTGGGTCGATCAGGGCTACCGGCGAGCGTGCTGCCAATGCTGCAGCCAGACACGGCATAGTCCTCGAGGTCGTCAAACTGCACGAAGCCAAGCGTGGCTTCGTTCTTTTGCCACGACGCTGGGTGGTCGAGCGATCATTCGCATGGGCGATCCGCTTCCGGCGTCTCGTCAAAGATTACGAACGCTATGCTGAAACACTCGCAGGATTTCACGTCGTCGCATTCGCCTGCCTCATGATGAAACAGGCCATTGCACTCGCCACAGGTTCATAACAGCCTCTAGGGAACAAATTGGAGGTAGACTTGAGTTTTGTCGATGAAATGGTGGAGAACGGCGGACACTTTTTCGCAGAATGCAGGGGGAAGAGCGCGACATTTCGGCCGGTCAGCGATCGTATCGAAGATATCGAGTCGTTTCAGACCGTCGTGCGGCGGCTTCGCGAGCATGAGGGCGATGGCTACACGATCTTCCAGGATCATATATTGGCCGATCATGGACGTGGGCGTGTCGACTTGATGGTTGTTTCGATTGGCGCCGGCTAGATATGAGGGAATGGCGCCTCAGACGGAGACAAATGATGACCGATCCCAATCCGCCGGTTGCAGAACTCGATGCGTTGATCGCGAAGCATGGACAAGACGACAAGGCCATCGAAGCTATTGTTCGTGGATATCTGCGATGCGCGATTTACGTGTACCAGAGGCATGCCCTGATCCGTGCTCTTCGCCATCTGAAGATAGACGAGTTTGGACTAAGCGACGAACTGGTCGCCGACTTTCAGGCAGAAGGCAGCAAGTATGTTGCGCAATTTCGAGACTGGTTCGTGGAGGAATTCCGGGCATTCGGTATAAAGCCCACGTCTGAATTGCCCAATTAGCCGGCGGCTGGGGCAGAAATGCTGGCGAGCATCCGGCTGCGCCCGGAAATCGCTATGATCGCTCGGCTATGATCGTGACGAGCAGTTCGTTCGCGCGGTCGACGGGCAGGAACAGACGGGTCTTGTAGCTGATCACCTCGCTGAACGCCCCGCGCGCCTTGAGCCAGTCGCGGTCATGCGGTTTGAAGTCCCGAATTTCGAGTCTCCGGCTGTTGTTGACGAAAGCGGACACCAGGCGGGCGCCGTCGAGACCGGGGATGAGCGCCCCATCGCCAGTTTTCGCTGCGGCGATCAGCTCCTCGGGCGTCAGCTGGATCGAACCCGCCAGACCGAATTCCGCTTCGAGCTTTTCGACCGCTCGTGGCATCACGATGCGGCCGAGGATCGACATTCCGGCAGCATCGTCAATCCGCCAGACGCGTACGTCTTCCTCCGGCAGCTTGTGCCATACAGGCAGAAGCAATCCGGTCGCGACGCTGATCACCTGAATGTCCACCTCGGCGACGGCTTCTTCCATCTCGGCCTCCCAGAATTGCTGGAAGCTCTCGCGATCGATCGTTTTCCAGTGCGTATGCCAGAGTTCGGCGAACTGGATACGGCTCGCGCCGGTGGGGCGAACAAGCTGGCACATTGGAACCGGGCGACCTTCTTCGTCGGTGATCGACCAGGATGGCACGCGCAGCGCGACGCGTCCCGAGCGGCCGTTACGCAGGAAGGCTACGTCGTCGGTGCCATCCCAAAGCTGCATGAGACGCGCGAAGCTCGTGACGTGCGGTTTCAGGTGCAGCTCCAGGCGTAGCAACCGGGTTTCGGCGCCAGTCACGGGATCGACCCTGAGGACCTGTTCAGATAAGGGAACGATGCGTTCGGCGCGGATGGTCTCCACGCCCACATCGAGCGTACCTGCTTCCCGGGCAGCGTCGACACGGGCCTGGATGAGTCCCATATATTCCTCGAAGATCGCGTTCTGGGTGGCGATCTTCAAGGCAAGTATCCGGTTCAGCCAGCGCTGGATCGGCGGCAGCTTGTCGAGCAACGTCTCATTGTCATCGGTAAGCTTGAGGCCGGTGATGATCTGGAACGCATCGAGTGTGACGCTGGAGAGCTTGCCCGCGTGGAGCAGATGATACCATTGCGTGAGCGCTTCGCGGGCATAGTCGCTTTCGAGATTGTCGGCGGGATTGAAGAGATTCTGCCCCCCAGTCTGGCGCTGGCCGCGGGTGAGTGCGCCCAGGCTGTCGAGACGTCGGGCGATCGTGCTGATGAAACGCCGCTCGCCTTTGCAGTCGGTAGTGACCGGCCGGAATACCGGTGGACTGGCCTGGTTGGTGCGGTGGGTACGGCCCAGCCCCTGGATTGCAACGTCAGCCCGCCATCCGGGCTCGAGCAGGAAATGAACGCGGCGGCGGTGCGCGCTCTTGCATTTGAGGTCGGCATGATAGGAACGGCCAGTGCCGCCGGCGTCGGAGAAGACGAGGATCGGCTTCTTGTCGTCCATGAAGGCCTGCGTTTCGGATATGTTCGATCGGGCGCTGCGGCGCTCGATCTTCTGTCGGCACTGCGGATCGACCACGATGCGGCGGGAGCGGCCCGTGACCTCGGCAATCCTGTCGGTGCCGAAATGCCAGACCAGCGCATCGAGTGCGGCCGGAACCGGCGGCATGGCGCAGAGCCGCTCGACAAGATCGTCGCGGGCCGCTGCCGCTTCCTGGCAATGAACGGGGCGTCCGTCCGGGTCCACCATCGGCTCGGAGCGCATCGTTCCGTCCGACGCGCGGAAAGCGCGCATCTGCCGCGTCGGGAACGCGGTCTTCAAATAGTCGATGAGCGTGTCGAGGGGCGAGACATCGACCGACAAATTGGCGCGTTCGTCTGCTGAAAGGTCCGCAAGGCGCCGGTCGAGGATTGCTTCGGCGGTGGTCACGAGCTGGACGACGGCAGCGTGGCCCGCGGCAAGCTCCGCCTCGATGGCGCGGATGACCGTCGGCATCTTCATCGAAATGAGGAGCTGGGAGAAAAAGCGTTGCTTCGAACTCTCGAACCGGCTGAGCGCTGAACCCTTGGCCATCGCGTTCATTGTCGCGCCCGACATGCGGTCGACGATGTTCGCGGCCTTCAGCGCCTCATCGAGATTTTGATGGATGATGGCCCAGGCGTCGGCATAGGCATCGTAGATGTCGATCTGATCGGGTGTGAGCTTGTGCTCGAGCGGCTCATATTCGACGCCGGCGAAGCTGAGCGCGCGTGCGGTGTAGAGGCCCATCGCTTTAAGATCTCGTGCGACGATCTCCATCGCTGCGATGCCGCCATCTTCCATTGCGGCCATGAAGGCATTGCGGTCGTGAAAGGCGGTGCCGGGCCCCCAGAGCCCCAGACGGGAGGCATAGCTCAGATTTTCTGGCTTGGTCGCGCCCGTCGCGGACTCATAGACGATGCGGGCGCGGGGCAGCGCATTCTGAAGCCTGACGCCAGCGAGCCCCTGTTCGGATCCCTTGGCATTGCCGAATTCGCTTTCGGTTCCCGCCGCGTTGCCGAGCGCATGGGACTCGTCGAGCAGGATGACGCCTTCAAAGTCGGGGCCGGTCCACTGCAGTATCTGTTGGAGGCGCGAACTCTGGTCGTGCCGGGATGAGCGCAGGGTTGCATAGGTGAGGAACAGGATGCCGCTCGCCATCGCGACCGGCTCGCTCAGTGGGAAGGCATCGAGCGGCTGGATGTCGATAGGCAGGCCGCCAAGAGCGCTCCAGTCGCGCCGTGCGTCCTCCAGCAGTGATGCGCTCTTTGAAATCCAGATCGCGCGGCGACGGCCCTGGTTCCATTGATCGAGGATGATGGCCGCGCCTTCACGTCCCTTCCCGACGCCTGTGCCGTCGCCCACGAAAAAGCCCGTGCGGTAGGCGTGACCTGTGGCATTTTCGTGAAGTTGGTCGCCAGCCTGATTGGGTATGAATGTGCCGGGCAGATCGCGAGAGAAGGCCTCTCCGGCATGGATCAGCGTTTCGAGCTGCGCGTCGGACAACGCGTCGAATGCCCGGCGCTGCAACAAGGGTTGGTGGCTCGGGGCCGGCGGAAGCACCGAGGCCATTGCGATGGATTCGACCAGTTCGTCCGGATGGGCCGTGGCATCCTCGATGTCGATGCGGGCAAGCCGCCATGGCGCATAGATGCCGACCGGGTCACCTGCCGTCCGGGGCGTGGCCCGCACGGCATAGGAGAGTGGCCGGGCCGGATCACCAGTGGCCGCGATCCGGTCGGGAACGGGGATTTTCTGGCCGGTAACGCCACCGAATAGCGAGCCGGACGGATCCGCCAGGCGCGGTCGGAGCCGAACCGGTGCGGCCGCCGGCGGCGGAGGGGGTATCGAAGGGTCGAGACGCGGCGGCAAGGCAAGAACCGGGGCGAGCGCAGCATCGATATCGTCGACAGTGTGACGTGTCGGCGAACCAGACCAGCCCTTGTCGAAGACGATCAGCCTGACCGAGATTGCGGTGCCGTGCTTGGCATAGGGATGGCCGAGAATGGTGATCTCGGCGCGCGGCGTCACCAGTTCGGCAACCGCATTATAGCCGCTGGCATCGCTGCCGTCGGCCGCGAAACTCGGCGGCATGATCGCAACGCAGCGGCCGGCATCGGCAAGGCGGAGCAGCGCGGAGCGCAGGTGCCGGGCGCCGGCATGGCGGTCCCTTCCCCGCCCTTCGCTGCGGCTGAAAGGCGGATTGATGAGGACGACGCTGGGCCGATCGTCTACCGGCAGCCGGTCGTGGACGAACTCAGCGTCGTGCTGGGCTACCGGTTGATTGAGCGCGAGCGAGAGGAGCCGTGCGCGTTGCGGATCGCGCTCGTTGAGCGTCAGCGGGAGGCCGAGGTAGGCGGCGTGGGCAGCGAGCATGCCCGTGCCGGCGGAGGGCTCGAGGACCCGATCCTCGTGACCAAGTCCCGCCGCAAATGCCGCGAGCCAGGCCAAAGCCAGCGGTGTGCTGAACTGTTGCATCGCGACCTGGTGCTCGCTGCGATAGGTTTGGGTTGGCAGCCGGTCCTGGAACCGGCGCATGGCGGCGAAGGTCTCTTCAGGTTCACAGTCGCGTCGGAGCGCGAAATCCTTTCGCGAGAGCAGGATTGTCTGTGCGGCCTCGAGCGCGTCATAGGCGTCGCGCATGGACCAGTCGCCCGTGGCATCAGAGGTGCCGAAGGCCTCGGTCATGTGGCGCTTGAGGGCGTGCCGTGTAGGAATGTCGCCGCGCGCGAGGCCGTCAGCGATAGCGCGGGCGACCTGGAAGAGACGCCCCGGTTTGTCGTCGGTATCGTTAGCCGGATCTACCAGCTTGAGGAGAGGAAGGGTCATGGCAAGCTCCTGGGCTCTGGGGCTCCACAGCCCCGCCGCCCACCGCCCTCCCCCTCTCCTTCCTCTGGTGCGACCAATGCCAAGGGGCGAACGCGACCATGGGAATGCGTTCCGCATCATCGGTGGATATGTTGTGAAGCAGGAGCGCGCCGCGCCTTTCGGGGCTTCCCACTGCGCCGGGAGGCGGCATCGATTTCACTGCGGCAGTCGCAGATCGAAGGCCGTCAATCAGAGAACGTCGTGGAAGGAGAGATGGCCGTCATAGAGGGTCTGGACGACGAGTTGCGTTCGGCGGCGAACGCCATATCGCCGGCGAACGGTCTCGACATGATCATGGACCGTCTGGTCGCTCAAGCCGAGGATACGCCCCGCTTCCCAGTCGCTTTTCCCCTGGGCGACCAGCATCAGGCATTCCGTCTGCCGGCCGGTCAGGGGAAGATTGCTCGCGTGATTGGTCGGCGGGACAAGGCCGGCGATACGGCGAACCGCTTCGAAGGCGTGAGGCGCGAGCAGCTCTGCTGCGTATCGTCCCTCATCCAGCGCCGCGGAAGGATCATCGGAGGCGAAATTCACCAGCCCACCCCGGTCGCCTGGGATGCGGACGGCGACGGTGACGCCGTAGCGCAGCCCGTGGACCGACAGAAGCTCCAGAAGCCTTACATGCTGGTCGGTCAGCCGGACACGCTTTGGTATGTCGCTCCAGGAAACGCTGGTCGCGCAATTGGCGACCGCCATTGCCATAGGATTGTTGAGATGAAGAGGATGGACCAGGGAGGTTTCGCGAGCAGCCAACGGGAAATTGGTCACGTCCACCATTTTTACGGTCGGTTCGCCGGGGCTGCCAAGATGTGACAAGGAGAACCAGCGAAAGCCGCTCATCGTGCAGAAGGTTTCGAGGATATGGATCATCGCTGCCATCGATGAAGCTCTGCTGCACTGGCCCACCAGCGCGGGAACATGCGGCAGGCAGGAAGAGCCCAGCGCAAACATCATGAGGATCGGCAGCCTTGATAGGTGGAAGCATCCGCGGGCAGTGACAGCAGGAGCGATATACCGAAAGGTTCGCAGGCTATGGCGCGGTCAACCTTGCAGGGCCGGCGACAGGCCAACACAAATCTGTATATACTTGGACAATCTCCGGCCATAAAGCGAGGTTGAATTGATGGCCAATCAAGATCAACACGAATATATGCCAATTCGGCATTAAATAATGCAAATCATTATTAATAACTTGGCGAGAAGTTTGTACCTTTATCCAATTTCCTCCGAATACAAGCCATCGCTCGGGTAAATTGTATGGTGACCGGATATGGGAGGTTGACGTGGAGCAATCTGGCGCACCGTCATTTTTAAACTGATCTATTCCGCTTCCCTTTGCAGCACCATCGGGGTGACTGTGTTTTCCTCCTGGTCCATGGACAAAATCCGCGCAGTCCGGCCATTGCTCATCTGGTAGATGACATCGGCCATACGGATCGTCTCGGGACGATGCGCGACGAGGAGACGCGTCATCCGCAACGCCTTCAGGGCGCTGACGACCTTTGCCTCGGTAACGACGTCGAGATGAGCCGTTCCCTCATCAAGCAGGAGGATATCCGGCTTCTTGTAGAGCGCGCGCGCCAGGAGGACGCGCTGCTTTTGGCCACCGGAGAGATTGGATCCCATGTCTCCCACCATGGTCTCATATTTCATGGGCATTTTTGCGATATCGTCGTGGATCGCGGCCTGTCTGCAGCACTCGACGATCCAGTCCATGTCGTAGTCCGGATCGAAGAATGCGATGTTCTCAGCCAGTGTGCCGGCGAAGAGCGTGTCCTCCTGACTCACCACGCCGAGCCGCCCGCGGTAGGAGCGTGTTCCGAACTCCCACATCGGAACGCCATCGATGAGGACTCGTCCCGACGTGGGTTGGAGCAGGCCGGACAATATCTTGAGCAATGTCGTCTTGCCGCTGCCCGAAGCGCCAATGATGACGGTGGTTTTGCCCGGCTCGATCCGCATGAACATTTGATCCAGCACAAGCGGGAGACCGAGACCATAGGAATAGCTTACATTCTGAACCTCCACGACCCCGCAGGGCGCCAGAACCGGCGGCGAGGCATCGGGTTCGCGGGCCTCGAACGCGATATCGGAAAGCCGGTCGAGATGAACATCGAGCAGCCTGTAGTTCAATGACTGGTCAATGAGCCGGGTGAGCGCACCAACGAAATTCTGCTTATAGGCCTGGAAGGCGAAGAGCATGCCGAGGCTGATCTCGCCGGCCATCACCATCTTGATCGCAAGATAGATGAAAAGGATGTTCTCGATGGCAACGATAAAAGCGTTGGTGGTGTCGAAGCCAGAGGTGATCCTGCCGAGGCGGATGGACCCATTGACGACATCGGCCTTCTTGTTTTGCCACAGCCGCTGGCGATTGCCTTCCTGGCAGAAGATCTTGATCGCTGAAATTCCCCGGACATTCTCCAGAAAAGCCGAGCTCTCGATCGCCTGGGCGGTCAGGAGATTGGTGTTTGCAAGCTTCATCGACTGGAAGAACAGAAGCTTGACCGCGACGTAGAGCAGGACGACGCATCCGGTGAGCGCCGTGAGCACCGGCGAGTAAATTACCATCAGCGCGAGCGTCGAAAGGGCGAGAATGCCGTCAACCACGGCGCTGACGAGGCCGCGGCTGAGAAGGTCCGTGATCGGCTGGAGTGAGCCGAAACGCGAGACGACATCCCCGAGATGACGCTTCTCGAACCAGGCGGACGGGAGAAATATCGTATGCCTGAAAAGATTGGCCGCTGTTTGGAGGCTGAGGCTGTTGCTGAGGCTGATAACGAGCCTCGCGCGGACCCAGCTCGTCATGGCATTCAGGAAGACGAGCGCGCCAAAGCCGATCGCTATGATATTGAGCAGGTCGAGATCCGAGCCCGGCAATGCCGTATCGATTGCGAGCTGCGTGAAGAACGGCATGATCAGCGTGACGACCTGCATGATCGAGGAGAGGATGAGAATCCTCAATAGCGCGGGTCCAAGCCCCGATACCCGTGTCCAAAGCTGGGTGAGCCGGAGGCGATCGCGCTGCCGCGCCGGTGTGAAATTCGTGCTTGGTGTCAGTTCGAGGGCGATGCCGGTAAAATGCTCAGAAAGTTCCTCGTCTTCGAGCGTCTGCAGGCCCCGGGCAGGATCGAGGATCGTGTATTTGCCGCCGCGTGCGCCCCGACGGGCACGATCAAGCACGACATAGTGATTGAGGTCCCAGTGCAAAATGGCCGGCGTCGCGAGTTGGTCGAGGGAAGCGATCCCGCATTGAAGAGCCCGGGTGTGAAATCCCATCTGATCGGCGATGGTCACGAGATCCTTCAGGGACGAGCCGCGTGACGACAGCGGAAAGCGTCGCCTGAGACCGGAGAGTTCGCCCTGCTCGCCGTGGTGCCGCGCAACCATTGCCAGGCAGGCGAGGCCGCACTCGCCCGCTTCAGCCTGCCGGATCAGCTTTCGGTGCTCGGACAGACCTTCGATAAGGCTCAAGAGCGCCTCCTGACGGCGTTCAATGGCTCGAGCACCCAATCGAGGAAAGATCGCCGCTCGAGGATCACCGTCGCTGTCAGGCTCATCCCGGTCTGAAGATGAAGGGGGCGCCCGAATGCCGGCACGATCTGCCGCGCCAATTTGACGCGCACCTTGTAGACGGGCTCCTCGATCTTGAGCGGAGTGTCGAGTTCGCCTGGGGTGAACGCCGCCTTGGACATGTTGAGGATCCGGCCATCGAAGCTGCCGAACTGCTTGTAGGGAAAGGCGTCGTACATGATGCGGACGGCCTGTCCGTCACGAATGAAGCCGGCCGATCGGGACGGGGCGAACAATTCTGCCTCGAAGGCCGATCCGTCCGGCACAACCACCATCAGCGGGATTCGGGCATCGACATTTCTGCCAATGGTGGCCTGAAGCGCGGTGATACGCCCGTCGATCGGAGCGACGATCGTATAGCCCACCTCCACGCGCGCACGGGACTGCTGCTGGGAGAGTGAGAGCAATTGCCCACGCAGTTCGGCCGATTTCTGCCTCTGAACCAGGGGCAGCTGGTGTAGCTGGGCCGTGAGATCGCTTTGCCGTGCCGCAAGCTGGGTTCGTTGCTGGCGTAGCTGCTCCGCGCGTTGTTGTTCGCTGTAGAGCGCCTGCCGACGACGTTCCATCTCGAGTTTGCTGATATAGCCGCGATCGGCGATTGGTTGGATGCGCTCGAGCGTCTCGGACATCGAACGAACGATCGCAGTCTGGAGGTCGAGTTGATGGCTCAGGGACTGACTCTCGGCGGCGTTCGAGGCGATCGCGGTCGTAAGGCGCCTCTCTTCGTCAGCGGCGGTTCGCGCTTCGGCGTCCAGTTGCTGGTCGATCGTATCACTCTGGAGTCCGAGCGCGGTCAGCGTTTCGCCAGCGGAGCCGCGGCTGGCGCCGTCGCGCATATCGACGCCGATGAAGGCGATCGGCTGGCCTTTTCGGACCTGGCTACCCTCGCGGACATATAGGCGCTCGATGGTCCCGGCCCGCGCAGCGAAGACCTTTGCGGAAGGCAGGCTGGTTACCACGGTTCCCGGGATCTGCGCGGTGCGGGGGTAGCTAGCGTTCACCGCCCACAGGATCAGGGCAAGGCTGAAAAGGCCCATGACGGTCACGAATACGGAGTTGATTCGCGTGTCCGCGATGACGATGTCGCCGTAGAGGCGGTCCCGCCGTTTCCTGATGACCTGTTCGCGGAACAGCGATGCCATGGTCTTGCCGTCGCTCAAAGATCGGCGGGCAGTTGCTCGCGCAGCGGCTCCACGACTGCTTCGAGCCGGATCAGATCGGCTCGGGCGAGGTCGCGGAGCAAGGTTTGGAGGGCCTCGGCCGGGATGTCGGAAATCCGGGCCTGCAGGCTTTCGATGTCGATACTGGTCGTGTCGGCCAATTGCCGGACGATACGCTCATGGTCGCCCATCAAGTGGATCGGATTGCCGTTCACATGGATGACGGGACTTTCGGCGTTGGCCTGGCGCGCATTCAATGTGACACGGGTTTGCGCGGCCAACGGCCGGTCCGCCTGCTTGACAAGGGCGTCGATATTGAAGGGCGTCACGACCCGTTCGCGCTGTTGGGAACGGGTGTAGAATGCATCGAGCATGGCAGGGTCGCGCAATGCTTTGGCGATGACCTGTGCGGCCTCGTCGACGCGGGCGGCGTCATGGGTGTCGCCCAGAAGCGAATGCCGCAGTTCGACCAGATCCGGCAGCGTCGAGGCGCACGCCCAGACCAGATAGTCGAGGATGAGCGGGGTATGGACAGCCACGGTAAAGTGGATCGTGTCATATCCGGCAACGGGAACCACGCGGTGCCACCACCCCCGCGGGACATAAAGAATGTCGCCGGCCTCAACGACGTCGTCGAAGACCGGCGTGGCCGGAACTTCATCCTTGCGCTCGTTGCTGACCTGGCTGCTGATCGGGAGCGGATGCGTTGGCTCGTAAAGACGCCAGTGCTTGCGACCGGCGACCTGGACGACGAACACGTCATGGGTGTCCCAGTGCACGTTGGTCGCAGCCTCCTCGCCTAGCGAGGCATAGGCGTTGGCGCTTGTCTGGGCTCCCACGAACCGCCCGATCTCCAGGCAGATATCGCGGACGGGTGTCGACACGAGCTCGATGCGGTTGAGGACGATCGTCGCGCCGGACGCGATCATATTATAGAGGCGGTCCTTGAGTATTCTCCGCCGCCGCAGGCCGACATCGATGAACTCCTCGACATAGGCGGAAGGCTCGGTCCGTCCATTATACAGGACCTTGAGCAGCTCGCGGGTCGGATCCTGAAGATCCAGTGCACGATCGATCAGCGACCATCCATAGGGCGCTGGATCGAAGCATTTGCGCAGGAACCTCGGTTTCTGCTCAAAGTGGAGGGTCCTGAACTCATCGCGACTCATCGAGAAATTGATCATCGGGACCCCCAAATTCTTGGGGCAGGTTCGGCATTGAGGCGGAAAAAGGGAACACCCCTGATCAGGGGTGTTTACACAGGCAGGCCGCATTTATCCCAGGGAGCGGCGGGACATGCACAGGCGCCATGCCGATTGCTCAAGCGGGATTTCCGCCGATACGGTGCTTCCGGTGTCCAGATAGGACCGACAGGATGGCGACCTTGTGGTTTCAGGTGGGCTTCAGCAGCGATAGCTCAGCGCGAAGCGGCGCTCACGCCGACGGTCAGTTCGAATTTTGAGGCGGCACGTTCCGCCTCGGTCTTGCTTGACCAATGACGGAACCGAAGATCACGCCCAGGGCGACACCCATGGCAACGTGGCCGGTCGCTGCCCCGATAGCGGCGCCGAGCGCGATACTTAGGCCAATAAGACATGCTGATTTCTTCACCGACACCGCCTATGCTTTTGACAGACCATAGCGCGGACGCGCGATAGAAGCACGGCCCCTTTTAAAAGGGTCCATTAGCGCCCGCTGCGGCTCATTGCGCAAGATCCACAAGCCTTAGGGTCAGTGCTGTATTGGATCCGCTTAATAGAAATCACGAAGGACAAGGGTGGCATATCGACCATCGCAGAGGTCCAGTGAGACTGTCTTGCCCGGCGTGTCGATCGACCATTTGCGAAGGTCGCTCTTGTAATAATCCTCGGGGATAGGACGGCCGTTGACGCGGCAAATCAGATCTCCGGGTTTCAGAGGCGATCGGGCCGCCGGGCTTCCCTGCATGATATGAAGTACATGAAGACGATCGCCCTCCGGAAGGACGACTACCCCGCTGGTGGACTTGACCCGAGGGACTGGGGCGCCACGCCGGTCGGTAAGCGCCAGGATCCCATGCCGCACGTCGAAGGCTGGGTTGAATCGCGCGAGCAGACGCGCACCGATGATGCCATCGACGCCGCGTGCGTCCGCATAGCCGTTCGTGTCCTCGAGGTAGGTCTCGACGTTCCGGATTCTGCGGCCACCAAGATCGAGTTCCGGGAGGATCGCCAGTTTCTTGAGCACCGGTCCGCCGAGTCCCCCGACGAGGGTATCGGTAATCTTGAGGCGGCGACTGGGAAAAGATTGCCAGCCATGGGATGCCAGCATGAGCTCGCCGTCGAATCCGAGATCGACGATCAGCTTGAGCCGGGGGTTCCCGCTTATTCCGGCATGGAGGACCATGTCTGCGCGCCCCGGCGTGAACTGCAGGGCGTGCCTGGTCTGGCGTGGCTGCGCCTCGATTGCAGCGGCGAACCGGAACCGGTTGCGATCATGGTCGATCTCAAGAGCACAACAGGTCAGAACGTCCCGGCCGATCACGAGATCGCTAACCGCGACGGCACGCTGCGCGGTCGCCGGAGCAGGCTGAGCAAGTATTGCCTTGCGTTCGACCCTGTAGTTGCCCAGCTCGATCGTGACCGGACCGACGGTGGTCATCTCGACCGGCCCGGCGACGGTATCAACGGTGACGGTGCCCTGGCTCGACAGGCCAAGAGCCCGCACGGTTTGCGGGCTGGCAATCGAGAAACCGGCGCCTGTGTCGAGAATTGCTGAGACCTGGCGGCCGTTGATAGCCGCCGTGACCGCTGGCGCCCCACCGGCCTGGGCGGCGAAAGGCGTCCAGGGTCCATGGCCGGCTGCGTCGACAGGGCGGAAGTCAACGTCCGCGGGCTGCGTCGCAGCCGGATTTGCAGAGAGAATAAGGGCTATCGCCAGCAGGCCATGGAGCGATCGACGCATTGCGCTCTCCAGCCTAGCCGACACAGAAATAATCGGGGGGATAGGCTCCCGAGCCCAGGCCTTTCAATGTCCGTGCGGCCCTGTTGCGCACGGGTAGCGGCAGGGCGTCAGCGCGTGCAAGTTTGCGCAAGACGTCCACGAACGGACCGGAGCAACTGCCAGCGCGCTCGACATCGGCGAGAAGCCGCGCCGCCTCCTGTTCGTCCGCGGCCGCCGGCGTGGCCAGCTGATGGGGTTTACCCAGCGATGGCTTGTAGCGTTGGGATGGATCCGTCCGATCGGGTGGATCGAGAGCCGTTGCCGCGGCAGCGACAGCGAGCGCGGCCAGGATCGGGCCGGGATCAGTCCTGCGCTGACGTCTCGGATCTTCGGAGGAATTGGCCGCACGGTGATCCTCGGCGAGGAAGATCAGCAAGGTGGTGAGCTCGCGAGGTTCACCCGCCGTTGCCAGCAAAGGCTCGGAGAGCAACAGATTGTCGTCCACGCGTCGTCCGCTGCGTTCGTCACCTGCTGCCACGCCTTGTACGCGCAGCGATGTTTGCCAGCCCAGTTGGACGCTGAGCTGGTCCAGCCGGGATTGAGCCTCGGTAAGGGTAGCAGCGGCGTTGGGCGTTCGCGCCTGCCCGATCGCGGGAACGAGCAGTATTGCCGCGGCGAGGGTTGCCCAAAAGTTGTGGGGTCTGACCATGTCGCACCTATGTGTTTCAGCCTGTTGCGTGTGTCAAAATCGGAAAGAGCCCGGGATTGCTCCCAGGCTCCTCCTTCGTCGGAGCACACCAACACAATCGCCCCCTCCCCTTTAAAAGGGGATCGTGATGATCACTCCGCCGCCAGGGTTTCCGGGGCTGGTGCCGGGCGGCAGTCCCGGCTGGATCGTGCCGCCGCCGGGGAGCGGAATCTCAGGAGGCAAAGGCGTCCAGGGCGGCGTCGGCGGCAGTGGATTCACCGGGCCGTTGACGGGTGGCTTCGGCGGTTCGGGCGGAGGGGTCGAGGTGTCGTCCGTGTCTTCACCGTCACCGCCGGAAATGGCATCGAGTTCGTCGAGCATCAGCAGGCGGATGCCGCCGAACTCACCGCTAAAGTGGCGCATATCAAGTCTCCCCATTGGACACTCGCGAAGTGGACCTTGAAGGGACTTGACGTAAACACCCCTAGTCAGGGGGGTGATATGCAGGTTTGGGAGGGCCGGCCTGATCAAACGGCCTATCGGCAGCACAACGTATGGAGGGCGGCAGCGCCAACAGCCCTCAAGCGATACGGACACCCCTGACTAGGGGTGTTTACAGGGCTGTGAGCAGAATGTCTGTCTGGCTTCCTCGACAGTATTCAGGAGCGCGGACGATGAGACATTTCAGCGGCGAGTTCAGCGGGCTACGGCTTCTGATGCTGGACGAGCTTGATGCCATTGCCGGCGGCGATGGCGAGGATACCGATGACGTTCCGCCTCCTCCGCCGGATATCGTCGTCAACGGGCATCGCTATTCCGGGCAGATCGACTGGGGTCCGCCCTTGATCGGCGGAATCCCTATCGGCCTGGGTGGCGGAGGCGGCGGTGGTGGCGGCGGTGACAGTGGCAGCACCGGTCATAGCGAGGACGACGACTGCAAAAATGGCGAAGCGGTCCATCTCGCCGATCACATCAAGGGCCTGGCGGCTCAGAACCCTCTTGGCAGCCAGTATGAATTTGGCGCCCTCATCGTGGACAATCATGATGGAACGTACGGCGCGAGCGGGGACGTTATCCAGACATCCTATTCGGCGACGTACAGCGTCTTGTCCGCGCCTTCGGACTATGCCGACGTCCGCGGCGTAGTCCACAATCATCCGTGGAACATTCACGACGCGAATGACAACTTCCAGCAGCGCTATCCCAGCGATCCAGACTGGCAGGCCCTCGATACGCTCGTGGCGAGAGGCGCACCTGCAGCCTCGTTATCGATGTACATCGTTGACCCGTGGGGCGTTACGCGCGAATTTCGCTATGCCGACAAGGCCAGCTACCAGGCAATGACCTCGTCGGATCGCGCTTTGGGAAATAGCCTGCCCGGGCAAACCGTGGACTGCACGCCCTGAAGGCGCCATGGATCGAGTTGAAGGAGTGTCGTCATGCGACTGCTAAATTATGAGGCGCCCGCTGCGGCCCTGATCCTCGTTGTCGTTGGTTTTGCCGGCTCCGGCGCGGCTGCCCGAGACGCCGAGAAACCGGGAATCGTGTTCGAACACGCGGTCAAGCCCAGCGACGTCACCCGTCAGTTCGACGGGCGCTGCGGCGGTGACCGGTACAGTGTCGCCTTGACCTGGGACACCGCTCATCCCAGCGGCTTCATCAGCCTATTGAGCGCCAACGCGCGATCGGCGAGCGGCGGCGATCTGAACGAGCTTCAGAACAGCAAGCTCGCCGGGCGAGCCATCTCTGAGGCCGTGATCGATCAGTGCACCGCTGACGGTGCGCGGGTTCGGCTCGCGACGACGGCAGCATACACCACCGCGCCGCGGCTTGAATATATGTTCTTCGATGTCAGCAAGACGGGTGAGATTTCGAATCCGCGGTTCGACTAAGGACGGCGCCTAATCGAGGCGCCCGGGCGTCACGCGATAGGAGCTACCGTCGATGGTCAGTTCTGCATCCCCGACTGCCTGAAGGGTGCGGTAGCCGATCAGCAAAGGGCCGCCACACCCGCGGCGGACTGGTCAGAGATGACCGGGATCCGCCGCGCTCACATTTGAAAGCGAGGCCTGCAAAATGGCGCACAGGGGCCCGGTCAAGTTGCCGTGCGGAACGAGCGAATAGGTCGCGTCCTGCGCCGACCGCGTCGGATACGCCGCGTATTTCACAGCGTGGATATGGTCGATGACACCATGCTCATAGAGGATAATCCAGGAGCCGGGAGCGGAGACCGCGCCGATGAATCGGCGGGTCGGGAGACCGGGTTCACGCACAACGTCGCTCCGTTGGAATGCAGCGTCGCGGGGCGCCAGATTCGGCAGACGCGTATTCAGATCGGTCCTGATGGCGGGAGGCAGATCGTGCAGGTCGAGCACCGCGCGGGCGTTGTCAGGTATCTGGCAGGCTGACAGGGATGGCGATGCATCCCCCGCGCCTGGCGCGGTCGCGGCGAGCGCGAAAAGCAGGAGGGGTATCATGGCTTCTCCATTCGATGTGCGGGTTTCGGATCGACAGCCGATAGTCGGAGATCCGGTTGAATCTCAGCATCCGGGCCTGGCGACCCCCAGCCCTGGCCAGTTCGTGCTGTCGGTATCGGTGACGATGTAGTTGCTACCCCCGCCATTGTCCCTGTTCGTGCCGTGCGACGTGCCTGTGTTGGCGTTCATCTCGCGCGCGATCTCATTGGTCAGTCGCCAAACGCCTTCATGCCCGAGCTGTGGATTGGCCCAGTGGACGAGTTCATGCATGAGAAGCATTGTCGGGCTTTCGGCGAAATAGGTCACGCCGTCGGAATTCACCCCGCTCAAGGCGCTGAAGGGATCCCAGTAGATGGTTTTCGTCCAGTCATCGTAGAAGTCGTCGGCGTAATTGACGCCGATCTGCATAAGATTGATGTTTACATAAGACTCGCGCGCGGCAGCGATGATCAGCGCCCCGGTCGGGGAACCGGCCTCGAGGTTGCTCAGCGCCTCGTTCAATTCGCTTCGCACGACTGGGCAGGGATCTCCAGTGATGCCGAGTTGACCCGGATCAGGATCATAGTCGGGCGGAAGATCGATGATGATCGGGGGAAGATTGAGATTTATCGGCGTCATGGTAATCCGCCGGCCGGTGACGACAATCTCCTCGTCAGGATCGGCGACTTCGTCGGTATCCTCGCCCTCGCCTCCCGCGATTGCGTCGAGTTCATCAAGCATGAGCAGCCTAAGGCCGTGAAATTCTCCGCTGAAGTGCCGCATGACATTCGCTCCTGTCATCTTCGATCGCGATAGGAAGGCGAAGTGCCCATGCTTTGTAAACACCCCCAACCAAGGGGTTAGTCATGCTGATCCGTAGTGTATTATGATGGTTCGTCGGCTAATTCCTGGCGAGATGACATTTCGAAGCGGGTCGCGCCTATCCGCTCCCAGCCGTGAGGAAAAAGCACAGGGGCACAGCTAAGCGCTGCGCCCCTGCGTCGTTTACATCGTATCAGGCCGCATTGGCGATAGATGCTTCAACGCCCGGCTCGTCCTCGACCGATTCATCGCCATCGGCGAACTGATCGTTCGAGGATCCGAGGTCGTTCGCCGGCTGGGGCAAGGCGGGCTCAAAGCGCATGGCATCGGGCAGCCAGGCAAGGGCCCTGGCCTTGTCGTCCGCGTCGATGTGAATGTCGCCGGCGAAGAGCCTTTCGGCCGAGGCGGCGAGGTCATGCTTCTTCGACGCGCCGTAACGCTTCTGAAGCTCTGCACCACCGATGTCCTCGAACTGCGCCAGGATAGCCGCCTTGCTGATCCTGTCGAAATAGTTCGTCGCGGTCGGCCGCCACCAGGTCGCGACGTCGATCTCCAGCTTCTGGCCCAGATGATCGACGAACGCGCTGCCGGTCTTGCCGGCAGGGACAGCATGGATCGTGCGGGCGATCGCCCACCCAAGCCACGCAGCGCGGGCCTCTTCGGGCAGCGCGCAGAACGCGTCATAGCGATCCCGGACATCGTCATGATCGGTCCAGCTGCGGTCGAGCGCCGCGTCGAGCTTGGCCCATTCTTCCGCCGCATGGGTGCCGGACTCGAAGGCGACCACTCGGGACGGAGCAGCTTCGGCGTGGAGCTCGGTCGCCAGTTCGATGCCGCCGTAGCGCAGCCTCGCCTTCTCGGCCATGTAGAAGGTTCCGAGATCGAGCGCGAACCGGGGATCGCTTGCGACGTGGACGCGCAGGAGCTCGGCCTTCATCGTCGCCAGTTCGTCGGCAAGCCGCTGGCTGATGATGGGCTTTGCCTGCCCCGGCTCATCCGGGCCCTCGTCCTCCAACAGATCCTCGCCCTGTTCCCCGTCCTCGTCGTCGTTAGCCGACGGCGCGACATAGAGCTGCTCGTGAAGCCGCGGCTGGCCGTCCCTGCCGATCACGACATAGGCGAGAGACGAGGCTTTCTGCTCTTCGGTCAGGACCGGCGTGCGATCCATGATCGACTGATACTCGGCCTCCAGGGCGCGCGTCCGGGCCTCGTCGTCCTCGGTGTAGCCCTCGCCTTCCTCATCGGCCGCGCGTTCCTCGATCGCTTCGAGTTCGGCTTGGATTTCCTCGCACCGCGTTTCCTGCTCGGGGGCGAGCGGCGGAAGCTCGCCGCGGACGCGACGCAGGTCATAGGTTTCGTGATAGGTGACATGGGTGGTGGGCAAGATCCGGATCTCGGCAAATCCTTCACGCTCGCGAATGGCGTCTGCGGCTTCGGCCAGCTTCTCGTTGGCGAGCTTGTCGACCAGATGACCGTCGAGCCAGCGTTCGGTTGCTTCGTCGGTATAAAGGTCGGGATCGATCTGCCCGCCAGCCGCGAGATAGGCTTCTCGGCCGACAAGCAGCGCCTTGGGGTCGCCGCCGACATAGGTTCCCTTGGCAAGCTCGCGACGGATTTCGCTCGCGCTCGGGTTATAATGGCCCTGCCCCATCTGTTCGAAGACAGCCGCCTGCTTGATGACATCGGGGTTGCTGCCGTAGGCCATGGCGATCTGAAGCGTGATCTCACGGTTGCGCAGCGCTTCGAACACCGGCTTGGCGAGATCCGCGAGTCGGACCCGGCCCTCGACGAAGCGCTCGGACTTGCCAAACCGAACGGCGACTTCGGCGGCCGACTTGCCTTCCTTCTGGATCATATCGCGATAGGCGACGCACTCATCGGCCGGATTCATCGGCAGCTTCTGATTTTCCGCGAGGCTGAGCGCGATGGCGTCCTTCGTGTTGGGGATCACCAGGACCGGAACCTCGAAGTCCTCGGTCAGCTTGCCCTTCTCGATCAGGTTGTGGACGCGCGTCAAACGCCGCCCACCAGCGAAGATGCTGTAATGGCCCTTCTTCCGCTTCACCTCGACGCCGATGAGGTTTTGGATGACATAACCCGTCTCGCCGATCAGGGCGTCGAGTTCGGCGTCGGCCTCGGGATCACTCTGGGTTCGGACATTGAGGGGCGAGAGAGCGCAGTTGCGCGCCGCCACATAGATGATCGGATAATTCATGTTCGTTCTCCTGGCGGCGGTGACCCGACCATTCAGGCCACCTGACGCCACCAGTTCCCCACCCCCTTCCCTCCCTTCCGAAGCATGTCGTTGATGGTTCAAAGCCAAGGAGGAAGATGAGCCTGATGCCCTCCAAGCGGTGGGCGAAATGGAGCCTGCAGAGGCGGGTCGAAGCCGTGCGGCGCAGGATTTGGGGACCCCGCTGAACCGTTTCGGGTTGGCCGAAAACCTTCCCATTCTGGCAACGATTTCTGAAGGAAGGGACGGAAATCGCACGCATTTCATGCTATTGTCATATTTGGTTCGTGCGGCAGTTTGCTGAGGCACGACCGTCCCCGAGGTAGCGCCGCAGCCAAGCGGACGCAGGCTCTTTGCGTGCGCCCGGCGGAGCCATTTGCAGGTTGAGGAGGAGCGAATGCAATTGTTGGAGAAAGCCACTCCCGACCTTGGCGGGCAGCAGTCTGATGGGTCGGGCGATGATCGGCGCCGGCAAGCCGGACCACCCGTGGGGATGCTCTTTCCCCTACTGCACGCCCCCATCCGGAGCCCAGGCATCGGGGCCATCGGTGCTGCCAAATACAGGCCGGTGGATGCAGTCGAATGAATTGCGGCGTCCATTCCGGCTTCCCCACTGTCGATAGAGAAATCAGCATGGCGGCAGAACGACGCGCCCGGATGTGCCGGCTCCTGATTGCGGAACGGGAGATTGCCGGCCGACTGCTCGACAAGACCTTCACATCGAATCCGCTGTGGGACATATTGCTCGAGATCTATCTTGCAGAGTTCGAGGGGCGCCTGGTTTATCAGAGCTGTCTCGCCCCCAGTGCGCCGCCCGCCAATCCCCATCGTCAGTCGCGGCGGCTGGCAAAATTGGGCGTGGTGGAACGGGCGCTTGATCCGATGGACAACCGGCGCATCAAGGTCACGCTGACGCCCGAAATGCGCACGGTGTTCGACAAGCTCATGGACTCGCTGAGCTCGCTCTGGGCGATCGATTAGAGACAAGCGAGTTCGACCGCCTCGCCCGCTTGCAACTCGGCCTTGTGTCGCGATAGCCTAGTTTGTATATCCAATATCCAAGGAGGATATGCAATGGCGCTCTACGTGAAAGATGCCGAAGTCGCCCGAATGGCTGAGCGGTTGGCGATGCTGCGGCGGATCAGCAAGAAGGAGGCTGTCCGAAGCGCGCTTCAGCACGAGCTGGAGCGGGAGGAAGCCGTTCCCTCTTTGGTGGAGCGCGGGCTAGAATTCGCACGAGCACTTCGGGCGCGTGGTAATCCGGGGAAAGCCGCCAAGACCGACAAGGCGTTCATCGACAGCCTTTACGGTGAGAGCTGATGTTCGTCGATGCGTCAGCGATCACTGCCATCCTGTGCGACGAGAATGACGGAAACGAACTTCTCGCCAGGCTCCAAAAGTCTCAGGAGCGGCTCACCTCTCCGCTCGCGATTTGGGAAACGGTCGTCGCGGTCGCCCGCAATCTCGGCCTCGGCGTCCGGGATGCGCATGATGCTGTCGAGCAGTTTTTGCGGCTTGCGGATATCGTGGTTGTGGCCGTCTCGCCCGAGACCAGAGGCATGGCGATTGACGCCTATGACCGGTTTGGAAAGTCGCGTCATCCCGCCAATCTGAATTTCGGCGATTGCTTCGCATACGCCTGTGCTCGTCAGGCGCGCGTGCCGTTGCTCTACAAGGGCGACGACTTTCCCCACACGGATATTGAAACGGCATGACTAGGATTTCGAGCGCGTATCCAGCTGAAACGGCGGCGGGATCGGCGCGCTGATGAGGACGGACCTGAACTATCTGCCGGCCGCCAAGCTGCGCGAGCTCGATCGTGTCGTGGAGATGATCTTCCAGGGGTTTCGCGAGGCGACGCAGAATGCGACCGGGCGGCGTCAAAAGGCAGCGCGGATCCTCAAGATCATCCTGTTCGGATCCTATGCCCGGGGCGACTGGGTCGATGCTCCGCTCGACGCTAACCAGTACAAGTCCGACTATGACATTCTGATCATCGTCAACCAGGCCGAATTGGCAGACAGGGCCGATTATTGGGAAGAGACCGAGCAGCGTCTGGTCGATGCCTATCTTTACGAGAAGGTCATCCGGACGCCGGCCAATTTCATCGTCCACTCGCTCCATGAGGTCAATGATGCGCTGTCGCATGGCCGACTGATCTTCAGGGAGATCGTCAAGGACGGGATCGCGCTCTACCAGTCCGATGACAGGGAGCTGGCCACCTTCAATCCCAAGACTCCTGAGGATGTCTATCTCGCCGCGAAGGACTATTTCGAGGAATATATGGGGCATTCGCAGAGCTTCTATCGAGGGTTTCAGCATGCGGTTGGCGATGGAGATCTTAAGAAGGCTGCGTTCGATCTGCATCAGGCGACCGAGCCGCTCTATCAGTGCGTGATGCTCGTGTTGACGCTCTACACCCCGTTCGATCATAACATCAATTTCCTCCGCTCCCTTGCGGAAGGTCTGGATCACAGTCTCTTCAACGTGTGGCCGCGCGGGACGCGTGCCGAACGCGCGATGTATCAGAAGCTCAAGGATGCCTATCGCAAGGCGCGCTACTCAAAACATTATGAGATTTCGAGAGAGGAACTGGACTGGTTGGGAGGCCGGGTCGAGGATCTGGGGCGAAAGGTACACGATATCTGCACGCGGCGTCTTGAGGACCTGCAAAAGGCTATTCCTGCGTGATACCGTCAGCCGTCCCGTTGCAACAGTCGTACAATTGCTGCGGAGATTCCAAAGAACGCTACCGAGTTAAATCAGCCGATCCGACTGCCGCGCAGGCGACCGTCGATGCAGCAAGGCAGACCGCGCCCTCGAGGCGATAGCGCCCGCATCTTGGGGACGATCAAACCGTCGACGTGCCAGTTCGTTGCCCACCGGATCCAAGACGAATGGCACCATGGATGACGAGTTCGGCCCTGCGGTAGGGAATTGCTCGCCCACAAGTGCCGTCACGCATCACAGGAGATAAGCGCAGTCTTCGCGGCACTGATCACCGCGCGATTTAGTTCTGCCAGTGCACGCGCGAACAAACGAGAATATTGCCAGTAGAGTTTGACATCCAGAACGCGGGTTGGTTGCAACGCTATCAAAGCGCCATTTTGGATATGCCGCTCCGCAAGCAGGTGCGGCACCATACCCCATCCGAGGCCTGCCAGCAGGAGGTCGATAAAGCCCTGCGTCGAGGGGACCCAGTGGGTCGGAGGGAGATGGGCGACGCTTAATATTTCCGACGCCCATCGAGTCTGAAGCGCATCGTCACGATCGGTGCGCAGCATCGGCGCAGATGCCAGGCTGCGTTCACTGACGCCATCCGGGAAGTATCGGCGATGCAGATCAGGTTCCGCAACGGCGACATATCTCAATGCGCCCAAGCAGACCGTACGGCAGCCCGGCGCCGGCACGGGATCGGCGGTGACCGCTGCGAGGACCTCCCCTGACCTAAGTTTTGCCGCCGTTTGATCCTCCCCTGCCAGTTTCAGGTCGAGCAGCGCGTCGGAATGACGCGTGAACGACGCTGCGGCAGATGGAAACCAAGTGCTGAGGCTGTCGCCGTTAACGGCAACACTGATCGTGAGGCCTGGTGCGGATGGCTCGGTAGAAAGCTTCGGAAGGATTGCGATCATGTCACTCTCCAGGAGCCTTACCTGAGCGAAATGAGCGCAGAGTCTGGCACCTGTCGCTGTGGCCTTACACGGCTGCCCCCTCACCACCAGAACGGCGCCGAGCCTTTCTTCGAGCGATTTTACCCGCTGCGAGACAGCAGATGGGGTGACACCGAGGACGGAAGCAGCGCGCTCAAAGCTGCCCTCTCGGACAACTGCGGCAACCGCCGCTAGCGCAGGATATTCCAGAGCGGGATTAGCCATACTTACTTTGCATAAGGAGAATGAAATTCACTAACATGCGTCCCCGCGCCATCTCAAGCGAAATCGATTTGCCGTCCCTGCGGCTTGAGAGGTACTTTGTGGAAAGTTCATCATCACTCACCGAGATCCTGGACCTCGAAAATCTGACTTTTACCTCAGCAGTGAAGGACCGGCTGTCCGATCTTAGCAGGTTCAGCGATACGTTTCTCGACTGGCTGATGATCGAGCACTATCAGTTCTCAGCGCGCAATACCGGGTTTCTGGCGGCCGCTGCGGATGTCGCTCAAAAGTTCACAAATACCGACATCGAAGGCGAACTACGGCGCAATCTCGCCGAGGAGAATAGCCACGCAGCCATGTACAAGCGGGCGCTGGCCGATATCCGTGTCGATGTCGATAATCGCATCGAGTTTCCGCCAACGCCCTATTTCTTCTATCGCATCGCGAAGCTGATCGGCGAGGATCCGTCTCGGATGCTCGGTGCAATGTACGCGACAGAAACAGCCGCGATCTTTGAACATGAGGTTTTCCGCGACATCTCAAAGGAGGTCATCGTTCGTCGCCACCTCTCTTCGGAGGGAAGAGGGCTTCAATATTTCCACGATATGCATCTGGGTGGCGTGGAACAGAGTCACAAGGATGAGCTCGGGATCTTCATGGTGGGAATGAAGGTCGAAGACCAGGGTGCGGCCGAAGGTTCGATAGATGCTGCGTTAGCGCTCCAGGGCGGGCGAAGCGCGATCGATGCGATGCGGCAGTGGTGGCAGGACCTCCTGTCGCAGGCCACCGAGGTCCGCATCGCGGCATGATGGGCCGGCACATGCAATGCGACGCCAGCTTCCGAAACCTGCTACAGGATCACAGCTTCCCGACAAAGGGCGCGGGCGGCAGTCCACACCTATTTGGGCGAATTGATGAAGCCAGCAACAGCGCGCTCGCCTTTGGTGCCAGTCATCGCCCTTCTGCTCGCGATGGTATCGATTCAGGGCGGTGCAGCACTCGCGAAGCAGTTGTTTCCCTATGTTGGGGCGCAAGGCGCGACGGCCCTACGGCTTGGCATTGCGGCTGCGATGTTGCTTGCCCTTTGGCGACCCTGGCGCGTTCCGGTGACGAGGGCTGCGCTCAGACCCATCCTGATCTATGGTGTGGCGTTGGGCGGGATGAACCTGCTGTTTTACATGGCGATCCGCACCACGCCGCTCGCGATCGCTGTCGCGCTCGAATTCGTCGGACCACTCGCCGTAGCCCTGTTCAGTTCGCGGCGCCTAGTCGATTTGGTCTGGGTGGCTCTGGCCATTTGCGGAATCTTTCTCCTGTTGCCGGGAAGTTTTGGCGCGACGCCTCTCGATCCGACGGGCGCCATATTGGCGCTTGGTGCAGGCGCTTGCTGGGCAATCTATATCCTCAGCGGCAAGCGGGCAGCCGCGTCGGGCGGCCGACCGGCGGTTGCTTATGGAACGACTATAGCGGCGCTTTTTGTCATGCCGATCGGCGTCGCTCACGCTGGCACAGGCCTCTTCTCGATCGAAATCCTGCCTTTGGCCTTGGCAGTGGCGCTCCTCACAAGTGCGATCCCCTACTCGTTGGAGATGCTTGCGCTCGATCGCCTTTCCACGCGGGTTTTCGGAATTCTGACGAGCATGGAGCCAGCGCTGGCGTCGATATCGGCCCTCCTCATCCTGGGAGAGCGTCTGTCAATCATGCAGGTCGCAGGAGTTGGCACGATCATGGCAGCGTCTATCGGCGTCATCATGACGCGCAATTCGGTGGTTCCAGTGCCAGCGTAGCGGCACGCTGAAATGTGGACGGCCGAGCCCTCTCGCGCTGTGTTTGATCGCGCGTTTCATAGCTGGCGCACGCAGGTCACCTGCAGACCGACCATTGGCGAATATCCAGTTTATGACGATCACCTATATCGGTGGTTGCTCGAAGATCATGAGCGCATGCAGGCCTACCGGCGCGCGATCGAAGCCGCTGCGCCGGGGCGGCGTATTGTAGATCTAGGGACAGGGGCGGACGCTCCGCTGGCGATCATGTGTGCGAAGGCCGGGGCATCCCATGTAGATGCCATCGAGGTCATGCCAGACTCTGCCGCCGCCGCGCGACGCCGTATCGCGCAATTGGGCCTCGACGGGCAGATTGACGTGCATTGCGGGTCGTCTTCGACTGTGACCCTCGATCAGCCGGCGGACCTTTGCGTATCCGAGATCATCGGAATGATCGCCGGCGCGGAAGGCGTGACCGCAGCTTTGAAGGATGCAAAACGCCTGCTTGGTCCCGGTGGCCGCATGCTCCCTAGCCGATGCATCACCTGGTTCGCCCCGGCTGAGGCGGCGTCACCCGTCTATGTCGATGAGGACTGCACGGCGGTCGCGGATCACTACGCAGAGCGCATATACAGGTCGATCGGCCATAGGTTTCCCCTTACCCGGATTGTCACCTTTAACTTTCCGGAAGCCAATCTGCTCGCGGCAAAGAAACCTTTTGAAGATCTGGACTTCAATACAGACTCGATCGAGCAGGCCTCGGACAGTGTGACGTTCACAACGATGAAGGCCGGCCGATGTGAAGGGTTCGTTCTTTGGATCGAGCTACACGTCGATGCTGATAATATCGTGAGTTCGTGGCAGGGCTCCTCTTGGGCCCCAGTGTTTCTGGCAATGCCGCCCGTCATGGTGGCGCCGGGGGACTCGATCGCGGTCAACCTATCCCGATTCGTGAAAAGACCTGGCGAGAACCCGAGCTACGAGATCATTGGCAATATTTACCGAGGTGGACGCCGCACTGGCAGCGTTGAGATCCTCTCTCACTATACCTAGCCGGTGACAGTCTGTCGGCCAGATGCGAGGCAGGCATGCGCTCGATGGGGCTGTCACACCGTCGGCGCCATGGCTGGACTGGTCCTTCTGGTAGTGCCATCATCCTTGCGAGCCCAAGGCGGCCCCGTCTCTGCGGAGATCGCAGTTGTTTCGGACTATCGCTTTAGGGGCGTGAGCGCATCGGAACGAGGTCCCGCTCTGCAGGGGAGCATCGACGCACGAAGCAGCAACGGATTTGTTGCTGGGATCTGGGCATCGACGATTGCCGATTATCACGGTTCCAACGTGGAGCTGGACATCTATGCCGGGGTTCGCCGAAAGCTCGGGGGTTTCGACATAACGCTGACTGCCTATGGCTTTGTGTACCCGGGCGGCAAGCGGGTAAACACCTATGACTTCGAGGCCTTGATCATACGCGACTTCGGGGTCGGGTCGAGTGAGACGCTCATAGCGGTCGCTCCCGGCCAAGCAAATTCGAGGCGCACAAACTTGTACATCGCCGAGACAATTGCCATCCCTGTTTGGCATGACGGCCCCGCGGCGCGCGCGCATCTGGGCTGGGAAGACGGAATGGTCCACTCTAAATGGGATATGAGCTTCGGCGTCATTCAGAACTTCGACGCATTCCAGCTATCGCTTATGTATGTCGTCACAAACTATGCTGGACATGATCAGGCCAGCACCAACGGTCAGGCTGGCCTGGTCGGTTCCGTCAGGGTAAAATTCTAATTCCAGCCGCCCGGGGGGCAACGTGTCGGCGTGGAAAACGGCATGTAGCTACCGCTAACAGGACTCCCACATTGAGCGGAAAACCTGTGTATCGCCTATCTTAGTTGCGGAAAACGCCGCGCTGTTCCCCACTCCCGCCGTTTGACTCTTGCGAGCGTGCTGCGTTGCGGTAATGTGACAGGTGCAGGGGCGAGAATGCCGGCGCCGGCCCTGTGGATCATCCAGCCAGGCATCACTACGCCCGTGCCGTGTGTCGGGTGGCCGGAGTTCGCTCCAGGCGTCGCTAGCTCGTCGTAAGCACCGGTTGCCGGGGCACGGCATCTGTCGGCCCGACGAGGCCAAGTGCATCAATGTCCCCGCCTATCGCCAATCGTGGGCTCCCCGGCGAGCCTTCTGAACCCATAGTCGTGTCTTGCGGCGAGGATAGCAATGAGGCGCGCGCTCCCTTTGATCTGGACGGTATGTATCGCGAGCAGGCCCCTCGCCTCACACGATTCTTTCGCCGGCAGTTGCGAGAGCACGATGAGCCTCAGGATCTGGTGCAGGAAGCCTTCGCGCGACTTGCGTCGTTCATGTCACGAGAGACGCTTAGCAACCCCGCTCCATATCTACAGCGTATCGCGCGCAATCTTCTTTTCGAGCGAACACGTCGGCGCAAATCGCGGATGGCGGCCTTCCACGTCCCGATCGGTGAAGGGATGGACCCGGCGATCGGCCCCGATCAAGCCCATCGTATCGAGGCGGAAGACGTGATGCGCGTGTACCGCCAGGCCCTTGCCGAACTGCCTGAGAAGACTCGCACGGTCTTTCTACTCCATCGTGTCGATGAGCTGACATATAAGGAAATTGGCGAGCGACTTGGCATCAGCGTTCCGACCGTCCAATATCATGTTGCGCGGGCTCTCGCCCACATCGATGCCGCTCTGGAACAAGAATGACCGCAGGCAAGGACGAAATACCCCAAGGGGGCCAGTTGCGTGATGAAGCCGCCAACTGGTTTGCGATCATGCGCGGCCCAGAGGCGGACGATCGGCGTGCCGAGTTCGAGGCGTGGCTTGCACGCGGTGCTCTGCATCGGACAGCTTACAACCGGATTGCCGAAACATTCAGCCTCGGCAAGGGCTTGAAACAGCCCTCTGAAGATGGAGATGCCGTTCGGGAGTCCGACCGTGACCCACCTTCGAAAGGAGGCCGCCGCCTTGCCGCCAGGGGCCTCGCGGTCGCGTTGATCGCCGGCGCAGCTGTACTCGGAAGCCATTTTCTTCGACCTGTCCCCTCAGAGCAGCAGGTTTCGGACGTCCAAGCGGGAGCGAGACCCTCACCCGGCCAGCTTGCGACGAGGATTGGCGAGATCAAGAGTTTCCCTCTTGCCGACGGCTCGACGGTCACGCTCGACAGTGACAGCCTCGTGCTGGTTTCGATCTCGGGCATTCGGCGTGATCTGCATCTTACGCGGGGCCGTGCACGCTTCACGGTGGCCCACGATGCGCGCCCGTTCGTCGTCGCCGTCGTCGGTGGTACTGTGACCGCCCGCGGCACCGTGTTCGACGTCGCCGTGGATCGGGAGGATCGGGTAACTGTGCGGCTGTTGCGCGGAAGCGTCGATGTCGAGATCCGCCAGAAGTCGGCAAATGCCGCCTCTCAGAGTGATATTCAACGCATGACGGTCGGAGAGGTCGTGACCTTCGGAGCGGCTGCCCCGGTCAAGCAGCAACAGTCACCCCTCAAGAGCGCAGATTGGCCCGAGGGCGTCACCGACCTCGATCGAGTGCGCCTTGCCGATCTGATTGCAGAAGCAAATCGTTACGCCACAAAGCCGCTCATGTTCGAAGCCGCCGAACTGGGCGAACGTCGGCTTTCAGGCACGTTCCGTCTTCGGGACACCCGAAAACTGGCGGAGAACATCGGTGATTTGCTTGGGTTGGCGTTGATCGACCGCGCTGACGCATTTGTCCTCGCGAAAACATGCCCCACTCCCACACGGGAAAATTGTCGCCCGCCCTCATAGTCACGGCCCCGGCTGCATGACCGTCCCAGGAAGCTCGATGAGAGAGCCAAGGGGGCGAAATGAAGCATGGATTGAGACTGGGGCTCTTCGGCGTCGCGGCAGTAGGAGCAATGGTTGCGGGCGATCCAGCCGCAGCCCAGGAAAAGCGTCAAGAATATCACCTCGAAGAGCAGGATCTTGGAGATGCGCTAAGAGCGGTCGGTCGGATATCGGGCCGGGAGGTGATGTTTCCTTCCGATCTTGTCGAGGGGAAGCGATCGCCGCGCTTGGATGGAACCTACACCACCGACGAAGCAATCGAGCGCCTCATTGCGCGAAGCAGCCTGATTGCGATCGACCGTGGCGGGAGTATCCTTATTCGGGGGCGATCGGAGGCCGCGCAGGCCGCGGTGAGCAGCGAAACATCTGAAGGCGGCGACATCGTCGTGACAGGTTCTCGAATTCGAGGAGCCCCTCCATCTTCCCCGGTTACCTCTCAGACACGGGAACAGATCGAGGACGCTGGTATCACCGATCTCGGCGGCTATGTGCGCACGCTCACGCAAAATTATGCGGGGGGCCAAAATCCGGGCGTCTCGAGCAATCAGGGTTCGCGTAACGATAACGTGAACAATTCGTCGGCCTTAAACCTTCGCGGTCTCGGAGCAGACGCCACGTTAACGCTGATAAACGGTCATAGGGTTGCCTATGACGGTCTTTTGCAGGGCGTGGACATATCGGCACTTCCACTGGCCGCCATCGACCGTGTCGAGATCGTGGCCGATGGGGCATCCGCGCTGTATGGTTCGGACGCGGTGGGTGGCGTGGCGAATGTCGTCCTGAGACGTGATTATGATGGTCTCGTCACGTCAGCGCGATTTGGCGCCTCGACAGATGGCGGAAATCAACAACAGCAATATAATGCCGTAGGGGGACGTCGTTGGTCCTCCGGCGGCTTTATGGCGGCGATCGACTACAGCCGTTTCACTGAAATCTCAGCAAAGCAGCGGACGTACACGAATACGCTCGACCCATCTGCGACTCTGATCCCGGGCCAAAAGCAGCTGAGTCTGGTGCTTGCCGGTCATCAAGAGATTGCTAGCGGCATCGAGTTCGAACTTGACGGCCAGTTCAACGATCGCCGATCCGCCAATGCCCTCCCCGCACTCGCGACGGCGAGCGTCTTTACGAATGGCATATATCTCAATCCGAAAGTCACAAGTTACACCGTGACGCCGACGTTGCGGTTTTCTCTACCGAAAGGTTGGGCGCTTTCGCTCAGCGGAACGGTGGGAAGCAGCAAATCAGACACCATATCCCGAACGTTTAGTCAGGGAGCGCAAACGAGGCGGACGCGCCTAATATATACAAACGATGTGTCGGCAGCTGAGGTTGCCGCGGAGGGGCCATTGTTCCGGATTGCGGGCGGCGATGTACGCCTTGCGATCGGTGGAGGCTACCGTTCGCTTAGCCTCGACGTCAATGTGGCACGCACCCCGACCGGCGGTCAAACGACGATCGCCGAGCAGACTGGAGGAAATCGCAAAGTCGCTTTCGGATATGGCGAATTGTCCGTTCCGCTCGTTGGGGCAGGAAACGCTCTGCCGCTTGTCGAGAGTTTGACGCTGAATGGTGCCGTACGATATGAGAGCTACAAAGACATTGGTGATGTTGCCGTCCCGAAATTTGGCGTCATTTACAAGCCGCACGGGGATGTAACTATCCGCGCCAGTTGGGGAAAGTCCTTCAAGGCCCCTACGCTCTACCAGTCCTATCAGGTTCGATACGGCAATCTCACGCCGGGAGAGTTCTTTTTCGGGTTTCCTGCCGACCGAGCGGTTCTCGTGGTCGCGGGTGGCAACGACGCTCTTCGTCCGGAGCGCGCGACGACATGGACCGCATCAGTAGAGTTTGAGCCCCGCTTCATTGCCGGGTTGAGAGTCGAGGCAAGCTATTTTGACATTCGCTTCCGCAATCGAGCCGCATCGCCGATCACTGACACACTGAACGCTTTCAATGATCCCAGCATCAGCGAAATTGCCATCCGAAATCCCTCCCCCGAGCGGATCGCCGAGGAACTAGCGCGTTTGCCGCAGGCTGCCGCAAACTTTACCGGCCTACCAGAAAACGAAGTTGTCATCGGCGGCATTCTGGATGGAACGCTTCAAAATGCTGCGCGACAAACGGTGAAGGGAGTAGACCTTGCGGTCAAATATCGGCTCGAATTCGGACAGGATGAAGCTTTCCAGCTCATTGCGTCAGGGAGCTATCAAGAGAGCGAAAGGCAAATTGCTGAGGGAAAGCCCATCATTCAGCTCACGGGATTGATTTTCAATCCACCGCACTGGCGGGGACGGGTTGGGGGAACATATGAACATGCCAATTGGAGCCTCTCGGCATTCGGGAGCTACATAGGCGGCACGCTGGATAACCGTCTCCAGCCGTTCGTTCGGGTGGGGTCATTTACGACGTTAGATGCGGTGCTGAGGGTGCGAACAACCTCATCCAAGGGGCCGTTTCACGGAATTGACGCGACGATCGCAGTTACGAATCTATTCAACGAGAAGCCGGATAGAATTAGAAACAACAATCCGGCCGACAGGCCCTACGATTCCACCAATTATCCAGTGTCTGGCCGAGTGATCGGGCTGACCGTGTCGAAGGCGTGGTAAGCCCTTCAGGACACAAAGTGCCAGGCTTCGCTATTGCCGTTGTATTGGCACTCCAGTTCACGCCGGCGACCGCCGCGCCGCCCCCTTGCGAAGCGTCACGTGCGGGGCAAGTGGATACGGCCGCGGTCCCGCGCGCACTGACGCCCGAGGATTTGGTCCGCCTCAAAGATATCGGCCCGCCGGACCGCGTCTTCCCGGAGTCTGGTTCGATCGCACTATCGCCCGATGGGCAGATGATCGCCTTTCAAGTCCGCGAGGCGGTACCGGAAATCAACAACTACTGCCTCGCAATGGTGGTGGTGCCTGTGCATGCCAATGGCCCGCCTACAATTGTCGATAGTGGTGGCGAGCTAGTTCGAGCGACATATGATTTTCGCGGCAAAGCAGCGTACCCGACAGGCGTTCCACTTCCTATCGCGCCCCAATGGTCTGCAGACGGGCAATGGGTGGCATTTCTGAAGAGGGTTGCCGGTTCGACGCAGGTTTGGCGCGCCGAAGTGAGCGGTGGACTAAGTGTGGCGCTCACGCGAAGCCCCGTGGATGTAGAAGATTTTAGAATCAGTGCTGACGGACGCTCCATCATTTTCTCGACCAGAGAAGGCCTGTTGCGCACGCAGCAGCAGATCCAGAAAGAGGGCCTATCGGGCTACCATTATGATGACCGCTTTGCACCAATGGCGGCTAGCCGGCCGTTCGCAGCGCCACCTATTAGTACCGAGTTTTGGACTGAGACACTTGGTTCCACCGACTTGCGACGGGCAACGGAGGCAGAGATAGAGATTCTCCGAGGCCCTGCGGGAGTGCTCAATGGCGGGCACGGAACCGTCGTAGGCCCCATGGGACGCAAGGCCTGGATCACGCAGTCTGAGCAAGACGCAATCAACAGTCGCAGCTACCTGTTCGTAGATGGACCCGGCGGTCGAAGTATCCCATGCCTCGCAGAGAGCTGCATTGATCGACGGGGCAAGATATGGTGGCAGCCGGACGGTAGGTCGTTGCGGTTTTTCCGGCGCGAAGGGTGGTCAAAGGAATCTACTGCGATCTATGAATGGAAGCCTGGGGATGGCCCGCCCAGAAGGATATACACAACGAACGACGTCCTCTTGGACTGCGTCCCTCGGAGCGGCGATCTCATTTGCCTGCGCGAGTCCTCAACCCAACCGCGCCAGATTGTCCGGCTATCGCCGGAATCTGGGGCCTCCTCTGTGATATTTGATCCAAATCCAGAATTTCGATTCTTGTTGATGGGACATGTCGAAAGGATGAAGTGGCGCAACTATCTAGGGCTTGAAACCTACGGCGACGTCGTTTTTCCGGTGGGATATCGACCAGGCAAACGCTACCCACTGATTATCGTGCAATACGAGAGCCGAGGCTTTCTACGCGGAGGGACCGGCGACGAGTACCCGATTCAAGCTTTCGCAAACCGCGGGTATGTCGTTCTCAGCTTCAATCGTCCGCAGATGGTGGGGCTCCTTAACTCCGCAAAAACAGCAATCGATGTTGAAAGAGAAAACCTGACGGGTTTTGCCGACAGGCGAAGCATCTTGTCCGCATTGAAGGCGGGGGTACAACAGCTCGTACGTCGCGGCATCGTCGACGAACATCGGGTGGGCATCACCGGGTTCAGTGATGGAGCGACCACTGTCCAATTCGCGCTGACAAATGGTGTGCCCTTCGCGGCCGCAGCCGTTAGCAGCATGTTGTGGGACGTATCGTACGCTTCAATGGTGGGGCCTGCCGCCGCTCGTGAATTCGCTGCGCAGGGCTTCCCAACGACCCTCGATACGAATTCGCCATTCTGGCAGCAGCTCTCGTTGTCGCGAAGCGCGAGGACACAACGCACTCCCATTTTGATGCAAATGGCGGATGATTCCTATCTGCCGTCTCTCGAGAGCTTCACGGCGCTGCGCGAGAAAAAAGTTCCTGTTGATTTGTTCATTTTCCCAGGAGAGTATCACGTCAAATGGCAACCAGCCCACCGCCTGTCGATATACGAGAGAAATTTAGACTGGTTCGACTATTGGATGCGGGATATTCGGCAATTCCCGCGGACTCGGACGAGCGATTTGGCGCACTGGGAGGACCTTCGGAAGACCGCTAGCGCGCAGGAAGGCGGGGAGCGCGATTACGGTCCCACCCAGTGATCGAGCCAAGCCTCCATTTCGATAAGCGATAGCAGTCGGATTTGCTCGATGCCTCGGTTTGGAGATTCTTCAGCGAGGGTTTGATCTATCGACTTCGCGTCGAGAATTTTGTTCCTGACCAGGTGCCCGTCAAGAAGCCGTTCGCGGATGTGTCCGCGTCGAGTATCAATGATCTCGTTGCAGAAACCGTCGGGCCTGCCTTTTGTGGTCCGGTACGCAATGTCGCTGGGCAGCACGCCGGCGAAGGCTTCGCGTGCGACCGCACGGTTCACGCCCCCCGCACACCAGCGCCATGTCGGAATATGGAGGCAGGCCTCCATCACGGGTTGCGCCATCAGTGGATTGACGACCGGAAGGCCAATGGCGGCTTCGCTCGTTTGCAGGTTCGGCTGGACCCGTAGCAGCCCCGCTATGTGAGCTGCCTTCCCGGGCAGTGCGTTCTTGGGTGCCTCAAGCCACGGGTGAGAGATCGGGATTGAAGTCTCGATTGCCAACACCTCTTGTGCGAGGAAGAGAGGCTGCGGTCGCCATCGGTAGCTCCGGGATTTGGACTTCGATATACGCCTGGCTGATTTCACTGCTTGTATTGGGCTGCAGCCGGTCAACTTACAGATGTCGCCCACGGTCCGTAGGAGATCGAGGGACCATCCCTCATGAAGATATCGATCGTACAGCGAGGTAGCTGACTGCGAATAGGCAAAAACGTTGTCCCCTCCATTTCCAGAGAAGAACACATCGGCTGAACTGCGAAGCGCTTGCCGAGCAACGGCGGCATTGTAGGCCAAGGATTGCGTTCGGGAGACAGGTAGAGGGAGATGACGAGCGGCCGAGCGGCCGAGCTCGATATCATCAAGCGAGTAATGGTCTTCGATGAGCTCGACGTTGAGGGTATCGCACAAGATTCGTGCGTAGCGTCGTTCATCGCCATCAGCGTCGTTGGTTGTCATCGTCATGCAAGTCAGTTCATGGCCTTTTGACGAGAGGCAGGACGCGACAATTGACGAATCCAAGCCTCCGGAGACGCCAATCAGCACCCGCGGGTAACAGGATCCCCATGCGCTGACCGCCTGCAACACAGCACGCCGCAACCGCTCGGTGCTCGATGTTTCGACTTCAACGTGATCCCATGGAGACCAGCAGGGCAAGCTCTGATCCTGGCCGTTTTCGAGGACGACAGACGTACCTGGTAAAACTTCTTTGACGCCGGTCAGGCCTGTCTCGACTGCAGGAAGGCCATCTGTGTAGATGTGTCGTGCCAGATTCTGCCAATTTGCTGTCGGAGAATACAGCGTCGCCTTGTGAAGAGTTTCAGCACTCGAAGCAAAGGCAAACAAACCATCGACTTCGACTTGGTAGCATGTGATCGATGCGGACGGATCTCTTATGATCCGCGAGCCGTGCTCAGTCTCGAAGACCGCCACGTATCCACCCCAATATCGACTTAGCAAGTGGGAACCATCACTCCTTTGAATAGCTCGAACTTCATCTATGGTGAAGGCGGCTAGCGCCTCGGGCGGTCCATGGCGGTGGAATATCGTGCCGACAATCGCGCCAGTCTCGCCCAATGGCGTGACCGTGAGCTCAACGCTCGCCAGGACGGCAAGTGTTTCAGAAGAAAATTTCGCTGCCAATCCGGTCAGATCTGCCAGGCGATGAAGCATATCTTCGCGGATGTTTGATCCCTTGGCGACTATGATCAGATATTCGTAAAGCATCAGACGGCTAAAATCGGCGCAAACAGAGTAGCCTCGCCCGAATCATCGTGCACAATCCGGGTTCCGTTTTGGACCCAGCAGTGCGCAACGAAGGGGTTTATTCTCACGCCAATGATTAGCGTTGGTTCTAAACCATACGCCCTACACACCGAGAAAAAGGCGAGGGAACGCGGAAGGCATCTGTCTCCGGGTCGGAACAATAAGGTCGTTTTCGCGAAGGCCTCGATAATTTGCGCGTAGCGAAGCTCGACCTCCAGAGTGGTGATGTCCTGCTGGCGCTTCCTCGTGGCGATCGATTGGCTGATTGAAGCAAAGGAACGTGTTCGCAAGGCGACGGCTGATGTAAGCTGCGCGCTGATTGCCCGTGCCAACATGAGCGCCGAGGGGCGCGAATGGGAACCGAGCGCGGGCTCGAACTCTGCTCTCTCAATCACCATCGGCGCAGGGGGTGAGGTTGCAAGCGGGTCTTCGCTGATGATGTCCCTCTTGAGCAGCACTTTCACGGATTCTTGATCGGCTACCGTCAATTCTTGCCCCGCACAAATAGACTGGAATACTGCGTCGATGACGCGCGGAAGGCAAAAATAGCGGTCCGCCTTAAGGTCAAGGAAGACCGCGCGTCCGTTTGTGACGCAAAAAAAGAGATCCTGTCGCAGCCGGTACACCATCGAGGTCCCGAATGTTGAGCGCGCGGCGAACGGTCACCGCGCGCTCGATCGATCAATCGTCGGTGAGACCGGGCTGCAGTTGCCGGCCGTCCCCAGTGTCGCTGAAGGGCGCACCCATGCCCTTGGTCTGCTCGATTACCGAGCCGAGGTCGATCAGCTCGTCGTCGCGGTGCTCGTCGCTCCGGTTCATGGCATTTCCTTCCATCGATGCCGCGTGATCACGGCATGGGAAGGATAAATGATGGTCGTTCTTATATCCGAACTTATAAGGTATCAGTCAGGGCACTAACGGGGTTATCGACCCCGTCCCCCGTTGCGCAGTTCGAGCCAAGCCTTCGTAAGGGTTTGTCATTCTGCCAATTTCAGTGGCCGCACAGTTCCACCCGCCGCTTCCACCAGTTGACGAACTCGCCGCAACCTGCGGCGGTGATACGCCCAAAGGCTCTGAATCAGGTCTTGATCACGACCGCTGGTGGCCAAGGTCTGAACCGCTTGGAGCTCCTGCGCGACGCCAGGGAGGTGCTCGGGCTCTTTAAGGCGAACGGCGTGTAGGCGATCGCTGGCCGCGAGTACGGCGGGAGCGATCTCGCTGTTTTGGGCGCGGATTGCAAGCTCATGAAAAAGTGAGGCGGCAGTCCTGGCGAGCGCATCGCTCGAAGCCTTTTCAAAATCATGGCTTATATCCTGCCCTAGGCATGAGCCTTTGCGTTTGAGCTTAACGGCGTTGCGAATAAGATGGCCGTGCCAGAAGAGCAGATCATGCAATCCTTCCTCTGTCAGATCGGGTATCGCAAATCCGCCTCGACGGAGCGGCACAAGCAAGCGTTCACCGACCAGTCTTTGGGCGCTGTCACGTACAGGGGCAATGCTGACGCCATATTCTCGGGCAATTGTTGCAATCACGATTTCCGACCGAGGCAGATATCTTCCGCCAATGACATCGGCTTTCAGCCTTGCGTAGACGCGCTCAATCGTGACGGTTTCGGGTGACATCTCCCGGGAGCTACCTGCCTGATGGCAATAACGGGCCGGACATTTTGGCACTCCGTAGACCGCACAATGGTACGAATGCCGCTTGGTGCCGCAGCCGCCATCGCGGAATGCCGTCAACGTCAGGCGGATATCCGCTCGAGGCTGGCGTCGAAGGAAAGGAATTCGCCACCTCTCACGTCAACCGAACATGCGAGCGGCGCAATGCTGCGCGATCCTCACCTCAAAACTATGGACGCCGTTGCTAATCGGTCTTCCCGCTCGGTTTTGCTGCGAGTCCGTCATCCGCAGTTAGACATTCCTCATCACTGCTCAATCGATGCGTAAGGGTTGGTAGACAAAACTATGATGGTCAAACTCTATTGTTATCGCGCGCGATAGGAATTTCTAAGAGAATCAGCCGGTGACGTGGCGGGTTCCGCGCTGTAGGTAACCCGGGTTCGCCCGTCACAGGCTTGCAAACTTTGGCAAATGGGCCCGCATCACAAACCGGAAATGGTGAGTGGCTAAAGGTGCTATGCCGCTTGGCGATAGAACGCCGCTCCATCGGCACCATATTTCCGCAACACGTCATTCCAGTCATTGAAACCTGGAGGCGGCCAAACTGTCTCGATCGTCCGGTCAGGCATGGCATAGGCCTGCTCGGCCTTCGCGGCGCCGATCTTGCCGCCGCGATCGTTGTCGGGGAGCAGGAGGAGACGCGTAACGCTCTTGGGGATCGTGATCCCTGCCAGGCGCTCGTTTCCAAGCGTAGCCCACACCGGGAGTCCGAATAGGATCATGGCAGAATAGGCCGTCTCCATGCCCTCGGCCAGGCCGAGCGTAGCTCCCGCCGAAGCAAGCATGACCGCGCCCCCCAGCGGGCGGCCTAGCATTCGCCGCGGATTGGCCAGGTCCCGTGCGCGTCGGGGCTCGTTGGGTTCGAGAAATGTGCGCTGGACCGCAACGAAATGTCCGGCCTCGTGAAGTGCGGAGATCAGGGCTGGACGACAGCTGGCTATCCTGCCCGGCCCAAGCCGGGTGCGGCGGTTGAAACGCAAAACGCGCGAGTCTGCAGGCAGGCCTCGGCGCTGGAGATAATCTGCACCAGAAGTGCCGGGAAGGGGCACAGAGCTATCCCACAGCTCCAACGCCCGTTCGCGGAGCCAAAGCGAAGAGGATGAACTGGAGTGTGTGGCAGCGTCTGCCGGATAAGATCGTAGCGCATTCCGATCGAGCCGACGGATCGCGCGAAGGACGTCGCGGGTGTCGCAACCAGCGAAGCATTTGAAGAGAAGCGCCGTGTCGCCGACCCGGACCGACAGGCTCGGACTAGCATCGTCGTGGGCTGGACAACGGCACATTCCTCCCGACGACGACCAGATCCCGCCAAGGCGCTTCACGAGATCGGCGCCGAGGGATTCAAGATATGGATTTGGTTTTTTGAGAGCAGACTGCGACATGTGCGAACTCCTGGCCGTTCGCTCTTCTCCCCTCCCTCCCTTCCCCGACCGTCGTGCCTTGGTGTAGTTTGTGGCTCGGAACCAGAATGACAGCGCTGGACAGCAGCGCTCAGGACAGTGACTATCTGCAAATGCCGCATGGAAGCCGCCATCGCGAAACAGGATTGCTCCTTCGAAGTTCGCACGGCCTCGCGCTCCGCAGAGACGATGGCGGTGTATGGCAACTCGATGCGCCTCACCGCGCTTACCACCTGATCGGCCAGCGCGTACGACTGGAAGGAATACGCGACGGGTTCGATCTGCTCGGAGTGACGCAGATAGAGCCGCTCAGTGGCAGGTGGCCGACTGACGAGGCTCGGCCGAACCTGTTTAGGAGGGCTGTCGATTGGCTCTTGGGGTGAAAGGTCGAAGCCCACGCCCTTCGCTGCTTGATACTCTCACTGTGCTCGGCAGCATGAAGGAGCGAAATCGCCCCAATCCATGATTGTCGGCACAGGGCGGCCGATGTATGGTTCAGATTGAGATATGATGTCTCACACGTAAGCGTGGCCTGGAGCTTTCAATTACCCACAAGTGGTCGCGAGCGGGATTCCGTTGGCCGCATGAGCATTGCTCGCCTGGAATCAAGCATGATTCATTCCCTGGCACCTGAAGCGGTTGGCGGGGTGCAACGTGGTGACGTCCGTTTTCGATGCGGCAGGATGGGCTGACGGGGATCTCGATCCCGCCGCCTTTCGTGACAAGCGACTGAAGGTCAGGTTCGCGGCATTGTCGATACGCTCGTGAAGGTGGTGGGTGCGCTGGAGGCTGCGGGCATAGAGATCATTGGGCAGAATTCGCCGAGCAGTGGCTTTGGTCGCGGCGTGCGCCTCAAGGAGACAGCGGCAGGCGCCAGGCCGCAGCGGATGCCTTCGCTTCTTTTCGACCAGGGCTCGTCACCGGAAAGCGACGGCGATGGAAAGTGATGCCCGCCTCGTCGCCTTCACGCCAAAACTGATCACTGTCCTCCAAGAAGGCTATAGCCTCACGAGGCTGAGACGCGATGCCGTCGCCGGTCTGACTGTCGCGATCGTAGCCCTGCCTCTCGCGATGGCGCTGGCGATCGCCAGCGGTGCCTCGCCTGAGAAGGGTGTCACTACGTCGATCGTCGCAGGATTTCTGATCTCAGCACTAGGCGGTTCCCGGGTCCAAGTCGGCGGCCCGACGGGGGCATTCGTGGTCGTCGTGTTCAACGTCATCGCGCAACATGGCTATGATGGGCTTCTCCTGGCGACCCTTATGGCAGGCGCATTGTTGATCGTGGCAGGCTATGCGAAGCTTGGGTCCCTGGTCCGCTTCATTCCTTTCCCGGTGGTGACAGGCTTTACCGCGGGAATTGCCGTCATCATCGCGTCCAGTCAGGTGAGGGATTTCTTCGGGCTATCGATGAAGAGCGTGCCCGCGGATTTCATCCCGAAGTGGCAGGCCTATTTTTCGGCGCTGGGCTCCGTGCATGGCGCAACGCTGGCCATGGGTATTGCGTCACTGGCGCCTATTGTCGGCGTTAGAAGATAGGCGCCGAAATTGCCTGGCTTCCTGATCGCCGTCGTTGCCGTGTCCGCACTCGTGGCACTTCTTCATTTGCCGGTCGAGACGATCGGCTCGCGGTTCCCCGGCATGCACGTCGGTCTTCCCGTTCCCAGCGTGCCCGACATTTCACTGAGCAAAGTGCAGGCAGTGATCCCGTCAGCGTTCATCATCGCCTTTCTGGCCGGTATCGAAGCCCTTCTATCGGCAGTTGTCGCTGACGGAATGGCCAGGTCGCGCCACCGATCGAACCAGGAACTCGTGGGCCAGGGTGTCGCAAATCTCGCTTCCGCTTTGTTTGGAGGCCTGCCGGCGACCGGTGCGATCGCGCGGACGGCGACCAATATCAAGGCGGGCGCTATAACTCCTGTCGCCGGAATGCTCCATTCGGGGTTCTTGCTGCTGTTCATCCTGTTTGCCTCGAACCTCATGGTCTTCGTTCCGCTACCCGCCCTTGCGGCGATCCTGTTCATGGTGGCCTGGGGTATGAGCGAGCATGATCGCTTCAACCGTCTTCTGCGCATGCCGAATGGCGACCGAGGCGTGCTGTTGCTGACGTTCGGCTTGACGGTGCTGGTGGATCTGACCGGCGCCATCGCTGTCGGCGTTACTCTCGCTTCGCTGTTGTTCATGATGAGAATGAGCCAGGCCGTCGCGATCAGTACCGGGCCCTCCGGCGGAGCCGATCTGGACGAGGGGGAGGAAGGGGAAGAGACCGGTCAACGCGATGCGCTTCCGGATGGGGTGGAAGTGTTTCGGATCGAGGGGCCGGTCTTCTTCGGAGTTGCGAATGAATTGCTCGATACGCTGCGCCGTTTTGGCAAGGCGCCCAAGGTCATCATATTCCGTATGCGCGGCGTGCCTCTGCTCGATGCGAGTGGCGGAGCCGTCATCGACGACATGGTCCGGCAGGCGACTTCGACCGGCATTCGGGTTATTTTGTGGATGTACGAGATCAGCCGCGCGAAATTTTAGAGCGGCTCGACCTGTCCCCGGCGAGCGGCCGCGCAATGTTCACGCGTGATTATCCGGAAGCCTTGCAGCTCGCGAGGGGAATGCTCGACGACGCGAAGCCGCGGTGATCGAGATCTCGTGCAGCAGATGCCCCTCGGTTGGATTGGCCATTACCGGCCGGACGGGATCATCAGATCTTCGTAAAAGGCGCCGAAGGGCCGGTTTGGATGCCGGATATGCATCTCGAGGATCCACACGAAAGGGCTGGGATTGATGTCGACCTCGATGAGCAATCCTTCGTATCGGTGCCTGTGCGGGAAGTCTCCGACCCGATGGCCCGACATTCGCTTCAGGTTGAGTTCCCAGCCCATGGCGGCGGCTTCCGCCGTGGCGAACTCATAAAGCTGACGGCCTGTCCGTCCTTCTTCTCGCCAGACGTCATGCACGCGATGCCACAAGGTCAGCACATCTCGACGCGCGCGATGCATGTCTTCGTCCGAACCGATGACAAATGTCTCTCCGCCGTCCCCCTCGAGATTGTTGAGCAGAGGTCCGATGTCGATGAAGAAGATATCATTGTCGGACAGGACAACGCCCTCTTCCGAGGCGTTGCCATATTCCCGAATGGTATTTCTTCCGAAGCGGACATAGGTCTTGTGCCATCCCCGCGGGAGGCCAAGCTCCCGCAACGTCGCCTTTGCGGTGGCGACGCCAAATTTCTCGGACATGCCCGGCGCTATGCGTTGCGCGATGGTCTCTATCGCAAGCCGCGTCTGACGACGCACTTCGAGCATGCCCTCGATCGTGAATTTTCCCCCGACGCTCTCGAGGGATTCAGCATCCATATCCGACCCTTCCAACCTTCGATGATCCGCTAGACGATCACGCGCGATCGTGACCGACGTCGCACAATATCATCGATCGGCTCGAACGGGGCGATTTCCTTGAATGTCGAACCGACGTCTCTAGCCTTACAGGCGCTGGGAAACGGTCGCCGGCCCGGACTCAAGCACTCCGGCTTCTGATCAGGCGGTAAATCCACAAGAGCAGCACTGCTCCTGCGGTCGCGATCAGGATGCTCACGATATGGCCGTTACCGCCAATGCCCAGCTGGCTGCCGATGAAGCCGCCGACCAGGCCGCCAGCAATCCCGATGAGGATCGTGACAATGATACCGCCGGGATCTTTGCCGGGCATGATCCATTTGGCGAGCGCGCCGGCGATCAGGCCGACAATGATCCATCCGAGAAAACCATATTCCATTGCATTTCTCCCGTTGAAAACCCGGCTTATCGGAGCCTCGAACGGCCTTCAGATTTTGGTCGCCAGCTGCTTGAGCATGTCATGCGCCTCGACGTCGTACTGGACCGCCAGAAGCCGATGTGCGGCGGCCGCCTCGGGGGCGGTCGCGGTTTCCGCAGCCGTCCACTCACGCCGAGCGCGTTCCTCGCAGTAACCTATATTCTCGCAGCTCCTGACGAGCGTGGATCGTTCATGGGCCATTCCGAGTCCCTACCACGGCCTCTCAATTATTGCGAGTCGTTCTCAAAATGACCGGGCGTTTCTCAAGCGCCAGTTCGGGTAAAACCTAAACTTCCGACGCTGCTATCGAAACGGGTGGACCCGTCGTCGCGTTGACATGGACCATTGAGTAGTCCAAATTGGAAAGTGTCTTCTGAAGCAGGGTGAATAGCATGCATATTTCCGTCAGCGATGCCAAAGGGCAACTCACGGATCTCGTGCGTCGCGCTGAAGCGGGCGATGAAGTCATCCTGACACGCCATGGGCAAGCCGCCGTGAAGCTCGTTCCGGTCCGGCGGGTGAGTAACGGAAAGGAGCGCCGCAAGCTCCTGGACACTGTTCGGATGACGGGAGCGGCAAAGGCCCATCCCGGACCAAATGCCGCGCGCAGCCAGGATTTCCTCTATGGCGACGACGGCTTGCCTGGATGATTGCCGTCGACACATCGGCACTGATGGCCGTCGTCCTCGATGAGCCACAGGCAGCCGCCTGCATTGCTATCCTTGAGGCGGAGGACGACCTCCTGATCTCCGCCGGCACCGTGGCGGAAGCATTGATCGTGTCTGCCCGGCGCAATGTTGCTGAGGAAATCGCGAGCCTCATCGACGGCCTTGGCTTTGACATCGTGACTGTCACGCCGATCAGCGCACGGCGGATTGCGGAAGCCTACGCCAAATGGGGCAAGGGCATTCACCCCGCAGCGCTCAATTTCGGTGATTGCTTCGCATATGATGTCGCCAAAGAGCATGACTGTCCCCTGCTCTTCGTCGGCGATGATTTCGCTAAGACTGATATCGAGCGCGCAATCTGACACCGAAGGCGGCCGCAACCCGGCCGAGCGGCACCGGCAAACGATTTGGCCCGTTGGTCAAATGCGAGACCATTTCAGCGGCCGTCCTAAACTGCTGTGGCCGATCGAATTCCTTCTCGAGGCTTCCCGACAAGCATGTCCCTTATCTCGTCTCGCGAGAGCGGCGGCGAGCAGTGCATCCCCTGCCCTAGCTGGCAGCCCAACTCGACCAAAGTGGCAGCACATCGACGGTTATCAATGGATTTCGCGATAAGCTCTATGCCGAGTCTGCGGCCGATCAGCACCGCCGCTTCGATAAACGCCGTCTCAGGCCCGTTCTCCACGGCGGTTTCTAACGAGCCCACGTCGATTTTGATGGCATCGACAGGGGCAGTGAGAAGGTTCCTGAGCGATACCGGCGCGGTGCCAAAGTCGTCGAGGGTCACCCGGATCCCAAGACCGCGGAGGATTTGCACCTGGCCGTTGACCTCGCCTCGCCCTACCAACTGATAGAGATGCGCGGACAGGTCGAGGATGATGCCGTCGGGCGCGATCGGATATGTCGATGACAACCTTTGGAACTGGTCGAGAACATGTCCCTCGCGGATGTCGGCCTCCGTGATGTTGACCGTGATTGGATAGTTTTCGAGATCGGCATCCCGCCAATACAGCGCATCGTTACCGATGAGCTCGAACATATGTCCCGTGAGGGCGCGCGCGAGGCGGCGGTCAGAAATTGCATCGAGGAAGTCGCGAGCCGGCACGACTCCGCCGGCGCGATTGCGGAGCCTGCAAAGCGCCTCAAGGCATCTGATCTCACCAGTCAGGAGGTCGAAGACCGGCTGATAGTGCACTTCGATGCGCCGGTCGTTCAAGGCAGATTCGAGATTTCGCACAGCTACGATGCGATGCGTGATCCGCGTGTCCAGACCGGGCCAATAGCGTATGAAACCGCCTCTTCCGCTGTCCTTAGCATGATACAGGGCGAAATCCGCATTCTGCTTGACCGTTTCAGGTCCCCCATCTTCCGGCATGAACACAGCGCCGCCGATGGTCGCAGCAGGCGCAATCAACGAGCCATTGCAATGAACCGGGTCATCCAGTCGCGAAAGGATCCCGCGGGCGAAGGCATCGAGGTCGTGGAGGCTTTCCTCCTGCTGGACGATGATCGCAAATTCGTCGCCGCCAATGCGGAAGATTCTGTCCGGCGCCACGCCGGCTGCAACGCGCCCGGCGACGGCCTCGATCATGCAGTCCCCCGCATCATGACCGTAGAAATCATTCGTCACCTTCAAATTATCGAGATCGATGATCAGAACGGCCCACGCTCCAGCCTCGTCGCAAGGCAATTGAGAAAGCGCCTGGTTGAAAGCGTACCGATTGGGCAATTGCGTCAGCGCGTCGGTCGTGGCGCGGCGTTCCCGTTCGAGCACGCGTTCGTGGCGCCCGAAGGCTATCTCGCACAAATGCACACAGGTTTCGATGAAGCGGCGCTCGCTATCGCCGGGGCTTCGGTAGGTGCGGCAATAGAAGGCGATCGTGCCGATCACTATGCGTTCGGCATCAAATATCGGCATGGACCAGCAGGCTTTCATCCCAAGCTTGAGGGCCGGCTCCCTGAAACGGACCCAGCGGGAATCATGCTCGATATCGGTGACAATGACTGGCTCGGCGAAATAGGCCGCAGTGCCGCATGAGCCGACCTGCGGGCCGATCACGACATTGTCCAGGCCGGCCAGATAGTCTGCCGGCAGGCTGGGCCCAGCGAGCGGATGGACGAGACCGTTTCGATCCACCCGCAGGACGGTACAGGTGATATCGGGCAGCATTGCCTCGATTTCCTCGCAGAGCTGAGCCACCGTTGCCTCCAGGCTCGCCCCCCTTGCAATCATTTCGAGTATCTTGTTTTGCAGGACAAGCACAGTCCAACCCCACCAACCCCATCCGAAGGACAAGGGTTTAAAGGTGTTTGCTTAATCACCGGCTAAAAGATCGATCGAAGTCCCGATAAAAATAGGCCGATCTGGCAGTATTTCCTTTGAGTTAAGTATAAGTCCGTGAGAAAATGACGGGAATACACGAGAAACATAGGGTAACGGCACGCACACCAAGAGCGGCATCCCAGCGCTGCAGGTGATATTTCGCCTGCCGCCAGCCAGTTTGGCGGCTACGAGCTGGTGTTATGCGTGCCCTTTTCGAGTAGGGTGTCGAAATAGACCCGCATGAGTTGACGCGCATCTGGGCTCAGGCGGACATAGACCCTGCGTTTGTCCACCGGATCCTTCTCCCTCACGATCAGGCCCTTTTGGGTCAGTATTCGGGCCCATCGACAGGACGTGCTGGACGGAACCCGCGCCATAGCCGAGAGGCTGGTAATCTTGACCTTCTCGTTCCGGGCCTCGGCACTGTGAAGATCGAGCAACATGTCCCAAGCCGGATCGGCGAACAGGTCGTTCCCGAAGATCACTTGACGCAAACGCAGGGCCATGAGCCAAAGATTGGCGATCTGAACCCCGGCCTCATAGCTTTGGTTCGATCTGAGACCAGCCAGCTGTTCAAGAATTGCAGATTCGACGCCGCTCGCGTCGCCGGCGAGACCCATCCCTTGGTCATAGTCGGTTGCCGGATTGTCGCGCAGTTCGCGCGGCGGAAATGACCGTGATTGCTCGTTCATGAGTTACTCCTGACGGCTATATCTTGCTGCTTGGGCTACCGGCCGATGATGCGTCGAGCTGTGGCTCGGGACTCGCCGTGACGGTCGAGGGCTCGCTGCGTGTTGACCCGCGGCCTGCGCAATGCGGCGTTGGATCGATGCATGCACGGGCAGCAGTCTCCTGAAGCGGGCGAGAAATCTGGAGCACGAAAGGTGCGCTATGCCGCTTTGAAACGCTCTCCGCATCGCTCCTCCGTTTCAGGTTTTGCTGTCCACCTCACAACTTAAGGCGCGCTGGCAGCCCGTTTGCCTAACCTGCGCGGAAGCGATTGATGGATCCGATCTGGAGCAAGTCGCGGTCAGACAGGCGTGACGAGGGCGTTCCTAGGCAGCGCATGCCTCGAGCGCTCGCGCTCGTTTCGTCATCAGGATTGGGAAACAGCCTCCGATCCGGCGCGTGTGACCGGCGGGCGATCAACTCGTTCGTGTCTTAGTTCGGATTGTGCCTCCCGGATGATCTGCCATCCACCGCTCACCCCCAGCCCCGCGAGAACGATGGCGACAATGATGTCGGGCCAGATGGCGCCGGTGCCGAAGACTCCCAGGGCGGCCAACACTACAGCGATGTTGCCGATCGCGTCGTTACGTGAACAGATCCACACCGATCGCCTGTTGGCGTCGCCTTCGCGATGCCGCCAGAGCATGATAGCGCAGACGATGTTGGCGACCAGCGCCAGCACCCCTATCATTCCCATCATTTCTGCGGCGGGCAAGGTTCCGGCAAGGGCCAGCGAGGCCGTGCTGCCCAGCACCCAAAGTCCCAGGAGTAGTAAGGAGCCGCCCTTGAGCAGCGCGGCGCGTGCACGCCAACGCAGCGCCAGCCCGGCGACAGCGAGACTGATCGCATAATTGGCGGCATCGCCAAGGAAATCGAGCGCATCGGCCATCAGCGAGGCCGAATGCGCCCTCACGCCCATGATGATCTCCACCGCGAACATGCCCGCGTTGATTGCAAGGGCAATCCACAGGACCCGCCGCCATGTCTTGTCCGGCTTTGGCGGTATGGGCTCGCAGCCGCCACAGCATCCACCTGCCATGTCACTTCCTCGATTCTTCGGATACGATCGCGTAAATGGACCCTGTACCAACTACAGGGTCAAGAGCATGGCATTGACGATCGGTGGTCTCGGACGGGCGACGGGCACCAAGATCGAGACTATCCGCTATTATGAACGGATCGGCTTGCTTCCCAAGCCGGTTCGAACCAACGGAAACTATCGTGATTATAGTGCTGCCGAACTCGGGCGGCTGTCATTCATCCGGCGAGCGCGTGACCTGGGTTTCTCGATCGACCAGGTTCGGGCGCTGCTGACCTTGTCGGATGAACGGAGACAGGATTGCGCGACAGTTGATGCTCTGGCCCGAACCCATCTGGGAGAGGTCGAACGCAAAATCGCCGACCTGGAAGCGCTGCGGAGCGAACTGTCGGCACTGATCGCGTCCTGCACCGGCGGCACCGTCGCGTGTTGCCGGATCATCGAGGCGCTCGCGCCGCACGCGATCTTTGAGGGGTGAATTGATCGTGACGCCTTTCGTATATGTCGGCGCCGCCCTGGCCGAGATCTTCGGCTGTTTTGCCTTCTGGGCATGGTTGAGGCTCGGTAAGTCTGTCCTGTGGGTCGCGCCGGGCATGCTGTCCTTGGCGCTGTTCGCCTGGCTGCTGGCGCTGGTCGACAGCGACGCCGCAGGGCGCGCCTATGCCGCTTATGGCGGGGTGTATATCGCAGCCTCGCTTGGATGGCTGTGGGCAATCGAAGGAATGCGCCCTGATCGCTGGGATGCGACGGGAGCTGTCATCTGTCTTGCCGGCGCGGCGATCATTCTATTCGGCCCGAGGTCCGGGTAAAGTTCCCAGGGACCGGGCGAAATCACTGTCGACGATGAGAAAGTCACGGGGGACTGGGCCATCTTCCCGGGCACGAGCCCTTGCGAACCAATGTATCGAAATAGCTCCGCATAAGCTGCCGACCTTCCGGGCTGAGCTTGACGAGCATCCGGCGCCTGTCGCCTGGGTCCCTCAATCGGACGACCAGCCCCTTCTCTTCGAGTATCACGCTCCACCGAACTGACGTGCTCGGAGCCATGGCCGAGAAGCTCGTCACGTTGACATTCTCGTTCCGCTCTTCGGCGCTGAGGAGATCGAGCAACATATCCCAGGCCGGGTCGGCAAAAAGCTCATTGCCGAAAATGTCTTCGCGCAAGCGAAGCGCCGCGAGCCACTGCCTGGCCAGACGAACACCTTCAGCGTAAATCTCCTGCGCCGACTCATCGAGGGGTTCGGGTATCGGGCCGGGTTCTTCAGCCACGCGGAACGGCGGTTTGCCGTTCGGGATCTGACGCTTGCGGTAACGGCCACGTTTCGACCGTTCACCGGAGTGCCGTGGGCGCTCCTGATCCATCCTTTCCTCCTGCTGCTGATGTGCGCCGAGCCCGACGCTCTATGCGGGGGTGGCTTGCGTCCGGACGGTGCGGACATTGGCCGTGATCCTGGCCCGCCGCTGCTGGGAGCGCAGGATGGACACGTCGAGCGGACCCGGCCGGTCCCAGTCCCCTTCGGGGCGGATCAGGACGTAGGGGTCGTCCCCGATCGCTATGCGGCGATTGGACGGCTCGAAGCTGGCCTCCAATTCGACATATTCCATGTCGGAGAAGGAAAAGGCCGGACGTTCCGAAACGGGCCGAAACCCAAAGATCCCCCAGAAGCGCATGAGATCACGCCGCGAGTGGCCGTAGGCCCGCCGATAGCCCTTGCGCCGGCAATGCTCGATGGCTTCGCGGACGAGGCGAAAGGCAAGCCTGGAATTTCGAAACTCATGACGAACCGCCAGACGTTCGAACTTCACGAAATCGGCAAAATAGCGCACCCTGAGACAGCCGGCCGGTTCGCCATCTATCTCGCCGAGGAAATGCGTGGCGCAGAAGTCGTTGCCGTCGAACTCCTCGATATAGGGGCATTCCTGTTCATTCATGTAGGTCGCGGCACGAACCGAGAAGGCCTTCATCATGTCCTCGAGCGTCCGCGCGATCCTCACGGAGAGAATTGGTGTGGCCGGTCCGGCTAGGACATCATCGGCGCGGGCTTCGAAGGGCGGCAGGCCCGAAACGGGCGGCAGTACCAGCAGATCGTCAGGCGCCGAGCCATAGGCGCCGCTTGCGTCTATGAACCCCATCGCGGGAAAAAGTTTGCGGGTCTGTCTCGTTACCGCGCGCGTGAACAGCGGACAGCCTTCCGGCGACAAACGTGCAAGAAGCGGCTCAAGCGCACGCAGGGCGGGAGCGATGACCGCCGGCGTGAATATCAGCCAGACATAGATGGCGGCCGGCACATCGCCAGGCGTGCACAGCAGGCGAATATCGGGATTACTCCCTTGAAAGCGCCCCTCGACAAGAGAGCTGGCGCCTGCATGGGTGAGTGGGAGATAGGCGAGGAAGGCTGTGTGCTGCTCGGGAATTCCTTCTCCCTCGATCAGCTGAAAGATGTCGTGATTGCGGGCCAGCACCGCCTCGACCACGGCGTCGTCGACCAGACCATCGAGATGCGTTCGGGCCACCGCCAGCGCGGCGAGAGCTTCCGCCTTGCTGGCCGCGCGGACGCTGGGGACGGTTCCGTTGGGATCTGCACACAGCCGCTTGACGCGCCCCGAAAACGACATTGTCTGGTATCCGGCACCGAACCCGGCTTCGACCTTCTGATGACGCATTGGCTTGACCTCGATGGCTTGGTGTTGAGGTCGCAATCAGTAGGGCCATCACGGTCGTTCGTGGCGAGTGAGAGATTCTCCAGGGTGTATCAATAATTGCGACACTCAGAGGTCATGGACAGTCGTGGTTCGAGCCTCTCCGGGGCGGGATTGCTCCATTTCGAACATTTCGGGTTAGGCAGATGGCGTCACGAAACGCCTTAGTTCCTGAGGGAAGAATATGCACTGAGGTCGACGATGAATTGTAGATCGCTTGCCCATGATGATGACGCGCCATCGATCTTCGATGCTCATCAGTCCCTCATGGCATGTGCCGCCTATTCGGCCCGAGTGACGGGCGGCCCCGTAAGCGTCCAACAGGCCAACTTCAAATTTTCGCGCTTCAGATTTCCGTATACCTAATGAAGAAGGCGCCCCACTATCCTGCCGGGAAGCGGCGAAGACTTCCGCGCCGGAGCGTGCCAAAGCCCGATGGCGAGGGAAAGTCGGATGCAAGCCAGACACGCTTTCACGACACATCTTTCGAAGCGCGTGCGAGCCGGCTCGACTGGCACGATCTCAAGCTTTTTCTCGACGTCGCGGAGGCCGGCAGCCTGCGCGCCGGATCCGTCCGAACCGGACATGCGATCAATACACTTCGCATCCATCTCGATAGAATTGAGGATTTGCTGGGCGCGCCGGTGGCCAGGCGATCTCCCAAGGGTTTAAAGCTTACGAAGGCTGGAAGCGAGTTGTTGCGGATAGGCCGTCGAATGAGGCTCTTGAACGGAAATACGAGCAATCGCCCGACCGGGCCGCGGCGCCCGGCGACAAACGTCAGAATCGCGGTCACCGAAGGGCTCGGTACCTTCTGGCTGATGCCGCGGATGGTCGAGTTTCAGAAGGCCAACCCCGATCTTCGCTTGACCTTGAACTGCGACATGCAACGCGTCGACCTCGATTCGGGTGATTTCGATCTCGCCGTTCAACTCGACAACCCAGCCGACGATGAAAAGCTGACGACCTTGCGCCTCGGCACCCTGCATGTGATGCCGTTCGCATCCGAGACTTATCTTCGGCACGCGGGCGTACCCCAATCGGTCGACGACTGGCCGAAACACAAGCTTGTGTGGCAAGAGGCCGATCAGGTTGCCTCCGATCTCCTGCCATATTTCGTAGGCACATCCGAACCCAATGGTCTGATCGGTATCACCACCAACAACAGTTCTGCCCATTTCAGAGCCGTATCGGCTGGTGCCGGCATCGGATTTCTTCCGACCTATGCCCGGGCGATCAGCAAACGGGTCCGACCGCTGGACATCGGAGTCCAGCTCAGACGAGAGATCTACTGCATCAGTCCAACGGCGCGCGCTCGGTCGCCGGCCGTGCGGAAGGCAATCACGTGGCTCAGGAACGCCTTCTGTCCCGACATCTATCCCTGGTTCAGCGACACCTTCCTGCATCCAAACGAGTTTCAGAGGTTCTTTTCAGACGCGGTCGTGGTGAGCCTGTTCGAGGGATTTATCGACAACATCGATGATGATGGCGTATGAAGCTGTCGACCGCGCGGAAATGTAGGCCCACGCGCGCCGGTCCCGGTCCGCGGGAAACCATCCATTCCGGCTGCGATCCGCGCGAATTCGTTCACGGTGATACACCGGGTCTCGATCAGGGTCAGTTCCATCGAAGCCGAGCGTTCTGGCGTCTGGGGAAACATGCGCGGCAGGCTGGCGGGCTTATGGGCTGAGTGCGCGATCGCCCGAGCGAGGGTTGATAAATACGGCATATTGCCGTATATCGGCTACAAAGGAATACGTCATGCCCAGGCCAAATGAAGATACCGCGAGACTCGAGGCTCGCATTCCAGTGCAGGTTTATGACCAGATGCAGCGTGCCGCCCGCCTGCGGGGGATGACGCTGACCGGCTATTTGCTCGCTACAGCCGGAGAGGACGCCCGACGCGTTGTGGAGGACGCCGAAATCCTGAGACTCGCCCGGGAGGATCAGATCCGTTTCGCCCAGGCACTGGTCGACCCACCTAGGGCCAATGAGAAGCTCGTGCGCGCGGCTCGACGACATGCCGATCTGATCCAGGCCCGGTGAGTTCCCGCTTCACGATCGAACCGCTTGAGAGGGGGCACAAACGATCAGCCTTCACGTGCGGAAACGAGCGGATCGACCGCTATTTCAGGGAAACTGTAAAACAGGACGTGAGGCGGCATTACGCTAAATGTTTCGTCGCGCGCGAAAACGCCACAGGCCAGGTCGCCGGTTTCTATACGCTATCGTCCAGCAATGTTCCCTTGACCGACGTGCCCGAGCCGCTGGCAGCGAAGCTGCCTCGTTACCCGACGGTGCCGGCCGTGCTGATCGGTTGGTTGGGGCGGCATGTCGACTATCGCGGGCTTGGACTGGGTGAAGCCCTGCTTTTCGATGCAATCAAGACGATCGCGACAGCGCCTATCGGTGCGCACGCCATCTTTGCCGACGCAATCGACGATGAGGCAGCTGCATTTTATGCGGCCTACGGTTTCACACCGCTTATCGCACGACCTCTGACGCTATACCTTCCTGTTGCAACAGCATTGCCACTGTTATCGGCGCGTCAATAGCCACGACAGGCGATCAACACCCAATCGGGTCAATCGTCATGGCTGGGCCATCGATCTGATTTGCCGTAGAACCATATTGGCTAGACGACGCCAGCACCGAAAGGCTCACTGGCCGCGAGGCGACACCGTCAGCGGCATCGCCTCGCGCTAAGGGCCGGAGGCGCCGACAGCGCATAGAACCAGTGAATTGAAGATCGAGCTTGGTCCGCCCGATGACAATGCTGATGTCGCCGGGAGGCCCAATCTTTCTTATGGAGGTTGCAACCTTGCGATCAGGCGATCGCGAATTGTTCTTCATTGAGATGGAGGGAGGAAACACCCGAATAGTTGGCGTTGAAGCCGAAGCTCGTTTCCCCATCGACCGCAATGGTAGCGTTCCAATCCAGCGCCTCGAAGCGGATATCGCCATTTGCCAGTTCTGTAGCCGTTGCCCCCCAGACACTCGTGATGTCAAGATCGACCCCATTGGGCGTGTCGAGGATCAGCGACCAGTCATCGATCTTGGCAAAGCCGATATTGTTGACCGTGACGGATTGCGAAAGACCGCCTCCCCAATCACTCGTCATTCCGACCTCGATATCGGTGTCGCCGGCGTCGGCCAGATTGGGCTGCGCGTCGCGATCGAAGATCGTGAAGTCGAAATCATCGGCTTCATACCCAGCGCCATTGACCTGTAGCGATAGCTGGAAGGTGGTGCCTACCGTCAGATCGGGCTGATAGCCTTGGCCCACGGTTGAGAACACCGCGCCGTCTTGAGCGATGGTGAAGGATGCGCCGCCGTTGAAGCCGTTTAGCCAACCGCCGACCACCGTTCCCGGCCCGTCATAGCCCGACACGATGTCCCATGCCTTGAGATGTCCGTCGACGATGGCGTCGGCCTGCACGGTATAGTTGTAGGTCACGATATAACCACCGCCCCATGAGGGGTTGTACCAGCTATTGAGGTTCGCGAAGCCGAACCCGGCAGTGCTGCCGCTACCGGATGTCCCCTGCTCGATCGTCAGGGAGAAATCGTCGCTGGCGGTCAGGCTGCCGTCGGAAGCCGTTACGCGAATATCCAGCGTGGAGGCGTTGGCTGGCGCCGTGCCGGTAAAGGTCCGTGTGCCGGCGTTAAACGACAACCAGCCAGGCAGAGCGCTTCCATCCGCAAGCGCGACAGCATAGCTGAGGCTGTCGCCATCCTCGTCAGTAAAGGCGCTCGGCGGCAAGGTGAAATTCACCGCCGTGCCGCCGCCGATCGTGTGATCTGCCAGCGTTTCAGCAAGCACTGGCGCATCATTGACGTTGGCCGGCATGATCGTGAGCTGGGCGGTCGCGGGAGCGCCGCCATGCCCATCGGTCGCGCTGAGCGTGATGATCACGGAGCCGTCATTGACGGCCGACTGGTCTGGGGTGCCCGAAAACACGCCATCTGCATAACTCAGCCAGTCGGGCAGCGCTGACGTGGTGATAGTCAGCGGATCGCCGTCCGGATCGGTGAACAGATCAGCCGGCACCATATAGCTGAACGGCAGATCCTCGGTTGCGCTGACGCTGATTTCCGGCGTCGAGGTTCCCGGCTCGTTGTTGACGTCGACGATCTCGACCTCAACGGTTTGGAGAACCGTCCCGCCGTGCCCATCGCTTACGAGGATTTCGAGCGTATGGATGCCGACATCGGTTTGCACCGCCGTCCTGGTAGAGGACAGGAATCCCTGTTGATTGATACTGAAGAGGCCCACAGCGTTGCCCGACTGGATCGCATATCCAAGCGCGTCGCCGTCAACGTCTTGCCCGACGATGCGGACGAGCTGGCTCACCGGCGCCCCTTCGAGCAACGATATACGGTCCTGCGGGTCGATCGTCGCCGTAGGCGCATCGTTGACCGGCGCAATGACCAGATCGAAGCTCGACGCCACATGCTGGCTGCCATCGCTGGCCTGAACGCGCAGCGCCAGCGAGCCGCTGAAGTTCGCTGGCGGCATACCGGTAAAGCGCCCGCCGTCGAAGCTGAGCCATGCCGGAAGGGCAGAGCCATCGCCGAGCGTGGCGGTCAGCACAAGCGTATCGCCATCGGCATCGCTGAACGTATTGGCGGGGATCGAAAAATCGATCGCGCCGTCTTCCAGCGTCGAGACGTCAAGGAGCGGATTTGCCACGATCGGTGCGCTATTGCCGGAGACGGACAGGGTGAACAGATCGATGGCACGGGCGCGGCCGTCGTTGGCGGCGACCTGAATATCGAGCGAACCCGTGAAATCGGCAGGGACGGCGCCCGAAAGATACTGACCGTCGAACGAGAGCCATGCCGGCAATGACGTGCCTTCGACGCCCGAAACCGAAACCACCAGCGTGTCGCCGTCCGCATCGCTGAACATGGCCGAGGGGATGAGGATGGAGAGGATGGCGCCGGGCACGATCGTCACATCGGGCAGGGGCGTGATTACCGTCGGGGCATCATTGCGCGGCGTGATGACAAGATCGAACGTCGTCGTGGCCGTGAGGCTGCCATCTAAGGCTGCGACGGCGATCGAAAGCGTACCATTGAAGTTGGCAGGAGGCTGACCGGCCAGCACGCCATCGACCAGCGATAGCCAGGCGGGCAGCGGAGTGCCGTCCGCCAGGGTCGCCGAGAGCGTGAGAACATCGCCATCGACATCGGCGAAGGTCGTGGCCGGGATCGCAATCGATACCGGCATATCCTCGTCAACTATCTGCGTCGCGAGAGCAACCGCCACGACCGGCGCATCGTTGACCGGGCTGACCGTCACGGTGACGCGACCAGACGCCTGACCGCCATTGCCGTCCTTGACGACATAATCGAACCAGGCCTCACCAGCATAGTCGGCCGCAGGCCGGAAACGGATATTGCCGTCCAGGTCGATCCAGGCCTGCCCATGCGTGCCGTTGACGACCGCGGTCAGATTCAGACTGTCGCCATCGGTATCGCTTGCCAGACCCAGCAGCGTGGCGCGGGTGATGACGAGCACCTGATCTTCGATGGCGGATGCCGCGAGAGGACCGGCAACAGGCGCGCTGTTGGGCGGTGTGACCGGAACGGACGCGGTGTCGCCCAGGAAGCGCAAATCCTCGATATTGCGCAGCGTATCGGTTCCGTCCCTCCCGGCTATGAGATCACGCACCACGGTCACGCCATCGAGAATGGTAACCTCATAATCGGACGCGACGCCCGCGAAGATCGCGACGTCGCGGCCAGCGCCGCCGTCGATTACATCATCGCCCGCGCCACCCGTGATCTGGTCGTTACCGGCCTTGGCCGTGATCTGGTCGTTCGTCGCGAAAGCGACGATCACGTCGTCGCCACCGGTGGAGATGTTCGACAGAATGATGCGCTGCACATCCTGCCAGGAGAGCAACTGGCCGTCGCCGAACTCGAAGCTTTCCACACGGCTACCCGACGAGGAGAACTGCCCCGCGATGGTGAGTGCGAGGCGATCGGCCCCCATCACTTCGACCAGCAGGTCTGCGCCATTTTCGCCCGCACGCGAGAAATAGACGTCAGCCAGCGTGATGTCCGTTCCGAAGCGGACTCGATCGGAGCCGCCCGCATCGCGAATGACATCCTCGCCATAGGCGCGATCGAAGACGTAGATATCGTCCCCCGTACCGCCCTCAAGGCTGTCGGCGCCTGCGCCGCCGTCGAGCACGCCGCCTTGCGTGCCGGTGACGATCCTGTTGCCGCCGCCAAGATCGGTCCCCTCGATGCGTTTGGCGACCGTCCCCCAATCAATCATGGTGTCGCCATCAAGCACGAAAGACGTCACGATCGGCAGATAATGGACGCTGGTTGCGCTTGGCAAAGGACTCTCGGCAAGCCCAAACTGTTCTGCGATCGTCAGTCTTTCGCCCGTTGCCCTGATCTCCACGACCAGATCGACGAGATTATCGCCTCCGCGAAGGAAGCGCAGTTCGTCGAGGCTTGCAATACCTTCGAGGCGCACGGTGTCGCCGACATAGCTTTCGTCATAGATCGAGCCGGTACGGATCGTTGCCGATGAGAAATGATCATTGCCGTCCCCGGCCCCGAAGATGAGCGTGCTGCCGCCCTCCAGGCTGATGATGGCGTCGTCTCCGGCCAGGCTGTCGATTTCATCTCCGGCAGAGAGCTGAAGGCGATCGATGCCCGCCGTCGCGATCTGTTCCAGCGTGCTGAAATAGGTCGGTGTGGAAGGAAGCGACAGGATGATGTTGTCGCCATCGAAATAGGACCAGTCGTACGCAATGGAACCGGAAGGATCTGCGGCATCGGCGAAAGTGAAGTTCGCGATCACCCCGCCGTTCATCGCGAACTGCCCGGAAATATAGGTTTCGTTCCCGGTCGTGGTATCGCGGATGATGAGATCGTCGTCCGCGCGCCTGAAATGATAGGCGGACATCTCGTGATGCAGAACGATATTGCTGGGAAGCCAATCGGGATCGGCAGGCTCGCCGTCCAGGGTGATACCGACAGTGAAGCCTATGAACTGGACGCCTGTGGCGGAAGGAATATCGAAGGTGACATTGCTGCCGTTTGCGACCAGCGACACGAAGCCTGGAGGCGCTGTGATCGTCTCGTTGCTCTGCGCGATCACGGGCTCATCATATTGGGTGGTGTCCCGCACGATCGATATGGAAGTCAGAACATCGTTCCAGGCGAGTTGCGTGCCGTTCGACAGGATGATCGTCCCGACTATGCCCGATGCGACACCGAACTGGCTTGCCAGAGCGAGTTTGTCGCCTGTCGAGGGGATGTAGATTTCGAGATCGTCTCCGGACCGAACAAGTAGCAGTTCGGAAATGTCATCGACATCGTCCAGCACGAGCGTGCTGGGCTGCCAGTCGACGGGAAGCTCCTCGTCATTGTAGAGGACTGCGTCGATCGTCTCATCCCAGGCATAATCGAACCCGCTCCCCGTCCCGAAATGGAAGGTCGCATTGCCGCCGGTGAGGACAAAACCTTCGTCCAGAGCGGTGCCGCCGGCTTCTTCCCCGGCATCAACCACGATATCGTCGCCATATTCGACCGTGGGCGTTGGCAGCACGACCTGTTCACCCAAGCCGTCCAGCAGGAAAGTGTCGCCGTCGCGGATGATGGTCTGGCCATCGGCAAAGCGGATTTCCTGCAACAGGGCCGCGTCGAAGATGAGACGGTCGCCCGTGTCATTGATTCGCAGTTCGGCGAGACCGATCTGGTCCTGCAGCCAGGAAATCGAAACATCGTCGGGGCCAAGCCCGTCGAGCATTTCGACGATCAGCACATCGCCGTTGGCCGCAGCGAAGCCGTTTTGGGGCGGCAGGCCGCCTGTCTGTGCCGGGGCGGCGTAGTGTCGGTCTTCACCATAGCCGCGACCGAACAAAACCGTATCGATACCGCCGGCGCTGAAGATCAGATCGTTGCCCCCTTGAGGATCGAACGTGGCGCCCTCGCTATCCCAGAAATTGGCCGAGAGATAATCGACGCCCGCGGTGCCGTTCTGCAGCGGCTCGCCAAGCGGGCCATAGCCGCCAGAATAGGAGGCGTAGAAGTCCGCGCCAGGAATGCGGATCTCGAATGCGGGCCCCCGGCCCAACTCGGACGGCGTTTGAAGCTGTTCGTCCGCGCCGTTGAGAATCGTGAGCGAGGCGCCAGAACGGGTTACAATCTGTAGATGATTGCCCTTGATGCCGTTCACCTCGCCCACAGGGAGGAGAACCACGTCTCCCGGCTCCATGCCCTGAAACTCGATCGTGAAGCCGTAGCGAGCCACCTCCTCAATCGTTAGGATGTCATGGCCGCTGTCGGGGGTGATAATGATGGTTTCCGAGCCGGCGGGCAGGATGATCGTGTCATCGCCTGCGCCGCCGTCGATGCGGCCATAGGAATTGATGCCGTAGATGACATCATCGCCATCGGAGGCCCGTGCGGCCAGTACCCGATTTGCTACATCTTCCAAGCTCAGCGTCACGTCGGTGAACTGGAAATGCTCGATCGTGATCCCGCCTGGGCCTTCCGAGCTGTTCATCCCGATCACCGCATTGTGGCCATCGTCAGGTGTGCCGTCGATCGTCAGCGTCTCTCCGGTCGCCTTGATGGTGAAGACGATCGACAGCGGATCGCTGGGGTCGCGGGAGATGGTAACGTCGTTGGAAGACAGGCCGGTGAAGATTAGCGTGTCCTGATAATAGGAGCCATTCCGGTCATAATAACCGTCCTTGATGACGTCATGGCCGTAGCCTGCCGCGAACACATAGGTGTTCGCCAGTCCGCCGCCAACCAGTATATCGTTGCCGGCGCCGCCATCACGAACACCCGTCATCACCCAATCATCACCATCGGTCTTCGACGAAAGCAGTTCGACGACATCGAAGCTCGTCAAGCCGCTATAGGTTTCTGTCGTTGTATCCTGAAAATAGATGTTCTCTATTACGCCAGCATATTGGCCCCAATATTGATAATCGCCGTCATAATTTGGGAACTGCCAGAAATAGCCTTCGACGGTGAGCTTGTCGCCGCCCGTAAAGGCAATCACCAGATCGGAACCATCCCGCGAAATATCAGCGTCCGCAAGAGTAACACCGGGGCCGCTGAAAAGGATGGAGTCCTGACGTCCGCCATTGTCATAAATGATATCATGGCCGAAACCGGCCTCGAACCTATAGGCGTCGGCTAGCCCCTCGCTAGAGGCTCCGATGAGCACGTCATTACCAGCTCCACCCGTAAAGACGGTGGTGGATTGATATTGGTAGCTCCTGTGAAACAGCACGTCATTGCCGTCGGTGCCAACGGTCCGATCAAGGGCACTCAAATCGAGGACTGTACCATCCTCAAACTCAATGGTGAACGAGGCGCCATCGGCGTAATAGATGAATGTGCTACCGTTGAAGCCGTTGAAGGTGATCCAGTTGTTCCCATTGATGATGCGGAAATCCTGGGCCGTCATGCCCTCGGGGGCAATGAAGCGGGCGTTCCCCGAGCCTACATTGATGCTGTCCTGACCTTCGCTCAGATAGAAGGTGTCATTGCCGCCAAAGCCATCGATCTCATCGTTGCCACCGAGCCCCTTGAAGACATCGTTGAGGAGCGATCCGGCCAGAAGATCATCATATTCCGTTCCGGTGATGACGGCCGTATCATAGTTGGTCTGGATCTCCGCCAGGATATCCGAGAGCGGTACGATCGAGCTGTCGGAGAGCCGCAATTCGGTGACCACCGAATGCTGCAGGCCACCCGCGACGATGATCTGGTCATCGGTATTCGCGACACGGATGAGAAGATCGCCGCCGCTCACCCCCGTGCGCTCGAACTGGAGCATGTCGCGGGTTATCCCGGCCCGGAACATGATGGCATTGTCCGCTGTCGGATCGATAATGAGGTCACGTCCGAAACCGGGATCGAACGTATAGACGTCCGCCCCGCCGTCTCCACGCAGGACATCGTTGCCCGCGCCGCCTTCGATGGTATCCGCATAGGATGCACCGATGATGGTGTCGTTGCCGGCTGTGCCGGTGTTGAGGAGCTGATCCAGGTGTCCGAACGGCATCGTCGCGCCATCCGCAAACGTGAATGCCTCGATCTGCGTGCCGTTGCCGAGGCGCTGGCCCTTGATGACGAGCGTCGCCTCGCTTCCGGCGATGCGGACGAGGACATCGCCCGAGCTGCCTTCGACCAGGGCAAAACTTACATCGGCCCGATCGGCGGCAATGACGAGCGTGTCGATCCCCGCGCCGTTGACCGAGCGATCCAGAAGGGTGTCGTTGCCGGAATTCGGTCCGAAATGATAGATGTCGGCCTTCCCCGAGCCGATGAGCTGATCGTCCGTGCTACGGTAACTAAAGCTGATCCCGTCCCCGGCGCGGCCAAGTATGATCGTGCCGCCCGTGCCGTCTGGCCCGACGATTTCATCGTCGGTCATCAGCTCTGCTATCGAAGCGCTGCTGCCATCCGCAAACTTGATGATCTCGACGCCGAAATGCGCCTGCGACTGGAACACGCGAAGGCTGAAATCGAGAGAAAAGCCGCCATCCAGCGTATGCAGCGTGATAATCCCTCGACCATCGACAAAGGCATAGTCCACGACCACTTCCGCGCGATCGACGTCGACGAGGTGAACGGTGTTTTGGCCGTTGATGTCATCGACGTGAATATCGCCTGCCTGTCTCGACACGACATAGGTGTCGTTGCCGCCACCGCCGACCAGATCGTGGACCCCATCGCCAGCAATGATGATGTCCGGATTGATACGTCCAATGGCAATTTGCGACGCATCGGTGACGATGATGGCTGCTCTGATCTGGGCTGTCGTATAGCCAAGGCCGCTTATGGCGAGATAGGAGCTTGCCGATGAGTCAATCTGGGCGTCTGTGACCCCCAGCGCCGATTTGTAATGAGACACCAGGCCGAGCATGGTGTGCCAATATGTCAGAGCGTCCCTGGCATCGGCGGGCGTTTGCGCCGCGATCGAGGTCATGATCCCGGAGAGCGATGCGCCATCTTCGGCCGAGAAGAACGCGGCGCCCGCATAGCTGAGGCCTGGCGTCAGCGTGGCGCCGAGGCTGGTCTGCCCGAGAAGCTGCGCGGCGGTGCGGGTGAGGATATCCTGCCATTCAGGGATCAGGATAGCGGCTGCGTCCGCGCGCGGATTTGGGCCGACGCGGCTCTGGACGAACTCGCTGCCGCTGATCTGTTCGATCGCCGCGAGCCACTGCGCGTTCATGTTGACGCCACGCGAATCCGGCGCGACGGCATCGGCGCCGGTCCAACGCAGGAGAATCTGCTCGACGCGTTCGGTGATTTCCCCGACCTGCGAAGCGTCGAGGTTGGCGAAGGCCCGAACCATCTCGGCCAGCGCCGGGTCGCGCGCCATTGCCACGTCGAGATCGCTGAGCGTGCCGCTGCCGATCAGGAACGGCAGCGCGGAGATGTCGGCCGAGATAGTGACGTCGATGACATTCTCGCGCGTGTCATATTGATCGATCGAGAGCCAGGCGTCGTACATCTGCACGAGCGCGCCGTCCGATCGCGTGATCGACGACATGTAGGTGACTTCGGTGCCGTCGCATCCGCAGTCGAGATCATCGGATTGCCGCGTCGACAGGCTGATCGAGACCAGCCCCAATTCTTCCAGGGTTTTCAGTTCACCTTCGTCGGTGATGGCATCGCCATTGGCGTCCACCCAAACCCGCAGCGTAGCGAAGTCCGTATCCAGCGCCGAGATGATACCGTCACGATTGCTATCGAGCTGGCCCAGTTCAACGAAGCCATCGGTTCCCGATCGGCCGCCATCATCGAGGCGCGATCGGCCTCCCAGGGAGTCCACGCTTCCTGTGCCGAAAAGTTCGCTGCCATTGTCGATCTGACCGTTTCCGTTGAGGTCGCGGACAAGGAAGCCATCACCCGAAAGCGACCAGGCGACACGTTCGCGGAAGCCGTCATTGTCGAGATCGAAATAGGCCGTGCTGTCGTACAGTTCGCGAACGACATTCCGATCGCCGTCGAGGTCGATGATGAGCGGGTCGCGGGTACATTCGGCCTGCTGCTGGTCGGGGCGCTCCTCGCGAAGGCGGATTCCGCCATCGCCGTTACGGAAGGCGTCGAGATAGATTTTTCCACTTCCGTAATCGATGGTAAGTGCACCGCCCGACAATATGTACTTGGTGCCATCAGCTCCAAGATATGTGAGGCCATCTTCTTCCTCGTCCGATGGGCTGGGTGCGCACGGATTTTCTGGAGGGAGAGTCCTCTCCCCACCTATCAGCAGCTTGGCTTGCCCACCTTCTTCCCCGCCGGCTGGCAGAGCGGCACGTGCCATGCTGCGAGGGGTTCCTTCCGCAGTATACAGCATTGAGCCGGAACCCGCCCTATCTGCAAGATGGTCCTGATTGCTGAAGTAGATTTTATCGGCGCCACCACCGCTGTAGATGACATCACGGACGCCATCGTCCGAATAGACTGAGCCGTCCTTATAGCCTCCGATGATGATGTCTGAACCGGTACTGCCGCGGAGCACGTCGGCACCACCCCGTCCTTCAATATAGCCGCCCGAGGAGTTAGCGGTAATGATGTCAGCGCCATTTCCACCAACGGCGGCATAAGCGTTTCTGAAAGTGATCGTGCCGCCTGCTGCAGTGAGCGTTTGGCGGGCGACGTCGGATAAATTAATCGTGACGCTACCCGTCATACCATAGACAGATACCGTATCGGCAAAGCCAGGGGAGGCGGATGACGAACTTAGGTTGAAGCTGTAACTGGCAAAGCTCGCTATCTCGGTCGAATCGGAAATAAGCAGCGTGTCCGCGCGACCTGTGCCCATCCATTCTTCGACGGACGTCAGCTCCAACCGGCCATCATCGTTATACGCGGCGACCTTGCCTCCGCTACCCAATTGAATGGTAATTGCCTTGTCGGAGTTGCCGAGATCCGCCTTGTCGGTTCCTTCCCCACCATCGACCGAGACCGTGGATGGAACGTTCGCGAGAGAACCTACCGACACCGTGTCATCATGTTCGGTCAGCTTGATTTTTTTCGATATCGTAGAGCGATGCACGCTTGAAATCGAAGAGACCGCCTGGATTGAATCCTCCGCCTTCCTCGAACACCAAGCCCGAAAAGGGAACCGCCGAGCTCTGGTCGGAGAAAACCAGCCGGAGGGCGTTCTGTGTCTTAAACTCTATTGAATCGACACCGCTGCCACCGTCAATCAGCGCTGCATTTTTAAAAACCGTGATTGAGTCATTGCCATTGCCCGCATGAATAATGCCAACATCATCATTGAGCGAAATGTTGCCATCGGCATTCTGTCTGGCAGCCCAGATGTCGCGTTGGTCCAAAGCCGCTATGACGTCACCAGAGAGGTATTGACCACCGTAGGCTTCAGATATGAAATGGTTGATCTCTAGAATAGCGGAAGCAGCCGTGAAAGGCATGCCTTCAATTCCCAATAGATCCCATAATTGGAAAAAGAGATCCGGGATTGAGTTTATTGTGGGCAAAGCACGGGATGCGGCCTCTACCATTACGAAAAAGTCGTAAGAGTCTCTCGTGTTTTCTAGAATATTTTCTTTTAAAAAGGTGTCGTCGCCTAGCAATACAAATAACGGATTCCCTGACCAAATCGCGACGTCCTTGAGGGGCAAATCGCGAATTGATTGTTGAGCGTCCCGCTCACCAATCTGCCTCAGCGACGGAATGATGCCACCGCTGTTTTCAATGTCGCTGATAACGGCCAGTGCAATGCGATTGGATGCATCGTCCAGTTCGGATTGCTGCATGGTCCGGCCTTCACGAATCTGGACCTGTGCAGCAGTATAACTGCGAATGAAAGCGCTGAATTGTCCCTCGCTGCGGTTGACGCCCTCCGCGCCTCTCAGCCAGTTCCAAACTGCAACGTCCGCGCCTTCGCCTGGAGCATCGCCGCCCAAAAAGCTGCGGATATAGTTATATGAATTTGCATATGGTTTTGAGGTATCAGAATATAAACCGCCGCCAGATCCGCCATTGGCGATGTCTTTCAGGATCGCTATCTGCTGCGCCGTCAAGGTGGTCATCTGGAGGTCCCTTTTGCTGTGAAAGATTCAACGCTCGCCAGTGCATGCAGAATGTCGTCGCCGATCGCATCTAAGCGGTCGTCCGGTGTTCCGCCGGTGGATATCTCAAGGAAATTGCCATGCGCTAATGGAAGGATAGGCCGACAAGTGGCAATCCATCCTCCTCGCTTAAGTCTTCCAAAGGGCAGATCAGTCCATCCGCATTTGACGCTGAGGCTTTTGTCACGCCCACGATTCAGAGTGAAGCCAACCGGAACTACAACTTCATTCTTGGGCCTGCCAACTATCTCCCCATAATAAATTTTACGTATATTATTGGAGTTTATATATGGCCATGGCGGTTTAGCTGAAGAATTAAGGTGATTCGAATCAAATATTTGTATTAAAATTTCACGAATATTGCGGGATGCCTCTGTTCTTTTGCCTTCAATCTTCAAGCCGAAAGAATTGACATTTACTGATTTCTGCCCCTTTTTCTGACAATAACGAATAAAAATGCCGTCAGAATTCTTTCCCGAATGATTGATGAGCCCAGGAGGTGCTTCGGGCGAGGTGAACACTAAGTCTTCATTGCGGACCACATACGTGGCGTTGCCAACAGATATGCGGATGTCGTTCCCAGGTGCACAAACATCCCCGCGGGAAGGCGCGCAGCCGCTCCCGGCCGCTAGGGCTAAGAGCAGGAGATTTTTCTTGGAGAACAGTCCCAAGCGCACGTCTTTCAGAGGCTACGCTGGATGGAATGCGTGCGGCCTGTAACAACCACTCGGGGCAAAACTGCCGATTTCACTGGATCAAACATTAGCGAGGCCCCCGAACCCTGCAAGATTCGTGGCCAAGGATGCGCGATCCTTTTCTGCGAATCAATCTTAACTTGCTTTAAACTTTGAAATAAAAGTCCAGAATGGTTCAATCGATCTGGCAATGTTGCTGAAGTGTTTCCACCAGAATATTACTCGTGGAATGCTTCATCCTGAAGTCGGGTAATTGGTGTCAGGATGTAGGAAAGAACAGTTCGTTTGTCGCCGATGAGACTGACATCCGCGCCCATGCCGGAACCGATCGGCAGCTTGCGTCCAGCGCGATCGATAATGGCGTCGCCGTCAGTCCGGACCCTGACAAGATAGTGACTATCGCCCGTGCGCTCGTTGACGACGGCATCAGGGGAAACCGAAACCACGCGTCCCCACAGCGAGCCATAGACAGCGCTATCATAGGCCGAGATATTGACCCTGGCTTTCTGTCCCAGTTTAACCGAGGCAATGTCCTTGGGCAAAACCATGGCTTCGATGAGCAGGCTTTCGTCGCTGGGCACCATTTCCAGAAGGGGATCACCTGGCCGGACACTTCCGCCCACCGTCGTCACCAGCACACGGTTTATGCGCCCCGCCAAGGGTGCGCGCACCGTCGTCCGCTGCACTTTGTCGGTGAGCGCTGGAAGCGCTGCGCTGCGACTGTTCAGTTCGGCACGCGCTACGGTCAGTTCGTCCGCAGCGCGTGCTTTCCAGTCCTGATGCTGTTGAGAGGCGCTGGCACGGGCTTCCGCCAGCGAAGAACGGGCACGCGCCAGTGTCGCGGCCGCACCCGCGGCATCGCTCGCCGCGATTGCGGCGGCGTTCTCTGCCTGGACCAGCGTAAGTCTAGGTTCGATGCCCTCTCGCACTAGCGGCCGTATCATTTCCAGTTCGGTACGCGCGGCCTCGCGCGCCGAAAGACGCGAGGCCTGTGCCGCCTGTGCCTCCGCAATCGCCCGTTCGGCCTGGCTGACCCGCGCCTCGCTGGCGCGCAGAAGACTGGTGAGGTCGGCGATCCGCGATCGATGTAACAACTGCTCGGCCGCGAGTTGGTTGGCGAGCGCTGGATTGGATGTGGGAGGAAAGCGAGGCTCATGGCCGGCGATTTCCGCCTCCAGTCGCGCTATCTTGAGTAGCAGGGCGTCGTGCGTCGCCTGGCCGCTTTCGAGGTCCGCGCCGGACTGGATCGGATTGAGGCGAAGGAGCGGCGCGCCCAGCTTCACCACCTGTCCGGTTCGCACCAATATGGCCTCGACCACACCGCCTTCGAGGTTGGAAATGATCTGGAGCTGCGAGCTGGGAATGACCTTGCCCTGCCCCCGCACGGTGCGGTCGATCTCGGTCAGCGCGGCCCAGGCGAACGCGATGGCGAGCAAGGCGAGGACAGTCCATAGCAGAAGATTGGAGGCCGCCTTCGGGCGGATACGAATGGCGCGATCCTCGATCAGTGCCCCGTCGCTCACGCCGCCTTGCCTTTCGCCATCCGCTGCATCACATCTTCGCGCGGCCCGTCTGCAGCAATGCGCCCGCCCTCGACGACAAGGACGCGATCGACCAGTCGCAGGAGGCTGGGCCGATGCGTGATGAGGATGACGGTGCGCCCCTGCAGTTCGCCTTGCAGTCTTTCGATCAATGTCGCTTCGGTTTGCGCATCCATCGCGCTTGTGGGTTCATCGAACACCAGTATCTGCGGCTTGCCAGCCAAAGCGCGCGCCAAAGAGATGGACTGGCGCTGACCGCCCGAAAGCCCTTCTCCGCGATCCGTGAGCCTGAGATCATATCCGTTGGCGATCTGTCCCATGAAACGATGCGTGCCGGCAAGATCGGCGACACGGAGCATTTCTTCCTGATCGATGCCAGATCGCTCAAGGCAGATATTCTCGCGGACGGTTCCGGCGAACAGGATATTATCCTGCAAAGCCGCGCCCATCAGTGCCCGAAGCCTGGCGGTGTCGAATTGCCGGACATCGGTGCCGTCGATGAGCACGAGACCATCCTCCGGCTCATATAACCCGAGCAGGAGGCGTGCGATCGTGGATTTCCCGGACCCCACGCGCCCGATCAGCGCCACCCGTTCCCCCGCCTCGATCTTGAGATTGATGCCCTCCAGTGTTTTTTCGGGGGCACCGGGATAGCGGAACGAGAGATTGCGCAATTCGACCCGACCCTGGAAGGCGGTCGGAACGAGCGCTTCTCCTGGCGGACCTTCGCTTGGCGAATCCATGAGGCCGTTGATCTGGCGATAGGCTGTGCGGGTTGCGGTCATCCTCGAAAGCAGGGTCGCTATCTGCCCCAAAGGCGCGACCGCGCGTCCCGACAGGATCGAACAGGCCATCAGGCCGCCCATGGTGATTTCGTTCGCCTGCAACAGCCCTACACCGACGATGACAACGCCCGCATAGGACATGGTGTTGGCGCTGGTGGCGGTTGTCACCGCGATGGTGGAGATCAGCCTTTGCCCGAGCGAGCTGTCGGCATGCTGATTGACAGCCTTGCGCCACCGGTTGGCCAGCATTCCCCCGGCGCCCGACGCCTTCACGGTTTCCAGGCTGCCGATGGTCTCGACCAGAACCGATTGCTTGAGCAGGCCGTCGCCCATGCTTCGCGCGGAAAGGCGATCCATGGCGGGATGCGTGAGGACGCCGACCAGGACTACGAGAGGGACCATAGCGAGCGGAACCAGCACGACAGGTCCGCCGATCACGGCGATCAGCGCGAGCGTGATGACGATGAACGGGACATCGACGATCGCCGTGATAGTCGCAGACGCGAAGAAATCGCGCAGCGTCTCCAACTCCCGCATGATGCCCGTCAGAGACCCGGTGGACCCTTTGCGCTTGTCGAGGCGGATGGCGAGCAGCTTGGCGAACAGCGTCTCGCCGACCTCGTGGTCGATCTGCGCGCCGGCGACATCGACGAAATAGGCGCGCAGCAGGCGCAGGATGAAATCGAATATGATCACGATGCCAAGGCCGATCGAAAGGCCGATCAGCGAGGAAGTGGCATTGTTCGGCACCACCCGGTCATAGACAGTCATCGTGAAGAGCGAACTGACGAGGCCCAACAGATTGATGGTCGTGGCGGCCAGCGCGACCTTGAGGTAAATCGCCTTGTTGCGCCGCATGGGCTCCAGCAGCCAGGGCGCGAAGCGCTGTTTGGGGGCGACTATCGGCACATCATAACTCATGGCTGGCCCCCCGAGCCGTGTTCGTCTTCGATCGTGATGCCAAGATACGGGAGCAGTCGGCCCGTTCGCGAGAGAAGGGCGTATTTGGCGACATCCCTTTCAAGCAACGTCTGCACATAGCTTGCGGCAGCGCTGAAATAGCTGTCTTCTGCCGCCAGGACGTCGAACAGAGTGCCGCGCGCGATGCGGAACCGTTCGGCAAGGACATCCCTCGCGTCCCGGCTCGCGACATAGTTGGCAGCGACGGCGACAAACTGATCTTCGAGCGCGCGAGTGTCGGAAAAGGCGATGGTCGCATCGCGTAGCGCTTCCTCTCTGATCCGTGCGGCCCGTGCTTCCGCCGCATGCGCGCGGGCGGAAGCCTGGTCTTCCCGTGCCGTGATTCCCGCCGAAAGTCGGGCGCGCAGGGTAATACGGCCGCGCACGTCATAATCCTGCCTGTTTTCGAAGAGACCATAGCGCCCCGCATCGATCCCGGCGGACACGGTGGGGAGTTTCTCTGCGCGGGCCGCCCTTGCATCATGCCGCGCCGCTGCCGCTTGCGCCTCCGCCATTTTCACCGCCGGAACGGCATCCACGAGGCCGGCGAAATCCTCCGAGCTGATCGAAGCGGGCGACACGTCGGGCGCGCGCATCAGTTCAACGGGGGCTGGGTGGCCCATGATTTGCGCATATTGCGCTTCCGCGCCTAGCCGCCCGCGTCGGTAGGATGCCAGTCGGATGTTGGCGCTCGCGATATAGCTATCGATCCGCGCCAGATCCCCCGGAGCGGAAACACCCTGTTCTATCCGCCGCTCGACGGCATGGCGCAGGCGCTGTTGGCTCAGGACGAAGGCGCTGGCGACTTTTTCGAGCACCCGCTGGGCATAGACCTCATACCAGATGCTGATCGCCCGCAATGCGATATCGTCGGCCGAGGCGCTGGTGCCTGCCTTCGCGGCCCGGACCCGCGCATTGCCCGCGACAATCCGGCTCGAGGTCGCGCCGAAATCCAACACATTCTGTTGCAGGGTGAGGGTGGCATCGGTCCGACCCAATGCCCGCGAACGCTCGACGACATTGTCCGGATCGTTGGAAAAATCACGCGCGATCGACCGGTTGCTGTTGAGCGTGATATCTACTGTGGGAAACAGCCCTGCCCTTGTTTGCCGTCGTGCAGCCGCCGCTTCGGCCTCGCCCGCGCGGGCTTCTTGCAGGGATGGATGATTGAGCACTGCGCTTTCGATTTCGGGACGGAACAGCGAGGCTGGAACACTTCGCTCTGCAATCTCCAATATCGGATCGGCAAGGGTCGCCGAGCTTATCGGGCGGGGATTGGGTGGTGGAAGGGAAACAGACTGCGCGCGAACTGCAGCAGGGCTCATCGTGCAGAGGGCAAGGACAAAGGCTAAATTGCCTGAAATTCCGTTCTCGTCACCAGCTCGCTTTTCCTTGCCGCTACCGAAACTTATGCCGGAAAAATGCACACCGTTCGCCCCCGAACACCCCAATGGCCTGCTACTCCCTGCACTAACCCAGGTAAACCTATTGATTGGCTAACGAATCCAATGAACCCATCAATTACGTCCATTATGGCTGAAGCATCGCGTGATGGGGAGCATGCCATGGCACCCGTGGCCAATTGATGATCGGCGGAAAGCTAGGTTCCCCGATTTGGCCGAAAACACCCATTCCCGCCTGTCGCACTTGTATCAGGGCCGATCATAAGTAGGGTTGACCTATTGTATGGGAGTATCGTCTGTATGAATATCGGTGAACTGGCAAAAGGTGCCGCTGCGGCGATGAGCACAAGCGAAGCGAACGCCAAGTCTGCGATAACGGCCGTGTTCGATCAGATTGCCGCTGCGGCCGCCAAGGGCGAAGAAATAGCGATCCCCGGCTTCGGCAAGTTTTCCGTCAGGGATCGACCCGAGCGTCAGGGCCGCAATCCGGCGACTGGTGAGGCGATGACCATCGCGGCGTCGAAGAAGGTGTCGTTCGCCGCCGCAAAGGGGCTAAAAGACAAGCTCTGAGAACGGAGCACCGGCAGGGCCACTCGTCGGCGCCGACGCTGTAACAGCCACGACAGGCGACCAATACCTAATCGGGTCTGTCGTCGTGGCCGAGCCATCGATCTGATTTGCCGTTGAGCCATATTGGCTAGACGTACGCCAGCACCGAAAGGCTCAACTGGTTCTCGATTCGATCGACGATCCGGCGCGCGGGAACGATGCCAGCGCGATCAACATCGCCACCCGTCAGGAGGCCCGCCCAATGGAGCCCGGTGATCCCCCGTGCGATCAGCCATGAACCGGAATCGCCCCCGCGGCTGAGGTCCGGGCGAACATAAGGTCGATCCATCAGCTTGATCTGCAGACAGTCATGGATGCAGACTTGACTGCCGTCGAGCGAGCGGCAGGGCGTCGAGCACAAGGACGGGCCGAAACTCTAAAAGGCAGATTTTTGTCGTGCTTCACCTCGAACCATGCGCGCCCCCGCAATAGTTCGACCTTGCGCTCACTTTCGGCATACCGAACCGCTATCGCCGCCCCGGCATCGAGAACGACACTAGAGCCGTCCGGAAGGGTCAGTCGCTCAATGGACGCGTGCGCGATTTGATCCGCACGGGCATGCAGTAGAAGCGATGGGGTCGCGAGGATTACCGCCAACCCTGCAGCGACCGCGAGACCGCTGACTCGCCATCTACGAACGCGTTTACGGGCGAGTTCAACTGGGGATGGGAGACAAATCGTACTCTCCAGGAAATCCCCGAGCTGACCGAGTTTCCGCCACGCCGTCATCTCGCGGCGGAGCACCCGCTCATGATCGCAATCAGCCACCCAGTTGCGAAATCGGGACATCTCAAATTCAGTCATACCGCCCGAGGTCAGCCGGACAACCCAACGCCTCGCCTCGTCGGTCAGTTTCTGCTCGTACCTGTCCAAAGAAGCGGCCATCACGCAATCCGGTAGGGTCAAGGCGACTCCAGACCCTCAATCCTATGGCGAATGATGAAGCCTGTTGCCTAACCTTGGGTCCGGATTCTCCTAGCGTTCCGCGAGCGCATCGCCAAGTGTCGCGAGCGCCCGGCCCATATGCTTTTCGACCGTCGTTCGCGATACACCGAGCCTGACCGCGATATCACGCTGGGGAACATTCTCGATGCGATTGAGGAAGAAGATCGTCCGTGTCGGTTCGGGCATCGCTTCCGCGGCGGCAAGCACCCGGGCGAGTTCGTCTTTTGCGATCACCACCTCGTCGATGGGCGGTACATAGTCCGCGCCCCAGACGATGCTCTCAATCTCCGCGTTGAGGCGCTTGCGGCGGGCCTCCGCTCGGCCCTGGTCGAGTGCCACGTTGCGGGCGAGATAGTAGAGAAATGCCAGCTTGTCGTTGATCGGCGGATGGTCCTCGACCCGCTGGACCCGGAGCCACAGCATCTGCAGCGTGTCCTCCAGATTCTCGCGATCAACCATGCGCGCGAACATCCGCCGCAGCGGGCGCTGTTCGGTGGCGATCAATCGCGACAAGACGGCAGCGTTCGAGGGCATGCTTCGCTCTTTCCAGCAACTCGGCCCCGATAATTGATTTGCGAATGATTTGCAATAACGAGAGAGCGCCGGTTGACCGGTTAAGGATCGTTCCCCGTTGGTGGCCGGAACGGGACCTAACGCGTCCTGGCCGGGCCATATTTAGCGCCATGCAAGGTTCAGTGCAACGAAAGTGCGTATTTGCAACGGGATGGCGCCCGTCTCGAGATGCCGGCCCACAATAGGTCGAGCGTTGGGCGGATCGCCGCCGTTACGGTCGATCCGACTCGGTGTCATCGATCTGCGTTCTATGGAGTTCCCCGCCGCCGCCAGATCGGCCGTCACCCTCACTTTGGCTGGCGCTCGTTGCCCGGCTCGCATCCAGGAGTGTGCGAATGTAGGTCAGGTTTTCCTCCACCAGAAAATCGAGAAGCCTCGCCTCCATATGGCGGATATCTCCCACGAGCAGCTGGGGCGGGAAGAACCGCCCGCCAGCATTGAAGATCATCGGTATGAGGATGTAGCTCTGCGAAATATCGAGCGCTTCGAAGCAGCGCAGATGATCGTCGATGCGGACCTTCGGATTTCCCGACTCGATCTCACGCACCCAGCTCACGCTAAATCCAGCGCGCAGGGCGAGTCGCCGTTGGCTCACGCCAATCCGTCTCCGTTCGTCTTCGATGCGTCTTCCCGCCATTTGCTTCATCAAGCCGAGCGGAGACGCGCCGGATCCGGAGTCTACGCTTTGATGCGCCATCTCCTACTCCTGACTGCACTCTGAGCCCGCCACGGCCAGCACGACCATCAGAAAATGATGTATCACACACAGTTAGGTCAACTGAGAAACGACCCATTCTTGCAACATTAATCTTACCGATCTTCTTGTCCTGGTTTGAAAATGTCGCGTTGCCCGCGTCCGCCTTTCGCGATCTTGAGATTGTCGCCGGCGTCGGAAAGCAACTGATCATAGGCTTCGAGAACGAGGTTCACCGGCGCCAACCGAAAGCGTTTCAGCGCAACCACGCAGATCCTTGTGCCGAGCGCCGCGAGTTTGGGCCGCGCCGGCACTGCCTCGACGCGGTCGGCAATTCTGGTCAGCACATCGGCGAGGCTCGCCGGAGCCCCGACAAAGCAGTCGCGATCTCCACTCAATCCTGATCGCGGCAATGTTTGAAGGTCATCCACGACAAACGTCACCTCGACCCGATCGAGATACAGCAGAGCGCAGTATAATGTCGTTCCGAAGGGAAGCATCTCGCTGACGAGGCAGCCGAGGCGATGGTGACAATCAAGGAACATCTCCACGCCAGCCGGTGAAAGCCTGAGCCTGAAGGTCCTCGAACTTCTCCCACCACGAATCATCGCTGCTTCCTGCTCCGCATATTGTGTGAACGCCGTCCGATCACCCGCGGCTCATCTCTGCGAGCGCCAAATCAGTGGCGATAATCGCATTTCAGTGGCGCTTTGACGACTAGGGTGGCGCGATCGCCACTCCTTTAGCTCCTCGCTTGTGCGCGGCAAGTGAAACACATCATTCCAGCCCCAGACGCAGGACGGCCTGCCCACCATGCCTTGATCGAGGCATGGCGATGCCAAGAGCCGCCGGCAGTGCGCGCAAGCGCTTCATTCAGAAGGGGGAATCCCGGTGCGACAGGTTCGGACATCGATGGCGGTGCTGCTGCTTCCTCATCTTTGCATGGCGGACGCGTTGCCGGCCGAAACCCGGGCGATGCGAAAGTCAGCCGAACCGAAGGCTCCCGAAGTGGTGCTGCAGGCGATCGTCCAGACAGCCGCAGGATTCGTCATCGCGCAGGTCAAGCCGGCAGCTGAGACCCCGTCGCCGCGCCAGCCGTCGCTCATCCCCCTGGGCGGCGCGGTGAGGATCGACCGGGAGCTTCTCGAAAAGAAATCGAATGGAAAGGACAATGGCGATGCGCGCATCTAACCGCCCCAAGGCGGCATTCACCGCCCTTTTATCGCTGGCCGCGCTGTTGGGATCCGCGCCCGCCGGGGCGCAAGCTGCAAGCACACAAACGGCGAGCGAAGGCGACGCCGAGGTCAGGATTCTGACCGCCGAAGCTGTGCAGGCCCAGAAGCAACTGCAGCAGACATTCACCAATCTTCAGTTCGAGGATTTTGGACCTGCTCCGGTCAAAGGGCCGATCTACCAGGCCGTCGCAGGCGGACGCGTCATCTATTTCGCGCCGGAAAGCGAGCACATCCTCTTCGCCGCCGTTTACGACAAGAATGGCGTCAACGTCACGGCGCTGACGCAAGACAAGAGCGCCCGCAAACGGCTGGCCGTGATCGATCCGGCGAAGGCCCTGGCGATCGGTCCCGAGGGCGCGCCGACCGTCATCGAGTTCACCGATCCGGATTGCCCCTATTGCCGGGCGCTTGAGAGGTTCTGGCTCGCGAAGGCGGCCGAGGGCAAGCCGGTCCGCCGCCTCGTCTATTTCGTCAGCGGCATCCATCCGCAGGCCGCTGCGAAGGCCGAGCATATCCTCTGTTCACCGGACAAGGCCGAGGCCTTCAAGGCGGTCTATTCCGGCGCGGAGCCCAAGGAACTGCGCAAATGCACGCCCGGGCACGCCAAGGTCGAGGGTGACGCCGAGATTGTGCGCCAGGTTGGCATTGGCGGCACCCCCACCCTCTTTGTCGACGGGAAGCTGATTTCCGGTTTCCAGCAAGCCGAACTCGAGGAGTTCCTTGCCAGCAAGGTGGCCCCGTCCCGTGGCGACAAATGAACAACCGGCGGGGCGCGATGTCCCGCTTTCCCATCTGGCGGACCTCGAACTGCCGGCGAGCGAGCGCTTCGCGCCCGCTCCCGCACGAGGACCGGAATGCCGGCGGCGGCGGCTCGAGGGAGCCGTCCACCACTGCCGTCGGCCGCCAACGAGGTCCCTCGGGGTCGGCAGGCATCACTCGCGGACGGCTCCCATGCTTGGAGTGCAGCATATGTTGAAGAAAATCGGAAAAAATGTGGTCGGCATCGCGAATATCGGCGTCCCCCTGGCGCTTTTCGCGATGGCGAGCGGCGGCGCCCATGCGTTCACGGCACCCGCCGCTGGCGACCTTGGCTACGACATCTACGACATCGTGGTGAACAAGGGCGTCAAGGGTCCGCTCGGCTTCGTGGCCGGTGTCGCGGCCTTCCTGTTCGGCGTCTCGCGGCTCTTCTCGAACGTCATGATCGGCATCCCGACCATCGTCGCCGCGGTCTGCCTCATCAAAGCAGACACCATCCTCCAGACCTTCGGAATGGTGATCTGACACCTATCGGCCGGCGCCGGCCCTTGCCGGCACCGGCCCCCGAGCCGGGGCGACCGCCCCGGAAATGACGCCCCCGCTTCGCGAGGACGTGAGCAGCAGGAGGAGAAGGGCATTGGATGAGCGTCTGCCCCAGTATCTGCACGGCCCGGTTCAGATCCTCTGGTTCGGATCGGACGAGTTCATTCTGGTCGTGTCGACCGTCTTCGTCGCCGTGATCGTCGGCGGAGTGATCGGCTGGGCGCTCATCGGTGCTCTTCTCCTTTTCATCCCCTGGAAGCGGACCAAGGCGCGGGGCTTCATCCCGCATCTCGCCTGGCGCTGGGGCCTCGTGCGCTTCCGCCACTATCCGGGTCCCACGCAGACCCGGTTCTACGAGTGAGGTCGACGATGTCCTTTCTCAAATCCTCGGGACGCCAACAGAGCGACCCCTTGCTCGGCAAGCCGGCAAGCTGGGGAATCCACCGCTATCTCCAGGGCTCGTCGAACCTGTTCGAGGAAAACCGCCTGCTGAAGTTCGCGATCGTCGGCCTGTTCGGCGTGACCGCGGTGCTAGGCATGGTGATCTACACCTCGAACCAGAATCAGCGCACGGTCATCGTGCCCTTCGGATCGAGCGGCGATCTCTACGTCACCGGCAATTCCCCCTCGGCCGGCTACATGCGGACCATGACCCGCAACGTCGTGTCGCTGGCGGGCACCTATTCCGCCTATTCGGCCGACCGGCAGTTCCAGGAGCTGCTGAGCATCGTCCACCCGTCCGCTTTCAACGGAATTCGCGACAATCTGAACGCGATCCTGGACGAGTTGTCGAACAACCCGACGCTGTCGATCGCCACCTACATCCGGCCGGATCAGCCGGTCACCTATTCGGCTAGCGAGATCCTCGTCCCCGTCGAGAAGGTCCGCGTGATCGGCGGCGTGATCCGCAAATTCCGCGGCAATCTGCGCATCGGGTACGCGATCGAGAACGGCCGTTTCTGGCTCACCCGCCTTTCCGAGGAGAACTTCGATGCCGAGCTTCGGTAGACGAACCGCCGTGCGCGCCATGCCCGGCGCGATATTGGTGGCACTGGCGATCGCGCCGGCTGCCCCCGTGTCCGCTCAGCCGATCGTCGCGCTGCCCGACCAGACCAGCAGCATCCGTCTCTCCAATCACGACGTCAATCACATCATCTGCGTCGGCGGCGAGATCGACGACGTCAAATTTTCCGCCGAGAAGGCCATCGCCGTCGAGCGCGCCGGTTCGGATGCCTGGATCAAGTTCCTGGTCAAGGAGGTCGAGGACGCCGGCATTTCGACGCGCACGTTCGTGACGACGCCCTCGGAGTTCTTCGTCAGCTGCAACGGCGCGGTCTATCCCCTTTACGCGGAACCGTCGGATATCCCCGCGCAGACCGTGACACTGGTTCCCGGCTCGACGCAGCGCGCGCGGGCCAATGAAGAACTGCTGGGTCCGCTGGTGGAGGAGGAACGCGCCGTCTCCATCACGCTCTCGCTGCTCCAGGACCGTGTTCCGGCGAGCTTCGCGGAAGTGGCACCGCGCATCGACAGCTTCGCCGTTGCCGCCCTGCCGAGCGCAAAGCTGACCGAGCGGCGGCGGGTCGAGATCGAGGGCGCCGGGCTCTCTGCTTCCGAATATCTCGTCAGCGCGGCGTCTGCCACGACGCTTGAGGAGCGTGCGTTCCTCGACCGGGCGCTGGGCGCCAACATCTTCGCGGTCACACTCGATCGCGTCTCGCTGCAACCCGGTGATACGGCGCGCCTGATCGTCATTCGCCGCGGAGCGGTCCAATGAGCGGCGGGGATCAGGATCCGCCCGCCGTGCCGTTGGGGGCCGACGAACCGAGCGCTTATCAGGCACATCTGGCGGCGGCCGCGGATCAGGACGACGCAACAGAGCGTGGACCTGCGCTGCTCGACCTCAAGGCGCGCTGGGCAAGCCTGAGTTCCACCGGCAAGCTGAGAGCCAAGCGCGCGGCGCTGGCGGGCGGGATCGCGCTCTTGGGCTACGGGCTATACACCGCGAGCACGGGCGGCGGCGAACCCGTAGCGACCGCACCTTCCGCGTCCAAGCTGGACATGGGCGCCGGCCTGCGCGGCGACAGCCTCGAACTCAAACTCCGCGGCGATTTGAAGAAGATCCTCGACGGCCAATCCTTGCTCGGCGACCGGGTCACGGCGATCGAGGAAGGCAAGGTCATCCCCGGCAGCGGTGCGACGGGCGCAAGCAGAGAGGGTGATGGCGGTCCGCTTCCGCCCGCCCTGCCCGGCTCCGTCCCCGACTATCCACCTGCGCCCGACGGCTCTGACGGGGGCGGTCTTCCGCCGCCGCCCTCGGTTCCGACAGCGCCCCCCGCACCGCCCGCACCGCCGGTGGAAAAGGTCGTCGGCTCGATCGGCGCCGCCACTACGCCGATCGTGCCGCGCGGCGCTGACGGTGCGGCGGCCGACTCGAAAAAAAAGAACCGGACGATCTATTTGCCGCCTGGTTTCATGAAAGCGCGTCTGCTGACGGGGATCGACGCGCTGGCGAGCCGGGACGCGACGAGCAATCCCGAGCCGTTGATCGCTCGCGTACAGGCACCCGCCGTGCTTCCCAATGACGTGAAGGCGAACCTCTCGGGCTGCTTCGTGATCGGCAATGCCACGGGAAGCCTGGCCAAGGAGCGCGTGGAGATCCAGCTGGTCTCGTTGTCCTGCGTCGACTTTGACGAGCGCTCGGTGGTCGATCAGCCGGTCAAGGGCTTCTTCGTCGACACCGACGGCAAGAAGGGATTGAGCGGCAAGGTTGTAACACGGGCGGGCGCCAGCCTGGCTCGCGCCTTCATAGCGGGAACGATCAGCGGGATCAGCCAGACTGTCGAGAACACCTTCGGGGAGACATCGACATCGGCCCTGGGCACCGTTCGCACGCTCGATGCGGGCGATGCCGCCAAGACCGGGATCGCCGGCGGCCTGTCGAAATCGTCCGACAAGCTCACCGACTTCTATCTCGATCTTGCGCGTCAGGCGGGGCCCATCGTCGAGGTCGGCGCTGCCAAGGATGTGGTCGTCGTCATCCAGGAAGGTGTCACGCTCGAGATCAAGCCGACAGCGGGGAGCAAGTTCTGATGCGCTCGCTTCACCCACGCCCTGGAGAAACTGCCATGCTTGAACCTGCCTCCTACCGGCGCGCGCTGCGCGCGTCCCTCGCCCCGCTGCTGTTGCTCGGCCTGTCAGGCTGCGCGACGGTCGGGTCGCTGATGTCGCCCTATTCCGAGAAGTTCTCATGCAAGAACAGCGATCACGGCCAGTGCATTCACCCCGACAAAGCCTATGACGACGCGGTCGCGGGCCGGGCCTCGCGGTCCGATCCAAGGGTCACGAACGACCGCAAGCTTCTGCGAGCCCAGGCAGGCGCAGACGGCGCCCCCGCTGGTTCCGCGCGTCGCGGCGCAAAGGCCGACGTTCCCTCCCCCTTCCTCGGTTATCGCGACAGCGTCTATCGGGAGCTGCAGGGCCTCATCGACCAGCCTGTCACGCCGATGCTCAAGCCATCGGTTACGGTCCGCACGCTGATCCTCCCCTATGCCGATCGGCAGCGGCCCGATCGCCTGTATATGCCGCGCTACGTCTATTCGATCGTCGACAAGCCGGTCTGGGTAGTTGGCGGCTATCTGGTCGAGCCGGTGTCCCCCGCCGCCCGCGCACCAGTCCTCGACCAGGTGCGCGAGCGTCCCGCCGATGCGGTCGATCCTCCGACCCCGCCTTCGCCTGAGCCTGGTCATGGAGACCACCCATGAGGGCGCCGGGAACAGGAACCGGCGGCGGTCTCTCCTTCGCAGCGTTGCGCCGCGGTGTCGCACGAGACTCCTTTTCGGATCATCTGCCGCTTGTCGCCTGGGTCGAGGAGGAGGAAGCCTTCCTCACCATTGACGATGGCTGGGGCTATGCGTGGGAGCTGGTGCCGACGGCCTATATGTTCGCGCATGTCCAGCAGGCGCTGCTCGGGCTGCTTAACATTCATTTCGATATTGGGACGGTGCTGCAGATCCACAGCTTTGCCGATCCGCTGATCGATGATGCACTCGATGCCTATCTCGAACTCAAGACCCGCGATGATCCGCTCATCCAGGCCTCGGCCCGGCATACATGCGATTATCTGCGCGATGGCCGGCACGGACTGGATGCCCTTCACGGCATTCCCGTGCGTAACTTTCGCACGCTGCTCTCGGTCAAGACACGGGTGCCGATGGCGAGCGATCTCAAGCGACAGATCGAGGAGCAGCTGGCCAAGCTCGGTATCCGCCGCCTGCCGCCCGAGAAGATGGTCTCCTTCTATCGGCGCGTGTTCAACGGCGTCTTCGAGGATGCGCCCGGCAGCTTCGTCACAGGCGGAAGCGACAAATTTCCGGCCCCGCCTGTCCGCAAGCAGATCATCAATGCGGGTCCCGACCTGGCGTTCGAAGGACCTGAGCTTTTCCTCGGCAACCAGGTCGCGCGGTGTCTGACACCAAAATCACTGGCGCGGCGGATCGGTGCCGAACGGGCCAATCGGCTGACCGGCGGCATGCGCGGGTCCGCTGAGGACAGCGACCAGATCGGCGGCCCCTTCCTCTACACGTTGAACGTCCTCTTCGATCATTCTCAGTTCGAGATCCACAAGCGCGCGCAGATCCTCTCCGCGCAAAAGGCGGCGGGCAGCTTCGCCGTCGAGGTCGGAAAGCAGATCGAAGAGATCGGCTGGGTTCTCGATGAGGCGGGCAATTCCCGCTTCGTACGCGTCATTCCTACGCTGTGGGTCTTCGGGCGCGACCGGGCCCAGGCGCGGGAAATGGCGGCGCGCGCCAAGCGGCTCTGGGAGAGTGAGCCCCTGCCCTTCATGATGCAGGAAGAAAGCTATCTGCTGCCCGTGTTGCTGCCGATGAGCCTCCCGTTCGGGCTCTATCCGGACAGTCGCACCATCCGGATGCTGGAGCGTGATTTCCGGATGCCGGTCAAGGCGGCGGTGCTGATGGCTCCGATCCAGACCGACTTTCGCGGCGGCGGCCGTCCGGCGCTGCTCTACACGGGGCGCAAAGGTCAGTTGATCACGCTCGACCTCTTCGACCAGCGCATCAACAACTATAATTTCATCGTGTCCGCCGAGTCCGGCGCCGGCAAGAGCTTCCTGCTCAACAACCTGTGCCAGCAATATTATGCGAGCGGCGCGCTCATTCGCATCATCGACATCGGTGGCAGCTACCGCAAGCTCTGCGCCTTGTGCTCCGGCCGGTATATCGATGTCGGCGAGGAAAAGCTGGTCCTCAACCCGTTCGACATGGGCTTTGCCTTGGATGGCGACGATCGCCAGTCGGCGATCAGCATGGCCGTTGCGATCGTCGCGGAGATGGCGAATGCCGCCACCCGTAAGGGCGTCTCCACGTCGGAATGGAACCTGTTGAAATCGGCCGTCCAATGGACGATCGATGCTGGCCGCGCCGAAGAAGGCATCGATGCGGTTCGCGAATGGCTGGGCGCCTATCCCGCCAACACCGCGAGTGATCTGGACAAGGTCGAGCATCTCGTTCCCGCGGCGCGCGAACTCGCCTTCAACCTCCGGGATTTCGGCAGTGCGGGAGCCTATGGCCATTATTTCAACGGGCCGTCGACGTTCGACATCTCATCCGACGAATTCGTCGTGCTGGAGCTCGAACGGCTCAAAAACATGCCCGACCTCTTCAACGTGGTCGTCATGGTCGTCGTCAATGCGGTGACGCAGGAGCTCTACCTCTCCGCGCGCGATCGGCCCCGCTTTGTGCTGTGCGACGAGGCGGCCCAGTTCATGACGCGGACCGACGGGCAGGATCTGAGCCGGCTCGCCGAGGCCTTCGGCCAGGGCTATCGCCGCGCGCGCAAATATCAGGGTTCGTTCGGCATCGTCATGCAGTCGATGAACGATCTGCTGCTGTTCGGTGGGACCGGGCAGGTGATTCTGGAGAATGCCGCGACCCGCTTCCTATTGCAGGGTTCAACCTATGACAAGGCGGTCGAGAACAAGATACTCGATTATTCCGGCTTCGTCCTCGACCTGCTGAAATCGGTCCGGAACAACAAGCCCAACTATTCCGAGGTCTTCATCGACTCCCCGCTTGGCCTCGGCATCGCGCGGCTCGTCGTCGATCCCTTCAGCTACTGGATCAACACCAGCGCGCCCCAGGAGGTCGCCGCTTTCGAAGCCCTGCTGCGGGCCGGTCGATCCCCGCTCGAGGCGGTCTGTGAACTGGCGGGCGTCGACCCCCGGGAGATCCTCGGGCCGAACGCGGCTCCTCCGCCCGCATATCTCAAGGAGACGGCGTGATGTTCAAGCACAAGCCCCATCCCGATCAGATGACGCTGGAACTCGGCAAGGACGCGGAGCTCGAGCGGATTATCGAGGTCCGCGCCGCGATCCGCGCCGAAAACGACGCAATGCGCTGGCGATTCCGCCTCATCGTCCTCGAGACGTTCATGATGTCGGGACTAGTGCTGGCGGCCGGTCTTGCCCTCAATCAACCCACAGCGCTCGTCCTGCGCGGCGCGCTCATCGTGGGAGCAGCCTGCTTTGCAAGCGGCATCCTGCTGATCGGGCTGTCAGGTGCGACCGGCCTGCTCGTATCCCGGTATCGCCGGTGGCGGAGGGCGAAATGATCAGGGTTTCCCTCGCCCAGGATTCCGTGGAACGGCTTCGTCGTGACCCGGAGCCACGCCGGGCCGACGAGACCCTCTACGACTATCTGGTGCGCTCGCGCCACGAAATGGGCGTGGAGTTGGCCGCGTTGCGCGCACTTTCGGATGCGCAGGCCGACAGCCTGGGCGCATTGAGACGTCGCATGCACAATGTCCTGCTCGGGCAAGCCTATGTCCTGACGGCTGCCTGGGCGGGCGTGACCTCCGCGCTGCCGACCGCGCCCGCGCATCCTTTGCGTTGCAGTTTGATGGTGGGCCTTGTCGCTCTGCTGAGCGGCCACGCCCTCATCGCTGGTGCGCGTATCGCCGAACGCCTGGCCGGCGTCGTCACCGCATGGCGGCGCACATGAGAGGCATCTTCTCCTCGCAACCCGGACAAGCGGCGATCCGCCTTCTCGTCGGCACGCATCTCCTGCTTCTGGTGCAGGCCGCCCTTGTCATGTGGTCGGCGCCGGATCTGGGCGGGCTGCGCGCCCTGGTCGCGATGATTTTCGCCCTCGCGCTCGCCGCCTTCATCTGCGCCGTTCGCGGTGAGAATGGCGACGATCGCCCCCATTGGCGGAGGCGGATCCGTGGCAAATAACGACCTCCACCCGCAGGGCTGGCGCATCGTCGTATTCCAGTCGACGCTCATCGCCGGCCTCATCGCAGGCGCAATATTGCTCGCTTCGGTCGCGCATGCCGACACGGCAACGATCGGCCGGACCTGGCCGATCGTCGAACCTGACGCCATGGCCGAGATCGAGGCACGCGCGGCACGTCAGCCGGCGAACATGGCCGAGAAGTTCGGACCACGATCCGGGTGGAGCGCGCTCAAGGGCGCCACGCTCGGCACGGCAAACGCGGACAGGGTTCGTAGCGTCGTTCCCTTTTATACGCTCGATACCGAAATCCGGCTTCCCGACGGCAAGCTGCTCTATCCCAAGGGCTTCACCTTCAATCCGCTCACCTATGTCACGCTCCCCCAGCGGCTCGTCATCGTCCACCCGCGCGACCTTGGCTGGGCGACCAGGACGGCGGCACTTACCGACTGGATCATCCTGACGGGCGGCGATGCCTCCGGACAGGATGCCCTTTCGCTCAGCGAGAAGGTCGGCCGCCCGCTGTTCATCCTCGAAGAGCGGATGAAGGAGCGCCTTGGCCTCACGGTCGCGCCAGTGATGGTCCGGCAGGTCGGGCAGAAGCTCGAGCTGACCGAAGTGCGCATCGATCGAAAGGGAGGGCGTCCCCAATGAGCCGACTTGCCTCCACCTTGCGCGCCAGTGCCGCCGCGGTCCTCGTGGCCTTGCTGGCGCCGGCCAGCCCCGCCCACGCCTCCAAATGCGAGACGGGGACCATCTTCAATCCCGTGACCAAGGTCCGGTGGAACTGCATCTTCCCGATCACCATCGGGGGCGTGCGGGTCGGCAGCTTCGACAAGCTCGACAAGGGACTCGATGCTCAGTCGGCATCAAAGCCGCTCTGCGCCTGCCGCAAGGGCGTCACATTCTGGTTCGGTGTCAAGGTCTCGTTCTGGAGTCCGAGCCGCATGGTCGACGTCGTGACCGAACCGGGCTGCATGATGGCCCTGGGCGTCGACCTTCTGCCCACCGGCGGCAAGCTCCAGGGCAGTCAGTCGTCCATCTCGGACGGGACCAACACGCGCAAGATGTTCGCCCAGGCGCACTATTACATCTCGCCGGTCTGGAAGATGCTCGACATGTTCACCGACCTGCCGTGCATCGAGGACGACGGCTTCGACGTCGCGATGATCACGGAGGTGCTGCCGACCTGGCAGTCGGGGACGCTGGGTGCGATCATCCAGCCCGAAGGCATACTTTTCGGAAATCCCGCCGCTGGCCTCGCCTGCATGGCGGATAGCGCCGCGGCCGCCGCGGGGAAGGTCATCGACCCCCTGTTCTGGTGCATGGGCAGCTGGGGCGCGACCTATCCCGTCGCCGGCGACATCCACTTCGACGACAGCGTCGAGGCCTGGGCGGGCCTTGCCGCACGCTCCACGTTCATGATGGGCCGCCTTGGCGCGCTCACCATATCCTCGTCCGACGGCTGCTCGTTCAAGCCGCAGCCGATCTGGACCAAGTCCCGCTACAAACTCCAGATCATGGAGCCCGTAAAGGGCGGGAAATGCGTCAACATCGGTCGTCCCGGCGCGCTCTGGTCCTCGGGCAAACATGCGCCCGGCAAGGACAACGCGCAGTTCATGCTTTTCGAAAAGGTCATTTGTTGTGCCGGTATATCCACGCCTTGAATGCGGCGCGGCACCGGTATCCCCGGACCGTTCCGCACATGCCGAGGGCCGGCCGCAGCCTGCCCGCCACAGCCTGCAAGGCTGCCCGGATCTGTGCGAGCGGGGGGCAGCGCTGCCAGCCCCATGCGGCGCTGCCCCAACCCCGGTCAGCACGGCCGGTCCAGCCTCGATGGATGCGGCTCCCCCCGCCGCGCTTGTCCGGGCAACGGCCGTGCTGACCACCTTCGAGGGACAGGCCGTGTTCCGGACACTGGCCTCGACCGCCGGGGCGCCGTCGCCAGGCGCAATCTTCCGCCTGCGCCGCGGATCGCGGACGCACATCGGCAGGCGAGACATCCCATGAAGCCGGCATGGCTACTCCTTGCCGCAATCGCGCTTCTCGCGTCGATACCGGCAGCGGCTCAGACCGTGGAGGACCGTGCCCGCGCGGCAGCCGAGGCGGCACGGGCGAAGACGGGAGACAGCGACGCCCTGCAGCAGAATTACGTAACGCCGGGTCTGGCGGGGCAGCCCATCGCAACGATCGACAACAGCCGGACTTTCAACCCCAACATCGCCTGCCAGAAGACGGCGACGGTTCTCGAACTGCTCGCGCAGCCTGTTTCGACCGGCGACATCGGAACCCTCCGGGTATCGCGAGACAAGGATCTGGATGGAAGCGTCGACCAGACGCTGAACCTGCCGATGTCGGTCTCGGGGATCTGCGCCAACGGTGTGATCTCCTGCCAGCCCGGCAGCTGGAACGGGTGCCACAGCTTCAAATGGGACGTGGCGCCATCCGGCGACCTCAAGCTCACGGAAGTCGATCTTACGCAGCTTGCCGGCTGCTATTGCGTCAACAACAGCTGCGGCACCAATCTGGTGTGGGGCAACATGGCTTCGGTCCTGAAGGACCTGGGCGGCGGCGTGATCGGAGCGCTGACGACCGCGGACCCTCGCATCGGTATCGCCCAGGCCGTGATTGACGGTCTGGTCATTCGATATGTCGGCGCGCAGACGACCGCGTGCGCCGCTAGCCCTTCGATCGGCCAGACCGCCTATCGCGCCAATCCCGCCGCAATCCAGGGCGACGCCGCCAGCGCCGCGGCGTCCAACAGCATCTTCCAGGCGCTGGTCGCCTCGCCGGCCGGCGTCGGCAAAGCCGAGACGGTGCGGGCCTGCACGATCGCACGCGAAGTGACGCTGAACGAGGTCAAGATCGAGGACGTGATCGAGCGGGCTTCGGGTGGGTATGGAACCTATGCTTACGATCCCCAGACGGTCGCGTTCATGATGGGATCGCCAAGCGGCAGGAGCCTAAAGGGCGGCAAATGCGGCATTTTCGATTTTCGGATGACACTGCACGTGGCGGATCCTGCGCGACTTAGGGATGTCCGGCTCACTTCGTTTGCCGCCGATGACTGGGCACAGGTGCGCATCGATGGCCAACAGATTGGTTCAGGACCCCAGAACTGGACAGGCATGGGCTTGCCTCCGGGGAAATGCGAGAAGAACGGCACTTTTTACGCCTATCCCAATGTCGATTTGAAGCCGTGGCTTACCGCGGGGGATCACGAAATCTGGCTTCGCGTCGCCGTCGGCGACGAGGGGAACGCATTCGCCATGGTCCAGGCGACGGTCGACACGACCTGCGAAACATCCGAACGTCTGATCGACCTCTGCTCGGGCTATGCAGGGGACGCGAAATGTCGCCTCGACAATGAGACGGTCGATGGCGTCGTCACGTTCCGCAATGGCGTAGGCACCGGCCTCACGCCCATACGCCAGACGCGACTCTTTGAACGCGGCGCGTGCTCGCTTACTATTGCGCGCGACTATTTCCTGCGCGAACGCAGCTATCGGTGCTCGATCGACACCGGCACCCTGCCGGAGCCCGACCTGAGTCGCGGCGCCTATATCATCGACCATTCGACCGAAACGCTTCTGGCCGACCGCGTGAAAACGGGTGACGGGAGCTATTCGACCTCGTCGCAGCCCTTTGCCCTTCCCGACCGTGGATCGGTGCCGGCGTGCGAGGCAATCTGCAAGACCCGCGCTCCCAAGGCGAACACGGAAGCGGCGGTGGATGGTGTCGTCGGCGCGAAGCAGAACAGTCCGACCGGATGGGACACCTTCTACCACGCCTGTTCGACCGACAATGTTTGCCCGACCGGCCCCGGCGAGGAAGTGGTGTCGGCTTGTGGGTGTCTTGATGATTTTCCCGAAGCCGTGGTGATGATGCAGACCGTTCGCTTGGGCGGTGCCGATCTCATCTGCACCTCGGAGGCCCGGTGATGCGCTTCGTGCCCCTCCTCCCTTCCCCGCTCGCCATTGTCGCACTCGCCACGTTCGTCCTGGCCGCCGTGGCACCCGCGCCCGCGAGCGCGCAGCAGCTATGCGCCGCCGATCTGAACGGCAACGGCGACGCGGACGATCCTGGCGAGACGGCGAGCTGCAATCTGACGGCCGACGGGGGTTGGCAGTGCCCGATCCAGGCTGTCGCTTGCACGCTCACGGCGCCTGATACTTATACGTGCCCGCTTGGACCGGACCATGGCTGCGCCGAACCGGCCAGTGGCGGCGCACCGACCTGTTCCCCCAACGCCTGCGTCGATACGTCCGTGACGCCGATCGTCGATGAGCCGGTCATCGACGATCCCGGAACACCTGCGGATGGAGCGGTCGATGCCGATGGCAATTGCCTTGGTTCGATCGAGATTTTCTCGGGACGTGCGGCTCGCTGCCGGCCCGCTGGCCTCAAGACGACATTCCAGAACTGCTGCAAGGACAAGGGCAAGATCGTCAAGGACGGCATGGGTGGCTCGATCTCGTCGATCGGCACCAAGATCGCCGTCGCCAAGGGCGTGTTCACTGGCATGAAGGCCGCCTATGCGGCGTTCAAGGCCGGGGCGACCGCCAGCCAGGCGGCCAGTGCCGGCGCCAATGCCATCATCGTGGGTATCGATCCGACCTCGATCGCGATCAGCCTCGCGATCAACTTCATGATGGATTTCCTGCTTTCGGGCTGCGACCAGCAGGACATGGAAGTGGGCATGCTGCGCGGGTCGGGCATGTGCCACGAAATCGGCACCTATTGCTCCTCGAAGATCCTCGGCATCTGCATCCAGAAGTCCACGGGGCATTGTTGCTTCAACACAAAGCTCGGCCGTATCATCCAGGAACAGGGCCGGCCGCAACTCAAGAGCTTCAACGGCATCGGCTGGGGCACCGCCAAGCAACCCTATTGCCGTGGCTTCACGCCGGAAGAGTTTCAGTCCCTCGATTTCAGCAAGATGGACCTCTCCGAATATTATTCCGAGATCGAGGCCAAGGCCCAGGCCGACATTCAGATCGATATGAAGGGTAAGATCGATGCCTACATGCAGGTCATCGGGCGCTAGCGCGCGTCGCGTGCTCGAGCTCGCCTTGTTGATGCTCCTCTCCACGTCTGCGCTAGCGCAGGACAGCCGTTCCGCGGGCAATGCGCGCGATCGGGCGGCCGATGAAGGCGACGCCGCCATGGAGCGGCTGCGCGGTGCCGTCGCTCGGCAAAAGCAGGCAGCGCCGGCAACCGGACCGGCCGCGCTCCCGGCGCTACCGGAAGAGACCAGGCGCCGCGCGTTCGACGGGTTACGCAAACGCGCGCCCTCGCCGGCAATGGGCGCACGCGCTCGTGCTGCGCTCGAGAAGGGTAAGGACGCAATGGTCGCCGAGCGCGAAGCGATGGCAAGGCGGCTCGGCCAGGCCCTTGGGCTGGAACCGCCCGACATGAAGGCGGTCGCCGGCATCGCCGCGCCGCCGGCCAGCAAGGGCTGGGTGCCGGTATTGTTTGTCTCATCGTCGATGCCGGTGACGACGCTTCGCACCTATGCTGCGCAGCTTGAGAAGGCGCACGGCGTCATCGCTTTTCGCGGAATGCCGGGTGGGCTGACCAAGGTCGGCCCGATGGCGAAACTGTCAGCCGAGATCCTCCGCCTTGATCCGGGCTGCCAGGGTCCTGCCTGCGCCATGCGCGACGTCCAGCTCATCGTCGATCCGCTCATCTTCCGTCAGCACGCCGTCGTGCGTGTACCGGCCCTTGCAATGGTGCCGGGTGATCCCGCCCAGTCCTATTGTGAGCGGGACGAAGAAAGTCCGCGCGCGACGCACGTCATTTATGGCGACGCCGCCCTCTCCGGACTTCTGGAGGAATATTCCCGCCTCGGCGGCAAGCAGGAGGTTCGCGATGCTCAGTCTCGCCTTCGCTGCTGCTAAAGCCTCCTGGTCGGAGCTGAAGCTCCTGCCGTTGAAGGCGGCGGTGGCACTCGGCAGCTCAGGCCTGGGCCAGCCGCTTCGCCCGGCACAATTGTGGAAGGCTTATGGCATCGTCTTGCCAGTAGGCCTTCTGACCCTGTGGGCAATCCCTCAGGTGACGTTGGTGATGAGCCCCTCGATCGACGCCAGCCTCGTGCGCAACGCGCCTGGCCCGATTGCTCGGGGCGATCTCGTGTCGTTCAGCCTTTCGCATCCGCTCGCCGGACCCAAGCCGGTCATGGTCACCAAATATGCGCTATGCTTCCCCGGCGACCGGATCGACATGATCGAGAAGCCCTCGATGACAGCCGGGACCTGGGATGGCTGGTACTATTGCAACGGGCGGCTCCTGGGCGTGAGCAAGCCGGTCGGCCATAACGGGATGAAACTTGACCACTGGCTGCCGGCCTACGGGACCATACCCGCCGGCATGATCTATGTCGGGTCCAGCCATCCAAGCGGGTTCGACAGCCGTTATTATGGGCCGGTCGAGACCGGACGCCTCCGGCGTGTGGAGCAGGTGCTGTGAACGGCGGCCGGTTCGCTCTGGGGCTGTCTCTTCTGCTTGCAGCCTCGGCTGCGGCCGCGCAGACCGCGCGCGCAGAACGCGAGGCGAGGACCGGCTATTGGTGGTATCAGGCACCGCCCAAGCCTGTGGAGAAAGCGGAAGATCCCGAAGCCCTTGTCAAGCCGGCGATCCCTCCGATGGCGGAACTGGCGACCTGGACGCCGCCGAAGATCAGGAAACTGATCGAGCAGCAGCGCGACTATGCCGCGACCGTTCTCACCGTCGATGCCGTCTCGGATTTCTGGCGCTTGCAGGATTTCGCACGGCGCAAGGCGCGCGCCTTCGCCGGCGTCACGCAGATCGCGATGCTCCAGCATCCGGAGCTAAACGCAAAGTCAGCAAATCCGATGGTGGGCGACGCGCGCGATCAGCTCTCCGCTTACAAGAACGACGTCCGCCGCCAGTACCTCAGGGGCCATGCCCAGGAATTCGCGCTCGTCATGTTCTCGCGTTCGACCTGCGGATACTGCCGCGTCCAATGGCCGATCGTTCAAAGATTCCAGGAGGAGATGGGCTGGCAGGTGACGCTTATGGACATCGACCGCCGGCCTGAGCTGGCTCAGCGGTTTGGCGTCGAGATAACGCCCACGACCATGATCATCCGCCGTGGCAGCCAGCAGCGCATGGTGATCGCCAGCGGTGTCGAGGCGTATCCCAATCTCATCCAGATGGCCTACCAGGCGGTCAGGCTGCTGGCCGGTGATATCCGGCCCGAACAGTTCATGACGGGTGCTGGCGAGGAGGACGGCTTCTTCGATGCGCTCGCCAATGGTCCGGTTTCGGCGACCGATCCCCGCGCGCTGGGGGGCGATCTGGTCGGCGCCAGCGTGGAGCCTCGGCCATGAAGCTCCCTCTTGCGGCCGCACTGGCTGTCCTCCTCCTGCCGCCCGCGTCCGCCTCAGCACAGACAGTGTCCCGCGAACAGGCGATGCGTGCCGCGATTCATCCCGTCGCGACGGAGGCTGACATGCGTGCCTGGCTTGCGCGGGTACCCGTCACGCACGAATGGCCTCCCGATTTTGCGGACACGCTGAAAGGCCCGGCACCGGCTTTCGTGATCGAGATGAGCACCGCTCCGGGCTGTCTGCCCTGTGCTGACCTTTGGGGCAAGCTCGGCGCCCTCGGGCGAAGCTATGGCTGGCAGGTCCGAACGATCGGCTCTCAGGAAGCGATGGTGCGCTCGGGCAGGCTTGGCCTTCCCTGGGTTGGCCATCCTGTGGGCTGGGTCCGGCCCCTCGCCGACGCTAACCGTATCGTGCCCATCGCGATCGGAACGGACCAGGCGCCCAATCTTGCGCGCAATCTCTATCTCGCCGCCAAGATGCTGACGGGGGTCAGGCCGGCGGTTGGAGTGCGCGGCATGTCGAAGTTCACCGGGATCGTGGGTTCCGCCACGCCCCCACCCTCCGCACGGCCAAGGAACTGAGCATGGCGGGCCAGCTCCTTGTCCACTTCCTCGAAGGACTCCCGCCATGGCTTCCCTGCGTGCCCGCCTGACTCTGACCGTCTGGCCCCTTCTCCTCGCCTGCACTCCCGCGCCCGCTGCGGCGCAGAGTTGGGCGGAGAGCTGGTTCGACAATGTGACCTATACGAGCCCGGGCAGCTTCCAGGATCAGACCCGGGGCTATGTGACCGCAGGTGGGATGTCAGGCCGCGTCGATGTCCACAACGACTATCTGATGAGCCTTACGCTGCCCAAGGTGAAGGCGGGCTGCGGTGGGATCGATATGTTCCTCGGCGGCATGTCCTTCCTCGACCCGGACTATCTCGTGCAGAAGCTGGAATCGATCCTCCAGGCCGCACCGGCCGTGGCTTTTCAATATCTTCTCGAGACTCTTGACGAGAAGATGGGAAATATAATCTCGAAGATGGAGGCGGCGACCAATTTCCTTAATTCCATCCAGGTCAACGACTGTCGCCTTGCCAATCGGATGGTCCAGATCGCCAAGGGCGACGACAATATGAGCGGGATCATCGAGGAGATGACCGGCTACAAATCGGTCAAGGAAGGCTTCGCGAAGAGCTACCAGAACTCGCGTGAGAAAATCCAGGCGAATCAGAATAATCCCACCGAGGATCTGAAAGAGGCTCTCGCCAACTGCCCCGCCGAAGTCACCGACATCTTCAAGAGCGGCTCTCTTCTCTCCCACGCCGCGACGCGCGTGGGTGCGGGCGACTGGGCCAGTGTCATGCGGGCCCGCGTTGGCGACGTGTATATGCGCTGGGACACAACGGACAAGGTTCCGATCTTTTCGGCGATCCCCGCCTGCCCTCATCAGGACACCGAATCTCCGGACGATTTCCTGACCGGGAAGGTTCAGCGCCGTGCGCTGAACATCCCGCCCAGCGGGGCGGACTGCACGCCCGACACAGGCAAGGGCGCGCTGGAGCTTGCGCGCGACCGGATGCAATCGATCGCGACGAAAATCCGCACGCGCTCGGCGCTTTCCGCCGATGAGCGTCAATTCGTCGCCAATGTCCGGACGCTGCCGGTCTACCGGATTCTGGAATGGGGCGTCCGGCAAGGTGTGCCGGACTCGGTGATCGCGGACACGGACGAGCTGGTTGCGCTCACCCTCGCCTATCAGATGCTCAACGACCTGACGCGGTCGATCGATTTTGCGGTCAACAACGCAGAGCGCGGCGCCAACACGGCCGGTGCAGCGGACGCCGGCAACGCCAATGTCTGCCAGACCCGTATCCTGACAAAGGGCATCGAACAGCTTCGCGACTTGCGGGAGGAGGTCCTGCGCCAGCGTGCGCAGATGCGGCAGGCCTATGTGGCAGCACTGGGCGCCGCCAATCTGTCCGCGAATTACGCTGGATTGCTCCGCCAGCGCGATCGCGATGCACGCGATGCCGCTGGCGCCGCTGCCAACCGCAACCGCTAAGCAGGAAAGCCCCCATGCGCCGCCTTCGCCATGCAGCCACAGCCATCCTCCTTTCGCTCTTCGCTACGCCCGCGCTGGCGATCGACACGAGCTTCCACACCTATGACGGCTTCCAGGAGACGGTGGACGCCTTCCGCCTGGTCTCGATGATCTTCGCTGACGCCCGCTACGAGACGCTGGTGCTGATCGTCGCCGTGGTCGGGATCGCGCTCGGCGCCATCATCGCAAGCGTTCGCGGCCAGGGCTTGGGCCTGGTCGCTTTCGGCTTCCAGATGCTGATCGGGATAGGACTGTTCGTTGGCCTCGTCTCGACCACCGGCACGGTTCATGTCTACGACCGTGTCCGGAACGCCTATCAGCCTGTCGGCGACGTTCCTAACCTGCTCGTGCTGATCGCCGGGGTCACCAATCTCATGGAGCGATCGCTCGCCGAGACGATCGACGACAATACGCTCGATCCCAATGCCAAGCTCGAGTTCGGCGCGGGCGGCCATAGCTTCGATCTCTTCCTGAACGCGGTCAGCCCGCGCGGCCCGATGACGGACACATTCCTCGACGCCACGATCAAGGACTATGTGCGGCAATGCTATCCCGTGGCCCGCGTTTCGCCTGCCTATGGCGTCGACGATGATCAGCTGTTCCGCACGACGACGGATCTGCCGGCAGCGTTCGCGGCGATGGCTGGCCCGGCTACGTTTTCCACGGTGTACACGGCAGCGGACAAAGGCGGCACGACGGTCAGTTGCACCGAGGCCTGGGATCATATCCAGTCCCGCCTCAGCGACCCGACGCTGTTTGATGACTATGCGACGCAGGTCTGCCAGCGCACCGGTTATGACGTAAGCAACGCCGCGCAACTCGCACGCTGTCGTTCCCGCCTGGGCGAGATGGGGCAGATGATGATGGGTACGCCACTTTCGCTTCAGGCGTTCATGACCGATGTCTTGCTGGGCAATAGCGTCGGCGACGTTCTGTTTGAGGACAGCCCAGCAACAGCTGCGCGGGTGATGGCCAACCGTGCCATGATTTCGAACGGCCTTGCGACCATGTCGGTCGCAAATGAGTGGATGCCGACGATCCGCGCAGTCGTTTTCGGCATCATGCTGTTCATGGTCCCGATCGCGCTGCTGTTCATCCTGACGCCGATCAACCTGCGTGTGGCGAATTTCGCGCTGGGCCTGTTCGTGTTCGTGGCGCTCTGGGGCGTGATCGATGCCGGTATCTATCAGTTGACGCTTGGCCGAGCGATGGATGTGCTTTCCGATATGCGGTCGAATCACGTCGGCGCAAATGCGTGGATGCTCGCGCCCTCGTCCGCAATGAAGGCCCTGGCCATCTTCGGCAGCTTCCGGACCGCTGCGGCCGGGCTCGCAGGCGCGTTCGTGTTTACGGTCTTCCGCTTCTCCGGCAATGTGTTCACGGCATTCACCAGCGGCGCTCTGCAGGCGCAGGGCCAAGGCACCATGGCCGCCGCACCGATGGCGACGCGCGAGGGCTATGCCTCCGCGCTTGAGACCCAGGCCTCCGCGACAGGCACCATGGCCCGGCGGAACGCATCCTCCAGCTTCGGAGATTTTGGCGAGCGCTCTACCTTCTCCGCCAACAGGAGCTTTGGCGCCGCGGGCGCGGTGATGGGCGAACATGGCGGCGGTGCGTCGGGTACGGCGGCCTTCGGGCTGGGTGGTCTCGACGCCGCTAGGGAATTGGGCGGGATATCGCCGGCACTCAATGGCCGCGATCTCAGCGATCCCGCAACGGTGCGCGCGGTCCGCGCCAACGCCACAACCGCGGCGATCCACAATTTTGCGGAAAAGGACGCGCTGCGGACACTTGGTACAACCTATTTTGGCGGAGGCCAGACAGGCGAGCGAGCGTTCGCCGCCTTCTTTCAGAACATGGTGCAGTGGAAGGCCTTCGGCGATACGCGCGCCTACGACATGATGATGCAGGGCGCGTCGCGTCATTTCGAGCGGGCGGGCTACTCGCGCCAGGATGCTGAACTCAAGGCGTCCGGAGTCGTCGCGCAGGCGTCGGCCGACCCGACCTTCGCCAAGCTCATCGCCAATAGCTTCGAGCAGGAAGCGATGCTTCGGAATGATCTTACCGGAGCTCAGATCCAGGTCGGCGCGATGGAAGGCAGGCGGGATTTCGCTGGCGACAACGTAGCCCGGATCGAACGAGGGAATGTGGCGACCGAGCAGGCTCACCGCACCGGCAGCAACGATGGCCAGCGCAACGCGGCATCTATGCTCGGCTTGTCGGTCCAGGAGACCTCACGCCGCATCGCCTTCATCAACGCTCTCTCCGGCGAGGCGCGCTCCTCCGCCATCACGCAACTCTCCCGCGCTACGGGTCGGAACGAGGCTCAGGTGATGCATGCGCTCGAGACCTATAACGCCTCCGTTCAATTGGGCACGGCCGATGGAGCCACAGCGGAAACCGCCCGCGAGGGAACGAGCGTTTATGGCCGTACGCGTGAGGCAGCCGGATATGACGTTGCCGAGCGCGCGGGCAAGCTCGATGCGCAGCGCGAGGTCGGCCATGATGGCACCCGTTCGTCCGCGAGGATCGGGGAGCAACGCCGTCAAGCCGAAAATGCGGGCTTTGCCAAGGGCGCTGGAGCTGCAGGCATGTCGGTGCGCCAGGCAGCCCAACTCGACAGCTTCATCAGAACCCTCAGCCAGGGCGCAGGCAATCAGGTCGATATGGCCGAGGGAGGCGCGGAAGGGATTGCGGACCGCGCCCGCAACGATCGGCTGACCCGGATCGTCGATAATGAGCGCCTCACCCGCATGCAGCAATTGCTCGGAGAACACGGCGTCAAAATGTCGAAGCGCCAGATCGCGATGGATCAGAACGGCGATCTCAGTCTCAATCTCACGCCGGACACCGCTGCGCAGCTCTGGCGGGGTGGGCTCATCAACGAAAGCCAGCTCGGCGCGATCGCAAACGGAGGACGAGCCCGGTTCAGCTTCGCGCATAACGACGTGCTGGTCTCAAGCTCGGTAGGTTTTCAGCAATCCGCACGCAGCGACACCAGCACCCGGTTCGAGGCAGGCAAACAGGCCGGGCCAGATACCGTCGAGCATTTCCTCGGCGGTGGCGAACAGGGCCAGGCCATGATGCAGAACTGGCTCAAGGGCGGGTTCGAGATGGATCGGCACGGCAATTGGCGCCTCAAACCACAGGTAGCTGACACGCTCACACGCGATGTCTCAGCCATAGTTGCCCAGACCGGCTGGCAACGTGGCATTGCCCGGTCCGCCCAGGACCAAGTCAGCATGGGGACGAAGGTTGGGGCGGAGATTGGTGGTGCAGTTGGTATCTCGGACTCGGAAGCGATCGGAGGACGCGGAGCGGCGCCTCAGAGTAATCCATCGGCTGGCCGCAGCCAGTCGCCGCAGAAAGTCAGTTCGTCATCCGGGCGGCTTGGTGCGCAGCTCGGCTTCTCCAGTTCGGACATGGGAACGGCAAATGAAACTGCTCAATCGACGCTGGACATAGTAAATTACGACGTCCGAGAGGTGATTGCCGCGTCTGAGCGAGCCGCTGCTCGTTCCAGCAACCCAGAGGCAACCTTATCACGCGAACTGTCAGAACGGATCTTGGGCCAAAATGGAATGCGAAATCGTTATCTAGAGCAAGCGGACTCGGATCGAGCGACGTTTGATATTACAGGTCCGCTTACGTCGATTGAGCAGCATTCCATATTGGAACGTGGGAGCTTTTCTACAGACGTCGTTGGAAGCCCGATCGACGGAGATAGCAGCTTTAAGAAACGCTAGAGGCGCCGGTTCGGATACTGAAAACTCAACGGATTTCCGATCCAGAGACTGCCAGATCGCGGGTCATTGATGTCGGTGATCGCGTTGAGTTCCTCGAACGCCCGAGCGTGTTGTTCCTCCAACTTGGACACCATCGCCGTACCTTGAGCCGGGAAAGGACTACCGCCCGCTGCAGAGGAAAAGCCTTCCAGCCAAGTCTGCACATAGCCCACCCCCAGCACCATAAGCGCCGTCATCGGGAAAAACAGCACGTTGAGAAATCCCGCCAGAGCGCTGGAATAGAAATCCGCCAACACAGGAAGCGTGGACGACGTCGCCATGCCCAGCCAATAGATCAGGATCGTGGTCCACCAGAGCTTCGCATACCATGGACGCCACAGCCAATCGGCTACTCTCAGCCGTGGCGTTGCGGAGGCGATTTCTCGCGTATCGAGTGCGGTACTCATCGGGAATTCCTCGCAAACGACTATAGCAGAAATCTTTTCGATATTCCATCGTTCGTGATCCGGCATGTGGCAGAAATTGCCCCCAAGCAGATTTGAACCCGTTGATTTTGTTCCCGCTTTGCGAGCTTCTGCAGTCCATGTCCTCAATCTTATGGAGTTCGCACGATATCAAGGCGCTGTGCTCACGACGGAGCGCAAGTCCTTCAAGAGAAGGAAAAAGTGCATCGGGTCACTCGGGGATTCGATGAAGTCGAAATGTCGGTAAAACGACTGCGCCTCCTCATCCTTGGCGTGAACCGCAAGGGCTCGAAGGCCCGCGATATCAGCGGCCGCCAGCGTGCGGGTCATCGCGTCCTTGAGCAGACCGGAGCCGATCCCTTTGCCCGCCCAGGTCGCCGATACGGCCAGCCTGGCCAGCACCATCAGGGGTATGGGATGACGCGCGAGGCCCTTACGCAAACGCTCCGGCGCGTCCTCGAAGCTGACGTCGCCGAACACCAGCGTATAATATCCAATGATCTCCTCGCTCGAAAAAGCGATGTAGGTTTGCGAGCTACCAGAAAGCTGCGCCTGATATGCAAACCGGATCAGAAATCTATTCAGAGGCTCTTTGCCGCAATCGAAAGCATCGACCTTATGATCGCGGCGCAACTTCTCAATCAGAAACGCCATGAAGCTATCGAGTCTGCTCTGCCTCGAATACGCTCGGCGTCTCAAACAGGCGCTTCACGCGCGGGATCGGTCGCGATGGAGCGTCCATCGCCTCCAGGAAGAGCTGCCAGCGTTCCGCATCCAGCCCGAAATGCTGCCGATCGGGCAACGCCTCCTGCGCGCGCGCCAGCGCGCTCTCGAGAACAAACTCGCTCACCGACCGGTGGGTTGCTTTCGCGGCGGCGCTGAGTGTCCGTTTCGCGTCTGCGGTCAACCGCAGGTCCAGCTTTTCAGATCGGACTGTTGCTACTGCCATCGTTCAATCTCCAGTTTCAACCTCCATAGCAGACCGCATCCGCTTTGTCACGACATTGTCGGGCATGAATGGGGCGGCGAGGTGTAAGTCGCAAATTTTTCCGGCCTGTTCCTGACGATCTCCGACTGCCTCATGCACGAGGTCCCGCCTACGGGAGGGCGGCGTGAATCTATCGGTCGCAAGCTCAGCCAGGCGCCCTACCGCTAGGGCCACTAAACAATCCTTGTCGAGAAAGGCTTCACCCACCGCCCGCTCATCCGCGCCGCTGCCCAGCCAACTTCATTGGCAAAACCTCACCCGCAACGGACGGTGATCAATGAATAAAGGGCACGCCCGTGATTGGTTCTCGAACCGAATTACCCCTCGGGTACAGGGACAGAAATTCCCTCTGGATCTTCCCCGCTCTCGATCAATAAGCTATCGGCACTTATTCCCAGACCATTCGCGATACGCTCGATATTATCTATCGGAACATTCCGTTCGCCTCGTTCGATACCGCCGAAATAGGTCCGATCCATTTCGATATCATAAGCGAAATCTTGTTGGCTGACACCGCGCTCCTTGCGGTAACGGCGGATATTTGCGGCCAGGATCGGGACGACTGCCCGGCGTGGACGGCAAGGCGAAGATGAGTAAGTCACAGGGCAACACTATCCCACTATCGGCCAGTGATACCGAAATCGCGGCAGCGGTGCAGCGCATGTATACTGACCCAAACCATCTCCGCGCCTCCGATCCGGGGCGCGTGGAAGGCAACGTTGTGTTCACCTACCTTGATGCTTTCGATCCGGACGTGGAGGCGATTGGTGAGTTGAAGGCGGACTATCAACGCGGCGGCTTGGGCGACATGGTTCTAAAGCGCCGTCTCACCGGCATTCTTCAAGGGATTGTGGCCCCAATTCGGGAATGGCGCGCGGAGCTAAGCGCCCGTCCCGACATGATGATGGACATCCTACGTGCTGGTGCGAAGACGGGCCGGCAAGTAACGGAACAGACCAAAGTGGAGATCATAGAAGGGCTGGACCTATTCCGGTTATAGCCATCGCGCTTTAAAGGTCGTTCTCGGATGTCGGCAAACACATGCCAGACGGCGGCACTCGCCTGTTTGTCGGAAACGCTACGGCCATGACACTGGACCAGATCCATCATGAGCACTAATAAAAAGCTCATGTGCAAAGCATCCACGAACCAGTCTAACATTTCCGGCTCCTGTCTTTGCGGAACCGTTCGCTTCAAGATCAACGGCTCCTTCGACAGCTTCTTTCTATGCCATTGCTCGCGGTGCCGAAAGGGAAGCGGCACGGCCCATGGCGCCAGTCTCTTCGCGTCTGATGCATCAATCCATTGGGAAGCGGGGGAGGATGAAGTCAAAATTTTTCGGCTACCCGGCACCCGACATCAGCGCAGCTTCTGTCGTGGGTGTGGGGCAGCGCTTCCTGATGTTCAGATGGACGGCGCAATGCTCAAGGTTCCCGCTGGCTGCCTTGATGGTCCCATCCAGATTCGGCCGACGGCACATATTTGTTGCGCCAGCCGTGCAGACTGGGATGTCGATCTGGATGAGATTGCCATGATGAGTGGCCTGCCCGGTTGATCGCCCCAGATGCCTGGATATCGACAATCAGAATCCCGCCTAGATGTCGGCAACCGCCTGATTTTTGGTCGTCGAATGTCTCAAAGGGCAGGATTTGTGAAAGCGCGATCGCTACTTTTCGGAGCGTCCGTTGCAAAGGTGGCCGCTACCTATCCAGTTTTTCAGGATGGCTTGGCGGCTAGGCCAGAATTTCCCGGGCCAGCAAGTCGGCAAGCCAATCAGCGAATACCTGCAATCGCCGCGACAGATGCTGGCGGTGCGGATAGAGCAATGTCATCGGCATTGGTTCGGCACGATGATCCGGCATCACTTCGATCAGTTCGCTAGCGGCGATATGGGCCTTCACGTCATAGGCCGGTGTCTGGATGAGGCCGAGCCCCGCCAGGCAGCAGGCGATATAGGCTTCGGCGCTGTTGACGGTCACCGAACCCGACATGGCCATCGTCCTCATGATCTCGCCATCCATCCATTCCCAGTTCTCGACCCGGCCGCTCGATGGCGAAGCGTAGCGCACCGCCCGGTGGGAATGGAGGTCTGCCGGTCCCGCCGGAGTACCATGACGAGAGAGATAGTCAGGGCTGGCGACATTGATTAGCGGGAGTTCGCCGATGGATCGTGCGATCATTCCTGAGTCTGCCAATGGCCCGACGCGCAGAACACAGTCGATGCTCTCCTCGACCAGATTGACCGCGCGATCGGAAACGCCCAGGCCGATCTCTATATCGGGGTATCGCGCGAAGAAATCCGGCAGTGCGGGCGCGATGATGAGCCGCCCGATCCGCCCCGGCACATCGATCCGCAACATGCCGCTCGGTCCCACCGACGTCTGCCGGAACAGGCCTTCGGCCTCCTCGACATCGGCGATCAGGCGCAGGCAGCGGTCGTAGAGGGCGACGCCGTCCTGCGTCGGTGTGACCCGGCGAGTCGTGCGATGCAGCAGGCGTGCGCCAACGCGCCCCTCCAGAGCCTGGATCGCGGCCGATACCGAGGATCGCGGTATCCCCAGCATGTCGGCGGCACGGGTGAAGCTCGCGCATTCGACGACCCGTACGAAGGTCCTGAAAAGATCGATCCGATCCACTGCCCCATCCATTGTTCGCCTGTTCTGACATGTCATGTCAGAATGATCGGCTTTATGGCAACAATCTAGATTGTAGGTTCGTCTCCGACGGGATCACCGCGACTCCCGCAACCGGCAGGAGACAGGCACATGGCCGATCACGGCATCAAGGGTAAGACAGTCCTCATCGCCGGCGGCGCGAAGAATCTGGGCGGGCTGCTCGCCCGCGACCTTGCCGAACAAGGTGCGAAAGCGGTCGCCATCCATTATAACAGCTCGGCCACGAAAGACGCAGCAGATGAAACCGTTGCCGCCATCCAGGCTGCGGGCGCGCAGGCTGCCGCCTTTCAGGGCGACCTGACCTCGGCGGGCGCGATCGAAAAGCTGTTTGCCGACAGCATCGCCGCTGTCGGCAGGCCGGACATCGCGATCAACACGGTCGGCAAGGTGCTCAAGAAGCCCTTCGTCGAGATCAGCGAGGCCGAATATGACGAGATGACGGCGGTCAATTCCAAGTCAGCCTTCTTCTTCCTGAAAGAGGCCGGCCGTCATGTGAACGACAATGGCAAGATCGTTACCCTGGTCACGTCGCTGCTTGGCGCGTTCACGCCCTTTTACGCGGCCTATGCCGGCACCAAGGCGCCAGTGGAGCATTTCACCCGCGCCGCGTCGAAGGAGTTTGGCGAGCGCGGCATCTCGGTGACGGCGATCGGACCGGGACCGATGGATACGCCGTTCTTTTATCCCGCCGAGGGCGCCGATGCGGTGGCGTACCATAAGACTGCGGCCGCGCTATCAAACTTCTCTAAGACCGGCCTTACCGATATCGAGGACATCGTGCCGTTCATCCGGTTCCTCGTCTCGGACGGCTGGTGGATGACGGGGCAGACCATCCTCGTGAATGGCGGCTACACGACCAAGTGAAGGATCGGCCTTTATGTGATGGACGTTCATCACCATGACCGTAGGGCGGCACATCGCTGTTCGTGGCGGTAAAAGCCTGATTGTCGTACAGGCTGGGTCACCCGAGCTAGTTCTCGTGCCAATCAACGATCGTCAGTGCGGGCCAGCAGCTTTGCCAGCGAGCGACTTTTGCCTCATAGATAACTTGGGTAATCTGCGCCTTGTTAGGCCGAACCGTGTAGCTCAGCAGATCATCCAGACCGAAGGGAGCAAAAATCGAGAGGCCGGCAGTACCGGGCCGGATCGCGACTGCGCCTGCTGTCGTCGGGAAAGTGGAAATGGCATGTTCGCTCGATCGGTAGGGCGTGATCGGGTAGCCGAACTTCGCCTCATACCAGAGATGGACCCGTGCCTCGTTCTTGGCATCAATCCATAGCGGTAGATCAGGAAACAGACCACGAATGCGCGCTACCTGGCGCGCCTCGCCTTCTTCCGACAGATCGGCATCATCGAAATAGACCAGATCGATGTCGGCGAGGCCATATTCGGGCGACAGGCCGAATGCGGCATTCCATGCCGTTTGCGCGATGGCGCTACCCGACAGCCAGCAATCCGGTAGGTCGATGGAAGTCCAGCGATCCAGGATGGTGCAGAGGATTGGGCTTGCCGCCACGATAGTGCGCAGACTGGTAGCTGCGCCGGCCTTACGTTCGATCATTCGGCCTCCACCGTCAGGGCATCAATCTTGCCGGAGTGTAGATGCCAGATAACATCCTGTGGGACGGGCAATTGAAGCGCCTGTGCCTTCGGCAAGCCGAGGTGAACACCCCTGATGATCCGGCCCAATAGCCCATGCGAGACGGCGATCACGGTCCCAACCAAGCCCGCTAGCCAGTCCCGAACTCGCTCAACTGCGGCGTCGTAGGATTCGCCATCTGGCGACCTGAAAAACCAATCGAAGGGAGAGGTGCCATCGAGCAGACCAGGCCAGCAGGCATCGATGTCAAAATGCGTCAAACCGTCCCACGAACCGACCGATACCTCTTGTAGTCGGTCGTCCCATTGAACGGGTGGGTAAGTCGCCAGTGAGCATAGAATATCGGCCGTCTGCCGCGCGCGACCAAGCGGGCTTGAGAACATTGCATCAATTGTCGGGGCGACATGGGCCAGTCGTCGGGCAGCAGCTTCTGCCTGCGCGATCCCCTTGGATGTGAGCGCAGAATCCAAGCGACCTTGGAAGCGGCCAGCAGTATTCCATTCCGTTTCGCCATGCCGGAGCAGATAAATTTGCGCCGTTGGCGTCATACGGCGAACGCAGAGGAGGGGCGCTCGAAGAAGGCATCTTCCGCGCTATAATCGAACAGATCGTAAGGGTAGCTGGCGAGGATCGGGAAGCGGGCTTGCCAGCCCTCGCTGGCCCCCACATTGGCAAGATCATCACATATTGCACCAACCGCCTCCGGGTAGGTCGTGACCGGAACAAAACCCAGCGCCAGCGCGGCGCTGTTGTCGAGCACGAACGGACGCGGCACGGACCACGGCGTGCGGCCGATCTTCGCTGGAAAAGTGTTGCTGGTCACTGGCACGAACCTGCCCGCATAGCCTATGTGTCGCGCGATTGCGGAGCCAACCTCGGCGACGCTCAGCGCCACAGGGTCGGCGATGTTCAGGATGCGGGTGCTCGACCGATCTAAGGCGACGCGGACCAATTCGGCGATGTTGAGAACAGATGAGGTGTGGAAGCGACTTCTCCCCTCGTAGGCCAACGGTATAGCCTGACGACCATCCAATATGCGTTTAACGAACCACCATTCGCGGGGATGTATGGAGCCGGGGCCGTGGATCGCAGGGGGGCGCAGGACCGTGACGGGGATCGTGGCCTTGTCGAGCAGCAGATGTTCCAGGGCGACTTTGCGCGTCGAATAGGTCGCATCACCAGGCGCGACCGTTGGCTGCGTTTCGGCGATCGGTTCGGGGAGTTCGGGAAAGCCGTTCTGTGCGGCCTCATCGAGCGTCCGCCCTTCAGTATCCCGGTAAACGCTGGACGACGATACGACCACCAGTGCGCCGACGTTGCTCTGCACATCGAGAAGCTGTCGGCCTTCGGCGGGGCTATAGGCCGTCACGTCTATCAGCGCGTCGGCACCATCACCGAGGGATCGGGCCAGTTCGCCTGGGCGTTCCCGATCAAGCGCCACGAACTTTGCCCCCAAGGCAGTGAGTTCCGCCGGCGGCGAGTGCCGTTGGCGAGAGGCAATCGACACGGCCCATCCGGCAGCGAGCAGATTGCTGACTACTGCACGGCCAATCTGGCCTGTTCCACCGAGGATGAAGGCATGGCGTGGCAAGCGGGTCTCCCTATCGAATTGACGCTTGTCAGACTTTCAGCCCACGATCCCCGACGACATGAACATAGACTTCCTCCAGGTTGGGCCGGGAGCAGAATGGAGGAGGATCGCCATTGATGGCAACGTCAGCAGCGGAATGACGAGGATCAGCAACAGATCCTCTATATTATGGCGCGTCAACGCCAGTAGCAATCTTAACGTTAATGCACAGCTTCCCCCCAATAGGCTGCACAGTTAGTTCCAGTCACCGCTTTCCATCAAATTGCTATTTCCCGCCCAACTATGACGCTTTCTCACCAATCGGGTGAGAAAGCGCACAGGCTGCGTCAGAGGATCGCCTAAAGGCGCTGAACCGAAAATCAAAAGTTTTGCACGAATATGGAAATGGCGGTTTCCGCACCCTTCTGCGATGTAAAAATCTGATGCCGGCGAGGCCATTAACGCATCAAATGAAACAGGCCCCATCCGGCGAGGCCAGCGATGACCCCCAAAAGACCACCGACGATATAGGCGGTAAATGCACTGGCAGGGACGAACAGGCCGCCAGCGAGAAAGCCCGCTATCGTCGCGCTGCGCGTTGCGGTGACATAGACCGCCGCCACCTTGCCATGCGCGTCGGGCGGAGCCTCCTTTTGCAGCATAGTCCGGACCGCGACATTGTGGACGCTATTGGCCGCGCCTCCCACGACAAAGGCGACGGCGACGCCGGCGAGGCTGGGAACGACGATGACGGGCATGACGCCGATCGCGAGCATGGACGCGCCCATGAGGGCGGCCGTGGCGAACGCCCATTTGGCGGGATAGCGCTCGGCGATTGCACCCGCGAGCGCTGCGCCCAGCAGCATCCCGCCTGCCCAGAAGGCCGTCAAGACGCCAAGCGCGGTAGCGCCTGCACTGAGCGAAATGGTTATGAGAAAGATGAAGGCGACATCGGCGATGGCGGTGGCGAATACCTCCAGGGTCAGCGCCGCGACCATGATGACGATGCGTCGATTGCGCAGCAGCGGCAGATATTCCGCGAGCAATGTCGGTGCGGCCTGCTCCTCCCCATCTGCGGGCTGCGTCCGCCGCCTGATGCCGCTGCCCCAGACTACGAGCGCCAGCAGGGCGAAGCTGCCGGCGTCGATCAGGAGGGCGTTGCGGGTGCCGCCCGAGGACACGAGAATGCCCCCGACGACCGGCCCCGCCAGCATCCCGGCGCTGCGAACGAACTCCAGACCGGCATTGGCCCGCGCCAGCGTCATGCCGAGGCCCTGGGCGAGGACCGGGATCAGGGCGAATGTTGCCGTGCCGCTGATTGCGAACAGCAGGCCGAGGATCGACGCGCCGACGATCGTGGCCAGGAGCGAGGCGCTGAAGGCGAGCCAGGCCACAATCGCGGCTTGCGCCAGCGATGCGAAGATCAGGATCAGCCCAGCGTCGCGCCGGTCGGTCAGGCGGCCGATATAGGGTGCGGCAAGCAACCCGGGGACGAGCTGCGCGATGAGCAGCAGGGGAATGGCCAGCGCCGCATGATCGCCAGCGGTGCGGAACATCAGGGTGATGAGCGTGATTTCGTCACCGATGGTGGAGAGCGTCAGCGTCGCCAGCAGCAGCCACCCCCATCCCCGTCGAAATCCGAATGTCATCATGGAGCTTTCATGGCGGGTCAGCGCCGGAGGCGAAACTTCAATCACGCCCTGCGGGATTCACGGCCCGCTCTATATGTGATAATGATCGGGAACGCGAATGCCAGACTTCTCGATTTCCGCCTGCAACGCATCCGAAAAACACAGCAAAATGTTAGTGAATCTCTGCTCCCGCCACAGATTCGCATTTCCAAAATTTTCTCCAGACAGCGCTAGTCCAGAAATGCCCTTATTCGATTCTTTATAGGATTAAGCATTCGGATATTCTGGACCGTAGCCGTTCCACGAATCCCCCTGACTGTTCTCTGGCAAAAAGCTGTCAACAAATTGACCGATGACCATTGTGTAATATTGTCCGGGATAAATTTGACCGCGCGGCATGCAAATCTCAATCGGGAAAAACTGATGGATTCCCGGTTCAAGTCGCTCGATTATTGTTTTCAGGGCCTCGTCCACTGCCACGACGCCATCGTTTAACTCAATCAAAGATCCGAGCGTTTTATAGCTCTTTTCGGTTGCAAACGATCGCGGTGCCTCGTGGGGTTCAACCGGCCTGAAAGGCGGATAGTCCGGACTGCCCGGCCTCACCGTTCCCCGCTCTCTCGTAAATTTCCCAACAACAAAATTGCCGTAGTTTCCGGCTCCATAACCGACGTGATTGTCGCCATAGTCGAACAGCCTCCGCTGCTCCTCAGGAGTCTGCGCCAAGTAGTGAAGGCGAAGACGCTCGCTCCATCGACCATCCCGCACCTTGGCATCGAACTCAAAATCTGCGTCCGGCCAAAATTCACCGAAGTTCGAAGGTAAACTCATTCCCCAAACCATCACGCTGCCTCCTGCGCGCCGAACAGGCTCGCGAAATCTCCCATATCTGGAAACTGATACTGGCAAGGCGTTAAGGTCTGCCTGTCATTGAAACGCCTGACGCCAATCACATGGCGGGCGGCGGCTTTCGCCTGATTGTCGTACATCTTAGGCATGAAGTAGGCCCACAATCAGCGCGAAAGGAAAGGGGGAGCCGAAATCTTACGCTCGAGCACGGGAAGCGCCACTGAATCATCAACAGCAATCTATTCTGCTGCCGTCAACTCGATTGTGTCGATAACCCGTGCGACAATATGTTTGATGTGCGGGTACTCAAGCAGTCCACGATGGCTTGTATCATAAAAAGCGAGTTCGAGCGCAGGCGCGTCAACATTGATGGCTTCACGAAGGACAAAGTGCTTATCGGACGCATCCGAGAACAAAAGTATTTTGCTATTAGAGCGGTTCCCCTGAAAGCGATAGTGTCTCGACGCATCCAGCAATTCGTCTATAAAGTCGAATTGCCAAGTCGGATTTACAAGGTCACGCTTTATATGGCTGCGGTCGGGATGGCCGTCGCGAGCCTTATAAACACGTTCAACGCGCCCAACCTTGTCCGCTTTTAAGAAGTCTGAACTGGCGAATAGCTCGTCAATGAACTCTGGACCCGCCATTATTTTTGTGAAAAATCGCCAGACGTCTTCACTGCCTTTTTCGCGGCATTGCTGCATAACCTTCCGCACTGAAAAGTCCAAATTAGCGTCGAGCCCAAACGCCACCGCGACAGGGATACCCCGCCGATCGAGCTTATCCTGTAAGTTGAGCGCCAGATCAGCTCCAACGCACCATCCACCCAAAACAAGAGGATATACGGGCTGTAGAGCCTCGATCAACCCAACATAGTAGCTCGCAAGGGCTTCAATGCCGGCATGCTGCTGGATCGTTTCGGGATTTCTTGGCGACTCCACCCCATACAGAGCGAAACCGGCCGGAACCTCGCGGAACAAACTCCCGTAGGACGAGATCATTCCGCCGATGGCATGAAAGCAAACGACGGTGCCGAGACCATTCCCTTCCCGAATGCGGACCAAATTGGGAAAGTGCTTTAGCGGTCTAGATATCAAATCACCCTCCACGCCGACAAGTCGATAGGATAGATACCTCCGATACGCAGTCGTTGGCAATAATCGAATTTGTCTCCGGGTTACATCCAAAATGAATGCATTGATTGGCTTTAATTGCTTATGAGTTTATCTCTCTAATTGTTTTAGAAATCTCATTACGGTCATGGCGTTGCCGGTGCCATCATAGTTGAAGATGTATCTAGGGCGCCTTCAAGTATGAATAATTTTTCAAGTTCACTAAGGCTAGAGGAGCGGGAAAATGACAAGGGAAATTCGGGCTTTATAGTCAATCTTTGCCCCACCGGGATGATTCCGGTTCGAGCCCAGGTTCCCGCTGTCCCGATCACGCCGAAGGAGATCGGTCTGGATGTTGGCCGCTGCTACGATGCCGGGGCGGCGATGGTGCACCTCCATGCGCGCGAGGATGACGAGAGCCCAACATGGCGGGGTGAGCGGTTCGAAGAGATCATCACCGAGGTCCTCTTGAGGGCACCCGAAATTATAGTCTGTGTGACAAGTAGCGGGCGAAACTGGAGCGATCTGCCTCGTCGAACCGAAGCGCTATCAATCCCAGACCCACACAAGCCGGAATTAGCGTCCTTAACTCTGGGGTCGATGAACTTTCCCAAGAGTGCATCCGTTAACGCACCTGACACGATCATCGGCCTTATAGATGCAATGCAGGCGGCTAACATCGTGCCTGAGCTTGAGGTCTTTGACGTCGGTATGGCGAACTACGCCCGCTCTTTGGCGAAGGCGGGACGTCTAAAGCCGCCTTACTATTTTAACATCCTTCTGGGTTCCTTAGGTACCGCGGATTTCAACGCTACGAATATAGCTGCGATAGTAGGGTCCCTGCCCGAGGGATCGACCTGGGCGCTTGCCGGCATCGGAAGATATCAGCTTTCCGCCAACGTAACGTCGCTGACCCTTGGCGGACATGTCCGCGTTGGTCTTGAGGATAATCCATATTTTGACTGGCGAACGCGAGAACCGGCAACAAATCCTCGGCTAGTTGAGCGCTTGGTGCGTTTAGGAAGGGAACTCGGGCGGGAGCCCGTTACACCTCGAATCGCACGGGAAATTATCGGAATCCGACAGAAGGAAGAGGTGATTTCCGCATGCTGACGCGAGCTGCTTCGGCCAAGCTTCCTGTGACTGTCGAAGGCGAGATCTACTCGTTCGACGTTACTGGCTATGTCCATAATTCCGATGAGATCCTGGCGATTGCATATGGTCAGTGGAAGGCTCCCCCCGCCTTGGTGCGGGTGCATAGCGCCTGCCTCACAGGCGATGCCTTGGGCTCAGCGCGTTGCGACTGTCAGGCTCAGCTTCATGGTGCCTTTGAGGCGATCGTTGATCGAGGCGCCGGCATATTGATCTACATGTGCGACCATGAAGGCCGGGGCATCGGCTTGATGAATAAGTTGCGTGCTTATTCACTTCAGGACGGTGGGGCGGACACCGTAGATGCCAACACATCTCTTGGCCTGCCAATAGACAGTCGGGATTTTACTGGAGCCGCCAAAGTTCTTGATGATCTTGGCGTTAATGTGATCGAGTTGATGACAAATAACCCAGATAAGGTCGAAGCACTCACCGCCCTTGGCGTGACGGTCATAAGGCGTGTTCCTATCCTGGCCGAGGTACACACTCACAACACAAATTACCTGAGCGCAAAACGAGCCAGGTTGCGCCATTTGTTATAGGGGATAGATCATGGAAAACCGTTGGACTGCGGCTGCGGATTATGATCAATTCGCGGCACGCTTGCAGAAACGCAATGCGGCAATCTTAGCTAACGCCATTCCGAACGGCCCAGTCTATAGTCATGTGCTCGATGCTGGCTGTGGTACTGGGTTTGCGACGGCCGCCTTGCTGGAAGCGCGTCCCGTGCGAACCGTGACAGCCGTGGACGTGTCGCGGGAGATGCTTACTCAGGCTGAGCGGAACTTGCTGAGGTTCCGCGAACACGAAATTCTGTATGTTAATCAGTCCATTACAGACTTAGGCGGATCTCAACCCTATGATCTGATCATATCAAATGCTGCACTGCATTGGACCTATCCGGACATCGGAGGCGCCATCGATCATCTCGCGGGACTTCTTCGCCCTGGCGGATGCATCGCGTTCACAACAGCGGGCCGATCGGTAGCTTCGGAAGAGTTCGACGAGAAAATTTCGAACGCCATCGTAGCGGTTGGTGGAACGATCGATCGCCATCCATTCCGTCAACGGCGGATCAGCCCGGACGAGGCCACCCGTTTTTGCGAGGCGGCCGGGTTGGACGTCATCGAAGCGTTTATCATCGAGCGGGCTACGAACGTGGCCCCTGCTGAATATGTTGCCTGGGCTTCATCGAGCGGGCGCGCTTGGACGGAGCTTCCGGGCGGAGAGGCGTCCTTAGCCGCTGAGCTTCTGGCAGATCAAGAGGAGTTCCGTGTCGGCCACTGGTCTACCCTGATCGTCGCTCGATCCGTTCAGAATTGACGGCCTCGCAGGTGTCGAGGATGCTATCATGAACTTGGCTTCGTCGGCGGTTGTGGATTCGAGCTGCCCCTACGCAAGTCAGGTGGCATTGGACGTTATGCAGGCCGGAGGGACCGCAGCCGATGCAGCGATAGCTGCGAGCGCGGTTCTGTTCGTCACGTTGCCAATGTGTTGTGGGCCTGGCGGTGACCTGGCGGCGATTTGTTTCGATGCAGCGTCAAGAAAGGTTCTTTCCCATACCGCCTTTGGTCGTACCCCTCAAAGGGCAACGCGGGAGTTTCTAGCCAGTTTAGGGCATAAGGCCGTCCCGCGTATCGGCATAATGTCAGCTACCATACCCGCTGCAGCAGAGGGGCTGGTGTCAATGCACCATCGTATGGGTACGAGACCGCTCGAAGAGCTGTTCGAACCGGCGATCACGGCGGCCCGCGATGGCGTGGTCGTTACCGGTCAAATGCACAAATGGATTAAGAACAATATCACGGTTATCAAAGACGATGAAACATGCTCTGCGATATTCCTGCCTGGTGGCAAGGCTATCCAGACTGGATCTATACTTAGGCAACCCCAATTGGGAGCATTCCTAGACAAAGTTGCGCGTGGTTCTGCCAGCTATCTACAAAGCGATGAATATCGTAACGCGGTGTTACAGTTCACAGAAAAACAAGGTGGATTGTTTTCACTTTCCGACTTTGAACAATCACAGGTTGATATTCACGAGCCGATCACATTGCGTTTAGGCGAACATACGGTTCACACGAACCCAGCGCCGAGTCAAGGAGCGATCCTTCTGCGTAATCTCGCCATGTATGATTTTGCAGTTCAAAATTCGTTACATACTGGCACAAACCGTATTCATGTCTGGAGAGAGATATTCAACCAGACCTACAACTGGCGACTTCGCGCGCTAGGTGATCTAGACGCATATTGCACCGATTTCTGGCTCGAAGACCTTCCGGGAGACTGCTCCGCAATCAAAGCCCGTCACCGATCGCAGTGCCTTTACAAGGGCCACTACAGCGAGGGTGACACTACCCAGTTCGTCGTAGGCGATAAGGTTGGTAATTCGGTCTCGATGATACTTAGTTTGTCGCTCGGCTTCGGATCAGGCGTGGCGGAACCGAGCACTGGCATCATATTCAACAGTCGATTGGGCAGAAGCATGCCCCTCAAAGCCGGTCTGGCAAATTCCCTCAAACCGGGAAAGCGGCCTGTCAACACTATCCACGCCTACGCCGTGACAACGGAGCATGGACTATCATTCTCTGGAGGGACACCTGGTGGGGATGGGCAGGTGCAGTGGAATGCAGCCACCTTGGCGGCTGCACTCGTCGATGGAATGCGATTAGAGCAGGCCGCCCACGCCCCTAGGTTCACCTGTTTCCCCGGCGCCGATCTCATCGAGGCCGGAGAGGAAGGGCGCATCGAGTTAGAAAGCGGCCTCACGGCGGAACGCGAGGAACTGGAGTCGCTCGGCCATACCGTCAAGATCAGGGATCGTGTTCAAGGAAGCATACGCATCGCCGAGAGGGTCGATGGTGGTTGGATAGCCCACCACGATGGGCATGACGACGGGTCCTCAATTGGTACCGCACAAGGCTGGGAGCGATAAATGTATAGTGGAATCGTACAGACCCGCGCCAGGGTCGTAGGTGTAGATGAGCACGATGGAGCCCTAAACGTAACCGTCCAAGTCGGTCCCGATCATCTAAAGGACGTCAAAATCGGGGCGAGCATCGCATTAGACGGTGTCTGCATGACGGTGGTGGACCACAGCGAAAACACCGTGACCTTCAACGCGGTGCAGGCCACGATCGATGCAACTAATATTGGCGATAGACGCGTTGGTGACCTCCTGAACTTCGAGCGTTCATTACGCTTCGGCGACGAGAATGGCGGTCATGCGGTCTCCGGCCACATCTACGGCGTTGGCCGGATTGCTAGTATGACAAAAGTTGGCCGTGGTGCGCTCGTATTTGTAGAAGCGCCGTCCGATCTCATGCCATTCATATTCACCAAGGGTTTTATCACCGTCGATGGCGCAAGTCTAACGGTCGGACGGATCGGGACGAACGGAGCCGGTTTCGAACTCAATCTGATACCCGAAACGCTCAGGCAAACTGTATTTGAGCTTCGGGGGACAAACGCACGCGTCAATCTCGAAGTAGACTACCAAACCGTTGTGATCGTTCAGTCCATAAACGCGGCTATTAAACGGCAAGGGCAGTCCATCGAATAAATCCGGCGGATCGAGGAAAGCATCATGACATCTCTAAACCACATAAGCGACATACTTTACGAAATGCTCAAAATAGATAAAGATAGTGTCACCCCAGAATCAAATATCAGAACCGATCTAAATATAGATAGTCTTGAAATGGTGGAAATAGTTGTTGAACTAGAGGACATATTGGAGATTAAGCTACCAGAAGATAATTTTAATTCTATTATAAATATTGGAGATCTAGTGAATCTGGTCGATGTGGCTTCCAAAAATAAGGGTGGATAATAAGAATGTTTGTTTCTTCATTCAAGCTTATACCTAAAGCAGGTTTGGAACTGAAGGCGATCGAGGCAGCTAAAAATATGTCGTTGCTGTTAAAGCTTCACTGCGGCAGCAACGGCTCAAGTCTATATCGTGGTTTAGACGGAGGACTCTATGCCCACGCAAAATGGCCGAGCCTCACGATATGGGAACAGCGGGAGCGTGATATCGTCGCACTCCACGATGCTAAAGCGGACATGGACAAATTTGTGTCCGATATACGACCGATATTTTCCAGCACAGAATTAATATTCAGCAGCATCGAATAGATTCATTTTGTATAATTTACAAATGTGGTGAGGAATAATGAAATCATCTAGCGGCCTTCCTATCCTTGCTGTGGCCTTTCCGGCATTTTTAAGCCTCTTGGGTTCAGGCGTAGTTGTGCCGCTTCTACCGCTCTATGGAAGGTCATTTGGATCAGAGCCGTGGTTAATTGCTGTCTTGTTTTCAGCATACGCTATTGGGGCAATATTCGGAGAGCCATATTGGGGGCGCTTATCTGATCAAATCGGGCGAAAACGGGTTTTAATTTTGACACTTTCCATGAGTGCAGTTTGCTGGCTTGCGCTCTCATTTAGCGGGAGCGTGCTTCTATCCGTGTTTATAAGAGTGGTTACTGGATTCGTCGCAGGCAATAATTCTGTTTTGCAAGGATATGTATCCGATCGCACTTCAGGAGAGCAGCGCTTAAAAGCTATAAGCATTTTAAGTGCGACTTCTCATTTTGGTTTCATGGCTGGCCCGGTACTCGGGGGGCTTTTGGTTGGAGATCCACATAGCCCACTTGGATACAAAACGGTGTTCCTAACTTGCACCGTTCTAGCTATCCTTGCCGCCTTTCTAATGGCCATTATTCTCCCAAATGAGAATAATATATCTCAAAGTAAAAGTAAGAAAATGATCTGGCGGGCAATCCCGAAGGAGACGCAATCATTGATTGGCCTGACATTTCTATATGGTACGATAGCTTCATCCATAGAGGTCCTATTTTCTCTATGGGCTAACCACGAATTTGGATGGGGAGCAAAAGAAATAGGCCTATTTTTCGCATTTTCCGCCCTAGTTGCCGCGATTACACAATTAATTATTATCCCACTGTGGATGTCGCGCATTTCTTTCAAGACTGGTATTATAATTGGTTTTGCCGGGGTGGCATTTTCAACATTGGGTCAGTTGATCGCAAATGACGTAGCGCTAGCAGTTTCTCTAATGGCATTCACAAGTCTCGCTAGAGCCATTTCATGGGCGTTTATATCAACGAGAATTGCGACTATTACTGAAAACTCTGATCGTGGTGCTGTCCTTGGTCAAAATGCGTCCGCGTTCGCAATCGCACGGGTAATTGGCCCTATCCTTGCCGGCCTTCTTGCGACGGCTACTGGGAGCCTAAATCCGTTTATCCTGCCTACAATCCTATTAGCGGCGGCTGCAATGGTTGTTGGCCGCGTTGTTCGGATGAAGCCAGATGGCGATACGCGGTAAAGGGTCCGCGCGAAAGCCGATTGCGACCGGAAATCACATGAAATCCGGCGGGTTCGGGCTGCTTACGCACGGAACTGCGTGAACCCCAGCGATCTCGTGCGTATCGATAATCCTATGGTGTCCGGAAATCCCTGTCGGAAAGAAGCCCTGTCCGATAACATGCTATCAGGGGTTATCCGACATGCTCATTGGCTACATGCGTGTTTCTTCTACCGACGACCGGCAACCGGTCGATCTTCAGCGCGATGCGTTGATCGCAGCCGGGGTCGATTCCCGGCACCTCTTTTCCGACAAGGCCTCGGGCGCCCGCGAGGATCGCACTAGCCTTAGGTGCTGTCTGCATTTATCGTAGCCAGATCATGGTGCAGGCGAGATGGACGAAGCCCATGAATGCGGGGAGAGTTTTCTCGCAGCGCAGGGCGATCCGGCGGAAGCGCTTGAGCTTGTTGAAGAAGCATTCGACCTGATGGCGTTCCTTGTAGAGCTGCCAGTCGATCGGTGGCTTTCTGGTCCGGCTGGGATTGGCCTTGATCTGCGCGGTTGCGCCGAGATCATCGGCAATGAAGGCGCGTAGCGGATCGGCATCGTAGGCGGCATCGGCGATGACATGGCCGATGCCGTGCAGGCCGGTCAGGAGGCTCTTCGCTTGCGGGGCGTCCCCACGCTGCCCCGGTGTCGGATGGATACGGATCGGCAGGCCGATCGCATCGACAGCGGCGTGCAGTTTGGTCGTCAGCCCGCCCCGCGAACGGCCGATCGCGGCAGCTTCAGCCCCCCTTTTGCGCCGCTTGCATCGGCGTGAACCTTCGAGATGGTGCTGTCGATCAGGACATATTCGAAGTCCGGCGTGTCGGCCATCGTGTGGAAGAGCTTCTCCCAGACGCCTGCGTGCGACCAGCGCCGGAACCGCGCATGGACGCCGCTCCACTTGCCGAACACTGCCGGTAGATCACGCCAGCGCGCCGCATTGCCGGCCATCCACAAAATGGCATCCACGAACAGCCGGTTATCAACACCGCTGCGGCCCCGTGTCCCGTCGCGCCCAGGAAGATATCCCTTGATGCGATCCCATTGCTCGTCCGTCAGCATGCGTCTGCTCATGGCTTGGCTCCTTCGCCAGCCTTGAATCAGAACTCTTCGCCCAAGGAAATCCTACAAATGCAGACAGCACCTAGTCATGTGAATCTAAAGTTCGCCACATAAGGTTTGCTCGGTTTTCTGGCAGAAGCGCTTGACCGAGGCGAGGATTTCGTCGGCGGATTTGGTCGATCTGTAGGGCTTCGGGCTTTCGTTGTGCCGGTCGATGAACGTGAGGATGTCGGCTTCGAGCTGACCGGTCGAACGATGGACGCCGCGCTGGAGTTGCTTTCTGGTCAACTCGGCGAACCAGCGCTCGACCTGATTGATCCATGACGCCGATGTCGGCGTGAAGTGCACGTGATAGTGCGGACGGCGGGCGAGCCAGGCCCTTACTTTGGCGGTTTTGTGGGTCGCGTAATTGTCCATGACGATGTGTACGTCGAGCCCGTCAGGTGCCGCCCGGTCGATCTGCTTGAGAAAGTCGAGAAACTCTGTGGCGCGGTGCCTTTTGTAGCATTTGCCGATGACGAAACCCGATGCGATGTCGAGCGCTGCGAACAGCGAGGTGGTGCCGTGCCGCACATAGCTGTGGGTCCGGCGCTCGGGAATGCCCGGCATCATGGGCAGCACCGGCTGCTCGCGGTCGAGCGCCTGAATCTGGCTCTTCTCATCGACGCTAAGGACGATCGCGCGGGTTGGAGGCGACAAATAAAGCCCGACGATATCGCGCACCTTGTCGACGAACAGCGGGTCGCTCGATAGCTTGAACGTCTGGCTACGATGCGGCTGCAACCCAAAGGCGTTCCACATCCGGCGGATCGTCGTATGCGAAAAGCCCGTCTCTGCCGCCATCGACCGGATCGACCAGTGGGTCGCATCGGCAGGCGTCGTGCGCAGTGTCCGCTCGATCACGGCGGCGACCTGATCGTCATCGATCGAGCGCGGCCTGCCGGGGCGAGCTTCGTCCAGAAGCCCGTCGATACGATCAGCCAAGAAGCGCCGACGCCACTTGCCCACCGTGTGCTCGTGAATGCCAAGCTCGGTCGCCACAACCTTGTTCTGCAAACCACCGGCGCAGCGCAGAATAATCCGACATCGTTCTGACAGCGAGCGCGATACCCGGTGCCGACGCACCTGTCGCTCCAGATACGCGCGTTCCTCCGCCGTCACCACCAACGGCTCAATCGGACGACCCTTCGCAAACGCGTTCGCCATCAACGCCTCCCTCTCGGACGACGTTATATACAATGTGACTTACTTCAGTTCCAGATGACTAGGGCCTGTCTGGACTATCTGCAGGCGGGCGATACGCTGGTAGTCTGGAAGCTGGACCGCCTCGGACGCTCTTTGCCGCATTTGCTGGCGATCCTTACCGATCTTAGGGAGCGTGGGGTCTCATTCCGGTCGCTCACCGAGCAGATGGATACGGGCACCCCGCATGGCGAGCTTCTATTCTCGCTCTTTGGTGCCCTCGCTCAATACGAACGGGCGCTTACACGCGAGCGGATTATGGCGGGGCTGGCGGCAGCGAAGCGGCGTGATCGACATGGCGGTCGCCCTAAAACGATCGACGCGGAGAAGATTGAGCTGATAACCGCGGCCCTTGCCGCTGGTGCCATCAAGTCGTCCGTCTGCCGCACATTCAATGTGCCTCGTTCAACGCTCGCGGATGCACTGGAGCGTATCGGATGGTCAGCGCCGGAAGCAACCGGCCCTTAACCCTGGGCCGCTATCCAAGTCCAATGCGTCGCCGTTCCTCTTTCGATCAAACTTCGTCCAAAAGGCAACGCCGGTTCTATCCGCGGCAAACGCGGTCGAAGCCCGTTCCTGTGGAAGCCAGGCTACTTGGCGCAGCGGCGGCGCTTGGAGCTGTTGTGGGCTTGGGATCGATCGCGGCAAGCGGGGGCGGCCCCCAGCGCATTGCGTCAGCGGCACATTCCCTGGCTGTCACTGCCGGCGTGAGTCGAGCTCGCGCACCTCAGAGTGGAGACTACTGGTCTGGGTGCGATGCTGCTCGAGCGGCGGGTACCGCGCCGATCTACCGCGGAGAGCCAGGTTATCGAACTGAAATGGACGGGGACGATGACGGAATTGCCTGCGAGCCTTATCGAGGCAACTGAGGTTTCCAACTCACGCGGACGTGGCTGGCGCCCATCATGTGCTTCCCGTCGTGGGCAAAGCTGCGCGACTGTAGGCGACCGTCTCAAGACATTCATGCAAGAAGTGAAACGCGCTAAAACCAGTCGTTCACCTATTCAGCGTATGACTGAGCTATGACTGTGCTCAAAATCATCCTCTATATTTTTCTGCTTCTCCTTTTTATACCCAAGCGAGGATATCCGTGGGCGATAGGTGTAACGGTTCCCACCTATGCATGGTTATTCTGGATCATCAGCAGGCCTTTGCCAATAAGTGACGATTGGGGTGAGTTTGATCGATTTATAATTTCAATCGCATTGTTCTTAGGGATAGTCCCTGCATTTTTCCGCCTGCTACTGGGTCTACGGAAAGTCGAAAATTTACCTGAAAAAATCGATTGGAAACCCGCTCAGGCAAGCTGTCTATTCGTTCTAATTTGGGGCGTAGCGTGGTTGCTTACGCCCATCGTTCCCTCGTTTGTCGGAGCCGCGCCATGCGTTGCGGCCGCTATTCTTCTATCAGCACTGATGCTTGGCATAGCGAGGCTTATGCCGCACCATCGCGTGTTATTCATCACTTCCGGAACGGCGCTGATCACCGGAGCTATCGCAATTTTGATTTGGCCATTCGCTATTATAGAAGCGGCGGAGAAAAAGGCGGGGGGACGGCCATACTGCGTAGTGGTTGCAGACGGCAGTGACTATCGAACAGCAAAAAATCTGCTCGATCTTACACCGCTCATAATGCGAGGTCGCGAGACTGGAAAATCAGCAGCGAATTTTCATGGTCAATTATTGACATCGGGTGACATTAGCCGAAATTGGTCCTACGAACGTAGAGACTTTTTAGATAAATCAAGCGACCATAAACCGCCACACTGCCGAGCTGTGACTGGATTTGCACGGAATCTTGCATGGTTTTGATGTTCACTTTTGCCAAGGATATATCCGTAACCTTACGGTCCGTAATCTACCCAAGTCAGCCTATCCCGGATGCGCGAAAATTAGGCGACAGCCGCCGTCGGCCATGCGTTTTCTGTCGCGAGATGAGACACGGGCATCAGGGCGAGCGCTGCTTGTCCATCCTGCCCCCTCATGCCTAAAGTCTGTTCAAACAAGGCACTTGAGAGAGGTGCACGATGCCAGTTCCTCAACCAACACATTTTTCTCTGATGGGTGCGGATGTTTCGATTATTTTGGTGAATTTCGGCATCTGCCTAATAATATTCCCGAGCGTAGCTGGTTATATCGTTCAAAAGCACGCATTTATTTCAATACTGCTCATACTGACAGAAGCGTTGTTCCTTGTCGTGCTCGGACAAACGCAGGCTGCGCAGGTGACCGATGTCTGTTTGGATCAAATTCGGCTGGCCCAGAAACAAGGATACGAGATATTGGGTGGGAACATTCGATGCGTAGCATTCGAATTCTCAACCGCAAATTTCTTAAAATGGTGGGGTTATCTATTGCCCGGCTTTCTTGCTGGAATGGCAGTGTCGCTAATTAAGCAGAAGATTGCCGAGAAGAAAATGCGATAACAGGTCATCGTGCGCTAGCGAATTGCCGCTTTAACCTGTTTGCAAAGCTGATAGGTTATGATCGCATCATGAAGGCAATTTCAAACATGCTGTTGAGCGCCGCTGCATTAGCGGCAATGCTTGTAGCGATCCCGGCCCATGCATGCCGGATTTCGAGAGGGCCATTCAATCCGACGCTGGCGCGTTCGGACGTCATCATTGTGGGCCGGGTCGCAGGAATTCGACAAGACGTGCCCATTGTCGGCAAATGGTTCCGCGTCCGCGTGCAGGCCGTTCTGGCGGGTCAGTTCACCGAGGCGATATATGAAACTGGCTGGCCCATTAGCCCCGGCACTTGCGGTCCGCGTGGGCCGGATGTCGCCGAAGGCGAGCAGGTTGCCATTTATTTCGAGTACCGCGACGGACGCCCGATCGAGCAAGGCTGGATCAAGATACCTTCATAAATATTGTTGAACGACAATCAGGCCATAGCCGCCATGTCGACGGCTATGGATAGCCCGCCTCCTTTTGGCGGCGGACAGCCAGGATCGCTACCGTCTCGTCATCAAGGCGATAGAGGGCGACATAGCCGCTGTTGCCGAAGTCGATCAGCTTTTTCCGATACTCGGGGTCCATATCTTCCACCGGACGGCCTATGCCCGGTGATGCCGCCAGAATCCTGACCCCGGCCCGGATCGTCGCAACCGCGTGCGTTGCGGCGTCGGCATCCTTGGGCAAGAGCCAGCGATAGAGTCGCTGAACATTGGCTAACGCATTCGGCGTCCAGATCAGACGTGGCACTTAGGCGGCTCCGCATCCTCGCCCGCTTCGAGCTTCGCCAACCAAGCATCGGCTTCCTCAAGCGTCAGATGCAAGCCCGTCTGCTGATATTCGTGCCATGCCCGTATAGCGTCCTGTCGGAACGTCTCGCGTTTTTCCTCGCGTTCGACATACTGTGCGATAGCTTCGCGCATGATCCAATGCGAGCTGCGCCGCCGCACATCGGCAAGGTGCTGGACACGCCCCTTACGGGCATCATCGAGCTTTATTGATGTTGCCGCTGCCACAATGCGACCTCCGTAGCAAAAGGTATTACCTTGCGCTCAGGTGGCCTCTCTGGGCTGCGCCGTCCATCCCCAGCGCCAACAGTCTCGCCGAGATTAATGTGATTTCCGACACCCCGGATTTCCCGGTTCTCCATGTTCAAGGAACATTTCGAGAACTAACAATCGGGAACAGGCTTTGGGAAAGTGGTTTCCGCACCTGCGCGTCAAGGCAATCATCGTCCGCGATTTCTCGCTACGCGCTCCCAATCAGGAAGGCACAATGCCTAGCTGGTTCGGAGGCCCAGCCTCCACCCCAAGAGCCGTGTGAACTGCTCAGGATCGTCCAAGCGGAACGCGACACGCACGAAGGGCGCGCGCTTCTTCAGGAGCGAGCGACGATGCAGCGGGCGGCCCAACCGCAGCATGACGTTCGGCCAAGCGAGCAGCGCCGCGTTGAGGGTGGCCGGATCGCGGACATCGTCGCCGATGAACGCTCCGTCGATTGCGACGATCGCGTCGAACGGTACGAATTGGTCGATCAGGAAGCCGGCCCGTACCCGAATGCCTTCGGGCGTCAACAATACCGGCTTAAACCGGAAAGACTTGATGAGGCCGACCAGATACACGAACCCCACGTCGCTCAGGATGAACATGACGATCATACCGGTGCGACTCCAATGCCCAAGCAGCAGATGATAAACCGCGATCTCGATCGCCGACAGGATCAGCAGCGTCGCGCACATCGGGGTCAGGTGCTTATGGTAGGCAAAGGCTCGGGCGTTTGCCGGCACGTCGGCCGGGCCGCCCCAGCGGAACAACGCCATGTGGAGCACCGTCATTTCCGCCACGGCCAGTCGAACGAGTGCGGGCGGAAAGAACTCCGATGCGGCAGCCACCCATCGCTCCTCACGATCAATACCCTCTTGGTTCACGAGCCGCCTAGCTCGGGCCGTTGCCCAAGCGACATGACCCAGAACGACGGTCGCCATCGCCAACACCAAGATCGGCATTTCGAGTAGCGTGTCCCGTATTGCCGGGGGTGAACCCAGCCAGACGGTAAAGCTTGCCGCGGCCAGCACCGCCAGAATGGCGCTGCGCTCCGGCTTCCGCGATGATCGGGCAATGAGCGACAGCATCAGCGTGTCTGCGACGATCCAGAGGAACAGGAGTAGCGCCGGGAGAGGACGTGTCGTCGCTAGCGGCGTTCGCACCGCCATTCCGGCCAGCGCAACAATGACGAAGGGCGCTACTTTCGCGGCGATCTGCCGCCGATCGACGCCGTTACCAACTTGGGCTGTCATAACTCCCTCATTCGCTGGCTCGAATGACCGGATGCTGGTCTGGCGCAGCGTCAGAGCCGCATATAGGCTGCTGTTCGACCCGCTGCCAGCCTCCGTATCTTTTTGAAACATCGTTGTGGATGCATTTCGAGGATGCTTCTGCCGTTCCCGAAACTCGATCCTTTCCGGGAAAGAGGCGGTGTGACGGAAATCAGGACATTTCGGGTACCCAATACCGGAAATCCCTGTTGGCAACGCCGACCATTCGCCGCCATGCGGTTTCCGTCACAGCCATGTCCATTGAACATTCGTTTCGGGAAGCTGGTTGAGCTTGAGATCGCAACTGCTAGCATGGTGGCATGAGCAACGAGCCCCCCGCGCGATCCAGATAGCAGCCGCTTTAATCGACGACGATGCAGGCCGTTTGCTGTTGGTCCGCAAGGCAGGGACCGAGTGGTTCATGCAGGCCGGCGGTAAGATAGAGAACGGCGAGAGCCCTTTGAGTGCCCTCCGTCGCGAACTAAGCGAGGAGATCGGGCTGGTATTGGCCGATGACGATGCACGCTATCTCGGTCGCTATTCCGCACCCGCTGCCAACGAACCCGGGCATACCGTCGAGGCCGAGGTCTTTCATGTGCGGATGCAGCATGACCCGGCTACGCGGTCGGAAATTGAGGAGGCCGTATGGGTCGATCGCGTCACCGCTACGACGATGCCCTTGGCACCTTTGACCCGCAACTACATCCTGCCACTGTCCCGCACGCTCTGATCCGTCCTTCCCAATTCTCGATCCCATCGGGACAACTCGCGAGTGTCCAACAAACGGGCGGTTGCCGACATCTAGGCGGGATTCTGATTGTCGATATCCAGGCATCTGGGGCGATCAACCGGGCAGGCCACTCATCATGGCAATCTCATCCAGATCGACATCCCAGTCTGCACGGCTGGCGCAACAAATATGTGCCGTCGGCCGAATCTGGATGGGACCATCAAGGCAGCCAGCGGGAACCTTGAGCATTGCGCCGTCCATCTGAACATCAGGAAGCGCTGCCCCACACCCACGACAGAAGCTGCGCTGATGTCGGGTGCCGGGTAGCCGAAAAATTTTGACTTCATCCTCCCCCGCTTCCCAATGGATTGATGCATCAGACGCGAAGAGACTGGCGCCATGGGCCGTGCCGCTTCCCTTTCGGCACCGCGAGCAATGGCATAGAAAGAAGCTGTCGAAGGAGCCGTTGATCTTGAAGCGAACGGTTCCGCAAAGACAGGAGCCGGAAATGTTAGACTGGTTCGTGGATGCTTTGCACATGAGCTTTTTATTAGTGCTCATGATGGATCTGGTCCAGTGTCATGGCCGTAGCGTTTCCGACAAACAGGCGAGTGCCGCCGTCTGGCATGTGTTTGCCGTCGGGAATGCTCCCGATCCGGATGCGCCCAGGTTGCGGTCGTTAGAGGCTGCTGATCGCGCTATCCGAAGCTGCCGTAGCCGCCCACCGCTTCAACATCCACCGTCGCTCGGCGGTCTCAGATTCGACCTCGAAGCCTTCTCGTCGGTAGAAAGCATCGGCGGGATTTGTGGTAAGAACGCTCAGCTTGATAGGGATGCCTTTTGCGCATGCTTCCTTCGACTTCATTTCCAAGACAACAGCACCAATGCTCTGCCTCTGAAATGGAGCGTCGACATAGAGCTTGCCGATAAAAACATGATCGGGCTGCCAGATTTCGGCGATGCAGCCAACGGCAACACCATCGCGTTCTATTATATAATGGTTTGCGGGATCAAACGCCTCAATTGTCGCGCTTGGTCTCCAGCATCCCCAAAGCGCCTCTGCGTAAACACGCATACAAGTCTCCTCCAATCGAAGGAGATATCCGGCATCTGAGTTTGTAGCAGGCCGCAGGACGATACGCATCTTTAGCTCCGGCGGTTCAAATGGTCCGCCTTCAACGAAGGTGGGTAGCACATCCTCTCGCTTCCGAAACCAGATGGTCGCCTTTCCACGCGAAGCTCGCCATTCCCAGCCTCATGCACGACAATCAGGTGTTTCCGCCATCTTGCCAGTCGTGGGGACCAATGCGTTAGGTGGAATGCCGATGCCTTGATCTCTAGATCCACTTGCCTATGAAATGACGCCGTCCGCCGATGAATTCCGCGCGTGCAATGGTGTTAGCTTGCAGCCATGCTGCATTCGCCTCTCAATTGGAGTCGATCAATGAGTGGAGATAATACGCCCGTCGGCTTGGGTCGCTCGACACTGCACTTTATCTGAGGGAACGCGCCTCACTATGTTGGTGGCGTTGGAGCAACCTGTCGCCGCCATTTTCTATGGGACACGATAGAAGCGGCGATGAATACTCAGTCCGAGCTGATGGTTGCCGGTCCGTGCCAGAGAACCATAACGCAACTTGGCGAGACCGTCTTCGGCGTGGTTCGCTACATCGGCGACGGAAACAGTCTGTGCGTCGGTCCTGCCGGTCGACCGGCTCGCTGGATCGAAATCCGACTGGCGGACTTCAACGCGTCCGAACCGTGCGATCGCGGCGGGCGCGAGGCGAAGCGGCTGCCGGAAAGTCGCGTCATGAATCGCGTTCTGTTTTGCCGCGCCGGACGTCAGAGCTATGACCGGGTCGTCGCCGCCTGCCGCCTGGACGGACGACCGCTCAGCAACGCGCTGCGTGCCAGAGGCGGACAGGAGGACGGACGATGGGCGAAGTGAGGTTGAGCGCGACACCCAAGGGCAATGGCTATCAGGCCGCCGTCACCCTCCCGGACGGGGTTTCCATGAGTTCGGCCGAAACCTATCCGTCGATCGCCGAAGCCATCACCGCAGCGGCGACGGAGCTGCTGTCGATGCCTGAGCGGGTCACGGCGATTGAGAACGCGCCGTAGCCGCGAGCGATACGAGGGCCGCCAGAAGGGCGAGCGCGGTCAGCACCGCTCGCCGGGACCGGCCGCCGAGGACGCTTCCGCATGGAACGGCACAACCATCTAGTCGTGGCTGAAGCCGATCACGAGCGTCGGCGCCCGGATACGGTGGATTCCGTCGCTGATGTCGATCGTCAGATCAAGCTCGACCTGACGCGCCATGTCCCAGTCCATGTTCCGCAGCACGTCCTCGACCGCCGGATCGATGCCGTTCGTACCGAACGCGTTGTCCAACTCTCGGTTTAGCCCGCGGCACGTTTGACTTCTTTACCGAACGCAGCCTTATATTGCGAGACCAGCCGACGAGCCTCGCTCGTGGGTTGGGCAAAGAAGGTTGCGAACCGTATCCACTGTAGGGAGCCACACTACAAGATCAGAGCCGATCACGGCTGCGCACAGTCCTTGCTTCGGCAAGGAAAACGAGCAGTTTAGACGATCATGGCCGATCACAGCAGAACACGACAGCGCGAGAATTTGGGGAAACCGTGGGGACACCGGCGGATTTCCCCATGCTGACCGATTTGGCATGCCGGACGGCCAAGGGCGCAGCCAAGGCATACCAGTTAAGCGACGCGCGCGGGCTCTACCTTTACGTGCTGCCCTCGGGCTCGCGATCGTGGCGCATGAAGTATCGCTTCGCCAACAAGGAGAAGCGGCTGGCGTTCGGCCTATACCCGGAGATTTCGCTGAAGGAAGCGCGGGAGCGCTGCGACGACGCGCGCAGACTGCTTCGCGACGGGATCGATCCGGACGTGGACAAGAAGCAACGCGCCGCGATTCGGGTGGCCGAGGTGGTGAACACGCTCGAGACGGTGACGCGACGCTGGCACACGATGCAGGCGAAGCATTGGGCGCCACGCTACGGTCGGCAGGTACTCGAGCGATTCGAGAACGACGTTTTTCCGGCGCTCGGTTCCCTGCCGATTTCGCAGGTCACGGTACCGCTGGTGCTTGGGGTGCTGAAGACGGTTCAGGATCGCGGCGCGGTCGAGCTCGCACATCGGCTGCGACAGCACCTGTCGGACGTTTTCGCGATGGCGATCGCGAACGGCATCGCGACGACCGATCCCGCGGCGGGCGTCCGCAAGTCGCTCGAGAAGGTCGTGAAAGGTCGGCGCCCTGCTGTGCTCGAGGTTCCGGCCGCCCGGATCGTGCTGCGCCGCGTGGAGGACGAACAGTCCTACCCCTCGACAAAGCTGGCCTCGCGCCTGCTGGCGCTGACGGCGGCACGTCCGGGCGTTGTCCGGCTGGCCGAGCCACGCGAGTTCGAGGGGCTCGACGGACCGGAGCCGATCTGGCGCGTGCCATCCGCCAAAATGAAGCTGACCGCCGTCCAGAAGCGCGATGTGACCTACGAGTTCATCGTGCCGCTGTCGCGGCAGGCGGTCGACGTGGTGAAGGTCGCACTGGCGGTTTGCGGGGATCGGACGGTGCTGTTCCCCAGCACGACCGGAACGCCGATCAGCGATTCGACGCTGAGCAAGGTCTACCGACAGGCTGGCTATGCGGGTCGACACGTCCCGCATGGTTGGCGCTCGACATTCTCGACGGTGATGAACGCGCTCGCCGCAATCCACAATCGCGTCGGCGATCGCGAGATCATCGACCTGATGCTCGCGCATATGGCTGCCGGCGTCGAGCCCATTTACAACCGCTATGCGTATCTGCCGCGCCGGCGCGAGCTCGCGCAGGAGTGGGCAGATCTGCTGATGGAGGGGGCGGCGCCGGCGATCACCCTCTTCGATGGGGAGCGGGGCACCTCGGAGCGCAATTTGCGGCGTCGACGCGCGTAAGCGGCGGTGCGCGATGAGCGCATCGGACCCGACCACGGCGCGTCAGGCGCGCCAGTTGACCAAAAAGCTCGCAGCCGAGCTCTCGGGCAAACAGCGTGGCCCCGATCGCGAGGTGCGGCGCCATAGCTTTGACGAGGAAAAGCCAGAGGCGAAGCCCTGGCGGCCGATCGGCGATGGAACACGCGATGGCGCGCTCGGCTGGATCGACTGCATGCTCGAGGTCGCGCGCGACTTCGACGACCTGGAGCGGCGCAAGGGCGGTGGGCGGCCGCTTGGCGCGAACGGCTTGGCCGTGCTCGAGATCCTGCTTGGCCGACGCGGCCGCAAGCGGATCCCCATCGACTTCAAGACAGGGCGGCTCTTCCCCGCGATCGACACGATCGCCGAGGCGGCGAACCTGTGCCGCGTTACCGTGGTGCGTGCCCTGGCACGCCTGCGCGCTCACGGCTTCCTGCGTTGGGTACGTCGCTCGCGGAAGACCGGCAAGGATGGCGAATTCGGCCCGCAGCGCGAGCAGACGAGCAACGCCTATTATTTCGACCCGGGCGCGCTCCCGAAGACGGTGCGGCAGCGGCTGCTGCAGCTATGGGATCGCAAGCTGGCGGCGATCGGAAAAAGGTACGGCGCCCCGCCCCCTACGCCTGACAGCCCTCCCCAGCCCGCCTATTCGCCTCTTCGCAAAGCACTGTCGGAGATGCGTTCTTCTTTCGACAACGCGAGTTTACCAAGTTCACCCGCTATCCCGGCTCAGGGGTAAGGATGAGGAATGAGATCGCCTTTTAGCGATCTCATGCGCCAGTTTGATGCTCCCCCAGGCCGTGACGGCCCGCCCCACTCACCCGACCGCCAAGACCCGGCTGTCGGAGCGAGGCGGCTTGCGCCGCCCCGGGCTTGGCGTGGGGGAGGATCACGATCCGTGCCAAACGGGTTCGGCCGATCGTCCAGCCGCGCCGTCGATCAGGCGGCGATCAGATCCGCGGCCCAGCGCTCGAGGACCGCGCGGCGCGGCCCCAACTGCACGCTACGGTTGTATGCCGCCTCCACCTTCGCCTCGTGGCCGTCGTCGCGCTTCAGCGTGTGGCCGAGCGCCCGGTCAATCACCTCGCGTTCCGCCGGCATCGCTTCGTTCATCACCGTCGAGAACGTCGCGCGCCAGCCGTGCGGGACATGCCGCCCGGCGTAGCCGGCGCGATCGTACAGGTCGCCGATCGCGCCCTCGGCGAATGGCAAATCGCCGCGCGCGCCGGGAAAGATGAGCTCGCCGCCGTTACCAATGGCACGCGTCGCGCGCAGGACTTCCACCGCCGCCGGCGCGAGCGGTACCAGATGATCGAATGCCGCGTCGGCCTTCTTGATCCGCGCCAGCTTCATGCGCGCCGCCGGCACGCGCCACACCGGCGCCGGCCCGTCGAGATCCTCGATCTCGGCCCAGCGCGCGCCGCGCAGCGCGTTCAGGCGCACAGCCGTCAGGGCGAGGAACCGTGAGGCAAGCCGCACGATCGGGCGGCCGGCCGCGCGATCGCTGGCAGCGAGCAGCGCGCGCGCCTCGACGATCGTCAGCAGCGCGGGCTGGCGGCGCCGGCGCGGCACGGCCGCCAGCGCGGCGGCGACCGGCTTCGCCGGATTGGCGGTGGCCTGGTCGTGTGAGATAGCGAAGGCGAAGATCGCTTCGATGCGCTGGCGCAGGCGGCGCGCGGTTTCGATCCGGCCGCGCGCCTCGACGACTTCCAAGAGCTCGCGCACGTCGGAAGCGCTGATTTCGTCGCAGGGGAGCGCGCCGACAGCTGCGAACACGTCGCGCTCGAGGCTGGCGAGCACGTCAACCGCGTGGCGATCGGTCCAGCCGGACAGGCGGCGCGCGTGCCAGGAGCGCGCGATCCGCTCGAATGACATCAGCGATGCCGCGGCCGCCGCCGGCGACGCGGGCTTGATGCCGCGCGCGATCTGCTCGCGCGCCACCTCGAGGTGGCCGCGCGCCGCGTTGAGCGAAATCTCGGGATAGCAGCCGATCGTCAGTAACTGTTCGGCGCCTGCGAGCCGATACTTGAGCCGCCACGTCGCGCGGCCGCTGGTCGCAACGTGCAGGTGCAGCCCGCGCTCGTCGAACATTTTATACGCGCGCGTACGCGGCCGCGCGGCTTTCACCGCTGCGCTGGTCAGCATGGACATTCACTCTCACTTGGGGGATTTAAGCCGCGCAACGGGAGACGCGGGATGTCGGATCAGGATTACGTTCGAGCGGTGGCGCTGGTTCGCGCGGTCGAATTAGCGCATAAGCGGGGCGCTACTGTCTCAGCGATGGTCGCAGGATTAGGCCCGAAAGCCTTCATGATTTCGGCGGCTGACATAGACGGTCAACTTGTCTGCCTCACGGGCTACGCCAGTCGTCATTACATCAATCCGAGCGCATTCCTCGGGATTGTCACTTCGGAACCGCTAGATTCTAAAACGGACTAGGACGGCGGCGACCCGTTACCAAAAGCGAAGGTGTAATCATGGCCTGGACTACGCTTGAATTCCAGCCGGACGAGTACAATGCTGCCGCCCGCCTCTTGGCTCGGACAGCGTTCCCGGTATCCACGCTGGAGGGCCTTCACGCGCTTGACGTCATAAACAACTGGAGATCGGCGCACGCCTATCCCCTGAACACCTTCCAAATCACTCTCCGAAATCGGGCGAGAAAATTTGAGAAATCTGTAACAGTTGCGCAACGCGCGAAGCGTCTGGACTCTATCCACCGGAAACTTATTTCCAAGAAGACGATGCGCCTTACTCAGATGCAGGACATTGCTGGGTGCCGCGCGATCTTCACTCGCCTTACGAGCGTCTATAGACTCGCGGAATTCTACAAGACAAAAGATTTCGATCACAAGTTTCGCAATGAGAAAGATTATATCGAGAACCCGAAGCCTGACGGATATCGTTCGTATCACCTAGTTTATGAGTATGTTGGCACTGACGCGACAGCGGAATACAGCGGCCTTCGAGTTGAAATTCAAATTAGAACCCAAATGCAACATTCTTGGGCGACTGCTGTCGAAGCGGTTGGCTTGTTCACGCGACAAGCTCTAAAATCCAATCAGGGTGACGAAGACTGGCTGCGGTTTTTTGCATTGATGAGTTCGGCTATCGCGGCGATCGAGAGGACCCCTAGCGTGCCCGGCGCCCCTATCGCGAAGGTCGAACTCGTGAACGAAATACAGCGACTTTCGCAAAAGTTGCGGGCAAAGGATATGTTGCGGGCATATAATACAACTCTTGAAACAATTGGAGCGGCGAAGGACGCGAAGTACTTCATTATAGAAGTAGATCCCGAAGAAGGAAAAACCACGCTGCGACGCTTCAAGGCGAAGGAGTCATCTTCTGCAAATTTACGCTACACGGAACTTGAGAGTAAAATTCCAGAAGGATCGCGACGACAGGTCGTTTTGGTTTCCGCCTCTGATATTGCAGCCCTTAAAAAGGCTTACCCAAACTATTTTCTGGATACCGCTTTGTTCTCCCGCTTAGTTGATCGCGTCTTGACGGGCGACTTTCCGGAGCCGCTTGTTGAAGAGGTTTAAGGCGAAGTGAATTAATTAGAGGGTCGGATTACCGGTTTGCGCGGCGGACAATCCCTCCGCCGCGTCGGGCTAGGAATGACCGTTTTCCGCGCCTTACAGGCGGGTATCGACCAGGGGCATACCCCAGCCGATACCCCATATCGCCCGCCTAGAGCATTTTTCGATCAAAAAGCATCATATCCGCAGTGAGCGAAGTAATTTTTGCACTCTGCCGGGGTGAATTCGTCGATAGATTGACCGATAATGCGCCAGAGTTCATCAACCGTTCTGGCGGCGGCTTTGCGTAGCAAGGTCTTGAGTTTCGAGAAGGCGTTCTCGATCGGATTGAAATCGGGCGAATACGGCGGAAGAAACAAGAGCGTGGCGCCGGCGGCCTCGACGGCCTTACGCACCTCATCGCCCTTGTGAGCGGGCAGATTGTCGAGAATGACGACGTCGCCACGGTGGAGCGTGGGCACAAGCACCTGCTGGGTATAGGCGAGAAACCATTCGCCGGTCATCGGTCCGTCAAGCACCATCGGCGCGGTCATCCCCAAAGTCGTTAGGGCGCCGACGAATGTGGTGGTCTTCCAATGGCCGTGGGGGATGGAGGCACGTAGGCGTTCGCCTCGCGGCGCACGTCCATGCAGACGGGCCATCTTCGTATTGGCCGAGGTTTCGTCGATGAACACCAGCGTGTGCGGATCGAGATCGGGCTGACCCTCGAACCAGGCCTCGCGCCGTATCAAGACGTCGGGGCGATCCTGCTCGGTCGCATGCCCGGACTTTTTTTAAGCGTGATCTGCCGCCGCTCGAAAAAGCGCCACAGGCCTGCCACGCTCACCGCTATCCCTTGCCCGGCAAGCGAGTTCCGCAGATCCACAAGTGTGATGTCCGGTGTTCTGGCCAGTTCTCCCAGGATCGTATCGGCATGGCCCTCGATCCGCTTCGATCGGCGGTCGCCCCCTTGTCGCTGCGGGGCGACGTCATCTCTGGCCTTCGAAAGCGCATGCCACCGGATGGCGCTCGACGCGCTGATGCCGAACCGCTTCGCAGCCTGCCGGCACGACGCGCCAGCCTCGATCGCCGCGATTACCCGCTTGCGTAGATCAACCGACAACGCCCTGGGCATGTATCAACCTCCTTGATCGGAGGTCGCACTGAATCAGATCGCAACGGCTTTGGGAATCGCCCGCGATTCAATCAGGTCGATTTATGCTCTAGTTGCGGACGATGAGCTCGCCGGCGCGCAAGCCGCGCCCGGCGCTTGCCGAGCCGACGGTGTAGGTCGTCTCGATGTCCGAGAGGTTAAAGCGTGCGAACACGGCGCGCGCGCCGGGCGTGTCGTTGATGGAGAGAATGAACCGGCCGGCGATGCCGGCGAGCTGCTCGGCCAGGCGCTCGAAATCCGCTCGCTCGAAACCGTCGCCGTAGTCTCGCTCGCAGTTCCAATACGGGGGATCGAGGTAGAACAGCGTGTCGGCAGCGTCGTAGCGCCGGATCACATCGGCATAGGGCAAGCACTCGATCGTCACGCCGGCGAGCCGCTCGTGGATTTCCGGGAGATACTCGCGGAGCTTGATCACGTCGAAGCGGCCGGGCGAACGGGTCACGCCGAAATTGCGGCCTGTCACCTTCCCGCCGAAGGCGAGCTTCTGAAGGTAGAGGAATCGCGCTGCGCGTTCGAGATCGGTGAGCGTGTCCGGGTTGACCGCCATCAGCCGCTCGAAATCGGCCCGGCTGGTGAGCTGCCACTTCAGGGTGTCGATAAACGCCTCGTAGTGGCGCTGCAGGATTCGGAAGAGCGTGGCGACGTCGCGCGAGAGATCGTTGATCACTTCGACGGGCGCTGCCTGGTGGCGCTTGAGGAATATCCCGCCCATGCCGACAAACGGCTCGACATAGGTCCGGTGTGGTGTCTCGCCGATCAACCCGACTAGGTGCCGGGCCAGATTACGCTTGCCGCCCAGATATGGCGCGGGGGTTCGCACAGCGATGCTGCTCATTCGTGTCTTCGTCCTTTGGGGTGAAGCACGTCGGCTACGCGCGCAGGTGGGCGCCGATCGGATCGATCGGCGTGCCGCGACAGGGTCGCGGTTCTCGGTGGCGCCGTCGGCGCCGAAATCAGGAAGTGGCTTCGGGGGAACACTGGGCCGGTACCCGGCGGCTTCACCGCCTGGTACCGGGCGGTTAGCCGCGCAGAGACAGGCAACTGCGCCCTACGTATTCCCCCGAAAGGTCTTCTATTTCGCAGGCCACCCGGCGAACCGGTGACCTGTCTGACCGCGCGCGCGCGGGTTCGACCTTTCGGCTACGACCGATCGAACGGCTGACCTATGCCAGCGCTTTTGCGGCGCGTCGAGGGTGGTTCAGCGCGCCGCGCAGTTCGCCGGCGCGACGCCGGTCTCGAAGATTGCATGCGTGCATGCATCCTGAAGCTTGTTCGCGCCGGCGCGGGCATTGGCGCGCGTTACCGCGGCGATCGCCTCGCCGAATCGCGTCAGCACCGTGTCGAGCCACCCCTTGTCGACCTGGACGAACACGCCGGTCTCCGGATGGCCGATCGGCTTCAAGCGCTCGGTGGCGGTGAGCTCAGCGCTGCGGGTCGGCAGCGTCGGCCGCTCGGTTCGCGCCATCGATGAGGGCGTCGAGGGTCGCTGACAGGTTGCCGCTGTCAACACGAGCGGGAGCAGCGCCAGCAGGCGCGGGCGGAATGGCATCGATCGCATGGTGCATATCCTCGATCTTGGATTGGGCGAACGCGGTTGCGTCCTGGTTGGTGCGCGCGGCGGCCGCGCCGATCGCGCCGGCGGCCGTCTGTGCGGCGCGCTCGTCATGGCGCGCATCGGTGACGGCGGCATTGTGATCGAGCACGACCTTGGCGGTGACCTTGGCCGCGCCGCTCGCCTCGCCTCGACCATAGATCCAGCCGTAGACGCCGGCGAGCAGCACCAGGACGATGGCGACGTCGATCGCGATCGAGATCGGTTTGCTGAGCCATGCCGGCGCAGCTCGGCCGAGCAGCCGGAGTGCGAGCGCGGCGATCATGCCTTCGGCTCCGCCGCCGGCGCCTGGCGCCACAGCCGCACGACGATCGGCAGAACGGCCGCGACCAGGCCGACGATCGGCGGTACCGCTGGGCGAAGCTCGGCGGGCAGCACGTCGAGCGTCTGCTGGATGATGCCCGGGTTGGCGACGATCGTGGTGACGATCACGCCGCCGGCGAGCGCCAGGCGCGCCGAGGCGAGCTTCCACCAGCGCTTCGCGTCATCGATGAGCCAGCGCGACAGGTCGATCTTGAGCATGGTCGTTTCCTTCACAGGCCAGTGAGGCACATGGCGCGCTCGCGCTCGCGCCGTTTGGCGAGGCCAGCGACAACGACCAGTCGACCGTTCACCCGCGCCTTGTTCCAGGCGAGCATCGCGTCGCAGCCGCCGCGCCAGTCGCGCGCGTTGAACTTCCGCGCGATCGTCGACTTGCAGAAGGCGGCGACGCCGATGTTGAACGCGGTCCGCGTCGCGGCCGCGAGTTGGTAGCGCCGATCGGCGAGCGTCGGCGTGCAGGCGAGCACGCCGCGCAGGTGCGTTTCGGCATCGCCGGCAAGCTTGGCGCGGCAATAGGCATCCGAGCGCCGCACGCCGATGCGGACATCCGGGCCGGTGTGGCCGAAGCATTCGGTCGGGATCTTCGCAATGTCGAGGTAGCCGACATTCGCCTTGCCCTCGTCCTGCTCGAGCGCGGGTGTCGCGATCGCGAGCGCCGCGATCGAGACAGCACTGAGGGCGCCGGCGATCGCGCGTGCGAACGCCGGCGTGTTGTTCGCCGCCATCATTTTCTCCTTTAAGGGGTGGCCGCTTCGTCGGCGGCGGGCTCGGGCGCGGTCGCTTGGATTGCGCGCTTGACGCTGGCCGAGCCGTGGATCAGCAGCGCCGTCTCGAGGCGCATGATCTGCTCGCGGTTGGCTAGGTTGTCGGCCTTCAACTGCGCGATCTGCGGCTCGAGGAAGAAGCGCCAGACCATGCCAGCGACCGCGAACCACATCGTGGTGGCTGTCGCCCAGCCGGCCCCGAAGGCAAGCGCCAACAGTCCACCGGACGAACCGGTGTAATCCAGGTCGCGCATGGAATTTTCCTTGTAAACGGGCTGGGGACAGGTGCCTTCGCAGCGTCTATGATCGTGCAACCAAATGGGAGGATACGAACATGCCGGAATCATCGGTCGCCCGATTTTGTATCAGGCAAGACGGCACTCTGTTCGAGATTTTCGCAATGCGTGAGACGAGCGACGATACGGTTATAATATCCATGACGCCCGAAGATAACTTCGAGGGCTGGACTAACACCATTGGTGGTGATCCGATATTCATGGAAGTCGGCAAGGAAGATGAAAGCCGCTTCTCTCTTCACCCCTCGATCGGCCGAACAGGGTTAAGTTTTACGACAAACCAGCGCATCAATGGAAAAAAGTTCACCGGAAAGCTGCTTTTAGATGCGACAGTGGATGATTTTGCAACGTATCTTTATTCTTGCGTCTGCCCAATCATGAACGTCTCTGGCAAAATCGTCGACGAAGATGATATAAGCATTAAAGAAATAGGAGCTATGCAATCGAGCGATTTCACAAGCTTAGTATATTCTATCTCTGTAACATCTAAAAATTATGATCTTCCGAACAGTCCGTCGCTAACTTTTTTTCTTCATGAAACGAAATATTTTAAAATATGGATTTCTGTTTCGTACCTTAATGTGTCGTTCGGATTGTTTGGAGGGGGTATGACCGTACAAACATTCTCGCCTCAAGTCGATAAAATACCTTTAGGCGACATAAATATGAAGATGTCTAGAACACTCAAGCCAGAAGAAATACCAGAGACGGTTATTGATTTCAGTCAAAGGCTTTCCGCGCACTTGGCCATCAAATATGCAGAAGCTCACCCGGAGGCCGCTGGCATACTCAGCATTCCATTGTGGTTTCATCCGACCATTGACGACCTGCATTTGGGTCGGCGGGAGCGAGGGTATTGAGCATGTTACGCCTTCAGCGTTTCGGGCGGGGTGAATGTGTCTCCGGCAAACCGCCCGTCCACGCCGAAATCGCGCGCGAGCTGCGCATTCAGGGCCGCGATCATCGTCGCAGCCTTCGCGTTGCGGTCGCTCCCGGCTGCATCGGATAGGTCGACCAAATCGAGCTGCGCGCGGTAGATGATGAAGCTGGGGGCCTTGTTATAGTTCAGGCTTCCCCAGCCAGCGCAGGCACCAACGTTCGCAAGCATTGCTAGCCGACCGGCCTGATTGAGGGCGCTGGGCTTGGCGCCTGTCCAGCCCTGCGCCGACACCACCTGCATCGCCGCGCTGGCCATAACACCGGCGGGCAATGCCTGACCGACCACGAAGCCGGGCGCTGCGGCCGAGTTCGGGAACGGTAATCCACCCTGCGAGTGATAGAAGAAGTTGCTGGTCGCACCCGCCGCCGCCGCGATCCACGACAGCGGCTGTACGGCCGTATTGGATGCTCCCTGCACTCGGGTGCGCTGTGCCCAGACGGTCGATACGATCGCGTAATCAGCACCGGCGTCCGTGTTTGCCAAGAGCCAGTCCGCGAACGCTTGCGGGTAAAGGAAGCCGACGCTGGCCGAACGATCCTGAGCCCCGGCTTGAGTTGAGGCGATGTGAAGGCCGCCCTTTGCTGTACGCTCAGCCGCAACGAAGCCATTGGCCGTATCGTTGGCCATAGTGAAATCGCAGTTTGCGGCCGAAAGGCCAGTCACCGCTGCTGCGCGGTCCCGCACGAGATTTGACACAACCGAGCCGTTTGCGGGGACTCCACCCGCAATCTGAATGCCACCATCCCAAAGCGCGATGGTGCTGTCGTATGTCCCCTCGATCGCGTGAAACTTACCGAACGGCGAGGTAAGTGCCGCCCCCGCCAATTTGAGCGCTGCGCCTGCCATACTGTGTCTCCCTTAGATGCCGGTGGCCCAGCCACGGCCACGATGGAACCGCGCCGCGAACTGGCCTGTGAGTTGATAATAGGTGCCGATGCCGTGGATGGAGTCTGAGCGGAGATTGTCCGGGATCGTGTCGGACGCGATCTGCGCCGCGCTTGTCGCGTCCGGGGTGAGGCCCGCATCAGCTTGCGCGTCGTTGCTGGCCAGGTAACGACGATGGTCACAGAAATGATGGTCGCCGACCGCCTCTAGGATGAGACGGTTGGCATCCATGATATAGTCGTAGCCGGCCGTCCCTTTGCCTTCGCCAGCGCCATTTGCGACCGGCAAAATGCCAAAGCGATCGTGAGCGAAATGGTCGATCATCGACAGGATATTGTCGCGGAGGACGATACGCTGCGCCCGCGTCGTTTTCGGATCGTTGCGCCCCGCCTGAATATAGAAAGTATCCTTCTCGTTGGCCTTGAACAGGTCCGCGAAGAAGCGGGTGCCGGCTGGAATGGCCGTGCTGCCGCTCGACGCATTCTGCCGCCGCATCGTGTACTTCAGCGTGGTCGCCTCGTTCGGGCTAGGGCTGCTGTAGCGACGCAGGATGACGGGGATGCCTCCGAACGTACCCGTCCAGCTCTGCGCGGACTGATTGTTCGAGAACTCCTGGCTATACGCCACGACATCGACTTCGCTGCCGTCCGCCGGGAGATCACTTGCAAGCGTAAGGTTCATGGCAATGCCACCCCCACGCACGCCGATGCTCCCGGATTGGGTGCCGCCGACCGCCGTGTTGATCCACGGCAAACCAAGCAGGGTCGCCATCGTTTGCGGATAGTTCACGCCACCGCCGCCCGCACCGGCCGTCAGGCTGTCGCCGAGGAAGAACAGTCGCCCGCTGACGATCGCCATATTCCCGGCAGCGAGAGCCGATAGAACACCATCGACCCCGAAGCCGGCCGGAAACCGAGACAGCGGCGAGAGCGCCGCGACGAACGTCCCGTCAGCGCGCCAACCGCCCAAAATATTGCCGTCGGCGTCGAGGATAGGAAACAGCCAGCCGCTTGCCCTCTCGTCGATATTCGCTGACGAAATAGCGGACGACAGCGCTCCGGGAATAATAGAGTCTGGCGTAAGCGCCATCTTCCAGCGACCGGTTGCGCGTTCGATGTAGGCAAGCGCGTTGTTCGCGGCATCGACGATGATGTGAGAGTAAGTTGGGTTTTCGTAGAGCAGCATTTGCAAGCCGCCGAGCTGGTTTGTCAGTGCGGTAGCTTGGGTGCTTGCCCCGCTTGCCAGCCCCAGCGCCGTAGCCGCCTTCGCCAGCGCGTCATCCGCTGAAGGGACGAGGGAGTCCGGCGTAAGTGCCATCTTCCAACGTCCAGTCACGCGCTCGACCAACGCCAAGATGTTGTTGGCCTCGTCAACGATCATGTTGGAATATTGCGTGCTCACGAACGGTACCACGCGCATATTCCCGACGCGATCGACGACGTCGTTACTAGCCGCGACCGCCTGATCTCGCGCGGTTTCGGTGACGGCTTTCGCCGCCTGGACCACCGGGACGGATGAAAGAATGCCTGCGCCAGCATCGACAACAGCTTGAGCATCTGCCGCCTTTTGTCCCGCCAGCGTGGCTTTCTCATCGGCGAGACTAGCTTTGGCGGCAGCATTACTCGCGGCAGCATCTGCCTGTGTGACAGCCTCATCGACTGTAACCAGCTTGTCGCTCACCTGCGCCACGAGCGCGTCCAGGGTCTCCGCATTGGCGCCGCCCAAAGCGATGGCCTTCAGCCGCGCCTGGCACGGAAAATACATCGTCTGCCCGTTGACGTTTAGGATCGGATAATAGCCGAGCGCGCCCGTCTTCCCGCCGGTCTCGTTGAAGCTGTCGGGATCATCGACGGTCCCGGCGATCAGCAGGGTGTACGCCGCCTCCCGCGCCTCGAGCGTGGCAAACAGATCGGCGTTCCGCGCCAGCAACTCGGAAAGCATGTCATCGGTCGTTGCCACGCGCGCTCTCCTATTTGGCCTGGGCGGGCGCGGCGGCTTCGACGATCTCGTAGAGCTTTCCGTAGCTCATCGATCCGGCTGCAGTCGCCGCGGTGCCACTCACACGAACGGCCGGGCCTCCAGCGACTGGCGTCAGGGTGGCGGTGTACATGCCGACCTTGTCGGCCGAGCCGGGCACGGCGACTTCGTTGACGCTGATACCGGTGCATTTCAGCATATTGGTCTCCTCAGACTTGATCGAATAAAGGCATGGTTTGCGGGACAGGCAGCCCGGTCGCGTCGTCCATCTCGACCTGGTCGGTGATGACCTCGCCCGGGGCCATCTGGAGACGCGCGTTTGCGAGGGAGGCCTCGATCCACACCCTTGCGGGCCGACCGGGCAGGCCCAGTGCGTAGATCATGCAAACCTCTGCAAAATCGAGAAATCGACGGCGGATAACGTGATGTTGTTGCCCGCCCATTCGAGCGTGATGACGTGGCCGCCGGCCAACAGGGGCACGCCGAAGCGCTGGATCGTCAGGATGTCGAGCTTCGCGCTCCTGGAGGCGAACGGAAAAGTCTTCACGGCGACGCCATCGACCAGGATGCGCAGACCCCAAGAGAGACCGTCGCCATAGTCCTGAAGGCCGTTGCCGAAGATATCGACCGTCAAATCGTATTGGGCCGAGATCGTGATCCGGCCCACCTCGATCCATGCCGACCCCGATCCTGTGAAAGTCGTCGAGCTGAGCGAGCGGATGCTGTCGGTAACGGCCCCGACCCTGAGCTGGGCGGTATCGATGGTGCGCGCCTTGATCTTGCTGACGACGACGTTGTCCATCGAGACCTCGCCGGTCACGGTATCGACCTCGAAGATCTGACTGTTGCCGACGACGAACCGCTCGGCGGCGACGACGAAGAGTTTCTCTTGGCCGTTGATCTTGAAGCCAGTGATCTCGCCATTCACGTTGACGGAAAGCTGGGCGATCGCCTGCTCGCCGTTGGTGGTTTCGAGCAGGAACATGATCGACGCTTCGTTCTCGCCGACCTGAGTGCCGAGAAGCGTCAGGAGGTGGGCGAGCGCGCCGGTCTCGCTGGCGCTGGTGTTCCGCTCGTCCGTGATTGCGGCCTCGCGAGCCTGCCGCTCCCCGTCCACCAGCACCTCGACCGACGAGATCGCCGCCTGCAGTTGCGATGTCGCCGCGGACAAGGCGTCGGCGCTGGTATGGCGCTCATCCGTAATTGCCGCCTCGCGATCGAGCCGCTCTCCATCGAGGAGAGTCTCGACCGTCGAGATCGCAGCGAACAGTTCCGAGGTCGCCGCCGCGAGCTCGGTGGCGCTGGTGGTCCGCTCGCCGGCGAGCGCCGCCTGCCGATCGACGCGCTCATCACCGACCGCCACCTCGACGGTGGAGATCGCGGTCTCCAATTGCGACGTCGCCGCGTCCAGATCGTTCGCGGCGGTGGTTTCCACCCGCACGATCTCCGACTCCCGCAGCAACCGCTCGCCGTCCACGGCTGCGAGCACCGTCGAAACGGCTTCTTCGCGCTGAGCCGTCTCGGCTTCATCGGCCGACGCACGCACGCTGGCTTCCTCTCGGATCGCCGCCTGGGCTGCTTCAATACCGTCTGACGCTGTCGCCTCGATCAGATCGACGCGCTCGACGATCGCGGTGTCGCCTTCCTTCCGCTCGGTGATCTCGTGAACCACCCGCGTTGCAAGCTCGACGCCGTCGAGGTGCAGCAGCCGCTCGTACCGGGCCTTGCGGTCCTCGCCGAGCAATTGCGCCGCGAGCTGGCTAGCGATGGTCGATCGCGCACGCGCGACCGACGCCTTGGCACGGTCGACGATCGTGCTGGCGTCAGGCGTGCCGGCGAGCTCCGCCAGCGCGTCGATCGTCGTCTTCGCCGGAAGCCCGCCCGAAACCGAGCCGTCCGGGTTCTTGGTCCCGCCGATCGCCGCGCCGGGGAACACGACTTCGGTCGCCGTCTTCGCCGCATCATCGATCGCGAGGATCAGTGGGTTGTTGCGTGAGTCATAGACGATCGGGTCGGCCGCCAGGACTGGTGGCGCATCGCTCGCGTCCCAGGAATAGATGACCGGGTGCTCAACTGAGAGCGTCATGTTGCAGGTGCCGTCCTGCCCGAGTTCCTGCTGGGCGACCCGGAACAGCGCGCGGGTGAAGCTCAGCGCGGCGAAGGTGAACGGGACGACATCGCCGACCGTGTATTTCCACGCGCGAATGTCGAACGGTGCCGAGAAACTGCGCTGGTACTGGCGGCGTTCCAGAGCCTGTTTGACGATCCGCTGCGCTTGGCTCGGGCTTTCCACGACGCCGAGATCGAGCGTCATGATCCGATCCTGCCCGTCGAGGCTGGCGATGCGGACCTCGGGGTAGTCGATGAGCTGATACAGCGAGGCGGAACTGGCATCGACGTAGCGGCCGCGCGCGACATTGGGCGTGGCCTCGAGCGATGGATCGGGATCCCAGGTGAATCCGCCGATCACGTCGTCGTCGTGCAGCCCATCGTCCGCCGCCGCCGCCGCGAGGTCATTATGCGCGATGACGAGCGCGAGCTTGCCGCCGGTGTCGCGGAATCGCCCGCAGCACGCGGCGCACAGCATGTCCAAGACTTGCTTGGGATCATCGCCTTCGGAGATGACGCCGGCGCCGTGGTAACGTGGTTCGTTGCCGCCGGCCGAGCGATTGACGAGCTCGTCGCAAAGGTTGGCCGCGACCTGGAACGCGACAAGATCGAGACGTCGCCCGGGAACGCCCGAGCCGGTCGCCAGCCGCATTTCGCCTGTGTCGGGGTTACGAATGCGCCAGCCGAGCACGACGCGCAGGATCTGGAGAGCGAGGTTCTCGCCGATCACGGCGCCGTCGTCGGTCGTGTAGCGCCACGTCGATTGGTCGTTCCAGCGCATCGGCCCCGAGCCGCCCGGCACCGTCGAATCGCGGCGCGGATCGTACAGCTTGGCACCGCGGCCGATGATCGTGATCCGGGTCGGGATCGAGCTCGAGAACGGGCTTTCAGCCTTCTTGCTGTTGCCCGTCGTCTTGAAGCGCAAGCGAACATAGGCGCAGCCGGTCAGCCGAGCTGACTGGTTCCACTTGCCGCTGCCGAACGTGAAGGCGCTCGCCGGCGATCCCTCGAGAACGATGTTCGGAACCGAGAAATAGCCGACGTACTTGCTCGTGACGCCTGTGGTCGCCGACCAGGCCATCTCCTGGTCGAGCCAAATCTCTTCGACGCCGTCGATCGCGTGGCTCGCGTTGGCGACGATCCAGTCGCAATATTCCTGATCTTTGCCGGACCATTCCTCATACCGGATATCGGTCGCCAGAGCGGTTTGGCCGAGCGCGGTCTTCCGAAATGCGCGCGGGTCGATCGACGCCGTCAGGCGGTCGGTTTGCGAGGATGGAACCTGTGGGTTGGAAAGCGCGCTGCCGATCGTCGACAGCGCTGCGGCACCTAGCAACAATGTGCCCGCGCTGACCCCGAAGAGCGTGCCGACCGCACCGACGCCGAAGCCGACCGCCGAGGTGAGCGAGGTGCCGAGCGCGAGCGCCAACCCGGTGCCGGCGGTCGCGACGGCAAGCACCGCCGCGCCGACCACCAGGCCGACGATCTTGAGAGCCTTAGCCACCCGTCAGAAGCCGTACTGGACGCGCCAGCCGCGCGCGTTGGTCCAGCGCCGGCGCTCGATCATCACGAGGCCCTCGCGCTCGCCCTCGCTGCCGACCGCGAACAGGGACGCACCCCAACAGATGCCGAGCAGGCCATCGGTCATCACGATGTCGCCGCGGTGCGCCAGCGCAGCCGGGACCGGCTCGAACTTGTCATCGAGCGTCGCCGCCAACGTGCCCTTGCCGAAGCGGCTGAGCGCGCGCGCCGACCCGATCGCGGTGGAATAGCGGCCACGAAACTCTGGCATCGGATCGACGCCGGTCATCGCCTCGACGGCGCCGGCCGCGAAGATGCAGCAGTCGTGACTGCCCCAGGCGAATGGGCGCAGACGTAGGGGTTCGAGATACGCGGCGAGCCGAGCATCCCAATCGGGCTTGCGGTACATGGCGACCTCTCAGGTGCGGCGTGTGGCGCCGTTGGCGACTGCGATCGCGAGCTCGGCCGAGCGGTCGCCGGCGTCGTAGCTGTTTTGGTCGAGGTAGGTTCGGTTCGACGCCTGGCCGAAGAAAGCGAGATAGGTTTCGACGCTGAGCTGGATCGTCTGGCTGGTGCGATCCCCGACGATCTTCGGCACCGACATGTAGCCAGTGAAATAGGACCAGATCGCGCCGATCCGCGTCAGTTGCTGCGGATCGAGCATCGCCCGCCACAGCCGACAATCGCGGCCCGCATAGTTCGCGCGGTCGCCGAGCTCGGTCATGAGCTCGTCATCGACACCGGCGAGCCCCGAAAGCGTCAGCACCAGCGTATCGCTGCCACCTTCCTGCGCCTTGACCGGGCCGACCGACACGAACCGTGGATCCACCGCTTCGAAGGTGAACCCGTCGAGATCCTCGTCGCCGGTGCCGGCGAACGAGAAGCTGTACGGCGCGTTCGTAACCCGGATCGGCCCGCTCGCCAGATCGAGGAAGCAGAATGTCACCGGGCGCCGCACATCCGCCGCGAGCGCGGCGTTGGCGGCAGTATCGGGGCGGCTGTCCATCTAGAACGCCTCTTCGCACTCGAAGGTCACCGCGTAATTTTGGCCGACACCGGCCTCCCAGCCGCTTTTCGGATCGGTCATCGACATGACGGCATAGGGCCGCCGCACCTCGATCGCCGCGCCGTCGGCGGGTTGGACGCGGATGTACGGTTTGACGCTGATCGTGGCGCGGCCGGTGCCATCGGCGATGACCGGCGCCCGCACCACGAGCAGTTGCTCGCCCACGGTGATGAAATGGCCGCGCTTGAGCTTCTGGCCGGATGAACTCCACCCCCGCGTTGCGAGGGTCTGCCCGAACTGGCCGGCGCCATCGACGATGACGTTGGACTCGTTGACCTGATCGCGCTCGCAGGCAACGAGCCGGAACTTGTTGGCGATGCCATCGCAATCGAACACGAACGCGCGCCAGTCGAGCACCCGGTCCTCGCCGAGGATCGGGGGCATCGTAACCTGCGCGTGCAGGCGGGGGGCGGCCGACAGCAGCGTCACGCGCCGGCGTCCGGTGAACTCGCCCCGGTTCGCCTGTCCCGGCTGCTCGATGGTCCACTGGATCTTCTGCGGCACCGGCGATGTGGGAAACTGGATCAGCATCAGCCCCATCCCCCCGGCAATGTCGGCCGCTTGAGCGTGCGGATCGTTTCTGACTTGGCGCCGGCGATGATCGGGCCGGCCGCGGCGCCGACGGTGCGAACCGCGACGTTCTGCATCGTCACGTTGAAGTCTTCGGATGCGTCGATCTTGGCATGCACATCGACCGCGAGGCGCTGGATGCGCGAGCCGGTCCCGCTCATCGCGTCGAGCGACGGCGCGGCCATGCTCGGCAACCTGGGCGTTCCAACGACACCGCCCCGGGCGAAGCGCGGCAGCCGGCCCCGGTTCATCGCATCGATCAGCGGCCAATGGTCGCGCGTCGCCTGCGCCGTGACGATCGATTCGCCGTTCGAAACCATCAGCGGCTTGCGACCGTCGATCATCGCGAGGATGCTGTCGGACGTGCCGTTCCCCGGGCCGGAGATCCTGCCGCCGCCGGCGCGACCCTCGACTTTGCCGCCGCCAGCCAGCTTCAGGCCGAAGAAGCTGCCGCCGCCGATCGCCGACACGATGGCCTTCTCGATCGCGATCCGCGCCAGGTCGGCGATGATCGACGACGCCATCTTCTTGAAGGCCGAACTGACGGTTTCCGTGCCGCTGACCAACCCTTCGAGGCCGCTCTCAAGGTTCTCCAGCCCGTCGACGGCGACATTCTGAAGCGCTTCGTTCGTGTCGCCGGTCGCCTGCTGGAGACGATCCCGGAATTGATCGAGCGGCCCAGCGTTCTTCTTTTTCAGGGCCGCGTTGTCGGCATCCTGCAACTTCCCGAGCATCGCCAGGCGCTGGATGGCGATCTTCTTCTCGGCTTCGGTCGCGTCGCGCGAGGCGACGACGCCTTCGAGCTTCGCGCGCTCCTCGGCATACTGGATGTCGAGGATGCGCTGCTCGAGGTCGCGACGTTGGCTTGCGGACGTCAGCAGATCGGCCTGCTTCGAGAGCAGTTCCTGCTCGTTCGCCCGCCCGGCCGACGCCACGGCGAGGGTCTCATCCGCCTGACGCTGCTTCTCGCGGGCATCGACCACCTGCGTCTCAAGCGCGGCGCGCTCGTTATTCAGGCGCTGCAACTCGAGCTTACGGGTCTCGGCGACCGGCCCTTCGCCGAGGCCACCCTGCTTCGCCTGCTGGGCGATCTCGTTTTCGCGGCTTCTCCGCTCGTCCTCGATGCGGTCCTTTTCGATGTTCGCGCGCTCGACGGCCGAGTTGGTCAGATCTGCACGCGCTGCGGCGATCTGGTTGTTCGCCTGCCGCTCGGCCGAGCTGTAGGCCCGCTCGTCGGCCGCTGCGTCGCGGACCTCCGCCTTCGCCCTGCGGCTGGCTGCGGCGGCCGCGCGATCGGCCTTGTTGCTGGCGGCGCGACCGGTTTTCGCGTCGCGGTCACCTTGAGCACCAGCGGCCGCATCTCGGAACTTCGCGGCATCGGCCGCCGCAGCAGCCTTAGCCGCTGTCGGGGACAAGTCGTCTTTGCCGCCTTTGCCCCGATACTTGATGTACTGTTTCAGCTCGTATTGATGAGCTTCCAACTCATCGGTCTGCGAACGAATGCCGCGCTTGCGCGCGACAATGAGGTCGCGCGTTACCTGCGCAAGTTCCCCTTGGACATCGAAGCCGCCATTTTTATCGTTTTCGGTGATGCGCGCGGCAAGCGGGACACTCTTGGCCCGCACGGCTGCCTGGTAGTTGGCCTGTTGCAAAGCACGATTTTCAGCGACGATGCGAGCGTCGTCGGCGTTCGCTTTCTGATCGGCCGCAGATAGGCCGCCCCCGTCGACCGTGTTCGGGTCATACTTGCGTGCGGCATAATCGAGGTTGCGGGCGTTGATTCTCGCCTGCGCCTGATTGGCGCGATGTTCGGCCGCGACCGACTCCGTGGCGAAACTCACGATCTGCTCGCGCTGGCGCGCCTTGGCCAATTGCAGCAGCTTCTCGGCGGCCTGGCCAACCGCGCCGGCGAACGTCAGCATCTTGCCCGTCGCAGTGGTCGCGGAAGCGCCGGCCTGCGAAATTCCCGAAGCCGCAGCCCTGCCGGTAGCAGCGAGGACGGTGAGGTTCACATTCAACGCGCGGCTGGCTTCCGCTGTCTCCTTCATCGACGCCGCGGTGGCTGCGTTCCTCTCCTCGACTGCCGCAGCCTGGCTGCGATACAGCATATATGCTGCAATCAGCGCGCCGATCGCGAGCACCGCCGCGCCGCCGGCGACTGATCCACCAATCAGCGTGAGCGCGCCCGCGAACAGTTTCGAGGCACCTGCCGCCGCACGCGAGGCGAGCGTGGCAGCGTTGGCGGCAGCGTTCGCCTCAATGGTTGCCGCGGTCGACTGTGCCTGCGCGATCGCGAGCGCCTTCTCCAAGGCCGTCAATTCTGCGGTGGTCGCACCGAGCGCCCGGCGCGTGGTGATAAGCGCCTTCAGATCTTGGTTGGCTCGCGCCGCGTCGGGAAGGCTGCGGGTGATCCCGACGGTACCGAGACCGATCCGGTTGTTCGCGGCGATCGCCGCCTGCGCCTGCAAGGCGTCCGCGCGCTGCGCCTTGATCAAGACCAAGCTCTGTTCAAGTGCGACTTGGTCGGCACGCCGCGCGGCGATCGTCGCCTCGATTGAGGCGACCTCCGTTTCCGCGCTGGCGGCGACTGCCGCGGCTTTCTGCGCCGCGGCGACCTTGCCACCAATCAGCACCAGCTTTTCCTGATCCAACGCCCGAGCGACTAGCGCGATTTCGCCAGCCATCGCCGCGACAGGCCCGATCACGAAGCGCGCGGCGAAGCCCGCCCCAACCGCCGTGAGCGCGGGCACCAGGATTTCGAGATTGTTGGCGATACCGACAATCGCCTGCGACACCCGCACGCTGGCGCCGACGCTCGAATCGGTTTCGCCGATATATTTGCCGAGCGCGTTGTTCAGGATGGTGAACGAGGCGCCGATCGTCAGGTTCGCCTTGGCGGCCTGCTGCTCGAGTGCTGCCGAGCCTTTCAGGAAGCCGGCGAAAAAATCTCTTGAGGTGAGCGTCCCCGCGATGACGTCGGCACGGAGCGCAGAGACCGAACCCTTGTACTTGTCGATGCCGTTCGCGACCGCCTGCAGGATTGGGCGGGCGCCTTCGTTGACGCTGTTGAACTCCTCCGCGCGCACGTAGGTGCCGCCAAGCGCTTGGGTGAGCTGAAGCAGCGCACCCGAGCTCGCAGCCGCATCGCCGCCCTGGATCTTGAGCGCGGCGCCGACGCCATTCGTGAAGCGCAGCAGATCCGACTGGCTGGCGCCGAGCTCCTTCGCGCCTTGGCTCAGCCGGCCGTACAGCGTGCCGACGCTCTCCAACTCGACACCGTAGCGTTGCGCCACGCCATAAAGATCGTTCTGGACTTTCGAGAGCTGCGCGCCGTCCAAGCCGGCCAACTTCAACTGGTTGGTGTAGCGGGTATAGCCGTCCGCATAGTCTTTGACGCGATCGACCGAAAACGCTGCCGCGATGCCGGATGCGGACGCCAGCAATGCGGCTTTGATGCCGCTCGCCGCGCTGCTGATCCGGCCGTGGACGCCCTCAACCGAGGTGCCAAGCGACGCGATATCCCGGCGCGCGGTCGCGATCGAGGTGCTCATGCCCCGAAGTGGCTGTCCTAGCTCGCCGAAGCGGCGATCGGTCGCATCGAGCCGCCGCTGAGTATCGTTGGCGAACTGATCGACCCGCGCCTGACCGGCGTTGAGGTTACGGCGCAGCAACTCGACCGAGGCGTCAACCTGGAGGAGCAGCTGCTTGACGTCGGCTGCAGCGGCCATCGGCTACTCCTCTGGCGGGCTGTTCATCGACTTCCAGACCTCGAACGCGGCCCAGAATTCATGCGGGGTGGACGACCAGAATGTCGCCGGCGTCCACCCGAGGGCGGACGTCGCGATGCCGGCTAGTCGGCGACGGGGATCTCGGTCGTCATCATCCCCGTCGCCTTCGGTTCCCCCGATGGGAGACACCCGCCGGTGAGCGCGAGGCCGAGCACGATCTGGATGCGCGGCTGCACCGCCAGCACGCCGACGTCGAACAGCAGCAGGCCGATTGAATCGACGTTTGCATGCTTGGCGGAGGCAAGCGCCGCTTTCTCGCTGGCGGGGGCATATTCGTCGAGGACCGCCTCGCGGCCCCAGGCGCGCACCAACTCGGTGACAACGATCGCCTGTGCTTCCTGCGTCAGTGCGCCCTGCTCAGCGAGCTGGGCGAGGTTGATGAGCGGCAAGCCGGTCTTCTGCTCCATAGCGATGATCGCGGTATAGGAGGGGCGGAGAACGAAGCTCTGCCCCTCCAGCACCAGATCGACCTCGCCGCGCAGCGCGTTGGCGGCGTCCATCGCTTAGCCCAGGACGTCTTTGATCGGCGCGGCAGCGGCGGTGAATTCCGCCTTCGCCTTGACGGCGTCGTTCTGGCCGAACTCCGACGAGCTGATGTTGCCGTAGACCAAGCCGTCGAACACCGCGTCCGCAGCCGTACCGGTCTTCCCGCCCTTGCGGATCTGGATTTCGAACGGCTCCGCCGGGACGGCGTTGCAGTTGGTCTCGAGCGCGGTGTAGCCGTTGGCGTCGGGCAGGTTCGGGAGGATGTCGAGGCTGATCTTCAGCTTCTTCAGACCCGGCGCTTCAGTGCCGTAGCCCTCGTCGTCCTTCGTCGAAAGGTCGATGGAGCCCGCGTCGCGGCTGATCGAGATCGACTGCTGGCCCTTCACCAGCGCGTAATCCAGATCGCCCTTGATCCAGAGCAGGTAATCGTTGCCGAGCTTCTTCGCCATCGTGCTTCTCCCATATGAAAAAGCCCCGCTGACGAGGCGGGGCGGAGGTGGATTGGAGGGTGGTTGATCAATCTTCGCGGAAGGCGAGGATCGTCAGGATCGTGGTGCCGACGTAGCCGGAGCCGTCATCGGACAGGGCGGCGTCGCTACTCTCCAGCGACACATGGAGGTTCCAGCCATCGACGAGGAAGGACTGGCCGGCGAGGATCGTCTCGATCTGGTCCTGCAGATCGCAACACGGCGCTCGCTCGTCGCCTTCGGTGACCACGACCAGCGTCAGCGTAATGCGGCGGTCTGGATCGTCGGTGCTGGCGAAGGGCGTGCTTTCCATGTCGCCGATGATGATGAGCGGCAGCGGCGCGTCGTCGGGCACGTCCTGGAACACCGATGCACCGGCGATGCCGGCATCGAGCTGCTCGTAAGCCATGATTTCGCAAGCGGCGGTCGCGCTAGTCATTGCCGCCGCCGTTGCCGATGCGCGCGAGGATGCGGCTGAAAAGCGGCTTCACCTCGCGGGTGACAGCGTCGCGCAGGTCTGGATACTCGCCGGTGACGAAGCGATCGCCGAGGATCTGCCGGATTTTCATGCGCGCGCCGGTGCGCCGGCCGCGCGAGATCGTGACGGTTTGCGCCTTCCGGCCCTTGTCGAGCACGAACCCATAGAACAGTTTGGAGCGGCCGCGCTTGGTGCCGAGCAGGCCGACCTGCAGGCGCAGCGTCTTCGCGAACACCTTGTATTTGACACCTTGCTGGAGGGCGCCGGTCTTGTGCTTCGCACGCGCGCGCATCGCCGCCTGGGCGCGCCGCCCGGCCCGGCCGAAACCTTCGACCAGGTCCGCCCGCGCCTCGTCGGGCAGTTGCTGGACGAGTCGGCGGAATTGCCGCGTTCCCTTGAGCTTCGAACTCATCGCCCGTTCGCTCCGCTTTCGCAGGTCATCACGAGCTCGTCGCCGGCGAGGTTCGGCGCCGCTGATTTGATGTCCATCGCGATCCCGTTCCAAACGAGCCGGTGCGTCGGGGCCACGCCGGCGCGGGGCCGGATCGTCACCCGCCAGAGCTGCACGGAGCGCTCGATCGAGTTTCGCACGGCCTCGTCACCGCGTAGCGCGATCACTTCGGCGAAGACGCGGCTGGCAAGCAGCCGCCAGGGGTCTTCCCCGTCTGGCGTCTTGAAGCCGCCACGTCCGTTGCTGACGCGGTTAGGCTCCAGAATGTCGATGCGATGCCGCAACCGAGTCGCGAGAGAGGCGCGCGTCATCAGCCGACGCTCACGACGATGTAATATTCGACCAGGAAGCGCACGCCGGCGATGTCCTCCAGCGGCGTGTCGCGGTTATCGTAAAGCGAGGTCAGCACCAGTTTGACCGCATGAACGACATTCGCCGGGACCGCGTCGGCGCTCGGCCAGCCGGCCGCGCCGATCAGGGCGTCGCGGCCGAGGTGGTTGGCGAGGCCCTGCTCAGACGCGGCGATCAGGCCGTCCAGCGTGGTGTCGGAAACCTCGTCGCCGATGCGCAGGTGTTCGCGCGCGACGGGGAGCGGAATCAGATCTGACATATCGCTCCCCGCCGGCGTCGGATCAGGCGTTCGGCTTGTCGGTCGGCTTCACCGCTTCGGCGAAACCCTGCTTGACCAGCGCGGCCTCGGTTTCCTTGTCGAAACCGGCAATTTCGCCGGGGCTGTAGAGGGTGCCCTGTTGGCAGGGCTTGAGGAACTTGACGGCCATGTTCGGCTCTCCGGGATACGCAAAGGGCGGCCCAAGGGCGCCCTTTGCGGTGATGATGGTGGTAGCGACGGTGACGGCTAGGCCGTCAGGCGGTCACGGCTTCCAGGTGACGCCGGTGAGCACCGCGAAGGCCGCGTCGTAGCGGAGCTCGGTGTCGTGCTCCTCGATCAGCCGGATCAGCGTCTCGTCGTTGGAGAAGGCCGAGCGGATCGTGCCATTGTCGTCGTAGGCGGCGCTGTCCGACGCGGCGAGGGTCACCTGATAGGTGTCGCCGATCAGGAACTGCTCGAAATCGCCGAAGTAGATCTCCGACTCGTTGGCCCCGGCACCGAGGTTGTCCGGCACCGAGGTGGTGACGAAGAGCGGGTAGATGCCGAAACGGCCGCTCGCTACCTCGGGGAACGCCTTGTTGCCGTTCCCGTCCGTGATGTTCTCGAGGAACGACTGAACGGTCGGCGACATGATGTACCCGCACTTCGAGAGCGGCACGTTGGCGTTGACGACCTTAAGCTTCAGCCGGGCCATGTCCGAGCGAACGGTAACGAGCGTCGGGTTGGCTGTCATCGTCAGCACGTTGCCGGCGATGATCATGCTGCGCAGGCCGGCCGGCGCGAGATCGCTGCCGGTACCGCGCAGAAACTGCTGGTCTTCCTTGATCGCGGCGGAGGTGATCAGGTCGTCGCGCACCATCGCGTCGACGCCGAAGGATGCACGGCGCAGCAGCTGGTTGGTGATCGGCACAAGCGCGCGCAGCGTCTTCGCCGACATGCTGAGCGAACCGACGGCGATGTCCGTCGTCGGCGCCGGCGTCCGTTCGCCGACGTAGCCGGCGTTGGTGGACCCGGTCTGCTTACGCATTGTGATGTTGCCGTCCGGCATCGGCACCGACCGCGCGCCGGCGTTGCGGATCACGACCTTGGGCCGGAGCAGGCCGATGAAGTCCGCGCTGTAGGCGGTGTCGACGAGATAGCCGCCCTTGGTCGCGGTCGACTGCTCCATGTTGGCGACGATCTGGCCGGTCTGGTCGCCCCAGATCTCCTGGGCGTGTGCCGCCATTGCGCGCTGATCGCGGCCGCCGGTCGCGGCGAGCGCGATCGCGATGCGGCCGACCATCGCACCAGGTTCGGGCTTCTCGGCGACCGTCGCCGGCACAGTACCGGGCTGCGCGGCGCCAGGCGCGGCGCCGGGCAGTACGACCGGGGTTGCGGCGCTGGCCTTCAGCGCGAGCACGCTTTCCTCACGGGCGATCTTCGCCTGAAGATCCTTCGCCTCGATCGCTTTGGCGTCGAAGGCGGTCTGCTCCTCGGCGGTGAGGTCACGATCATTGTCGTTTGAGGCAGTCGCCAGGATGCCGTCCATCGATGCTACGACGGCCGCCAGGCTGGTCTTGAGCGCGGTGATGCGCATGGACACGTTCTCCTTGGTGGGTTTCAGAGGCCCGCGCGGGCTTGCGCGAGCGTGAGGGTGTTCGCCGCGGCCGTCCGCCGGGGCGTAGCCGGGCCGGACTTGGCAAGTCGGCGGATCGCGCCATCGAGACCGTCCGGTTCGATGCGGTCGACCATGCCGGCCGCCTTGGCCGCCTTTCCGGTCAGGGTGCCGCCGGCGCCGAACTCGCGTCGCACGACGGCCTCGGTCACGCCGCGGCCCTGCGCCACGTTCGCGATGAAGACGTCCTCGATCGCGTCGAGCATCTGACGGATCTGCGCCTGCCCCTCCTCGGTCGAGAGGTCGGGGCGCTTGTTGGGCGCGTTGGAACTGGTGAGGTCGAGATCGCGCCGGCCGTTGGCGTCGGGCTCGACCTGATACGACGTCGAGATCATCACGCCGATCGAGCCGACCACGCCGGTCGGGTCGAGGCTCATGCCGCCGGCGGCCGAGCTACCGATCCAGTACGCGGCCGAGCAGCACAGGCCCGTCACGTGGACCGAAACCGGCTTGGGCGATGCCGCGACCATGCGGGCGAAGTCGTTGACTTGGGCGACCGCGCCGCCCGGGCTGTCGATCACCATCAGGATGTTCTTGACGTCGGGCGATGCCTGAAGCGCGCGCAGATCCGCCGCCGCGACGTCGAGCGAGCTCGCGCCGGAAAACTCCGTCATGATGTTCGCGCGCGGGAACACCGGCCCCATCAGCGGCAGCATGCCGACGCCGTCGCGGAGCATCGCGGTGCGGGTCGACGCCGCACGCGCGCCCATCTGCGCCACCGCCGAGATCTGGCGACCGGCGTGGCCGTCGCCGCTCAGAGCCAGCACGGCCGGATCGTCGAGGACGCGCAGCGCGATCGCCTCGATCGCCTCGAGATAGCCGGGCATGATCGCCCAGGGCTGCGAGCGGATCGCAGCGAGCACATGGTGCCTCATTCGTCTTCCTCTTGGCTGGGCGCTGGCGCGGGCGGCCGGTGATCGACCGGCTTCGCGGGCTGTTGGCCCTCGATCTGCGACCCGGATCCGACGCGGTATTCGTCGCCGCCCGGGCGATCGTTGAGGTTCTCGCGCCGGCGGACCTCGTTGGGGTTCAGAATGCCCTTGTCGATCGCGATCTGGTACGCGGTGTAGCGGGTGGCGATGTCACCCTTCAGCATCGCCTCAGGCAGCGCTTCGAAGAAGCAGCCGGGCTCGGCGAACTGGTGCGTCATGTACGCGGCCGCGCGCTCGAAATGGCCGAGCATGGTGTAGAGGTAGAGCTCGAGGCTCTGCTGCTCGATATTCGAGAAGGTCGCCCGGCTGAGCTCGAACAGGACGTGCGGGGGAACGCCGAAGGCGCGCGACACTTCGACCACGCTGAAGCCGCGCGTCTCGACGAACTGCGATTCCTTGTTGTTGACGCTGAGAAACTCGACCTTCATCTCCTGGTCGAGCACCGCGGTCGCGCCGGCGTTGCGCGGCCCGGAAAAACGCTGTTGCCAGTCGTTGCGGATCTTCAGCTTCTCGTCGGGCGCGACCTTGCCCTTGGTCGTAAGCACGGTCGAAGGCTGGGCGTTGTTGTCCCAAAAGCGCGCTGCGAACTCGTTGGTCGATGCGGCCGCCTCGAAGGTGTTGCCGAGCAGCTTCAGCCGGTCGATGCCGCATAGCCCGTCGCGGCTGAAGCCCGGCACGTAGAAGATATCGTTGCGCGACAGCCGCTCGCGCGAGCCGTCCGGCAGCTGCGCGTCATAAAACATCTCGAGGCCATCGGCCTTGTCCCAATGATGCACTGGCGCGATCGCGGTCGGGAGCAGCCGCGATAGCGCCGAAGGGCGGTAGAGCGCGTCGCGGTGGATATACGAGCCAAACCGGCCGCACATCAGCAGGTCGCCGAGCATCAACTCCTTGAGCAGAAAGGCGGGCTGGACCGCGTTCGCGCTGGTCAGGAAGATCTGCGCCTGAGGCGCGTAGTCGATCCGCTCCTTGCCGTCGCCAACCCGGCGGTAATAGTGAAACGGCGTCATCGCGAACAGGCCGCACAGCACCTCGAGCGCGCGGAGTACTGCCGGCACGCTGAGTGCGCGCGCCTCGCACATCGGCACGCCGGCCGAGCCCCGGCCGAGCAGGTTCAGCACGGTCATGCCACCCGGGTCGTTCAGCCCATCGGCGCCGGCGACGATCGCGCCGGACGACGCGGCCGAGCCACGCCAGCCGTCGATCGCCGCGCGAGCACGGTCCAACATTCCCATGCTCACATCCCTGTATATTCGAAGCCGTCGTCGTGGGTCGCCAGCGCCGCGCCGATTGCGGCGATCAGCGCGACCGGGTTGTCGATCTTGGCTTCGTTGCGCGGCTTGCGCGGGTAGACGTTGTCCTTGGCGTCCTGCTGAGCGACGACGTTGCTCATTTCCCATTCCATCACCGGGCAACCGGCGTGGCGGATCAGTTCGGCCTTGGTCCAGGCGTCGAGTTGCTTCATCGGGTCCGAGAAGTTGACGACGGTCGGCCGAACCTCGAGCACCGGCGCACCCGACTTCATCAGGCGAGTCACGAGCATGGTCGCCTGAGCGGGGTCATAGGCGACGTGGGCGACATCGAGGATCTCGCGGAGCTCGCCGATCGCGATCTCGATCTCCTCGTAGTCGGTGATGTTGCCTTCGCTCACGTCGAGCAGGCCCTGAGCGTCCCAGCCCTGGTAAGCGCTCACATCCTCGACCGCTTTGGACGGCAGGAAGTACCGGCCTAGGCGGATGTACGGGTCAGCCTTGGTCGGCCGGTCGCCTTCCGGCAGGATCAGCACCTCGAGCGCGGCGATATCGACCTTGGAGGCGAGATCTAGGCTCAGGACCGCCCGTCGGCCGCGAAACTGCTCGATCGCATCCGCAAACCGCACCGGGATCGCGTCATCGGCACACCGGCGCCACGCCTCAATGTCGAAATAGGCCGCCTTCGCCGCGACCCATAGGTTGAGGTGCTTGGTCTTGAAGATCCCGCGCTTGCGCGGGGTGGCGATCGCGTCGCGTTGCCGCGCCAGCAGGTACTCGAGCCCGACCGAGACGCCGATGCAAGGGTTCGCCTTGCGGAGCGCCGCCTCCGACTTCCAGTCATCCTCCTCGTCGATCGAATATTCGGCAAAAAACGTGTCGTCATCAAGCGGCGGGCCGCCATTGTGCCCGATGCCAGCGAGCCGTTCGCGCTGCTCGAGGATCATCGCGTAGCACGGTCCGGCGAGGTTCTCACCGGCGGTGGTGATGAGCAACTGCAACGGCTGGTCGCGCGCGCCCATGCCGGTGATCATCGTGTCGACCTGGGCGTCGTCGACGTGTTCGTGATATTCGTCGTGGATCGAGCAGCTGGGCGACTGCCCGTCGCCCGGATCGCCGATGATCGTCTCCATCCGGGAGCCGTCGTCCGGGCGGTGCAGCTGCTTCGCCAGCACCTCGATGTTGTATCGTTCCTTCAGCCGCTTGAGCTTCTGGACCATCAGCCTAGCCGGCCGGAAAACCTCCCATGCCTGTTTCTCGTTGGTCGCGCCCGAATAGACCTCGGCGCCGAACTCGTTGTCGGCGCACAGCATGTAGAGCGCGATGCCCGACGCGATCGCCGACTTGCCGTTCTTGCGCGGCACGACCAGCATCCACCGGCGAAACCGGCGCGTATCCTTCTGCGGCCCGGCCTTGTGGACCCAGCCGAACACGCACGCGATGTTCCAGATCTGCCACGGCTCGAGCACCAAGCGCTTTTTCTGGCGCGCCCAAGGCCCTTTCGTGTGTGGCAGGCGCTCGATGAACTGGCACGGCCGGCTCGCTCGCACCTCGTCGAAGCGGAACGGGAAGTCATCGTCGGCGCTGCGCACCAACTCCGTGATGAACCGCTCGCACTGGCGGCGGATATACTTCCCGGCCGGGATCTTCCCCGAGACGACGTCGCCGGCGTACTGCCGCGCGATCGCCGCGTGGTCACGCGCCGGCGCGCCCGGCGCGCTCGCCACGGCGATTAGACGATGAGCGGCTCAGCGCCGCGATAGCTGCCGCGTTCGTGTGCGATCATGGCGGCCACCTCAGAAATCAAACTCGTCGCCGCTGCCCGGATCATCCTTCTTGCCGCCGGTGAGGCGGAGGAAGGCAGACGGTGTCAGCCCCAATTCGCCGAGGAGCGACTGCGCTTGACGCATCGCGTCCGACAACATCGCCACTTCCGGCCGCGCGCGGATCATCGTCGTGATGACCTGTTGCCCGTCGACCTTGCGCACCGTCGTGCTTTCGCAGGTGTCCCCGACCACCTCGAGAACCGCCTGCCAGCGTTGGATTTGCTCCTGGCGCTGGGCGAGGATCGCGACGAGCTGGATAAACGACGGGTCGGCCCGACCTTGGTGTTCGAGAATCGCCGACGTTTCTCGGAAGAGTAGCTGCGCAAGATCGGACAAATGCAGCGGTGGAACCATGCAACTCGCCGGCGTCGCCGGGAGCTTCGCACGTTCCGCTGCGGTCAACGCGCGCGTTGGATCCTTACGCTTCCGACCGGCGCCTGGCCGTGATCCACCACTCGGCATCGGCCGTTCTCCCGGGGATCATTTTGGTTTTGATTTCGCCTGCGCGAAAATTTGACTGACGAGCGGTGTCCGGCCGGCCGGGCCTCAGAGATTTTACCCACCCCCGTCCCACATGGTGAAATCGGCCCAAAACGGCCATTTTTCTCACAATATGGGACGTTTTCAGCGATCCGGGCGATCGCGCCGGGCGGCGGTGCGTTCCGCCGCACTTTTCGCGTCATGGCAGGGGATGCACAGCCCTTGCTTGTTTGAGCGGTCGTCCGTGCCGCCTTCGCTGAGCGGCTTGATGTGGTCGACGCGCGTGCTGGCGGTCGTGCGGCCGAGCTCGAGGCAAGCTCGACACAGCGGCTCCTCGGCGAGCACCTGTGCACGATCGCGCTGGCCGGCGCGCCCGCGCTTACGTTTATCGACGAACGTCGACGTGCGCTGCCAGGGCTTGCGCTCCTTCTGCCCGGGCCGGACTAGGCTGGACGGTTGCGACGGCATCTAGGCCGACGCCATGTCGATCGTAACGGCATGCCATGCGGCATCCGGTGCCGGCCGGTCATAGAACCGGATGTAGGTGCGCGAGCCTATGACGCGCATGGAGTCACGGATGGCGTCCATCGCGCGCTGCCAGCGTTCGTCTGCGATATCCACGCGCAGCAGCATGAACAGTTCGGCGCGGTTGATCTTGCCTTCCTTGTCCACCTGGAAGACGCGGTTCACCAGCGCACGAAGTTCGATGGCGCTGCCGACTGCCCACTCGGTCAGGCATTCGTCGATCAGTGCTTTCGCGGACTGCAGCTCGGGGCCGAACTCGAGCAGATCGGCAACCTGCACCTGGACCTTCTCGCATCCATCGAAGGAGACGAGCGTGATGTTGCCCTTCTTACCGCCAAGAGGCGCGCCATAATCCTGCGCCAGCAGCGCCTGTAGCGCGCTCACCGCCTCGAACGCCTGCACCTTGAACACGGCGATCTGCTCGGACAGCGCGCGTGCGGCGACGAGAACGTCGCGCACGGTTTCATCCATTAGCAGATCGGCCGCCTTGATCGTCGCGATCGGCACCAAGCTGCCCTTCGCATCGCGCAGATAGGGCATGCCGCCGACGTCGATCGCGGCCGGATGTTGGGGCTTGCTCATGCGCTAGGGATTTCCCGTCCGAAAGCCGGTGCGGCGATATCGCGCCCGCGACGGGCGTCGGCAGCGAGTTTGCGGAGAAGCCCGACCGAGATGCCGATCTTGGCGCTGTCGGGATGGCCGGCCGCGAGCACGGCTTCGATCTTGGCGAGGTCGGTCATCAGAACATCGCCTTCGTTCCGTCTTCGCTGATCGCCAGCGGCGCGGCGCTCGGCCGACGCGCGCTGGCCCCACGGAAGGCCGCGACAAGATCGTCGGCGAAGCGCTGGGCCAGTTCCTCGACGTCGTGGAGATCTCGGGGGCGGGTACCCAACCGCGCACGCGACACGATCGTATCCCAACGCGGGGTCATCCGGTCGAGAAGATCCGCGATCTGCGGGCGCGGTTGGGGCGTCGCTTCGACGCGGCGCAGCTGCGATAGCACGCGAAGTGAGGCGGCTTGGTCCTGGGACATGGTAGTCTCCTTCAGGAACGACGAAGCCCGCCGCGCGGGGGTGCGCTGACGGGCTCGGGACACAGCTGTGCCGGGGTCGTTTATGTCGGTTCGGTGACCGCTTTTCGCCGCGCCCTTGTGGGCAGTGCCCCTAAGGTCACCCCTGCGATCAGACGCGGCGCCAGCCGTTCAGGGCACGCACCAGGATCGCCAGCGCGCGGCGGTTCGACATGCGCGCTGCGCGTGCCGCGGCGACCAGGCCGACGTCGTCGATGATGATCGAGAGCAGCATGGTGGCGTGCGAGCCGATCGCGGCGCGCCACCGCGTGTACGCCTGTTCGCGCAGCACCTGGCCGAGCCTTTCCTCGGCCGCGCTGTTCGGCCCGCCTCCGCCAAATCCCCCGGTCCACCGCGCGGTCCGCACCGAGACGTCGGCGACCGTCGCCGCATAGGCCGCGCCGATCTCCTCAGCCGCCGCCAGCTGGTGCGCATCGAGCGAGCCGGCTTTCACCAGGCGAGCGAGCGCCCCTTCCCGCCTGCTTTCCGCCTGGGCGTGGTCGAGCGTTTCGGGAGTAGCGTTGACCTTGTGCGACCAACGCTCGCGGAGCGCGACGCGCGCCTCGATGTCGTCAGCGAGCACGATCGGCGCGGCCGGTTGTTTCTTGCTGCGCCTGCCGGTCGGTTTTGGCGGACGAGGGCGCGGCGCGCCGAGCACGAGGAGCTCGACCCGCTGCCGCTCGCGTTCCTTACGCGATACCGTCATCTCCGTAGTCATGATCGTCCCCGCCAAGCGCCTCAACCGGCGGGACATGATCCAGAACGGCGATCAGCGACAGGTGACTTTGTGGACCCGTCCCGCTGCTCCCGATCACGTCCTGGTCAACGATCCAGCCTTGCGAACGCAGTTTCTCCGCGATCATCTTCTCCGTCAGCCCCGGCACGCTGATCGCGCGCTGCGAGCCGGGAGCGCGCTCGATCATCTTTTCGGTGGCGAGCTGGTGGACCAGCGTCTTCGCGCGGGTCTTCCCAACGCCCAGCGCTTTGGCGATGTCGAGCATGGCAGGGCTATGGCCCTTCGTCCGCAAATGCTCAGTGATATACGCCAACGCCTCCGCTTTCCGCGACGGCCGGACTGGCAGCAGTGCATTCATCCGCGATTGGTATCCCGACCCCTACGCACATATAACAGAGACTTCATCTCACCGCTACCAAACCACGCTTAGCCGCACAGGCGTAGCCACTCTGCCTCGACCTTAGGCGCCCATTGCGAGCCGTCAGGCGGTTTGCAGGAGCTTTAAATATTAACGGTCGGTCGAGGCACCGCCAGGGCTATAACCAAGCGGATGCGGGCAAGATTAGAATTCCGTTATGTAGGACGAAATCTAAAGTGTGGATAAAGTGTCCCAATTGTGGCCACAACAGGACAACTCGACTGGACACTGAGATTTTCTGACTTTAAACGAGAAAACCGGAGCGCCTTCGAACGCTCCGGTTAACTTGAGGCCCGTCGTCGGGCTGGTTCAATGCGATAACGGCTGGTTAGCATCCTGCCGATTTGTGTCAACCTGTTCGGCGGCCTCTTTCTAAGGAAAGAAGTCGATGAACAGTTATTTTGTACGCATTCAGCTCAACGCGATAAACGGTGTGAGCGCCGACCGGCATACCTACGATCGGCTTCACGCCGCGATGGCTCGTATCGGAGCGTCCCGTACGATCACTGGATACGATCGCGGCTTTGCCGAAACCTACGATCTTCCGCATGCTGAATACACAATGGAGAGCAAACTCGACGTGCAGAGGTTGCGTGACGCGATCGCAGGCGGCGTTTCGACACAGTGGGCCGACAACGAAATTCTGGTGATCGAGTGGGCGAAGTGTGCATGGAAGCTTAGCAAGCACGTGCCGGCACTGCCGTCTCGTACTGGGACGCAAAGCGTACTCGGCTTCTACAACTAGATTTCGGATTCAAGCTGCTCTTAGCAGAAAATTACGAGGGCGCGGCGGAGAACCCCTCCGCCGCGTTCCCGCAAAAGCCGCAGATGCAGGTCGCGCGTTGTGCCAAAAGATCGCGATCATACCCCCGCGGTACCCCGGCCGCACCGCCGCCTCATACGCCCTGATGTTGGAGCTGGGTACAGTCCGGCCTGTGTGCTCGGGAGCCGAGGAGAACTATGGCTCCCCCGCACTCCGGCCCGATGCCAGGACGGTGGCTTCGGCGATCAGACGGTCCATGACCAGCTCCAGCTTCGAAGTATCATAGAAGCCACCGGCCAAAATTTCGTCGCTTTGTGCAAAGAAGTGCCTGGTGTACGTCTCCTTGTGTTCAAGGGCGCCGTGCCAGGCTTCGACGTCCTTCTTGAAATTGCTCCACAATACTTGGGCCGGCCCATAATTGGGCAATGCAAGATCAAGATAGCACTCGATCGCGGCAGCCCGGCCGTTGATGTCGCTGCTAGAAATGCCCTCGGGGCCGCGTGCCGGGAACTCGCAGAAGGTCTCATGGTCGGGTAGCACCATTGATCGCATATTTTCGGGCATGCCGAGCCTTTGCAGGCGGCAGTGCGCCCCTCGACCTTCCGCATCATTGTCGAGCAGGAAGAGAATGTTATTCTGTACGTCAATTCTGACCAAGCCTTCGGCGAACTTCACCAGATTGCCGGTGCCCGAGAAAGGGTGACTTTCGTTCACATCGATAAAGTGGAAGAAGTCGGCGACGTCGGGCCGGAGAATGTTCAGAGCGCGCTTCACAATCAGGGCGTCCGAAGTGCCTTCGGTCGCCACTAGAACACGCTTGTAACGTGGTGCGCCGGTGATGAAGGAGGCAGCCTCCTCCCACCCGTTCTCGACCAGCGTCCCATATTGCCAGACCAGTTCCGCATCGGCGTTTCTGCCATCGTGACCTAACACCTGAAGCATCGAATAGGCGTCTAGGATGAACATCGCCGAACCAAAATACTGTCTTTCTGATTCGGCATACCCACTCATCCATCGGTAGGGGCTGTGCTCTACCGGGATCCTACTGATTTCGTCGGTAAGCGCGGCAAAGCGACCTGGCGGTGGCGCTTCCTTTCCCTCCTCGACCGTCAACCTCACGGGGCGGGTGTCGAGGTCCGTCAACGGAAAACGGCGGCAGAACGCGCAGAATTCATCAAAGGGCATGAAGTTGGTTTGCGCTCGCACGCCGGGCACATTCATGGATGTGACGTAGCTAGCGGAGGCGGTGGCGTCGCGCACCGCTTCCTCATAGGCGAGGCGAGCGCCTTCGAGATTATGTCCGACCAAATCCAAGCGGGGCAGCACGCGCCCTAGCGGGCGGGCAAATGCCGCCTCGTATGCGGCGGGATCCTCATTGTTCGCCGAGAAATAATCATAGTCGATACCGTCGCTTCGGCGCCTCGTCCGATCCCCTTCTTGGAACAGGAAGCCATGATCGAAGCCTATCCCATTTTTCGCCCAATCGAGGCTCATGCCCTCGATCTCGAGATGAATCTCAGTCCCCACGCTTCCCCCCTCGATCGGCGTAGCATGCCCTTGTCGTCCGGACGTGTCGAGCTGTCCGGTGTGACGCTAAGCGCTGGCCCGGAATCTGTCGCGCGCGGCCCACGCGCTTGTGAGATCAGCACATGAAGAACATCTGATCTCGTGACAGCCGTTGGGTTAGGTCAACGGCCTAAAATAGCCGTTCTCAGGCCGGCGGCTTCGGCTGCGGACGCGGACGTACACGCGACGGAGATGCCCTCCGCCGGGTCCGCTTTATGCTCTGGCATTTTGGCGGAGTTCCTATGGAGATGACGCGGTTGTACCCCCCCCCCCCCGGCAGTACCCACCACGCTCAGACGTATAAACGCTTACGGCCGAAAAGATGCATTGCGCTCCGCCGATTTAAGCGCCTCCTGAGCTATCGCCGCTTTGGCGGGGCTCCGGGTTGTCGCCAGTCCAGCCGACCGGCCTCAGCCGTAGCAACGAAGAACGGCGAGCTCAGATCCAAGTCCGTCGGCAGCGACGTACAACCCTTCGGTGCCGTCACTTCCCGCTTCCTGTAGCGGCTCTTGTCGTTCTTGCTGTTTGCCATCAATTTTTCTTCAAAACGCTCTCGATCTCTCGTCGCGTCATCCTACGAACGCACAAGTCCGTTTTTCGGCGGGGAGTTCCGCCAGGAGCAGTAGTCGTAAAAACCGTCGAGCCATCGGCGTTCAATACGAAGCGCTTCTCTGTTCCCATTTCGTTCTTAATCCACGTCTTGTCAAGCGTTCCCCTCGCAAGCTGCCAGTCTAGACCATCCTCGACCGAGGCCAGTGCGTTCGCCACCTCCAGTGCGGAGTTGTAGCGGTTGTTGCGATCGGGCTCGATGCACTTGACTATCACCTTCCGTAGTCTCGTCGGAACATGCTCGTCGAAGGCTTGTCGGTCAGGGAAGGTGCCGGCCAGTATCTCGCCAGCCAAGGCCGTCATGTTGATATTTCCACCGTGCTCGAAGCGGGAGAATTGCCGATTGAATGCATCGTTTCCGATCGTCATCCGATAAAGCGTGAGTCCGACCTGGTATATATCGAACCTGAGGTCGAACTGTTGATTGGTCGTCGCCTCCGGTGGTGCCATTCGAATGTAGAGCCCATTGGGCCGCGCGAGCCCCAATTGCATCTGCTTAGCGAGCCCGAAATCGGCGAGCAGAGCTTCGCCCCGGTTTGAAAGCAGGATGTTGTCCGGCTTGATGTCGAAGTGGATCAAACCTTTACTGTGGATGTTGTGCAGGCCGCTCAGCATCTGGCAGCCGAGGCGCACGGTCTCACGTGCCGTCAGATTGCTCGCGGCCATCAGCCCTTTAACGGAACCCCGCCTGTATAGAGGCATGGCGACGTACACGCTGTCCTGATCCTCGCAGGCATAGTGCACCTGAACCACATTTTGATGGGCGGTGGCGTAGAGCGCTTTCGCTTCATCGAAAAACCCGTTCACGCTATGGAGAGAGCTTTTCGCAATGGTCTTCATTACGATCTCTGCGCCGAGTTGGACGTCGTGCACGATCCAAGTCTTAGAGTTTCGGCCGTCTGATCCTATTTCGCGAATTTCCGCGAACTGAAGTTCCGCCCGCTTATATGGCTGCAGCATTCAGGCCCCCTTCGCGCAAAGCATGGCTTCGCGTTGCTCCTTGTTCATCGTTTGCCAGTCGTCGATACCGGGATCAATGGTGCCGTCGACGATCGGCTTGAACTGCGTCCTAGTAAGTTTAAGGCGCGACATGATCGACGAGACATGACCAATATAATATGCTTCAAGTTCGCTGCTGGCGAACGACTCTTGGATCACTCCTTCGAGTTCGACGCGTCGTATATTCATATTTTGCGCGCTCGGTTCGGTCACCCTGATGCCGGCCCGCTGCACTCCATACTCTCGCATGACATCAAGCAGGTGGCTCCGAACGTACTTCAGCGATTCAGGGGTGTCGAACGCAGCGGGAATGCGGATTTCATCTACGTTGACGAACTCATCCGCGGTGGCATCGTATATGGCAAACGTCACCGTACTGGGCGAGACGCGGATTCCTATTGTCTTCATTATTCATCGTGACACGGCAATAGTGGCGTTGACAAGCGCCCGATCGAAAGCCGCGCCGCTTCAGCGCCTCCCGTAGTGCAATCGGTCATCATCGTGGCGGAAGCACGGCGGACATGCCCTCCGCCGCGTGCGTGCCTCACCCGCGGATTTCCGCGATGCGCGCGTCTTTCGCGACGCGGCCGTACCCCGCCGTTACCCCGCCGCCGGCTTGCTGGTCGCCGTTCGGTCATGCGGATTCACGACCGAGGGCACGCCGCTGGCGGCGCCCATGCTCAGATTGAAGGGTGGCGGCTCCGGCGTTTGTGAGAGCATGTGCAGGTCGCCGAGCGCGGCGGCAATCAAGTGCGCGACCTCCATCCGCGAATTTCGCATCGACCGGTCGATCTTACTCAGAAACGTCCGGCGCAACTCCAGCGGCAGCGCGATGATCTCCGCGCCAACACGGGCCATCACCGCCTTGGCATCCAGCTCGCGTCCCTGCGCGTCGAAGATTTCCATATACCGAAAGCGGGCCGCGATCTTCCCGGCCGGCAGGTCGATCCACTGCTCCAACTCGCCGGGCTTGCGCCCCGACACGAGGTTGCGATCGGCGGCGGTCCACTCTCGCGTTCCGTCGAACACGACGTAGATCAGCTCGTCATCTCGAATCGTTCTCATGGAGAGAACATGACAAGAACATTTCCAACAGCGCAAGCGGTCTCTTGGCTAAGCCGGATTAGCGGCTTCCAATGGTCGGCATCGGCTTCATCCGCGAGTAAAAGCGCTATTTGCGCTCGAAGGCGACAATCGGATCGAGTTTGCCATCCAGCATCAGGCGCCAGCGCCTGAACCGAACCTCGCCGATGACGGCCGTATTTCCGGTAGCGGCCAAAGGTACAACAACGGTCGTTACTCCATATGAACGCTCGTTTTTCGCGATCAGTCCAAAGCGGCCACCACGGAGTTGGATGTCGAGCGCTTCAGCCGCATCAATCGTTGCGCTGCCAAGATCAACCTCCAGGCGGAGGCCGGATACACCAACGCCAGAAACCTCTTTAGGCTCGCACGTAAACGCCGAGCCGATTTTCTCGCCGGAGAGATAGACCATCCATTCCCCAGCAAGAAGGAAGCCATCACCACCGAAACCGGGGATCAGATAAGCGAGCGCGGAAGTGGGCGTGCCGTTGAATATCTCGATGCGGTCAGCGGACACGAACGCCGAATTGGACATGAAGTTACTCACCTTTGGGTACGGGAATAAGAGCACTCACGGAGCGAGGAACGGTTGATCGTCACCCCGCTTCAAGGTCCCGATCGTTGTCGAACAGCCCTGCCCTTCATGTAGCAGGGCGTCGCGCAACCAGTTGTCGCGGCCAAGGTAGCCGATCGTGGCATTTCGGCTACATTTCACGACTACGGCATCCGCGTCGTAGGGATTGCCGATCTCCGCGAACAACATCACCCGTTCGCCCTCCCGGCATGCTTCGATCGCACGTTGATAAGATGCCTCGCCGACGATGCTGACATGATAGGTGCGCGCCCCGTCCGCCATTCTGATCCCTCCGAAGATCGCCTCCACGAGAGGTCGCATACAGCCGGGATTGTTGCAAACGGTTGTAGATCAGGCCGAGGAATTGCTCTCAAGCGCCCGGCACAGACCCTGCGCGTGCTGGACGAGGAGCAGTTTCACCGCTGCTGGAAGTGCCGCGAACGCCTCGAGCATCGCCGCCGCCTCGTCGTCGAGCGGTGCGCCCGCGATCCGCTGACCGGTCACGATCCAGTACCAGTCTGCACCCGCTGACCCGATTCGCAGCAGATATTCCGTCGATGGCAATGCGCCCGCCTCATAGCGGTGCTGACTATTGAGACTGACGCCCCCCAGCTCAGCCAGTTGCGTTTGATTTAGGCCGATTTCTTTCCGCCACGCCCGCAAGCGCTCGCCAATTTTCTCATCACTGGTGAAAATCTCTTGACGAATTGCCACGGTTGAGACATTTCTAAGGCGGTTTACAACAAAATGGCACATTACAGATGTTGGCCGTCCGAGTCCCTGCCGAAGCGCTAAAGGAACGAGCTCTCGTCGCACGCGCGCGCTTCGAAGCGTCCGGCACCAACATCAGCCAGTGGGCGCGCGAGCGCGGTTTCTCGGTCAGCCTCGTTCAATCGGTGCTCTCTGGAAACCGCGCCTGCCGGCGCGGCGAATCCCACAAGATCGCCGTCGCGCTCGGCCTCAAGCCGACGGTGGCACCACCGGGCATGAACGAACCAGCCGATCCCCGCTTCGACGCGGACGTGTTGGAGCAGGTGCCATGAGCGCCCTCAGCGACTACACGCCATCCACCGCTCGACACCGCCTCCGCTATTGGACGGGGATCGACGGCGGACTGGATGCCATGGCCTTGGTTGCCGGACTGAACGGCAAACCGCACCCGATCGAGCAGGTGGGGGTGCGAAATGCCATGCAGATGCTGATCATGGCAAACATCCGTTTGGCGCGAGCCCAGCTTGCGGTGGCGCAGTCGGACGAGGTTACTCTGGAGCCGGGTTCGTGATCCCTTCCATGATCTTGCCCCCGGTCTGCGCGCTGTCGAACTCCGCGGGAGGCGGATTTTTCGCGAACGAGTTGACCCTACCCTCCGCCGCTTCGGCGACGCCGGTCCAGCGGCTGTGCAACTCCTGGAGCAGCGCGACAACGATTTGCCGTATCGGAGATACAGGCATCCCAAATCCTCTTCGTGGGTGTGTAAGCAACACCACGATAGCCGGACGGGGTCGGGCGTCCAGCCCGGCCCCTGAAGGCTGCACCCTTTCATCATCACCAACCCTTCCCCCCTTCGGCCGCTTGCAGACCGGCCGATTCCCCAGCGAGGCGGAGCGCACGCGATCGCGCCCGACCCAGCGGGAGCTCCTTGGGTGTCTGCCGTACCCGCGTACCGGCAGCGATCGACCTCCTCCCCGATCGCTGCCGCCAATCATGGGTACGTCGCGCCGCTCGATCCGTCGCTGCGGATCGGCGCCAAATTCCCGTATCTCGAGCTCGGCCGCCATGCGGGCGGCGAGCGGCGCCGGCGGGCCGACCCCCTGCCCGTCGGCGTCGTCCCTATCGGGGCAAGGGGTATGACGAAGGCCCGCCCGATCTTCGAAGACGCGCTGCTGCGCGTGCTAGGCGATCTCACGCCCGCACGCTGCGCGCTCATCACCGGTCGCGCCGCAGCGTATTTGCGCGAGGCGAGTGATCCGGACCGGCCGCAGCGCCTCACCGTCCAGGACATGCTCAAGCTCGACATCGAGCATCTCGCCTTCGATGGCACGACACCGCTGTTCGCCGCCTATGGCGCGCTCGTCGCGCAGGCGCGCGCTGAGGTCTATGCCGACGCCGTGGCGATCGGCCGCGCCACGAAGGACGTGCTCAAGGAAGATGGCGAGGCGCACCTCGCGCTGTTCCTCGCGTCACAGCCGGACGCGACCGATCACGATCTTCGCGCCGCGCTGCGCGAAACGGAAGAGGCGGTCGCGGCGCAGTCGCAGGCGATCCAGGTTGTCCGCGTCGCCCTCGAGAAGCGCCACCAGCAGCCGCCGTAAGCCGGGCGCCCACCGTCATCTCCGAACCCAAGCCGCCCGATGATCTCTCGATCGTCGGGGCGGAAAACTGCTGCCTGGAACCTGCCGCATGTCCTGCCGACCTGATCTCTACAAGGCGCGCATCACCTTGGATCGCACGCTGCTCGAGCTACGCGACGTCGAGCGGAACGTCGGCGGTGCTGCCCAACTCAACGTGGCGCGCGCGCGGGAGTATCTCGCGGCCGCTGACATCGAGCTCGGTCGGGCGGTGCAACTCATCGCGCCCCCTGCCGTGATTTTCGAGCGGCTGCGCTGATGCCCGCGCTCACCCCGGGCGCGTATCTCAAGATGCGCCGCTGCGCGGCCCGCCTGTCGGTTGCCGACGTCGCCGCGCGCATCGCCACGGTGCCGCGCCTGGCCGAACACGCCCTCGTCGAGTTGATCGAACTGATCGAGGCGGACGCCGCGCCGGCGAGCTTCGCGACGATCGTCGTCTTCAACAACGTCTATCCATTCGACATCGCGGTGCTCGCGGCGCTCGAGCGGATCAGTCTCGGTGCGGATCTCGCACCGCCACGCCTCTGCCGCGTCTGCGCCTGTAGCGACCACGATCCATGCTTTGGCAGAACCGTGTTCGGTCCATGCTTTTGGGTCGAGGACGATCTCTGCTCGTTCTGTGCGGCCCCGCCGGCGCGGAGCGCGACCGGGTGAACGACCTGCCGCCCCCGTCGCCTCGGGCAGTCCGGCGCGCGCGAATCGCGATTGACGTCGCGATCATCGTCGCCGGCGTCGCCGTCGCCTTCGCCCTCACACGCCATCCCGCCCCGGCGCTGGTGACCCTCGCGGTCGCCCTGTTGGTCGCCGTCACCGCTTTCGTCGTCATCATGAGGGAGTTTTCCCGATGAAGCCTGATCTCGTTTCGCTCGATCGCCCAGTGCCCGCACCGTTCATCCACCGGCAGGATTGCCGTTGCCCTGACTGCCCGGGCGGTCGCCGCCCGCTCGATCCCGTCACGCGCGCCACGCTGCTGTTCTCCGGCGGCATGGGCATCGGCTTCGTGCTGGTCGCCGCGTCCGGCAATCTGGAGGCAGCGCTCCGCGCGCTGTTCGGCCTGTGAGCCGCGAACCGCTCGATATTGCCAGGCACCTGATCGTCCAGACGCTCGGCGCGGGCATCAGCCATCGCATCGAACCTGACGCGATCCTGATCGATGATCTCGGCGCCGACAGTCTCGATCTGATCGAGCTCCAATGTGCGATCGAAGATCTCGACCTCGATGCGCCCGACGCGGCTTTCCCCCGCAGCATGCGCGTCAGCGACGTGGCTGCCCTCATTCCAGAAGGATTCAGCTCGTGAGCGACAACATTTCCGCCGACCAACTGCGCCTGCTGATCGAACGCATCGAGCGCCTTGAGGAAGAGAAAAAGGGCATCTCCGACGACATCAACGATGTCTACGGCGAGGCCAAATCGACCGGCTTCGACGTCAAGACGATCCGCACGATCATCCGCCTGCGCAGGATGGAGAAGCACCACCGCGACGAGGCCGACGCGCTGCTCGAAACCTACAAGCAAGCACTGGGGCTCGCGTGAGCGACCGCGCGAAGCGCTACGGCCCGCCAGCCTGATGGCTTGCGAGCACGTCGTCTTGCCCGGAGGCAGTCGGGCAATCGTGTGCGGATCACGACGCCCTTACGACCGCTGCGGGTGCGGCCGCATCGCAACCTTGCTTTGCGACTGGAAACTGCCTGAGCAGCAACGGGGCCGCGCGCGGAAATCTGTCACATGCGACAAGCCGCTGTGCGATCGATGCACGACGTCGCCGGCGCCGAACAAGGATCTGTGCTCCGCGCATGCTGCTGCCTTCGAGAAATGGAAGGCAACCCGCGCGGCCGAGCGCGAACCCGTCAATCAACCCGGGAGCGAGCCGACCAAGCCGGCCCTCTCACCACAACAACGAGCACCGACCCGATGACGTCTCCGTCTCAATCGCGGCCGCAAACCGGCCGATTTCTCCGCATGCCCGACGTCGTCGAGGCGACCGGCTTGAGTAGCGCGACGATCAACCGACTCCATCGCCGCAATGAATTCCCGGCAAAGCGGCAACTCAGCGAGCGTTGCGTTGGCTGGTGGGAACAGGACATCGCCGCGTGGAAAGCGAGCCGTCCGGACGTCCGCGAAAAATAAATATCGACGGCTCGGTGGGGACATCCGCAGGGAAACCGAGCCCGTCAGCTTCAGACAAAATCACGATAAAACAGAGGGGTTAGCGGCGATGATTGGATCCTACTCAGGGAGCCATTCAGGATTGTCCGAGCCGCCCGGCCCTGCCGGGGGCTCGGACGCTGAAGCTCCAAGCGACATTTTTTCAAGCATATCAAACGGTTCTCGGAAGGCGGCGGACAGTTGCCCGTTTGCCCAAGTGCTGTTCGAAACCAACAGATTCAAAGCGGAATTTTTGGCACTTTGCGATTGTAGGTTGAAGGTCGAATGCGCTTTCCGAGCGAGGTTGAGGAGAGCGATGCCATCGTCGACATAGGCGTCCTCCGCATTGTTCAGGATCTCTATCCTGCGAAGGCAACCTGCCCTCTCCTCTCGCCAGGTAGCTGCCATGCGATCGTGCATCTCGGCGGTGATACGACCGTCGAGATGATCGACGTATAGCTTGTCCAATCTTTGTTGCAGGCGATCAGCCTCACCCCTTAGGCGTGCGAGCGTTTCGAGTCGCTCCCTGCTTTTATCCCCATGCGATTCACGGATTGCGCGCTCGATCAGCGCGAAAATCTCGTCGTCCATGTGAAGACGGGAGAGCTGCTCGGAAAAGGCGTCGGCGAGCGTCTCCTCACGAACATATTTTTCGGGACACTTTTGCCTGAAGCCAGAGCAGTGGTAGTAAATGTAGCGCCCCCGCTGCATCTGGGCGACCACCGCGCAACCGCAGTGGCCACAGGTAATCAATCCTGTGAAAGCGAATCGGAGCGGCTCTGCTCGAACGTTGCTCGCGCTCCGGCCATCAAGGACCTCCTGCACGTTCTCCCATGTCTCACGGGTCACAAGGGGTTCGTGCGTTCCTTGATAGAGGCGTCCGCCCCACTCAAAGGCGCCCGCGTACAGCCGGTTTCGGAGCATGTAATGGACCGTGCTCGTCCCGACGGGTTTCTGGCTTCGCCGATACCTGAGCCCGGCAGCCCGCGCCTTCTGGGTAACGTCCTTCAGCGCGTAATCGCCCGTCTCAAACCACTCGAAAAGGCGCGAAACGATGGGAGCAAGATCGGGGTCAGGAACGATGATCTTTTTGCCCTGTGGGCCAACGACGTTGAGATAGCCGAGCGGAGCCTGTGACGGCCAAATGCCTTGCTTGGCCTTCTCCAGCATGCCCTTGCGGGCTTCCTCGGAAAGATTGTCGACGTAGTTCTTAGCCATGAGGACCTTGATCCCATGCATGAACTTCTCGGACGAACGCGAGTCGCGTGAGAGGACCGTCCCCTCTTTGACCAGATGAAGTTCGATGTCGAAACCATCGAGCGTGACCCAGTCCTTGATATTCCGGTACAGCCGATCGGTCTTCTCCACCAGCAGATGCCGCACCCCGGGGTGGCTCCGAAGATATTTGAGCATCGCCTCGAACTGCGTGCGACCGGTCTTTTTCGCGGTTTCGACGTCGACGTATTGATGTGCGACAACGAAGCCCATCCGATCAGCGTATTCGCGGATCAGGGCTACCTGAGCATCGATGGAAAAGCCTTCCTTCTCCTGCTCGGCCGTGGAAACGCGAGCGTAGAGAACAGCCTTTTGACCTCCGCTGGTTCGCCCCTGCGCGGTGGTAGTGATCTTTGGTTTGCGTGGACGTGCCATTACTCAATCCTATCTAACCCGGCTCAGCTTCCCGCCCCCTCTCCCCTCCAGCCGGCTGCTAAAAGCGGCTAGGCAGAAGGAGGTCGGACCGGCGGCTTTCTCTTCTTATTGTCGGATTTTCGGGGACGACCACGGGGTCTCTGCGTCAGGTTTTTTTCCTTTGGTGACGCATTCGGGTCTGGCCCGGACACCTCCCATTGGACGAGCATCCAGACATAGTCGGCCAAGTTGCCCAATAGGTTGCGTGCCTCGTTTTCAGACACTGGCCTTTGCAGCCTTCGCGCGAACAGGTCTCGGGCATCCAGAACCAGTTGCCTCGAGAGCACGCCTCTCCGGATCGCCCATCGGTCCTCTCTGACTTCCGCACCATCCGATGGAAGCGTGACCGGAAATTCGCCGACGTCGTCCGTAACCGGGCTTACCTCACCGTAGAAGGTGCCTTCCAATCTCGTCCGTCTCATGGACGTCGGGCCGAGAAAGCGTTACGACCGAAGCGGCGCTCAAGATGACGTGAGACGGATGCGACATACATCCGTTGCCGCGAGGGCGTAGGGCTGTGATAGACGCCTATGGCCTTCCAGTAGTCGCCGGTCGCGTGCAGCCCCGACAGGAAAATCCAGCGCGCCGCCTGGACGTTGAAGCAAGGGTCCGTGATCAGCCACGCCCTGACGTCTGCGGGTCGTCTGCTCACCATCGTGGCGATCTTGGGCACCCAGTAGCTGTTGACCTGGAGTGGTCCAAGATCATGGCTACCATTGCTGTTCGGCACCTCCGCGCCGACCCAGCCACCCTCCTTGTCGCGCAGGCCCCACAGCGTCTTTTCCAGCCAGACACGACCGCCGGCGGCATTGCGAATGCATGCGGCAAGACGAGCCTCATGCTCGGGCGGCGATCTTACTGCCGCGCTGGTCGGTTGAAAGGAGAGGGTGACGACCCCCAACAGAACCAACGGCGCGAAGCGCCTGCGGTTAGCGGTCATGACCGCCTCCATGCTCGCCCCCGTGTGATGGGGCTCGTTCTGGCAGGGGTGTCGATGGAACCTGTGCTTGACGAGCGTCTCGGCCGTCTACCACACGATCGGCGCCGCCGCGTGCGCGTTCAAGGAGGTTGGAGAGCCACTGATCCAGCGATCTCGCGGCAGCCTGCGCCCGATCGGCAAAAATGGCTGCAAGGCTTTCTCTGGCAGGTGCCGACCTCTCAGCATGCTCGGCCCGCAACCGATCCTTTCGCGCCTCGCGCTGAGCGCGTTGCTCCCCGCGAAGCCGGTCCCACCGCTCTCCATGCTGGGCTGTTCGCCCCCTGACGCTGTCCCGGTCGATCCGCCCCAATCCCTGAAGCGACGAGGTCTTCTCGCCGGATCGGGCCCTGAGCCGATCAACCAGTCGCCCCTGATCCTCCGTCCAGAGCCGCGCACCAAAGCGGGCTCGCGTGATGGCCGTGTAGTAGTTTTGGCCCGTCACGAGTGGCGAGTTGACGGGCGCCAGAACATAGACTCGATCGTAGGTCTTGGATTGAGCGGAGTAGACGGTTTCGCCGTAGCCGTGGTCCCAGGTTTTGTGCTGAGAAAGGTCGATGTCTTGGCTTCGCCCACCGCGATCCCATCGTATCGTTGCGACCGAGCCGTCGAGGCGTTCCACCGTGCCGCGCTCGGCGTTCTTGAGGCCAAGCTCCTTACTGACCAAGCGCCACTGAATACGGTCACCAGCGGCGAGGTCTCGCTGCTCCTCCTTGAACACGTTGATCTGAGAGGCACGGCCAAGCCGAGGATCCCACTGGATGGTCCTGCCGTGCTCGTCGACCAGATTGACCATCTGGCGACCCCGCGCGTCCCGCCCGATCCCGATCACCTTGTATTCGGCATCTCGGGCGACGCCGAGGCCGGCATTGTCGCGGGAGAACACGACAACCTGGCCTCGGGCGTAGAAGCGCGCGAAATGCTTCTCCTGGTCCGTCATGCCCGACGGCGACAGGATCGACAGCCGGGCTTCCTCGGCCGCCAGCCCGCCCTCCGTCTTCAGCGCCTCACGGATCCGCGTGTTAACGATCAGACGGGTCGCGTTCTCCAGGACAAGGATGTTGGTCTTCGCGCGCTGCTCGGGGCTCAGCCTCGTCCAGTCGGCGACCAGCGCCTTGGCAAGGTCTTCGCTGTTGGCACCGCTGGTGACCGACTCGAGCGCCTTGAGCGATCCGTCGTAATTCTGGAGGCGGGCGAGCCGGACAGCCTGCATGATCCCATCATTCTCCTGACGGACGGGATCCTTGAGCTCGGCCTTCGGCATGCCGAGCCGCATCATCAACCAGAAGGGTTTGCCCTGCTCGATCGCCCCGGTCTGCCGTGTATCGCCGAGCAGGATCAGACGCGCTCCAGTGGCACGGCTGATCTCGAGCAGCCGCATCGCTTGCCGGTTGCCGAGCTGGCCCGCCTCGTCGACGACCAGGACATGGCTGTCGTCGAGCTTCGCTCCCCCGGTGGCAAGCAGGCTCGCCACAGTGCGCGACTCGATACTGGCCTTTTGTCCCAGTTCGCTGGCGGCAGAGGATGTGGGAGCAAGGGCGATGAGCGTCGCCCCATCCCCCACCGCCTCACGCAATGCTCCGATGATCGTCGACTTGCCCGAGCCAGCAACGCCATGCACCGCGATGACCCGGTGGTCGGATGTGCCGAGATGGAGGAGCGCTGTCCGCTGTTCGGGTTTGAGATCGCGAGCGATCCCTGCGTCGCGCAACGCCTCGACAGAGGCCAACGGCCGGGCATCGTTCAGCGCAAGCGCCAGCTGATCCGATAGCGCGATTTCCAGGCGAGCGGTCTTGCGGGTTGTTCGTCCCCGCGTGTGGATCTCATCGCCCGTCCGCTCGCGCGTTGCGAGCAGCTTCTCGCGGGCCTGATGCTCCTCAACAACTGGACGCACATCCGACAGGCGAACCTCGCCGACATGAGAGGCTAGAGCTGTTTGCAACAGCCGACCGAGATTGTTGACCGCCTCCTTGCCTTCCGATTGCCGGATACCGAACAACATTGCCCGCGCTGCGATCGGGGCCTCCACATCGACCTGACGCCCACCGATCTTCTCGGCGTCGGCCCAGGTCTGCCGCACCGCTTCGGCATGTTGCCCCAGGCGCCCTTGCCAACGTTCGCGCAGCCCTTCGAGCGACACTTTCTGCTTGGGGCCGCGGGTGGCGTAGAAGGATCTCTGACGCCCGGCCTGCCCGCCCAAACCATGCTCTTTGGCATGGGCATCGATCTGCTCGGCCCGTTGGGACATATCGGCAATCAGGCCCTTGGGCACGCCCAGGATCTCGAACAGGCCCCGGCGCGGGTCGAACTCGACGTCGTAGCCCCGCTCCCGCAGGAGGTGGGCGAGCTCATTCCGATAGACCTGGCCCGCTGTCATCTGCTCCGCGAACATGGCCCGCGTTTCGAGGCTAACCTTTTTCGCGCCATCCCGCTCATCGGTGATGTTCATGACGACGACATGCGTGTGAAGGTGGGGATCGAGCTCGCGAGAGGCGTGCTCGGTGAAACGCGCCCAGATCAGACGCCCAGTCGTCCTCTCGGTGACTTCGCCATCCACGCGATGGCGCATGAGCGCATGTTCTTCCAGATAGGAGAGCGCCGCCGTGACAGCCTTCTCATGGGCGTCGACGATCCGCTCGTCGTTTGCCACCAGAGCCATGATCGACACCGATTTGGGCGCGTTGACGGCGAAGTCCCATCCGGGATGATGCTGGATCTCGCCATCCCTGCGGCGACGGCCAAGCTGCTGCTCGCCGACTTTACCGGCTAGCAATTCCTTGAAGGTGCCGGGATCGACCTCGCCCTCCAGGCCGAGTTCGGCGGCAATCTTTCCGCCCCATTGGGACTGCTCCTCGGGTCCTTTGGTGTAATAATCGCCGACCGTATAATAGCGTGCGATGTTGGCGGGTTTGCCCTTGAGCCGGATCGGGTTGATCATGCCGGCCTCGCTGCATTGCGGGCGCCGTCATGGCGGCCGTGTTGGCTGAGGCGGAAGCCGGCCGGCTTGCCGAACAGCTCGAGTGGAGGCGGCGGGTCGGTCGCTTCCCCTTTCTCCGCAGTGCGTGGTGAAGGTGGACTAGGCTCGTCTTTCGCTGGCGGGATTTCCCGATCCATCGCTTCTTCGGGCGCAACGAACGGTAGCTCAGCACCGGGATCAGCTTGGGTCGCGCGAAGTCGCTTCGCGGAAGGCGCCTTCGGCGCGGCCGGTGGTGGCGATGATGCCGGCGCGGGGGAAACTGCGGGCTCCGGCACAGCCATCCGCACCGGAGCGGTTTGGCGTTCCTCGAAAGCGTCGGCGACGGATGCCACCTTGTTGTAGCTATCCTCGAAGCGGACCACCGGCAGGCTGCGCCCGAACCGCAGATAGCCCATGAGGTTGGGCAGGTTGGTGACCTCGGTGTGCATGACCAGCGGGCGGGTCACCTGCATGCGCGAGAGGTTCACACCGTCGCGCATGTCGTTCACGCCATAGGACATGCCCTCATTGGCCTCGACCTGTTCGACCTGCCCCAGGTTCTCGCTGACATGCTTTGCGGTGGGGGTGTCGTTGGCGCGCAGCGCCACCCAGGTCGAGCAGTAGCCGGTGATCGCGGCTGCATCCTGGATGCCGTACGTGGCTTCGAGCTGCGGGTAGCTCTGGAAACCGAGGATGCCGCAGCCGCCATATTTCCGGGCGCGGGCGAGGAAATCGCCGAGCGAGGGCAGACGCTGGAGCGTGGGAAGCTCGTCGATCACGCAATAGAGGCGTCGGTTGCGATCGGGCGTCATGCTCATGATCGCGCTGATCGCGATATCGAGCCATACCGTGATCAGGGGGCGCAACGAGGGAAGCTGGTCCGCCTTAACGGTGATGAAGAGCCAGCTGTCGTCCTTCTCGTTGGCGACCCAGTCGCGGATCGAGAAGCCGTCGGCGGTATCATCGAGATAGGAGAAGCTGCGCATCACCGAGGCGAGCTCTGCCTGGATGCCGGCGCTGGTGCGCTCACCCTCGGTGGAGATGAAGGCTGCCGCATCGGTGCCGGCGGCAAAAGCGGCGAGGTCCTTCAGCTTGGAGCGCAGCAGCGTGTCCAGCAGGATCGAAACGAGGGTGCGCTCCTGCCGCGCCAGCTTCCGCATGACGGCGACCAGCGTGCCTCGCGCAGCCTTCGCCCAGAAGGGATCGCCGGCTTTGTCGGGGATCGTCGACTCGGCGATCTGGTCGTAGTGATAGTCTCTTGGCACATCGACCCAGGGCGACCAGCAGTCCGCCCGGCCATCGAGCGGGTTGAGGAGAACATCGATCCCCGGCCGATAGAATTTTTCCACGAATGTGCCGGCGGTGTCGTAGACGATCGCGCGGCGCTTCCGCTTGCGGATGCCGTCGAGCATCTTGACGATGATGTTGGTCTTGCCGGTGCCGGGGGCACCGCAGATGAGGATGTGTTCCGGCTCGAACGCGTCGGGGACATTCACCCCGCCGATATCGAAGCTGCCCTTCGCATAGCGCCACAACGCACGGCGGACCTGCCGCACCGTGCCGAACCGCGCGCCGCGTAGAAACTGGTTGGAACCGAGCCCCCGCCCCGTCCGGGTGAAGTAAAACCAGGCCCACCCCAGCATGGCGAGGGCGAAGAGACCGGCGAGCAGCGCGCCATGGAGAACGTACGTCTCGAAGGCGGCGAGTGTCTTGTGCGCGACGCCGGAACTGACGAGCCCTTTGGGTGTGGTCCAGTATTGCTTGCCAGCCGGCGTCTTGAACAGGATCGGGGTCGCGTTGCCGGGAAGCGTGTTGCCCATGAAGTAGGCCTGCGTGACCTTGAGCATCACGAAGCGCTCATACTCGGACGACTTTTCGAGCGCGAACCAGACGGTGCCGCCGACCCAGATCACCAGCCCGGCGAGGAGGGTCTGGTAGAAGACCTGGGTGGTCATGCGGACGTTATGAACGATGGCCTGGCCTCCTCTCGTCCAGGAGCCGAGCGTATCGTGGCGGAAGATGCTCATGGCCGGTCCTGCTCGGGATCGAGCAGCCCCCTTTCCCGGAGGAGGCGGCGGGCTTCGCCCAACCCCTTCTGGAGGATGTCGGGAGATCGCTCACCCACCGACGTCGCGAGGATCGCGAAGGCCTGGATGGCGGTCGCGTGGAGCTCGTCGAAGCGGGCATGATAGCCCGATGGATCGGCGCCTTCGAAGCGCTCGAGGATGTCGCGACAATAGGTCGCGGCACCGAGACCGGCATTGCGCGCCTGTACAGTAAGGCTCGCATAGAGGTCGTCGTCTATGCGGATCGTGATGCGTGCCAAGCGGCGGACTCCTTGTCCGGCACGCCAGCAACGTGGTGAAGCGTCGTCCTTATAGTCGAATTACGCCCCGATCTCAACAATTTATCAGAACTGCCGGTGGCAGCCACATAGTGCCGAGCGCGATCAGCTACTTAGTCTGCGATATCGCATGGGCTGGCTGCCAGCGGCAGCCGATCAGTGCCGAACCGGCTGCCGCGCCGTGCCGACAGGAAACGGCGGAAATCCGGGCGATTCGCGCCTGCAGCACCCGTGCGTGGGGTGCATTACAACCGCCTCCGGCGTGCGTCCCTCCTCCGCAGCGCGCTTGCCCGCTGCGCCCGTCCGACTCAGGTCGGCGGGGCTCTCCCCAAACCGGAACCGGGCAGGGTCAAATCGGCTCCGCTCGTGGGGAAAGCATTGCATGGGGTCAGCCCTTGAGAGATAGTCGGCGGTGGCGGGCAGACCTCCTTTTTTGAAGGAGTCAAAGAATGCCCAAGATGACGGAACGTGAGCGGCTCGCGAAGATCGAGGCCGATCAGCATAGTCTCGCTCGGGAAGCTGAGACGGTGCGGCGGGGATTGCGCGCGTATTATGGAAAGCTGGTGACGGAATTGCCGGTCGAACGCCTGAGCGAGCGCGAGTTTCGCGATGTGCTGGGTCAGGCAATCCGGGTTGGTGGTGGCGCCGCGATTGCCGCGCTCAAGGAGTTGGCTGCGCCCGCTGTCCAGGGTGAAACGCCCGCCGGATCGCCTCGCAAGCGGGCGACCGCTGCCCCCGCTGGCGGTGAGGATGCCTCCAAGACCGTGCATCCTTAGCGGAAAGGGGAGCGACGTTGGCGGGCGGAACGCCCCGCAAAAGGAGCGAGGTGGGGGAAACCGTTCGGGTTTCCCCCGCTCGTGCCAAAGGCACGACAAGGGGCCGGGAGCGGTCGGCCGCCCCGGCCTCCTTTTCGGTGCCTTGCCCGTCAGGCCGCTATGACGCGGCGCTTCTTCTTGATGGGCACGGCGGGTTCCTGATCGGCCCGCATGAAAACGTGAGTGGGGACGCGGTGGCCTTGGCTTGGGTTAAACAGGTCATAGAGGCTCGACTGGATGCCCGACCCTTCGCACAAGAGCGCTTCCACCGGCATAAGCTCGGCGATGTTGCGATTGCGCCGGAAGGCTTTGCCGTTGCCCCGGCCATAGAGTCCGAACGCGATGCACACGGCACCCCGTTGCGCGGCCCATGCGGCGGCGGCTGCATCCACCCCGAGACGCTGCCCGGTGGTGACAAGCACCATGTTCGGAATGCGCGTCCTGATCTGGTCGAGCCTGCCCCAGATGATACGCCAGTCATGCCAGTCCTGCGGACCGGACACGACGACGACGGGGCCTTGCGGGTCGTAGCGGTCGCGCCGCCGTTCGGATCGCGCCCGCAGGAAGTCGAGCGCTGAAATCTGGCTGGCGGTGGTGACATGGGACGCGCGCGACCCTTTGGCAGGCGACCATGGGCGACCGGCATAAGCGCGATACATCGCGGCGGCATAGTCGCGCATTGCCTCCATGGCGGTGCGCTGTTCGGCGACCGACTGGCATTCAAGCTGGGTGTCCTCAAGCTCCTTGTTGAACACCTCGCCCGGTTCCAGTCGGCGGGCCATGTCGCGCAAGGTGTCGGCAAGCCGATCCTCGCGGCCTTCCAGCCGGTTCGCGACAAAGTGGAAGCTGTTGACGAAGCCCCACGCCAATTCCGGCGCGAGCGGGTCCAGCCGCGTATCGCAGAGCAGGTCGAAAATGGCGGCGACGATGCCGCCGCATTCGGCCTGCGCGGCGATGGGATCGGGCATTGCATGTTCGGCGGGTTCGTCGCCCGGTTCCATGATCGAAAGCGGGATGGGATCACCGAAGGATGCCACGAAATCGGGCGTGGCGGTGAGTTCGGCATAGAGTTCCGGCAGGTCGGCTAAGCTGCTAACGCTGCGCAAGGCCGTTGGCTTGCTCATGGGATGCACTCCTTGGGATGGGAGACGGTTCAGGACCGGGGAAGCGTTCCAGCGCTCCCCCGGCCCGCCATGGCTGCCTTAGAAGGGCACCTCATCGTCAAGGCTGCGCCCGCCGCCGGTATAACCGCCGTCCGGTCCTGCCGTGCTGCCGCCGGAGAAGCCGCCGCCGGTCCGTCCCCCGAACCCGCCGCCCGCGCGCGCGCCGCTCGAACGCCCGCCGAAGCCGCCGCCCTGCGTCTCGCGCTCCCGTTCGCGCCGCCACTGGACGTCAAAGCCGTTGGTCTCGTCCCCGAAAAGGGCGATGGGCAGCGGCTCGCGGAAGCTCGGATCGTCGATCATGCCGGACAGGAACACCTCGTCATTGGAGCGCATCTTGCGTTCCCAGACGACGCCGATCTGGATTTCGTCGCCCGCCCGGTTCGTCTCGTAAATCTCGTAGACGGGGGCGCTGTCGGACTGGCGGCCCTCGACGCGACGCATGATGAGGTAAGGAAAACGCATCTCGCGGGTGGCGATCTTGCCGATGATATCGCTGGCGCGCTCGTCGAACTTGAAGTTACCTATCTTCATGACTTCAACCTTTCTCTGTCCTGTGGTCCGTTTCTCTTTCCCGGCCACATTTGAACCCTACTCCCTCCCCTCCATTTCTTCCATGGCATTGATTTCTTGACAGACTTTCATCGTACCTGGTGAGCCTGAGCAAGAAACAGCCGCGAAGCGGCCAACAGACCTGAAGACGCACCGGCCGCGCTAGCGGACGGTTCTGCAGACATGGAAAAGGGAGCGTGGGCCGGCCGACATGTCATCGCACCCGGAGCCGCCTTCGCAGGTCCGAAGGCGCAGGACCGGGCTCTTGGACACAACAGGCACGGGAGGGGCTTAGCGGAGCTTGGCAAAAAGGGGCCGGCGCTTCCGTTGAAAACGGACAAACATCGCCGGCCCCTTTTTGCCTAGCGTAGCTTTGCCCCGACGCAACTCGTTGTGTCCGAAACCGGTTCTGCAACGCGCGGATCCTGCGAAGGCGGCGAAGGGGGCGATGGCATGTCCGCTGGCTCCACGATCCGCATCGCGCGTCAGCGCGATTCCTTAGGCGAAGCCTGCATTGCGATGGTCGTGCCGCATGGTCTTACGCCCCAGGAAGGAACGCCCTCCCTGCCCCGCGCCCCTGCGGAAGGGATCGTAACCGCGTCAGCGGCCAAGACCCGCAGGGGCTTGGTCGGAGCGCAGCGGAGATAGAGCCCGGTGCCCGCTCGCGGGCATCCGCCCCCTGCCTTGCTGTCTGGGCGGCCCCATCGGCCCTCGAACTGCTCGACCAAATCGGAGAGAAGATGCAGACTGTCCGCATCCGCAAAGGGGGCCGGCCGGCCTCATCCGCCGGGTATATCCCTTACGCCGCGACGATGGTCTCGCCGGACTGCGCTGTCCTGTGATTGGCAAACGGGTGCAAATCTTTAGACTGGCGTCATGCAGTTCAAGGCGCGAAATCTGAGACCGATTGCCGAGATGGTGGTGGGGAACAAGGACCACCAATGGTTCCAGTACAGGAGCAGCTACTACATCACGCGCTTCTTCGAAGAATGCGAGATGGACTTCGCCCATGACGGATCGTCACGGGTGCCATGGGCAGAGGGAGTGCTGGCCGAGCTTCTGAACGATCCACAGCCAGCGGCTAACCAGCTCCCCGAGCGCTTCGCGATCGTGCTGCGCACCCTTATGGACAAGCGCGAAGCGCAGGATGGCGACGCCGATCGTGCGCTCGCGCTGGCGGCCCTTAACGTACCGCTCGGGCGCGAAGGCTATGAGGGCTATTACGGCGAGGACGGGCAGTTCTACATTCGGCATGTGGAGACGCGTACGGTGTCTTCGCCGGTCAATCTCTATCGGCCGCTCACACCTGTCGAGGCGGAACGGCGCAGCCTGCTAATCGCCTATCTGGACCGCTGCTCGGAAGACGAGCTGATCGAGGAAGTGCTGCTGCCGATGTTCCGGCACCTTGGGTATCAGCGGATCACCAGCGTCGGCCACAAGGACAAGGCGCTTGAATATGGGAAGGACGTGTGGATGCGGTACAAGCTGCCGACCGAGCACGTCATCTATTTCGGCATCCAGGCGAAGAAGGGCAAACTCGATTCAGCGGGCGCCACGAAAGGCACGAATGCGAACGTGTCGGAGATCTATCAGCAGGTCCTGATGATGCTCGGACATGAGGTGTTCGACAGCGACACGAACAAGAAGGCGCTGGTCGACCATGCCTTTATCGTCGCCGGCGGGGAGATCACCAAAGCGGCGAGAAACTGGCTCGGCGGCGTGCTCAATGCATCGCAGCGAAGCCAGATCATGTTCATGGACCGCGAGCATATCCTGAACCTCTACACCGCGCACCGCTTGGAGCTGCCAAGAGCGGCCCAGCCGGCCAAGCCGACCCCATGGGGCGAGATGGAGGACGACGTGCCGTTTTAGTCGCGCATACCCGCAATCTCGGCTTTCACTCCTTCGCGCTGATGTGGTGATCGGCCTCGTCTTGTCCAATCACCATGCATGGCACGGTACGGAACCCGGCGGCTCGACAATAAGCAATCGGGCTACCTCACGCAGCTGTCCACTCGACATTTTCGTGGCGCGGCTTGGCCCGGCTCGTTCCAGTCTTGCGGCGAACTGGTTGCGGGCGAACCGGCCCTGCGGCAGAAAGAACGATCAGCGAACAACTCGGGTAGGAATGAGTCCGCGGCAGCGATCGTTTCAAACCTTCAGGGATCGGGAAAAGAGACGCGTGGCCTCCTCGACGATCATCAATATCCCCACCGACGACAAGGTGTTCGAGAGCAACTGCATCCCGCTGTTTGCGGGGCTTCTCAATGACCCCAACGTCAAGCTTCTCGGGACCCGAGGCAAAAAGCAGTTCGGACTCGATCTGATCGGCAAGCGGGATCGCGATCCCGCTCAGCCCGTCGGTATCCAGTGCAAGCTCATCACGCGCGGCGCTAAACTGACCGAAGCAGTCATACGCAAGGAAGTTAGCCAGGCGATGGGCATCAAGCCGGCGCTGACCGAGTTTTACATCGTCACCACAGCGACCGACGAGCCTGCCCACGACTTCCTCGCGATCGAGCTGGCGCAGGATCAGGCAAAACTTGGCCGGACGGTGGATATCCAGATTTGGGGCTGGGACACGCTACAGGAGAAGATCCGCAACGATCCCAAGGCGCTTGCCGCCTTCGATCCCGACTATAGCGCTTCAACCAGGCGGCTGCTCGAACTGGGCAGTGAAACGCTTTCCGGACAGGCAGAGATTCGGGCGCAGAACGAGCAGACACATCAGCATCTCGAGGTGATCCTGGCGACGATCACGACCAGCCCGCTCGACACGGCTCGCAGCGCCTTCGATCAGCATCTCGACGCGCAGATCGATCAGTATCGTGACATGCTGAACGCCGGCAAGCCGCGCACGGCCTTGGGTTTGCTCGAGGTACTGGACAAGAGCCTCGACGATGCAAATGCAGCCTCGATCCGCGCTCGCGTGAAGGTCAATATCGCGATCACGCGGATGAAGCTCGGCGACGAGACGGGCACCGGGACCCTTCTGGAAGAAGCATATGCGCTCAATCCGACCGATCCACGCACGCGGGCAAACAGGATCCTTGCGCTTGCCATCAAAGGTGATCTGGCCGGGGCGTGGGCGTTCGCGCAGGAAGTACTGACCGAAGATCCTGGCAATGCTGGCGCCGCCGCGCTCGCCTTCCAGGTCGCGTCGATGGATAAAGTCGATCGCGACCCGATGGCGATCGTCCCCGCCGACCTCCTCGACGATCATGGCGTCCGTATCCACCAGATCAGCTATCTTCGCCAGAAGGGCGCGCCCGACAGCTGGTGGGCCTTGGCCGCCGAAACGCTAGAGCGCTTCCCGGACGATGGGAATTCCGTCCGGATGGCGGGTGACGCGCTGATAGACGAGGCTCTTTCGGGCGATGTCGTCGAGCGCCTCGGCCCTGTGCCCGAAGGTCGGCGAACAAAGCTCCGCGAGGGCGCGGCGTTGCTGCAGCGGCACTGGGACGAAGTTCGGCACTATGAGCAAGCGGCCGAGCCGAATTGGTGTATGGTGGGCTACAATCTCATCACCGCCTACAGGGCGCTGGGCGAACTACAAGCGGCGAAGCGGGTCGCGGGGGAGGTTCTGGCGACAGGAACCAAGGACCCCGATGCGGCGCTGAGTGCCGCCTGGGTGGCGATCGACCGCGACGAATTCGCCGAGGCGGAGAAGGTCCTGCGAAGCGTCCCGATCGCCAACACGGCTGTCCTTCCGCTTCTCGTGGCGCTTTCCAATCTCCACAAATGGACCGAAGTGATTGAAGAGGCGACGTGCGAGCGCCGTGAGCAGCTGCCCGCGTCGGCGCGGCAACTGTTCGACGTGCTGGTCTTCCGCGCGCGGCATGCCGGGAAGACCGGCGCAGACCTCGAGGAGGATGTCGAGCGGCTGCTGGACCGCTGGCCACTGGGCGTCGGGGCGCATATCGCCGTGAGCGATATCTATAGATCGGCAAAGCCCGAAGCGGTCGCGACAATGGCTGCGAAGACGCGCTCTCTCATCACATCGCAGACGAGTTACTCGGACCGGGTGATGTTCGCGCAGCTCTCTCTGTTTCGGGAGGCCTGGGACGATATCATCGAGGCGCTGGACGGGTTTGTCGCGCTCGATCAACCCTCCGAGCCACTGGCCTGGCTAGCGCACGCCTTCGCGAACGCGGCGCCGCAGGCAAGGACGTCGCCCTTCTACAAATCGCTTGGACCTTCGGTGATCGCCCTGCCCCGCTTTGCGCGACTGGCGGGCGCAGCTGAACATAACAGGGGCGATCTTAAGGCCGCGGAGCGCTACCTGCGCTCGGCGATCTCAGCGAACTCGACCGACCTGCGCGCGACACTTCTGCTCTCGAGCACGCTGATGCGCGGCAATCGTGGTGCCGCGGCGCGAGACCTGATCGCGGGCGTGGATGACGATACCGTGGACGGCTCTCCCGACGACCTCATGCGGCTGGCGCACCGCCATCGCAACGCCGGTGAAACCGCAAGAGCGCTGAGGCTGGCATACCGTGTGGCGGCGACCCACCGCCGCGAAGAGAGCGTGGTTTCTGCCTATCCCGCCCTCATCTTCATGAACGAGGCGCTCCCCGCGCCGATCGGTCATGCGGGCCCCGCGCAGACCGGCTTCTGGTTCGATCTCAAAGGTCTGGACGGTGTGCGGGACGTAACCGGCATCATCGACGATGAGGAGATACCGGGCATCGACCATTATGCGCCCGATCATCCTTTGGCGGCAGCGCTCGCGGGAAAATCGGTGGACGATATCATCGAAATGCCGGCCGAGATCTGGGACCCGCGGCGCTACCGCGTGCGGGCGCTCAAGCACAAATATATCTGGCTTCTCCACGACATCATGGCGTCGCACGCCGCGCGCTTCCCGGCGGCACGATCGATGTTCGAGATGACCATGAAGGACGGCGATGTGCAGCCGATTCTCGATGTGGTCCGGGACCTCCAGAGCAACGACGATTTCGTCGCCTCGACCTACACATCTCATCCGGTGCCACTGGCCGCGATCGCGGCGATGTCGAATCGGACTGTCCTACAACTGGCCGAGCATCTGACGATGACCGGGACAAACCTGCGCACCTGTGTCGGCGCTGAGGATGAGCGCAAGGAAGCGGCGATGTTTGTGCGCCAGGCCCGTGGCAAGGGGGTTGCGCTCGATACGCTGACCGTTTGGCAACTGCGCGAACTGGGTCATCTCCAGACTGCCAGGGAATATTTCGGGCGACTGTGCATCGCTCGTTCGACGATGGACGAACTGATCGAGCTGCGAGCGAAAATCGAGAGCAACCGCGGTCGCGAGTTTATGACCATGGGTTTCGAGGGCGATCAGGCGTGGCGTCAGGTCCACAGCCCGGAGGACACCGAGAAACGGATTGACTGGGTGAATGCGATCATCGCGGATCTCGAGACCAATTGCGAGATCCTGCCGGTCGACGGGTCGCTCGACAGCCGGCTCGACAAGCTCTTCGACAATTTCGGGTCGAAAGACATATTCGATCCTATCAATCTGGCGCGGACGGAGGATGTCATCATCCTCTCGGAGGACTTGAACCTGCGTCAGTATGCGGCAAGCCAGGGCGTCAAGGGCGGCGCCTGGCTGCAGGTGGTCCTTCATCTGTTTGCGCTGAATGGACGGATCACCCAGGCAGAGTATCTCGTCGCAGTGGGAATGCTCGGGGCTATGCGCCACGATCATCTCTGGCTCGACGCACAGACGCTGCTGCAAATGCTGGTCCTTGATGATCCGCGGGCTTTCGCGCTGTTCGAGGCCGCCATCCGTTTCATGGGCGGCCGCAATGCCGACATGCCGTCGCATATCGGGGTCTCGATCGATATGATGCGAGGCGTCTGGACGTTGAAGCTTCCCGCCTGGCAGCAAGGCCGGGCGATCGGCCGCTTATTGGACCAGTTGGTACGATCGCGGCCTAATGACTGGAAGGCCGCCCTGCATGTTGTCGACATTGAGTTGGCGAAGCATGTCAGGGCCAGGGATCATCTGGCGTGTCGCGCGCGGGACTATCTTGAGGATTGGATCAGAGGCCATTTCTTCGATCTTGGGGAAATCCGCTCCAGGGAGCGTGTCACGGAGTCGGTACTTCGGCCGCGCAGGATGAAGATGGCCAAAAAGTCTCGCGGAAAAAGTGCCGCAAAGCGTTAAGATCGGTGCCGGCAGCGGCAGGATTCCGTCAAGGCGCAGTGCGGATTTGAAGCACGATGTTGAATGATCATCGTACCATTTCGCCTGCGGTTCGAACCGGCTAGAGTGGGTGGGCGCAAGCGCATTCGCAGTCCAATGTGACTGCGCGCGCTGCGGCCGATTCAACAGGTAAGAGAGTATCGTGCATGAATAATTCCGATATCGCAGAGGCGGTTGCCACCAGTCACGGCATTGCAAAGACCGAGGCGAAGAAGCTCGTTGATGCAGTGTTCGCGACGATCGCAGACGGCGTCGCAAAGGGCGAAGAGGTTTCGCTGCCCGGCTTCGGCAAATTCAAGGTCAAGGATCAGCCTGAGCGCCAGGGCCGCAATCCCTCAACCGGTGAAGCGATCACGATCGCGGCGTCCAAGAAGCTCGGGTTCACGCCTGCCAAGGCGGTGAAGGACCGCCTGAACGGCTAGCACCAACCAAGAGGCGCCGTCAGTCTGCGTAGCAGCTGTTGGCGCCTTTCGCAGCGCATCACGATCGGGGGCAACGATGAAGATATTGCTGTCCGGCCTCGCTTTGCTCGGCACGTTGCTGTTCACCCAAACGGCTTGGGGTCAGGCCACCACCCGCCCTTGTGGGACACACGAAGCGGTTGGCCCTGCCTGCCTGCTGACCCGGCAAAGTCTCGCATCACTGCCATCGGGACCGCTCTACTGGCACCTGGACCGCTTCGCCTCACAGGAGGCTGCCGAGCACGCGGCAGCGTCTACCAGTTCTGTCGTAAAGGCCTTCGGGGAGGTTTGGCTCTTCACCATTGAGAGCCGGTCGTGGCGGGCAAAAGGCGGCAAACACGCATCGCCCGTAGGGCCGCTCCCGGTCCAGCCCGCGCAGAGCTACGCCGCCGAATATCTGCGGTCGATCTTCACGCCGGGCATGACATCCCCGCTCCATGTCCATTCTGGGCCCGAGGCATTTTACGCGGTAAGCGGGGACACCTGTCTCGAGACGCCCGAGGGCGTTCAGCTTGGCCGAGGCCGCGGCAACAGCCTCGTGATCAGAGGCGGCCCTCCGATGCTGCTGATGGCCACGGGAAAGGCGCCACGGAAAAGCTTTGCTCTCATCCTGCACGATGCCAGCCAGCCGCCGACGACGTTGATCCACGACTGGCATCCGCAGGGCCTATGCGAGCGCAGGTTTTCAAAAAGAAAACCGAGATAAGGGCTGGCGCGCGGGCAGCGTTTCGGACGATGGGTGGCGAGCGATCCAAGGCTTAGCCGAGCAGGCGCCTCGCCGCTTCAAGTCCGCGGCGAGCGCCTTCATGCGCCCCGCGTGGCTGCGTCTTGTTCCGGCTTGGCCTTGACCGCGGATTCGCCCCAATCTTCCTTCATATGCTCGATTTCGCCCGTTGCGCGACGCTGTTCCTGGGCCATCGACTGGGTAATCCGCCGACGCTCTTCCTTGGCGAAGGCCTTCACCTTCGCGCGCGGGTCATCCAGCCACGCCGCGAGTTGAGCGTGCTCAGCACGATCCGCCTCGACCGATCCATAGTCACCGGTCAGAATGCCGCGTTCGCCGAGGACGCGCGAGACGCGTCCCAGCAGATCGTCCCCTGCATCGAGCCGGTCGACGACATCCATGCAGATTACGAAGATCGGCTCGGCGCCCTGGTAGGCGGCCAGCGTATCGAGGACAAAGGCGAGGTCGTCCCGATCACCCCTGGCGACGATTTCCCGCAGCGGGCCGGAAGCCTCCTCGGCCAGGTTCGGGAAGACGTTACGAAATAGCTGGCCACCGCGATATTCATGGAACCGCGGGTCCGTCCGGTACCATTCGCTCGTCGCAGCAAGAAGTTGGCGTGGGTTCTCGGCGAGAACTGTGCCTAGCTCATGAAGGTCGGACGGGATTACTTCATACCGGATCGGATCGCTCCTGGCTGCCGCGCGGCGATGAAGGTGAGACAGCAGCGTCAATCAAGATGAGACTCCGTTTGAGCCTGTCGGCGTAGGGCGTAGCCCGCAGCCGACAGGCTCAAACGGAAGCCCTTTCGAAGGGCTTTGGTGGTCGTGGCCGACCTACATCCGGGTTTTTCCGTGAGGGAAGAGCCGGGTGAGCGGTGGACACGTCAACGATCATCAGATGAGGCTCTTCATGAAACATCGTCAAAGCGACCCGCTGCCCGTGGCAGCGGCCAAGGCCGGTATCAGCCGGGCGACAGCCTATCGGCTGCTCAAGGACGGGAGGCTGCCGTCGCAGAAGGCAGAGCCACGTGGCAGGCGCCGACCGGACCCGTTGGCAGAGATCTTCGACGCAGAAATCGTCCCACTTCTCCAGGCGGCGCCGGGGCTACGGGCAGTCGCCATCTTCGAGGAGATGCTGCGCCGGCATCCGGATCTCTCGCCCGGTGTCCGGCGGACTATGGAGCGGCGCATCCGGATATGGCGGGCGCGGCATGGTGCGGTGCAGGAGGTCATCTTCCGCCAGACCCATGAACCTGGCCGCATGGGTTTGTCGGACTTCACCGACATGGGCGACCTCGATGTACCGGTCACTGTCGCCGGCCAACCGCTCAAGCATCTGCTCTATCACTTTCGATTGGCCTGGTCGGGCTTCGAGCACGCCCATGTCATCCTCGGCGGCGAGAGCTATGTTGCCCTGGCCGAAGGCCTCCAGAACGCGCTGTGGGCGCTGGGCGGCGCGCCGCGGCTGCACCGTAGCGACAGCCTGTCTGCGGCATTCCGCAATCTCGACACCGACGCGCGGACGGATCTCACCCGGCGATATGACGCACTGTGCGAACATTATGCGATGGAGCCGACCCGCAATAATCGCGGCGTCGCCCACGAGAACGGCGCCATCGAAAGCGCGCACGGCCATCTCAAGCATGCCGTGAACGATGCGCTGCTCATGCGGGGGTCTGGCGACTTCGCGGATCTCGCGGCCTACCGGGCCTTCATCGACGAGATCGTCGCGCGCAAGAACCGCCGCAACGCGACCAGGATCGACGCCGAGCGAGCCGTGCTGCAGCCATTGCCGCCGGTGCGGACAGGTGACTATGAAGAGACCATCGTCACGGTCACCTCGACCAGCAGCTTCACGCTGAAGAAGGTGTTCTACACGGTCCCGTCCCGCCTCATCGGCCACAGGGTGAAGGTCCGCCTGTACGACGACCGGCTCGATCTCTTCCTCGGCGTGACACGCCTCATGACGCTTCGCCGCGGACGGGCTCCCGGCGACGGCAAGCATGGACACGTCGTCGACTATCGCCACGTCATTCACAGCCTGCGGCGCAAGCCCATGGCGCTGATGAACCTCGTCTATCGCGACCAGATCTTTCCGCGCGAAGCGTATCGCCGGACATTCGACAGCCTCATCGAGCAGTTGCCGGAGCGCACCGCCTGCAAGATCATCGTCGAGTTGCTCTCGCTTGCCCATGAGCGGGGCTGCGAAGCAGAGTTGGCCGCCGCCCTGACAGAAGATCTCGAAGCAAGGCGCCTGCCGGATCTCGCGGAGCTTCGAGCGCGGTTCTCACCAGATCCAGCCAGCCTGCCGGTCGTCTCGGTCCAGTTACCCTCGCTCGCCATCTACGACACCCTGCTGACGGGAGCGGCCGCATGAACCCCTCCGTCGATACCCAGCGCCTTGCCTTCATCCTCAACGAACTGCGCCTGCCTGCTATCAAGCAGGCCTGGCTCCAGTTCGCTGACCGCGCCGACAAGGAGGCATGGCCCGCCACTCGCTTCCTCGCAGCGCTTGCCGAGCATGAGATCGCCGAACGAGACCGGCGGCGCATCGAGCGGCATCTGACAGAAGCGCGCCTGCCACCGGGCAAAACCCTCGACACCTTCGACTTCACCGCCGTGCCGATGATCTCCAAAGCGCACATCATGGCGCTCTGCGCTGGCGACAGCTGGCTCGAGAAGGGCGCCAATCTCATCATGATCGGTGGACCCGGCGGCGGGAAGAGCCACCTTGCCGCTGCGATCGGCATGGCACTCATCGAAGCAGGCTGGCGCGTCCTGTTCACCCGCACCTCCGATCTCGTCCAGAAACTCCAGGTCGCGCGCCGCGAGCTGGCCCTCGAAAGCGCGATCGCCAAGCTCGACAAATATCACCTGCTGGTGCTCGACGACCTCGCCTACGTTACCAAGGACCAAGCCGAAACGTCCGTCCTCTTCGAGCTGATCAGCGCACGCTACGAACGCCGATCAACCCTCATCACCGCCAACCAGCCCTTCGGCGACTGGTCCAGAGTCTTCCCGGACCCCGCCATGACACTCGCGGCGGTAGATCGCCTCGTCCACCACGCCACCATCTTCGAGATGAACGTCGAGAGCTACCGACGTCGTGCCGCTCTCCAGCGACAATCAACCTGAGACACCCCTGTCGCGGAGCGGCGATCAACTCCAATCTCGGCTTGCATTGCCTGTCGCGCCGCGACAATCTCGATCCCGTCACGGCCTCAGAGTCTCATCCTGATCGCCGCTAATGTCTCACCCAGATCGCCGCGCGATACCTGGCGTCGCGGACGATACGAGCGCCGAAATAATCGAGGACGAGCGTGGGGAAGCGTCGTGCGACCGCTGCGAGGACCAAGTCCCCGGAATAGTCGATCTGAGGCACAGGTACGAACAGCTCGAGGAGGATGCGCGACCGCGCTTCATCCAGGCCTTCCACGATCGCGGCATCGACCACATCCATCAGACGATCGTTCCAGAAGGGATCCTTGGAGGCCCTGAAATATTCAGCGGAAGGAAGGAACACGCGGTCGATCAGCGACCGATCTGCCCCGCGTTTGAACAGGTGACCGGCCGCGTTCACCGTCTCGAGCACCGCTTCGGGATCGCCCAGTTCGCGCGCCCGGTCGCCAACCGTGGCAAGCGACGCGACGTCGATCTGATCGCGGCGTCCCAACCAGAGCGCGAGGCTGGCCAAGAACCGCCCTTCGCCGATGAAGCGCGCGACGTGCTGAGCGATGACATCGCCTTCCCCCGCAGCGTCGAGCCCGCGCAGGAGACGCACGAGGACTGGCTGAAGGTCGGGGTCCATCTGATAGAGCAAGTGCACGCCGATACCGGGATGCGCCTGCACGAGCGTTTCGACGAAATCCGTCAGCGGATAGCGATCGGCGGCATTCGCTGGCATCGTCAGGAAAGCGCGCAGCCGGGCAACCCACTCCGCTGCCTTTTCCGGGGAAACCTCGGCGGCGATTTCAGGAAACCGCTCCTTGCGCCATGCGGCCACACCGCGGAAGTCCGGCACGGCCTCGTCCCACGCCTTGGGGGCTACGGAATCGGTGCCAATCAATGTTTTGTAGAGCACGAACTCCGGGTCGGCGTTGAGGGCGTCGCGCAGCGTAAGGAGCGCGGGGACGAGCTTTTCCTGGGTGGAGACGAGTTCCTTGTTTTCGGCCATGCCGGCGGGGACCGCGCGGAAGTTGCGATGCACGCGAAGCGCCTTGATCTCAGTCTTGCGCCGAAGCTCCAGACTCCAGCCGGCAACGCGGTCTTGCAGAAACGCAGCAAGGCGGATCGCGTCGGCCATGACCTGGATGCGAAGGCCCTCGCTGGCGCCATTGGGCGGGGTCGCCGCGATCCACAGCGGTGCAAGAACGTCGCGACGCTCGGCATCGTCGGCCGTCGCGTCGAGCATCTGCTCGAGGATGTCGAAGGCATCCGTGTGGATCTTCCGGAGGCCGTCGCTTGCCGGGACCGTCGCGGTGCTGAACAGGACCGTGCGGAAGTCGCCACGCCGAACCCCGCTGATCTCATAGGAAAGCACCTTGGCGAGCATCGCGAGGATCAGCCCGGCAAGCGCCTTCCGATCATCGGCGCCGAGAGCCCCGATCCGCTCGACGATGAACGCCTGGATGCCCGCCCCGACCTTCTCCCATGCATCGACAGTGTAGGAGGCAAATTGGGCGCCGAGATCGGTCCAGATCTTGCGCTCGCCATCGGTCAGGGCACCCCGATAGAGGCGGGTGATCGTCTCGAAACTGAGCTTTGGATCGACATAGAGACCACGGCCGATCAGGTCGGCGGCGCGCTTGGCGACGATCTCTCCGGTCTTGCCGGGAAAATTGCCCATGATCGACTCGACGGGTGCGCTCTGGGTCCCCCGCACGCGCTCAACCGCTTCGGCGATCTGCGGCACGAGTTCGACAAAGACTCCGCTATTATCTGTGATCATCGGCAGGATCAGCGTGTCGGCTGACTCGAACGCCCCGAGCAGCTCGTCATTGTTCGTGGAGTTCGCGATCGTCGCGAGGGTCTCGTCAGCGGCGGCGTCGGCCTTGATGATGCGGTTGAAGTCGCTTGCGATCTTGTCGAAGGCGTAGCCGGCTGGCAGCAGATGCTCGCGCATCACCTTCGTCATGCGCGCGTTGATCGCCTCCAGATGACGCGGATCGACATGCTTGAGGTCCGGCTCCTTGTAGATGGTGTCATGGCCCATCTCGGCCCAGGCATGGTTAAGCAAGGTCTGCACCTGGATCTCGATCTTCAGCCCGGCGAATTTCGCATATTCGGGCAGAGCGGCACGGTCGGGCTTGAGGGCCACCATATAGTTGGTGCTGTCAAAGAGGCGGTCCTCGGTTTCCGTCCCCGGCACCGGGTGGTGTTCGTTGACGTTGAGGATATCGAAATTCTCATTGATCGCGCCGGTCGCGCCGAAGGCCGCGACCTGCGAGTTCGTCAGGAAGACGATGCGGCAGCCGGCCAGATCCTTGAGCGCCTCCTCGATGGCCGCGGCCGGATCGATGCCATTTTTCGCGAGCTTCTTCTTGAGCGACACCGGATCCTTGGCACGGCCGGTGATCGCGTGTGGTGTGAAGCCATGCCTGTCGACCAGCGAAACCAGGATGGTGCGGACCGCATCCACGAACGCCGCATAGGTTGCGCGCCCCGTCAGCTGATACTCGTCGAAGTTCATGCCCGCCCTTATGCTATCTCGTCTCCCGAAATCGAGAGTGGGCAAGAGCATTCGATTCGGCAAGCGACGGAACTTGGCCCACCAGGGCCCTGAGAAGCCGTTGCGGCAGCCGATCGAAATTTAACCAGTTTAACCGCGAGGAAGCCCTCGAACATCTTCCCCCCTCGATTTGCATATGCGCGAGTCTGTCAGGCTTACGCGTGTGCGGCGAGTTCAGGAAAAGGTCGCGCAATCTTGCTATCCTTGTCGTGTAGCTTGTGCTCCTCCATTTTGGCGAGCGCTTCGGCTGCCCTGCTGTCGATCAGACTGAAGAACCTCCGTTTGAGAAGGTCCTGGTCGATGCCAAATAGGTTCGCGATGACGGCGTATAGCGCGATCTCGTAACCGGTATATTCCGGGGCCTGTGGCCGGCAAACCACCTTCCCGCGAACCACCTAGAAGCTCTGGAGCTTGCTGGTCTCTTTGGAACAGCGCCGCAGCAGGATTTGCGGGACATAAGGGTGCTTCATCTATTGCGGTCGAACCTTCGCCAGTTCTGCGGCGAGAAGATCCGCGACGCTTTCGGCGAACCCTTGCGCGAGTAAGGCCTCCTCGCGGGAGAGCCTTATTTCCGGCGCCATGCTTTCATCGAGCAGCGCCTTGAGCCGCCGGGCCAGCGCCTGAGCTGCATCCCGGATCATCACGTCGTCCATGTCGCTCCTCATTGGGTCTGGAAGCTCAACGGCCGCGCGCCCGCCGCCGCCGGTTCATCGGTCAGGTAGATCATAGCATCAAACGGGATTATCCAGTAGGGCGAACGTCGCATCCGGCTGGCCGGCAAGACATCGGGCGCGCCGGCGCTGGCGGCGCGGTTATGCCCCGCCGATGCGCTTCCTCCAGCGGGCGCCATGGGTTGTGGACCGCTCGAAGTCATAGCCTGCCCATCGCAAATCCTCGTCGAGATAGGGATCGTCGGCGAGAAGATAGCGGACGGTCATACTATTGCCGTGCTGGACCAGATATTGCTGGTTGATCATGCGCGCCGCATCTGGCGGCATGGCGGATTGGCTGAAGCCCGGCGGGCCACCTGCGACGATGAAGGCGCCACACGTGCGGTCGAGCGTGAGCCACCAGGTTCGCAGATCGTTGAAGAAGTCGCCGAAAACGGATCGTCGACCGGGGACGGAGATCATCATGTCGGGTTCGTCGACGTCCGTAGAGGGATGGGTGAACGGCACACCATCACGTTGATGGCGCCAGCGTCCTCAGGGATCGCCGTATCCAAAGCGCCTTCGCGAAACAGCGCGTGCGCATTTTCCGCCGATGCGGCGATCCATGCGTGCATTTCATGCTCATCCTCGGTCAGGCCGCCGTCTAGTTGACCATCTGCGAAGCGGGCGGACTCCGCTTCGATAAAGCGCAGTGTTTCGAGGTTGCGGCGCTGAAGGTGCCGGGCGAAGCCGTAGATCGGTATCCTGTCCACCTCGGAGAGCGACGCGAAGGAGCCCTCCGCAATCATCTTCCATGTCGCGCTGTTCGAGAAGGGCGTCTCGATCGCCTGGTTGATCGGGCCCTCGATCGAGCGGGGCACGCCGTCTTGGACATAGGCGTGAAGGGCGTCCTCATAGCCGATGCGATCGATGGATTTGCGGTCGATGGCGACGATGTCGCCGTGCCGCTCGACCACGCGGACCTTGTTCGCATCGTCCGCGCACGCGAAGCGGCGGAGGTAGAATTGGGGCACATAATGGTGCCGTTTCGGCCGCCCGGCGGTCATGCGGGCGTCGCCTCGGCCGGTGCCGCTGTTTTAGTTTGCGACGCCTGAGCGTCGATGTCGAAACCGTCGATCGACAGGCCGACGATCATATTGATGAACGCCCTCGCCTCCGCGATCACTGCCTCAGCCTCGTCGTTGCTGCTGAACGATCCCTGATGGACGACGGCATTGCGAACTTTGTTGATCTTGCCCGCCGAGCGGATGAGGGCTCTGGCTTTCGGGCTCGTCCCGGGGGTGGCGAAGAAGACGGGCACGTAAAGCCGTTCGACCTTCAGAGGGAGACCATTCGCCCAGCGAAGGAACTGGTCGATGATCGCGGCATCGAACTGGGTCTTCTTGCCCCACTCGGTGCGCACTGCGTAGTTGGCGGCGATTTCCGCTGCGGTGGCGCAGCGAACGATTGCGGCAGAGGGCTCGTCGCGACCGTGGAGCCCCGATAATTTGGTCCATTGTGACTGTAGTTTCTCGAGATCGGTGCGCTCGTTGTACGGCTTTTTCGAAGATTGTCGGTGAGCATCGCCCTTTGATCGCGCCACGCATTCCCCCTGCTCCATTATCTACCAAGGACTGTATCGCATCGTCATTGCGGCGGCGAGGCAATCGTGACTTGCAACCGTGAGCGTTTGCGTCATCCTTTTCGAAGTTGGCACGGGGCGGCGCCGGGGACTTTGATGACATCGATGGTGGACCAGTTACCGCGCATCTTTCAGGCCAATCTTTGCCGGTTCTTCGATCGTGTGATCGAGCCGGTCATGGACGGCCTGCCAGCGCATGCGGTGCTGGAGGTCGGGGAAGCGAACAGCCTTGACCGGTTTCTCGACCGCGCCGCGGCGCAGGTCGACAACTATACCGCGAACGAAGCAGCCAAGGCGTTCACCCTGACCCTTGCGGGTCTGTTCGAGCGACAGTTGAGCCGGTGGGCGCGTGCGATACAGGACGCCGGCGTTGCCGATATGAGTAAGCTTGGCGGTTTCGAAGCGCTGCTTGGGGGCTGCGCCGAGCAGGCCCAAATCGATCTCGTGACGGATGGACTCGGGCGGGATCTGACCCAGATGTTCATCGTCGCCAATGTCGTGCGTCATGGAGAGGGGAAAGCGTGCGAGAAGCTCAACATGCTCGCGCCTGACCTGTGGGACGAGAAGGCGGTCGACTATCATGACCTCCTTCCGGGAGAGGCGATGGCGAGCGAGCATGTGCGGATCCGAAAGTCTGACCTTCTGCGCTATGTTCGCGCCGCGATGCGCTTTTGGGGCCTTGCCGACCCACTCCCGCTGGCCGTGACCAATCCGCCCTATGGGAGCGAATGAGGCTGTGTCCGAGATGTTCGAAACCGAGGATGATGGCCCCCGCTATCGTAGCGTATCCGAGATCGGCCGCAGTGATCTGTTCGAGGCGCTGAAGTCGCTGGCCGGCTTTGCGGACAATCCGTTCCTGGTGATGCAGGCGAGCCAGCTATGCCATGTCGACAATATGCTCAACGGCTTGGAGGAGAAGATCCTACAGCAAATGGTCGAGGACGATCCGCCCCGTTCGACGCTTGCCATGGTTCAGGCGCTTTCACCGATGTGGATCTTTGCGGCCTATGAGTTGCTACGGACATGGCGCCAGCGCTGCGAGGAAGTCATCCGATTGGCGGAAAATGGGGGCTTCGGCCAGAAGGCGACCCATCTCGAGCGGGAACTTGGCTATCGTCATTATGACCGTGAGCTTCGTGCGCAACAGCTGCGCGATGCGGAGGAGCGGCCCGAGCTGGTGGAGCAGATGCACATCGATCTGCGCCGGACCGAGATGGGCTTCACTACGCTCGAGTTCATCCGGGTCGCGCTTGCGAAGCATGAGGTGAGCAAGAAGGGCAACAAGAAGCCGATCGCCTTCGCGCCGGGGCTAGCCCTCCCCAATCGCTACACCGGCTCGATGGATTATGAGATGAGTAATGGCGGTGCGATCATTGGCTATGTCTCCCGGCGCGATATTGCGGAGACGATCCGGCATTTTCCGGAGGCGGAAAATCCGAGCGACGAGGATCTGGCGGGTTTTCGGCAATATATGAGCCCTCCCGATGTGGAGCCTCCGGGCGCAGGGACCCAATGAGCGAGAAGCCGTCGGGTAGCCCTGCGCCAAAGGCATTCGATCTCCTGGCGTCGCTCGCTGCCTTCGCGCAGGCCAACCGGATCGCGCTCAACGATCCAACGCTGATCGACCGCTTCATGGCCGATGCCAGGCCGAAGCTCGAGACGGCGCTGGCGGACATGTCGCTCGTACATGGCTCGCGTACTGAGCGGCTTTTCGAGGCGACGGTGCTGACGCTTGGGCGCTTCAAGATGTTCAAGACCGAGGATATCGGCCGCGTGCATGGGGCGATGAAGGCGGGCGCGCCCGACTTCCGGGTGGTTCTCAACGATGGCGAGCAATGGCTGATAGAGGTCAAGAATGTCCGCAGCCAGAAGCCGTTAAAGCAGAGCACGACGATGTCGGCCGCCTATCTCAGATCGCTTCAATCTATGCGGAAATGGTCGGCACACCGCTCAAGCTCGCAATCTTCTGGTCGCTCTGGAATATCTGGACGATCGTGTCGCCGGAGCGCTTTCGCCGCCCGGATGGCGGCCTGCGCCTGACCATGCAGGATGCGGTGATGGCCAACGAGTTCGGGAGACTTGGCGAGACCATCATCATGACCAGAGCCCCCCTCCGGCTCATTCTCGATGCGGACCGGAAGATGCCGAGCAAGCTTAGCCCGGAAGGCTTGGCGGAGTTCATTATCGGCGCGGCGCGGATGTATAGCGGCGACACGGAATTGGCCGATCCGATGGATCGCAGGCTGGCCGAGATCCTTTTCCTGTTCGGAGATTGGCCGGTCGACGATCCAGTCGCGCGGATGGACCGTGGCGAGATCGCAGGCGTCGAATATGTCGCGCGTCCCGAGGAAGAATCCGATCAGGGCTTTGACGGAATCGGCTGGGCCAGCCGTATCTTCAGCCGCTACTATGCGGCCCAGACGGTTGACGGAGACCAGGTGATCCAGTTCAATGGCGAGGCAGCACCCGAATGGTTCGCGCCGCTCGGCGACTGGGACTTCAAGAATAGCAAGCTGCCGCTGTGGCTGGGGCACATCGCGCCCAACAGTGGAAGCGGCGAGGCCGAGACTGGAACTGATTGATTGATCAAGGTCCGGTTGGACTTCACGCGCGAGCCCGGAGTCAAACTTGTCCGTCGGCGGGCACTGAATGACGCCGCGCCGGCGCCGCGCAGTTGCGGCCGGGTTCGACCTTGCCTTTGTTCAGCGCTGGGGCACCCGCATGGCATTCGGGCAGCTGGACAGATGGCCTAGCGAGATCGGCGCGCCGGTCCAGCCTGCAGCACCACCGTCGAGATGCGTGGTGAGATGGGTCGCGGTCGCCAGAACATCGCCACCGGCCAGCGAATGGCCGCCCGTTGGTGGGCTCCAGGAGCCATGAGCCCAGCTCTGGCTGTGATGTGCGGTCACGGCCGCCGCGACGGGATGGCGAACAGGCGGCGTCTTGGGGCCATGACCATTGTCCGGGCCGAAGGAATAAAAGAGGCGCGCATAGCTGTTTAGGGATCGGGCGAATGGAATGCTGCTGACGCCCATATCGGCCCCATGATGGGGGACGATCATGGCTGCGATATCCGACGGCGCGCTCTGCGCGATGAGGTCATAGCCCGCATCGCCGGTCAGAACCCAGGATCGCCCGCTGGGGCGATCCGTGACGATGAGCACAAGCCCGCTGCCGTTGCGCCCGGTGCCGGTCGCGCGCTGCAGGTCATAGTCCTGACGCCCGCTGGACCAGGTGAGCGCGGCGGCCCCATGGGCAACGACGAGGATGTTTCCGCCCGCCTTGAGAATGCCGTTGGCGAAGGTCGTGTGCGAGGTCGATATCGTCTGACGGGGCACTACCCAGTTCCGCGCCTCAAGGCCGGCATGGCCGGCGGCGGCGGCCCAATGGTCGGTATCCCAGTGCGAGAGGATGACGGTGGGCGAGGAGCAGGTGCAGAAATCGATCGTCGTCGGCGCGGTCGGCGAGTTGCGCCCCGAACCCCGGCCGGTGTCGAAATAGTAGATTGGCTTGCCACACTGGCAGACCAGGGCGGAGGCTGAGCCCTGCCCGATGTCAAAGCAGACCAGAGCTTCGAGTTCGCATTGCGGGTGGAGCGCCGAGATCAGGTCGGCCTGGCTCGCGTCGGGCCAGGTGGTCATGTCGAACAGGGTGGACAGCGGGCCTGATGGCGCACTCGCAGGGGCACTATGCAGATAGGCCCGCGTCGGCGCGCCGAAGAGCCCTCCATAGACATCGACCGGGGTCTCGCTGACCACATCGGACAGCTCGAGCGAGAGCCAGCTTTCTTCATCGCGCGGCATGAGGCCGAAAAACCGCTGGCCGGGCGACAGTGAAAGTTCGAGCCGATAGATCGGAACCTCCTCATAGCCATCGGGTCCGTCCCCGTCGCCGCCGTCGCGCCCGAAGCGCCCACGCCAAAAGCTGGCGATGCGACCCTCAAGGTCGGGATCGGACAGGTTGAACGGTCCGCCTTCACCGAACCCTTTCCAATCCGCATCGACAGCGTCGAGCACGAAGGTGAGGTCGTCGTCCGGGGCGGGCGCGATCGGTTCGATATCGTCGAGCCTTGCAAACGCCCGGCGCGGAAATCCGCGGCGATATTCATTGCGGTCGAAGAACCTGTTCAAGTCTCACTCCTCGATCGGGCGGTGTGTCAGTATTTCGGAGCAACCTTGAGCGCACCGGCTCGCTTGGGAAGTTTCTCATCCAGCTTCGCGATTGCCCCGCCGTCTCCATGGTGTCGGGCGGCGAGCAGCTCGCGGATGTCGGCGGCGATCCTGCGGCGGTCAGCAAGGGTCAGCTTCTTGTAGCTCTTCACGTCGCGCAGATAAGCCTTGTACCAGGTAGCGAACCCGCCGTTCCACACGCGGTCCATAGCTTCCAGATTCTGTTCGAGATGCTTGTAGAGTACGAGCAGCCGGCGCCATCTGTGCTCGTCAAAATCGAAGGCGCCATCAGTGAACTTGCGGCCGGCCTCATAGCCCCACCGCATAAGCTGGCGAGACACTTCTGGCGGCATATCGAGGTTGAGGCCCCCCTCGCGATCGGTGAGGAAGATGCGGGCGACGCGTTCGCGCTGGCCGGTGATCTCCGACAGGAGCTGGTCCTGCCAGTCCTTGGCCGAGTTCAGGATTTGCCAGCCGAAGTCGGCGGGGCTTTTCACTTCCTTGACCTGGACGCCCATGCCCTCGCTGGCCGTGGCGGGCAACGCCACCCGGCTTGTGACTTCGTCGGCCTTGCACAGCAATTCCTCGAGGCTGAACGCGAAGGTGGGACGGGTCGGCAGCGGCGCGTCGAACATATGGATGGGGAAATTGGAGCTGATCCCGCCATCGGAAAAATGGACGGTCCTGATCTGCGGGGCCTTGCCCGGCTCGCCGCCAAGCGACCTGATGATCGAGGGCAGCTCCTTATCCTCGATCCTGAGCGGCACCGCGCTGAACAGCAGCGGGAAACTGAGGCTCATGCGGACCGCGATCACGACCGGGAGCTTGTCCTCAAAGGGAAACAGCCACGCACCGGCTTCAAGGTCGGATCTGATCGTCCCGCCCTCATAGAGGTAACGCATCACGCGCTCGGGAAAGAGCCTGTCCCAGTCTGCGGCGCGGAACGCCGCGGGCACGCCCAGACGCGGCAAGGTGTGCGGGCGCCGCATCGAAAGATTGGTCGTGACAACCTTGAGATCGACCTCCGGCTTGTCGGAATCGGGGCCGCGCAGGTCGCCAAACGTTAGCGGGACCGGATGGTTGGGATCGCCAAAGGCGATGTGCTGGAGCGCGTTATAGATCCAGTCGGTGAGGCCCGGCGCGTCATTGCCCGGCTGTGTCAGTCCCGTGCAAACGCCATAATGATGCTCGGGGAGCTGGTTGAACGCATCAAGCAGTGGGTCGGCAAATACACGCCGTCCCCAGCGGTAGAAGCCGAGGACACCGGCGGCCCCGAACCCCAGCACTGTCGCGAGGCCGGTCGCATAGAGGCTCGACTGAAGAAGGAAGGAGGGCAGTCCGAGCGCAATTCCGCCGCCAAACGCCGGCAATATGCTCCGCCGCAGCCCCTTCCTGACAATTGGCCCGATCCCCCCGGTGGAGATGGCCGCCTTGATGCTGTCGGCCGCAGGCACAAGGTTCGCGCTCGGCTGGAACAGGGACAGCAGGCGATCGGGCAGCCCATCGCAATAGGACTGGAGCGTCAGGAAGGCATCCGGTCGCCCTTGCAGCCGGCCATATTCGGCAGCGGCCGCGAAGGCGGCGGCGATCGCCCCGGCTGAAGTGCCGCCGAGCGAACGCAGGCGATATTTGGTAGCGATCTGGAGGACGGCGTAGGGATAGACCACGCCCGAGGTAATGCCCCCCTTCATGATCATGTCGCATTCGGGCGGCGCGCCCAGCGCGAACTGCTCGGCCGTGAAGGTGGGAAGTTCGATGGCTGGCGCGATGCTGTCGGCCTTGACCGCTGTCTTGGCCATCAGGGGGCTTGCGTCGAATTCTGGACCGGACCGGTATAGTTGGGATCGAGCGCGCTGTTGATGAGATGTGCCAACCGGAAACCGGCGAGACGAATGCGCGCCTCGGCAGCAGGCGCGTAGGTTGTGAGATACGCCTGGCTGACTGGCTGGAGCCGCTTGGGGCCGCTGGAGGTCAGCACATCCTGCGTGTCGGAATAGCGGCAGGCCGAGCCGGTGATGAAGCAATAGGAGACGCCCGGATCGCGGGTGATTGCGTACGACTCCTGCGCCCATTGCCAGGGCTCGCCGCCGACCATCGCCTGCTCTTGGGTCAGCGTCGTGTTCGCCTGAAGGGTATCGACCGCACGGTAGGTAATCGTGTTGGGTCCCCAGCTCTTCTTGAAGTCCGCGCGCTTGCGCACGCGCTCGAACATGCCGGCTTCGAGCAGGCAATTGTCCCAGACCGCATGAAGATTGTCGACGCGGTAGGAGGAGGTGCCACATTTGCCGGTGAGCTTCGCATCGATACCGTTGCCGCCGCGATCGTCAGCGTAGGAGATGTGTAGCGGCTGATGGATGTCGCCCACCCAGTGGCCCAGCGCCATCAGGGCGAAAACCCGGTCCTCACGCGGAAGCGCGCTGTCCTTGAGGATCGCAAGGTCGCGCGCGATGCCTGCCAGTATGCATTCGCCGCCGGCGGGACACTGCGCCCGCGCGATAGCAGGAACGGTGCGAGCCACGTTGATGAAATGGTCTTCGGCATGACGCCGCGGGAGGGCGTCTTCTTCGAGACAGCCGAGATTGAAGGCGGTGTAGCGCCGGTCGGCCATACGGCCCCTGCCCTTGACGAGGATGCCGCCGGAGCGAGACTGAAGCAAGGTGTTGACCGCCTGCCGTGTCGCGGGCGTGAAATTGCGATAGGCGAGATCGCAGACGGTCAGATGCCCATAGCGTCCCCAGGCCTTTGCGGGTTCGCTTGACGAAAGGCCGATCCCTGCCAGTCCAACGATGACGAGAAGCCAGAGCCAATGTCGCATGATGTGTCCCCCACTACAGCGCGACTCATCATATAATGATTATCCGAACGAGCATATCGCGTCCGACCACCTTGGAACAAGTTTTGGAGCGCAGTTTACTTGACCCGTCCGGGAGGGACATGACGCGGATATAGTATCGAAACGAACATGGCCCCGCTGTCGAAGATCGGGCATGTCGCGCATTCTTCGCCATGGCCTCCACAGGCTGGGCCAGGCCCTTCGCACGGAATGCGTGATGGACGTCGCACCGCCGCAAGATCGTGCGCGAGAACGCCTTCGCCAGGGACCAACGCGGACCTTCGCCGGCTTGACTTGTTGTTCTTGTTATGTACCAGATAAGCCTTGGAGGCAGCCATGATCCGCGACTTTCTCGCCACTTATGATTTCAACCTTCCGCTCGACGATGCGGCGGTCGATCCCGACTTGCCGCTGGTGCGACGCCGGCTGGCCAGTCTGGCCGCGGCCGAAGGTTTGAACGGTGGATATTATGAGGCTCAGGAACTCGCCGAGGCGTTGCTCGATGCGGCTCGGGAGGCCAATGCCGAGATCGTGAATGACGACAGTCCTGCCCGTGCTCGACTCAGGGACATTCTCGAACGAGACCTGGACTATCAGCGCGAGCTTTTCGAGGAGGTGTGCGAGTTGCCGCTTGGTGATGCGGTCGCGCATCTGTGCTGGCTCACGGAGCTGATGAAGCAGCGGGTCGATATGGCGCGGCCGGTGGCGGCAATCCTTGGACGGTAAGGTCAGGGCAATCTATTGCCGCAGGCCCCGATAGTCTCGAAGGGCTTGCTCCACCGCGATCCGCGGTGACGCCGCCTTGCACGGACGCTAGTCTGAGCCATGGATTCCGAACCAGCCTATCTCGACACACTCGACCGCCTGCTGCTCGATCAGCCCGATGCCATGCTGATATCGCAACTGGACGGGTTTTTGACCGGCATCGTCGTCAGCCCGGACCTCATCACGCCTGGCCAGTGGATACCCCTGATCTGGGCGGGGGATGAGGGCGATGGTGAGCCCGAGTTCGAAACCGCCGCGGAATTTCAAGCCGCGCTCGATCTCATCATGACGCACTATCATGCGATCCTCCAGTTGCTGAAATATCCGGGCGACTATGTGCCCTTGCTGGAGGTCGATACCCGCAGCAACGAGACGATGTGGGAGATGTGGATCGACGGCTTTGCCCAGGCCATGGCACTCGCGCCCAGCGGTTGGGCGAAGATACGGGCTGACGATGATGCCGGCTGCCATGCGGCCCTTGATGGCATCCGTACCCTCAAGGATTTCGCTGCCGGCGATCTCACACTATCCGAAGCGGAGGAAGATCGCTGGGACCGGGAGGCACCCGATCTGATCCCGATCTGGGTCGAGATGCTACACCAATGGCGGTTGGAGAACGACCCTCATCGCTCTGCGACCGCAAAGCGTATGAAAGTGGGCCGTAATGCCCCCTGCCCTTGCGGATCTGGTAAAAAGTACAAGAAATGCTGCGGTACGCACTGAGTGCGCGGCGAGCGTGTTCGAAAAGCCTTCGGCAAAGGCGACGTCGTGGTCTAATGCCTACCTGTAGCGGCTCGCAATCAGAGATGCCTGTTCACATTATTCGTACCGGCTGGGTTCTGTAGAATGGGGATCATTTTCCATAAGCGCTAACTTAATGTGTTCACCGCTGGCGATGCGGGCGGCCGACGCAACTGCCAGCCAACAATCGCTCCAGACATTTTCTCAATCGATTGCGCCAGCTCCATAGCCCTGAGCGTATCGATGCGGGTTTGGGCGGCGCTGGCGCCGCCCGATTCATATCACTTGTCCTGCTGCGCCGCCGGCAGATCGGAAGCGATCAGGGCTGCAACGTCGGTGACGAGAATACCCTGCCGATCGTTGAACGTGCCTTCCTTCGGCCACGACACACCGCGCCCGATCGCGAAAGCGGCGCGGTACTTGCGCATCATGTTCTTCGGATCGTTTGCCAGCTCGGCCATCAGGAAAGGCACGGTCCAGACCGACCGCTTGAAAGGGCGACCGAGTGCTGCTTCCAGCTTGTCCGCGACCTCGCCGTAGGTGACGGTGTCGCCGGCGACGAAGACGATCTCGTTGCGTATCGTCGGCTCGAAGAACACGATCTCAGCGGTCAGCACACCAATGTCGTCCGGCGTAGTCAGCGTCACGGCGGTGTCGAGGCTGCCGAGCGCATGAACCTCGCCATGCTCCAGATCGACGACGCCGAAGCCAGGCTCGAACAGATAGCTCATGAACATGCCGGTGGAGATGATGACCCACTCGGTCTTGTTCTGCGAACGCAGCAGCTCGCGCACGTCGAGCTGCGCATCGAAGATGTCCTGTGGCCCACCGCGGCCGATCGCCTCGAAATCGACGCCGAACTGCCACGGGAAGTAGCGCGGAATGCCCGATTGCAGCGCAGCCTTGGCGAGCTTCATCGGGGTGTTGATGCCGGCCGCATAGCCAGCGCAGCCGATCACGGTGTCGTACCGCGCGAACAGCTCGGCCAGCTCGTCAATCGTATCGTTCACCAGATCGCCGAGGACAATTTCAATGCCCGCCGCGCGGATCTCCGCAATGTCTCGCTGCTTGGCCGGGTCGCCTGATTCGATGGCGCTCTCGCGCAGCAGGACGCTGACCTTGGCGCCTTCGATGTTCTTCGCGCGCCGCACCAGGTTGCGCAGCACTGGCATGCCGAGCTCGCCGGCACCCAGGACGAGGATGTTCCGTGACTTCACGGTGGAGGCTGTATCGTTCATCGTTCTCGCTCGTTTTCATTTTGGCTTCCGGTGATCTGGCAAGCCGCGGGCAAGCACGAAAGATAGGTACATGCGTGATACTGCTATTAATTCCTTGAGCCAGGAGGACATCCTCCGATACTCGCAGACGGTCTGTGATGGCCTCCGCGACGATGACGATGGGCTGCGGCGTGAGGTGCTCGCCCATGCGGGCAACCGCTGGTCACTCGGAGTTATTCACACGCTTGGCGTCTATGGCCAGCTTCGCCATGCGGAGATCGGCCGCCGCATGCACGGGATCACGCAACGCATGCTGACGCGCACCCTGCGTCACCTGGAGCGCGACGGTCTGGTGGTACGTCACGACTTCGATGAGATCGTGCCGCATGTCGAATATTCGCTGTCGGACACCGGCCTTGAACTCTTGGTCAGACTCGTTCCGCTTTGGACGTGGATCGTTGGGAACGTCGATAGCTTCCGCGCCTCACGGGCGGCGTTCGACCGCAACAATCCTGAAGAAGAGCCTAATTGAGGCTCCGCGTCATGCTCTATCCCGAAATACCATCCCTACGAGACAGATCAAAATCAAAGCGAACGGCCTTTTGAAGAGCGCCGTTCGTTTGCTGGAGACACGTCTCCCGCTTGACGCAGTCGGTATGCCGTCTAAATTGCAAACTGCCTAAAAAGACAGCGATGCAGGTATGGTGACAACCTGCGGTCTCCTCGGAGACAGTCACGCTTGAGCGGGTAACGCCGCTCTTGGCCATGGCCGGACACAGCGAGGGTTCGCCTCGTGCGTGGCCGGTCGTCGTTGTCTGACCGCGATCGGCTCGTGTTCGTCTCACCAACGGAAAGGCACGACCATGAAGCTGAACCACATCAACCTCTACAGCCACGACACTGAAGCTGATCGGGCGATGTTCGAGCATTATTTCGGCCTGCGCACGCTCGTCGTACGGGGCAAGAAGATGGCAATCATGCAAGATGACGACGGGCTGGTGCTGATCGTCAACCACTTCGACAGCAAGCTCGACGGTTTCGACTACCCCAAGCAGCTCGACATCCTGCATATCGGTTTCATCCAGGCCACCCGTGATGCCGTCGATGCCGTGCATGCGCGCCTGAGCGAGGATGGCTGGGAGATGCAGGAACCGCACGAGGCGCACGGTGGATGGTCCTTCTATTTTCGGGCGAAGGGCGGCTACTTCGTTGAAGTGACGACGCTGACGCCGATCCGCCCCGAAGAAGCCTATCACGGCGAGCGGCAGTAGCATCCGTCTCGGGTCGGCGGAGGCATCCGCCGACCATTCGCAACCTCAAAGCTGTTCGGATGGAACAGCGAACGACACGACCCGCAACGCGCTGCTGCCGGGGCTCCATTTTCCGAAGGACGACCTATGTTCACGCACGTCATGATCGGCAGCAACGACCTGGAGCGATCAAGAGCTTTCTACGACGCGACATTCACGGCGCTGGGCGGTAAGCTGGGTAAGAGCGACGAGAGAGGCCGGCTGATCTATGACCACGAGGGCTGCCGGCTGATGATCACCCGGCCGATCGACGGCAATCCCGCGACCGCAGCCAATGGCGGAACCATCGGCATCGCCGCGACCAGCCCCGACCATGTCCGCGCATGGTACGAGGCTGGGACCGCGCATGGCGGCACCGCGATCGAAAACCCACCCTGCGAGCGCCCGAACGGTGTTTTCGTCGCCTACCTGCGCGATCCGGACGGCAACAAGCTCACCGCGCGAACGAAGACGACGCGATAGCGGCGTGGCGATCGGCTTCGCGGCGGGGCAGTGAAGCCTATGTCCATTGGCATCAGCCTCATCGTACTGCTCGCGGCGGTCCTTCATGCGAGCTGGAACGCCCTCCTGAGGGGAGGCAGCGATCGGCTCTGGTCGATGACGGTCATGTGCATCGCCATCGCGCTCGCATGCGCGCTGATGGTGCCCTTCGTGCCAGTTCCTGCAGACGCGAGCTGGGGCTGCATCGCCTTTTCGGCGCTGCTTCATACCGGATACAATCTCTTTCTCGTCCGCACGTACCGGCAAGGCGATCTCGGACAGACCTACTCGATCGCGCGCGGCGTCTCGCCGCTTCTGGTTTCGCTCGGTGGCGCGATCTTCGCGCGAGAGCTGCCCGACGCGTTCAGCTTGGCCGGTGTGCTGCTGGTATCGGGCGGTATCGTTTCGTTGGCCTTTCAAGGGCGGACCATTGGGCGGCGGACCTTGCTCTTCGCGCTCGGCACCGGCTGCTTTATCGGCGCCTACAGCGTAACCGACGGCGTCGGCGTCCGGCTGTCGGGCTCAGCGCTCGGCTACACGGTCTGGATGTGCCTGTCGTGGGGTCTGCTCGCGCCAGCAACCTACATCATGTTACGCGATGCCCGCTCATTGGTCCGGGGGCGAAGGGAGGTGCTCGTAGCGGCCGGTGGTGGGCTCGCCTCGCTTCTGGCCTATGGCATCGTCATCTGGGCCATGGCGCGTGGCGCGATGGGACCGGTTTCCGCGCTGCGCGAGACAAGCGTCGTCTTCGCAGCCCTGATCGGACGCGTCTGCCTTCGCGAACACCTGAGCCGTTATCGGATCGCCGCCTGCCTCGTGGTGGCGGCAGGGGCGCTTCTGATCGGCCATGCGGGCTGACGACGCAAGAGGGTGGACTGGATCGATCGTGCAGCAATCAGGCTACCGCGCCATCCTCAGAATTCGTGCTTTTTGGGAGAGCCGCCTTCAGTCAGCCAAAGCCGTTTCGATCGCTGCTGCCGCATGGAGGGCGGTCGTGTCGAAGATGGGAACCTGACTGTCTTCCGACCGAACCAGCAGCATGATTTCGGTGCATCCCAGGATCACCGCCTCCGCGCCGCTCTCAACCAGGCGGGCGATGATCGCGCGGCAAGCATCCCGCGATTCCGGCAGAACCTTGCCAGCAACCAGCTCCTCATAGATGATGCGGTGGACGGTAGCGCGGTCCTCGTCGTCTGGAACGATGACATTGAGGCCATGATGATCGGCGAGCCGGCCTTTGTAAAAGGCATGTTCCATTGTGAACGCGGTGCCGAGTAGTCCCACCGTCTTGAAGCCGGCCGCCTTGATGCGTTCGGCCGTGGGATCGGCGATGTGAAGAAGCGGCACGCCTACCGCCGCCTGAACGTCGGCCGCCATTCTGTGCATGGTGTTGGTGCAGATCAGCAGCACGTCCGCACCCCCCGCTTCGAGGCGTCTTGCCGCATCGATCATGCGCGTCGTCAGGCCCGGCCAATCGCCCCTGTGCTGCAAATCCTCGATTTCGGCGAAGTTGAACGACCACAGGAGGCACCGGGCCGATGCGGTCGGGCCGAGCCGGTCCCTCACCCCCTCGTTGAGGATGCGATAATACTCTGCGGAACTCTCCCAGCTCATGCCGCCGATCAGGCCGATCATCTTCATGCGCCTGCACCCCTTCCGGTTTCGACATAGCGCACGGCTACATCGCACCTTGCGTAGCGCGTGCCGTAATCGGCCATGATGACGGCGTCCAAGAGGAACTCGCCTGGCTTGAGTCCTCGTGCGGCCTTTCGGACCCCATCTTGGTTAGCTCGAAGCCGGTCGTGCCGGTCTTCTGTAGCGCGCACGTGCCGATTATCCCCATCCCTGCACCCTAGCGCATCAGATCGTCTGCGAAACGCCGGAGAAGCTGCCGCAACTGATCAAGGTCTGCATCCGTCCAGTCAACCAGGATGCGATTTGCCAACCGCTCGCGTGCCGCGTTGAGCGCGGCGACCATTTCGCGGCCCTTTGCGCTGACCGTGGCCTCCCGGACGCGCTTGTCCCGGACCGAGGCCTGACGCTTGATGAGGCCCAGTTCCTCCAACTTGGTCATCTGCCGGCTGATCGTTGTGTGATCGCGCCCTGTGCGATCGGCCAGTTCGACGACACCGATCGGGCCATATCGCGATACGCGCGCAAGCAACGGAAACAGCGCGCGATCCAGGGGAATCCCGGCTTCCTCGATCAGCCTGTCGTCGCGGCGAGGGCGATTTATCTCGTCGACGAGATCGATGATCGCTGCATGCAGCCCGCGCAGGACGTCAGAGTTATGTGCATTATTCACGCTTTTTGTTGCCTCGAGGGTCGAAGGGATATACGTGCATATTACACATTGATTCGGAGATTTGCCAATGTCCTTCGACACGGATGTCCTGATTGTCGGCGCTGGCGCCGCTGGGCTCACGCTCGCCATCGATCTCGCTCGCCGCGGCATCGACTTCCTGCTGATTGAACAGAATGCACAGCCGTTTGGCGGTTCGCGCGGCAAAGGTATCCAGCCCCGAACGATGGAGGTGTTCGAGGATCTGGGCTTCGTCGATCGGATGGCGGCAGCCGGTGGGCCATATCCGCCCATACGACACTATCGCGCGGACGGCACGACCGAGGAATCGCTGCTTACCGAAGCGGATGTCGCCTCGAGCCCGGCGGAACCTTATGCCGCGCCGCTGATGTTACCCCAGTTCAGTACAGAGGCTGTGATGCGGGAGCGACTTGCCGAGCTGGGCCATCGCCCCCGGTTCGGCCAACGGCTGAGCGGATTCGAACAGGACCGCGACGGCGTATCGGCCCGGATCGAAGATGCTTCCGGCGAACGGAACCTGCGTGCCCGTTTCCTGATCGGAACCGATGGCGGCCGCAGTTTCGTTCGACATGCCCTTGATATCGGTTTCCCGGGTGAGACTTTGGGGATTCGCGCTCTTGTCGCCGATGTGCAACTGGACGGCCTCGATCGCGATGCCTGGCATCGCTTCCAGCTCGGCTCTCCGGCAACCCAGCTGATGATCTGCCCGCTGGCTGGAACAGACCTGTTCCAGGTTCAGGCGCCGGTGGCTCTAGAAGGCGAGGTCGACCTCTCGCCTGCCGGGCTGACCGCGCTCATTACCGAACGCTCAGGCCGGTCGGACATCGCCGTGCATTCGGTCTCCTGGTCCTCGGCCTATTCGATGAATGCGCGCCTGGCAGATCACTATCGGCGCGGACGGATCTTCCTCGCGGGCGATGCTGCGCACACGCATCCGCCGACCGGTGGACAGGGTCTCAATACCAGCGTTCAGGATGCGTATAATCTCGGCTGGAAGCTGGCGGCTGTATTGGGCGGCGCGCCGGACGCGCTGCTCGACACCTATGAAGAGGAGCGCAGGCCGATCGCGGCCGGCATGCTTGGTTTGGCAACGCGTCTGCTTGGCGAAGCGAAGCAAGGCACGATGCGGCGCGATCGCGAAGCCCGCCAGCTCGATCTCGGCTATCGCACCTCGTCGCTGTCGTTGGCCAACTCGGCCAGAGCGCGGATCCAGCCGGGCGATCGCGCACCCGACGCTCCGTGTCGAGGACAGGCAGGACAGCCGACGCGGCTCTTTACGGTCTTTCAGGGCCCGCAATGGACGCTGCTTGGCTATGCCGCAGCCGATCGACCCGCTCCGCGTGCCGGCATCCGCATCGTCATGATCGGCGAGCGGAACGACATCATCGACGATGGTGGGTATATAGGCGGCGCCTATGGCCTCCAAGCAGGCCAGTGGGCGCTCCTCCGCCCGGACGGCTATATTGCCGCGTTTCTCACCACCGAAGAGCTGGACGTGAAGCTCCCGAGCTATCTTGGGCACGTTTTTCCAGTCGATCCCGCCAGTACCTGCCTGGCAGGCTGATCAGCGACGCATGACAGGGCAGCGCAACAAGGTTCATGGGTGCGGTGCGGCACCCTGAAGGTTAGGCAGGAGCCGTTATGGAACAAAAAAAGCGTTCTATGGTAATGAAGGGCCAACACCAGACCGCTTATGGCACGGAACGGGACAATCGACGCGCGAGGCATTGGGCCCAATCGCCAGGCTTGCAAAGCTCAGGCGCGACCGAGGGGAGCGGGAATCGGTTGAACAAGGCGGGGCTCGGTCGAACCAAGGGTCGCCAACAGTCTCGCTTCAGCGGCTCCAATGCTTTCAGCGTCGTCGAAGGCGTCGATCGTGAAGGCGCCGCGAGCGAACCCCTCTTCTGGATCCAGTGCAAGTGCCACATAATGGCGTGGCCAGCAGCATAGTTGGAGCCAGGGCCAGTTTGGTGCTGGCGGGCTATAGCGCGCGAAGATGATGTCTTCTGTCAGTAGCGCCGAAGGGCGACGATCAAGCAATGCTGGCGCGATCAGCCGTTTGCGTCGTTCGCATAGAAATGCCTCGAATTCGTGCGCTTCCGCAACGGTTTCGACGATCACCGGATAGTAACGGTCAAGCGCAAGCCCCTGCCCTGAAAATTGGGATGGGACATCGATCAGGAGAATATCTGGCAAAGTCGGCAACGGCCGTTGGTAGTAGATGCGCCTTGCGGCCAGATGATCGATCAAACGCATGGGCTCAAAACAGACGGCGCGCGCAAGCGACAGTCAAGCGGAGACGCGGACAGGTTGACGCGATCGCGCTCGGGCCGGCTGTGGCCGCGCGCCATCGTTGAAGCGGTCGAGCCAGGATTGCATGGATGGTCGGCGCTCGACGGGGATCCCGGCCGCGCTCTCCTGGAAGCGTATGAGATCGGTGGGCGCGGATGCAATGATCGCGTCGATGTCGGAAGCATCGAGCAGGTGCTCCGCGCGGATGAACGCCGTCATCGATCCTGGCCGCGTCCGCGTGGAACGGCGCCAAAGCCCTTCGACGCTTTTGAGGCGTGGCGCCGCGCGCGCCTCGAGAAGGACGATAAGGCGAAGCTGCTCGGGCGGGAGCGCACGAACCTCATCTGGTTGCATGCCGGAGCAGAAGAAGCAGCTGCTCTTGCCGAATGGCGGGAGGCCAGCGTCGGCGATGCAGCGCTCGCAATCCTCCCGAGTCCATCCCCATTCACGAAGCGGGTAGCGATAGTCGTAGAGGTCAGAGACATGGCCATCGCGATGGGCGTAGCGCTGATTGTCGCGGGCCGAGCAATCGTAGCCGATGAGCCGCGTGACCTTTTGTCCGGCGTCCCAGGCCCGGCATGCGGGTGGCCAATGCTTGACCCATTTGTCCTGTGGGGAAATCTTGTGACGCGCCGAGCAGGAGTGGAGGCCAAAGGCGATCGACGGCAATGTGCCGTTGGTCAGGCAGGCTTCGAGCAGGTCGTTATAGGGCGGCCAGTGCTTGACGCGTGTCACCTGATATTCGACGATTTCGTTGGCGACGCCGTGCGCATCCATCCAGGCGCGAAAGACGGGGATGAGCGCCGTCGTGTGAGGTTGCTCGGGCATTGCCGCCAGCAGGACCATGTCGGGCGCCTCGCCGCGTCGGACGAGCTCGATAATCATCGCGGTCGAGTTCACGCCCGCGCCCCATGCTGCAACCACGGGAGCTTCGAACGACACGTTTGGGCGCGAGGCAGTGATCGCCGCCGCGAGCGGCGGTCGTTCGGCAATGAACATGACGATTCTCCAGGCGATGGCAGGATGCGTATGGCCGCCTCAGCGCGGCGATCAGCCGATCAGGCGATCAAGGTCAGCAAGGTCTGGCAGCGGGCGGGGCCGATGCTGGTGACACGGAAGGGCTGCAGTGGATCGTTCGTCCGAAGGACGAAGTGGGGCCGGCCGGTCGAGCGGCGCATCTGGACGGCGACCGCATAGGCGTTCTCATAGGAGGCGAGTGCCGCGCGCTTCGGCGAGGCCGCATCGATGGGCGAGACGGGCGTCACGACTGGTGCTCCATGGGACAATCAGGATCGGGAAAAACGGGCAGGTGCGACGCGGCCGGCTCGTCGCGATCGAACAGAACCCAGGACACGTCGCTCTCGAAGGCCTGGACCAGGATCGCCCAGAATTCTGCACTGATGTCGTCCGGGCGCTCTGAACCGCTGCCGACGACGCACGTGTGGGCGAAGAAGCCATAGGCATAGGGCTCGATCACGAGATCGGGATGAACAGCCTCGACACGGCCATTGGCGGCTCGGGGGGCGGTGGCGATCAGCCGGTCGATGTGATGTCGTTCGGACACGGGCAGGTGGACGGTCGAACAGACGAGAAGCGCAGAATGGCGCATCGAAATTCTCCCTTGAAGGTGTGCGAACAGGCGTTGGGAAGCAGTCGCCCTAGGCGGCCTGCGCCAGAGCGAGCGAAAGCGTGTTGCGGTCAGCGCTGATGGTCAGGCTGCGCCCTGCCGGAATGAGCCACTGGGCATGCTCGAAGACCGCGGCGCGCAATTGGGCGTGGAGCGCTTCGTCCTCGCCGAGCAATAGTTCATTGGCGAGATTGAGGGCCTGCCGCTCGGACGCAAGCGACTGCGTTTCCCAGCTGTCGCTCTCATGATTGTCGGCATACCTGAACAGGCTCGCATAGATCAGGTCGGCAAGCGCGCCCGGCTGCACGTCCGCCTCGCTATCGAAGAGGATGGTCGCCTCGTCGACCGGCGCCAGGATGGCGGACAGTTGCTGATGCGAGAGGTTGGTCATGATCATCTCCCAAAAAGCGGAAGGGCGCGCGGGCGGGGGCGACCGTTGCGCGCTGGAGTGGGGAACGAGGCTCTCAGCCCTGGCCGATCGCGCGCCCGATCCTCGTGAGGGCGTCGGCGATATGCCGCTCGACCTCTTGCGTGGTGAGGCCGAGGCGTTCGGCAACCTGGGCAATGCTTTGCTCGTCCTGCTGGTGCGCGAGCAGAATGGATCGTGTGATATCCGGCAGTGCCGCGAGCGCGCGGGCGTAGCGTTCGGCCGTAACCGCATCGATCTCGCCGATGCTGGCGGGGTCGATCCGGACCCAGGCGCGCACCCAATAGCCTTGCGCATCCCGCGTAACGACGTGCTCGTCGGCGTCGATGCGCAGGAAGCCGCTCGACGCCCAGCGATCGCGCGCTTCGGCGATTACGGGATCAGCCGGCCCCGGGACGGCAGACAGGCATGCCTCGATCCGCGAAGCCAGATCATAGCTGTTGCGCCGCCGGTCGCGCCGCAGGCTAAAGCGCGGATGATCGTTGAAGAAGTCGAGCGCTTCGGTGAGCAGCGCGCGGGCATCATGGTTGGGCATGGGACATCTCCTGTGCGCCGATCCCATCGACAGGCAGCACGCCCTCACCCCCTTCCCTCCCGGGTCGCCCGGAACCTGTCGTAAGCGTCACGCCGCCATGCGCAGCAGCAGGAGCGCCGTGACGTCGCCGGCCCGTGCCAAGCGATCGAGCGTCGCATAAGGCAGGTCCGCACTTCTTGAGGATGCCCGCGCCGGCCCGTCGCCATCGAGACGATCAGGCAGGCGCGGAGCCGTGGCTATCGCGCGATCGCGCGGCGCGTGAGGTCCGGAATGCGGCTGTTGTCGTAGGGACTGCAGACCGACATCTCGATCGCGTCGCGCTGGGCACGGTACCAGTCGGTGGCGTCGACCGTATAGCGTTCGGTTGCAAAGGGCTCACCGCCGCTCGAGAATTCGACATCGACGGTGAAGGTCTGAAGAGCGACTTGGGACGAAGGGTTCATGATGAGATCCTTTCGATATGAAAAGGGCGGCTCCGACCGAAGTCGAAGCCGCCACGAAGGGGTTGGTCGGGTTGAAGTCAGCGCGGCGGTCGTCAGCCGGGCGCGCGGTTGCGCCATGTGGCGGCGGCCTGCTCAGCGGTGAGGTCATTCTGATGCTCGCGGCAAAAGGCCTTGAACGCCGCATCGCCGATCAGCTTTGGGGCCTCCAGCGCCTCGATCACGTCCCATAAGAAGGCATAGATCGAGCCCGGCCCGGCAAGCGGGACCCAATCGACCAGATGATTGCTGTCCGCGCCGCAACGCTCGCAGGTCTGGCTGTCATAGGTTGCGAGCAGCACCCAGGCCTGGGTTTCCTCGTCCCAGCAAGCATTGGCGTCGCAGCTGATCTGCCCGCTGCCGCAATGCCGACACCGCGGCATCACGGGTTCCATCTTCGGCACAGTGGCCGGGAGATCGCCGGCGCCGGTATCCCGCAGTCTCTCGCCTTCTGCGAAACGCGGCGGCACCGGGAGCGCTGCCACCTCATAGGCGGTGTCGATCCCAGGCCAGATGCCGGTCAGATAGGTCGGGCCGGCGCTTTCATGGTCCTGCTTCTGACTTTGCCAGTCGTCATCGCCGATTGCGAGCTGGCAAGCATTCTCCGCTGTCGGCGCTTCGTAGATTCGATGCCGAAAAACCGGAAGACGATATGTGCTTTCGATGGTGAAGGTCGGCATGGCGTCCTCCTCAATTTGCCCTGGCAAGGAGCTTGCGCGCCTTGCCCTCGATTTCGAGACGGGTGTCCTGGTTGGACTTCGCCCGAGCGTGGGCCGTGATCCCCTGCACGAAGTCGAACAGGCTGGCGGGCGGGTGGCCTTCCTCGGACGTCACCGACTGGATGATCTTCGCGGTGTCGGTCTTGGAGAAGCCGTTCTTGCGCAGGAAGGACTCGCGGTCCTCGCCGGTTCGTGCGACGATCCGGCTTCGCGCCGTCTTGATGCCTTCGATGAAGCTCATCGCCGAGGAGTCGGCAAAAGTCTCGAGCGCCGGAGCGGCCTCGTAAGCGAACCGATTGGCGGCGAATTTGGAATGTCGGATCGAGATTTCCTCGAAATTTTCGACGCCCCATAGATTGCGATTCATACACACCGCGCGAAGATAAAAAGTAGCTATTCCCAATGTTTTGGAACCCACTTCTGAGTTCCAGCAGTAGAAGCCGCGAAAGAAGAGATCGGGCTCGCCATTGGGAAGTTTGCCGGCTTCGATCGGGTGCGTGTCGTCCACCAGGAAGAGGAAAACATCGCGATCGGAGGCATAGAGCGTCGTCGTCTCGCGCGTGACATCGACATAGGGGTTATAGCGCATCGAACCCCAGTCGAGAACGCCCGGCACTTTCCAGCGCGTGTCCGACACGCCGTTGCCCGCGATCTTCATGACGGCGGCGACCAGTTCGTGATCCCAGATGCGGCCGTAATCGGGGCCGGTGACGGCGCGAAGTTCGGCGCGGCCCTCATGGGTCTTGAGGAGCTTTACCTGTTCGCCGCGATGGCTGAGCAGGCCGTGCTGGAGATTGATGCCGGCGAGCGCGGCAGGCAGGTTGCGCAGATAGGACGCCGGGGCGCCGACCAGGCTCGACAACTGGCCGAAGGACCAATTGGTCGGCGCGATCGGCTCGGCCTCGCCGGGAACGATCAGGTTGAGGCGTTCGGCATTGTCCATGCTCGCCTCGACGCGCACGTCCCGGCTTTCGACGACGCGGGTCCGGGAGCGGTCGGCGCGGCGGCGGACGCTGTCGTAGAGCTCATCGAGCGACAAGAACTTCTCGTCATCGGGACGCGAAAACCATTCGGACGAAACCCGCCCAATGTTGCGACCGCGGGAGATATCGACCTTGTACGCGCCGGAAACTCGAGGCGCGTCAATCTGCTGGGCAAGCGTTGCCATGGGAGGATCTCCTTAAGGGAAAGGACCGATCCGCTTCGAACCGGCCAATCCATCCCCACCCCCTTCCCTCCACATGGCTCGTTGGCACAGAGAATGGGGCGTCAGGCGGCGTCCTGGCGGAGCCATTCGTAGAGCAGGTGAGCGTCGGGATCATATTCCGAGCCGATGGATATCCACACGAGCTTGCCATCACAGGCAAACGCGGATGCGCGCGGAAAAGATAGGTGGGAGCGCCCGTCAAGGATCACGTCGCCAGAACGAACCTTGATAATCGCCCTGGCTGTCCCGAGCGCACGATGTCCTGCGGGCGCGCCGATCAATTTCAAACTGTCACCAGCCCGGATCTGCTTCTTGAAGGCCGCGAGCGTCACCTTCGCCTGGACCGGGTTCTTCGCGCCACGGCGGGCGGCCAGCGCCGCCCAATAGGCCTGGCCGATGCGTGCTTCGCAGTAGAACGAACAGGAGTGAAAGTCCTGCAGCAGGTTGGACCGGGTGAAGCCGAAGCGCTCCATCTGATCGCGCACCTCGACGAAGAAGCTATTTTGCGTATCGCGCGGGGTGAGATCGGTTGGGGCATCGAGGATCTCGGCGATGATCTTACGGCCACCGGCAAATTTTTCGGTCCTGAGCGCAAAGCGCGTGTCAGGGAACTTGGACTTCAGATGACCTTCGATGCGGGCCGCCAGCGTCGCGAGGTTATCGCCGGCGCGGTAGAGATCACCTTGATAGTGGAAGTTACCGCGTTCGTCATGATGGGTCTGGCTGTACAGGCGTGCCGGCGTGCCCGGCGTAGGGATGTCGGTCATGGTTTCCTCCAGGGACGGGTGCGCAGCTTGATCGCCGCGACATCCATGGAAGCCCTCCTCCCCTCCATTTTGACTCGCGCCTGAAATGAAGGCACGAGTTCGTTTACGCTTACGCAAGTGAGCCTGCTTCAAGACCGGTAGTTCCAGCCAGAAGAAGGATACCGCATGGCCGAGGCCGACAATTCGGGCGTCATGTCTTTGACCGTGACGTTGCTCAGCGCTTATTTCGCCAACAATACCGTGCCGAGCAGCGAGTTGCCGGCGCTTGTCGAGGGAACACGACGGGCTCTGCTCGGCGATGCACCAGAGGCGCCAGGAAAGTCTGCCGACGATACTGGCGGGGCAGCTTCTTTCACCGCGCCGGCGCTGGAGGTCGAGCCTGAGGCTCCTGAAGCGAAACCGAACGCGCCGGAATATAAGCCGGCGGTATCCATTGAGGAAAGTCTTGCTTCGCCAGACCAGATACTGAGCCTGATCGACGGCAAGCCTTACAAAGCACTCAAGCGGCATCTTTCGACTCATGGCCTGACTCCCGCTGATTATCGCGCCCGATATGGTCTCCCGGCCGATTATCCTCTGGTGGCGCCGAGCTACTCGGCGGCGCGGCGCGAGGTCGCGCAGAAGTTTGGTCTTGGCGGCAAGCGTAAGAGCGCTCCGGCGCCGGCGGCCGAGGAAGCGCCCGCAGAACCAATTACCGAAGCGGTCGAGCCGCCCGCTGCGGAAGCAACTCCAGCGAAACCTGCGGCGGCGCGGCGCGCTCGAACCAAGGCCGTCACCACCGGGCCCAAGCCGGTGGCCAACGCGCCGAAGAGCACGACCTCGAAGAGCGCTAAACCGATCAAGGACGGCAAGAAGACCAAGGCCACCAAGACTTCGAAGGCGCCCAAGGCCGCTGTCGCCACGACGCCTGCGGCAAGTGCTGATGCCACCCCGAAGCCGAAGAGAAGCAGGGCGCCGAAAGCGTCCGCCGGAACGCCGGCTTCGGCTGAGCTTGCGCCAGACGCGGCAGCGCCCGCGGAATGATCGAGACGGTCCGGGGCTTCGAGAGCCCCGGGCCGATCCACACGACTGACGAGCCGGCGGCCCGCGTGGATCAAATCCGCACCATATCGAGGATTGCTTCGATGACCTCGGTCGACCGGTCCAGGGGCACGAACAACCGGGTCTTGTACTGAATGACCTCGCTGAACACGCCGCGCGCTTTGAGCCGCTCGCGATCGTCGGGACGGTAATTCCGGATTTCGAGCCGGCGCGTACCATTGACCAGAGCCGTCGCCAGGGTCGCACCGCTCAGGCCAGGGATCGCGATGCCCGTTTCTTTCTGCGCGGCCGCGCTGAGTTCAGCGGCAGTCAGTTCGACCGTGCCGTCGAGACCGAACGCGGACTGCAGGTCCGCCATCGCTTCCCGTGGGATCAGCCGGCCAAGGATCGAGGTGCCCTCGCGGTCATCGATCCGCCAGACACGGACGTCGTCCTGTGGAAGCCGGTGCCAGACTGGCAGGAGCAGCCCGGTTGCCACATTGACGGTCTCGATCTCGACCTTCGCCTCGGCCTCGTTTGCCTCTGCCTCCCAGAGCCTCTGGAATTCGTCGCGGTCGATGTCCTTCCAGAGGCTTGCCCACATCGCGATCTCCTGCGTGCGGGTCGCGCCGGTCGGACGCACGAGCTGGCACATAGAAATGATCCGGCCTTCTTCGTCGGTGATCGACCAGGACGGCACCTTGAGCGCCACGCGCTTCGATCGGCGGTTGTAGAGATAGGCGATCTCGCTCGTGCCCTCCCAGATCTGCATCAGCCGCTTCCAGTGCATCACGCGAGGACGCAGATGCAGTTCGAGCCGCAACAATTTCGTCTCGGCGCCGGTCACCGGATCGGTGCGGAGTGTTTGTTCGGATCGCACGATCACCTGTTCGGCGCGGATCGTCTCCACGCCCACGTCGAGCGTTCCGGCTTCGCGCGCGGCATCGACACGTGCCTGGATAAGACCCATATATTCGTCGAAGATCGCGTTCTGCGTGGCGATCCGCAGCGCCAGGATCCGATTGAGCCATCGCTGGATCGGCGGCAGCTTGTCGAGCAGCGTACCGTCGTCCTCGATGAGCTTGAGCCCGGTCATTGCCTGGAACTCGGCCAGCGTAACGCTTGCGAGCTTCTTGCCGTGCAGCAGATGGTACCACTGGGTGAGCGCTTCGCGCGCGTAGTCACCTTCCAGATTGTCCGCCGGATCGAACATATTCTGGCCGCCGGTCTGGCGCTGGCCGCGGGTCAAGGCGCCGAGGCTGTCGAGCCGGCGTGCGATCGTCGAGATAAAGCGCCGCTCCCCCTTGCAGTCGGTGGTCACGGGACGGAACACTGGCGGCACGCTCTGGTTGGTGCGATGCGTGCGCCCCAGCCCCTGGATTGCGACATCGGCACGCCAGCCCGGCTCCAGCAGGAAGTGGATGCGCCGCTTGTCAGCCGTCCGGCACCCGACGTCGGCGTGGTAGGATCGGCCGGTGCCGCCCGCGTCCGAGAAGACCAGGATCGGCTTCTGTCCATCCATGAAGGCCTGTGTCTCGGCGAGGTTGGCGCGTGCACCACGGCGTTCGAGTTTCTGGCAACCATCATTGCCAATGACGATACGGCGTGAACGCCCGGTCACTTCGGCGACCCTCGCGGTGCCGAAACGAGCGATAAGCGCGTCAAGGGCGGCAGGGACCGGCGGCATCGCGCAGAGTTCTTCGATCAGAGCGTCGCGCCTAGCGATGGCTTCGACGCATTGGACCATGTTGCCGGCCTCGTCCCGCATCGGCTCCGATCGCAGGGATCCGTCGCTGGTTGCGAACACGCGCATCTGCTGCGTCGGAAAGGCGCTCTTCAGGTAGTCTATCATCGTGGCGCGGGGAGAAAGCTCCAAATCCAAATGCGCGCGCTCCTCAGGCGAGAGCTCGGCGAGGCGACGATCGAGGATCGCCTCGGAGGTGCTGACCAGTTGCACCACCGCGACATTGCCGGTGGCGATCTCCGTCTGGATGGCCTGGAAAACGGTCGGCATCTTCATCGAGATCAGGAGGGCAGACCAGAAGCGCTGCTTCGAGCTTTCGAACCGGCTGAGCGCCGATCCCTTGGCCATGGCATTGAGGGTGCGGCCAGATGCGCGATCGACGATATTGGCGGCCTCGAGCGCTGCGGCGACACCCGCATGGATCACCGCCCACGCGTCCGCATAGGCATCGTAGATCGCGATCTGGTCCGGGGTGAGCTTATGCTCGAGCGGGTCATATTCGACGCCGGCGAAGCTTAGGGCGCGAGCGGTATAGAGGCCCATCGCCTTGGTATCGCGCGCCACGATCTCCATCGCCGCGATGCCGCCTTCCTCCATCGCTGCGAGGAATGCGTCGCGGTCCTGAAAAGCGGTGCCCGGCCCCCAGAGGCCTAGCCCCGCCGTATAACTGAGGTTTTCAGGCTTGGTGGCACCGGTTGCCGAGATGTAGATGATCCGGGCTCGCGGCAATGCATTTTGCAGGCGAACTCCGGCCAAGCCCTGCTCGGAACCTTTCGCCACGCCGAATTCGGTCTCGGTACCCGCAGCGTTGCCGAGCGCATGGGATTCATCGAGCAGGATCACCCCTTCGAAATCCGCACCCGCCCAGTCGAGCAGCTGCTGGAGGCGCGACGCCCGGTCATGGCGTTGCGAACGCAGGGTCGCATAGGTGAGAAAAAGAATGCCGCTGTCCATGCCGACGGCCTCGCCCAGCGGGAAGGCGTCGAGCGGCTGGATATCGATGGGCAGACCGCCGAGCGCGCTCCAGTCGCGCCGTGCATCCTCGATGAGAGCCGAGCTGCGCGAGATCCAGATGGCGCGGCGCCGTCCACGGTTCCATTGGTCGAGGATGACGCCCGCGCCTTCACGGCCCTTGCCCACGCCTGTGCCGTCGGCGATGAAGAAGCCGGTACGATAGACAGCGCCTTCAGGATCCTCGCGCAATTGGTCGCCGGCCTGATTTGGCGCGAAGCTGCCTTTGAGATCCCGTTCGCATGCTTCGCCGGCATGGATGATGGTTTCGAGCTGCGCCTCGGACAATGCGGCCAGTGCCTGGGGCTGCAGCATCGGACGATAGGACGGTGCGGGAGGCAAGACCGAAGCCATGGCAACCGACTCCACCAGCTGATCAGGATGCGCCTTCGCGCCTTCGATCGCGATCCGTGCCGGACGCCATGGGGCATAGTGACCGACCGGATCGCCCGCTGGGAGCGGCGTCTCCCGCAGCGCGTAGATTAGCGGCCTTGGACTGGTATCCGCAGCGATCCGATCCGGAGTTGTCAGAACCCGCTTGCTGATCCCGCCGAAGATCGTGGTGGCGGCCGGAGCCGGCTTGCGTGGTCGCAGAGGAACGGTCGCAGGCGCGGGAGGCTGAGGGTCGGGCGCAGCAACGCGTGCCGGGAATGCGCGGACGATAGCCTCGGCCGCTTCGATGGTCTGGGCGGTATGGCGCTCGGTCATGCCCGTCCAGCCCCTGTCGAAGACTAGCAGGCGAACCGCGATGCTGGTGCCGTGCTTGGCATAAGGGTGCCCGAGGATAGTGATCTCGGCGCGCGGCTGGACCGTCTCGCACACCATCGCGTAGCCGGACGCGCCGGTGCCGTCGGCGGCGAAACTCGGCGGCATGATCGCAACACAGCGCCCGCCGGGAGCAAGGCGCAGAAGAGCCGAGCGCAGGTGGCGCGCACCGGCGAAGCGATCCTTGCCCCGCCCTTCGCTCCGGCTGAAGGGCGGATTGATCAAGACGACGGTCGGAGCGATACCAAAGGGCAGGAGATCATGAATGAACTCGGCATCGTGCAAGGTGACAGGCTGGCCCAGCAGCTTGCCGAGGAGCGCAGCCCGGTCCGGATCGCGCTCATTAAGGGTTTTAGCCGCGTCGGCGCGCAGGGCGTGAGCCGCGAGCATGCCGGTCCCGGCGGAGGGTTCGAGAACATGGTCGTGCCCTGTGATCCGCGCTGCCCGCGCCGCGAGCCAGGCCAGGGAGATCGGCGTGCTGAACTGCTGCATTTCGATCTGATGCTCGGAACGATAGGTCTGGGTAGGCAGCGCACGCTCGAAGCGGACGAGCGAAGCGAACGCATCGTCATCGGAGAGGGCAAAGGCCGAAGGGCTTGTGGTCGATCTGAGCAGGAGGACTTGCGCGGCTTCAAGCGCGTCATAGGCATCGCGCATCGACCAGGCGCCGCTCGCATCGGATGCGCTAAAGGCGGCATCCATAAGACGGGTGAGGTCCTGGCGGCGGACCGATTGGCCCCGGCCGAGCAACTCGGCGAGGCGGGTGGCCACAGCGTACAAGTGAGCAGCCTTGGTGTTTTCGGGCTCGTGGGGCGGCACGAGCGCAAGCAGAGGGTGGGACATGGGGTCAAACTCCGGGTTGGATCTGGACCATCTCGGCCCGTCAGACCCGCTCCCCCTTCCCTCCCGCCAGAGCTGCGGCGGAATAAAAGGGCCATGCCGCGAGGCCAGGCCCTGAGACAGTGGGGTGGGAGAATGGGAGGATCAGGCGGGTTGCCAACTATGACGGCGCGAGAAGGATCACCGCGATCGAGGGCTTATCACTGGCCGGATGGCGACGGCTGTCATAGGCATGGCTTCCACCACGCCCGATGGTCAGCATGTCGAAGCTCGGCGACGTTCCCCCATTTGCGTCGGGAATGGCCGAGCCACTGTCATGGTACTGGATATCGACAAAGCTCGGCGGCGCGCCACGCTGGTACTCGCCGAAGAAGAAGGTGATCCGCCGCCCGTCACTGGTGCGCGCGCTGACCGTGAAATTGCCGTCCGGGATGTCGATCGGCAAAGTGGGTACGTCGTTGAAGCGGGCAAAACCGATGACCTCGGCATCGCTCGCCGTCATGACGGGAAGCTGGGTGATATCGGCCACGAGATGTCTCCCTGAGTCATAGCTGATGGAACATGGGAAAAGGCCCGGGACCGCGGCGCATCGCCACGGCCCCGGGGACGCTGTCGCCGATCAGGCGGCCTGCGGCAGCTCGTCGGCGGTCGGACCGTGGTCCTCGTCGTTCACAGCCACCGGTTCGACTTCGACAACGTCAGGCGCTGCTTCGGCATAACGCATGACGTCCGGCACCCAAGCGAGCGCCGCATCCCGGAGTTCCGCTTCGATCGGAACGGTTCCCGCGAAGATCTTCTCTGCCGAGGTCGCGAGATCATGCTTCTTCGACGCCCCGTAACGGCTCGACAGCTCCTTCCCGCCAATCTCGTCGAGATGGGCAAGGATCGCGGCCTTGCTGCTCAGGCGATCGAAATAGTTGTTCGCGGTCGGGCGCCACCAGGCCGCAACGTCGATGTCGAGCTTGGTGCCGAGATGGTTGATCAACGCGACCGCCTTGCTGTCGGCGGTGACCGCGTGCAGCGTTCGGGCGACCGCCCAGGCAAGCCAGGCAGCACGGGCCTCGTCGGGAAGCGCGCAGAAGGCATCGTACCGTTGGCAGGTGTCGCCCGCCTCGGTCCAGCTGCGGTCGAGCGCTTCGTCGATCTTGCCCCATTCCTCGGCGGCAAGCGTACCGCTCTGGAAGCCGGAGAGGGACGACCAGGGCTTGTCTGCCTTGAGCTCGGTCGCGAGGTCATAGGCGCCCGAATGCCGGGTCGCCTTGTCGACCATCCAGAACGTGCCCAGGTCGAGCGCGAAGCGCGGATCGCTGGCGATATGGACGCGCAGCAACTCGCTCTTCATCTCGGCCAGTTCCTGGGAGAGGCGCTGGCTGTAGGCGGGCTTGCCAGGAGCCGTGCCGGCCCCGGTCCCGACCGTCTCGTCATCCCCGGTTTCCTGGACGCTGTCTTCGTCGGTCTCGTCCTCGACCGGCGCGACGTAGAGCTGCTCGTGGAGGCGGGGCTCTCCGTCATGACCGATCACGACATAGGCAAGCGCCCCGGCTTTCTGCTCTTCGGTCAGGATCGGCGACTGGTTCTCGATCGCGCGATATTCCGCCTCGAGCATGTCAACCCGGTTGGCCAGATCAGCCTGAGCCTCTTCGTCCGCCTCCTCCCAGGCCTCGTTGGCCGCCTCGATCTCACTTTCGAGTTCGTCGAGGCGAGCCTGCTGCTCGGCCGTGAGTTCGGGCGTGTCGCCCTTGAGCGGGCGCAGATCCCACGTGTCATTGTAGGTGACATGCGTCGCGGGAATGACCCGGACTTCCGCCAGCCCCTCGCGTTCGCGCAGCGCTTCCGCCGCGGCGGCGAGCTTGTCGGCAACCAGACGGTTGAGGAGGTCGCCGTCGATCCAGCGTTCGGTGGTCGAGTCGGAGAAAAGGTCGAGATCGACGCGGCCGCCCGCTTCGATATAGGCGTCCCGTCCGACGAGCAGCGCCTTGGGATCGCTGCCGACATAGGTGTCCTCGGCGAGCTGGCGTTTGATCTCGTTGACGTTGCTCCGGTAGTAGCCATCCTTGAGCAGTTCGAAGACTTCTGCCTGGCGGCTCCGGTCGCTGTTGCTCGCGTAGGCCACGGCCACATTCAGCGTGATCTCGGCGTTGCGCAGCGCCTCGAAGATGGGGTCGGCGAGGTCAGCGAGGCGAAGCCGACTGCGAACGAAGCGCTCGGTAAGGCCAAAGCGCTTCGCGACGTCCTCGGGCGTCTTTCCTTCGCTCTCGATGATGTCCTGGAAGGCCCGGCAGGTGTCGGCCGGGTTCATCGTGAGGTTGAAGAAATTCTCCTCGAGACTGGTTTCGATCGCGTCCTTGGCGTTGCCCAAAACCAGCACCGCGAGTTGATAGTCGGCATCGAACACGCCCTTCTCGATCAGGCGATGGACGGCATCGAGGCGCCGACCGCCGGCAATGATGCGGTAGTGCCCCTTCTTGCGCGAGACGGGCACGCCGATGAGGTTCTGGCGCACACCTTTCGCGGCGATGTTCGCCTCGAGCTGGGCGTCGGCGATCGCATCGCTGACAGTGCGCACGTTGCTCGGCGACTTGGCGAGGTTCGCCGCCGGAACGAGGATAGGAAGTTGGGTCATGGGATAGTCTCCTGGCGGGGACAGCCTGACCATCAGGCCACTTGCCGCCACCACTCCCCCACTCCCTCCCCCCGCTCGAAGCACGTCGTTCCAGTCCTTGAAGCCCGAGGGCGGGAATTCGACCGCGATATCGCGACCCGGCATGGCGTAGGTTTCAAGGGCGTTGGCCACACCGATCTCGCCGGCAATGTCGTTGTCGGGAAAGAGAATGAGCCGCGTCACGCGGTCCGGCAGCGCGATTTGGTGCAGCCGTTCGCTGCCCAGCGTCGCCCAGACGGGAACGCCGAAGAGTATCATCGCCGAGAGCGCGGTCTCGATGCCCTCGGCAAGGCCCAGGACGGAGGTTGCCGTGCCGAGCATGACGGCAGCGCGGTCGGGTCGGCCAAGTGTCATGCGTGGATCGACCAAGTCGCGGGCCCTCCGCGCATCGTCCCGATCGAAGAAGGTGCGCTGGATCGCTATGAAACGGCCTTCATCATGCAGGCCCCCATCGTGAAGCGCCGCGATCATCGCCGGTCTGAAATCGACGGTGCCGCCGCCGCCGAGCGGTGTCTTCGGATGAAAGCGCAGGACGCGTGGAAGCACAGCGATACGTCGACGCCGCAGATAGATCTCGGCGGGCGTGCCGGTGATCGGCCGCGCCTCATCCCAGATGCGGAGGGCCTGCTGCCGTCGCCAGAGATCCGTAGGCATGCCTGGAGATGATACGCATGCCTGCTCGACGTGCTGGAGCGCATTCTCATCGAGACGAAGGATCTCGTGGATGACATCGCGGTTGTCGCAGCCGGCAAAGCATTTGAAGACGAGCGCATGATCGCCGACGCGAACCGAAAGGCTGGGACTGCGATCCGGATGGGCCGGGCAGAGGCACATGGCGCCTCCCGGCTTCCAGACGCCTCCCAGGCGTTTGACGATTCCGGAGCCGATAGCCTCAAGTTCCGGATTATATTTGCTGGTGAGCTTGGCCATGGGAATGCCCCAGAATAGGTTGCCCATGAAGACACATCGACGCGAGGAGCGCCCAAGAGCGGAGACGGGCAAGCATTGGATGGGCGACCCGCTGATCGCCACACCAAACTCGGCCCACTCCCCTCCTCAATCGCGGTCTGGTCGCCCCTTCCAGACGTAGACAGTCGAGACACGACAAGGCGTTGAAGGCACAATATAAGGCACGCCAGCTGGACCTGTAGAGGCTCCAGGATTTATAGAACTGGGCAAGTCGGCGGCACACAAGACTGGAAATGCAATCCAAGGTTCTGCCGATACGGCCAAGCCCCTGCAAAGCTGGGGTGTCGCCGCCCCTTCTACTGCTCTCATCTGTTACCATCCAAAATGGATGTAAGTTCAATTTGGCTAATTTACGCGCAAGAACTTACAATATGAGCGGCGCCAGATGGGTTTCCCTCCTTCATGGAAAGGAGCCCTTCATGCCCCCTCGCACGAGATTGAAAGCCCGTCCGCCGCGAACAGCATGGCTATCGGCAGAAGTGAGCGCGCACCGATGATCGAGGGACGCCAGATTGCGACAACGATCACTCGCTGCAGCATGATTGAGCTGACCGAACAGCTTCAGCGCCTGCGGGCCGACGAGTTCGGAAAAGAGCTCTTCACGATCCCTGCGTTCGAGATGCTGCTCGATCTCTATACTCACAGGAGCATCCATCCGCGGTCTTTGACGTCGCTCACGGGCACTTCAAGTGCGTCGGAGCGGAATTCCCAACGGATTGTCCATCGACTGGCGGAACGTGGGTTTGTGGACCTCCACCGCGATCCGTCCGACGGACGGCGGATCATCGTCCAGCTTAGAGAGGAGACGCGCGCCATGCTTGATCGCTTCTTTGATCGGATGGTGGAAATGGCTGCTGGTTCGTCAGCCCGCCAATGCGATTCCAAATGAAGATTTCCATGCTGCATTTAAGCGTGCAGCCACCCTCGTATGACCTCTTGTCACGAGGGAGAATTCAAGGCAGATTTCGGGTGCAGCTCGGGAAAAGGCTGGGGCCCGGCTGTAGGTTAATCCTTCCAGGCATGATGACGGGCTCATCCACGGCGGTTGAGCGCAGGTATTGGACAATGCCCGCCACCCTTGGGTGGTACGATCATGCTGTCTCTCGCTCAAAGCTGCGGTTTCACGTTAGCGCCGTTCGATCCCATCATGTGCGCCTGAACCCATGTTTCAGGCGCAGCAATGCGAAGACGCCGGCGCGCCAGCCGCCGCGATCTATGAGGAACAGCAGTTCGTCGCCTTGTATCGAGAGGAGGCGCCCAAACTGCGCTCCTTCCTCCGAAGGCGTATTTGGCTCGAAGACGACCGCGATGACATGGTGCAGGAGGCCTTCACCAGGCTGGCAGCTTCACAATCGGCAAGCGCCTGGAGCAATCCCGGCGCCTATCTGCACGGAATCGTTCGGCACCTTCTCGCGGATCGTGTGCGAGCCTGGGCGAAAAGCCAATCTCTCGACCCGGTTTCCTGCCCGGTCCCTCAGGAGGTTGCCGGGCCAGACGAAGCTGCGGAGCTGAACCAGATGCGGGAGCGCTATCGTGTCGCAATCGATGGTCTCCCGCCGCGGACAAAAGAGGTGTATTTGCTACATAGGGTGGAAGAACTCGGCTATAGGCAGATAGCGGAGCAGCTGAGCATCAGTATTAGAACTGTGGAGTGGCATGTGGCGGAGGCCATTGTGCGGATCGGCAAGACCATCGGAAACCCCAATGGCTGACAACAAACAGCCGGAAGGTATGCCTCGCATGGATCAGCTGACGCGCGAAGGGGCGCTATGGTTCGCCCGAATGCGCGGCCCTGATGCCGAGAGCTATCGCCCCGAGTTCGAACGCTGGCTCACGCTCGGCGCTTCACACCGCGATGCGTACGACCGGGCGGGCGAAATCTTTGCGCTTGGGCGGTTTCTGGCCGCACAGGGAAATGAGGGCGCGAGCGAGGCCAACGACAATGAGCCCGTCCGACCAAAATGGAGATGGACCGGATTAGCGGCGAGCATTCTCATTGCCGTCGGTGTTGGAAGTTGGTTCCTCGGCGGCGAGATGCGGAGCCCCGCATATCGGCCCGTCCAGGTGGCTCAATCGGAAGGCGCCGCCACCTCGGAGCGGCAAATCTACGACACGGTGGTCGGTGGTCGGCGCAACATTCGCCTAGCTGACGGATCGGTTGTCGATCTCGACGAAGGGAGTGAGCTGGCGACGGACTTCACGAACGCCAGACGCGAGCTGAACCTCAAGCGAGGTCGCGCGCGATTCGAGGTCGCGCATGAAGGACGTCCGTTCGTGGTGTTTGCCGGAGGGGGAAGCGTCACCGCACGCGGTACGGTCTTCGATGTCATTCTTGGCGGCAACAAGCGCGTCACCGTAAGATTGCTGCGAGGGGTGGTTGACGTCGAGAGGCCGCAAGGCCCGAAAGACGGTCGAGACAATGCCGCAGTCGCGCGATTGGAACCCGGCGAAGTCCTGAGTTTCGCAGCGGTAGCGCCAACGATCCTTCCAGTCAGCTTGGGAAAACCCGGGATCGAGCCAGCGGCGCTCAACCCCGGACAACCGGTCATCCGGGAGTATGAGCGAACCCCATTGTCCGCTGTCGTTGCCGAGGCCAACAGGGATTCCGCGACTTCTATTCGGCTCGCAGATCCCAGCATCGGCACGATGAGGGTCAGCGGACGGTTCCGCGTCGACAATGCCGATCAGGTTGCCGATCGCTTGGCGGTGCTGTTCGACCTCGATGTCGAACGGACCAAATCGGATGAAATCACCCTCCACAAAAAATAGCCGGAGATTCTTCTACTCCCTACCCCGTAGATTGCTGTTTTGTTGCGATGCCCCCTGAAAGTCCCGCCAGATTGTCGGGAATTTCCAAGGGGGCGAGAATGGTTCGGATGGGGTCTCGGTTTCGTAGTGTGCTCCTGACTGCTGTGGCGATCGGAACCTTGGCACCGACCGCCACAGCATTTGCGCAAGCGCAGCGCCGCGTCGAATACCAGATTGATGCCGGGGACTTGGGTGACGCCCTCAAGGCCGTGAGCCGCCAATCCGGCAAGGAAATCATTTTCACCTCCGAGGCAATACTGGGACGGACGGCGCCCGCGCTTCACGGAGCCTATAATGCAGATGAGGCCGTCCGGGCGTTGCTGCGCGGCTCCAATCTCGTCGCGCAGTTCCGCAAGGATGTCATAATCATTCGGGGGCGATCCGAGCCGTCGGGGGATCTAGCCGATCGCTCGGCGGTACCGACTGATATCGTGGTGACGGGATCACGCATCCGCGGGGGCGAGCCGGTTTCGCCGGTCGTGGTCGCCACGCGGAGCCAGATCGAAAAGCAGGGCATGAGCGATCTGGGTACATTCGCACGCAGCTTGGTTCAAAACTATTCAGGCGGTCAAAATCCAAGCATCCCAGGCGGCGGACAGGGGACTTCCGAAAACGTCAGCTCATCCTCGACTTTGAATTTCCGAGGGATAGGACCTGATGCAACGCTCACCCTCTTCAATGGCCATCGCGTGGCTTATGATGCGATGAGTCAAGGCGTAGACATTTCCGCGATCCCTCTCGCGGCCTTGGATCGCGTGGAAATCGTCACGGACGGCTCGTCTGCTCTCTATGGTTCAGACGCAGTAGGCGGGGTGGCCAATGTCATATTCCGCAAAGATTATGATGGCGCAACCGTATCCGCACGGCTCGGCGGCTCGACAGATGGCGGCGACATTGAGCAACAATATAACATCGTGACCGGTAAGCGATGGTCCGGCGGCGGCCTCATGGTCGCTTACGATTTCCGACACGTAACCCCCATTACGGCCAGACAACGCTCGTACACGCAAAGCAACGATCCGTCAGAAACGCTACAAAGCGGTGAACGGCAGCACAGCCTGGTCGGCGTCGGGCATCAAAGGATTACGGAGCAACTATCATTCGAGTTCGACGGACAGTTCAACGACCGATCCAGCCGGCTCTGCGTCAATTACACCGAGACCGACGGCTGCCATGGAACAGGCGCCGACATACACATCCATACGCGTTCCTGGACAGCTTCGCCGAGCTTGAAGCTTGCCCTCCCGAACAAATGGGATGTCAGGCTTGGCTCCGTCGTTGGCGAGAGCCGAGCTGAGCAACTCGCGGACGTCGCGCTGGGGGGATCGCCGTATCTGGCGCAAAGGGGCATCTACACCAATCGCGTGCAATCCATAGAGGCAAGCGCGGAGGGCCCGCTCTTCAGCTTGCCCGGAGGCAGCGCCCGTCTTGCTTTGGGAGGCGGCGTCCGAAAATCAAAGTTCATCCTCTATATTGCGTCGCTGGAGAACGGAAACGCTGTCCCCGTGCAGCATTTGGTGAACGACAGAACCACCGGCTACGGTTACGGCGAGATATCTCTTCCGGTCATATCGCAGAGGAACAATGTACCTTTTGTAAGTCGTTTGAGTTTCACGGCGGCGCTACGCTATGAGAACGTAGGACATGTCGGTGAGGTTGCTACACCCAAATTCGGCGTGATCTATGCTCCAATCCGCGACATCGCATTTAAGTTTAGTTGGGGTAAGTCTTTCAAAGCGCCTACGCAATATCAGTCCAGCCGCCCCAGGAGCGGCTATTCTCAGATCGGCGAGACAGCCTATTTTCCTCCCAGCCCCGCGCCGGGCACCGTGCTCTACGTGTCCGGAGGCAATCCCGATCTGAAGCCCGAGCGCGCAACAAGCTGGACGGCCACGGTATCTCTGACCCCTTCAATCGCCGACAAACTGCGAATTGATGCAAGCTATTTCCGAATTGACTATCGGTCGCGCGCCGTGTCACCGATCCCACAAAACTCGCTGGCATTCGATCCGATCTACAGCGCCTATGTAACGCAGAATCCCAGCAGAGAGCAGGTCATATCTGCGCTTGCCGGAATAACCACACTCTTCGATCAAGGCGGTGGTGATCCGAGGACCGCGAACGTCGTCGCGATCGTCACCAATTATTTGCAAAATGCAGCTATTCAAAAGATCGATGGCGTCGATCTCACGATGGATTATAGCTTGCCGGCCGGGCCGCGGGACCGCGTCAATTTGCACGCTTCAGCGAGCTATCTCGAGAGCGAGCAGCAGCTAAGCGCCACTCAACCGATCGTACAACTCGCGGGAATCTTGTATCGGCCCCCTCACTGGCGGGGGTCCACCTCGATCGAGTGGCAGCACTCCAGTCTGTCAGTGACCGGGGTCCTGTCCTACATTGGCGGCTCGCTCGACAATCGAGTGCCCCCTCATGTGCGGGTCGGCTCCTATAAATCGCTTGATCTGATCGCTCAATATGAGACTGGCGCCACTTTAGGGCCGTTCTCGAATATAAGCATCTCAGTTTCGGCGTTGAACATATTTAATGAAAAGCCGGCGTTCATCCGCACCACGAGCGAGGGTGGGTACCATTACGATGCTAGCAACTATCCGATTACAGGCAGATTCCTTAGCCTCACGATTGCCAAGAGCTTCTAATGCGACTTTTCCGTGTGTTGGACGCCGCGTCGCTAGGCGGCTTGCGCCTCGCGATCTACAGCGGCTTATTCTGGAGCAACGTCGCGCCGAGCTCAACGATTGTGCCGACCCAGTCGAAAGTTGGCGTAACTGCTGACGATCTCGTCCGCCTATCGGATCTTGGCCCCTCCTCTCCCGCTCCGGGCGAGCATGTTATAGGCCTGTCCCCCGATAAGCGATTTGCAGCGGTACAGGTGAGGACAGCAGATCCTTCAATCAACCGATACCGAATTCGTATCGACGTTATAGACCTCAGCTCTCGCGATGCCCCGAGGACAATAGACGAAGGCGGTGATGTGGCGCTGCAATATGTTAGTGGGATTGGGGGAAGAACAGTAAGCACGGGGTACGCGGCCGCAACCCCACTCATCTGGTCGCCGGATGGATCTTGGGTCTATTTCCTCAAAAGGTTCGGAACGACCGCACAGGTATGGCGCGCCGCGTTAGGCGGCGGTCGTAGTGTGGCCGTCACTCACGACGCAGAGGGGGTGGACGATTTTATCATTTCCAAATATGGCGACCAGCTGACCTACACATCACGCCGATTGGACGCCGATCTCCAAGCCAGTCTTCGAGCGGAGTATTTGAGGGGGTTCAAATACGACACACGCTTTGTCCCGCTCTTCGATGACAGGCCGCAGCAGTCAGTCACGAAGCCGACCACGAGAGTGATTGACCTCCGAACCGATCTCGCTCGGGACGCAACAATAATTGAAGCTGCGTCTTTCGACAGGCAAGTCCAGATCGTCCGCAAGGGGTTCGCAGTTACATCCCGAACGGGTGAGACCGCCCTTATATCTGAATCCGATCACGGCACTAGAAGGGTTGCTGTCAGGCTGGCGAACGGCCTGGAGCAAATTTGCAGCTCATTGGAATGCTCGGGTCCAACGGCCGTCTGGTGGACCAAGGACGGAAATCGCGTGCGGTTCATTCGGCGGGAGGGTTGGGGCAACGACGAGACAGCCATTTATGAGTGGCAACCGGGCGCCGCACATCCAAAGCGCCTATATGTTACACAAGATTTGCTTATCGACTGTCAGCCGGTGGACGATCGGCTGGTTTGCGCCCGTGAGCGATCGGCGGACCCACGGCATATCATTGTTCTGGATCCCAGGAGCGGCAAAGCCAGGACTATCTATGATCCAAATGAGGAATTTCGCCGGCGATCCCTGGGCAAAATCGAGCGTCTGCACTGGCGCAACGAATTTGGAACCGAAACTTTCGGCGATCTCGTATATCCCGTTGGATATGTGCGCGGGCATGCCTATCCATTAGTGGTTGTCCAGTACATCTCGCGTGGCTTTCTCCGAGGAGGCGTTGGCGATGAGTTTCCCATTCAGGCTTTCGCGAACAGAGGCTACGCGGTCCTAAGTGTTCAACGCCCAGATAGAAACCTTCTCCCAAGCGCGTCCATCACGGAAAAGGCACAGGACGATCGATCAAAAGCGAAGCTTGCCGACCGAAGAGACGTACTGTCATCGATTGAAACTGGCGTTCAGAGCCTTATCGACCGAGGCATCGCGGATCCTCGTCAGATCGGCATCACCGGTCTGAGCGATGGATCGTCCACAGTCCAATTCGCACTCGTTAACAGCTCGATGTTTAAGGCCGCCTCAGTCAGTGGGTGCTGCTGGGACCCGTATCAGGATGCGATCGTCGGACCGGGGGCTGCCGAGGCATACCACCAGAGCGGTTGGCCAGAACTGATCAACTACAACTCCGTCTTCTGGTCGCACATATCCCTTGTAGAAAATGCGCGCAGAATTGCGGCTCCTATATTGATACAGCAATCCGACGATGAGTTCAGGGGCGCAATTGCTAGCTATACGGCTCTCAAACAGGCCAAGCGCGCGGTCGCGCTCTTCGTTTTTCCGAACGAACATCACGTAAAATGGCAACCGGCTCACAAGCTGGCAGCCTACGAACGAAATCTTCGTTGGTTCGACTTTTGGCTGAGAGGAATTGGCGACGGACGCGAGTGGCAGTCAGACAATTAGCTACTGCTGGCTTTCGCTAGGCGGCTCAGGGGAGCGTTTCACGAATTCCATCGTTTCCGATGCCAGGTATGTCACGTGACATTGAGCCTGGACCTTGGCGCATTCCGCGCCAATGACGTATCCACGCCTCCGCGTCGACCAACATCAACAACCGTGCAATATCACCCGCTCTTGACTTGACGCTCGGACCAAAGGCCGCTTCGATTGCACGTCTGTCAACAATCCTCTCTTCTGCGAGAAAGCCATTCATCAGTCTATCTTTCATCTCTTCTCGAAAGTTAGAAAAGATTTGGAAGCTGAATCCTTGCGGACCACCTTTGGTCCTCCGATTTACTACAACGTCAGGGAGAGCCGAGCGGAAGGCCTTCCGGGCCACGGATCGGTCAAAGCCTTGCTCGCATTGCAACCAAGCGGGGATCTGAAGGCAAGTCTCCAACAAAGGCTGAGAGGTCAGAGGATGAAATATCGGGATACCATCACGTTCGCGATAGGCATCTAGCGAGTGATACATGCGGATGAGCATCGCGATGTGGGCGGACTTTGCAGGCAGCTTGTATCTTCCTGCTTGTTCAAGCCAGGGATGGGAAATCGGATTTGAAGCCAATGCCTCTATGACTGGATCAGTTAAAAACTCGAGCTCGGGCTTCCAAACGTATCCGTTGGGGTATCCATGACAAGCCCGGACACCGTGGAAGATGACGTTGGCGCCGTTCGCGCCCGTCATTAACGATATATCGCTAATGGTCTTCAGCAGCCCGAGCGACCATCCTTTCGATAGGAAACGATCGGCCAACGGGCGCGCCGAATGGCTCATATAGAAAACGTTGTCCCCGCCGTTTCCCGTGAAGATTGCTTGGGCATCGATCTGCTTCGCGGCGCGTAGGATCGCCCTGTCATATGCTCGAAGGTCCGGGCGTCCGAATGGCTTCGCGAGATGGCGGACTGACGAAGAGTCTAGATCAACGTCTTCGAGGGCATAACTCTCTTCGAAAAGGGTGCAGCCCAGATGTGACGTGAGGGCGCGCGAATGCGAACGCTCATCCCCAAGCGGATCATCGGTAGCCAGCGTCACGCAGGCGTAGTCATTACCACATGATCGAAGACAGGCGGCTACGATCGAAGAGTCCAGACCCCCGGAAACGCCTAGGAGGGCCCGCCCCGCGACTTTGGACCATCCGCTTACGCAGAGCTGCGTCGATCGGCGGAGCTTCTCAGCATGCTCTTCCGCGGAGCTATCCAACTGCTCGACGACGAACTCCCAGGGATTCCAACGTGTGTCCGTCGAAATCTCGGTCTCAAGAACCCGCAAAGCGGTTCCCGGGAGAATCTGCCCTACTCCTTCGAGTGCCGTCCGCTCCTCAGGAAAGCCGCCAAGTGCGAGCGCTCTGGCCAATTGCGCGCGGTCGAGTTCAGGTTCCCTACCGGTTGGCGCGAAAAGCATGGAAGGGTCGGTGGCTAGTACGAGGTCGTCACGTGATACGGAGTAATAGCAGGGTAGCGCACCGGACGGATCCCGGAGCACCAGCAATTGCCGGCGCGTTCGAATGACGGCAACGTAGCGCCCCCAGAAGCGATCAACTAAATGTTGACCCTGCGTCCTCTCGATCGCCTCGGCGTCATTAGCCTCGAGTCGAAAAACGGGCTCAGATGGCCCATAACGGTGAAAAAGTGTCCCAACGATGAATCCCGCACCGCCTGGAAGAACGATAACAGCCGTCGGGTCATTTACCGCCAACAATGAATGCTCCGCGATGCGGTACCATCGTAGCGGCGAAGGAGGTCCCCCGCCGAAGGATCGAGCAGGTTGCGCATCACGGCTCAATCTCGCCAAAAAAGCTATGGTCACCGCAGCACCAGAATTGGTGAGTAGTTATTGATTTGCCCGAACGTGTCGTTCAAAACGGTGCCTTCATATTGCACCCAGGCATGCGCGGAGAACGGTTCTGACCTTACCCCGATAACTAGATTTGCAGTCACGCCGCGCGCACGAAGAACCGAAAACATTGCTAGAGACCGCGTCAAACAGCGATTTGACCGGCCAAGGATCAGAGCTGCCCTTTCGAATGCGGACACCCACAGGTCGACCTCGGTTTTCCTCTCATGCTCATCGCGACCTATGACCCGTCTGGAAATTGCGGAGCGTGCAAACACCGAATGCAACGGGAACAGCCGTATCCTCAGTGAAGTACGCAACTCAGAATATACGGCGACCAGAAGTGGCCACAACCTGTGGGGAACCTCATTGCGGCTATAGGCATCGCCAGCTGGAGCCTCAATTTCCAAAACCTTGAAGCTCAGGTCGGAATCCGCCGCCTCCAACAGATACCCTGCGTCGATCAGTGATGACAATGCCGCCTCAGCCCCGGCGACTGTCTCACCATTCCGGGCCACAAGTTGCCGGAACGTCACAGTACTGGTCGAGGGCAAGGCAAAATACCGGTTTCTGGACAGGTCAAGAAAGATAACGTTCCGGCCTGCGATGCAGTGGTAGAGTCCCTCTTTTAATCGATAGCGCATTGGCAGCCCCTCTGTGGATGACGCGCGCCAGTGACGGCGCGCGCCACCGACTCAGTCGTCTTCCAGGCCGATCCCATTGGGCTGCCGCTGGAGGAAGCTGTCGTCGCCACTGTTCGCGCCGCCCTTCGTCTCGGCGACCACCGAGCCAAGGTCGATCAGCTTGTCGACGTTGCGATCCTCATTACGTTCCATGACAATTCTCCTCTTCAACAACCGCGAAAATCGCGGCGGGTCAAAGGTAGCTCGGGTGGACCAGCGCATGGGGCGAATATATCGCGACAGATTGACCCGATATTCCCCCATGGACGCTGTTGCTGTCGGACTGCCGTTTTCTCCCGATAACTTCTGGCCACAAGTGGCTGAAATACCGAAGGTTCTAGATTTGCCGTTCACTGCGGATAACCTGGAGCTGACGATCGATTTTCCTCACGTGGTAGGCTTCGACCCGCCGTCGCGTTGCTTTACGGAAACTCTCGACTTCCATGCTGGTGAATATTGCCAGCTCCTTCGCCGAGTAGATCGGCGCCGTCGCCTCTGCGATCCGGCTGTAGTGAAGACGATCATTAAGCCTTCGGACGTCCAAAGTTGCTTCGCGGTTTCCCGTCGCCTCGGCCATTGCTAAAAAGATCTCATTCGTCCGGATTGCGATGCCAACTGCTGATGTTTCCTGATCAAAGACCGCGTAGGGCTGCAGGGCCTGACGAAGCGTAGATTCCTTGACCGTCGCTAGGACTGTAATCAACAACTGCATGTGCCAATAAAGAAGCTCGACGAGTTCTTTGGGAGCGAGAATTGGAACGAGAAATCCGCCATCCGCGTGATGGGTAAGAAGCCCCTCGCCCACCATAGTAAACGCAGCCTCTCGCACCGGTGTCTTGCTCGACCGATGCCGGGTCGCGAGTTCCTGAATATCAATCTTCTTCCCCGGCACGAAAAGACCGGCGAGGTAATCGGCCTTCAGCCCCCCGTAGACACGCTCATGAAGAGGAGGATCCATCGCCGACATCATAGATTGGTGGCTTCTGAAACATTCGCAGTCGGCCACGCCGGCGTCAGGGCTTGCGTTAGATGATCGAGATTGCGTCGAGCAATCAGCTCGATACACATCCGCTCGAGGTCGCTGAGATCGCCCATCGCCAGTTGGCGGGGAAAGCACATCTTCTGGCCAGCGAAGAGCAGAGGGATGAGGATATGACCCGTAGAGAGGCCCAGGCGGTAGGCGCAGGCGAGATGATCGTCCAACCGTGAACGAGGATTGCCGCCTTCGATCTCGCGAAGCCAGCGAACACCCATACCAAGCTCACGCGCCAGATCGCGTTGCGTCAGGCGCCTCTTCTTCCGTGCCTCTTCAATTTGTCGCCCCGACTGCACTTTGACGTACAGAATTGGACTTTCGGCAACGGAAGTCGCTAAACAGTGCGACATGTCCGCGTCTCCTTACGGGAGATACCGCCCGCCAAGGCAATTCCGTAAGTCGAGTGCTAAGGTGTACTTACCACCAGATCAAGATACAACCTCGGCCAACTTGTCGTAAGTTACCCAGCAAAATCATTAACCTCACCGGCGGCCGGTGTTCGCGCTCCAGACTGCAAAGCGCGATCAAAGGCGCTCATCAAGTCTGATCTGCCTGCTTTGGGAATCTGGATCAGCGCCAGCAGATAAATGTTACCGAGATTGGGTTGGCGTCCGCCAGGCCATGTCTCCTGAACCCTTTCGGTGATACTGGTGGCGATATCCCATAGCCGAATTGACGCTCCGACGTGGTGTTCTTCAGCGCCTCCGAGACATTCAGGTTCGTGCACCTTCAACTGCTCTATGATCTCGCTGGTCGGCAGTGTGCTGAGATGCTCGATCCCAACGTGAAGGGTGGTGCCCCAGGCGATCAGCGAACGCGTCACGCGAATTAGATGGCAATGTGAGTCGATGAGAACGTCGAGGCCCGCCGGCGAAAGCCGGAGCTTGAAGCTGCGTCTAGCTCGGCCCATCACTCCTTCTCCTGCCTGAACTACTGATTGCTAGACCCGTCCGCGAATTCGAACGGGCGCATTCCCACGACCAATGGAGGCAAAAGCGGCATTATAGTGCCGCTTCTGCCTATACCTGCTCTTTTCAACGCTTGCCGGGATCATCTGGCTACCTTCGCTCAAAAGATGCTTTGTTTCGCCGCTTCGGCACTTCAGTGCCCTCCCTATTGCGGTCAACATTCGTGATCGTCATGCATTGGGACACACCGGATCAACGGCCACCACGGACTTAGTCCAGGCCTTCTGTCCGGCCCATTCAAACCCCAAGCCTGAGCGCCACGCGGCGCCACGAGGAGATGTGTGCCATGGACTTTCCATGCTCGTTGCCCACGCTTGCCGGAGCGCTCCTGCTCTGCGCGGGCGCCGTGCCGGCCAACGCTCAGAGCTATGATCCAGACGCTGAGGCTTACCCCTGCGCTCGCCACGCCCAGCTCGCGATCGTGCAGAACGATCTCGGCTTTTCAATCCGCGAGAAGGCGTCCTCGCCCACGGCTCCAGCCGCCGCGACCGCAATCAAGATCGGCAACTCGCTCACCCTCGACCGCCGACTTTTCGCACCCACCTCCCTCGTTCGCCCGGAGCCCGCCCATGTCACGCAACGCTAAGCTGGTCGCGGCAGCGCTCCTCTTCGCAACGGCGCCGGCCTACGCCCAGGACAACAGCGGCGAGCCGCTCACGATCGCAGCGGAGGAGGCTCAGCGCCAGTTACACCAGACCTTCACGAACTTGACGTTCGAGGACTTCGGTCCGGCGCCTGTCAAAGGCCCAATATATCAGGCAATCGCGGGCGGACGAGTCATCTATTACGCCCCCGAAAGCCAGCATCTCCTCTTTGCCGCGGTCTACGACAAGAACGGCGTCAATCTGACGGCGCTTGCCCAGGACGCGAGCGCGAGGAAACGCCTGGGCGCCGTCAATCCTGCCGAGGCGCTGGTGATTGGCCCTCCGGGCGCCCCAAAGGTAATCGAGTTCACCGATCCCGATTGCCCTTATTGCCAGGCGCTCGAACGGTTCTGGCTGGCGAAGGAGGCAGAGGGCAAGCCGGTCCAGCGCCTCGTATATTTCGTGAGCGGCATTCATCCGCAGGCAGCCGCCAAGGCTGAGCACATTCTCTGCTCTCCTGATCCGCAGGCGACGTTCAAGGCGATCTATGCCGGCGCACAGCCCGCATCGCTGCGCACATGTCGGGCGGGCGCCGAGAAGGTGGCGCGCGACGCGGAGACGGTCCGCAAGATGGGCGTGTCGGGCACGCCGACGCTCTTTGTGGATGGGAAGCTCGTGTCGGGCTTCCAGCAGGCCGAGCTCGAAGCCTTTATCGACGCGCAGAGCCGTAAGGCCAAGCCCAGCCCTTAAGAGGCGTCCGAGACGATTTTTGGCGGACCGCGTGAGCGCTCTAACGCGCCGCCGGGACCGGAATGCCGGCGGGAGCGCGCCTCCAGGGGCCGTCCAGCGCGATCGCCGGCCGGACTCGACCACCGATCGGTACCGGCAAGCATGATCCGGACGGCTCCGACGACAAGGAGACTGATTATGTTGACTTCGCTTCGGGGAAGGACGTTCCGCACGATCGACGCGGCAGTCCTTTTCCTCCTGGCCGCGATCGCTGGCACGAGCGTCGCCTACGCCTTCCAGGCGCCGGCCGCTGGCGACCTTGGTTACGACATCTACGACATCGTCGTGAACCAGGGCGTCAAGGGACCGCTCGGCTTCGTGGGCGGCGTCGCCGCCTTCCTGTTCGGCGTTTCGCGGCTCTTCTCGAACATCATGATCGGCATCCCGACGATCGTGGCGGCGGTCTGCCTCATCAAGGCGGATTCGATTCTCCGGACCTTCGGCATGGTGATCTGAGACCGGGACCGGGCGCGCCGGCTGGGTCGGCCGCCCTCACGAGACGGAAGGCGATGGGCGCCTTCCGGACCCCACGTTCAACAACGTGGTGAAGCAAGGGAGAAGGGCGTGGACGAACGTCTGCCGCAGTTCCTGCATAAGCCGACCCAGATCCTCTGGTTCGACAGCCAGGAGTTCATCGTCGTGATGTCCACGATCTTCGTCGCGGTCATCGTCGGCGGGATCATCGGCTGGCTGCTCATCGGCGCCCTTCTTCTCTTCATTCCCTGGAAGCGGACCAAGCCGCGTGGGTTCATCCCGCATCTGGCCTGGCGCTGGGGCCTCGCCCGCTTCCGCCACTATCCGGGTCCGACCCAGACCCGCTTCTTCGAGTAGGCGCGATGGCAAACCCCTTCAGGCGCAAGCCCCAGGCCGACATGATCGGCGATATGCGGCCGAGCTGGCACCTGCACCGCTACCTGCAGGGATCGGCCAATCTCTTCGAGGAGAATCGGCTGCTCAAGGTGGCGATCGCGGGCCTCTTCGGCATCACCGCGGTACTCGGAACGGTCATCTACACCTCGCACCAGAATACGCGCACCGTGATCGTGCCGTTCGGCGCGGACGGCGACCTCTATGTGACGGGCAACAAGCCGTCTGAGACCTATCTGCGCGCGATCACCTTCAACATCGTCGGCCTTGCGGGCACCTATTCCGCCTACTCAGCCGATCGGCAGTTCCAGGAACTGCTGCGCATCGCGCACCCCAGCGCCTATAACGGGCTGCGCGACAGCCTGAACCGCCTGCTCGATGAGCTCGGCAACAATCCGACGCTCTCGATCGCGACTTACATCCGCGGAGATCAGCCCGTCACCTGGACGGGGAGCGAGATACTCGTTCCCGTCGAGAAGGTGCGCGTGATCGGCGGCGTCATCCGCAAATTCCGTGGCAATCTGCGCATTCGCTACGCGCTCGAGAACGGCCGCTTCTGGCTGACCGCCCTCCAGGAGGAGAATTTCAGTGCCGATGTCCGGTAATCGGGCGAGGCTTGCCTGCCTCGCCGGGGCGCTCATCGCGTCCGTTCCCGCCGCTCCGCCCTCCTTGGCTCAGGCCATCACGGCGTTGCCCGACCAGACGAGCCGCATCCGGCTCTCCAACCGCGACGTCAATCACGTCGTCTGCGTCGGCGGTGACATCGAGGACGTCAAATTCTCGGCCGAGAAGGGCCTCGCGGTCGAACGCGGTGGCGCCGACGCCTGGATCAAGTTCCTCGTGCTCGAAACCGAGGATCCCAACGTTGCGGGCGGAGCCGGCAAGACGCGCACCTATGTGACGACGCCTTCGGAATTCTTCGTGTCGTGCAATGGCGCGATCTACCCGCTCTACGCCGAGCCCGCCGACATTCCGGCGCAGACCGTGACGCTGGCGCCCGGTGGCGCACAGCGCGCCCACGCCAATGACGCTTTGCTCGGGCCGCTGGTCGAGGAAGAGCGGGCTGTCGGGATCGCGCTCGCGATCCTGCAGGATCGGGTACCCGCGTCCTTCTCCGAAGTGGCGCCCTCGCGCGATCGGCTTGTGCTTGCCGACCTCCCTACCGCGTCGCTGTCGGAACGGCGGCGTCTCGAAGTCGAGGGTGCCGGCCTCTCTGTCAGCGAATATCTCGTCCGGGCGAGCGTTGCCATCACGCTCGATGAGCGCGACTTCCTCGATAGCGCGCTCGGCGCCGACATCTTTGCCATCACGATCGATCGCCTCACACTGGGTCCGAACGAGACCGCCCGGCTGATCGTCGTCCGCCGGAGCGTGCAGTCATGACGACACCAGAAGACAGCCCGCAAGTCTCTCCGACCGCAGCGCCGGGAGTCGGCGCGGACGATGCCACGATCGACACAACGGCCCGGCCCGCTTTGCTCGATATGCGCGCGCAATGGTCGAAGCTGACCTCGGATCAGAAGCTGCGCGCCAAGCAGCTGGGCGTGGTCTCCACGATCGCGCTGCTCGGCCTCGGCCTCTACACCGCCAGCTCGAGCGGAAAGAAGGAGGCGCCCAAGGCGCCCCAAGCCAGCAATCTCGACATGGGCGCGGGGCTTCGCGGTGACAGCCTCGAGGTGAAGCTGCGCGGGGATCTCCAGAAGATCCTCGACGGGCAGACCCTGCTGGGGGACCGCGTCACCGCGATCGAGGAAGGCAAGGTCGTTCCCGGCGGCGGCGCTGGCTCCCACACGCCCGCCGCGGGCGACGGGGGTGATCTCCCGCCCGCGATCCCGGGCGAGGCGCCCGCCTATCCGCCGGCTCCGCGCGAGGCGAAGGGCGCGGCGGACGAAATTCCAGCGCCGCCGACCCCGCCTTCCGCGCCCCCGGCACCGCCTGCTCCGCCCACGGAGCGCCAGATCGGCGCGATCGGTGCCGCGACCGCAGCCCAGGTTGCGGAGGGAGGCGCGAGCAGCGGGGCTGCATCAAAAAAAGGGAAGCGGACGATCTATTTGCCGCCTGGTTTCATGAAGGCGCGGCTGCTGACCGGCATCGACGCGCTGGCGAGCCGGGACGCGACCAGTAATCCCGAACCGATCATCGCCAGGGTCCAGGCACCCGCCGTGCTTCCCAACGAGGTCAAGGCCAATCTCGCCGGCTGCTTCGTCATCGGCAATGCGACCGGAAGCCTCGCCAAGGAGCGGGTCGAGATCCAGCTGGTGTCGATTTCCTGCGTGGATTTCGAGAGCCATGCCGTGGTCGACCAGGCGATCAAGGGCTTCTTCGTCGATGCTGACGGCAAGAAGGGGCTTTCCGGCAAGGTCGTGACCCGGGCCGGGGCGACGCTTGCCCGCTCGTTCATCGCGGGCACGATCGCCGGCATCTCGCAGAGCGTGGAAGGATCGTTCGGGAGCCTTTCAACCTCGGCGCTCGGCAGCGTGCGCAGCCTCGATGCCGGCGACGCGGTCAAGACCGGCATTGCCGGCGGCCTCTCCAAATCGTCGGACAAGCTCACCGATTTCTACCTCGATCTCGCCCGCCAGGCCGGACCGGTCGTCGAAGTCGGCGCCGCCAAGGATGTCGTGGTCGTCATCCAGGAGGGCCTCGCCCTCGAGATCAAGCCGTCGGTCGGGAGCAAATTCTGATGCGCCCGACGCCCCGCCCCAAAGGAGGTCCCGCCATGCAGCCGGTGTCCCGTCCGTCTCTCCACCGCTCGCTACTCTCGCTGGGCCTGCTTGCAGCACTCAGCGGCTGCGCGGCCGTAGGTTCGATGATGTCGCCCTATTCCGAAAAGTTCGACTGTAAGAATAGCGACCACGGCCAGTGCATTCATCCCGACCGGGCCTATGAGGACGCGGTTGCCGGCGTTGCGTCGAAGTCGGACCCCAGGGTCACCAATGATCGCGCCATGCTTCGTGACCAAGCCCCCGACAAGGAGAAGGCCAAGGGCAGATCCGGCAACAATGCCGCGAGCACCGCTTATGGCAGCTACCGCGACAGTGTCTATCAGGAGCTCAAGGGCCTAATTGAGGCGCCGGTGACGCCGATGCTGAAGCCGGCGCGCACGGTACGCACGCTGATCCTGCCCTATGCCGATCGGCAGCGGCCCGATCGCCTCTACATGCCGCGCTACGTCTATTCGGTGATCGACAAGCCCGTCTGGGTGGTCGGCGGCGCGTTCGTCGCCGCGCCCGATCGCGCCTCGCAGGCCCCGATCCTCGGCCAAGTCCGTGACTCCACGGCACCCGACGGCGAGCCCCCGTCGGCGCCGGAGAGCGTAACGGTTCCTGCTCCCCCGGCAATCATCCCGCCTGCCCCGGAGCAGAAGCCATGAGCGGGCTCAGCTACGCGCGGCTGCGCAGCGCGGTCCGGCGAGACAGCTTCTCGGATCACTTGCCGCTCGTCGCCTGGGACGGGGAGACGGAGGCGTTCCTGTGCATCGACGACACCTGGGGTCACGCCTGGGAGTTGGTGCCGTCCGCCTATATGTTCGCGCATGTTCAGGGCGCGCTGCAGGGCCTGCTCAACGTCCATTTCCCTGATGGGACGGTCCTGCAGCTTCACACCTTTGCCGACCCGCTGATCGATGACGCGCTCGACGCTTTCCTCGATCTCAAGACCCGCGACGATCCGCTGATTCAGGCTTCGGCGCGCCATACCCACGCTTATCTGAGCGAAGGCCGTCATGGCCTGAAGGCCCTGCACGGCATTCCGGTCCGCAACTTTCGGACGCTGCTGTCGATCAAGACGAGACGTCCGCTGGGCGAGGATCTGCGCCGGCAGGTCGAGGAGCAATTGTCCAAGCTCGGCATCCGCCGGCTTCCGCCAGAAGAGATGGTCGCCTTCTATCGCCGCATCTTCAACGGTGTGGCAAACCCGGCGCCCGGCGTGTTTGCCGACGGCACCACCGTCGGCGCGCCTCCAATCGCGAAACAGATCATCGATGCGGGGCCCGATCTCGTGTTCGAGGGCGCGGAGGTGTTTCTCGGCAACCAGGTCGCGCGCTGCCTGACGCCCAAGGCGCCGGCGCGGCGGATTACAGCCGAGCGGGCCAATCGCTTCATGGGCGGCATGCGCGGCGCGTCCGAGGACAGCGACCAGATCGGCGGGCCGTTTCTCTACACGCTCAACATCCTGTTCGATCATTCGCAGTTCGAGATCCACAAGCGCGCACAGATACTGTCGGCGCAAAAAGCCGCGGGCAGTTTCGCGGTCGAGGTCGGCAAACAGATCGAAGAGATCGGCTGGATCCTCGACGAAGCGGGCAACAGCAAGTTCGTTCGTGTCATCCCGACGATCTGGGTGTTCGGACGCGACCGTGCGCATGCCCGCGACCTGGCCGCACGGGCCAAGCGGCTATGGGAGGGCGAGCCCCTGCCCTTCTCGATGCAGGAGGAGAGCTATCTCAATCCCACCCTGCTGGTGATGAGCCTGCCCTTCGGGCTCTACCCCGACCGCACGACATTACGCCTGCTCGAGCGCGACTTCCGTATGCCGGTCAAGGCCGCGGTGCTGATGGCGCCAATCCAGACGGATTTCCGCGGCGGTGGACGCCCGGCGCTGCTTTATGCCGGACGCAAGGGCCAGCTCGTCACGCTCGACGTATTCGATCCCCGCATCAACAATTACAATTTCATCGTCTCGGCCGAGAGTGGTGCTGGCAAGAGCTTCCTGCTTAATAACCTCTGCCAGCAATATTATGCCCAAGGCTCGCTGATCCGGATCATCGACATCGGCGGCAGCTACAGGAAGCTCTGCACGCTCTGCTCGGGCCGCTATATCGACATCGGCGAAGAGCATCTCGTCCTCAATCCGTTCGACATGGGCCTGGCGCTCGATGGCGACGACAAGCAGTCGGCGATCACTATGGCGGTGGCGATCGTCGCCGAGATGGCGAATGCGTCCACCCGCAAGGGCGTCACCACCTCGGAATGGAATCTGCTGAAGTCCGCGGTCCAGTGGACGATCGACACCGGCCGTGCCGACCATGGCATCGATGCCGTGCGCGAATGGCTCGGCACCTATCCGTCGCAGGTGGAGACCGCGCTCGACAGCGTGGACCATCTCGTACCCGTATCGCGCGAGCTCGCCTTCAACCTGCGCGACTTCGGGTCGGGAGGCGCCTACGGCCATTACTTCAACGGCCCCTCGACGCTCGACATCCGCCACGACGAGTTCGTCGTGCTCGAACTCGAGCGCCTGAAGGCAATGCCCGACCTGTTCAACGTCATCGTCATGGTGGTGGTGAACGCGGTCACGCAGGAACTTTATCTCTCGGCGCGCGACAAGCCCCGCTTCGTGCTCTGCGACGAAGCCGCGCAGTTCATGACGAGGACCGACGGACAGGACCTCTCGCGTCTCGCCGAGGCCTTCGGCCAGGGCTACCGGCGCGCCCGCAAATATCGCGGCTCGTTCGGCATCGTGCTGCAGTCGATGAACGACCTCACGCTGTTCGGCGGCACAGGCCAGGTCATCCTCGAAAATGCCGCGACCCGCTTCCTGCTGCAGGGCTCGACCTACGACCGCGCCGTCGACAACAAGATCCTCGATTATTCGGGCTTCGTTCTCGATCTGTTGAAGTCGGTCCGCAATTCCAAGCCCAACTATAGTGAGGTCTTCATCGACTCGCCGCTGGGCCTCGGTATTGCCCGGCTGGTCGTCGATCCCTTTTCCTACTGGATCAACACCTCGGCACCCGATGAGGTGGCGGCCTTCGAAGCGCTCATGCGCCAGGGTCTCTCGCCGCTCGAAGCGATCTGCCGGCTCGCTGGCGTCGACCCGTCCGAGATCCTGGGCGCACCGGCTGCGCCCGGTCTGGTGGGAGCGTGATCGCCATGGCGCGCTTCACCCCGCACCCCGATCAGTTGCCGCTCAACTGGTCCGACAACGAAGCCATCGACGTGATTGTAGAGCAACGGCTCGCCGAGCGCTTCGAGGCGGAATCCTTCCAGTGGCGCTTCCGGCTGGTGATGATTGAGACCGTGATGATGGGCACGCTGGTGCTCGTGGCGGGGCTCCTGCTCAAGCAGCCGATGATGATGGTGCTGCGCGCCTCTCTGCTGGTCGCCGGCTCCTGCCTTGCGACCGGTCTGCTGCTGCTCAGCCTTTCGGCCGGCACCGCGAAGCTGATGAGCCGCCTGCGGCGGTGGAGGCGGCGATGAACGGACTCACCTCGTCGACCCCGTCGGCCTCAGCGATCCGGCTCACGGTGAGCGGCTTCCTGCTGCTGCTCGTCCAGAGCGGGCTCCTGCTGATGTCGTCCTCGCTTAGCTCCGAGAATGGCCTGCTGATCTGGATCCTCACGCCCCTGGCTGCCGCGGCCTTCCTCGCCGCCCTGATCGGCATTCCCGAGCCGCCTGAAGCGCATTGGAGGCAGCTTCATGGGCGATAGTCTTGTCGGCGGGATTCGCCGCGGCCCCATCGTCGAGATCCTCGCCATTCTGGCCACTGGCAGTGCCTTGGCAGTTGCCGGCACGATGGCGCTCGCCGCTCCCACCGGCTCGATCGCCTCTCGCAGCACGATCGGCCGGACCTGGCCGATCGCAGAGCCGGACGCGCTGGCGGAGATCGAAGCCAAGGTCTCGACGCTGCCGAGCGACATGAGCAAGGCGTTTGGCCCGCGCGAGAAATGGACCGCGCTCAAGGCCGCGCCGCTTGGGGTCGCCAGCGCCGACCGCGTTCGCAGCGTCGTGCCCTTTTACACGCTCGATTTCGATATCACGCTGCCGGACGGCAAGACGCTCTATCCCAAGGGCTTCACCTTCAACCCGCTGACCTATGTGAAGCTGCCGCAGCGCCTCGTGGTCGTGCATCCCCGCGACCTCGGCTGGGCACTGCACAACGCTCGGGCCAGCGATTTCATCCTGCTCTCGGCGCTGGGCAGTCAGAATGGCGATGCGATCGACCTGTCCGAAAAGACCGGGCGGCCGATCTTCATCCTCGAGGAGCGGGTCAAGCAGCGGCTCGGGCTGACGGTGGCACCGGTCATCGTCGAGCAGTCGGGCACGCGCCTCGTGCTGACCGAATATGGGCCGAAGAGCCGGGCGATCACGACCGCAGCGAAAGGGGCCACCCGATGATCGGTCGCCTCCCCGTCTTCGTCGTCGGACTGCTGATCGGTCTCGTGATGACGCTTGCTTGGCCGAGCCAGGCACACGCCTCCAAGTGCGAGGCAGGCACCGTCTTCAACCCCATCACCAAGGTGCGCTGGACCTGCATCTTCCCGATCACGATCGGCGGCATTCGGGTGGGGAGCTTCGACAGACTCGACAAGGCGCTCGACGCGCAATCCGCGTCCAAGCCGCTCTGTGCCTGCCGCAAGGGCGTCCAGTTCTGGTTCGGGGTCAAGGTCTCCTACTGGTCGCCCAACCGGATGGTCGATGTCGTGACCGAGCCTGGCTGCATGATGGCGCTCGGCGCCGATCTCATGCCGACCGGCGGCAAGCTGCAAGGCAGCCAGTCCTCAATCGCGGACGGCACCAACACGCGCAAGATGTTCGCGCAGATGCACTATTACATCTCGCCGGTCTGGGCGATGCTCGACATGTTCACCGACCTGCCATGCCTCGAAAATGACGGCTTCGATGTCGCCCTGATGACCGAGGTGCTGCCGACCTGGCAGTCGGGCACGTTGGGCGCGATCATCCAGCCCGAAGGCATCTTGTTCGGCAATCCTGCCGCTGGTCTTGCCTGCATGGGTGACAGCGCGGCCGCGTCGGCCGGCAAGGTCATCGACCCGCTCTTCTGGTGCATGGGGAGTTGGGGCGCGACCTATCCGATCGCTGGCGACATCCATTTCGACGACAGCGTCGAGGCCTGGGCTGGGCTTGCCGCGCGCGGCGCGTTCATGATGGGACGCCTGGGGGCGCTCACCATCAGCTCGGCCGACGGCTGCTCGTTCGTCCCCCAGCCCGTCTGGACCAAGTCGCGCTACAAGCTCCAGATCATGGAGCCCGTGAAGGGCGGCAAGTGCGTCAATATCGGCCGACCCGGCTCGCTGTGGTCCTCGGCCAAGCATGCGCCCGGCAAGGACAATGCCCAGTTCATGCTCTTCGAAAAGGTGATCTGCTGCGCCGGGATACCCGTGCCATGAGCCGATCACCCTCCCCCGTTCCCGCGCACGACAACCCATCCATCCGGAGGTCTGTCCGCCAAGGCCCCTACGGTCGAGGGCTGCTGCGCGGGACAGGAGCGGCGCTGCCGAGCCACCCTGGCGGCGTCGCTCCACCCCCGGCCAGCGCGGCCGCAATGCCCCCTCGATGGGACTGGCGTATCCTCTCCGCCTGTTCCATCGTCGCGGTCGCGCTGGCTCTTCCTTTCGCATCGTCGGCCTCGGCTCAGACGATGGAGGAGCGTGCGCGGGCTGCGGCAGACGCATCTCGCGTCAAGACCAGCGACAGTGATGCGCTTCAGAAGAATTATGTGACGCCAGGACTTGCCGGCCAGTCGATCTCCACCGTCGACAACAGCCGGACCTTTGCGCCCAATATCGCGTGCCAGAAGACGGCGACGATGCTCGAGGTACTGGTCCAGCCGTCCGGCACCGGCGATCTCGGCACGGTCACGATCGCCCGCGACACCGATCTCGATGGGACCGTCGACAGCACGTACAAGCTGCCGGTTCCGGTATCGGGGATCTGCGCCAATGGTGTGGTGTCCTGCCAGCCCGGTAGCTGGAATGGCTGCAGCTTCTACCGCTGGGATGTCGATGCCGCGAAGGCCCTGAAGCTGACGGCGGTGGACATGCCCAAGCTCGCCGGCTGCTACTGCATCAACAATAGCTGCGGCGCCAATCTCGCCTGGGGCAATATGCCCTCGGTGTTGCGCGATCTGGGCGGCGGCATGATTGGCGCGCTGACGACCGCCGATCCGCGTTACGGCGTGGCCGAGGCGGTGATCGATGGTCCGGCCATCCGCTATGTCGGCGCGCAATCGACCGCTTGCTCCTCCGACCCCAATCTGCCCCAGACCGCCTATCGGTCCAATCCCGCGACCATCGCCTCCGACGCATATGCCGCCTCGACCGGCAGCGCCGTGTTCCAGGCGCTGAAGGGATCTTCGGTTGGGACAGGGACATCGCTGCAATATCGGCATTGCACGATCGAGCGGCGGGTGACGGTGCTCAAGCCTGCCGCCGAAGACATCATCAGTCGGACCTCTGGCGGCTATTCGACGATCCAGAATGGATCCTCGTTCGATTTTCTGATGGGCTCGCCCGCGGACAACAGTCTGGCCGGTGGGAGTTGCACGCTCATCGATTTCCGGATGACGTTGCACGTCACCGACCCCGACCGGATCGTTGCAGCACACCTTACCGAATTCTTCGCCGATGATTGGGGACAGGTACGCATCGACGGGCAACTCGTTGGATCGGGCCCCTCGCCCTGGACGTCGATGGGTCTGCCGCCTTCGAAATGCGAGCTCAAAAGGACCTTCTACGCCTTTCCCAACCTCGACCTGAAGCCCTGGCTTACCGCGGGCGATCACGAGATCTGGCTTCGGGTAGCGGTCGCGGAAGGCGGCGAGGGCTTTGCGCAGATCCATGTCGATGTCGACAACAGCTGCAGGACTCTGGAGCAGTTGGTCGACGGATGCGGTTCGATCGCGTCCGATCCGCAATGCAAGCTCGACAGCGAATTGGTCGATGGGGTGCAGACCTGGATCAATGGCGTCGCCACCGGCCTCAAGCCCCTGCCGCAGACCCGCATCCTCGGCGGCCCGGCCTGCCCAACCGACCTAACCCGCGGCTTCTTCCTGAAGGATCGCACCTATCGCTGTTCGGTCGATGATGTCGCCAAGCCCGACACCAGCCGCGGCACCTATATCATCGACCATTCGACCGAAACGATGCTGGCGGATCGGTCGCGGCAGAGCGACGGCAGCTTCGCGAGCTCGACACGCCCATTCAGCCTGCCGGATCGCGGCTCGGTGCCGGTATGCGAGCCGGTGTGCAAGACGCGCGCGCCCAAAGCGAACAACGAGGCTGCGCCAGATGGCGTGGTCGGCGCGAAGCAGAATGTGCCGACCGGCTACGACACCTTCTTCCACGCCTGCACCGCCAACAATCAGTGCCCGGCGGGCCCCGGCGAGGAAGTGGTGTCCGCCTGCGGCTGCCTCGATGATTTTCCTGAAGCCGTCGTGATGATGCAGACGGTCCGGCTCGCCGGCGCCGACATGGTCTGCACGGGGAGCGTGCAATGATCCGCCCGGCCACAACAAGGCACCGGCGCCTGGATCTTCGCGGCGCGGCGCTTGGACTGGTGCTCGGCATGGGGCTTTCCCTCGCCTGCCCCAGTATCGCCAGCGCACAGCAAATCTGCGCAGCCGATCTCAACAACAATGGCGATGCCGCCGATGAAGGCGAGCAGGCAAGCTGCCTCGCCACGACCAGCGGCGCCTGGCTCTGCCCGATCCAGCAGGTCGACTGCGTAGCGGATGCTGCCGGGCAATATAGCTGCCCGGTGGGCGCCCAATATGCCTGCGTGGTCAAGAGCACCGGCGGTCCGCCGGCCTGCTCACCCAATCAGTGCGCGGATCTCGCGACCAACCCCATCGTCGAAGAGCCGCCGATCGACGATCCGGGCAGCGAGCCCAACGGCGGTATCGACGCCGACGGCAATTGCCTCGGGCAGATCGAAATCTTCTCAGGCCGCGGCGTCCGTTGCCGGCCGCCTGGGCTTTCGACCACCTTCTCCAATTGCTGCAAGGATAAGGGGAAGATCGTCAAGGACGGCATGGGCTCGTCGATCGGTTCGATCGGCACCAAGATCGCTGTCGCCAAGGGTGTGTTCACCGGCATGAAGGCCGCCTATGTCGCCTTCAAGGCCGGCGCGACAGCAAGCCAGGCAGCGAGCGCTGGCGCCCATGCGCTGATCGTCGGGCTCGATCCGACCTCGATCGCGGTCAGCCTCGCCATCAATTTCATGATGGAATTCCTGTTCGCCGGCTGCGACCAACAGGACATGGAAATCGCCATGCTCCGTTCGTCGGGCATGTGCCATGAGATCGGCAGCTACTGCACCTCGAGCTTCCTCGGAATCTGCCTGCAAAAGGCTCGCGGCCATTGTTGCTTCAACACCAAGCTGGGTCGGATCATCCAGGAGCAGGGTCGTCCTCAGCTCAAGGCCTTCAACGGTAATCTGTGGGGAACGGCCAAGCATCCGATGTGCCGCGGGTTCACGCCGGAGGAGTTCCAGGCGCTCGATTTCAGCAAGATCGACCTTTCTGAATATTATGCGGACATCGAAGCCCGCGCCCAATCCGATATCCAGATAGACATGGGGGAGCGCGTCAATGCGTATCTCAAAGCCGTCAATCCGTAACGCCGCGCTTCTCGCGCTCATGGGTGCGGCAACCGCCGCGTTGGCGCAGGATGCCGCGCCTGATGCCCGGTCCGGCAGCGGGAGGCAATCCACCGCCGATCAAGGGCAGATATCCATGGACCGGCTCAAGAATGCGGTTGCGCGCGCCAAGGACACCGGTGGGCGGATGCCCGATCCACAATTGCCCCGCACCGACAATCCGGCCGATCGCCGGCGTGCGTTCGAAGGCCTGCGCGAGCGCGTGCCTATGCCGGAGATGGAAGCGCGGGCCCGTGCCGCACAGGCGAAGGGCGAAGCCAACCTTGCCGCGGAGAGGGAGCGACAGGCCAAGGCGCTTCGGCAGGCACTCGGACTCGAGCCCGCCGAGGAACAGGCCCTCGCCAAGTCAGCGCCGGCGGTCGCCGCCAAGGGCTGGGTACCAGTGCTGTTCGTGTCTTCGTCCATGCCGATCCCAACGCTGCGCAGCTATGCGGCACAACTGGAGCGTGCGCACGGAGTGATGGCGTTTCGCGGCGTTCCGGGCGGCCTCAAGAGGATGGGGCCGATGGCAAAGCTCACCGCGCAGATCCTTCGGCTCGATCCGGGGTGCGAGGGCCCGAACTGCGTGATGCGCGACGTCCAACTGATCGTCGATCCCATCGTGTTCCGGCAGCACGGCATCACGCAGGTTCCAGCGCTTGCGATGCTCCCGGGTGATCCGACCCAAGCCTATTGCGAGCGCGACGACGATAGTCCCCGCGCCGCCCATGTCGTTTTCGGCGACAGCGCTCTTTCCGGAATGCTCGAAGAATATGCCCGCCTCGGCGGGAAGGAGGAGGTCAGCCATGCTCAGGCTCTTCTGCTTGCTCGCTAGGTGGATTGCCAATCTCTGGCCACGCCTGCGCCGTCTGCCGCGCAAGGCGGCGATGGCACTGGGCGCGCCCGGCGCGGACCAGCCCGCCCGGCCCGACCGCCTCTGGCGCGCCATGCTGGTGGTGCTGCCACTGGCCCTGGTCGCGGCGCTGGTGATGCCACAGGTCACGTTGGTGATGAGCCCGTCGATCGAGGCCTTCGCCGTGCGCAAAAGCTCCGGACCGATTGCCCGCGGCGACTATGTGATGTTCACGCTGCATCACCCGATCGCCGGGCCAAGGCCGGTCTCCGTCACAAAGCATGCGCTCTGCCTGCCGGGCGACCGACTGACCATGTTCGAGACCCCCTCACCGCTCGCCTCCAACAGCTGGGACGGTCATTACTATTGCAACGGGCAGCTGCTCGGCGTGAGCCTGCCCCAAGCCCATAACGGGCTGAAGCTCACCCATATGGAGTGGAGCGGCATCATCCCCGCCGGCATGGCCTATGTCGGCTCGACGCATCCGCGTGGATTCGACAGTCGCTATTTCGGGCTGCTGCCGATCTCCAGCCTCATCCGCATGGAGCGGATCCTGTGAGCGCGCGCGATCAGGAAAGGCTCACCAGCCGCCGCCAGGAACCCAGGCCTGCCTGCGATCCGCGAACGATCCCGCCAGGCTGCAAGCAGTGCAGAATGTGGTTAGCCTTGCAGGGCCCGAACAGCTTCGATGGGCATGAGCAGAACGCGCTCGCCCAGCGGCGAGCCAATAAAACCATGCCGCGCGTAAAAGCCGACCGCATCATCGTCGATCGCGTGGACGACGACTGCGCGAACCCCGGCAATCTCCGAGGCGGCGGCGCAGCGGCGCAGCGCATCGACGAGCAGATCAGCGCCAAGCCCGAGCCCCTGGAAGCTGGACGCGACGGCCAGCCTCGCAATCAACAGCAGGGGTACCTTGTCGGGCATGCCCTTACGCAGCCTTGCGGTTGGAAGCGCCGCGCGCTCCTCCATGGCGGTGGTAATCGTATAATAGCCGACCACCTGACGGGGCCGCTCGGCATCGCAGACCACATAAGTTCGTGCCGAGGCGCCTTCGCTGGCGAGCGCACGTTCAACGAGCCAGTCGTTGAGCGAGGCGTGACGCCCATTGTCGAACGTGGCGACCTCGTGATCGGCGTTCAGGCGTTCGGGGGGCGTGACACGGCGCGTGGACATGGAAACGAACGACGCGTTCGATCATCGATTCCAGAGCGGTTCGCGCTTCATCAACTTTTCAAGAGCTGGCGATGGAGCGGGTGGCGCATCGAGCATAGCCAGGAATTTCTCATGGCTCTCGGCATCCAGGAAAAAGGTGCGCTGATCGAGGATCGCGGCCTCGGCTTCTCTTCGCGCGCTCGCGAGCATGAATTCGGACAGTTTCTGCCCGCGCAAGGAAGCGGCTCGGCTGAGCATCGCTTTGAGCTCCGCAGCGGCCCTGATCTGGATGACATCGTCCTTGCGCCCGGAGGCGCTTCGATCGGTATGAGCGTGCTGTGCCATGTCGCTAAACTCCTTCGCGATATTTGGTCATTTGCCACGACAATGTCAATACACATCGACGAACCACGCCGTCGGTTCGCTGTCGTCAGCTTCACCTTGGCGACGCTCTTTACGCTTCCATCAGCGGTCAGTGCGCAGGGAACTCCGCCTGATAACCCATCCAGGCAGGGCTATTGGTGGTATGAAGCACCCAGGCCCAAGGCAGAAGATAAAGCCGAGCCGGACGCGCTCGCTAAACCGGTGATCCCGCCGATGGCGGAACTGGCGACCTGGACGCCGCCGAAGATCCGCAAGCTTATCGAGGAGCAGCGCGACTATGCGGCGACCGTGCTGACGGTTGATGCCGTTGCTGATTTCTGGCGGCTTCAGGATTTCGCGCGGCGCAAGGCGCGTGCGTTCGCTGGTGTCACGCAGATTGCGATGCTGCAACATCCCGAGCTCAACTCGAAGTCCGCAAACCCGATGGTTGGCGATGCCCGGTCAGAAATGTCGGCGGAGAAAGACGCGATCCGGCGATCTTATCTCCGGGCAAGGGCAAACGAGTTTGCTCTCGTCATGTTCTCGCGCTCGTCCTGTGGCTATTGCCGGGTCCAGTGGCCGATCATCCAGCGCTTCCAGGAAGAGATGGGCTGGCAGGTCACGCTTCTCGACCTCGACAAGCGTCCCGACCTTAGCGCGCGGTTCGGCGTCGAGATCACTCCGACGACGATGCTGATCCGGCGCGGCAGCCAGCAGCGGATGATCATCGCATCCGGCGTCGAGGCTTACCCCAACCTCGCGCAGATGGCCTATCAGGGCGTGCGCCTGCTGCGCGGAGATATCCGGCCGGAGCAGTTCATGACCGGACCGGGCGAAGACGCGGGCTTCTTCGATGCGCTGGGCAATGGCCCGGTATCCGCGACTGACCCCCGCGCACTCGGTGGCGATCTGGTCGACGCCTCCCTTGGAGCGAAACCCTGATGCGCGCGCTCATCCTCCTCGGCATCCCGGGGCTTGTCATCGGCATGGGGTCTGCCTCCGCGCAGACCGTCGCCCGTGACGACGCAATGCGTGCCGCGATCCATCCGGTGGGCGACGCGAAAACGATGCAGGCCTGGCTTTCGCGTGTTCCCGTGACGCGGGAGTTTCCCGATGATTTCACGGCGACGTTGAGAGGCCATGGCGCAGCCTTCGTCATCGAGATGACGACGCCCGGCTGTGTCCCCTGCGGCGATCTCTGGACGAAGCTGACGGGACTGGGCGTGCGCTATGGGTGGCAGGTCCGCACGATCAGCGCTCAGGAGGCTATGATCCGATCGGGGCGGCTCGGCCTCCCATGGGTCGGGCATCCCGTTGCATGGGTGCGGCCGGTCTCGGACGATAGCCGCGTCATACCCGTGGCGATCGGTACCGATCATGCGCCCAATCTTGCGCGCAATCTCTACCTGGCTGCGAAGATGCTGACTGGCGTTAGACCCGCCGTCGGCGTGCGGGCCATGTCCAAGTTCACCGGCATCGTGGGGCTGCCGGCGACCCGAACCGGAAAGCGCTGAGCGATGGCGGCCTCAGCCTTTCCCCCCTCATCTCAGATTGTCCGGAGTCCGCCATGTCTGTCAGGCCTCGTGCAGCGCTCCGCGCGCTGATCGCTCTCATCATCGCCATGGGCCTGTCCGTGGCGCCTGCTCAGGCCCAGAGTTGGGCGGAGAGCTGGTTCGACAATGTCACCTATACATCACCCGGCAGTTTCGAGGATCAGACCCGCGGATACGTGACGGCCGGCGGCATGTCCGGCCGGGTCGACGTCCACAATGATTATCTTATGTCGGTGAGCCTGCCCAAGGTGAAAGCAGGGTGTGGCGGCATCGACATGTTCCTGGGCGGCATGTCGTTCCTCGATCCAGATTATCTGGTTCAGAAGCTCGAGAGCATCCTCCAGGCGGCGCCGGCGGTGGCATTCCAGTATCTGCTCGAGACGCTCGACGAGAAGATGGGCAACATTATCTCCAAAATGGAGGCAGCGACCAATTTCCTGAACTCGATCCAGGTCAACGACTGCCGGCTCGCCAATCGCATGGTCCAGATCGCCAAGGGCGATGATAATATGTCCGGGATCATCGAGGAGATGACCGGCTATCGCTCGGTCAAACAGGGCTTCGCCAAGAGCTATCAGCAAAGCCGCGAGAAGATCGAAGCGAACAACAACAATCCGACCGAGGACCTGAAGGACGCTCTCGCCAACTGCCCGGCTGAGGTGACCGACATCTTCCGCACCGGCTCGCTGCTGTCCCATGCCGCCTCGCGCGTCGGCGCCGGCGACTGGGCGAGCGTCATGCGTGCGCGGGTCGGCGACGTCTACATGCGCTGGGATGATGGCGACCGGGTTCCCTTGTTCACGGCGATCCCGCAATGCGCGGCGCAGGACACCGAAAGCGCGCAGGATTTCCTGACCGGCCGCGTCCAGCGCCGGACGCTCAACTTCCCGCCAACCGGCGCTGACTGCGCGCAGGACGGATCAGGTCGTGGCGCCCTCGTGCTCGCCCGCGAGCGCATGCAGTCGATCGCCACCAAGATCCGGACACGCGCGGCACTGTCGGCCGACGAGAAGCAGTTCGTTGCGAATGTCCGCACACTTCCGGTCTATCGCATGCTGGAATGGGGCGTCCGTCAGGGCGTCGTCGATTCCGTGATTGCCGACACCGACGAACTGGTGGCGCTTACCCTCGCCTATCAGATGCTGAACGACCTCACCCGTACGATCGACTTCACCGTCACCAATGCCGAGCGCGGAGCAACCGTCGCTGGCTCGGCTGACGGCAATAACAAGAATGTCTGCCAAACGCGGATCCTCTCCAAGGGGATCGAGCAGCTCCGCGATCTCAGGGACGAAGTGCTTCGGCAGCGCGCACAGATGCGGCAGAGCTACATGGCGGCCCTCAACCAGGCGAACCTCTCCACCAGCTATGCCGGCCTCCTGCGGGAGCGCGATCGCGATGCGCGCGACGCCGCCGGTGCTGCTGCCCGAAATCAGTAGGATCAAACCGCCATGCGCAGGCTTCTGAGGCTTCTTTCCGCCCTTCCCGCCCTCATGCTCGCCTCGCCCGCGCTGGCGGTCGAGACGAGCTTCCACACCTATGACGGGTTCGCCGAGACGGTCGACGCCTTCCGTCTCGTGTCGATGATCTTCGGCGATCCGCGCTACGAGACACTGGTGATGATCGTCGCGACCGTCGGCATCGGTCTTGGCGCGATCATCGCCAGCGTACGCGGCACCGGCATGGGCCTCGTCGCCTTCGGCTTCCAGATATTGGTCGGCGTGGGACTGTTTGTCGGGCTGATCGCCACGACGGGTACGGTCCATGTCTATGACCGCGTGCGCAATGCCTATCAGCCGGTGGGCGGCGTCCCGAACCTGCTCGTACTTGTCGCCGGCGCGACCAATATGATCGAGCGAGCGATGGTTGAGACGATCGACGACAACACGCTCGATCCCAATGCGAAGATAGAGTTCGGCGCCGGCGGTCACAGTTTCGACCTGTTCCTTAACGCCGTCTCGCCACGCGGCCCCATGACCGATGTGTTCCTCGATGCGACGATCAAGGACTATGTCCGCCAATGCTATCCTGTCGCTCGCGTGTCCGCCGCTTACGGCGTCGACGACGATCAGCTGTTCCGGACCTCTACCGATCTGCCGGCATCGTTCGCGGCCATGGCTGGCCCCGCTACCTTCTCGACCGTCTATACCGAGGCAGACAAAGGCGGCACGACGGTGAGCTGCAGCGACGCCTGGACACATATCTCGGATCGCCTGTCCGACCCCGCGCTCTTCGACAATTACACGAACCAGATCTGCGCGCGTACCGGCTACAATATCGGCGACGCCCAGCAGATGACGCGTTGCCGCCGGCAACTCGGCGAGATGGGCCAGATGATGCTTGGCCGACCGCTAACCGCGCAAGCCTTCCTGTCCCACATCCTCCTCGGCAACACGGTCGGCGATGTCCTGTTCGAGGACTCGCCGGCCAGCGCCGCCAGGGTCATGGCCAACCGCGCCGTGATCTCGAACGGCCTAGCCACCATGGCGGTCGCGAACGAATGGATGCCTACGATCCGCGCGACGGTGTTCGGGATCATGCTCTTCATGATCCCGATCGCGCTGCTGTTCATCCTGACGCCGGTCAATTTGCGCGTGGCGAGCTTCGCGCTCGGCATGTTCGTCTTCGTGGCGCTTTGGGGCGTCATCGACGCCGGCATCTACCAGCTCACCCTTGGACGGGCGACCGCTACCCTTGCCGAGCTTCGCTCGAACGCGCTGGCGGCCAACGTCTGGCTGCTGGCTCCATCCTCCGCGATGAAGGCGCTTGCGATCTTTGGGAGCTTCCGAACGGCGGCCGCCGGCCTCGCCGGGGCCTTCGTCTTCACGGTCTTCCGCTTCAGCGGCAATGTGTTCACCTCGCTCACTTCGGGATCCCTTGGGATTGCAAGCCAGGGAACGGCGGCGGCCGCCCCGATGGGCACCGTCGAAGGGCGGGCCTCCGCGCTTGAGGCGCAGGCGTCTGCAACGGGCACCCGTGCCCGCGTCGCGGCGGCTTCGAGCTTCGGAGACTTTGGGGAGCGCTCCACGTTCAACGCCAACCGCACCTATGGCGAGGCGGGCCACATCCTCGGAGAGCGCCCCGGGACACCAGGCGGGACCGCGTTCGCGCTCGGCGGCATCGAAGGCTCGCGCCAACTGGGTAGCCTCGCCCCCGCGCTCGGTGGCCGCGACTTTGCCGATCCGGCCGTCGCGCGTGCGGTCCAGGCTAATGCGGCGACCTCGGCGATCCACCAGTTTGCCGAGAAGGATGCACTTCGGAGCCTTGGCACCAGCTATTTCGGACAGGGCGAAACGGGCGAGAAAGCGTTCGCGGCCTTCAGCCAGAATCTCGTCCAATGGAGGGCTTTCGGGGACCAGCGGGCCTATGACATGATGATGCAAGGTGCGAGCCGCCACTTCGAGCGGGCCGGATATTCGCCGAGCGATGCCGCGCTCAAAGCCTCCGGCGTGATCAGTGAGGCCCAGAGCGATCCGACCTTCGCCAAGTTGATCGCCAACACCTATGACCAGGAGCAGATGCTGCGGAACGACCTCACTTCCGCGCAGGTCCAGGTCGGCGCAATGGAAGGGCGCCGCGATTATGCCGGCGTCAATGTCGCAGGGGTCGAGCGGACCAACGTCACGACCGAGCAGGGCTGGCGCAGCGGCAGTAATCATGGCCAGCGCCAGGCTGCCTCGATGCTCGGCCTGTCGGTCGACGAAACGTCGCGCCAGATCGGATTCATCAATGCGCTATCCGGTGAGGCACGCAGCTCCGCGATCACGCAACTGGCCCGCGCGACCGGGCGCAATGAGGCGCAGGTCGAGGGGGCGCTCGAACGCTATAATGCGGCCGTGCAGGTCGGGACCGCCGATGGCGCGACTGCCGAGGCTGGCCTTGAAGGCACAAGCGTCTACGGGCGCACACGGGAGGCATCGGGTTACGACTTTGCCGAGCGTTCCGGCAAACTCGATGCGCAGCACGAGGTCGGAACATCGGGCACGCGAAGCGCCGCGCGGATCGGAGAGCAGCGGCGGCAGTCTGAGAACTTCGGCTTTGCCGAGGGCGCGGCGGCAGCGGGCGTCTCCACGCGAGAGGCAGCGCGCCTCGACAGCTTCATCCAGGCATTGAGCCGCACCGCCGCCAACCAGGTTGATATGGCGGAGGGCGGCGCCGGGGGCGTCGCCGATCGAGCGCGCAACGAGCGGCTTACTTCCATCGTCGATCGGGAGCGGCTGACACGCATGCAGGGGCTGCTCGCTGAGAATGGCATCAAGATGTCGAAGCGCCAGATCGCCATGGATCAGAATGGCGATCTCAGCCTCAATCTCACGCCCGCGGCGGCCGCCGCGATGTGGAAAGCGGGGCTCATCAACGAAAGCCAGCTTGGCGCGATCGCCAATGGCGGGCATGCGCGCTTCAGCTTCGCGCACAATGACCTGCTGGTTTCGAGCGGGACGGATTTCAGCCGCTCGGCGCGCAGTGACACGAGCACCCGGTTCGAGGCGGGCAAGCAGGCGGGTCCAGACACGATCGAGCATTTCATGGGCGGCGGAGCGGAGGGCCAAGCCATGCTTTCCAACTGGCTGCGCGGCGGGTTCGAGATGGATCGCAAGGGCGAATGGCGCCTGAAACCGCAGGTCGCTGACACGCTCCAGCGCGACGTACAGGCGATCATGGCTCAGACGGGTTGGCAGCGGACACTGTCACGGTCTGCGCAGGATCAGACCACGATGGGAACCAACGTCGGAATCGATGTCGGGCGATCGGTCGGAGTGACTGAGAACGAAGATCTTGGAGGAGCCAGCAGCGGAGCTCAGGGCGGGCGATCTCAAGGGCCACGAAACGCTCTATCGACGTCCGGGCGGATCAACGCAGGCATCGGATTTAGCAGTAGAGACACTGGTTCGACGGGTGAAACTGCCGGTTCAACGCTGGATATCGTCAACTATGATGTGCGGGAATCAATCGCCGGCGCGGAGCGTGCGGCGGCGCATTCCAGCGATCCCGCCGCAACTTTTTCCCTTGAGCTGTCGAAACGCATTCTTGGTGGGGAAGGCTTGCGCAATCGCTACCTCCAGGATGCGGATGATGGCCGTGCGACTTTCGATATTACGGGCCCGTTGACCTCACTTGAGCAAAACTCCGTTCTTTCGAAGGGGAGCTTCTCGAACGATATCAAAGGCAGCCCTGGCGACGGCGACAGCGCGTTCAAAAAGCGTTAGCGGTGCTTGCCCGTATGTGGATCGATATAACCCGAATTGTTCGGGTTCAGCGGGTTGCCGATCCAGAGCGCACCTGACCGCGGGTCGAACATGTCTGTCGTAGCGGCTACGTCTTCCATCGCGTGATCGTACTCTTCCCATATGCGTTTGGTCGCATCCGAAGCTCCGGCGTTGCCCTGCGGGGTTGCACCTCCTTGGCCGACGAAGCTGTCCAACCGTTCGCGAACGTAGCCGATACCGAGCACCATGAGCGCTGTCATCGGGAAGAACAGGACATTCAGATAGCCCGCGAAACCGGTGCGATAAAAGGACTCCAAGACCTCCACACGCGTTGCTATCGCCATACCCGCCCACCATAGTGGAATGAAGGACCACCAGAGCTTCGCATACGACGGTTTCCAAAGCCACGCAGACAGCTGCGGATGCTTGGCGGGGTCACCCTGTTCCTGGCTGTCGACGGTGGCATCCATCGGGAAATCCTTTCGGGCGTCGCATAGCATATCCGGCGCTTCCCGTCATCGAAAAATCACTCACGCACCTTGTCTTTTGTGTCCGACACCCTATCATCGGGACAGAAAGGACGAATATGGCCAGCAACGCTTCCCTCGCCAGAGCCGCTCGGCGAACGTCGGCTCGTCCGGTTGTTTCTGCGGCAGACACGCTTCGCCGGAAGGCCCTTGAGAAACTCACCCTCGCGATCGCCAAGGCGGTGGAGTCCGCGAGCGATGAGACGTTGGCCGATATCGTAGGCTCTCATGACTTGCGGCATGCGCTGGTGGTCGCGCCGCGAGACATCGCCCCGGAAGCGCCGGCTGATCTAGAGGCGCTCAAGGCTGCGCGTGAGCGGACCGGCCAGTTTCGGGAAGACATAGCGAAGCGTGCCGGCGGCATGTTCGATCGCAGCCATGTCGCGGAAATGCTAGGCGTGTCGGCCGCCGCGATCGATAAGCAGCGTCAGCGCAAGCAGATACTGGGCGTCCCGTACGGCGCGGAAATCCGCTACCCCGCCGCGCAATTTGGCGATGGCGAGGTACTGCCAAGCCTCAAGGTGGTGCTGGAGGGTTTTGCGGACATGAACCCCTGGGAGCAGTTGATGATGCTCACCACGCCGCTTGAGGGGTTCGGATCCCATCCCGAGACAATCTTCCAGACGCTCGCCAAACGGCCGGATACGATCGTTGTGAAACGTCTCGCGGGTCTTGCTGCGAGTTGGACGGCCTGATCGACAGTGACATCTGTTCGACTACGGCGCGTCGAGACCGGCGTTCGCCTCCATCGCATCCACCGCGCGACGCATTCCCCCATCTTCTTCGGGCCCTCCGGCGATGCACCGCAGTCCCGCTACGATGCGCCCGACGGCAGCTATAAAGTTCTTTATGCAGCACGAACGTTGGAAACGGCATTCGGTGAGACGCTCGTGCGCACGCCGGAGGTTCCGTACGTCCTCTCCCCGAGCGTCGGAACCCGGATACGTAGCGAACTCGCGACGACAAGGCCGCTAAAGCTCTACCCTTTAGTCGATGCCGGGGTCTCCGCGCACGGCCTGTCCTTCACCGATCTTCACGGCGCCGATTATATCCGGACCTGGGCCCTTAGCGCAGAGATACATTCAATGACCGCCGCGGACGGCATCCTCTACACGTCCAGATTCGACAATCAGCGCTGCATAGCACTTTTTGACCGAGCCGCTGACGCTGTTGCGGAGACAACGATCAAAGGCATCGCGATCGGCGCTGCGCAGGCGACTGTGCTCGCCCATCACTTTGGGAAGCAATTTGTCGAGCCCTGAACCATCGCTCAAGCCATATTCGGCGTACGCTAGCGGCCGCCAACCAGAGCACGCCACCATCGTGCAAACGGAAATCGGCTCTCAGACCGGCGGCGAAGATGAAGGCGCACAGGCTCGGTTGGCGCCTCCGCAGGGAGGGCAACCGGAGCGTTATTGGACGATGGCACTCGCCCCTGCTCTACTAGGGGCAGTTCACGGTCCAGGAACAGCGAACCCTGACCCGAATCGCCCTTCTGCTTCATGGCGCCATCATAGGTGTAGACCGGCCGGCAGGGAAGCATCCGACCATCAAGCTATGCACGGCAATCCCGACAGATTGTCTGCGATTGTTCTGGCATGATCACCGCAGCGTGGCAGAATGGAAGAAGTTGAGGCCGATAGGAAGACTGCACAGCTACGATTTAGCAGGCCGATGTTTTTTGGTTGAGCGTGGCATCCTAGCTCGGATGGACTTTCGTGGTCGTAAAGCAGCGTCGAAGACTTTCACGCGATAGGACACCCAAACGCTTGCCTGGCCGTTCTCTCACTGCTATAGCTGACTAGCTAGTCAGGAGAGATTAAGTGGGCAGCGCCGTTCGCAAAGGAAGCAAGGAAAAATCCGGCTTGCTCGGTGCGTGGAAGCTGGAGGACGCCAAGGCTCGATTCAGTGAAGTGGTCAGGCGTGCACAGAGCGAAGGACCGCAGCGCGTCACTGTTCGCGGCCGCGACGCCGTCGTCGTGATCAGCGTCGCCGAGCTCGATCGCCTGCTCCCTGCGGACCCTAGCAAACCCGCATTCGTCCCTTTCCTCGAAGGCCTCGGGCTGGACGGCCTCACCCTTGAGCGCGATGTCGATCTTGGGCGGGATGTCGCTCTGTGAAAGGCTGGCTGCTCGATACACATGTTGTTTCAGCGCTGGCGAGCCCCAACGGCGCACCGAGCGTGAAGACCTGGGCAAGCGGGCAGCCCGAACATCGAATGTACCTCAGCGTCCTGGCTCTCGCCGAGTTCGACAAGGGCATTCACAATCTGGAGCCCGATCATCCTGATCGCTCCCGCTACATGGCGGCGCGCGATGCACTCGCGCATCGCTTCAGCGACAGGCTACTCTCGCTCGACGACGCCATTGTCTATCGCTGGGGCGTCATATCGGGCGAGGTCAAACGCACGACCGGGCAGGCTCCACCCGTCATCGACACGCTACTCGCCGCCACCGCGCTCGAACATGACATCTGCCTCGTCACCCGCAACCTGAAGGACACGCGCCACAGCGGCGCACCCATTTTCAATCCTTGGGAAGACGATCCGACCAGATTTCCTCTGACGTGACCGAGCGAACGCTGCAATGAAGACCGAACTCGACAATCTTCCTGCCAACAAACGACGCGAGCTTGATCGGGTCATTCAGATCCTGTTCGAGGAATTCGACGATGCCCATGGCAACCCGACCGGTGAGCGCAAGCTCGGCCGCATCCTCAAAATCATCCTCTACGGTTCCTATGCGACGGGTCGCTGGGTGCATGAGCCTCACACCGAGCGCGGCTATCGGTCGGATTTCGACCTGCTCATCATCGTCAACCAGAAGGAGCTGACCAACCGTCTTGAATATTGGGACAAGGCCGAGGAGCGCATCAACGTTGAGACCATGATCCTCAACCGGCTGCGGACTCCTGTCAATTTCATCATTCACACTCTCCAAGAGGTGAACGACGGGCTGGCGCACGGTCGGTATTTCTTTATGGACATCGCACGCGATGGCATCGCGCTCTACCAGGCCGACGACAGCGAGCTCCACAAGCCCAAGCCCAAGACGCCACAGCAGGCCTATGACATGGCAAAGGGCTACTATGACCAGTGGTTTGGCTTGGCAGTATCCTCACGGATGACTTTCCAATTCTGTTACTCCAACAAACTGTATCCGGACGCCGCCTACAATCTTCAACAGGCATGCGAACGACTATATTACTGTGTTCTGCTCGTTTTCACGTTCTACACGCCATACAGCCATAATCTCAAATTTCTCCGGCAGCAGGCGGAGAAGCTATCACCTCGGCTGGTCGAAGTCTGGCCGCGCGACACCCGTAAGCTTGAGGCACGTTTTCTCAAGTTGAAGGATGCCTATGTAAAAGCCCGACACTCCGACCACTTCAATATGTCGGAAGAAGAATTTACCTACCTCTCCGAGCGCGTCGAGCTTCTGGGTACAATCGTCAACGAACTTTGCGTGGAAAAGCTGGCTGAATGGAAGGCCAAGCTATAGGCGTTTAATTACGCAAGATAAATCGTTCCAAGAAGGGAGTTTTGCGAATGAATAACAGCGATCTCGCCGACAAGCTGGCTGCCGAGACCGGAGTCAGCAAGGCCGATGCCCGGAAAACGGTCGATACCGTGTTCACTGCCATTGCACAGGCAGCAGCCGCCGGCGAAGAAGTCTCTCTCAATGGTTTTGGCAAGTTCAAGGTCAAGGACACGCCGGCCCGGGAAGGCCGCAATCCCGCGACTGGCGAAACCATTCAGATCGCCGCATCGAAGAAATTGACCTTCGCTCCCGCTAAGGCGGTCAAGGACAAACTGAACGCGTGAGCGATGGGACCGGGGGCTTGCGAGCAGACGCCTCCGGTCCAAACGCGAGACCTCGCGTCACCTTCGCGCCAAATTGCGTCACCAAACGTCCATCATCGATCTGATCGAAGGACATCTTCGCCACAGCCTGCGTGGGACCTCGTGACGTGATATCTGGCCGGCATAATCAGGTATTTGCGGATTCCGGGGTGATCGCGCCCGGCTTTCCGAGATGATGCCGCCCACCGTTCCGAGATGATGCCGCCCATCATTCCGGAATGATGCCGCCCACTTGGTGCGGTGTTTGGAAGGTCAGTTTCGGTCGTCGAGGATCGCTCCTTTTGGGGAGGTCCGATGCCGACGGAGAGACTGAGCATGCGTCGTGTACGCGAGATATTGAGGCTGATCCGTGACGCGGACATGCCGGCCCGCGCGGTTGCCCGCCAGCTCGGCGTGGCGGCCTCGACGGTGCGGGAGACGGTGCGTCGGTTCGATGCGTCGGGGATGGAATGGCCGCTGCCACCGGGGTTGAACGATACGGCGCTGGAGAGCCGTCTGTATGGTCCGGCGGGGTCGAAGCAGGGTCATCGATGGCGCGCGGAGCCTGACTGGGCGGCAGTGAACCGAGAGCTCAAGCGCAAGCACGTGACGCTGCAGGTGCTTTGGGACGAGTATATCGAGCTTCATCCCGACGGCTATCGCTACAGCCGGTTCTGCGAACTGTATCGCGGCTGGGAAGCCAGGCTGCCGGTGACGATGCGGCAGAACCACATCGGCGGCGATCGGCTGTTCGTCGATTATGCCGGCGACACAGTGCCGGTGGTGGTAGACCGGCTGACCGGGGAAATCCGCGACGCGCACATCTTCGTGGCGGTGATGGCGGCATCAAGCCTGTCGTTCGCGTTCGCGACGTGGAACGAGACGCTGCAGGACTGGAGCGACGCGCACGTGCGGGCGTTCGCGTTCTTTGGCGGTGCCGCTCGCCTGCTGGTACCAGACAACGCCAAAGTCGCGGTGATCAAGGCGTGCCTGTACGATCCGCAGGTCAACCGCAGCTATGCCGAACTCGCGGCGCATTACGACACCGCTGTGCTGCCAGCGCGGCCGTATCGCCCGCGCGATAAAGCGAAGGTCGAGGCATGCGTCGGCATCATCGAGCGGTGGCTGCTGGGGCGGCTTCGCTACCGGGTCTGGTATGGGCTGGGCGAACTGAATGCCGCGATCGCCGACCTGCTCGCGCGCCTCAATGACGAGCGTGTGTTGCGGCGGTTCGGGCGGACGCGCCGCCAGCTGTTCGAAGAGATCGACGCGCCACACCTGAAGCCACTGCCGACGACGGCCTATGTTCTGGCGCAGTGGCGCCGAGCCCGGGTCGGGCTCGATTATCATGTCGAGGTCGAGAAGCACTTCTACTCGGTGCCCTATCGCCACGCCCGTGCGGCGGTCGAGGTGCGGCTGACGGCACGAACCATCGAGATCTTCGCTGCCGGCGAACGGATCGCGGCGCACATGCGCGGCTCCGGCAATGGCCGCCACACCACGATCAACGATCACATGCCCTCAAGCCACCGGCGCTACGCGGACTGGACGATCGAGCGGATCGTCGCGGAGGCGGCGGGGCTTGGCCCTTCGGTGAAACTGCTGTGCGAAATGATCCTCCAGGATCGCCCGCATCCCGAACAGGGGTATCGGTCGTGCCTGGGGATCTTGCGACTGGCACGAGCCTACGGCGCCGCCCGCCTCGATGCCGCGGCGCTACGCGCACTCGAGATCGGCGTGCGCAATTACGGATCGGTGAAATCCATCCTCGAGAAGAAGCTCGACGGCCAGCCGCTGCACGAGCCCCGCGCGCCGGACGAAGCGGGCATCGACCATCCCAACATCCGCGGTTCCAGCTACTACCACTGAGGAGACCTGTCGTGCTGACCCATCCTACTCTCGACCAACTCCATGCCCTTGGCCTGTACGGAATGGCCAAAGCGTTCGGCGAACTCGGCAAGCACGGCGATACACCGCAACTCGCGCACGCCGAATGGCTCGGTCTGCTGCTCGACCGAGAGATCGTCCATCGCCACGACAAGCGGCTCGGCGCGCGGCTGCGCCACGCCAGGCTCCGGCACAATGCCGCCCCCGAGGACATCGATTATCGTAGCGCGCGTGGGCTGGACCGCCGGCTCGTTGAAAAGCTGCTGAAGGGCGACTGGATCGACGCACACGACAATCTAGCGCTTTGCGGCCCGACCGGGATCGGCAAGAGCTGGCTTGCCTGTGCGATCGGCCACAAGGCCTGCCGCGACAATCGTTCGGTCCTCTATACCCGGTTCCCGCGCCTGCTTGACGAGCTGGCGCTGTCGCGCGGCGATGGTCGCATCGCGCGCAAGCTCAAGAGCCTTGGCCAGGTCGAGCTCCTGATCCTGGACGTCTGGGGACTTCAGCCGCTCGACGCTCAGGCCCGCCACGATCTCCTCGAAATCCTCGAGGACCGCTACGGACGTAAATCCACCATCGTCACCAGCCAGCTCGACATCGCATCCTGGCACCGCGCCATCGGTGACCCAACCTACGCCGACGCGATCCTGGATCGGCTCCTTCACAACGCCCACCGTATCGAACTCACCGGGGACTCCTTGCGCCGGGCAAAGCCGACCGCCGCAGGTTGACGTTCCACCGCCAAAAATGCCAACCACGCACCATCGACCAAACGACCCTTCAGGTGGGCGCGATCATCCCGGAATGCTGGGCGCGATCATCTCGGATTAGGCGGGCGGCATCGTCGGAATCCGCACAGGTATTACCGCAAATGATGGACGAGCCGTTTGTTGGCTTTGAGGATACCCCGGTGGCAGAAGAAATTTCCGATCGAGCCGCGCGGCGGATCGCCCTCGCCCTGGTAGAGCAGTGCGTGCGGAACACTCGCCTTGAGGATTTTCACGCGGGGAAAGTGCCGGAAAGTCTGTCTGGCGACTACAGCGACGTGAAGGTTGTCACACCCTTTGGGGAAATCCCCTGGGCAGAGGTATCGCGGATTTCGGATCCGGAAATGAAGGCCCTGATGGTAGAGGTGGTCAATAGGGTCTTCACGTTTCTCACCCGCATGGAGGACCTTTTGACGTTGCAGAGCGCAGCCCGTTGGGATCGGCCGGAGCACGACCCTGCCCTGCTTGAAACCGCTCAGCGTCGAGCCAAAGCGCGCGCAGGGAAGGGCATTTAGCCCGACCGTCGTATGAAATCGCCTTGGATCACGCCGGGCCAGGCTCGCGAGGGCATTTTGGCGTCGATATTTGCGCGTTCAAGTCAGGCATCAGCCCGGCCGGGCAGTTGCCGCCGAACACCATCAGTCGCGTGAGGGCTACCCCGACCACGATGGCGGAGAGCAGCGACGCTGCCCAGACGACGGTGCGCGGCGCCACCACGAGAACAGCGCCCGCCACCTTTAGTATGCGGGTCAGCACCCGGAGCCACTGACCGAACGCCGATCCGGTCGGTCCAATCCGCGATTTAGGCCCGCATGCCGCCCCGCCGCGGGTGTTGCCGGCCATGTTAGAGCCTGAGCCAGCCGCCATCGACCACAAGGGTCTGGCCGGTGACGAAACGGGCGTCGTCGCTGGTCAGGAAGGAACGGGGCTCCAGATGCTCAAGATGTTTGCCTCCTATCGCTTGACGGCTTTAGCTGCGCCTTGCGCCAACGCGCCGGCGTCGCTCCGGTCGCCTTGCTAAAAGCGTTGGTGAAATGGGCCTGGTCAGAGAAGCCGCATTCAAGGGCAATCTGCGCGAGAGGCAGTCTACTGTTGGTAAGTAGGTATTCCGCCTGAGCGATGCGACGCTTCAGGAGCCATGCGTAGGGAGCCACGCCAACGGTGTTAGCGAACGCCCGAACGAAATAGGCCGGGGATAGCCGGCACATTCGGGCAAGTTCGGACACATGCGGCGGTTTGGCGAGCTGCCTGAGCATAAAGCCCTTTGCGATGCTGACCTGCCAGGGCGCCAGTACGGGACGATGATCCGAGCGAGAGCTGTTTGGACGCCCTGGTTTCCCAAATCTGTCCGCCGCCGGCGCGAGAGACGGACATTGAACGGCGACTGCGGTCGCTGTCATACGTATTCTGTCGCCATGGCGACCCCCCGTATGTTGGGAGGCGGACTTTCCACGCCGTGGGAGATCGGCGCACCGCCTCATTGACCACCACCCGCCTCCGCCACTGGTCCAATGCTTGCGGCGCGTTTGGGAGGAAGTCCTTCTATTCCCAACAACGTGACACCTGGGCAGCCTCAGGAGCGCCCTCGCCCAGAAAATATTTTTGTCGTACCCCCACCCAGTCTCACCATATGTCTGCCGCGCGGCCGGGCGGTAATCAGCCTTTTTTCTGCCGCCCAAGCAAGCTGCGGAGATGCAATTCTGTCCGGGCGAGTACTTTCTGAACGGAGCGCTTGTGCATCCCGAAGGCGACCGCGATCTCTTCGTTGGTCCTCCCGTCGCGCCACCGCGCCAAAAAGATCTCGCGGCGCTTCGATGGTAGAGCGTTGAGCGCACCGAACGCATGCTCCATTTCCCTCACCGCGAGGGCCGATCGCTCCGGATCCGGCATACCGTCTGGCAAGTTTTCCAGCTGCGACATCTGGACCGAGATTGCGCGAGCGTCCCTCCGCATGCGGTTCAATGCGAGGTTGATAGCCATGCGATAGACATAGGCCACTGGCTGCCGAACGTCGCGAATGGGAGGCAGCGATCGTAATTTGACGTACGTATCGTGAAGTGCGTCAGCCGCGGCCTCAGGCGAACGAAGGTGGGCCGAAAGCTTGATGAGCAGCGTCGCATATTCCCGCTCGAGAACAGCAAGCAACTCCGCTAGGGAATCCGGTGAGCCGCCCCTTTCGTCCCCTTGTTCGTTATCCCCGGGCGTCGAACTGCTACTAGATTCGTCGTTCATCTCATCCGGTCGCAGTTCTCGAGCAGCGCTTTGGCCGGACCAAGAGCGACCTCACTGCACGCCTCCAAAGCGTGGCGAACGCTTCGATATGGGTGCCGATCGGCGCGCGCCATTCGATCCAGGTGAGTGAACTGCAGAGAGTGAATCGGTCAGCGGTGACCTCCTTTCATTGTCGCCTGATGAGCCGGAGGCCAGGATACTGGACATATCTACCGCTCGCGCAATCGATGACAGCACCATTCTGTCCTGCGATACGGGCGCGTCAACCGTGTTGGGGTCCAACTGCAAAGCAGTCTACTCAGCCCGGTTCAGCGGAAGATCGATCGCATCAAAGTGATCGGCTCGCATATTCGCGAGCCCTCATCGCTGCTCGCGAGGTTCAGCATTCGGTCGGACATCACAGGCCTCCGCCAATTCAGCTGTGCCGACGTCGCGAAACGCCGCAGGAGTGTAGGCCGCCTGATCCCGCCGCTCAGGCGCTCTCAGGGGCGGCATCGACGATTTGCCCCAGCAACGCCAAGTACCCTCTGGCGGATTCCTGGATTCATCCCGCCTGTTTCCGACCTTTTCAGATCCGGACCTGATCAACGAAAATATTTCAGAAAAGGCCAATACTGCGGAACACAAAACAAAAAGCAGCTCAGTGGAATTACTGCCATTATAATGCACTTAATGTCGCCAGCACCCGGCGGGCGTTGCCGGACGGAGATTCCTCGTCGATAGTTCCATTTCGGTAGGACCGAAGTCTGGCTTATTAAAAGTCGCTCTTATCGGGCCGGAACTTTACCAACAAATATTATCCGATCTCCGGCTTCCAGACGCCCGGTACTGGTAGCGGCGCTGGCACAAATGTCGGTGTTCTGTCAGCTTTTGAGGGACCGATCTCACGTGGCCGTGAAATCTTGCTGAAGCTGACGGTTCGCCCCTGAAGCACGAGATCATCGTGCAGGAAACAGTTTTGCAGCAAGATGCGGTTCCTGCGATTTGGTTCCGGCGTTTGATCTTACCTTAATTGTGGAGGCGAGACGGGGTGCCGGACCCATATTATTGACCGGCTCAGAAGATTAACAGCGGTACCGCGACAATCGCCCCCGCAGGCAGGTGAAAGTTGCTTTGCCTCTCCCGGCCGGGCCAGACCGCGAAGGGCTTTGCTCAAGCCGATGCGGTCAACATGAGCCCACGTGGCTGCGATAAGCAGCCACTTCAGTTGCGCGGCGTGACGCCGATTCATGCCGCAATGGTCGTCGCTGAGCGAACCGGCTCGAAACGCACGGGAACCGACGACATATGCGGCATCGCGTTGATGCTCTCGAAACGCGTGTCGGTATCGACAAGCGCGTTGACGCAACTGCCATCGACCATGATGTCTTCTTGCCCCGGCGTGCCGCCCCAACCTTGACTCAACGCCACCACGCCGCGCCGCATCGTATCGTCGTGCTCGAGAATGGCCCTGGTACGGCCGTGTGCCGATACGACTTCGACCAACTGGCCCGACTCGAGGCCGAGTTCGGCGATATCCTCGCCGTTGAGATACGCCGGGTTATACTTGTTGCGCTTCCGCACCGTCGGCATCAGAACGCCATAGCTGTTGTACAGATCGCGCATGCGCCGAGACGACAACAAGTGCGTGAAGTCACGGCCTGGCCCGGCACGATGCTGTGCAAAGGGTTCGTTCCGATAGCGGTTCAACTCGCCGAGCACATCGGCCGGCATCACGTCGAACTTCGCATCACGCCCCGGCGGTGGCGGCTTGACGAAATCTTCCTTCATCGGAAACTGCCGACCGTGTGGATGGGTGCGCAACTCGTCGAGCGACGTCTGGCTGCGCTCCAGCAGGATCTCGATCAAATCCTCGGTGGTGGGTGGCTCGTCGCCATCCATGGCGCGCATGCCGGCGAAGTTGATGGTGATCCCCAGGCGCTTGGCCAACGCCCAAAATACGTACCAGTCATCCACCACGTCCGCGCCTTCCGGCGCCGGGACGATCGCCGGGGTGAATTGCGCCCATGCACCGGGATAGAATTTCAGCGCCGGATGCGCGGGCGACATGTCGGGTCGCTCATATTGCAGCTTGGCGGGCAGGATGTAATCGGCGAGCTGGGTCGTCGGGGTGGGCCAGGTGTCGATGACGACGAGCAGGTCGAGCGCACGCAAAGCGTCATGGGCCTTGTCGCGATCGGGCAGCGATGTCATCGGATTGGCGCCATCGACGATCAGTGCGCGGATTTTGCCCGGCCCCGGCGTGAGAATCTCGTCCGTTAGCGTGCCCGAAACGCGCTCGCCAAAGAAGTTGCCGGCACCCCGGATTCGGCTGGGAGGATGGTTTTCCCACGGCCGCGACGCTGGATTGACCTCCGCGTACACCTCTTTCGGCGGATTGAGCATGTCGATCGAGGTAATTCTCGTACCGGCGCGCGGGAAACGCCCGCAGATGATGTTGAGTAGCTGAACCATATGAACGGCAAGATTGGAATAGCGGGCCATGTTCGAACCAGTGGCGGTCATCACGTGACCGCGCTTGTTCTGGTGTGCGAACATCTCGGCGATCGCCCGGATCGATTCCGACTCCAGCCCGGAACGTGCCTCCGCAACCTCTGGCGTGAATGGTTCGACCGCCTCCAGCAGCGCGGCCAAACGGTCCGCGCCGACATATTGGTCGCAAAATTCCGCGTCGTGCCAGCCCTCCATGAGAATGAGACGGATGAGTCCCGCAGCGATCGCCGCATCTTCGCCCGGATAGGGTTGAAACGTGAGATCGGCATGGGCCGCTGTCTCGGTACGGCGCGGATCGACAACGATCAGCTTCAACCCGCGCTGCTTCGCATGCTTCAGCCGCTTGACCGGATCGACGCCGAGGACCGACATCGTCGAGTGGGCGATGAACGGGTTCGCCCCGAACAACATCAATACGTCCATATCGACGAGGTCCAGAGGCCCGGCCGCCCAACTACCGGTTCGGCCCGCTGCGACCATCTTGCCCGACTGATCGATCGTGATCGTGGTGAAATATTGGTCAGATCCGATCGCGTGCAGGAAATGACGGTTCATTCCGACCGCCGTCTGATTCATCATCGAACCATTGCCCGCGAACAGCGCGATCGCGTCAGGACCGGATTCGCCCATGATTTCGCCCATGCGCGCGGCGATCTCGTCCAGCGCCTGTTCGATCCCGATCTCGCTAAAGCTGTCATCGGGCTGCCGCTTCAAGGGCCGTAGGATGCGCTGTGGGTCGCGGTGCGCCTGGGAAGATTGAAGCCCTTTGAAGCACGCATATCCGGACGACAGTTCATTCCGGTCGTCTCCGACGATGCGCGTGATCTGACCCCGCTCGTCCACGGTCAGGCGCGTGCCACAACCCGCGGTGCAAATCCGGCAGAATGAGATGTATTCGCCGGCCCCTTTCCGAAGTGAAAGCGCTTCCATGGTCGGACATCCTCTTGTCACGCCGGCCCCTTGAAGGACTCGGTTCAGATGAAACCTGTCGGGACTTCGACTCTAAAACAAGTGACCTAGTCGGACGCGCACCATATTCTGCGGATGTGGTATCTGGTGCGCGGCCTGCGGATCGTGCAGCAACCATGCCGCGAACAGCGCTGGCCAGTGAAGGGCTCTTCTGTAAGACCCGGTCGACTGAGCCAGCGTTCAATCGAGCGATTTAACGATTTCCTCGACCATTTTCTTGGCGTCGGCGAGCAGCATCATGGTGTTGTCCATGTAGAAGACGTCGTTGTCGACGCCGGCATAGCCGACCCCGCCCATCGAGCGCTTGACGAACAGCACCGTCTTGGCCTTTTCGACGTCGAGCACGGGCATGCCGTAGATCGGCGAGGTCTTGTCGGTCTTGGCGGCGGGGTTGGTGACGTCGTTGGCGCCGATTACGAAGGCGACGTCGGTCTGCGCGAACTCGCCGTTGATGTCCTCCAGCTCGAACACCTCGTCATAGGGCACGTTCGCCTCGGCGAGCAGAACGTTCATATGGCCGGGCATGCGGCCGGCGACCGGGTGGATCGCATATTTGACGCGCACGCCACGCGCCTTCAATTTGTCGCCCATCTCGCGCAGCGCGTGCTGCGCCTGCGCGACCGCCATGCCGTAGCCGGGGACGATGATGACCTGCTCGGCCTGGCTCATCAGGAAGGCGGCATCCTCGGCCGAGCCGCGCTTCCACGGGCGATCGACCTTGGCCGCGCCGCCCTCGCTCGCCGCCGCCGCGCCGAAGCCGCCGGCGATCACGCTGATGAAGCTGCGGTTCATCGCCTTGCACATGATGTAGCTGAGGATCGCGCCCGACGAGCCGACCAAAGCGCCGGTGATGATCATCGCGGTGTTGTGGAGCGTGAAGCCCATCGCCGCCGCCGCCCAGCCCGAATAGCTGTTGAGCATCGACACCACGACCGGCATGTCCGCGCCGCCGATCGGGATGATCAGCAGGAAGCCGATAGCGAACGACAAGACGGTGATCGTCCAGAAGATCCACGGGCTTTGATCCTGCGTGAAATAGGCGACGAGGCCGAGGATCGCGGCGAGCACGGTGAGGTTGATGATGTGACGCGCGGGCAGCAGGATCGGCGCGCCGCCCATGTTGCCGTTGAGCTTCAGGAAGGCGATCACCGAGCCGGAAAAGGTGATCGCGCCGATCGCGATGCCGAGGCCCATTTCGATGCGGCTCTGCGGGTAGATCGCGAAGAACGGCTTGCCGATCAGCGGGATCACCATGTCGGCGATGCCGAACGCCTGCGGATTGAGGAACGCCGCCGCCGCGACCAGCACCGCGGCGAGGCCGACCAGCGAGTGGAACGCCGCGACGAGCTGCGGCATGTCGGTCATCGCGATGCGCCGCGCGGTGAGGAGGCCGATTGCCGCGCCCACGCCGATTGCGGCGAGGATTTCGGCGATGGTGAGATAATCGGGAACGAACAGCGCCGCTCCGAGCCTCCCGTCGGGCAGGTCGGCGTGGACGTACATCGCCAGTCTGGGAACGTGGGTCAGCAGCGTCGTCACCACCGCGATGGTCATGCCGATGATGCCCATGCGGTTGCCGCGCTGCGAGGTGGCGGGTGACGACAGCCCGCGCAGCGCGAGGATGAAGCATACGCCCGCGACGAGATAGGCGAAGGCCGCCCACGGATTTACGCTTACGTGTTCCATACTTCCCCTACCTCGTCATGCCAGCTCGGGCCGGCATTTCCCCGTTGCGCGCGCGGAAACAGAGCCGCGCGCGGCCCCGGCCAGCGGGTTCCCATCAAAGTCGTACCCTGATGGAGCCCGCGCCGCGGCGACGACCTTATTTGCCGGCCACCGGCCGGTCCTTCTTCTTGTACATCGCGAGCATCCGCGCGGTGACGGCGAAGCCGCCGAAGATGTTGACGCTCGCCAGCACCACCGCGAGCAGCCCGAGCCATTTCGACACCGCGCCCCCCGCGCCGATCCCCACCGCCGCCGCCGCGATCAGCGCGCCGACGATGATGACCGACGAGATCGCGTTGGTGACGGCCATCAGCGGCGTGTGCAGCGCGGGCGTGACCGACCAGACGACATAATAGCCGACGAAGCAGGCCATGACGAAGATCGACATGATCGAAATGAAGTCCATGTCAGCGCATCCTCTAGAATTTCACTAATCTCGCCCATGCGGCACATAAAATTCGCGCCGATCGCGCGTGAGATTCGGGCCGGGCGAGGGTACTGGCGCCTCGCCGTGTAGGACAGGTCATGGCTGCTCCCCGGAACTCCGTGCCGGGGAGGATCATGACAGGAGCCGCGCGTTCACCACCGCGCCGCCCTTGGTCAGGCGCACGGCGTCGCCGATTTCTTCGTCGAGGACCGGGGCGGCTTTGTCCTTGTCCCAGAAGGCGCTGAGGAAGTTGAACAGGTTGCGGCTGAACAGCGCGCTCGCGTCTGCACCCAGCCGGCTCGGCACGTTCCTGTGGCCGACGATCTTGACGCCGCGCACTTCGACCACCTCGCCCGCGACCGCGCCTTCGACGTTGCCGCCCTGTTCGACCGCGAGATCGACGATCACGCTGCCGGGCTTCATGCTCGCGACCTGTGCGGCGGAGATGAGGCGGGGGGCGGGGCGACCGGGGATCAGCGCCGTCGTGATGACGATGTCCTGCTTGGCGATGTGCGCCGAGACCAGTTCGGCTTGCGCCGCCTGATATTCGGGGCTCATCTCACCCGCGTAACCGCCGGCGCCTTCGCCCTCGATGCCCTTCATGTTCTCGACGAAGATCGGCTTGGCGCCGAGCGACAGGATCTGCTCCTTGGTGGCGGAGCGGACGTCGGTCGCCGAGACCTGCGCGCCGAGCCGCCGCGCGGTAGCGATGGCTTGCAAGCCGGCAACGCCGACGCCCATCACGAACACGCGCGCAGCGGAGACGGTGCCCGCCGCGGTCATCATCATCGGGAAGGCGCGGCCATATTCGCTCGCGGCGTCGAGCACCGCCTTGTAGCCCGACAGGTTCGATTGCGAGGAGAGGATGTCCATCGATTGCGCGCGGGTGATACGCGGCATGAACTCCATCGCCAGCGCTTCGAGACCGGCGGCCGCATAGCCGTCGACTCGCGTGCGCTCTCCGAACGGGTTGAGGCTCGCGACCACCCAGGCGCCCGGCGCGACTCCGGCGAGCGAAGCCGGGTCCGGCCCCTGCACGCCGAGCACGATGCGGGCGCCGCCGAGCGTGGCCGCGCGGTCCCCGACGCTTGCGCCCGCGGCGGCATACTCGGCGTCGGCAATCGCGGCGGTAAGGCCGGCGCCGGCTTCGACCGCGACATTCGCGCCCAAGCCGATGAATTTCTTGACGGTTTCCGGAGTCGCGGCAACGCGGCGCTCACCTGGAGCGCTCTCCCTCAGGATTGCGATCTTCACTTGCTGGCGGGGGCGAGCGCGAAATAGATGATGACGAAGACGAGCAGGAAGCACGCCACCGCGCCATATTTCAGCAGGCCGATCACCTTGTGATAGGTCGCCTCATGGACCTTCATGTCGCCGTCTAAGGCCATGCCCGCATCTCCCAATGCTTGTTTTCGACGAAAAGCTGAACGGCATGCCCTTATGGACTCATCGCCGTATCAGCATACTCAAAGAATAGTTTATGTCACGTTCAGTACAGCGGCCAGACAGACTTCAACGGATGACCGATACTGCACACTACAGGTACTACCCCACGGATTACGAGGGCAGCCCGCGAGCCTCTTAGCGCGGCGCCATCCGGATCGCACCATCCAGGCGAATCACCTCGCCGTTGAGCATCGGATTGGCGATGATGCTTTCGACGAGCTGCGCATATTCATCCGGATGGCCGAGACGGCTTGGATGCGGTACTTGCTGTCCGAGCGAGCTCTGCGCGGCCTCCGGAAGGCCCATCAGCATCGGAGTCAGAAAAATTCCCGGCGCGATGGTCATCACGCGAATGCGGTGTTGCGCCAGATCCCGGGCGATCGGGAGAGTCATGCCGACGACACCGCCCTTGGATGCCGAATAGGCCGCTTGCCCGATCTGCCCGTCGAACGCCGCGACCGAAGCGGTATTGATGACGATACCGCGCTCCTCTCCGATCGGCTCGCCAGCCCCGAGCCGCGCGGCGAACTGCGCGATCATCGCAAAGGTGCCGATCAGATTGATTTCGATCGCTCGCCGGAAGGCATCAAGCGGATGCGGAACATTCTCCTTGCCGACAGTCTTGATCGCCGGGGCCACGCCGGCACAATTGACCAAAATCCGTGCAAGGCCGTTTGCCGCCTCGGCCTCCCCGAGCGCCTCGCCGACGCTGACCTCATCCGTGACGTTGACCTTGAAGAAACGGGCGCCGATCTCACGCGCCAGCGCCTCGCCAGCATCCGCGTTCAGATCGAACAGCGCGACCTTCGCCCGGTTCCTCGCCAGCATCCGCGCGGTCGCCGCGCCGAGGCCCGATGCTCCGCCGGTAACGATCGCCGCGCCCCGATCAATCCTCACCTCACGTCTCCTGCAAAATCGCACTGTGTCATCATCGTAATATCGCCATCGATCAATCGTATCGGCGCCGGGTTCGGGTGCATCCGACGATGCAACACCGCGTACCCGCGCACAAAACCGCGGGCGTTTAGATCAATATAACTGGCGCAACATCTCTTTTTCGAACGGCTTCAACGCCGCCATCCGGCCGGTGCGAACGAGGTCCGCCCAATCCGGATTGGCGAGCAGCGCCCGTCCCACCGCCACGAGATCGAATTCGTCGGCAGCCAGCCGTTCCAGCAAGTTGTCGAGCGATCCCGTCTTCGCTGCCTGAAAGGTGACGCGGGTGTCGTTGCCGGACACGAAATCGCTGTCGAGGCTGACGTTCCCGACGGTGATGGTCGGCTTGCCCGTCAACCGCTTGACCCAGCCTGCAAGATTGAGGTCGCTGCCCGGAAATTCCGGCTGATAGTAGCGGCGCGTGCTGCAATCGAAGATATCGACTCCCGCCGCAACGAGTGGATCGAGGAAAGCCTCCAGCGATGCGGGATCAGTCACCAACTGCGCCCGATAATCCTGCTGCTTCCACTGTGACCACCGCAGGATGATCGGGAAGTCGGGGCCGACCCGTTCGCGAATGGCCGCGACGATCTCCGCCGCGAAGCGCGCCCGGTTCGCGATACTGCCGCCGTAGTGATCGGTGCGCCGGTTGCTGCGTTCCCAGAAGAATTCGTCGATGAGATAGCCGTGCGCGCCATGCACCTCGACGCCATCGAAGCCGAGCCGCACCGCATCGGCCGCCGCGATGGCGAACGCGTCGATGACGTCGCGGATATCCCGCCCGGTCATCTCGTGGCACCCCGGCTCGAGTTTCTGCGTCAGGCCGGACGGGGTGAAAGCGGGCACCGACGGGTCCGGCGAAGCGCCCGGGTGGCGCGCCGATCCGGTATGCCACAACTGCGGCATGATCCGTCCGCCCACCGAATGAACCGCATCCACGACGCGCTTCCAGCCGGCCAGCGACTCCTCGCCGTAGAAAAACGGCACCTTCTCATACGCGTTGGCGGCGGGATGATTGACACACGTGCCCTCGGTCACGATCAATCCCGCCGACGCGGCGCGGCGCTCATAATAGTCGCCGACATCGTCGCCGGGGACATTGTCCGGAGAACGATGCCGCGTCATGGCCGGCATGACGATCCGGTTCCGCAGTGTCAGATCACCCAGCGTAAACGGCTGAAAGAGCGCTTCTACGCCACTCACTCCACTGCTCCCTCTTCAGATCACGTCGGCGATGCCGTGCCGGCGCCCGGATGAGCGCCGACATCGCGTGTCGCCGAAGCCGGCCACCGGCGTCAGGCCGCCGCGCTGGTTTCCAGGACGTGGCGCGCGACCACGAGCTGCTGAATCTCGGCAGTGCCTTCCTCGAACCAATAGCCGCGGGCGTCACGATAGATTCGCTCGATCGGCGCTTCGCGGGTGTAACCCCAGCCGCCGTGGACGCGAAGCGCCAGATCGGTGACGCGTCCGACCATATTCAGGTTGAACAGCTTCGCGGTCGCCGCCTGCGGGGTGAAATCCTTGCCGTCCTCGCAGAGCTTCGCGGCGTGGCGGACGAGATAGCGCGCCGCTTCGATATCAGCGTGCATCATCGCGAGATGAGTCTGCATCTGCGCGCGGGTCGCGATCGGCTTGCCGAAGGTGACGCGCCGCTTGGCGAACTTCACCGATTCATCCAGCGCACGCTTGGCCAGACCGACCATCGTGGTCGACAGCGAGACGCGGCTGTAATCGAGGAAGAACAGTGCGACCTCGAGCCCCTGCCCGACCTCGCCGAGACGATATTTGTCCGGAACGACCATGTCCTTGTACCGCAGGAACGCGTGGCCCGTTCCGTGCAGGCCCATCGTATGCTGCGTCGCGTCGATCTCGAATCCTTCGATGTCGCGCGGGATCAGGAACGCGGTAAGCGAGTCCTTCGCGCTGCCATCGTCGGTCGCCGCGACGATCAGGAACCAGTCGGCGCGGTCCGCCCAGGTGATGAGATGCTTCTCGCCACTCAGCCGCCAGGTGTCGCCTTCGCGCCTGGCGACCGATTTCAGGTCGCGCCCGGTGCCGCCTGTCATCTCGGTGAGCGCGAAAGCGATCACCGTCTCGCCCGCCCCCATTTTCGGCAGGAGCGCACGCTGCTCCGCGTTGCCGAAATTGTGGACCGGGCGCCAGATCCCGTTGGTCGTATGCACCAGCATGCGGCCGACGCCCGGCCCCTCCGCCGATGCTTCGAGATACGGCAGATACTCGGTCACGCTCATGCCGTAGCCGCCGTATTCGACTGGCAGGGTAAGCCGGTAACACCCGATCTCGGCCGCCCGCTTGTGTATAGCCTCGGGCAGCGAATCGGTACGTTCCACTTCGGGATACGCTTCCTCGACTTCGGTCAGAAAAAACTCACGAAACTTGTCGAGATCGATCACCTTGCTCATCGCCATCCACTCCATGATCGCTTTCAGGTCGCCGGCTGTCCGGCCCGCGTCATACGGGCACAGCACGGGGCACGTCGCCCAGCGACCATCGCCTTGATGAAAACGCTAGTTTTAATCGGGCGCTGGCGTCAACGGCGTTGATGCCGATCACCCGCCGCCCTTCCCCGATAACACAAACCCGTTATCGCCCGGCCAATCGCCTTAGGCGCTGCTTGCCACCCGGGTTTGCGATACCCTGAACCCATGACCACAATCGGCGATAATCTCCGTCTGACGATCTCACCCGGAAGCCTGTCGCTTCAACGCGCGGAGGTCGCGCCGCGCCCGGAAGGCTGGGTGCGACTGAAAGTGCTGGCCTGCGGCATCTGCGGCACCGATCTCCATTTGCTCCACGGCATGAAGATGCCGCTGGGGGCGGAATATCCAGTCCATCCGGGCCATGAAGTGTCGGCGGAAGTGATCGAGGCGGACGTTCACTCCGGTTTCGTGCCGGGTTCCCGAGTCGTGCTGCATCCGCTGCTGCCCTGTGGTGGTTGCGACGACTGTCTGTCGGGGCGCGAAAACCACTGCGCATCGGCGGAGATGCTCGGCGTCCATCGCGCCGGGGGCCTGGCGCGGGAAATGATCTGGCGCGCCGATCGGCTCGTGCCGGCGGACGCGCTCGATCCGGATTACGCCGCGTTGCTGCCCGATGCGGTGGCGACCGCCTATCATGCGCTACGCCGCTCCAACCTGCCGCGCGGTGGCAAGCTGACGGTTATCGGATCGGGCGGCGTGGGAACGAACGTCCTGCAGATCGCCCGCGCGATCGATCCAGACGTTACGATCGCGGCCGTGGTGCACAGTGCGGGCACCGCGAAACGCATTGAAGCGCTAGGCATTCCCGTAGTGCAGGGCCTCGACGGGGCGGGACGCGCGATGCGGGACCGCTTCGGCGCGATGGATGCCGCGATCGATTTCAGCGGCGCGGAGGCCGCGCCGAGCGAGGCGATCCGCATGCTGCGCAAGGGCGGACGGCTGGTGCTCGGCTCGGTGCGCGACGAGAAGGTTTCGCTCGCGACCACGTGGACCGGGCTGATGACCCGCGAGATCGAGATCGTCGGCAGCTACTCGTCCACGATCGACGATCTGCGCGCGGTGACGGAGCTGGTCGGCAGCGGCCGCCTCTCGCTGGCGGGTCTGGTCAGCCACCGCTTCGCGCTGGAGGATGTCGAAGAAGCGTTCGACGTTCTCGAGAAGCGTCCGGCGGGGATGGTGCGCGTCGTCGTAACGACGTGATCGCACCAGACCGGCCAATCCGCGATCGATCTCCGCCGCCGGCCGAGCGACCGCATCCCGATCCCGCATCGTCGGCGCCCGCGCACCGTGCAAGCAATCGAAGGCAAACCAGGCGATGTTGACCGACGAGCCCTTTCCGCACCTCTTCCGATCCTGGCAGTCGGGAGCGCTGTCGCTGCCGAACCGGCTGGTGATGGGCGCGATGCACACCGGCATCGAGCATCTCGACCGGCCGGAAGACCGTATCCGCGCGTTCTACCGCGAACGTGCCGAGGGTGGTATCGGGCTTATCATCACCAGCGGCATCTCTCCGAACCCGGAGGGCCGGATGGATCTGGCGGATCCCTATCTCGCCCCCGGACAGGACGAGGCCTGGCACCGCGCCAGCGTCGAGGCCGTGCGCGGCACGAACACGAAGATCTGTCTGCAACTGCTTCATGCCGGTCGCTACGCCAAACATACCGATTGCGTCGGCGCATCGGCGCAGCCGGCGCGTATCAACCGCTTTGCGCCGACCCGTTTATCGACGGAGCGGGTATGGCAGACGGTGGAGGACTTCGCCCAGGCCGCGAGGCTTGCCCGTGAACTCGGCTATCATGGCATCGAGATCATGGGATCGGAAGGGTATCTGATCAATCAGTTCACCGCCGAGGCGACGAACGACCGATCGGACGAATTCGGTGGCTCGTCCGACAAGCGGGGGCGCTTCTCCCGTGAGATCGTCGCTGCCGTGCGGCGGCACGTGCCGGACGACTTCCTCGTCATCTACCGGATTTCGGCCGTCGATCTGGTGCCGCGCGGCGCGACGCTGGAAGAAACGCGCGACCTCGCGATCGAGGTCGTGCGGGCTGGCGCGAACATGCTGAACACCGGCATCGGCTGGCATGAATCGGCCATACCGACGATCGCTGCGATGGTGCCGCGCGCGGCCTGGTCCTACGCCATCCGACAGGTGAAAGAGGCGGTGAACGTGCCTGTCATAGCATCGAACCGAATTAACGACCCCCATGTCGCCGAACGGCTCTTGTCGGACGGTATCGCGGATTTCGTCTCGCTGGCACGTCCGTTGCTCGCCGATCCCGGCTTTGCAGCCAAAGCGAAGGCGAACCAGGCCGAGCGTATCGCGACGTGCATCGCCTGCAATCAAGCCTGTCTCGACCGTGTGCTGCGCGGCAAGAGAGTGTCGTGCATGATCAATCCGCGCGCCGGGCACGAACTGGATCTCGTGCTGACGCCTGCCCGCGAGCCGAAGCGGATCGCGGTGGTCGGCGGCGGCGCGGCGGGCATGAACTTCGCGTTCAATGCGGCATCGCGCGGGCATGCGGTCACCCTGTTCGAGGCCGGCTCACGTCTCGGCGGGCAGTTGCTGATGGCCCGCGAGGTGCCGGAGAAGTTCGAATTCAACGAGGCTCTCCGCTATTTCGAGAACCGCCTCGACGTGGACAATGTGACCGTTCGGCTCAACCATACCGTCTCGGCGGACGAACTCGCAGCCGGTGGCTATGACGAGATCGTGATTGCAACCGGGGTCCGTCCCCGTTTGCTCGACATCCCGGGCATCGATGATCCGCGCGTGCTCAGCTACGCGGAGGTTTTGCGCGATCACAAGCCTGTCGGCGCACATGTCGCGATCATCGGCGCGGGTGGAATCGGGTTCGACGTCGCGGAGTATCTGCTCGGCGAACCGGGCGACGTCCCGCTGATCGATGCTTTCGCGGAAGAATACGGGCTGGACAGGACGCTGCGTTCACCCGGTGGACTGACGCGCGCGGAGGTCTCGACACCGCGTCGCCGGATCACGCTGATGCAGCGGAAACCATCACGTCCGTCCGGTATCGCGCAGGCGGTCTCGACCAGCTGGATACACCGCACGAAGTTGCAAAATGCGCAGGTCGAGATGCTGGGGGGCGTCGAGTATCGGCGGATCGAACCGGCGGGGCTGGTCATCGCGATCGAGGGCGTGGAACGCACCGTCGCGGCGGACACCATCATCGTCTGTGCGGGACAGGAATCGCAACGGTCCTTGTACGACACGCTGATCGGCCACCCGGCCGTGCCCAGCGTCCACATTATCGGCGGGGCGGATGTGGCGGGCGAACTCGACGCTGTGCGCGCGATCGATCAGGCTACGCGGCTCGCGCTGGCGATCTGAGGCCAGGTGCGGATCGGCGGGGCGGCCGCCGGTCGCGCGCCCGCCGTCCCGCACCCGCAGCAGATCAGCTGTCGGTGTAGCTCGGCATGCGCTTCTCCTTGAAGGCGGCGATCGCTTCGCGGTGATCCGCCGTTTCCATCAACAGGATCTGCTGCCGGTCCTCAAGCGCGAGAGCTGCCTCGATACTGCCGAGCTGCGCCTGGGCGTTGATCGATTCCTTGGTCATCCGCAGGCCCATCGGCGCGGTGCGCAGCATGTCGTTGGCCAGTTCGAGCCCCTTGTCCAGCAAGTCCTCGGCGGCAACAATCTCGCTCACCAGCCCGATCGCGAGCGCCCGTTCCGGGTGAATGAAGCGGCCGGTCAGCAGGAATTCCGACGCGGCCGACAGACCCACCAGTTTCGGCAGGAAATATCCCGAGCCCATGTCGGTCCCGCCGACACCGATCCGGATATAGGCGGCGTTGAACTTCGCCTGCGGCGTGCAGTAACGGACATCGCACGCCAGCGACACCGAAAAGCCGGCACCCGCCGCCGGCCCCTGAATCAGCCCGATGATCGGTTGCGGACACGAACGCATCGTCCGGATGACGTTCGAATAACGGATCTGGATATCATATTGCCGCTGAACGCGCCCCGGCCCCGGCGCAGCGAAAGCCGGCGAGTCGAGATCGCCGCCGGCGCAGAACGCCCTGCCCTCGGCCCGCAGCAATACGACCCGGACATCACGGCGCGCCTGCAAGCCGCCGAAATAGGCCGATAGCTCATCCGCCAGTTCGGGGCTCATCGCGTTCAGCGCCTCCGGCCGGTTGAGCGTGATGATCTCGATCGGACCGCGCCGCTCGACATAGGTGAGCGACGTTGGTTCGCGCGTCGTGTTCATTATTGTCCTCTCCTCAATGGATCGCGAAGTCGAAGATCGAGCGCTCGCGCTCAACGGCATCCGCTCAGGCCGCCATCGACCGGCAGGATGGTGCCAGTCAGATAGGCACCGGCTGGCGAACAGAGATAGATGCACGCGCCCGCTACGTCCTCGGGTCTGCCAAGTCGCCCGAGCGGCACGCGATTGGGAATTTCCGCCATATGCGCCTTGTCGATCGCGGCCGTCATGCGCGTGGGGAAGTATCCGGGCGCTACCGCATTGACGCAGATGTGCGACCCGGCCAGCTCGGCGGCGAGCATCCGCGTGAGATGATGGATCGCGGCCTTGCTGGCACCGTAGGAGAAAGTCGGCCGCAGCGGGACGGCGTGGCCGACGAACGATCCGATATTGACGATTCTCGCGGGGTCGTCCGGCGTCGCAGCCGCGCGCAGGATCGGCAGCAACTCGCGCACCAGCGTGAAGGGCGACTGAACGTTGATCGCCATGAGATCGGGCCAGGTGGCGTCCGCCAACTGCTCGATGCGCCCGCCAGCGCTCTTGCCGGCGTTATTGACAAGGGCATGCACGGTGCGTCCGCGCGCCTTGACCTGATCGGCAAGCGCGACGGCTCCGCCTGGCGTCGACAGATCAGCCACCAGACCCGTGCAATCCCCCAGCGCACGCAGGCTTCTGGCAGCCTCTTCGCTGACTTCCGCGGTTCGCGAGGTGATCGTCACGCTTGCACCGCCACGCAGGAACGCCTCGGCGATCATGCGGCCCAGCCCCTGCGCCCCGCCGGTGATCAGTACGTCCTTCCCGGCGATATCAAAAAGTTTCATCACGGCGACACCTCAGCGCGCATCGATATCAGCGCGCGTCATGCAGGACGAGTTCAACGGGAAACTGCCGGATATGCGGTAGTTCGGCAGGCTTAATTGACAGTCGACACCGGATTGCCCGAGCATACGGAAGAAGTTGCCATAGGATTTCGACCGACGGGCATCTTTGTCTTGCATCGAACATCCGCATGGTAGCGATCGGGAAGATGAACGACACGCTGCCGGTTTCCATGGCACGGTGCAGAAATCAGGAGAGTGATGGTGGCGAAGGATGTTGCCTATCAGCCGCAGGTATCCGGCGTGCAACAGCCGATTCCGCCGACCGGCGAGCAATCCTACCCGCCCGTGCGCGATGTAACTTTGGGTGAACTGTTGCGCGAAGCGGCGCGCGAGTCGGGAGACCGCGTCGCGCTCGTGAATGGTGTTGCCGATCGGGCGCTGAGGCGGCGCTGGACCTATGCGGAGCTGTTGCGCGAAGCCGAAACGGTCGCCTATGCCCTGCTTCGTCGCTTCCAACCGGGCGACCGGATTGCGGTCTGCTCGGCGAATTGCCCCGAATGGGTCATTCTGGAATTCGGCGCGGCGCTCGCCGGGATGATCATGGTGCCGGCCAACCCGGCATATCGTGAAGCGGAACTGGCAGCGATCCTGCAGGATTGCGAGGCGACGGCGCTCTTCCACATCGATACGTGGCGCTCAAGCGCCGTGGGTGCGATCGCCGCTTCGATTCGTGACACGCTGATGCCCGATCTCGCGCTGATCTCCTTTTCGGACTGGGACACGTTCCTGGCGAGCGGCGCTGAACCAGTGCCGTTGCCGAACGTGAAACCGCGCGACCCCGTCATCATCCAGTTCACCTCGGGAACGACCGGTCGTCCGAAAGGCGCGATGCTGCACCACGGGTTGATTCACCCGCCCGCCAACGTCGCCGTCTGTTGCGGGTTCAAGCGCTTTGGCGTGTGGCTGAACGCGATGCCGATGTACCATATCGGCGGCGCTGTCGTATCGTTGATGGCGACCATATCGGTGCTCGGCACCTTCGTGCAAATGCGGGAGTGGGACCCGGGTCTGGCGCTCGAACTGATCGAGGCCGAAGGCTGCAACGGCATGTTGCTAGTGCCGACGATGATCGTGGCGATGCTGGATCATCCGACGTTCGCGGATCACGATCTCTCGACTGTCGATTTCATTCTCGCCGGGGCGGCGCCGGTGCCGCCGGCGCTTTCCGAGCGGTTGACCGAGCGCATCGGCTGCCGGACGATGATCTGCTTCGGCCAGACCGAGGCCGGCGGTCCGATCAGCAACACCGCGACCGGGGACGGGCCGCACGAACTCGCCAACACGCTGGGCCGACCGCTACCGGGCATGCAGCTCGAAATTCGCGATCCTGCAACCAACGCCACGCTGCCGCCCGGAGAGATGGGCGAAATGTGCATCAAGAGCCCGCAGATCATGCTGGGCTATTATGGCCGGGAAGATGAAACCCGCTCGGCCATGACCCCGGACGGCTGGCTGCGACTGGGCGATCTCGGGATGCTCGACGAACGTGGCTATGTGTCGATCACCGGTCGGCTGAAGGATATGATCATCCGCGGCGGGATCAACATCTATCCGCGCGAAGTGGAGGACGTGCTCTTCGAACATCCATCGGTCGCCCAGGCGGCGGTGATTGGCCTTCCGGACGACAAATGGGGCGAAATCGTCCTTGCCGTGGCGCAGTCGATCGACGGCAGTCCACTTCGGTTCGAAGACCTGCATCAGCATTGCCGCGATCGGCTCGCGGGCTTCAAGGTGCCCGCGCTGTGGGCGCAGACCGACATCTTTCCGATGAACCCCACCGGCAAGATCCAGAAGTTCGTGTTGAACGACTGGACACGCGAAGGCAGATTGGTGCCGGTGTCGGTCCGCTAACGGTACATCGCATCGACGGACGACCTGTAGCGGCGGCCACGGATGACGCGCCGCGAATGAGGGTCCGGCGACGGTTCCTCGGGAATACCGCGATGCGATTGGCCTTCGGTGCCGTTGTGCGCGTCAGACCTCGGTCGCCAAGGCTTGCGATGCCCCGCGACCCAATGGCAGGGTTTGTATCGTGCGGCACTTCATGAACTCGTCGAGGTGCGCCGCGGCTTCGTGCGTCGATTCGAGCAGCCAGTGGCGGAACGCGTTCAGCGCCGGCCCGTCGGGTCGCCCCCTGCGCGTGACGACATAGTGCGGGAGACGCACGGCGAGGATGTGATCCATCGGTATCGTCAGCCGCCCTTCGCGCAGATCGTCGGCGATCAGGAATAAATTGCCCATCGCCAGCCCGGCGCCCCGCCGGGCGGCCTGATAGGTCATGCTGAGCGAGTCGAAAACGATGCGCTGCTGATTGTCGTGGTCGGGCACCCGCAGGGCCTCAAGCAGCGGGGGCCACAACTCCGCCTCGCGCGGGGATATCAGCAGTATCTCGCGCCGGATATCCTCCGGCGCGATCCGGTCACGCCCGTCCAGAAACGCCGGGGAACACACCAGCGCCAGATAGGTCTCGAACAACGCATCGCAGCGAAAGTCGTCACCGAGCGGTGGACGTCCGGTCAGCGCCATATCGAAATCATCGTCGCGCCATTCGGCATCCTTGATCGACAGACTGAGGTCGAGGTGAATTTCGGGATGCAGCGACCGGAATCCGGCAAGCCGCCCCGACAGCCATTCGGTCGTGAAGGTCGAATAGAAGCGCAGCCGCAACCTGTTGTCCTGCTGTCGTTCGGTGGCGAGCCGGTGGCTGGCAATATCGATTTCCTCGAACGCCCGGCCCAGCGACAGCAGATAGGCGGCGCAATCCGGCGTCGGCTCGACGCCGGATGTCTGCCGCCGAAGCAGGGTGCGACCGAAATGCCCCTCCAGCAAGGTGATGTGGCGGCTGACCGCACCGACCGAGACGCCGAGTTCCTTCGCCGCCGCCGACAGGCTTCCCCGCCGACCCGCCGCCTCCAGGGCGCGCAGCGCATTCAGCGACGGCAAGCGATAACGCATTCTCGGTACTCCATCACGCCCGCGTCTTTATCGGTACGTTCTACCGCCGATGTGAAAAGCGATGCAACGCCGGCGCTGGGCATTCGCGACGCCCGGATGGCCGTCATGATACGCTGGCGCATACCGGGTTTGATAAAAATGTTACTGCCACCAGCGCGCGGAAGGCGGCACGCTGATCGTCAAACACCAGAGCTTTAGGATAGGATCGGCATGAACGGGGCATTCGATTTTGACGTCATCATATCCGGTGCGGGGCCGGTCGGCCTGACCATGACGATCGACCTCGGTCGTCGCGGCATCCGGACGCTCATCATGGAGCGCGACCCGAGCACGGCGCCCTGGCCGAAGATGGACCGCTCCAACGCGCGTACCATGGAGATCTATCGGCGGCTGGGCATCGTCGATCGCGTGCGCGCGCTGGGCTACCCCGGCGACAACCCCATGGACGTGCTGCTGGTTCGGACCATGAACGAGCCGGCGATCGCGAACATTCCGTTCGCGTCGGTCGATGAGAAGCGCGCGCTGGTCGCGGCCACCAACGACGGGACGATACCGCTGGAGCCGTATCAACTCGTTTCACAGAATGCGATCGAGCCCCTGCTGCGCGAGGTCGCCGAGCATGAGACGCCGAACACGACCGTCCGCTACGGACTGGAGCTGGTCGATTTCGAGCAGGACGAGGCGGGCGTGACGGTAAGGGCACGCCGAACCGACGGCAGCGATACGATCGAGACCTTCCGCAGCCAGTATCTTGTCGGCTGCGACGGAGGCCGCAGCACCGTGCGCAAGCATCTGGGCATCCACCTGACCGGCGTGTCGGCCCCGGCCGATCTGCGGCAGGTGATCTTCAAATCCAAGGATCTGTATGCTCGGATGGGCGCGCCGAAGGGACGGCATTACAGCTTCCTGTCCGGCGGAGCGCTGGTGGCGCAGGGGTCCCGGACCGAATTTACCTTTCATACGCCACTCCCCGAAGACACGGACTTCAAGAAGGTTCTGCACAACCTGATCGGCTTCGATTGCGAGATCGACGTCGAGCACGTGCTGACCTGGCGCCCGCACCTGCGCCTCGCCGAGCGCTATCGTGAGGGGCGCGTGCTGATGGCGGGCGACGCCGTTCACCTCGTGATCCCGACCGGCGGCCTGGGCATGAACACCGGTATTGGCGACGCGATCGACCTGTCGTGGAAGCTGGCGGGTACGATTCAGGGATGGGGCGGCCCGGCGCTGCTCGACTCTTACGAGATCGAGCGCCGCCCCGTCGCGCAACGCAATATCGAAGCATCGGGCTGGGCGGCGGATGGCGCCAATTTCTGGCCCCAGACCATCACGCGCGAGGTTTACGAACTGACTCCGGCGGGCGACGCCGCACGCGAACGCCTTGCCGCGACATTCAGGCGCGAGCATGGCCGGATGCATGGCATGGTGGGCGCGGAGACCTGCTATTCCTATGCCGGATCGACGATCGTCGCGCATGAACCCGGCAATATGCCGCACTGGGAATTCAGCCGGATCGTGCCGCACGGGCGCCCTGGAGTCCGCATTCCGCATTTCTGGCTGGAAGATGGCACCGCGCTTCAGGATCGGCTTGGGAACGGCTACACGCTGCTGGATCTTGAAGGCACATATGACAGCGCCGCACTGGAAGCGGCTTTCGCGGCGGTCGGGACGCCGCTGGAGGTGGTGCGGCTCGACGAGCCGCATGTCCGCGCGGTGTTGAAGGGTTCGGTGTTCCTGCTTCGGCCCGACCTGCACATCGCCTGGCGTGGTCGCGGCACGCCGACGAGCGCCGACGACATCGCCCGCATGGCCACGGGCCACGGCGGCGGCTTTCACGCCTGAACGGGAGAACGACCATGATGCGTGAAACAGGTGAGATCCCGACCTCGACCGACGTCGTCGTGCTTGGGGCAGGCATTGCCGGACATTGCGCCGCGCTGGAAGCGGCGGAGCGGGGCGCGCAAGTCCTGTTCCTGGAAAAAGCCTCCCAGGCGGGTGGAAGCTCGGCGATGGCGGGTGGCGGCTTTATCTTCGCCGGCACCGACCTGATGCACGAAGCCGGCATCAACGACGGGCCAGAGCACCTTCGCCAACGTCTGTTCGCCTCGGGCAAGAACAAGAACAATCCGGTGCTGGTCGACGCCTTCGTCCGCCACCAGCTCGAAGCCTATGCGCTGCTGAAGCGGCACGGCGCGAAATTCCGGCTGAACGGCGCTGATCGCTGCCTCCACGAAACGGGCACCGGGCGGGTCATCACCAACATGCACATGGCCGCGCAGGCGCATGCCAACATTACCTTCGCCTCGAAATGCGCCGCGATGAAACTCTCCCGCGACAGCGACACCGGACGCGTCAATGCGATCCTCGTCGCCTATGGCGACGAGATCATGTCGATCGAAGCGCGCCGCGGCGTGGTGCTGACGACCGGCGGCTTCTCCCGATCGCGCGAACTGATCGGGGTATTCGCGCCCGAACTGCTCAACGGTGTCAAACATGGCGGCGTCGCCAACACGGGCGACGGCTTGATGATGGCGTGTGATCTTGGTGCCGGCCTGGCCGATCTGGGATATGTCTCAGGATCGTTCGGTGGCGCCATCCGCAACTATCCGCACGGCGTTCAAGGCGCCGAGGAAGTGCCGCCGCTGTTGTTCAGCTTCATGTCCGGCGGCATCATGGTCAATCTCGAAGGACAGCGCTTTGTCAACGAGGGGCAGACGTACAAGGCGCTCGGCGGCGCCGGCATGAGGCAGACCAATGGCGTGGCCTTCCAGATCTTCGATCGCAAAGTGTTCGAGAAGTCGTTCGACGACAGCTCGGTCAACAATTATCCCGAGGGGATCAACGCCGGATATATCCGCACTGCCGACACGATCGCAGATCTTGCGGCAACGATGCAGATCGATCCCGCCGCGCTTGAGGCAACGATCGAGCGTTACAATGCACACGTGCGTAATGGCAGCGATCCGGATTTCGGGCGCACCAACAACCTCCTGGCGGTCGATACACCGCCCTACTACATCGCGGCGACGACGAATGCACTGACGTCGACCTACGGCGGCATCACCACCAATGGCGATATGGCGGTAATCAACTGGCTGGGCGAGACGGTGCCTGGCCTGTACGCGGCGGGAGAAGTGGTGGGCGGGTTCCACGGCGCCGGATACCTCAGCGGCACCTCGCTGTCGTCGTCATCCACCTTCGGAATGCTGGCCGGCCGGTCAGCGTCGGCCGCGATCTGATCGACCTACGCCGCCACCGTGTTCGAGCGGCCGGTCGCGGCGCGGCCGGCCCTGGAATGATTCCGTCAGGCGCCGGAACCGACGACCTTGCTCGCGGACCTGGTCGCGCGCTTCGTGCCGCGCGGGCGGTGTTCGGGCAGCGCGATCGTCATGTCGCTCACCTCGGCGTTGAGCAGCGCCGTGGCGGTGTCGACGAGGTTTACCAGTGGATCGGTGTCGGTCCAGACATCGCTTCGCTTACGGCTGACGCGCCAAGTCTCGTGCGCGGCATTCACGGATAACAGATACCACGCCAGGAAGATAAGGCGCTGTCGCATCACTGGCTTGGGCACATCCTCGCAAAGATCGCTGATCATCTGGAGCAAGCGACGGAAGACGAGAATGTTCATCTGCTCGAGGTAGGTGGACAGCTCCTTGCGGCGTTTGAACAGCACCGCCGCCAGGAACCGGTTCACCGTCGGCGACGGATCGGAAAACGCATCCGATGCGTGCGCGCGGACGATGATATCGACGATTTCCCTGACGTTGGTCGGCCCGCCTTTTCGATCCAGCTCGGAGATACGCTCAAGCCACACCTTGCTCAGATCGGTGAACACCTCGTTGATGAGTTCGAGGATCAGACCGTCCTTGGACTTGAAATAGTAGTTGAGCGAGCCGCCGTTCTTCGCACCGGCGGCGGCAACGATCTCCCGGACGGTGACCGCTTCAAGTCCATGTTCAGCGAACAATCTGCGCGCGGCAACCTTGATGTTCCTGCGCGTATCGATGCGGTCGTCCAGATCTTGAATCGCGCTACGAGCAGTTGCCATCGGGTGACAGTCCATCCTTTTGGCCCGCAGCAACGGGCGTTTGCTGACGACACTCCTACGCGCCCGGTCGTTAAAACGGAACAGGGGAAGCTGCCGGCCGAGTTCGGGGGCCGACCAGCTACACAATTGTCGGATCAGGCCGTGGCCTGCGTGGCGGGGATGTGGATAGTCATGCCGTCCATTTCGGGATGAACCGTGATCTGGCAGCAGAGGCGCGACGTGGGTCGCCGATCGACAGCAAAGTCCAGGAGCGCATCCTCCTCCTCGCTCATCGGCTCGACGCGATCCAGCCAGTCCTCGCCGAGATAGACATGGCAGGTGGCACACGACAATTGCCCACCACAATCCGCATCGATCCCGTCAATACCCGCGCCGACCGCGCCTTCCATGATCGACAACCCGTCGTCAATCTCGACCTGGGCTTCCGCACCACCGAAATCGACGAACTTCAGCAAAGCCATCAACACTCTCCATCCTCACTCCGGCACCGCGCAGGCGCCTGGCGTCACTATGCAGCGGCGCGATGCTCCGCTTCGAGCAACTGAATCAGCTGTTCCCGCTGGTCCTCGGGCGTACCGAGCAGTTCGGCATTGGCGCGCGCCCTCTTGTAGAAGAGGTGGTTGCGCATTTCCCACGTGAAGCCGATCGCGCCGAAGACCTGAATATTGCGGAAGGTGGTCGCACGGTACTGATCGCTCGCATAGCTTTGTGCGATCGCCGCAGCCTTGCGCGCGCCGGGATCATTCTCGGTCAGCGCCCAGGCGGCATATTGCACTCCTGCGGTAGCCAGTTCGTTGCCACCGGCCAGTTCGGCCAACGCATGCTTGATCGCCTGATATGAGCCGATCGTCCGACCGAAGGCGACGCGCTCCTTGGCATATGCCACCGCGTCCGCCAGCGATTGTTCCGAGCCCGCGGCACTCTCCGCCGCAAGGACAAGATAGAGGCGGTCGCGAATCCATAGCCAACTGTCTGAGTCCGCCTGATCGAGCCGCTCCGCCGCGACATCCTTGAAGGTGATCGCATCGACTTCCCGGGTGATGTCGCGCCAGTCCAACCGCTCGATCTGAACGCCCGCCGCCTTCGCATCCACCACGAAAAAGCCTTGCGTGCCATCGACGTCCGCGACCACGACGATCTTGTCCGCCGACCCCGCTTCGACGACGAAAGACTTCTCGCCGGCGATCTTCCATTCATCGCCCTGCCGCGTCGCCTTCGCGCCCGCCGACAGGCCATTGACGTCCCCATTGGGGTCCGCGACCGCGAGCGCCAGCGTCAACTCGCCCGACGCAACCTGAGACAGAAGCGTCTGCTTCTGCGCCTCGCTGCCGCAGCGCTCGATCGCCCATGCCCCCGCGAGCGTTCCGAAGAACGGCGACGGCGCCAGCGTGCGGCCGAGTTCGGACACGACCATGACCAGATCGATATAGCTCATTCCGAGCCCGCCATACGCCTCCGGGATGACGATGCCAGGCCAGCCTAGTCCCTGGATCGACTGCCACAGCCCGTCGCGCGCGACCGGATGCACGTTCGCATCCGGGCGCAGATAGGGCTCAAGATTGACTTCCTTCGAAAGAAACGTCTGCGCCGACTCTCTGAGCGCGAGATGTTCATCGCTAAGCGTGAAATTCATGGCATAATCTTTCGTGCTCGATCGTCGCGGCTCGACAACGCAGACGATCGCCGGTTGCGGAGGTCAGCTGGCAGCCTTGAGCTGCGGCCGATTGATTTCGTTGAACGGCATCTTCACGGTCGGATCGATATCGCGCGGCAAGCCCAGCACGCGTTCCGAGATGGTGTTCTTGAGGACTTCCTGCGTGCCCACCCCGAGCGACGACGCGGGGCCGAACCAATAACAATAATCCCAGGTATCCCACATGCTGTAATCGCCCTTGGGCAGCGGAAGCTCATCATCGTCCCGCACCATGCCCCGGACGCCCTCGACGCGCTTGGCGAGCGTGGAGAGTGCCTGACCGTGGGGGGAAGAGATCATCTTGCCGAGATTCGCCTCGAGCCCCGCCGGCGTGCCGTTGATGCGATTGCTGAGATTGCGCGCGCTCAACAGACGCAACACCTCACCCTCCGCATACAGCCGCGCCGCTTCCTCGCGGATCAGCGGGTCCTTGATCTTGCCGGTCTCGATCAACCCGCTCACCAGTTCGTGCGCGGTCGGGCCCTGCCCCCACACGGCGCCGGGTTTCGACATGCTCATGCGCTCGGTCTGAAGCTGCTCGATAACGATCTGCCAGCCCTGCCCCTCCTGGCCGATACGGTTTTTCGCGGGAACGCGAACGTCGGTCAGGAAAACCTCGTTATATTCCGGCGCGTGGCCGGACATGTCGAGGATGGTACGGACCTCGACGCCCGGCGCGTTCATGTCGATGAGGAAGATCGACAGGCCACGATGCTTCGGCACGCTCGGGTCGGTACGGACGATCACCACGCCGACTTGCGCAATGTGCGCGTTGGAGTTCCAGATCTTCTGGCCGTTGATGATATAATCGTCACCATCGCGTCGCGCCTGCGTCCGCAGCGCGCCGAGATCCGACCCGCACGACGGCTCGGAGAACAGCATCGTCCAGATCTCCTTGCACGCCAGAGCCGGCGGAAGGAATTTCTGGCGCATCTCTTCGGTGCCATGAACCAGCAGCGACTGACCGCATTGGTTGACCGCGATCGCATTGATGCTCATCGGATGCGCCATGCCCGAACGCTTGATCTCTTCCTCGATGATCAACTGCGTTTCCGGATCGGCCGACAGGCCCCACGGCGCGGGCCAGTGGGGCACCGTATAGCCGCGCTTCGCCAAGTCCTCGTAAGACGCATTCGGATTGTCGCGAAACCACTTGCGAACCTCAAGGCGGCGGGGATCGTCGTCAGCAGGCAGGTTGAAGTCCATCACATCTCTCCATGTGGCGCGGCCTGTTCGCCGGCGATTATCTGGTCGGCACCGCGTTTCCGGGAAAAGCGCACTCCGCATCGACTCGGCGGAGGATAATATTAGTACGTTTGTTTTATGTGTCCGTGGAATCGGTCGTTGTCAACTGTCTCGGGCCGGCCAAGCGACCCGAGACGCGCTGCGAACGCTCAGGGCTTCGAAACGAGGAAAGCCTTGCACGAGTTGAAGATCCAGGTGTCGACGAAGCCCGCGATGTCGGGCTTGGTGCGGCCCAGCGCACTCAGCGCACCAACCAGGCACGACCAGTTCAGCACCTCCTGCTGGCCGCTGTCCTCGATCTGCGCGGACGTGTAATTCCGCCAGACATCAAAGTCGCCCGCGACCATCGCATCGAACAGCACCTTGTCCGCCGGGATGTCGGGCCACAGGTAATGCGTCTTCTTCGTCAGAAAGGCGTGTGACCAGCTCGACGAAGCGATCAGCGCGACGCGATGGGGCGATTCCGCCAGGATACGCGCGGTTTCCGCTCCCAGATCGAACAGGCGGCCGGGGGTCGGCGCCGGCGGATCGAGCTGATCTTCGGACAGTTCCTTGTCGAAGCTCGGCAGGCCGCCCTTTTGCGCGATCACCTGACGGCCGTAACAGTTGATCGAGATCGGAAGGATCGGATAGTTGAATCCTTTCCGATCATAATCGAGATAGAAGATCGCGTTCGTGAAAGCGTGCCCCAGCGCGTGATGCAGCCGCTTGTACGAATAGGGCACATCGAACCCGGCCTCGATCAGTTTCGTCGTCAGATGCTTCGCCGCCTGCTGAACGCCGGGCAGAACGAATTCTTTCTCGACCGGCTCCCCCCAGATGTTGTTCGGAAAATTGTGGAAACGAAATTCGGGATACGCGTTGATGCAATAGGGCGGTATGATGTCTTCCTTGAAGTTTTCATATTGATCGTCGCCCCAGATCAACACGAAATCCGGATTGAATTCGTCGAGCGCCTGTCGCGCCTGCCGCGTCCAGTCCATCATCTCCTGACGATGCTTGGCGGCGGCGGCTTCGCCCTGATCGTCGCTCCATTCCTTCTGCATCGCCTCCGGCCAGCCGGCTGGCGTTTTCAACGCCTCGGGCAGGTTCGGATTGGTCAGCATCTTCTGCAGCAGACCGGACATCGCCTTGTCCGGCCAGATCAACATCGGATAGTGACTGATCCCCAGGACCAAAACGTCAGCCATGATATGTCGTCCTTTCAATGCGGTACTTTTTCGCCGAAATCATTGGATCGCTCCGGCCTGACGCAGCGCAGCGACGCGCTCGTCGTCGAAACCGAGCTCTTGCAAAATCGAGACGGTATGCTCGCCTGTACGTGGCGCGACGCCATCAGTATCTGCCGGCGTCTTCGAAAAATCGACGGGGTGAGCGGCCGCACGGACGGGGCCATATTCCTCGGTATCGTAGCGCTTGACGCATCCCAGATGGATCGCCTGCGGATCTTCCAGAAACTCGTCGACGGTTTTCACCTTGCCGATGGGCAGTCCGTAACGCGTCGCCATCTCTTCGACTTCGGCGGATGTCAGGTGGATCGACCCCTTCTCGAGTTCCTGCCATAGCGCCTGGTAGTTCTGGACACGCTTCACCGCAGAGTTGAACCGCTCATCCTGCGTCAGATCCTCGAGACCGAACGCATGGCTGATCTGTCGGAGTTGCTCATCGGTCTGCACATGCCCCATGAACGTCCCATCCGAGGCTCGGAAGGGACGGGTGATGTTGATGATGGGCGTGCGATCCTCACCCTCGACAAAGCATTGATTGTGCAAATTATCGACGAGTGAAAAGAACGCGAAGGACTTCATCAGCGGAACCGAGATGAATTGCCCTTCGCCATGGCGCTCGCGATGGAACAGCGCGGCGTTGACCGCACTGACCGCGACCGTGGCGGCGTATTTGTCCACGAACATGGAACGCAGCGGTGCGGGCGGGCCTTCCGGGGACTGCAGCGTCATCGCGCCGGTGAGCGACTGGATGACCTGATCGTAGGCGGGTCGGTCCACATATGGTCCGTCGAGCCCGAATCCCGTAATCATGACATAGATGATGTTGGGATTGATCGCCTTGAGCTGCTCATAGTCGAGGCCAAGCCGGGTCATCGCCGCCGGGCGGGCATTGACGACCACGACGTCGCATTCCGTAGCCAGCCGGCGCGCCACGTCGCGACCTTCCTCGGTTTTCAGGTCGAGCGCGATACTCCGCTTCTGCCGGTTCACCGCGAAGAAATGGGCGCACATCCCTTTATACTGCGGACGCACGAAACGGAGGGGATCGCCTTTCAGGCCCTCCAGCTTGATGACCGACGCACCCAGATCAGCAAGCATCGTGCCCGCAAGCGGACCTGCCACCATCTGAGTGAACTCCAGCACCTTCACACCGGCAAGAGAGCCACGGCTCGCGTCGTCAGCCATCGTCATCTTCTCCTTCGGCCATCGCGGGCACGCAACGCGTGCGCTCAGGCGGCTACTTTTATTCACCTGTTTTAATACGAACGTTCTTCGGCCCTGCCAATGGGCGAGTTCGCCGCGTCGCAGAGTCTGCCATAAGGGCGCTAATTGGCCTGCGGACGCGTAGGGAGACTCGCCAAATCCTTCTCGCGGGCCTACGCCCGTTCGCGCGGATCGAGCAGATCGCCGGACGCGCCCAGCCCCTGCGCGTAGAGCATCAGCGTACCGACGCGCGGGGATGTCACGCTCCGCCGTGCTCCATCATTGCGGCCGATCCGGGATTACAACGCCCCGGCGAGAAAGCGGCCCGCCGCGCCGGAACAGATGCTGTGCTCCACATCCGACGGCAGTCCGAGCGAGCGGACCCAGCGAGCGGGGTCCTTCTGCATGATGAGGTAGGGATAATCGGTGCCCCCGAAAACCTGCCCCGGCGCCATGCGCGTTGCCAGATATGTCAGGTAGTCGGGATCATAGACGTTCGTATCGTAGAAAAAGCGCCGCGCCTGATCTGCCGGGGCGGTGGGACTCTTGCCATCGAAGCCGCTGGTCGTCGACCAGCCCAGTTGCAGTCGTCCCAGCATAGCGCCCAGCGTGCCGCCGCCATGACTGAACGCGATGCGCAGACGTGGAAAGCGGTCCAGCACCCCGCCCATGATGATCGACGCCGCTGTCATACCGGTATCGACCGGAAACAGCGCGAAACCCGTGTAGCTTGGGTCGGGCGGCACGATCCCTTTCGCGGCGATCGGGTGCAGCGCGTGGACGAACACGGCCATGCCCTCCGCCTCCGCCGCTTGCCAAAAGGGATCGAACTCGGAAGACCCCAGCAAGGCGCCGTTGATGTTGCTGCCGATCTCGACACCGAGCAGCCCGAAATCCGATTTGAGCCGCGGCACCATGCGCGCAGCGACCTCCGGTTCCTGCAACGGCACCAGACCGAGGCCGCGAAAACGCGATGGCGCTGCGTGGACCATGCTGGCGATCAGATGGTTGGTGGCGTCGCACAGCACCATCGCGTCGGCGGTATCGAGCCAATAGGACAACAATTCCGGCATCGGCGACAGCACCTGAACGTCGATCTCGTCGCGGTCCATATCCTCGATGCGGCGCGCCACGTCCCACGACCGGGCATCCAGCTTCCGGAACGGCGTTTCGCCGATCAGCAAGGTTCCCTCGACCGACGACTGACATTGCATGCACGGCCAGCGCGAAGCGACGCCGCCGTGCGGCGCGGGTGGAAAGACGAGCGGGGAAACATGTGAATGTACGTCGATGAAGCCGCTCACGCCCGCCCCTTCCAAATTGCCGTGACCGCAGACAGCCTGACGTCAGATCTTGCGGCTGATCACTTCTTTCATGATTTCCGACGTGCCGCCATGAATGCGATGAATACGCGCATCGCGCCACAGCCGCGCGATCGGATATTCATTCATATAGCCTGCGCCGCCATGCAGTTGCAGCGCCGCATCGACGATATGCCATAGCGTTTCCGAATGCCACAATTTCGACGCAGCCGCTTCTTCGGATGTCAACGTGCCTTGCAGGAGTTGCAGTCGCGCCCAGTCGAGATATGCCCAACCGGCCTGCAAGCGCGCCGACATATCGGCGAGGGTGAAACGCGTGTTCTGGAACTGGAAGACAGGCGTGCCGAACGCCTTGCGCTCCTTCACGAACCGAACCGCCTCGTCGAAGGCGCGTTGCGCCTGCGCCTGCGCGGCAATCGACAGTCCGAGACGCTCCTGGCCGAGTTCCGACATCATGTAGCGGAACCCCTGCCCTTCCTCGCCAAGCAGGTTCGATACCGGAACCCGGACGTCGTTGAAGAACAGTTCGGACGTGTCCGCGCCCTTCAGCCCGATCTTGTCCAGATTGCGCCCCCGCTCGAAGCCGGGCGAATCCGCCTCGACGAGAAGCAGCGACACGCCTTTCGCGCCCTCTTCACCGGTTCGTACCGCCAGGAAGACCAGATCGCACAGCAATCCATTTGATATGTAAAGTTTGCTGCCGTTGACGACATAATGATCGCCATCGCGCCGCGCGGTGGTGCGGAGACTCTTCACGTCCGAGCCACCACCGGGCTCGGTCATCCCCAACGCACTGATGATCTCGCCGCTGACCATGCCCGGCAGATATCGCGCCTTCAGCTCGTCGGAGCCGTACCGCAGCAAATAGGGCGCGGTGATCAGCGATTGCAGGCTCACGCCGACCGGCGCGTTGACGTAGAACAACTCTTCCTGAAAGATTAGATCATACGAAACATCGAGGCCGGCACCGCCATATTCCTCCGGCATGCTGGTACACAGCAAGCCGGCGTTTCCGGCGGCGCGCCAGAACGCCTTGCTGGTGATTTCGTCCGCCTCCCACGTATCCAGATACGGCTCGACCTCCCTGGCGATGAATTTGCGCACCGTCTCCCGGTACTGCTCGTGGCTCTCATCGAACCCGGTCCGCTTGCGGGTATCCAGCATGATCTTTCCTCTCCGCCCGCAATGTCGACGCCACGGGCCTTCTTTGCGTGGGCATAATCGAGGCTGGGAGCGAAAGGTAAAGCGCCGTGTCGATGTCGGCACCAAACAACGCTTATATGGAAATCATACAAGTTCCAAGGGTTATCCGCGCATACGAGCGCGTTTGTCTGGTGCCGCTAGGTCATTTGATCTACTCCCGACACTCAAATGCGGCGAGCACCGCCGGGAGGATGAGGATGAGCGATGAAAGCGGCGCCGCGGATTCGGCTCCGGGTGTGGCCGCTGCCACGCTGATTCTGTTTTCGGAGCGCCCCGGCGTCCCCGCGCGGCATCTGATGATCCAGCGCAGTGCAACGATGCGCTTCGCTCCGAACGCGCTGGTGTTTCCCGGTGGGCAGGTGGACGCGGACGATCATCTGATCGCGGCCGATCCCGGTCTGGTCGATGCCGGCGCCGGCGATCCGATCGAACGCGCGCATCGCGTCGCCGCGATCCGCGAAACCCTCGAGGAGACCTGCGTTGCGATCGCCTTCAGGACCGTGATCGACGCCGGCGCGATGCAGTCGGCGTTGAAGGCCGCAACCCCGTTCAGCCGCCTTTTGCGCGACGCGAAGGCGCGGCTGAACATGGAGGCGCTTCTGCTATGGGCGAAATGGCACCCGAGATTGTCGCATCGCCGGTTCGACACGCAATTCTACATCGCCCGGTACGATGGCGATCACGCGGTCTGCACGGACGTGGATGAGGTCGGGGCCGCGCGTTGGCTGTCGGCTACGGAAGCGCTCGGTGACGCCGAGGCCGAGCGCGCGAAGGTCATCTTCCCGACGCTTTGCAATCTCGAACGGCTGGCGGCCTATCCGCGCTTCGACGCCGCCGCGGCGCATCTGGCGACCATTCCCTGTCGTCCCATCTCGCCGCGCGTTCATCACGATGCAGATGGCGAACCGTGGGTCTCGATCCCCGACCATTGCGGCTATCCGGTGACAAGCCATCTGCAATCGACCCTGCAAGCGCCGTGAGCGGCACTTGCCGTCAGGCAACAACAGCCGCGTCAGCGCCACCCATCGCCTGCCGCTTTCATATCCCGTTCATCGCCACGGAGTTCCAGCGTGTCGCACATTGACCTCGATCGCCCCGCCGCCGACGCACCCAAATCCGTCTCGTGGCCGTCACGGCGGCGGGCCTGGTACACGGTCACGCTGCTGGGTTTGCTCTACATCATCTCCTGGATCGACCGGAACATCCTGGCTTTGCTCGCGCAGCCGGTCTCTCAGGCGCTTGGCCTGGATGATCGGCGGATGGCGCTGTTGCTGGGGCTCGGCTTCGCACTGCTCTATGCCGTCGGGGGCCTGCTGCTCGGGCATTTCGTCGATACGCGCAGCCGCCGCGTCGTCGTCACGGTCGGCATCGTCACCTGGAGTGTGGCGACGATTCTCAGCGCCTTCGCCGCGTCGTTCGGAGTGATGCTCGTCCTACGGTGCGGGGTAGCAATCGGTGAAGCCGTGCTGATGCCCGCCGCGATCTCGCTCATCGGAGATCTGTTTCCGCAGGAACGCCGCGGTCTGCCGGTCGCCGTCATCGCCTCGATCGGCGGGGTCATGACGATCGGCTCCTACGCCGCGGGGGCGGTTGCGATCGGCGTTGCCGGGGCGATCAGTCCGGGTACCGGGCTGGCCGCGTGGCAGACGAGTCTGATCCTGGTCGGCGTTCCCGGACTGGCTTTCGCGCTGATCTTCGCGCTGACCGCCACCGTGCCCGCGCGCGGGGGAGCGGCCGAAAACACCGTTCCGGATGTCAGCATGCGCGCGTTGATCGAACATTTTCAACAGCGCTTCGCGTTCCTTGGCCCGTTGCTGAGCCTCACCGGACTCAACGCTCTGTTCAGTCTCTCGACGGTGATCTGGCTGCCCACCGTCCTGATCCGCGAACATAGCATGACCGCCTCCCGCGCCGGTTATCTGATCAGCATGGTCGGCGTGCCGGCGGGATTGCTCGGAAACTTCTTCTGGCAGTGGTGCGGAACGCGGTTGCAGCGCCGCGACGCGCGGCGCGGTGTCCTGCGCAGCTTCGTGCCGGCTGCAGGAATTGCGGGGCCATGCTTTGTCGTCGGCGCGATCAGCAACTCTCCGACGTTGCAACTTGCGGGGTTCGCCGGCGGGATGTTCGCCGGAACCGCGTTCGCCGTCCTCACGCCGATCGCGATCCAGCTTTACACACCCGCGCAGATGCGGGCACGCATGGTGAGCATGAACTTTCTCATCATCTCGGTGCTCGGCTACGGCGTCGGTCCGCTCGCCGCCAGCGAGCTCGGCAAGATCCTCACGACCGGAACCGGCGAATTGCGGGTTGGCCTGCTGGCGATCACGATCGCGACATGGCCGCTGCTGCTGGCTGCGACACTGCTGACGAACCGCAACGCGGATGGCCCGGGCCAGCATTGAAGACCGGCGCGGCAACACCCGCGCCGGCCTCCGACTTCAGTCTTCAGTCCTTGATCATGTCGAGCGCGACATCGACGATCATATCTTCCTGCCCACCCACCATCTTTCGACGGCCGACTTCGGTCAGGATGGCGCGCGTATCGAGACCATAATCGTGCGCCGCCTTCTCGGCATGGCGCAGGAAGCTGGAATAAACCCCGGCATAGCCCAGCGTCAGCGTTTCGCGATCGACGCGCACCGGCCGATCCTGTAGCGGCCGCACCAGATCCTCGGCCGCATCCATCAGCGCGTAGAGGTCGCAGCCGTGGTTCCAGCCACAGCGATCGGCGGCGGCGATGAACACCTCCAGCGGCGCGTTGCCCGCGCCCGCGCCCATTCCGGCCAGCGACGCATCGACACGCACCGCCCCGTTCTCCACCGCGACTATCGAATTGGCGACGCCGAGCGAGAGATTGTGATGCGCGTGCACGCCGCGTTGCGTCTCCGGCTTCAGCACGCGGTCATAAGCCTGAAGCCGCGCGGCATAGTCACGCATGTTCATCGCGCCACCGCTGTCGGTCACGTAAACGCAGTGCGCGCCATAGCTTTCCATCAGCTTCGCCTGCTGGGCGAGCGATTCCGGATCAGTCATATGACCCATCATCAGGAAGCCCGAAACGTCCATGCCCAGACCGCGTGCCGCCTCGATATGCTGTTTCGAGACATCCGCCTCGGTGCAGTGCGTCGCGATGCGGACGGAACGCACGCCCATTCCATAGGCGTGTTTCAAATCATGGACCGTGCCGATCCCCGGCAGCAGCAGGGTGGTCAGAACGCTATGCTCCAGCACCTCCGCCACCGCGCCGATCCAGTCCCAATCGGTATAGGCGCCGAAACCATAGTTGAACGACGACCCCTGCAAGCCGTCACCGTGCGCCACCTCGATCGCATCGACCTTGGCACGGTCGAGCGCGCGGGCGATGTTCTTCACATGCTCGAGACCATATTGGTGACGGATCGCGTGCATGCCGTCGCGCAGCGTCACGTCCTGTATGTAGAGCTTCGTCTGAACGGGATCGAGAGTCATGCGGCAGCCCTTTCGTGCATACGAACAGCGATCTTCTCGGCGGTGCGGAGCGCGGCCGAGGTCATGATATCGAGATTGCCGGCGTAGGCGGGCAGGTAATGCGCCGCACCCTCCACCTCCAGGAACACGCTGACCTTCAGACCGGTGAAGTCGGTCGCGCCGGTTGATGCCATCTCGGGGATATGCAGCGGCTGATTGCCGCCGATCGCCTCGAACTGCACCGCCTGCTTCAGCCGATAGCCCGGAACATAGGTCTGCACCTCGGCCACCATCGCGTCGATCGACTGGCGAATGCCGTCGCGGTCGCCGTCGTCGCACAGGCAGTAGACGGTATCGCGCATGATGAGCGGCGGCTCGGCCGGGTTGAGGATGATGATCGCCTTGCCGCGGGTCGCACCGCCGACCTGGACAATCGCCTGGCTCGTCGTCTCCGTGAACTCGTCGATATTGGCGCGGGTGCCCGGACCAGCGCTCTTCGAGGAAATCGACGCGACGATCTCGCCGTAATGCACCTTGGACACGCGATTGACCGCCGCGACGATCGGGATCGTCGCCTGCCCGCCGCAGGTCACCATGTTGACGTTGGCCGCGTCGAGATTGGCGTCGCCGTTGACCGGCGGGATCGTATAGGGTCCGATCGCCGCCGGGGTCAGATCGATCACGCGCTTGCCGTACTGGCGCAGCAAGGCGTCGTTATGCTTGTGCGCGCCCGCCGACGTGGCGTCGAACACGATCTCGATTTCCGCGAAGCCGGGCATCCTGACGAGTCCGTCCACCCCCTCCGCTGTGATCGGAACACCCATCCGCTCGGCGCGCTTCAGCCCGTCGCTCTCCGGATCGATCCCGACGAACGCGCCCATTTCCAGCGTGTCGGACAGTCGCATGATCTTGATCATCAGATCGGTGCCGATATTGCCCGACCCGATGATGGCAACTTTGGTCTTGGCCACGATCGTCATCCCTTCGCATATGTGAATTGGACCGCGCCGATCCCGGCGACGGTCGCGTGAACGGTATTGCCTGGTTGGAGCGCAACCATCGGCCCCAGCGCTCCAGCGAGCAGGATATCACCCGCCTTCAGCGGTTCGCCCCGCGTCGCGAGCGTCCGCGCCAGCCACGCAGCGGCGTTCAAGGGGTTACCCAGCGCGGCCGCGCCGATCCCGGTCGATACCGTCGCGCCGTCGATCTCCATCGCCATCGCCGCGCCCTCCAGATCGAGGCCGTCGAGCGGCTTGCCCTCCCTGGCAAGCACGAAGAACGCCGACGAACCGTTATCCGCGACGGTGTCCGCGAAGGTGATCTTCCAGTCGGCGATCCGGCTATCGACGATCTCGATCGCGGCATGGACGCTGCCGACGGCTGCGGCCACCTGCTCGGGCGTGGTCGCCGGGTCGGGCAGGTCGGCGCCGAGCACGAAAGCGATCTCCGCCTCCGCCTTGGGCTGAAGCGCACGGGCCGGATCGAGATTGCCTCCGTCAGCAATCTCCATATCGGCGAACAGCACGCCGAAATCGGGCTGATCCACGCCTAATTGCGTTTGCACCGCCTTAGCGGTCAGCCCCGCCTTGCGCCCGACGATCCGGCGCCCCTGCGCTTCCCAGAAACGTGTGTTGATCGTCTGCACCGCATAGGCGCCGTCCGCATCCACCGGGTCCAGTCCGTCGCGCAACGGCGGCACCGCTCCGGACGTATAGGCGTGGCGCAGGCGCGTCGCGAGTTGGTCATAATCTGCGTGTTTCATGCATTCTCTCCCGCCGCCTTGGGTAAAAAAAAAGCCCGTCTTGGCACCAGACCCGCCATCGTCTAAAATCTCACCTGATGAGAAAAGGCGCTCCCCGCATTCACGCCACCGAGCGCACGCTCGCCATGCTCGACGCCGTCATTGCCGACGATGGACGGTCCAGTATCGCAGCCCTCGCCCGCGCTTTGGAGGTTCCGGTCGCCACGGCGCATCGTCAGGTCGCAACGCTGGCGGCGGAGGGGTATCTGACGGTCTGCGCGCGCCGGTATCTGCCCGGGCCGCGGTTGCTCGCGCTGTTGCACACAGTGGACGAGAAACAGGTTCTCGCCGTCGTCGCGGCCCCGTTCCTCAATGCGCTCGCCGCCAGTCTGCAAACCGTCGTGCAGCTCGGCACGTTCGAGCACGACATGGTGACATATCGCCTGAAAGCGGGCTCGGGAGCGTCCGCGCTGTTCACGCAGGTTGGCATGCAACTGGAAGCCTATTGCTCCGGCATGGGGAAGGTCCTGCTCGCCTATCTGCCCGACAGCGTCCGCAACGGCTATCTCGCCACCGGCCCGTTTCCCGCGCTGACGCCGAACACGATCACCGATCCAGCCGCGCTACGTACAGTGCTTCAGCAGGTCAATGCCAATGGTCACGCGTTCGACCGGGGTGAGATCCTGACGGGATTGAACTGCGCCGCCGTCCCGGTGCGACGCCCGAGCGCGGAAGTCGTCGCCGCACTCTCCGCCACCTTCACCAGCGAGCGCCGCGCCGAAGAAGCCCTGCCGCAGTTGCGCGATACCGCCCGCGTGATCGAGCGCGCCGCTTTCGGTCGATGTGACCAGTCCGAAGCCTGACGGAACCGGGCTGCGACTGGCGCGCGAGGCAGCGAGAGATGACGATATCGCGGCGGCATTGCGCCGCCTGCAATCCGGTGCGCAGATCGAAATGGTCGCTTCGCCATCCTGGCCGCCCGTCCTTCCGCTGATGGACGGCAGCCGGGCCGAACAGGACTTCGGCTTCACCGCTACGGTCGCGCGCCAAGCCTTACCGCCACGATCAGGTCCAGCCCGCCGAACGCGCGGCGGTGATGCCGAAGGTCATGGCGAGCGCCAATCCGCCCGCATAGCCGGTCCCAAACGCGCCCGCCGCATCGCTTCCCGCCGCGAAAAGGCCCGGCACGCGCACGCCATCAGCCCGCAAGACATGTGCACCGGTATCGATCGTCAGGCCGCCATATGTGAATGTGATCGCCGGATGGACGACGAGCGCGTAGAATGGCGCGCGATCGAGCGGTTCGCATTCCTCCATGCGCGGCGGATCGAGGGTTTCCCAGCCGGTGCGCGTCGCTTCGTTGAAAGCGCGGATGGTGCGGATCGACTGTTCTCCATCGAAGCCTCGTTCGTCGGCGAAACGCGCCACCGTCTCCAGATCGGGCGCAACCACGCCCTTGCCGCCAAAACGCAGCGCGGTTTCCATCCTGTCCTCGGCGGTAGTGGACGCCACCACGGCCTGGGTGGCGTATGCGGCATGGACACGCGCGTCCCAGAAGCACAACGCGCGCGCATGCGGCTGCCGCAACGTGTGATTGGTGCTGGCATGATCGCCGAACGTCTCGTCGCAGAACCGTTTTCCCGCCTCGTTGAGCAGCAGAGCATGGTCGCTGTGATATTGCGCCAGCATCACGTTCAACCGCTCCTCGCCCCAATCGGGAGATTCGCTGACGAGATGGCCGTAGAAGCCGGGGTTCGCCCCTCGCACCTCGCCTCCGGCCGCCTCGCCCAGCCTAAGCCCGGCACCGTCGCTGGCCGGGTTCGCGCGCAGGCGCATGTCCGCCGCATTTGGATGGATGAACTTCGCACGAAGCTCGGGTGACGCCTGATAGCCGCCGGTCGCGAGGATGGTGGCGCTGGCCCGAACCAGGACATCGCCGTCGGGATGGCTGGTCCGGGCACCCACCACGGCACCGCTCTCGTCGCGAACCAGCGCGGTCGTCGCGGTGTCTGGGATGACATAGCCGCCGGCGGCCTCGACCAACGCCGCACAACCGCGCAGATGCGCAACGATATCGATCTGATACCCGTAGCCGTTCAGAACGTTCATGCGCGGCCCGATGGCGATCCCGCGCGCTCGAAGCCACCGCATCGCATCTGGATAGGTATCGAAGATCACGCGACCGAGCGCCGGGTCGCCGCCGCCGTACAAGGCCATCGTTGCCGGAGCGGTCGCCGTCCAAAGAACGCCAGCGGACAGAAAGGCCGATCCGCCCATGGCAGGCGCACGCTCGACGACGATGACCTTCGCGCCGCGCTCGGCGGCCCAGCCGGCCGCCGAGAGTCCGGCCATGCCGGCGCCAACGACCAGCAAGTCGCATTCTATGGCGACATCGCTCATGACGAAGGCGCGCTCAGAGGCACCTGACTTCCGACCCGACGACGTCCCGCATCATCTTCGCACCGCACGTTCCGCGACCGTGAGCCGACCGGTCAGGCCATCGACGAGCGGCGGAAACACGTTCGCGCATCCACACTCACGATCGCACAGGCGTTAGACGCGATTACCTGAGGCAGAAGACGACGATGACGCAAAGCAACGAAGCGATCGCCGCGGTGATGCTGAGATCGAGAAACGAACACTCGATCATGCGATGGTCGCCGTTATACATCCGATCCTCTCCGTCGCGGCTATCCCTTACCAGCATCGCTGGCGGGACGGTCTCGCATCGCCTAGATTGGCGGTATCCTGCCAAGCAGAGTTTACCCGGACAGAGCGCTTGTCAACTGCCCAGCCTCGCGGTTGCGACATTTGACGCCCATGTGATATTCGCTTGTGCGGGTGGCGCGGTCAGGAACGTTCCACGACCATCGCAATGCCCTGCCCGCCGCCAATACACATCGTGACTAGCGCATATCGGCCCTCAATCCGCGCCAGTTCGTACAGGGCCTTGACCGTCAGGATCACGCCCGTCGCACCGACCGGATGGCCGAGTGAGATGCCCGACCCGTTGGGATTGACCTTCGCCGGATCAAAGCCGAGCAATTGCGAAACCGCGCACGCCTGCGCGGCGAACGCCTCGTTCGATTCGATCACGTCGATCTGGTCGAGCGTCAGCCCCGCGCGCTGGAGCGCGATCGGGACCGCTTCGACAGGCCCCAGCCCCATATGGGAGGGTGCGACACCCGCGTGGCCCCAACTCACGATCCGGCCGAGCGGGGTCAGGCCGCGCTGCGTCAGCGCCTCAGCGGAGCAGAGGACGACCGCGCCAGCGCCGTCGTTTATTCCGGATGCGTTTCCTGCGGTGACGGTTCCGTCCTGCTGGAACGCCGGACGGAGCGCCGCCATCGCCGCCACGTCATTCTCGGCGCGAACATGTTCATCGCGGGCAAACTCGCGCGTCTTTCGTCCGTCCTTCACCGTCACCGGAAGGATCTGGCTCTTGAACCGCCCCTCCGCCTCGGCCTGCGCGGCCCGGCGATGGCTTTCCGCTGCGAGCGCATCCTGCCGTTCACGCGTGATATGATGATCGCGCGCCACGTTCTCGGCGGTGATCCCCATGTGATAGCCGTCGATCGGGTCGCTCAACGTCGTGACCAGCGCATCGACCATCGCCGCATCACCCATCTTGCGGCCAAAGCGCAACGCGGCGACATGGTGCGGCGCGCGGCTCATCACTTCCGCGCCCGCTGCTATGGCGATATCGACCTCGCCGAGCGCGACCGCGCGCGCCGCCGACACAATCGCCTCCACGCCCGAGCCGCACAACCGGTTGAGCGTCAATGCGGGTGTGCGCGCCGGGATGCCTGCTTTCAGCGCAGCGACGCGGGACAGATAGGCGTCCTGCGGCACGGTCTGGATCACCTGCCCTACCACGACATGTCCAACATCGTCGGGGCCCAGGCCGGCCCGACGCACCGCTTCGGCGATCACCAACGCGCCCAGGTCGGCCGGGGCATGATCCTTCAGACTGCCACCGAAGTCGCCGATCGCGGTGCGAACACCCGAGACTATATAGACAGGATTCATCTTCCACTTTCGCTTCGAGATGGGGAGCGGGAAATCCGTTCCGAACGATGATCGCGGCCAGGATGCCGGTCGCTCACAACTTCGACGTCAATTCAGGCACGACCTTGAACAGGTCGCCGACCAGGCCGATATCCGCGATCTGGAAAATCGGCGCATCCTCATCCTTGTTGATCGCGATGATCGTCTTCGAGTCCTTCATGCCGGCGAGATGCTGGATCGCACCCGAGATGCCGACCGCGATGTACACTTCGGGGGCGACGATCTTGCCGGTCTGGCCGACCTGATAGTCGTTGGGAACGTAGCCCGCATCGACCGCCGCGCGGCTTGCGCCGACGCCCGCGCCAAGCTTGTCGGCCAGTGGATTGATCACCTCGGTGAATTTCTCCGACGAGCCGAGCGCGCGCCCCCCCGACACGATGATCTTCGCGCTGGTCAGTTCCGGTCGCGTCGATTGGGCGATTTCCTGACTCTCGAACGCCGCGAGGCCCATGTCGCCGGTAGAGGGAACGAGTTCGATCACGGCCGATCCGCCTTGGGCCCCCGCTTTTTCGAACGCGGTCCCGCGCACCGTCAGCACTCTTTTCGCATCGCTGGTCTGCACCGTGGCGATCGCATTGCCGGCGTAGATCGGGCGCGTGAATGTGTCCGGCCCTTCTACCGACAGGATATCGCTGATCTGCATCACGTCGAGCAGTGCCGCGACGCGCGGCGCTACCGCCTTCGCGGTGGTGGTGGCCGGTGCGACGAAGGCGTCGTGATCGCCCATCAGTTCCACCACCAACGGCGCGACGTTCTCGGCCAATTGATGTGCATAGGCCGCGTCATCGCCGACATGGACCTTCGCTACGCCAGCGATCCTGGCGGCGGCTTCCGCGACCGCGCCGACATCCTGGCCGGCGACCAGCAGATGCACTTCGCCCAGCTTCGACGCTGCAGTGACCGCAGCCAGCGTGGCGTCCTTGACGGCCGAACCGTCGTGCTCAACCCAAACGAGAGTCTTCATGGCAATATGTCTTCTCTGCGCCCGGGCTACTTCGCGACGCCAAGCGCCTTGAGCTTCGCGACAAGTTCATCGACGTCCGCGACCTTCACGCCGGCGGTGCGCTGCGGCGGCTCGACCACCTTCAACGTGGTCAAGCGCGGCGACACAGTCACGCCGTAATCGGCCGGCGTCTTGTTCACGAGCGGCTTCGATTTCGCTTTCATGATGTTGGGGAGCGAGGCGTAGCGCGGCTCGTTGAGGCGCAAATCGGTGGTGATGATCGCCGGCAGCTTGTAGTTGCCCGTCTCCAGACCACCATCGACCTCCCGTGTGACCTTCGCGCCGTCGACCGACAGTTCCAGCTTCGACGCGAAAGTCGCCTGCCCCCAGCCCAGCAGGCCCGCCAGCATCTGGCCGGTCTGGTTGTTGTCGTCGTCGATCGCCTGCTTGCCCAGGATCACGAGGCTCGGCTGCTCCTCCTCGACGATCCTCGCCAGCAACTTGGCGACTCCCAGCGGCTCCACCTTGCCCTCGGCAGTGACGAGAATCGCACGGTCGGCGCCCATCGCGAGCGCGGTGCGAAGCGTCTCCTGCGCCTTCGACTCGCCGATCGAGACGACGACGATCTCGGTAACCGCGCCCTTTTCCTTCAGGCGGATCGCTTCCTCTACCGCGATTTCGTCGAACGGGTTCATGCTCATCTTGACGTTCGCAAGATCGACGCCCGAGCCGTCCGCTTTCACGCGGGGCTTCACATTATAATCAAGCACGCGCTTGACCGGCACCAAGACTTTCATTCCGGCAACCACTTTGTTTCCGTGATGGTTTATCACGACGTTTTACATCATTCCGCTTTTCCGAGACCGGGCGAACTGCGTCAATAGCGCGCGCACGTTCACCGCATATGTGACGAAGACGTTTGCAACGGCATCACTGGGCGCCCCCGTCGATCGCCAGGATCACCCCAGACGTATAGGCCGACCGCGGCGACGCCAGAAACGCCACAGCATCGGCAATCTCATCGGGTTCGGCAAAGCGCCCGAACGGCATCGTGGCCGCCAGTTCGCGCCAGCGATCCGCATCGCCCAACTCGGCGCCCGCGCGCGCCTTGAGCATGAGCGCAAGCCGCTCCGTCAGGACGGGACCCGGATTGATCCCGACGACCCGGACGCCATCGCGATGCGCGCCCCGCGCGAGCGCACGGGTGAAGCCCATCAAAGCCGCATTGCCGGAAGAGCCGGCGATATACTCGGGAGGAAAACGCTCCCCGGCAACGCCAATCACGTTCACAACCACCCCCGAGCGCTCGCACAGGCTGGGATAGAGCGACTGCGTGAGGGCGATATAGCCAAACACCTTCAAATCCCAAGCCGCGCGCCACCGCGCCATCGTCAGATCGGTCAACGCCCCCGGCGGGATCGCGCCCGCATTGTTGACAAGGATATCAAGGGGGCCGCATTGCTCCACGATCCGCCGAACGTCCCGCTCATCGGTCATGTCACCGGCAAGTGTCGTAACCGTCGCCCCGCTTTTGCGGATCGACCCGGCTGCCTGATCCAATGCATCCTGGTCGCGCGCGGCGATGACGACGTCGCAGCCCTCTCTCGCCATGACGACCGCAACCGCCAAACCGATCCCCTTGGACCCTCCGGTGACGAGCACCCGCTTGCCGGCAAGCTGCAGATCCATATCCGCTCTCCCTATACGATCGATATCGCGACCCGGCCGCGCACCGCGCGACGCCGCATATCCAGAACCTGTCGCAGCCATTGTCGATTTAGTACAAACGATCTAACTCCGCAATTCGATATCAGCGTCAGGAGAGGGTATGAAACTCGAAGGAAAAGTGGCGATCGTCACCGGGACCAGTCCCAATATCGGCGGTGGCATCGTCGAGGCGCTCGCCGGCGCGGGCGCGGCGATCGTCGCTGTGGACGCGCGCGAGCAGAATGCGCAAAGCTGTGCCGCCGCAATCGTAGCCGCCGGCGGCCGCGCTATCGGCATCGCCTGCGACGTCACCGACGAAGACGACGTATCGGCTGCGGTCGATCAGGCGATAGCGGCGTTCGGGCGGATCGATATTCTCGTCAACAATGCCGCCATCTTCAATCAGAAGAACATTGCGACGATGCCGCTGGCCGAATGGCGCCTCGTCAACGGCGTGATCCTCGACGGAACGTTTCTGTTCACCAAATATGCCACCGCGAAGATGGTGCCACAGGGTAGCGGCGTCGTGATCAACATCGTTTCGACCGCAGGGCACCAGGGGCAACCCGGCAACATCGCCTATACCACCGCCAAAGCCGGGATTCTCAACTTCACCCGCTCGGCGGCAATGGAATATGCCCGGCATGACATCCGGGTGGTCAGCCTGACACCCACTGCCACCGGCCTCGACGAGATGGCCGAGCGGGCGCGGCGCTGGAACCTCGATCTTGGCCCGGTGCCCGATTATTCCGCGATAACGGCGCAATTCGCGCGCCGCATACCAATGCAGAAACTGCCCAATCCGAGCGACTACGGCGCGGCGGCCGTGTTCCTCGCCTCGGACGACGCGGCGATGATCACTGGCGTGGACTTGCGGGTCGATGGCGGCGCCGTGGCGCGCTACTGGGCCTGGGAACCATCGGACGGCTGATTGTCCACCGATGCCGCGATCTTCACCCCTGCCGCTCGCGCGGCCGGCATGAAGATCGTGGCATCGGCCTCTCAAACGCAGGGAACGTGCGAAACCGCGCCGCCGCCATGCGTCCGGCAAAACGAAGCGCCCTCTGCATCCGCCGATGCAGAGGGCGCTCCAGGTTTGCTCTCAGCAGATTGGGGGTGTCGTCAGAACGCGTCCGGGCGAATCGTCAGCTTCAGCCAGATTTCGCGACCGCGCGACACCGGACCTTCAAAGTCCGATAGCACGCCGACGTTCGTCCCCGTCCCCGAGCCCGTGCCCGGCGACTGGAAGCCGGAGAACGTGTAATAATGGTTGGAAAGGTTCCGACCGATCAACGCGAACTCAAAGCTTCCCGACTTTGGACCGACCGACACCGACGCATCGACGAGGAGGCGACGCGGCGTGAACCCGCCGGGATTCAGTTCCTGCGACAGGAAATATCCCGATGTGTAAACGCCGTTCACGTTGAAGCGCGCCTTGTAATCGCTGGCGACGGTCGATTCATACGCCAGGCCGAGGCTGCCGCTGAACTGCGGCGCGCGCGGCAGCGGACGCCCCTCCATTTGCTGCAAGCTGGGCACCGTCGCCGTGCTGGATTGCAGAGCGTTACAACCGCCCCCGATCGTTTGCCCGACATAGCAGGCGGCGAGGAAGGGTGAATCGTACTTCGCCGAGTTCAGCGCCGCGGACCCGTTGATCGAGAATCCTCGCAATGCCCGTGGCGAGAAAGTGAAATCACCCTCCAGACCCTTCACCCGCGCCGACGACGCATTGAGGATCAGCAGCGCGATCGTGGACGGATCGAAACGGCTGACCTGCAGATCTTTGTACCGGTAGGTGTAGGCCGCCAGGTTCAGGCGAAGCTGCCGATCGAACAACAATGTCTTCATGCCGATCTCGAACCCCTTGACGGTCTCCGGCCTGTAGAAAGCGGGAATATCGGTGACCGCAGGGTTGGTGAGCGACGCGTTATAGGTCGTATAGCCGATCTGATACGCGCCGGACTTATACGCCTGCTTGTAAGACCCGAAAAAGTTCGTTTCGCTATCCGGCTTGTAAGACAACGTGAGTTCCGGCGACCAGTTCGAGAATTGCACCTCGGGCGTGGTGAATTTGTTCGGGTACGGCGCCGGCGGCACGATATACTGATATTTGCGGTCGCGCGAATAGCGCACGCCTGCCGAGAGGCTGAGTTTCTTGGTGATATTCCAGTCCGTCTGACCGAACGCCGAGAGCGCCTGCGAACGCAGTGGGAACGACCAGTACGGCGATAGCGGCGTGATCTGGGTGGTGTTGATCACACCCGTCTCGCGCACGAGCATATTGTCGCTCTGGTAGAATCCACCCAGCATGAGATCGACCGGAGAGTCCGGGCTTTGGAACGACAGCCGGACTTCCTGACTGAACGAATTTTTCTTCACGCTCGACAGGCCGCCGATGAAGAAGCGCGCGCCGGTCGTCTGCGCGTCGAGAACGCGTTGGCGGATGCCGTACCAGCCGGTGATCGAACTCAGCGTGATCGAATCCGTCAACTTGTACGAAATGTCGGAACTGATGAGATGCTGCTTCACCTTCAGGTAGCTGGCAGCAGAATCATAGTCCGAAATGCCCGTGATCGCTTGGATCTGCTGATAGGGGATCGGTGCAAAGACGATCGTCCCGTTGGGGGTACAGTCATCCGTCCCCGGCACTGCACCCGGCCCTGAGGACACGCCACGGGCGCAGAAGATCTTCTGGCTGGCCGAGTAGCTGCCGTTCTCGCTTACATCGTCATATGTACCGCGCAGTTTCACCGTCAAGCGGTCGCTCGGCTCCCAGTTCGCGCTGAGGCGGACGCCATTTTCGTCGGTTCCCGGCGCATAGTCGAAGGCCGCATTCGGCGCGACGTTGTGGAAATAGCCACGCTGCCGCGAAAATCGACCTGCCAGCCGCATGTCGAGCGTGTTGGTGACAGGACCGGAGACGTAGCCATCGATATCGATCTGATGTGCGTTGAATTCATAGCCGGTGCTGATCTGCGATTGGAAGGTCTTTGTCGGCTCAGCCGAGCGCAGCGACACGATGCCGCCGGTCGAATTCTTTCCGAAGAAGAGTGCTTGCGGCCCCTTCAACACTTCGACTTGTCCGATATCGATGTTGGCCATGCGCACGACGCCGCCGTAGCTGAGCGGAATGCCGTCGATATTGATCGTGACCGCAGGCTCGGAAGAGGCGTTGGATGAAGGACTTGCTACGCCACGAAGGGTCAGGTTGCCGCCATACGGGCCGGTCGCGGGCGAGATGACGAGCATCGGCGTGAGCTTCGCGACGTCGGTGATGTTCGTGACGTTCAGAGTCGCAAGTTGTTCCTGCGAGAACGCGCTGATCACGACCGGCGTCTGCAACGATGTTTCGTTACGTCGCCGCGCATTGACGATGATGTCTGGAATGATCGTCGGGTCCTCCGCCGGATGCGCGGCAGCGGCTTGCTGCACCGAAGTGGTTTGCGGCACCGTATTGGTCGGCGCTACGGGCGCGTCCTGCGCGATTGCGACAGGTGATATCATGCACCCCCACGCAAGAGCAGCCAGACTGGCAACACAATATTTGCTTCTCAAGGTCATCTCCCCGATTTGTAACGTTGAATGTCGGCCGATCCCGAACCATGACATCTCACGGCAACCGAGATGACGATGGCAAATCTCGTCGCGAGCGCCATTCAACGATCTTGTTTTTAACTTGCGCCTTCTTAACCCCACTCCCGGCGGCGATTGAAGCGCGCACTTGGCAATAACGGATGAGCGTTAATCGCACTTCGTAGCCGCCTCATCGCTGGACCGGCCGACTCTCATCCACCAACTTCCGATGAATGCGGGCCTTGATGAGAATACGACGTGTTGCGCCGCAGCAAATTTTGGGAAGAACTGGACTGTGATCTTCAGCACCCGGTCCAAGCCCGACGCGCAGGCGACACATGGATCGCGCCTGTTCCCGGACGAAGCATCCCGCAGCCAGTGGCGATCACAAGGGTGACGCGCCCATTCGCGCAGAGCGCGCATAGAACAGGAGCTTGCGGTGGCGACATACGATCTTGAACTGACTGGCGTGCCGGCACTGGTGACGGGAGGGGGCGCCGGCATCGGTCGTGCGACTGCGATCTTGCTTGCCGGACTGGGCGCCCGGGTCGCCATTCTCGATCGGGACGGGAACGCCGCCGCGGCGGCGGCGCGGGAGATCAATACCTCATCCGGCACGGCCATCGCGCTGAGCGCCGACGTCTGCTACGAAAAGGACGTGATCGCGGCAGTTGCCGCGGCGGAAGCGCGGCTCGGCGTGATCCGAATCCTGGTGAACAATGCCGGGATCGGCGAACGTCGCCCGATGCTCGACCTGCCGCTCGACGGCTGGAAGGATGTCATCGACGTCAACCTGACATCGGTCTTTCACCTGACCCAGATCGTCGTCCGCCGAATGGTCGCCGCGCAGGTCGCCGGCTCGATCGTCAACGTGGCATCGGTCGCGGGACTGAGCGGGGTGTTGAATCGCAGTTCCTACGCCGCATCGAAGCATGGCGTGGTCGGTTTGACACGAACCCTCGCGCTGGAACTGGCGGCGCATCACATCCGCGTCAACGCGGTCGCACCCGGCATCGTCTCGACGAAACTGACAGCGGCTCTGCTGAGCGATCAGAACGCCGCTGCGCGCTCGGCCGCCGCCCACCCGCTCGGGCGGGTGGCGGAGCCGCGCGAAGTGGCCGACGCCATCGTCTTTCTCGCATCGCAGCGCGCCAGTTTCATCACAGGTTCCGTGTTGCAGGTCGATGGCGGATTTCTCGCCGGGAAGAGCGCCTGAGGATCAGATCGTCGCGCCGCAAGCCGGCAAAACTCCAAGTTGTACAGGAACGCTGCCATGACTGCTTACGCCTTTGCCGGGAAAACCGCCTTCATTTCGGGTGCGGCCAGCGGGATCGGAAAGGCCGTCGCGATCGAGTTCGGCCGGCGCGGCATGCAGGTGGTCATCGCCGACCTCGATATCGCCGAGGCGGAACAGGTGGCTGCGGCCGTCCCGAACGCCTCTGCAGTCGCGCTCGACGTCCGTGACGAGGGGCGCTGGATCGACGCATTGGACACGGCCGAGTCCCGTCACGGCCCGCTGGCGGTGATGGTCAGCAACGCCGGGATAGCGGGAAGCACGCTGCCACTCGCCGACACGTCGTTGAGCGCCTGGGCTTGGACACGGAGCATCAATCTGGACGGCGCGTTTCTGGGGCTGACGCATGGGGCGCGCCGGATTCGGGCTTCGGGTCAGCCGGGCCATCTCGTCGCCACTGCCTCCATGTCGGTTTTCAACGTGCCGCCGAACATGGGCACCTATGTCGCGACGAAGGCTGCGGTCGTGGCGATGTGCGAAGCCCTGCGGCAGGAATTGGCGACGCAGTCGATCGGCGTTTCCGTATTGCTCCCCGGCCCCGTCAGCACCCGGCTCGTCGAAGCCAATGCGAGCCGCACGCCCAGCGGCCTGGACGTCGGCGAAAGCTCGGAGGTGGTGATCGACATGCTTCGTCAGGGGCGAGATCCTGCCGACGTGGCGGTGATGGCGGCAGACGCGCTGGGAACGGATCGTTTCTGGCTGTTCAGCCATCCCGAATTGGAGCATCGTATCGATACCCGCACGGCCGAGATGAAGGCTGCACATCACGAGAGCCGAGCGAGGTTGGGAGATGGAAGTTGAATGCCGTATCAGGCTGGGACAGTGCGCCGCACGATGGAACGGCCTATGCGGAGCGACAACAGGGGAGGTCTGGCGGCTCGGCGCGCGGGCCCGTAATCTGGGAGCCGAGCGAGGCGGATACGGAAGCCTCGACGCTGACCGCCTTCATGCGCTGGCTGGACGAGTTCCGCGGCCTATCCTTCACCGGCTATGCCGACCTGTGGGATTGGTCCGTTCGTGAGTACGAGCTGTTCTGGGCTGCGCTATGGGAGTATTTTCAGGTCGAGGCATCCGTGCCCTACGACCGCGTCTGTCAAGGCGACTCGCTTCAGACCATGGAATGGTTTCCCGGCGCGCGACTGAACTTCGCCCAGCATCTGCTGCGCTACGAGCGCACCCGGCCCGATGCGACCGCGATGATCTGCTACAATGAGGATGGCGCGCGGAACGACTGGTCGTGGTCCGAACTTGCGGACGCGGTCCGGCGCGTCGCAACAGGGCTTCGCGCGCTCGGCATCCGGCCCGGCGACCGCGTTGCCGGATACGTGCCCAACAGCGCGCAGGCGGCCATCGCGCTGATCGCAACGACCGCGATCGGCGCCATCTGGTCCAGTTGCAGTCCGGAATTCGGTGCCAGCATCAGCCTCGATCGCCTTGGGCAGATCGAACCGCGGCTTATCTTCGCCGTGTCGCATTACGGATATGCGGGAAAGGACCGGGATCGCCGCGCCACCCTCGACGAGATCCTGAGCGGCTTGCCCTCGGCGGAGCACGTCATTCTGTTGAACGATACCGAATGGTGCCCAGCGGTATCGGCCGCAATCGTCTCGACCTGGGAATCGCTGCTCGCGAGTCCGTCAGGGCCGGAGGCATTCCACTTCGAGCAGGTGGCATCAGACCACCCGCTTTGGATCGTGTACACATCGGGCACATCCGGACCGCCCAAGGCAATCGTTCACAGCCATATCGGTGCGCTGATGGGCGCGATGAAAGATGTGCACTTTCATCTCGAGGCAACGCACACTTCGGTGCTGCTCTTTTACTCGACGACGGGCTGGATCATCTGGAACATGCTGATCAGCAGTCTCAGCCTCGGCGCGACCGTGGTGCTCTACGAAGGCAGCCCGTTCTATCCAGATGTTGGAACACTCTGGCGCCAGATCGACGATGCCCGGGTAACCGTATTCACCACCAGTCCCGGCTTCATTACCAAGCTGATCGATACATCCTATGTCCCGACGGCACGCCACGCCATCGACACGCTCGAGGCGCTGGTTCTCGTGGGCGCGGTGGTGGAGGACGCCTTGTACGACTGGCTGGTCCCGGCGCTGCCGCCACGCGTGCGGATCTTCTCGCAAGCGGGATCAACCGAAATCTGCGGAGGCTATGCCGGAAGCGTGCGCTTGTTGCCGACCCGTGCCGGCGAGATCACCGCGCGCGCGCTCGGCATGAACGTTGAGGCCGTCGATGGCCAGGCACGGCGGTTGCGCAACCAACCCGGCGAACTGGTCATCTGCGCCCCCTTTCCCAATGCACCCCGGCGTCTGTGGAACGACCCCACCGGCGCGCGCTTCTCCGAGGCGTATCTGGCCGGCCACGCCGGCTGGTGGCGACAGGGCGATGTCATCACGATCTACGATGATGGCGCGTGTCGGGTTCATGGCCGCTCCGATGCCACGATCAAGCGTCGCGGCATCAGGATCGGCAGCAACGAAATCTATCGCGTTCTTGGCTCGCTCGCGGGGGTATCGGATGCGATCGTGGTCTGCCCCGAAGCGGGCGTTTGGCGCGGGCAGTTGATGCTGTTCGTGCAGCGGCCCAGCGGCGCGCCTCCGGACGACGGCACACTCCACCATCGTATCAACGACATCATCGAGGATGCGCTCAGCCCACGTCATGTTCCGGACCAGATCATAGACACGCCCGCCATCCCCTACACCGTCACCGGCAAACGCCTCGAAGTACCGTTGCGCCGATTGCTCGAGAGAAACCTGTCGCACAGGGACTTCGCCGCCTCGCTACCGCACGATCCGGATACGTTGAGATGGTACACGGCGTTTTCGGCAGCCCAGTAACGTGGGGGCGCGCGTTTCGAGCACCAATGCCAACCGACTGACATTCAACGCCCAAGCGGTCCGGCTGCGCCGGCCCGGACTGTTACGCCTCGGTAAGTTCGCCGAAGCGTGCCTCATGGTCGAACGCATCGCCCCAGGTCTTCTCGATCTCGAGCATCCTGCGGACATAGCGGCTCAATTCATATTCGTCCGTGATGCCGATTCCGCCATGCAACTGGATTGCGGCCTCCAGCACGGCCCGGCCGTGACGGCACACCATCGACTTTGCCGCGGACACTTCCTGCTGGCGTGAGATGGCATCGTCGCCCGCGAGCGCGGCGGCCGCCATATAGGTGGCCGAGCGCGACTGCTCGGCCGCGACAACCATGTCGGCAAAGCGATGCTGAAGCGCCTGAAAGGTGCCGATCGCTTTCCCGAACTGCTGCCGCGTCTGGAGGTAATTCGCGGTCAACGACAGCATGCGGGTCATCAGGCCAAGCGCCTCGGCGCACAGCGCGACAGTACCGTGATCGATGGCGCGCGTGATCGGCTCGAGGCCAGCGCCGTCATCGAACAGCGGCGCATCCACCTCGACCCCATCGAAGGTCACCCGCGCAAACTGGCCGCCGCCGAGCCCCCGGATCGACGTGACCGTAACCCCCGGTTGGCCAGCGGCAACGAGATAGGCGTTCGCCTTGTGCTCCGGGTCCAGCGCCGTCACCACGAAATGCGTGGCGGTCGCGCCATCGATGACGAGGTTCTTGACGCCCGTCAGACATCGGCCGCCCTGCCGCTCCTCGACACGAGTCGATATACGAGCGGGGTCGAAATCGAGGATCGCTTCGTCACTGGCGATCGTGATCCGGGTGCTGCCTTCGCCGATCGCACGCAACTGCGCCGATCGCATCGCCCGGTCCGTGGCTGTCTCCAGCAGCTTGGGCGCGACGATCGCGCCGGTGACGAACGGTTCCTGCGCCAGCGACCGACCCAGCGCCTCGCACACCAGAATGGCATCCGCCATGCCCATGCCGAAGCCACCGTCCTCCTCCGCGATGACGATTCCGGCGAGCCCCAGGTCCGCCATCTGCTGCCAGCGGGCGGTCGTCGCGGCAACCCAGACTTCCGCCGACGCGCCCGCAGCCGGTTTCGGCCCATTGTTCGCAGCGAACTTCTCGACCGTGTCGACAAGCGCGCGTTGATCGTCGGTGAGATCGAAGTTCATCGTGTCCCCCACTGGCCCACGGTTTCGCGATAGATCAGATTCTTCTGGATTTCGGTCGTTCCGCCGACCAGCCCGGACTTGCGGAATTCCAGATATGTCGCCGCGGTGCCGTTGAGGACGTGACCATATGGCGGCGTTTCGTCCGTCTCCCCGCCCCGCGAACTCGGATCATAGGCGAGCCCCGCCGGTCCACCCATGTCCATCAGCAAGGTCGACAGCCGTTCGAGCAGATCCGTGCCGCACAGCTTCAGGACGGAGGCAGAGGGCGCTCGTGGATCGTTCTCCGTCGCCGCGATAACGCGCATCAACGTCCATTCATGCGCCTTCAAGTCGATGCGAATTCGCGTGAGCGTGTTCTCGAAGACGTTGCGCCGCGACGCCGCCACCCCCTCGGCCGCCAACCGCTCCGCCAGTCGCGTCGCAAACTGAAGCAGCCGTTTCGCCTGCCCCAGACCGGCGATCTCGGTCCGTTCGGCGTTGAGCAGGAACTTGGCGACGGTCCAGCCCTGATTTTCAGCCAGAACGACATTCTCGACCGGCACCACGACATCTTCGAGGAACACCTCGTTGACGTCATGCGCGCCATCGAGCGAGTGGATCGGCCGGACGGTGATGCCCGGCGTGTCCATCTCCATGAGCAGGAAGGTAATGCCCTCCTGCGGTCGTCCCTGATCCGACGTCCTGACCAGACAGAACATGTAGTTCGCCCAGTGCGCCCAGGTCGTCCAGATCTTCTGCCCGTTGACGACATAATGGTCACCCTGACGCACAGCGCGGGTGCGTAACGATGCGAGGTCCGATCCCGATGACGGCTCGGAGTAGCCCTGACACCACCAGTCGCGCAGCGTGGGAATATCCGGCAGGTATCGCCGCTTCTGCTCCGGCGTGCCAAAGGTCTGGAGCACCGGGCCGATCATGTTGACGTGCGGAATCTGCCGGGGCGCACCGGCGAGGAAACATGCCTCCTCGAAGATCACCCGCTGCATCGGCGACCAGCCGGGGCCGCCATATTCGGCCGGCCACGCCGGCGCCGCCCAACCTCGCTCGTCGAGGATGGCCTGCCAGCGCAGGAAGTCCTCCTTCCGCAGATGCTGGAGGTTGTCGACCCGCGCCTTGATATCAGCGGGAACGAGCGCCGCGATCTCGGTCCGGATCGATTCGCGGAACGCGACGTCGGCCGGGGATAAGCTCAAGTTCATGCTCAACGGCCTCCTTCGATAGCGACGCGACCGTCGGCGAAGACGATTTTCTGTCGGGCGACCGCCCGCGCCTCGATCCGGGCGCCGGTCGGCTCGCGCCACAACGCCAGTTCGATGGTCTCGCCCGGGAAGACCGGCGCATTGAACTTGCCCGAGATCGCGCCCAGCCGGCCGCCGGGCGCCGCGTCGCCCCCGCCACACAGCACCTTTTCGGCGAAAGCTGCGCACAGGCCATAGGTCGCGACGCCGTGCAGGATCGGCGACGGGAAACCGGCCTTCGCGGCAACCGACGGCACCATATGGAGCGGGTTCTGGTCGCCCGTCAGCGCGAAGAGCTGCGCCGATTGGGTGGAGGTCGGGATCTGTACGACATGATCGGGTGGACGATCATCCTCCGCTGCGGTTACGCTCCGTGCGAGAGCCGGCGCGCCGGCGACCCGATCCGATCGACAGATGAAGGTCATGAACACCGACGCATATGCCAGTTTCGAGCGCGTATCGTGAATGTCGCGGATCATGTTGATCTCGCATCCTCTCCCCTCGCCTCGGTCGAACACACTGTCGACGCGGGTGACGCTCGTCACCTGTCCCTCGACGGGCAGAACGGCGTGCGCGATCATACCCTGACGGCCATGCAGGACGCCCGAAAGCGTGATGCCCAGATCCATCGCGTGCAATCGCGGCGCCGCCAGCACGGTGGCCATCGCGGGCAGCGTGCGGGCCGGGGGCAGCGGCCCCAGATGTTGGCGCGCCCAGTCGTCCGCCAGATCGATCCCGCACCCGACGCTAAGCGCATAGAGGCAACTGTCCCGCGCCGTATAACTCTGCTCCATGACCACAGGCGTCATGTTCATCAGCGAATCGTAATCCCGGATCATGACGGCTACCGATTGCTGAATGAAGGCGCGCGCTTCTCGAACACTGCGGCGAGCGCCTCGCGGTGATCTTCGGTCTCATGTGAGATCGTCTGAAAAGCACCTGCCATTTCGAGATGATGGTCCAGCGAAAGCTGGCCGCTGTCGCGCAACAGGCGCTTGGTCAGGCGGAGTGTGCGGCCAGGCATGGCGTCGATCCGCCTCGCCAGTTCGAGCGCCTGCTCCATCAGCGCGGCGCCATCAACCACACGGGAGACGAGGCCGATCCGGCGCGCTTCCTCCGCATCGATCTGCACCCCGGTCAACGCCATCTCGCAAGCCATCGAATAGCCGACGATGCGCGGCAGAAACCACGCGCCGCCATCGCCGGGAACGATGCCGAGCTTGATGAAGCTTTCGGCAAACACCGCATGCGTGGCGGAAATCCGCATGTCGCACATGCATGCGAGATCGAGCCCAGCGCCGATCGCGGCCCCGTTCACGGCGGCGATCGTCGGCACCTCCAGATTGTACAGCGCCTTGGGGATGCGGTGGATCGAGTTTCGATAGCTGTCACGGGTATCGATAACCGTCTTGGCCGGCGCGAAACCGGAACGGTCGCGCATCTTCTTGATGTCTCCGCCAGCGCAAAACACCGGCCCCGCCCCGGTGATAATCAACGCGTTGACGGAGGGGTCGCGTTCGATCGAACGGCAGCGGTCCTCGAACTCCTCGCAGATCTCGACGCTCGACAAGGCGTTGCGCTGTTCGGGCCGGTTCATGGTCAGGATGACGACCCCGCCGGTCTTCTCATACAACAGAAAGTCATTCATCGCCCGCCACCTCGACCGGATCGCTCGCTGCGATCACTGCATCCCACGCATCGCCCGTCGCGACCGCCGTCCGGCCGATCGCGATCGCCCATTCACGCTGATCGCCGAATTCCTCCGCCCAACGCCACATGTTGCGGGTAAGGCGGCCGAGCGGATATTCCATCGTCACGCCAATCGCGCCATGAATCTGATGCGCCAGCATCGCGCCCTTCTCCACGGCACGGCCCGCCCGCAGCTTGGCGATCGCGATCGCCAGATCGCCATCGCCCGCGTCCATCTTCGCACAGGCGATACGCGCGGCCGCAGCGGTCGCAACCGCCTCGTTCGCCAATTGGGCCAGCATGTGCTGAATCGCCTGGAACTTTGCAAGCGGCCTGCCGAACTGGACGCGTTCCTGCGCATAGCGCACCGAGAGGTCGAGCGCGCCTTGCAGCGCGCCGGCGATCTGGATCGATCGCAGCAACGCCCCCGCATATCGCACCGTCGATACAGTGGTCGGTGTATTTCCAGCCACCGCACCTGCGGGGTCGGAGAACGTCACCAGTGCCGGGGCTTCACCACGCGTCACGAGCAGGCGGGCCGTCTCCGGCACATCCGCCGCCCAGGCGCTGAAGAACACCGCGCTCGCCGCCGGTTCCGCGCCGCCGCCGCACAAGAGCGCGTTGGCGATCAGCGTCTCACCCAGCGGCGTCGGCTCCCCGCACGCCGCCGAATGCGTGATGACATCGAACAGATCGGACCAGCGTAGCGCGAAACCGCCATCGGGTTCCGGGCACATCGCGAGCGGAAGGCCGAGTTCCTCGATCTTGGTCCACAACGCGGAATCGAAATCCTCACGCCGGCTGGTCTGGTCACTCGCGTGGAGCCGCGTGACCTGTTCGAGCAGGAGGTCAGACACGGACATGGTCATCGCACTCCCAGCGCGCGCGCGGTGATGCCGCGCAGAATCTCACGCGCACCGCCGCGCAACGAGAAGGTCGGCGCGGCGCGGACGGTATAGTCGATCGCGCGCCGCAGATCGGCCGGCGGATCGATGAACAGGCTCCGCACCGCAGGCGCGGTGCGCTGCTCCAACTCCGCGCCCAGATCCTTTGTGATTACCGCGTGATAAGATGGATCTTCGCCGCGTTCGAGCTTTCCCGCCGCCATCAGCGACAGCGATCTCAGCACCGCGGTCTCCGCGACGAGCGTGCCCAATGTCGCAAGATCGCCACGCTCGAAGGCGTCGGCCGGCGACGCATTCAACGCCCTGGTCGCAGCCCCGACCAACGGGAAGGCGCTCAGGAACCGTTCCGAGCCGCTCCGCTCCAGCGCGAGTTCGGACGTGACCTGCGCCCACCCCTGCCCCTCGGTGCCGAGCAGTCGTTCGCCAGGCACGTACACGTCCGTGAACGCCACCTCGTTGAAATGTGCGTCTCCGTTCAGGTCGGGGATCGGCCTGACCTCCACCCCGGGGCTATCCAGCTCGATCAGGAATTGGGTCAACCCACCCTGCCGCGCCTCCCGCGCCGATCCGGTCGTGCGGAACAGCCCGATCATGACCTGACAATGTTGCGCGTTCGTGGTCCACAACTTGGTCCCGTTCAAACGCCAGCCATCGCCGTCCCGCTCCGCCCGCGCTTCGATCGCGGCGAGATCGGACCCGGCATTGGGCTCGCTCATGCCGATGCAGAACGAGATGTCGCCGCTGGCGATGCCGGGCAGATAGCGCTGCTTCTGCTCCTCCGTGCCGACCTTCAGCAGCAATGGCCCGCTCTGGCGGTCGGCCACCCAATGCGCCCCCACCGGGGCGCCGGCCGCCAACATTTCTTCCTGCAGGACGAACCGGTCGAATGCGGTGCGCCCCGCGCCGTAGGGCGCTGGCCACGTCATGCCGATCCAGCCGCGACGCCCGACCGCACGACTGAAATCGCGATCGAACGCGGTCCACGAATGCGCCCGATCGAATGCTGTCCACGTCTGCGCATAGCCGGCGAGGAACTCCCGCACCTGCGCGCGCAGCTCGATCGCGGAAGCCGGAAGCGCCGTCGTACTCATATCACGCCCCGCGTCGCGAGATCCGTCATCGTGGGCTGATCGAGTCCCAACATTTCCTGCAGGACCTCCACGGTATGCTGCCCGATGACCGGTGGCCCGAGCCGATATTCAGGCATGGACACCGAACATCGGATCGGGCTGTTCGCGACGACGATCTCGCCGGACAGCGCGTGGGGCAGCGTCACCGTCATCCCGCGCTCGCGGAAATGCGGGTCGTTCTCCAGATCGGACATGCGATTGATCGGACCGCACGACACCCCCGCTGCGTTGAGCAGCGCAATCCAGTGCTCACGCGGCTGCTTCACCAAAATGCCGGTCAATTCGGCAGCCAGTTCGTGCCGATGCGCCACCCGCGCGCCCATCGTGTTGAACGACGGGTTGTCGAGCCAGTCCGACCGCCCCACCGCCGCTGCCAGGCGCCCGAACTCGCGGTTGTTGAAGGTCGCGATCAGGAGATAGCCGTCAGAGGTGCGGTACACGCCGTAGGGCGACGCGCTGGGATGGTCGTTTCCGGTCCGCGGCATCTCGAACCCGCCGTTGAACCAGGCGGTAAAGGTGTTCGCCATCGCCGCCACCTGTGAATCGAACAGCGAGATGTCGATCGATTGCCCCTCTCCGGTCTTTTCACGTTGATGCAGCGCCAGCAGGATGCCGATCACCGCATCCTTGCCCGCGAGGATATCGGCGATCGGCACGCCGACGCGCATCGGCGCGCCCTCTGGGCCACCGGTGACGCTCATCAGACCCGACATGGCCTGCATCAGGAAGTCGTAACCGCTGCGCGAAGCATAAGGACCGCTCTGCCCGAACCCGCTGACCGAACAATAGATCAAACCCGGATTGTTCTTCCGCAGCGATTCATAATCGAGGCCGTATTTGGCCAGCGTATTGGGCCGGAAATTCTCGACGAAGATATCGACCTTGGCCGCCAGCGTGCGCAGCAGCTGCGCACCCTCTTCGCTCTGGAAATTGACCGAGATCGACCGTTTGTTGCGGTTTGCCGCCTGGAAATACGTGGACTCGCGTGTTTCGTTGCCCTCGGAGTCGATCAGCCAGGGCGGACCGACATGGCGCACGTCGTCACCTTCTCCCGGACGTTCCACCTTGATGACGTCGGCACCAAAATCGCCCAAACATTGTGTTGCGGTTGGCCCGGCAACGACCCTCGTCATGTCGAGAACCTTAAGACCGGCCAGAACAGACATTAGCAGACTCCCCATCCCTTTCGACTGCGAAAGGAGCTTTATGACTATCGATTAGGAGAGCCGCGCCGGGCTTGAAATCAAATTTGCGAAAAGCCCGGCACTTACTATACATCCGTTACTTCGTTGCCGTCATTGCGTCGCGGCGCCACCCAGGATGGCGGTCACTTGACTTGACAGGAACCCGCCGTTGCCATGCGTGATGGCGATCTCAGCTCCGTCGATCTGGCGGTCGCCCGCGCTGCCGGTAAGCTGGCGATAGGCTTCGACGACGGTGAACAGCCCGTACATGCCGGGGTGAACGCACGCGAGCCCGCCTCCGTTGGTGTTGACGGGCAGCTTGCCGCCGGGACCGGTGGTACCGGAAGCGACGAAGTCCCCGCCCTCCCCCTTCTTGCAGAAGCCCAGATCTTCGAGGAACAGGATCGTATTGATCGTGAAGGCGTCGTAGAGTTGCACGATATCCACGTCGGCGGGGCCGATGCCGGCCTGCGCATAGGCACGGGCGCCGCTGAGCTTCGCCGCCGTTGTCGTGAGATCGGGCATCTGGGCGATCTGATAATGATCCGTCGCCTCACCCACGCCCAGCAAGTAGGCGGCAGGACGCTGATCCACCCGGTCGCCACGCACCATGACCACCGCCGCAGCACCGTCCGTAACGAGGCAGCAATCGAGTACCGACAACGGATCGGACACCATCCGGGCCTTTTCGTAATCCTCCCGGCTCAACGGCTTGCGCTGGAACGCCTCGGGGTTGAGCATCGCCCAATCGCGCGCCGTTTTGGCGACGGCGTAGAGATGATCGCGGGTGGTTCCATAGTCGTGCATGTGCCGGCTCGCCGCCAACGCATAGGCGCTCACCGGCAGTCGTGGACGATAGGGCTTCTCGTACAGATTGGGTGCGGCGGCGCTGACCAGCCCGCCGGCGCCCGTCCGCTGGTTGCTGCCGTAAGCGATCAGCGCGACATCGATCTCTCCCGCCGCCAATGCGTGCGCCGCGACGTTGAGATGCGTCAGAAAGGCCGACCCGCCCGTGCGGTTGTTGTTGGTCAGCTTCGGCCGAATGCCCAGATATTCGGCGAACGAAAGGCCGCTGAGAAAATCGTTCGGCAGCCCGATGAACAGGCCGTCCACCTCCGAGAGGCTGATTCCCGCCTGCGCCAGCGCGGTTAGCGCGACCCGCCCGGCGAGATCCATCGACGTGAAGCCCGGCGCCTCGCCGATGCCGAAGGTCGCCGCGCCGATCAGAGCGGCGGCGGCGCGACGTTCACTGGTCATGATCGGGTGCCTTCTTCGGTGCGGTCGCCGCCAAACGGCGTGAAAACGACGGTATGATGATCCTCGAACGGAACGATCCGCGCCGCGACGCGCAGGCCGATGGCGACGTCGGCCGCGTCGATCCCCTCGACCCGGCTGAGCATGCGCGGCCCGTCGTCCAGTTCGATAACCGCGACATTGTAGTCGGCCTCCGGTGGACGCACGCGGACCCGCGTGGTCGCATGGACGGTGCCCAAACCGGTCGCTTCGACCCACTCAAGATGGATATCGCCGGTGCCGGGCTCGGCGACACGCGGATAGAAGAAAGGCCGCCCGCCCCTCCGGCTGCGTTGGAGCATGAACTTTCCCTGCGCCAGGAAGGAGAGATATTGCCGGTCAGGGCCTGTCGCCTCGGTCGTCGTCACTTCCACGTACCCACCTCGTTCACGAGCTGATATGATAGCCGCCGTTCACCGAGATGATCTGCCCGGTGATATAGGAGGCGGCTTCGGAGAGTAGAAAGCAGACGGGCTGCGCCACCTCCTCCGGAGTACCCCAGCGCCCAAGCGGAATTTGCGCCAGGTAGGTCTCGCGGAATTTCTCGCCGCGCACCGTCTCGGTCATCGGTGTCTCCACGACTCCGAACGCGACCGCGTTGACGCGAATGCCCTTCGCCGCCCATTCGCGCGCTGCCGACATGGTGAGGCCGTTCATGCCCGACTTGGATGCGCCGTAATTGATCTGCCCGACCGTGCCGCGCCGCCCGGCGTCCGAGGAAACGTTGACGATCGCCCCGGGCGCCGTCGCTCCCGCCGCCGCCTGCGCCAGCATCTTGCGGCCGACCGCCTGCAACAAACGGAACGGCGCGGTCAGGTTGACGTCGATCACCGATGCCCAGGTGTCCATATCCATCTTATGGATCATCGCCGCGCGGGAGATGCCGGCATTGTTCACCAAACCATCGATGTGGCCCGCCCATTCCGCCGCCGTATCGACGGTACGCATGATGAAGTCGCCATCGGTGACATCGCCCGCCGCGACGATCAGCCGATCGCCACCGACCTCGACCGCGAACTGGTCGAGCGCCTCCGCGTTGCGGTCGATCGCCACGACCCTGCCGCCCAGTTCCAGCACTCCGTTCGCGATGGCACGCCCGATACCCTGAGCCGCACCGGTCACGATGACCGCCTTACCTTCCAGCGACATGGGATTTATCATTGATCCGCTCCGTGAAGTGAAGTCGGCACGCGTGCCGACGTGCCGGACCGATCCGCGACCGATCCGAAAGATGCCGATTCGCACGACGTCGGATATCCGCGCCGCGTCATGACATCAGAGAAGAACGCCGGATCATGCGAGGACACTCTCCGGATACGCCGGCAGCGTGGTCTGCCGCACCGCGATCCGCTCCGATACTGTCGGACGTCAATCAGCGTAACGGCTGCACCGTCCGACGACAGCCCAAAAACCCGGCCGCGAACGATTACCACATATGCGTCGCGTCAGGGGACGGAGATCGCCCCCTCGACGCCCTGCGACGGCTCGTTGACCTTGGCGAGCAGATGATCGCGGACCAGATCGCTGAGCGCCGCGACCAGCCGGTCGCGCTGCGGCGCGATCATCTCGACGGCGCCGCCGATGCCGAGCACCGTCGGGACAGGGAAAAGGGCCTCGGGCAAGCTCATCGCGATCACCGCCGCGCCTGGGCTGATCTCGCTTCGTTCGACATACAGGTATTTGTTTTCGCGGATGAACTTCACGTCCGCCAGCAACTCGTCGAGACCGATCAAACTTTCATCCACCTGCTTTTCGGCGTTTATCCGGCGAACCAGCTTGCTGATCTCCGAATCCGGCACGTCTTTCAGCAGCACGCGTCCGCTGGCGGATCGCAACAACGGTCGCTGCTGCCCCGGCGTGAGATGAAGCCGCAGCGAAGTCGTCGCCTGCGCCACCTGGATATATTGCGAGAACAGTTTGTTGCGAATGGCGAGATAGGCGGTCTGGCCGGAGACCTTGTTCGCCTTGCGCACCAGTGACGATACCCGGTCCTCACCGTGCAATTGATCGAACACCCACGACCCCAGCAATCGTACCCGGCTCGTCGGAAGGAAGGTTCGATCCTGATTATTGTAGGATAGATATCCCAGCACGTTCAGACTGCGCATGATCTCCGACGTGCTCGACTGCGGATAGTCGAGCGCCCGCGCCACCTGGGCGATATTCGCCGGGGCTTGGAAATCGTCAAAAAATTCGAGGATTTGCATCGTCCGCCCGGTGGATTTCACCACGTTCGACGGCAGCGATTCCCATTTGACGGTCGCGCCCGGCGGATTGCCTGGCACGCCGTACATGGCCGCGTCCGATTCGTCGGTCAAATCGTCGCCGGCAAAGCGTTCAGCAACCTCGTCACCGCTTCTCGTTGCGAAATCCACGATTGATCCTCTTCCCAAATGCGTACCGCCCAACCCGCGCGCGGCCTTATGGCTGTCTCGAGGGTAGGTCCGCACCATTATTAGTACAAGCGTACTCGCTCGTCAAAGCGCCAGAATGACGGTTCGCTAAGCCGACGGAGCAACGCCCGGGCAGAAGATCTCGAAAAAGGCGCGCCTTCACGGTCAACGCGAACAGCGCCGCGGGCATCGCCGCGACGTGGCCGGCGGCGATTTTCATCGCCGCCGGCCACGTAAACGCAGGACTTGGATCGAACCGGTCAGTTGACCATCGACATGCCACCGCTGACGCTCAGCGTTTGGCCCGTGATGTAATCGGACTCACCGCTCGCGAAGAAGAGGACTGCATTTGCGATCTCTTCCGGCTCAGCCACGCGGCGGAACGGAATGACGCTCTTCAGCCCTTCCTTCAGCTTGTCCGACTGCACATGGTACAGCGGCGTATTGGTCGGCCCGGGAGCGATGCAATTGACGTTGACCTTTCCACGCGCCACTTCGCGCGCCAGCGTCTTGGTGAACGAGATGATGCCGCCCTTCGCGCCCGAATAGACCGCCTCGCCGGGGCTGCCGATCCGGCCTGCGTCGCTGGAGATATTGACGACCTTGCCGCCGCCCTTCTCCATCATTCCGGGAACGAAGTGATGACACAGATGCACCGGCCCGAGATAGTTGATCGCGACGATCAGATCCCAGGTCTCCGGCTTGCTCTTCAGGAACGGTTCGACCAGATCCCAGCCCGCCGAATTGACGAGGATGTCGAGCGCCCCGACCTTGGCCAGGATCGCTGCCGCAAACGCATCGATACTGGGTCGGTTCGTGAGATCCAGCCGCTCGAAATCCGCCTTGCCGCCGGCGGCGCGGATTTCGTCGGCGACCGCCTTGCCGCCCTCTTCGTTGATATCGGCTATGAAGACGTGCGCACCCTGTTCCGCCGCCATCTTCGCGATCGTCTTGCCGATACCCGAGGCGGCGCCCGTCACCACCATCGATTTTTCGTTAAACCTGCCTGCCATATTGAAACCTCGATTTTCTGATGAAGGAGACGATCAGACCTTGCAGGTCTGATCGAACACGGGAGCGCGCTTCTCGCGGTGCGAGGCGACCCCTTCCACAGCTTCCGGTCCGGTAAGACCCAACATTTCGTAGGCACAGGACGCGTCGAATGTCGGACCCGCCATGCGCAGCCAGTTGTTCAGCGCGTTCTTGGTGAAGCGTATGGCGCTGGGCGCGCCCTTCGCCAGCCGGGTCGCGACCTCGAGCGCTTTGGCGTCCAGCTCCTCGTCGTCGCAGGTCAGCGATATGAGGCCGATCCGCTCGGCCTCCTCACCGGTAATGGAGTCGCAGGTCAGCAGATAGTATTTCGCCTTGGCCATTCCGCACAGCAGCGGCCAGATGATCGCGGAAACATCACCAGCAGCCACGCCGAGCCGGGTATGACCGTCGATAATCCGCGCAGTCCTCGATGCGATCGACACGTCCGACAACAGGCCGCACACCAGACCGGCCCCCACCGCAGGCCCGCGTATCGCGCTGATGATCGGCTTGTTGCAGTTGATGAGATTATAGACGAGGCTGCGCGTCTCCTTCCAGATCTGGTTCCGGAAGTGGAAGTCGGTCATCGAACGCTCCACGATGGCGAAGTCGCCACCGGCAGAAAAGGCTTTCTTGCCACCGCTGAGAATGACGGCGGAGATGTCCTCGTCATAATCTACGTCGTTCCAGATCGAGACCATTTCCTTGTGCATTTGCGCACAGACTGGCGTAAGTTTCTCGGGATCGCCCATCGTGATGCGCAGCACGCGATCAGCCGGATAGTCGAACAACAGCTTTTCGTAATTCTTCAGATAAGCGGACATGACACCTCCAGCAGAATGGGATTCGTTCGAAGCGGCGACTGTGTCGATACGGATCGCCATCACGTCTCCCCAACACATCGTCGTCATGGCTTAGCAACCATGTCGTGGCGATCACCATCCGTAATCGCCGGTCGGGCCGATATACCGTGTACGTGGAAGATGCCGCACGCCGCTCGACCATGCCGGTTGGCGCGTGCACCTTCACCGGCGAAGTTTGCGGCCCATTGCGCCGACGCGCCCCGTTGGAGGAGTTCTTAATGTCAGACGGCACGATCAGCACCCTGCGGGTCAGCGCTACGCCCATCATCGCCAATGACAGTGCATCCTTGTGGGATATGGGATCGGGCATCGCCTGCCTCGAAGTGCACACGAAGATGAACGCGCTCAACGTGCAGGCACTCGACATCCTCGAACATGCGGTGGCGCAGGCCGGCAGCGCGTTCGGCGCGCTTGTGATCGGCAACGACGATCCGCGCGCTTTCTCGGCCGGTGCCGACCTTGCCTATAATCACGCGATGGTGACGCGCGGCAATTGGGCGGCGTTGGCCGCCTATTTCCGCCACGGACAGGGGCTCTACCAAAAGGTGGCCGCATTGCCGGTTCCGGTGGTGGCCGCAGCCCACGGCTTCGCGCTTGGCGGCGGCTGCGAAATCATGCTCCATTCGCATGCGGTCGTGGCGCATGCTGGACTCCGCGCCGGTCTGCCCGAAATCAAGGTTGGCCTCATTCCCGCCTGGGGTGGCTGCACGCAACTCCTGCTCCGGTGTGTAGAGCGCGACGGCCCGGACGATGGCCTCGCGCGCGCGTTGGCGGTATTGCAGGCTGGCGAGATCGCCGCCTCGGCCGAACAATCGGAGGCGATGGGGTTGTTGCGCCCGGGGACGACCATCGTCGCCGAGCGAAGCCACCTTCTTCCGGCCGCGATCGACCAGGCGCGCGCCATGATGGATACCGGCTTCACCCCGCCAGCTCAGCCGCATCTGACCTATGGTGGCCAGCCGGCCTATGAGACCCATCTGGCGAAGGTCGAGACGGATCTGGCGAGCGGCAGCGTGTTTCGGGATGGTGCGACGGTGATGCGCGAGATCGTCGGTGTCCTCACTGGCTACCCGATCGTGACCGAGCGGGGCACGTATCCGATCACGGTATCGCTCGAAGGAGAACTGGCGAGCGCGGATCGGCTGATCCGCACGCCGGCGGCACTGGTCGCAATCACCCGGCTGATCGGCGGCTGAGGATACAATCGCGCACGCCCGCGCGGTGGACGGGGGAGTTCAGGCCATGACCGCTACACAGGATCTGAGCGCAGCATCCGCGCGGCCCGACGCAGCGAAGATGGCCGAACGCCGCATCGCGTTCAACGACGTGTTGTTCCGCGACAAGGTGGTGCTGGTCTCGGGCGGTGCGACTGGAATCGGGCGGGCGCTGGTGTGGATTCTCGCGCGATCGGGCGCGCGCGTCGTCACCTGCGGACGGTCGCCGGACAAACTCGACGCGCTTCGAAGCGAACTGGCGGACCACGGCCATGAGGTGCTCGCCGTCCCGACCGATATCCGCAACGCCGACGCGGTCGCCGCGCTCTTCGCCCAGATGCCGGAACGTCACGGCCGACTCGACCTTCTCATCAACAACGCCGGCGGCCAGTTTCCACAGGCTGCGATCGACATGAGCGCCAACGGCTTCCGCGCGGTCATCGACAACAACCTGCTCGGCACATGGTCGATGATGCAGACCGCCGCACGACACTGGCGCGACACCAACACGCCGGGTTCGATCGTCAACGTCGTCGCGGTCGTCGATCGCGGTATTCTCGGCGCGGCTCATACGGCGGCGGCACGGGCTGGCGTGATCTATCTTTCCAAGACGGTCGCGGTGGAATGGATGCCGCTCAACATCCGGGTCAATTGCGTCGCGCCGGGCACGATCTTTACCGAGGGGATGGCGGGTTATCCGGAGGAGGCGAAGAAGACCTTCGCTCGCAGTAATCCGATGCTGCGGCTGGGCGATCCTTGGGAAATCGCGGAGGCGTGCCTGTTCATCGGTTCCGACGCCAGTTCCTTCACCACCGGCGAGATCCTGCGCGTCGATGGCGGCGGCCAGTTGTGGGGCGAACAATGGACGCAGGGCAAGCCGGACTATTTCGCCGGCTGACCGCTTCGTTTCTCAGCAGGGCCGCATCATGCCGGACGGGAGCCACGCCCCCCGCCCGACACCACGCCTCACAGGATGATGCTGATCTTGCCGTGCGGCTGCAGACTGTTCATGCCGAGTATGATTCGTTTGGAACGGATACGGATTTGCCCGTCGATCTCCGCCAGCGTGTAATGGCTGTGGCCTATATAGGTATCGGTGATGTGGTTCTTTGACCGATAGGTGGCGAACGCACAGACGACACGCACGCCACGATCATCGACGCCATCGATCCGGACGTTGCTGATCATGCGCACCCCGGTCGAGCGGGGCCATTCCGCGTGCGCGGTGGGCTTCTTCAACCGATTGATGCGATGCTGGAGCCGCCGATGATCGTCGGCGACATAGAAGAGCGCGCTGTCGGGCTGGACTTCCAGCCCCTGGCCCATCGTCGGCACTTCATAAACCGCGTCGGTCGTGAAGAGTTCGAACCACTCGTCGAGACGCCACTGATCCAGCAATGCCGCTTCCCAGTAAAGGAAGTCTTCAAACTCGGCGCGGCTGCGCGGCTGGATGGCGGCGCGGGTCTGAGTCAATTCCTGTACCGTCATCACTCGCCCTCCATCCGGCGGTTCCATTCACGCCAGAAGGCTCGCATCTGCGCCTCGTCGTCGGCGCGGGGCGGGCTCCGCAGCATACCACGGGAGATATCGTTCCACGGCGCGAACTTCGACGAGGCGTAACCACGTTGCGCGGATTCGAGCGCCTCGACATCGTCGGGCGTCGCGAATCCGCCCGGCCCGAGGAACTCCAGGAAGTTGTTGAGACGGCGATGCCGGGTCTCCGGCGCTTCGCCGACCGGCGCCAGCGCCCAGGAGCGCACCGCCATCAGGTCCGGCGCGATCGGGTAGAAGGTCCTCACGGTGATGGCGAGGATGTCGTTAATCACCAGATTGGGGAAAATACCCATGTTGCGATCACGATCGGCGATCCGCAACGCACGTTCAGGCCCGACACGCGCGGTAAGCTCGGCCACCATCTCCTGCTCGGCACGCTTCCCTTCTTCGCCCCAGGTCGGGATCGATCGGGCGATCGGGCGGCCCCACGGCGCGCGCGCTTCGGTGGTCGCATGCCCGTTACCCAAATCATGGATCAAGCTGATCTGGTCCAGCGACTTGAAATCGACCGCCTCGGGGCCGCCCAGCTCGTCGACGAGATAGCCGAAATAGGTCTCGTGGGTTTCGGGCGCGTGGAAACCGTCATTGCTGTTTTCGACCAGCAGCTTCCAGTTGGCACGGATACTATATTCCTGCGTGCCCCCGACGATCTCCATGCCGTTGGGCGACTGATCCGCGACGAGATCGATGATCTCCGCCGCCCCGGCGAGATATTCGACCAGCGGCTGGATGGCCGGATCATAGCTGACGAAGAAGAAGTCGCGATAGGATTCCAGTCGTGGAACGCGAACCAGATCGACCGAACCGTTGCAATCGAATGAGTCGGGATAGGTCAGCGGCCGGCTCTTCGTGGCGAACTTGCCGTTATTGTTGAAGGCCCAGCCATGATAGAAGCACTTGAAACTGATCGCGTTGCCGGTCGGCTCGCGCACGACCTGCGCGCCGCGATGGGGACAGACGTTGATGAACGCCTGATATTCGCCCTTGCGGCTGCGGTTGAAGATCAACTCCTGTCCCCCGACCGAGCGGGTCAGGAAGTCGTTCGGCCGCTTCAACTCAGAGGCATGGCCGAGATAGAGCCACGCGCGATCGAAGATCCGTTCGCGTTCGCGCTCCAGCACCTCCTGACTCGTGAATGCCTCGCGGTTGACCTTGAATGTTGCCGCCTGTGCGTCTTCCCGCACCCACCGGCCCGCATAGCCTACAGGCTTTAAAAGCGTCGCCATCATCTTCTCCATAGTTCGCGATGATTGCGCCGCCCGGAGGATGCTACCCTGCATCGACGTCGACGCCTAACCGCGATGCGACACGATTAGTACAATCGTTTCATGATGACCAGTATCAAAGCGACCGGCAGGCCCACATACCCTCGTCGAAAGCGTCATTTTGATGCCCGCGCGTGCGATCAACACGTATGCGGCAAATATCGCGACTGCGTTGCGTATGGCCATCGACACGAGCAGGGTGCGAATGAAAGCGAACGCCACGCGGAAGCGGACGACCCTTGCCTGCCGGCGATAGGTGGGCATCGCCCGCCTGTTGCGCCAGGCGTGCTGCCGTGTGAACCAATGCTAAAGCAAAGCGATAAAGTAGGAGATGTCATGATGACGCAGCCCAGGTTCGACGGGAAGGTCGTAATCGTCACGGGGGCGGCGGGCGGAATGGGGCTCGGGTATGCGCTGCACCTAGCGAAGCTGGGCGCTGACGTGGGCATCTTCGACAAGGATCTCGATGCCGGCAAGCGGAACAGTGAATATGACGCCGACAGTGTCGCCGACGCGATCAAGGCGCTGGGGCGGCGAGTCGTTGCCGTGCAGGCCGATCTATCGAACCGCGCCGAAGCGCAAAGCGCCGTTGAGAAGGTCGCCCGCGAACTCGGCCCGATCGACACCATCGTCAACAATGCCGGGGGCGCGATCACACCCGCTGATCGCAGTTACGCCACCAATTCGCCCGACGACGACATCGAGCTTCTCATCAAGGTGAACTTTCTCAGCGCGGTCTATTGCTGTCAGGCCGCCGTCCCGTTGATGACCACGCCTGGCGGGGCGATCGTCAACATCATCACCTTCGGCGCCTTCGCCGGGGACAGTCACGGGAAATATGCGGTCTATTCGGCGGCGAAGGCCGCATTGCTGACCTATACACGTCATCTGGCGGTCGAACTGGGGCCGGTCGGAATCCGGGCCAATTGCATCGCACCCGGGCTTATCCACACCCCGCGCGTGGCCGCAGCGGCGGCCGCGCGTGGCATGGGGACGAACGATCAGACGAGCGGCATCCCCCTGCGACGCTTTGGAAAGGTCGATGACATGGTCGGCGCGGTCGAATTCCTCGGCAGCGACATGTCCGCCTACATCACCGGCGAGTGCATCAGGGTCACCGGCGGCCTGGGCCTGATCTCGCTGTGATGTCGCGCGCCCGGCACTATCGAACCGCGTGGCGCGGACATCCGGCAGCCGTGTCCGAGGTTTGAAGGATGGTCGCGAACGACGCCCTATTGGTCCAGGTGGAGCGACGCGAAAACTTCGCGATCGTCCGCTTGAACCGGCCGGATCGCCTGAACGCCCTCATCCCCGAAATGCTCGCCGCATTCGATCGCGTGATGCGAGATCTGGACGAGGATGCGGACGTTGTGAGCGTGATTCTGACTGGCGCAGGCACGGCCTTCTGCGTTGGCCTGGACGTCGCGGTGCTACAGGAAACTGGTCCCGAACCCTTCCTGCCGTTCAATCCGGCGCGCACGATCAGCGAGTGGAAAGGCCCTGTCATCGCCGCTATCAACGGCTTCGCCGTAACCGGCGGGTTCGAGATCACGGTCGCTTGCGACATCGTGCTGGCGTCCGACGACGCCGTGTTCGTCGACACCCATTCGCGGGTGGGGCTGCTCCCCGGCTGGGGACTGTCGGTGCGCCTGCATCGCGCCATCGGCATCTATCGCGCCAAGGAACTGGAATTGACCGCGCGCCGCCTGCCGGCGGCGGAAGCTGCCGAATGGGGTTTGGTGAACCGGGTCGTTCCCGCCGCCGAGTTGCTGGACGTGGCGTGCGACATAGCCCGTAGCATCGGCGGGGGTGCGCCGGGGATCGCGGCGGAAACCAAATCCCTCATCGACCGCGTGAGTCTGGTGCCGGCGGCGGAAGGTCTGAAGCTGGAAAGCGAGATCGGCTTCGAACGTCAGGCGAGAAGCGGTCGCTCCTTATCCTTCGCACATGTCGGGCAGTCGGCATGATGAGGCGCCCCCTCTCCTGCCCCAAAGGCTTCTTCGACGCGATCGATGAAATTTCTTCAATAATGCAAAATCTTGGCCTGGAGTGAGTATAATGACCATTGAAACCAAGTTCATCGACGTTGATGGCGCCCGCATTGCCTATGTTGACGTCGGCGAGGGTAAGCCGCTGGTGCTGTTGCAGGGCGGCGGCCCCGGCGCCAGCGGCATCAGCAACTATCGCCGCAATATCGACGGCCTCGTTGCCGGACGGCGGCTGATCATCCCCGACCTGCCCGGCTACGGCGACAGCGAGGACAAGCTCGGTTTCGCGGACATTTACAAGGCGCTCGGCGGCTTCCTCCTTCACTTCATGGACGCACTGGGCCTCGACAAGGTCGACGCGGTCGGCAACTCGATGGGCGGGATGACCACCGTCGGCGCGGTTCTTCAGCAGCCGGACCGCTTCAACAAGATCGTGCTGATGGGTCCGGGCGGTTTCCAGCCGGCCTTCACGCCCCTGCCGACCGAGGGCATGCGCCGTATGCACGCGTGCATGACGGGCGAAGGACCGACGCGGGAGAAGATGCGGGGCGTTATCGAATGCCTCGTCAACGATACCTCTTTCATTACCGACGAACTGCTGGACGAGAGGGTCGCGGCGGCGTCGCGTCCCGGCCGGTTCCAGCCCTTCGCGCGCCCGTTCGGCGAGATGTGGCGCGAGAATCTGCGCGGCGTGAAGCACGAGATCCTGCTGATCTGGGGTCGCGAGGATCGCGTCGTCCCGCTCGATGTCGCGCCCGGCCTCCTGCAAAGCTTCCCCAACGCCGAACTCTACATCCTCCCGAACTGCGGCCACTGGGTACAGTGGGAAAAGGCGGAAGATTTCAACCGCATAGTGAACGGCTTCCTCAATCGATAAGAGAATGTATGCGACATCCTGCCATTTCGGGAAATGTCGTGAAGGGATGTCCCACGCCATCTCGAATCTCGGGGTGTGAGTAGGGTCATGGTGAATCCTCATCTGCAATTCCGTCTAAGGAACTGCAGATGAGGACATCTGACCGTCCTGATGGGCGAATATCCGCGCGCTACCGATCCGGCGCGGAAAGAGGATTCTGCTATGAAAGCGATCCGTTATTATGAATATGGCGGTCCCGAGGTGCTGCGCTACGATCAGGACGTATCTGAGCCTGCGCTTGCGCGAGACGCGCTGCTGATCGAAGCAGAAGCGACCAGCGTAAACCCGCACGATTGGAAAGCGCGCTCGGGCGCGCTGCGGGCGCATTTCCCGATTGAGTTTCCCCATATTCCCGGTTTCGACGTGAGCGGCATCGTCCGCGCGGTCGGAAAGGACGTGCAGAGCTTTCGGATCGGCGATCGGGTGCTCGCCATGGCAAAAGCGACTTACGCCGAGTTGGTCGTGACGGCTGCGGCGACGGTGGCGCGCCTGCCCGAGGGGCTTGATCCCGCGGACGCCGCTGCCCTGCCGACCGTGGTGCTGACAGGCGACCAACTGATCAACTCGGAGCTCAAGGTCACCGCGGGTCAGACGGTTCTCGTGACCGGAGCGCTCGGCAGCGTCGGGCGGGCGGCTATACACGCCGCCAATACGGCGGGCGCGCGGGTCATCGCGGGAGTGCGTGGCCGCCAATTGGGTGAAGCGGCGGCTCTCCAGGTTGCAGGCTCGGTCGCGATCGATGACGCGGACGAAATCGCTACGCTGGGCAAGATCGACGCGGTCGCGGACATGATCGGCCGTGATCTGGCGCCAAGCCTGCTGGCCTTGGTCCGGCCGGGCGGTCATTACGGCTATGCATCCCGAATCCCTGACGGAACAGCGGAGCGCTTCCCGGATGTGTCGGTGTCGCGCGTCTTCGGCACGCCCAACGCGGACACGCTCTATCGCTTTGCCGAGGACTTTCGCGACGGCCGCTTCTCGCTCCCCATCAGCGCGCGCATGCCCCTCCACGACGCAGGCGAAGCCCATGCGCGACTGGCCGCGGGGGGCGGCGGCAAGATCGTTCTCACCATGCGCTGAACGGCTGCTGCCGTTTGGAGTTTCGGACGCCATCCACGGCGCCATTTCCTCCCGATCTGGCGCGGCCTGCCAACGAGAGAGACGTTCAGATCTCAATGAGCAGTCTGCGGCGCCAGTGTTTGAAGAAGCTGAGCGGCGCTATTATTGATCTTCGCCAGTAGCTGAGTACGGCTGTTCACGAATGTCTTGGCGTAAAGCGATCTAAGATGATTCTCGACCGTCCTGACACTTATATTGAGGGAATGGGCCATCGATAGATTGCTGTGCCCATTTCGAAGCAGAGCAACAATATCCCGCTCCCGGTCGGTAATCCCGAATTGCCTGCATGCTGCCGCGATGCATTCGTCCTGCGTCAGGCCCTGGTCGGGGGCCACGGGCGATTCATCGTCGTTCCCCGCAATGGCGACGTCGCCAAGACAATGCTCCCAATTCGCACCATCATTGGAACGACGCGGGAGATTCACGACGGAATTTTCCTGACGGAGATGCCGCTTCCAAAGCCATTCAACTTCGTACCGCAACGCTATATTCGAAAGGGCCAGCCGCAGCAAAGTCCCGACCCGGCCAAGCGCCTGCCTGTCCTCATACGAAAAATTTTCTGCCCCAAAGCTTCTGCCAAATGACAGCGACACAATCTTTTCGGAAACCACGCCCTTAACTTTGAAGTATATCCCCATGCAATCTTTGATATCCCGGACCTTCAATAATTCGTCATGATAGGTTTTAATCTTACTGAGTCACGAAACTTCGTCGTGGGGATTCGCCCGTCGCCCAGGTGTGCTACGCTGCTGATTCACAGCGATGGAAGCGCGGCATGGACAGCACAGGCGGAAGCCCAGCGAAGGCGTTCGAAGTTTATGTGAAGGCGCTGACGGAGGTGATCGGTCATGCTGACCGAGCCGAGCCACTCCGGGACTATTGCACGGGGCTGATGATGCCGGTGGCGCGCAAGAGCGTCGAGCCACTGGCGGGCTGGTTTACTCTGTCGGGGTGCAGCCGACGGTCAGTGTCTGGCGCCCTGGCGAAGGCCCGCTACCACCGAAGGCGTGGACGGGAAAAGGGCGGCCGCCCAAGCTGGTGCAACGGAACAAAGATCACAAACCGCTCTCCGCAAAGGCGCTGGCTGAGAGCTTGCCGGCCGAGGCCTGGAAGACTGTCACCTGGCGCGAAGGTACGAACACTGAGCTCGCATCGCGATTTGCAGCCGTTAGGCTGCGCGTCGCATCGAGAGACTATAATCTGCCCCAGCCGCGTCCCGAAGAATGGTTCATCGTAGAATGGCCCGAAGGAGATAAGGAGCCACTGAAATATTGGCTATCCACTCTGCCGGAATCGATGACGCTGTCGGAAATCATTGCGATAACGAAGATGAGATGGCGGATCGAGCGCGATTATCGCGAACTCAAGCAGGAGCTGGGGCTCGGCCATTATGAAGGGAGAGGCTGGCGAGGATTGAACGAACCCGCTGACGCGGGATTGGCGTGAGTGTTGGCCGGAATGGCCTCCTGATGGGAAGGTTTGGTTGCTGATACCAACCCCTGACCAGGAGACCATCCCATGGCTGAGGCCACGGCAGCGGTAAGCCCGCTGCGCCGTCGCATGATCGACGACATGAGCTTGCGCAACCTCTCGCCCGCGACGCAACGATCCTATCTGCATGCGGTGACGAAGTTCAGCCGCCATTTCGGCCGATCGCCGGATCGGCTGGGGCTGGAGGATGTCCGCGCCTTCCAGGTCTATCTGGTGTCGCAGGGCATTTCCTGGCCGGCGCTGAACCAGACTGTCTGTGCGCTGCGTTTCTTCTACGGCGTGACGCTCGACCGGGCCGAGATCCCGGAGCGCGTCGTCTATGCGCGCACGCCGCGCAAGTTGCCCGCCATCCTAAGTGCCGACGAGGTGGTGCGCTTCCTGGAAGCGGTGCCGTCGCTGAAGGCGCGCACCGCCCTGACCACGGCCTATGCCGCTGGATTGCGCGCCTCGGAGGCGGTGAGCCTCAAGGTGGAGGATATCGACAGCGACCGGATGCTGATCCAGGTCCGCCATGGCAAGGGCGCCAAGGATCGCACGATCATGCTGTCGCCGCAGTTGCTCGGGATCTTGCGGACCTATTGGCGACTGGCCCGCCCGGAGGGCTGGCTGTTTCCCGGGCGCGGCGACAAGCCGATCGACGTGCAGGGCCTTCACGCATCGGCCGGACGAACTTCGCGGTGGCGCCCGGCCGCGGCGACGGCGCCCATAATGGCGGCGGACCCGATCCGCGCGATCCGAGCTTCCCGCGCGGGCGTACACTGGCCTCGCCTCCGTTCGGCACGGTTCAGGAGCAAGAGGAAATCCTCCGCATCCGCAGCCATGACTTCCATTGAGGCGAGCGCCCGTGCGACCGGGACCATCGAACGCGCGGTCAACGTTCTGCGCGAGGCTACGGCGATCAAGGGCAAGGTGCAGACGCGCGGCGTAGCGCTCGCCGTCTGGGTTCTGCGCGGCCGCTGCCCGGACGAATGGCTGGTCGCGTTCTGGGAGGCGGCCGGGTCAGATCATGAGATTGGCCGAAGTCAGGGCTTGCACGCTGCCTATAACGGCATCGTACGCCAACTCCGTTGCAGCGGCGCGCTGGCCAACCCACGAGGATGAAAGACAATGGAAGGGCCGTCTCGCGGGGGGGCGGCCCTTCGTTTTTGGGTTGGCCGCGGTGCGGCGCTCCTCTTATCCAGACCGGGATGACCGACTCCGCCACCCATTCAGCAGCCCGCACCATCCTGGCGTCGCCACGGGCCATATATCGCGCCTTCCTTGATCCCGAGACAGTTACGTCCTGGCGACCGCCGAAGGGCATGACGGCGAAGATCTTCCACTTCGATTTGCGGCCGGGTGGCGGCTATCGCATCGCATTTATCTACGATGATGCCGAGGCGCGCCAAGGCAAGTCGAGCGCTGACGCTGACACCTTTGAAGGGCGGTTCGTCGAGCTGGTTCCGGAAGAGAAGATTGTCGAGGCGATCACCTTCGAGAGCGACGATCCCGCGTTCGGCGGTACGATGACGATCACGACCCGGCTCACGCCCGTGCGCGACGGGACGAAAGTAACCTTCGTCGCCGAGAATGTACCTCCAGGGATCAGCTCGGCCGATCACAAGACCGGCATGGAGTCGACGCTGAAGAACCTCGCCAATCTCCTTGAGTGAAGCCGAGACGTGGTTACGGCGTTCTCCTCATTCGCTGGCGCTTCTCGATCTTGAAGCCTCGTCGCTTCGCGAGCGCAGTTGGCGAACCGAGGTTGGTTGAGCGCTTATGGATCGGATCCTGCGCTGTAGCCCCCATGCCTTGTCCGTACGAACAAGCCCTTCATCGCACACCGGGCTAATGAGACCTGTGCGCGGGTGGGCGTAGACGGCGGTCGCAAGTCGTGATTCTATGGTGCCTCTGGTGGCGGAGGCGGGTGTGGCGCATCGGGCGATTGGGCAGCAGGGTTTCGGGTTTTCGCAGCGGGAGCGGCCGCGATCGACGCTGGACGAGATCGCCGCGCTGATCGAGTGGGAGCCGATTGCGACGTTGCTGGGGCGGCTGTATCCGGCGACGAAGGGAGAGCCGGCTTGGCCGCCGCTGGCGATGTTCAGGGGGATGCTGCTGGCGGTCTGGTACGACCTGTCGGATGTGAAGCTCGCCGATGCGCTTGACGATCGCGCTTCGTTCCGCCGCTTCTGCGGTTTCTCCGGCACCGAGGCGACGCCCGAGCGCACGGCGTTTGTCCGCTTCCGCCGGCTGCTGGTCGCCCATGACCTCGACCGCGCGCTGTTCGATGCGGTTACAAGCCAGCTCACCGCCAAGGCGATCACGGTGAAGGCCGGCACCATTGTCGATGCAACGATCATCGCATCTGCGAGCGAGAACGACGGCGATGGCCGGTGGGTGAAGCACCGCGGCAAGCGCGCGACGCACGGCTTCAAAGCGCATGTGGCTTGCGATGCGGACACCGCCCTGGTCGAGCGGATCGCGGTCACGCCGGCCAACGTCAACGATGGCCGTGCCGGCCCGGACGCGCTGCCCGACTGTCCCGGCGAGGTCTTCGCCGACAGCGCCTATCGCGGATCGCACTTCGGGGGCGCCGTCCGCGCCAAGGGCGGCACGCCGCGTGTCGTGCTCAACGCCATGTGGGGCCGCGACGAGGAAGAGACGCTCGGCCGACTGCGGGATTGGAACCAGCCGATCCATCGCGTCCGGGGCCGGATCGAGAAAGTCTTCGGCACCTGGAAACGCTCGTACGGACTGCGACGGATGCGATGGCGAGGCCTAGCCAAAGCCGCCGCCCAGATCCACCTCACCGCCATCGCCTACAACCTCAAGCGAACCTTCAATCTCCTCGCCGCGACCGCCTGAAAAGCGGAGAGGACCGATCGCGTCGATCGAGACGCCGGCCAACGAGCGATCCGACAAAAACACGCTAGCACAATGCCCTACGCCCACCCGCGCACAGGTCTCCTAAGATAGCAGCGAGGCGCGCCAATGCCGGTAAGCCCCTTAGTGCGAACCACACCTCGTCGCTCGGATGTGCGACGCCGCGTTCGGAAGGTGGGACAAGAGCCAATGGGCTGAAATTGGCCCATTTGTGCTCATTTGCGCCGAATCGGCACTTCAGTGCCCTACCCCTTGCGCAACGAATCGCGTCACTGCATGAAGATATCGGATCAGATGTAGAGACCGGATTGTGCTACAGAGCCCTCGTGGTTTTGAACTGCCGGTTTAGACAGATGGTTCAGATCTTGAGCGCGTCCGGCTTAGGGTCTGCTCTTTGAACGAGTGAGGAGGGTGAACGACCAAGGCATGCGCCTGCGGATCGCGAACGGATGTGCCACAGGCTCTCTCGGGCGTCCTGAACTGCCGTTCCCACTGTCAGGCAGCTGCTCAACCCGGATCGTGCTACAGGGCCTTCGCGGACCCCGAGCTGCCGGAATTGTGCGGAAAGATGTTGCGTGTTTAATGTGGCCGCGCCGGACGGGCCGAGGCTCCAGATGTCATTTCACCCGCGATTTCAGCCGAAGTGGCGCATCGCAAAGGATGCGACGCGCCGATTCGATGCCCCGGTTTTATGCTGTCAGGACGCTACATCCAAAAATGCGGCGCGATATCGCGCGACCAACTGCCTTGACTCTACCGTTGGAAGCCGGAAGAAGTTCGAAATGTCTCCCACTAGGGGAGCCATTTTCGCGTTTTCGGGTGTAGACGCCCCTCCAGGGGGCACATCTCCTCCATCTGGAGAACCAATTTTCTCCAGTAAGTCGAATGGCTTGCGGAAGGTTGTTGTTAGCTCACCATTTGCGAATGAGCAGTTCGATAGCACGAGATTGAGAGCTCTGCGCTTGCTGGAAATAGGCAGCGTTTCAAATCGATGATGCGCCGTACGAGCGAAATCCACCAGCGCGACCCCATCGTCGATCACATCATCTTCCGCGAGCGATAGGCTCTCGAGATCGCGGACGCACCGATCTCGCTCCTCTCTCCACGTCGCCGCAACGCGATCATGAAACTCGCTTGTTACCCGACCTTCAATTTTATCAAGATAGAGCGTATCGTAAGCATACGGGGAAGGCCGCGGCGCGGTTTGATCAGGCGGCGATTGCGGTCTGAGTGGCGCACCAGTTCCACGGTAGCAGCGCGCCGATTTGGTGGACTGGATGATCGGCGATGCGGGCAAGCACATCGGCGAGCCAAGCCTGTGGATCGACCTCGTTGAGGCGACAGGTCTGGATAAGCGAGTAGGCGATTGCGGCTCGCTGGCCACCTCGGTCAGAACCGCAGAACAGCCACGACTTGCGCCCAAGTGGTACGCAGCGAAGCGATCGTTCGGCGGCGTTGTTCGAAAGGCAGACCCTGCCATCGTCGAGGAATCGGGTGAACGCGGGCCATCGGCGCAGCATGTAGTTGATGGCCTTGGCAACGTCGTGGTTGCGCGAGATTTTGGCGAGTTGCGCGTTCAGCCACGCGTGCAGCTCGGCCATCAACGGCGCGCTCAGTTCTTGGCGGGTGGCGAGCCGATCTGCCGGGGTCATGCCGTTGATGTCGCGTTCGATCGCGAACAGCGCATCAAGCTTCTGCACGGCCTTCAGCGCAATCGGGTAGATGACCGGCGCCTTCTCGCCGCGGCTCTTCTTGCGCGCCGCGCCCTCGACATCTGCGAGCTCGAAGAACTTCCGTCTCGCGTGGGCGAAGCATCCCGCCTCCAGGATCGGCCCAGACTGGCGATCGGCAGCGTATAGCTCTGCGAATCCGGCATAGCCGTCCGCTTGCAGGATCCCGGACCAGGCCGCGAGATGCGTTCGAGGATGTTCGCCGCGTCGATTGCGCGAGTAATGGAAGATCACCGCCGGCGGATCGGAACCGCCGAATGGGCGATCGTCGCGCACGTAATCCCATAGTCGGCCGGTATCGGTCTTGCCCTTGGCCATGACCGGCACGGTCGTGTCGTCGCCATGAAGACGCTCGGCGGCAAGCACATGGGCCTCGATCAGCCGGTAGAGCGGCATGAGCGCGTTGCAGGTGGCGCCGATCTGGTCGGCCAGCGTCGACACGCTGAGCGGGATGCCTTCGCAGGCGAAGCGTTCGGCCTGGCGATGAAGCGGTTGATGTTGGCCGTACTTGTCGAACATCAGCATCGCCAGGAAGCTCGGTCCGGCCCATCCACGTGGAGTGACATGGAACGGTGCCGGCGGCTGCGTGATCTTCTCGCAATCCCGGCAGGTGAACTTCTCGCGAACTGTCTGGATGACCTTCCACGAGCGCGGAATCACCTCGAGCGTCTCGGTCACATCCTCGCCGAGCCTGGACAGGCGATTGCTGCCGCAGAACGGGCACGAGCACGGTGCAGAAACAACCACGCGCTCGCGTGGCAGGTGCTCGGGGAACGGCTTCCTGCCCGGCTTCTTGCGCTCGAACGCGGCAATGGTCGTTGTCTTCGCTGCGGCAGCTTCGGCGGCGAGCTCGTCCTCGGCTGCGTCCGCCTCGAGATCCTCGTACCGCAACTCGAACTGCGCCAGCAGCCGCTCGGTGCGTTCGGCGCTCGCTCCGTACTGCTCGCGCCGCAGCCTCGCGTTCTGCAGCTTGAGGTGAGCAATCATGGCTTCTGTGGCGCTGGCCAGGGCCCGAGCGTTGGCCAACTCGGCCTCGACCTGGGCTGCGTGTTGTTCAGCTTCGTCGGCCTTCTGAAGCGCCAGCGTCAACAGCGCCTTGAGCGCTTCGACATCGTCCGGAAGTGGCGAAACGGCAGCTTCCATGAGCGGAGTGAATCATTGCCGGTCCCGCAGATCAAGCCGGAAATACGTCGATGACCGGCTACCCCGCGCTTTGCGGACGCCAGGAATACTGCGGGTTGCGCCAGTCGACCCCGTCCAGCAGGCACGCCAGTTGCGAGCGCGTCAAAGACACCATCCCGTCCTCCGCCGAGGGCCAGATGAAGCGCCCCTTCTCGAGCCGCTTTGCATAAAGCGACATGCCGATCCCGTCGTGCCAGATGATCTTGACCAGGGACCCTGAGCGGCCGCGGAAGACCCACAGGTCGCCGCCGAACGGATCCTGCGTAAAGTGCTGCTGGACCTGAGCTGCCAGGCTCTGCATCCCGCGCCGCATATCGGTATGGCCCATCGCCACCCACACCCGCGCGCTCGTCGGGATCATCGCAGCGCCTTCAATGCCGCAGCCACCTGCGCTGGCGATGCCGAAGGGAAAATGCTCACCCGCTTGCCGCGGGTCAGGTCGATGACAATGGCTGCGACTGCGTCGGACCGGCTCGGCGCGGCGTCCTCAACCATCGTCACCCCGGCAAAATGCGGTTCTTCCGAGGCGGCTGTAGTCGGGCCTGAGTGCGCCTCGCGCAACTTGTTCCGCCACGTGTAGATCAGTGCCGACGAAATATCATGCCGTCGGCAAACCTGGGCGACGCATGCGCCCGGGGCAAACGCCTCACTGAGGATCCGGAGCCGATCCTCCTCGCTCCACCGTCGGCGACGCTCCGGCCCCGAAATCACTGTCATCTGCCCCATCAACCGCTCCTAAGCGCACCCTCAAGAGCACGCTTAAGACCGCTCAGTTAGAAACCCGGCAAGGCGCGTCTCGCCGGACGGCTACGTGTTATGTGTGGAGTGCACGACACGAACTCGCAGAGGCATTGTTGGCCTCACGCCGACGGAGTAGTGTTAGCGCTTTGGGGCGAGAGACTGACCACTCTTAGCACGAGCCTTCGCAGCGGCGTCGCTGCGAATGGTGCGCGACCTCTCAACTGGCCGCCACTATTATCAAGCTTGGCTCGAAACGGCCGCGGTCGTGAACAGAGCTTGTCGACAAGCTGAATCTCACCGATCATTCCCGCAATCATCGTTGCTACTTTCTGTTTCAGGTTGTTGCCCGCTATGATGAAGTTCCCTTCACTTGCATTATCGTCGCTCCTCGCCCTCACCTCGGCCCACGCTGCCATGCCACAGGTTTACACGCCGAAGCCCGGCAGTGCAGAGCGCACCGCAATTCTCAAAGTACTGCATAACGGCGACACAAGGCCCGAAGCGCGCTTCACCATCCACAAGTTCCGCGTGGTCCGGGGTGGGAGCCGCTCAATCGCGTACGTCGATGGAGAAGGCGAGACTGGTGAATTCCATGCCATCCTGACGCAGCAACCGCCGGCGCCGTGGCGCAAGGTATGGGGCGAAAGCGACGGGGGCAGTGATACCTGCGCCGCCGGCGCGCAGCACTATGCGTGGGCAGTGCATCTGATCCAAAGCTACAAAGTTGCCCCGGATGCTCTTTTTCCCGGCGTCGTACGGCAAGCTCAGGATCTCAAGCGGAGGGCGGCGACGGAGCCAGACCTGCAATGCGTTGGCGATCTCGACGGCGGCCCTGGATCATAAGCCGAGCATCGATGGAAAGCCGAAGATTGTCGGCATCTTGCAGCGCCCCGAACCGAGTGACCCGCATCTCGCCGGCGGAGAGTACGAGACGGCTCACAATCTCCTGGGCGACCGCACAGGCAAAGTTCGCACGGTCCAGACCCATGTGGACATTTTCGCGACGATCGGCTAACCAAGCCGCTCTTCTCCGCGCCTGAGCGCGCCGAAACATTTTCTCCGCCGCAGATCAACGAACGCAGTCGCCGTGACATGCGAATTTTGCCCTGTGGCGTAGGAACCCATTATGAAAGAGATTACGCTTCGCGCTGACTGCGCGAACTGCGCCGCGCTATGCTGCCTCGCCCTCGCCTTTGATCGCTCAGCCTTGTTCGCCATAGACAAGGCCGCTGGTCAGGCATGCCCTCATCTTGACGCAGATGGCGCCTGCGCCATTCACCGCGAACGCTTGGAACGGGGATTTGCGGGCTGTGTAAGCTATGATTGCCTCGGAGCGGGGCAACGAGCCACACAGCTTGTGCCAGGAGCGAAGGACTGGAGGAGCGATCGAGCGATCGTCAAACCCTTGTCTCAGGCATTTGGCGATCTCTTGCGCGCACACGAATCCCTCCATCTTCTGGATTTGGCAGCGATGCTGGATATCTCGTCCGCTGAGCACGGCGTTCTGGCGGATCTACGCGTGGCACTCGTGGAAGCAGGAATAGACGGGCAGAAAATAGCGGCCACTCGATCGCGCATCGACACGTTCCTGAGCGGCCTCAAGGCTGCTGTCGGAAAAGGGAGGCCTTCATCATGTTTGCCTGCCGGCAAGCTTCGGTTGCCCAAACGAAAGTTTGAACAACCGCCGAGCGCGTTAAGCTGAAGGGGTTCAAACTTGAGGGTTTTACGGCATGAAGCTTTACTACGCGCATGGCGCCTGTTCACTTGCCGCATTGATCGCGGCCAATGAAGTCGGCGTGGCACTCGAGCTGATCCGCGTCGATATCAGGACAATACCCCATATTCTGGAGGACGGTACCGATCTACAGCTAGTCAATCCGAAGGGTTACGTACCGTTTCTGGGATTGGACGACGGCGATTTCCTCACCGAAGGCGTTGCCATCCTGCAATATCTGAACGACCAACGCGTAGACGCGCCAGCCGATCAAAGCGGGCGAGCGTGGTACCGAACCCAAGAGTGGCTGACTTTTATCGCAACCGAGCTTCACAAGGGCTTCAGCCCGTGGCTCTTTCATCCTGAATATGGAGAACAGGCAGCGGACGTTGCAAGATCGCGGATCGCCGAGAGGTTCAATTTTCTCGAGCGGCATCTGCAAGCTGACGCGTTTCTGCTCGGCGCGCAGTTCAGCGTAGCCGATGCTTATTGTTTCGCTATCGCGCGGTGGGCGCCCGGCAAGGGGCTCGATCTCTCGCGGTGGCCGGCATTATCGGGCTACCTCGAGCGGTTGGAGGCCAGGCCAAGTATAGCGGACGCCTTGCGCCGCCACGGTTGAAAGCGGTCGCGGTGCAACGGATCGACCGCGCCTCGACCGCAGAACGCGACGCGGCATAACGCCCTTCCCTCGGCGCAGCGCTCTAACTGAAGCAGTGATCGACGCGGGCAAGGCTTCGTGCGACGGAGGGCCGCCGGCGTCGGAGCATCAACGAGGCCTGCCTTGAGGCCCAGACCATGGACTATCGCCGTTGGAGCCCCCCAACACGGCCGATTTCATCGTCCGCTCCGCGGACAGGCTGAACGGTCGATAGGAGCTCGGTGCGGAGCGGACGGCCAGGAGATAGGCGGGCAGAGAACTGCGAGCTGGTGCAACCGGGTTCCCTGGCGGTGCCACGCTGGAGAGCTGTTCGAATGGGAGTGAAGACCGATGCCAACATACCGAGGCGAATGTCATTGTGGCATTGCTCGTTTCGAGATTGAGGCGGACATCGACCATGTTCGGGAATGCGACTGTTCCATATGTCGTCGTCGCGGAGCGCTCATCTTCCGGGTCGCGCCGAATGCGATACGCTTCCTGACGCCGCTGGATCGGCTCATCGTTTACCGGTGGGGGACAGGGACCGCAGCAGATTATATCTGTCCCCAATGTGGCATTATGCCCTTCCGCCGGCCCAGCGCGCTCACGAAAGCGGAAATCGACGCGGGCAAGTCTTCATTCGACGGATGGGCGGTCAACGTAAGGTGCATCGACGGGCTCAACCTTGAGACCTTACCGCGTGTTCGGATAACAGGAAGCGATCTCGATATTTGATCCGCAGGCAGCGTTGACGATTCCCTACCCGCTTGCCCGATTGCAGAGCCCGCTTGCCGCCCGACAAGCATATCAAATGCGACGTCCAGCATCGCTTCCGCTAACAAGCGGGCAGATTTTCATAGGATCATGCAGTGACTCTTCAGCTTTACGGCTTTTGGCGGTCGAACGCCGCATTTCGCGTACGCGTTGCTCTTTCGCTCAAAGAGCTCGCCTTTGAGGAAATCGATGTCGACATCCTATCCGGGCGGCAATTCGATGCCGCTTACGCGCAGGTGAATGCCGAACATGCCGTTCCAACGCTCGTCCACGGTGGCCACCGCCTCTCCCAGTCGCTGGCGATCATCGAATATCTTGATGAATTCCAGCCGGAACCGGCACTCCTGCCCTCCGCACCGCGCGAGCGCGCCTATGCCCGGTCGCTCGCCCTGGTCTCATCAGCCGACGCTCATCCCCTTACCGTTCCGCGTGTGCGCAAGTATCTGGGAGAAGCATTCAGCGCCGATGGGGCGGCCATCGAGAGATGGTGCCGGCACTGGGTCGCGGAAGGGCTCGCCGCTTATGAGCGGCTTCTGGACCAACGTCCGGCAGCACCCTTCGCGCTCGGTCAGGACGTGACGATCGCCGATATCTGCATCGCGGGCCAAGTCGCCCTCGCCGATGTATACGGGATGGATCGCGCCGTATTCCCGGCGGTCGATGCTTTGGCCAGTCGCTGTTTCGCTTTGCCCGCCTTTACCGATGCCCACCCCTTCCAGCAGAGTGGATACAAGGCGGCGAACGAGCGCTAGGCTATAAAGTCTCGCACTCTGCTGGGAGTCGGCAGCCGATCACCACGGTCTCATTTGTCGGCAAATCCCGCAATTTTTGCTCAGTTCCGCGTCTCGGCGTGCAATGAGGGTAGCGCCTCATCGGTATCGGCCGCGCCGCTGCGCTTCGAACGATGGGGCGTGTGCGCGTGAAGGAAGCGTTGGCCCTGCGAGGCAGAGAGAAGAACAGCATCGTCCTGCCCGGGATCGTAGCCGCCGGCGGCTGGGTACGGATGATCTAAACTCGCCACCTGCGATATCCATAGGTGGGATGATCCGGTTTTTCCTGCTAGAAACCGGACTATGTCCGCCTCGAATGTACTTCCCCAAGCTCCGCGTCGCTCCCTTGTCGAGACGGCCATCGATCTCATCCGTACGCAGGTGGAAACCGGCGCATGGAAGGTCGGCGAGCGCATTCCCAAAGAAGCGGAACTGGCACACATGCTTCAGGTCGGGCGCAATACCGTGCGGGAGGCCTTTCGCGTCCTTTCCCACGCCAAGCTTCTCGAGGTGCGGCAGGGTGACGGCACGTATGTCCGCTCCAGTATCGATTCCGCCGAGGTGATGCGCCGCGTCGCGCGGGCAAGCCTCCTTGACCATTTCGAGATGCGGGCGGTGCTGGAGACAGCGGCGGCACGCCTGGCGGCGGAGAGACGCACGAAGGAGGATCTCAAGCGGCTGACGAAGCTCCTCGGTGCACGTGGCGACCTCACCAAGGAATCGGACACGAAAGCGTTCGTCGAAAATGACGCTGAGTTCCACCTCGCCGTGGCGCAGGCCTCGCATAATGAGGCATTAGCCGATCTCTATCGCTATTTCGCAGCGTCGGTCCGCGCCAATACCTCGGCCGCCCTCGCACAGGTCGACGTTCCGGAGCCGGACCTCGCCGCGCACCTCCGTATCCTGACCGCAATACGCGATCAGAAGCCGGAGCACGCTGCCGAAGCAGCGCACGCCGTCGTTGCGCCGATCATCGATGCCTTGAAGTCGGTCATCGGCAGTTAGTCGTCCAAAACTGGCGCATGATACCCGTCGGTCACCGAGCAGAACCGACCCCTTCCTGGCTGCCGCTTCAGTTTCCCCGCGCCCGTGATCTGATCAGTCCGAGCCTGCGATGCCGGCCAGAATAAGGTCGATGCCGGCCAGGAACTGCTCACGGTCGTCGTGATCCGCCAACTGCGCCGCGACCTGCCGCACGAAGGGGTGACGCTTCGGATCGAGTTGAGACCATTGGGCGGCAATGGCGCCCAAAATTTCAGCGCGGTTAGCACCGGCCGCCAATCGACGCGCGCGAAGCGCATATTGACCAGCAAGCCCGAGAATAAAGCTCAGCAATGCCGTGGCGGCATTGAAGCGATTGGCCTCCGACACGCCCAGCGCGTCCAACTGAGCGCCGACACCCTCCAGGATTCTCAGGACCGCATATTGCCAAGGATCGCCTGAAAGCTGCGCACCTACCCAAGGGTGTGTCTCCAGGGTGTCGAACACTGCCATAGCCAGCGCGCGGATGACCTCCCGGGGCGAAGTACCCTCAACAGACCGAGGTAGCGCCTCGGCAATGATCCGGTCAGTCGCAGCGGCGAGCAGGGCGTCCTTGTCCGCTACATGCCAGTAAATCGCGCCGCTCCCCGTCGCGAGCTGCTTCGCAAGGGCGCGGAACGTCAGACCAGGTACGCCTTGCGTGTCGAGGATCGCGATCGCGGTTTCCACGATCACGTCCTTCGTGAGGGCCTCTGCACGGCGATCGGTTCGTCTGGTGTGATCAGGCATGCCGCCCTTATTGACAGTTCTGGAACGCTGATCCAATAGCGAATCATGGAACAGTGTTCCAGACTTGAATGGAGCGTTGCTGTGGTCCCTGTCACAATCATCGGAGCCGGCCTTGGTGGGCTGGTCCTTGCCCGCATTCTCCATCTCCATGGCGTTCCCGTCACAGTTTATGAGGCCGAGCTGTCGCCGGACGCGCGATTGCAGGGCGGCCTGCTCGACATTCATGCCAACGACGGTCAGGTCGCGCTCGCCGCGGCAGGGCTGACCGAGGCTTTCCGCGCGATCGTCCATCAGGGCGGGGAAGCGACACGGCTGCTTGATGCTGCGGGAACGGTCCTGTTCGAGGACGCGGATGACGGCACGGGTGGTCGGCCCGAAGTGCCACGCGGCGAGCTTCGCCGCATCCTGCTCGACTCCTTGCCCGTTGGGTCGGTGGAGTGGGGACGCAGGCTCGCGGCTGTCGCTCCCCTTGGCGCGGGGCGGCACCAACTGACGTTCGAGGACGGATCGGTCAGCACCAGCGATCTGCTCGTCGGCGCGGATGGCGCGTGGTCGAAGATACGACCGCTGCTGAGCAACGCCGTGCCGGCATATACGGGCGTATCCTTCATCGAGACGTGGCTCCACGATGTGGACACATGTCATCCTGCAACAGCCAGGGCGGCAGGCACCGGGGGACTGATGGTTCCCGCCTCGGGGAAAGGCATCTTCGCGCACCGCGAATCCGGGGCCGTTCTTCATGCCTACATCGCTCTTGCCCGACCCGTAGACTGGTTCGCGTCAATGGACTTCGGCAATCCGACCGTGGTTAGGACCCGATTGGCCGCCGAGTTTGAAGGCTGGTCGCCCGCGCTCACGGCGTTGATCACCGAAGCGGACACACCGGCCGTGTTCAGGCCGCTCTATTCTCTTCCAACAGGCTTGAGCTGGCCACGCGTTCCGGGCGTAACGCTGATAGGTGACGCTGCGCACCTTGCTCCCCCGGCTGGGGAGGGTGCGAACCTGGCCCTGCTCGACGGCGCCGAGCTTGCGGCGGCGGTCGTCGCTCATCGCAACGATCCCGAGGCCGCGCTTGCCGCTTACGAGCGAGCGATGTTCGCTCGGGCCGCAACCTCCGCGTCGGACGCGCACCGTATGCTGGAGCTCATGATCGATGAGCAAGCGCCGCTCGGCATGCTCGACTTCTTCAACAACGCTGTGGCGCACCGGGATGCTCGTTCGGCATCCACGCGGCTGCCAGATTGGGAGGCTTGAGCGCCATGGTCAAGATGTATGACGTGTTGATCGCCGGCGCCGGCCCGGTCGGCCTGTTCCTGGCATGCGAGCTCGCCCTCGGTAGCTGTTCAGTGCTCGTGCTGGAGAAGGCCACCGATCCAGCCTCCCCGCTGAAACGGTTGCCGTTCGGAATGCGCGGCCTCTCGGCGACGAGCTTGGACGCCCTTTATCGGCGCGGGTTGCTTGACCAGATCTCGGCCGGGCAGCCGCATGACATACGGAAGGTGGCGCACTGGATGCAGCAGGCACGCCGACCAGTCGGCCACTTCGCCGGCATCCAGTTCTTCGAGGAGGATATCGAGAGCACCGGCTGGCCATATTATTGCCCAGGGCCGGGTGGGCTCGGCATGTCGACAACCTTGGAACACCTCGAGGCGGTACTGACGAGGCGCGCAGAAGAACTGGGTGTCGAGCTTCGCCGCGGGGTCGAGGTCGCTCGCGTCGTCCAATCGGCGGGTGAAGTTGTCGTCGGTGCTGGCGACGAAACCTATCGGGCCAATTGGCTGGTCGGATGCGATGGCGGTCGCAGCATTGTGCGCAAAGCCGGTGGTTTCGGCTTTAACGGAACCGATCCGGAGTTCACTGCCTATTCGGTCGAGGTCGAGCTCTCCAACCCGGACGCCCTTCAACCCGGCCAGCACGTCACCGCCACAGGCGTCTATGTCTACGCCAAGCCCGGCGTGATGACGATTGCCGAGTTCGACGGTGGGGCACACCATCGGACGGAACCGATCACGCGAGAGCACATCCAGGCGCTGCTGCGCCGCGTGTCGGGCATCGACATGGGCGTTCAATCGCTGCGGCTGGCGACAACCTGGACCGATCGCGCCTTTCAGGCCGATGCGTACCGCCGGGAACGCGTGTTGCTGGCGGGCGACGCCGCGCACATTCATTCACCGCTTGGCGGTCAGGGGCTCAACCTTGGGCTGGGCGACGCGCTGAATCTTGGATGGAAACTCGCCGCTGTCATTCGCGGCGAGGCCCCTGCAGGACTTCTCGACAGCTACGAGACCGAGCGACACCCTGTTGCTGCACAGGTGCTCGACTGGTCGCGCGCCCAGGTCGCGCTGATGCGGCCCGAGCCGGCGTCCCGAGCACTTGCTGCCATCCTTCGCGACCTGATCGCAACGCGTGACGGTGCAAGCTACTTCGCCGAACGTAAGTCCGGCATGTCGCTCCGCTATGATCTGGGCAGTGACCATCCCCTGGTGGGACGAAGTGCGCCGGACATCCTGTTCACCGGAGGAGCCAGGCTCGGTGAACTGCTGCGTGACGGTCGCGCCATCCTGCTCGATTTCAGCAACGATGCACCGCTGGCCAGCATTCAGGACGTTTTCGGCAGCAGGCTCCGCTACCTCGCCGCAGAAGCCGAAGAGCACTTTGGCATTTCAGCAATGTTCGTGCGTCCCGATGGCATTGTCGCCTGGGCTACGGAAATGGTGCCGGCCCCCAACGAGGCACGAATCGCGATCTCCCGCTGGGTTGGAGAAAATCAGAGCTGAGCGCCAACGGGTTTGGGCAAAAACCACCATCCGATGCCATTCCCTGGCCCGCTCCGCCGGGGATCAATCGTCTGTTTTTGACTATCGCGCACTCTGTAGTGCCTGCGCGGGCTCAAACGACGTCGAGCGCTTCGCCCGCGAGCAGGCGGCGCGCGAGGACCTGCGCTTCGTCCATTGAGCCAGTCGCGACCTGTGGCGTGCCAAAGGCACGCACCAGATTGGGGAGCATAGCCTCCAGTTCGGCACGCCGCGCGGCATCGGACTCAACGACGATCAAGCCCAGGCACACCTTTGCAAGTCGATCCTTGTTCTGCTTCAGCCAGGCACCGCGGACCTTGCGGTCTTCATGGGTCTCGTCGCGCTCGGCCTTTGGGTAGATCAGCACGAAGCGCGCACCGCCCTCAATGAGCGCGTCCATTTCAGCGCACCAGGCCGGACCATAGCCGGAATCGGCAGCCACGCTGCGGAAGCGCACCACCGGGAAATCTGCAATGTCATGGAGAGAGAGCGTCGGACTGGGCACGGGTGAGTTCCTCACGGCGATAGAGAGGGTGATCCTAACATCCCATGTTTATTGACATTGCGACCGAGTCGCAATAGGGCTGAAAAGAACTTTCAGGAGCCCACGCTATGAGAGTACCGCGCCTTGTTTGGCGGTGCGTTTCTCAGCCAAAGACGCATCTCGCATCTGTCATCGCGGTGGGCTCAATCCGACCGGCGGTGCATCTGGAAGCGTCGATCGCGTCCCAGGCGATGACCCTATGGTCCTTTCGACGATCATCGTCACAGATACGCTACCTCGGCCCACCGAACGACCCGACGGGATTGTCGCTCGCATTGACAGCACCGGTATCAGGAATGCTTCCATGGCAACGGTCACGTCGTCACCGGAAGCCTCGGCTTCCGTCGGTAGATTGCTTTTCCTCCGACCGACCAGTCAATTTCACCCTGCGGCGCGGCGAGCGCTTCCCTCGAGCAGATGGCGGCGGTCAACCAGCCCCTGCCCGACTATATCGAAGAATGCCCGCACGCGAGCGGTGTTGCGAAGATCCCGATGCGTAATCAGCCAGAGCTCGCGCGTGAGCGCCGCTTCGGGAAGAGAGACGCTCTCGATATCCGTTTCCTGATCGCCCAGGTAGCAGGGCAGAAGCGCCATCCCGATCCCCGCCTTCACCGCCATCATCTGGTTGATCAGGCTGCTCGAACGATAGACGATCTGATTCCCCGACACCGTGTCGGTCAGCCATTTGGCCGCCGCAGCGACAGCCGAACTGTCCCAACCGATGAAGCGATGCCCCTCGAAGGGCACTGTAACGGGCCGGTCGTGATCGGCCAGATAGCGAGGACTGGCATAAAGCGCCCAGGCGGTCTCGGCGATCTGCCGCCCGAACAAATCGCCCTCCACGGGCCGCGTGGCCCGGATCGCGATGTCGGCTTCACGGCGGAGCAGGTCGAGCTGCCGATTGTCGACGAGCAGTTCGACCGTAATCCCCTCATGCCTGGACCTGAACTCGGCGAGCAGATCGTTGAGGATGCGATAGGCCAAGGACTCCGAGCAGGTGATCCGCAGGTTACCCGAAAGACGCGCGTCGCGCCCGGAAATCTCTCGATCGACCGCGAGCGCCTCAAGTTCCATCCGTTCAGCGGCAAGCAGCATCCGATCCCCCGCCTCCGTGGGCGTGTAGGCTCCGCCGTTCCTGTCGAACAACTGCGCTTCGAGCTTGGCCTCAAGCGCGTTGAGCCAGCGGAAGATCGTCGAATGATCGTTTCCGAGCTCCTTTGCGGCACCTTTCAACGAGCCGGCGCGGTTGATGGCGAGGATAAGCCTGAAGTCGTTCCAATCCATGAATTCGCTTGCTCATCGGAAAGTGTGTTGGCCAGATTTTGGCCGGCGCTTGCAGATCTGCATACGGGGCAGAAATCGCCCCTGCAACGATCCGGCGATTGCAGCCTCGCAATGGCCGCTTGCGAAGCCCCAAACGCGACGAGCAGCGTGGTCCCGTTATGACGTGCGGATTCCGGGGTGATCGCGCCCATCATTCCGAGATGATGTCGCCCGGCATTCCGATTTGATGCCGCCCACCGTTCCGAGATGATGCCGCCCATCATTCCGGAATGATGCCGCCCACCCGGTGCGGTGTTTGGAAGGTCAGTTTCGGTCGTCGAGGATCGCTCCTTTTGGGGAGGTCCGATGCCGACGGAGAGACTGAGCATGCGTCGTGTACGCGAGATATTGAGGCTGATCCGTGACGCGGACATGCCGGCCCGTGCGGTTGCCCGCCAGCTCGGCGTGGCGGCCTCGACGGTGCGGGAGACGGTGCGTCGGTTCGATGCGTCGGGCATGGAATGGCCGCTGCCACCGGGGTTGAACGATACGGCGCTGGAGAGCCGTCTGTATGGTCCGGCGGGGTCGAAGCAGGGTCATCGACGGCGCGCGGAGCCTGACTGGGCGGCAGTGAACCGAGAGCTCAAGCGCAAGCACGTGACGCTGCAGGTGCTTTGGGACGAGTATATCGAGCTTCATCCCGACGGCTATCGCTACAGTCGGTTCTGCGAACTGTATCGCGGCTGGGAAGCTCGACTGCCGGTGACGATGCGGCAGAACCACATCGGCGGCGACCGGATGTTCGTCGATTATGCCGGCGACACGGTGCCGGTGGTGGTGGACCGGCTGACCGGGGAAATCCGCGACGCGCACATCTTCGTGGCGGTGATGGCGGCATCAAGCCTGTCGTTCGCGTTCGCGACGTGGAGCGAGACGCTGCAGGACTGGAGCGACGCGCACGTGCGGGCGTTCGCGTTCTTTGGCGGTGCCGCTCGCCTGCTGGTGCCTGACAACGCCAAAGTCGCGGTGATCAAGGCGTGCCTGTACGATCCGCAGGTCAACCGCAGCTATGCCGAACTCGCGGCGCATTACGACACCGCTGTGCTGCCGGCGCGGCCGTATCGCCCGCGCGATAAAGCGAAGGTCGAGGCCTGCGTCGGCATCATCGAGCGGTGGCTGCTGGGGCGGCTTCGCCACCGGGTCTGGTATGGGCTGGGCGAATTGAATGCCGCGATCGCCGACCTGCTCGCGCGCCTCAATGACGAGCGTGTGTTGCGGCGGTTCGGGCGGACGCGCCGCCAGCTGTTCGAAGAGATCGACGCACCACACCTGAAGTCGCTGCCGGCGACGGCCTATGTTCTGGCGCAGTGGCGCCGAGCCCGGGTCGGGCTCGATTATCATGTCGAGGTCGAGAAGCACTTCTACTCGGTGCCCTATCGCCACGTCCGTGCGGCGGTCGAGGTGCGGCTGACGGCACGAACCATCGAGATCTTCGCTGCTGGCGAACGGATCGCGGCGCACATGCGCGGCTCCGGCAATGGCCGCCACACCACGATCAACGATCACATGCCCTCAAGCCACCGGCGCTACGCGGACTGGACGATCGAGCGGATCGTCGCGGAGGCGGCGGGGCTTGGCCCTTCGGTGAAACTGCTGTGCGAGATGATCCTCCAGGATCGCCCGCATCCCGAACAGGGGTATCGGTCGTGCCTGGGGATCTTGCGGCTGGCACGAGCCTACGGCGCCGCCCGCCTCGATGCCGCGGCGCTACGCGCACTCGAGATCGGCGTGCGCAATTACGGATCGGTGAAATCCATCCTCGAGAAGAAGCTCGACGGCCAGCCGCTGCACGAGCCCCGCGCGCCGGACGAAGCGGGCATCGACCATCCCAACATCCGCGGTTCCAGCTACTACCACTGAGGAGACCTGTCGTGCTGACCCATCCTACTCTCGACCAACTCCATGCCCTTGGCCTGTACGGAATGGCCAAAGCGTTCGGCGAACTCGGCAAGCACGGCGATACGCCGCAACTCGCGCACGCCGAATGGCTCGGTCTGCTGCTCGACCGAGAGATCGTCCATCGCCACGACAAGCGGCTCGGCGCGCGGCTGCGCCACGCCAGGCTCCGGCACAATGCCGCCCCCGAGGACATCGATTATCGTAGCGCGCGTGGGCTGGACCGCCGGCTCGTTGAAAAGCTGCTGAAGGGCGACTGGATCGACGCACACGACAATCTAGCGCTGTGCGGCCCGACCGGGATCGGCAAGAGCTGGCTTGCCTGTGCGATCGGCCACAAGGCCTGCCGCGACAATCGTTCGGTCCTCTATACCCGGTTCCCGCGCCTGCTTGACGACCTGGCGCTGTCGCGCGGCGATGGTCGCATCGCGCGCAAGCTCAAGAGCCTTGGCCAGGTCGAGCTCCTGATCCTGGACGACTGGGGACTTCAGCCGCTCGACGCTCAGGCCCGCCACGATCTCCTCGAAATCCTCGAGGACCGCTACGGACGTAAATCCACCATCGTCACCAGCCAGCTCGACATCGCGTCCTGGCACCGCGCCATCGGTGACGCCACCTACGCCGACGCGATCCTGGATCGGCTCCTTCACAATGCCCACCGTATCGAACTCACCGGCGACTCCTTGCGCCGGTCAAAGCCGACCGCCGCAGGTTGACGTTCCACCGCCAAAAATGCCAACCACACACTGTCGACCAAACGACCCTTCAGGTGGGCGCGATCATCCCGGAACGCTGGGCGCGATCATCTCGGAATAGACGGGCGGCATCGTCGGAATCCGCAATGACGAGCAACGACATCGCCCCGCGCCGCAAGCAGACCATCGTCACGCGTGAGCAAAGGCAGGCAGCAAGCTCCACAAGGTGATGGAGATCGAGAACGAAAGCATAAGCATGGGATCGACCGTACATTTCAACGAGTGCAATTCGGATCCGGCGCTTCCGCCAACGGACAAACTGCCGATTTCCGGACTTTTGGCGCTGGCCACCGCAGCCTTCATCGCTCTTCTGACGGAGGTCATGCCGGCAGGGCTACTCTCTTCCATCGCAAGCGGCCTGCGTGTTTCCGACAGCTTCGCGGGCCAGTTTATCACCGCCTATGCGGCAGGAGCCTTCCTCGCCGCCATCCCTGTTACCTCGCTTACACAAGGTGTCCGGCGACGCTCCTTACTGCTTGTGACCATTGCCGGCTTTGCCACCGTCAATGCAGCCACTGCGCTTTCCAGCCATTACCTTCTCTCTATCGTTGCCCGCTTTCTCGCAGGCGTGTTCGGCGGACTGCTGTGGTCACTCCTGGCCGGGTATGCGGCGCGCATGTCACCGGCGCATCTGAGCGGCCGCGCGATTGCGATCGCTGCGTCCGGCGCGACGATTGCCGTCGTATTTGGTGTGCCGCTCTCGACGTTGCTCGGAAGCCTGGTCGGCTGGCAAGGCGCGTTCGGCGTGATGTCTGCTTTGTCGCTGGTCGTGATTGGTTGGGTGATCGCAGTCGTCCCGGATTTCCCAGGGCAGTCAAAGGCAGAGCGTCAGTCGCTCGTGGCGCTTTTCAACATCCAGGGGATTCGCCCGATCCTCTTTCTGGTGTTCACCTTCATCCTGTCGCACAACACCCTGTATATCTACATCGAGCCCCTCCTCCGGCCCTCTGGTCTTTCCGGGAGCGTTGGCATCGTTCTTTTCACCTTCGGCCTGGGGTCGCTGGCCGGGCTTTGGCTCGTCGGCATGCTCGTCGATCGTCGTCTTGAGCTCCTCGCCTTGGCGAGCGTTTTGTTTTTCACTCTGGCGGTCTTGCTGCTGGCCCTTTGCGGCAACATCCCGTCGGCCGTTTATCCAACGGTCATCGTGTGGGGCCTGGCGGTCGGCGGCTTCGCGACGATCACGCAAGCCGCCCTCGCACGCTTCGCCGGTAGCGCAGTGGATGTTGCTCAGGCCATGTATACAACCGGCTGGAACACCGCAGTCGCCGTCGCCGGCATGCTGGGCGGCGTTCTGCTTGATGGTCCAGGGACCATCGTGTTCCCGTGGGTCGTGGCCGTCGTCCTTGTATTGGCGCTTGCCGGCGTCCTGAGCATGAACAGGGCTTTGCACCGGCGAATATAGCGGCTTCGTCGGCTAGCCTGCTGTCGCAACAGCATCCCCCAGGAGCATGGACTTTTCCGCGCTTCCCTTGAGTGCAGCTGCGCAAGCTGCACTTTCGAAACGCCAACACCAGTATCTTTGAAACGTCTCTATGGTCTGGGTTGAACCGGCGAGCAGGCTCTCGTCGCAATTCAAATCTAGCAACGCAGAGGCGCGATGAGCACCAACAATGCCTGGGCTTTGCTCGTCTTTTCGGGACTGGTCGATGTGGCGTGGGCGGCGAGCGTTAAGATGTCGGCGGGCTACACCCGCTTCGGTTGGACGGCCACGTCTATCGTCCTGCTGATCCTTTTCATCGTCTCACTCGGCCGCGCCCTTCAGGTTCTTCCTGTGGGCTCGGCGTATGCCGTCTGGACCGGGATCGGCGCCGTCGGATCAGTAGCCTTGGGGATCCTGGTGTTCCGGGAGGCGGCAACGGCAGCACGGCTGATCTGGATTGCGGTCACACTGGTGGGGATCGTCGGCCTCAAGACAACAAGCATGTGATCGGAGATCAAGCATGGCAAAGAACGCAGTCAAGCCGACCGAGGAAGCCAGTCATCGGACGAGTAACTCCCTGTTCCAAATGGAGGACGACCTCAAAGCCTATGAGCAGATGCTGCTCATCCGGCGCTTCGAGGAGCGCGCGGGCCAGATGTACGGCGAGGGACTGATCGCAGGTTTCTGCCACCTCTACATCGGCCAGGAGGCGGTGGTTGTGGGCATGCAGAAGGCGATCGAGAAAGGTGATCAGGTCATCACCGCTTATCGCGACCATGGCCATATGCTCGCCCTCGGTGTCGATCCCGATGTTGTCATGGCGGAGCTGACCGGCCGCTCGACCGGCATCTCGCACGGCAAGGGCGGGTCCATGCACATGTTCAGTCCCGAACTCGGCTTTTACGGCGGTCACGGCATTGTCGGTGCCCAGGTGTCGGTCGGGACCGGCCTGGCCTTCGCAAACAAGTACAATGAGAATGATCGAGTATGCCTGACCTACTTCGGCGACGGCGCCGCCAATCAGGGCCAGGTCTATGAAAGCTTCAACATCGCCAAGATCTGGGACCTGCCCGTAATCTACGTCATCGAAAACAACCGCTACGGCATGGGCACCAGCATCGAGCGGGCATCGGCAACGACGAACCTCTCGAAGCGCGGCGCTTCGTTCAACATTCCCGGGGAGCAGGTCGATGCGATGGACGTGCGTGCGGTCTATGAAGCCGGCAAGCGCGCCGTGGATCGTGCCCGCGGTGGCGGCGGACCGTATATTCTCGAGATGTTGACCTACCGCTATCGCGGCCACTCGATGTCCGACCCGGCAAAATATCGCTCGCGGGACGAGGTCCAGAAGATGAAAACCGAGAACGATCCTATCGAACGAGTGCTGGGCCGCCTTCTCAATGACTGGAACATCTCCCCGGAGGAGGTGAAGGAGATCGACAAGCGCATAAAGGCGGTCGTCATGAAAGCTGTCGACTTTTCGATCCAAAGTCCTGAGCCGGACCCGAGCGAGCTTTATACGGACGTCTATGCTTAAGCTGCGAGGCGGCCTTCGTTTTGCGATGCCGCTGCCCTTTGCCTCCCCTGAAGCCGGATGACAGATCACCTCCTGTCCGTGACGTTCGTCGCGAGTGCTTTCTTCGCCGCCGGCTTCATCCAGGGTACGCTGGGCTTCGGCTTTCAAGCCATGGCAGCGGGACTGCTCATCCTGCAGCCAGGTTTGGAAATCCCGACGGACCTGATCATGCCCGCGGTCATCGTCAATGTCTGGCAGGTCGCGGCGGTGCGCTCATGTCCGATGTTGCTGCGCAGGTTCGGCGCGCTCGGCGCCGGCATTCTTGCGGGGAGCGCGGCGGTCCGTATGCTTGGCGTCCATGCTGATGGGTTTTGGCACACGGCGTTTGATTTCACGATGCTCGCGACGTCCGCCACCGCGCTCCTCTTCAGCGACCGGAAGCTCCCGCCTCAATGGGAACCGCGGCTTTCGCCGATCGTCGGCCTGAGCTCCGGCCTGGCCGGGGGGGTGACAGGGGTCGCCTTTCCGGCTCTCCTCTATCTTATCATTTTAAAGCTGGACCGTGATGAGCGCGTCGCCGCGCTGGGCTGCTTTTTCATGGCGCTGCTGCCGGCATCAATCGTGTTCCCGACAAGCTCCACGAGCGACCATCAAATATCGCTGAATTCCATCTGGCAGATAGCGCCTGTGGCCTTGGGATACGTGTTCGGCAGATTTGCGTACAGTGAGATGGACGGCCCCATGCTCGGTCGCTGGTACAAACTTGGACTGCTCTTCCTGGGCGCCAATCTGTCATCCATTTGACGGCGAAGCGTGGCTCGAAAAGTGAGAAGCCGCGCGGAACCAGTTGATCGCCATCTCAGTCAGACGCCCTTAAATTCCTTCGCCAACGTTGAAGTCCATTAAGCGAATTTGGCCGCGCTCAGGGCATCGACGACCACGCGCACCTTCGGCGCCAGATGGCGAGAGCCTGGCCACAAGATCGAGATCGGCGCTTCTTCCGCCGGCGTCGCAAGTGGCAGAAGCTCAAGCTCACCCCGTCGAATGTCATCGCCGGCGAGCCAGGTGGAGAGGTAGGCCAGGCCAAGACCGTGGACCGCCGCATCAAGCAACGCTTCACCATGGCTGATCGTGTGACGAGGCCTCACCGAGACCGGCTGAGCGATGCCATTTTCATCCAAAATCGTCCAGGGTAGCGGGCGCCCATCGCGAGCGAAGGCGAGGCAGTCGTGGTCTGCAAGATGACCGATCGTGGAGGGCCGGCCGCGACGTTCCAGATAGTTCGGCGCTGCGCAGACGACGGAGCGTTGCCATGCGATGCGCCGACCGACCAGATGGGCGTGGTCGCCCGGGTCGCCAAGCCGGACGACAAGATCGATGCCTTCCTCGATCAAATCCACTCGGCGATCCGTAAACGACACATCGAGATCAAGCGCAGGATGGGTCGCAAGGAGCTGAATGAGCACCGGCATGCAGTGTAGTCTTCCGAACGACACCGGCAGATTGATCCGTACCTTGCCGGAAACGAGCCGCTGCCGCGACGCCAACAGAGCCTCCGCCGTGTCGAGTTCCTCCAACACCTTCCGGCAACTCTCATAATAAGCCTGCCCTACCGGGGTGAGGCTCAGGCTGCGGGTCGTACGATGCAGCAACTGCGCGCCGAGGCGCGCCTCCAATCGAGCGACCATTTTCCCCGTCGCGGATTTGGACAACCCCATGCGGTCTGCAGCCGCCGTGAAGCTTCCGGTTTCCACGCTGTGCACGAAGGCGCTGATGCCCTGAAGCTGAGAATGCAAATTGATGCTCATCGATTGGCGAATTCCTGGAGGAGATGATCTGCCATTATATCGCGATACACGCCGCCATGTCGTCAATATCGTTCGTTCCTCACGAAGGTGGAAAGGACCAACAATGGCCGAGACAATGCACCGATGGCAGTTGCCCGCGTTCGGAATAGACAAGCTGGAGCTCGTGGAAGCGCCGATCCCCGAACCCGGCCGGGGCGAGTTGCTCGTACGAGTCTCGGCCGTGTCCCTCAATTATCGGGACAAGCTCGTCATCGAGGGGGATCTATTGCCCCTGGCGCCGGTGATGCCGTTCACGCCAGTTTCGGACATGGCTGGTGAGGTCGTTGCAGTCGGTGCGGGTGTCTCGCGCTTCCGGTCGGGTGACCGTGTCGTCGGCAATTTCTGGACGACATGGCTCGATGGAGAGGCCCCGCCGGACATGTCTCGGCACGGCAGATCACTTGGTGGGCCGCTGCCGGGCATGTTGGCGCAGTATGTCCTCCTGCATGAGGATATCGCCGTCGCCACACCCGCCTCTCTCACCGATAAGGAAGCCTCGACCCTTCCGGTCGCCGCGTTGACGGCCTGGTTCGCGCTCGTCGAAAACGGCCGCATCAAGCCCGGCCAGACCGTTCTGGTGCAGGGCACAGGCGGCGTCGCGCTATTCGGGCTGCAGATTGCGCGTGCGTCGGGCGCGAAGGTCATTGTCACCTCGCGCAGCGCCGCAAAGCTGGAACGCGCGAAGGCGCTCGGAGCCTGGGGCGTCATCGATACAGCAGCCAAGCCGCAATGGTCGGATGTCGCGCTCGACCTGACGGGCGGGCGCGGTGTCGACCATGTTCTCGAGCTGATCGGCGGCGATAACATCGCTCAATCAACCGCAGCCCTCGCCAGCGGCGGCCGGATTTCGCAGGTCGGCTTCCTCAAGGATGCCGAAATAGTCCTGTCGGTCGTGCCGATGATGCTGAAGCGAGCGGTCCTTCAGGGCGTCACGGTTGGCCATAGGAGGGCCTTCGAGGACATGGTGCAAGCGTTCGATACGCTGGCGATGAAGCCGGTGATCGATCGGACCTATCCCTTTGCCGAGGTCCGAGCAGCATTCGACCACCTTGAGCGCGGCCCGTTCGGCAAGGTGGTGATCGACATCGGCAAGGGAGGCTGATGCGGAGGGCGACCGCCGCTACTGCGCGCGCGGTGAACGCGTCTTGCTGAAAAGTGCCCAGATGTATTGAGCGGGGAGATATGCTCGGCCGAGGAGACTCGAGATACCGGCAAATCGTTGCGACGTAACGCCATCTCGCTTGGTTGCCGGGCACGGCCGGCAACCGCAGACATCGATCCCCAATGGCGCCGATTGGAGCTTCAGCCGGTCCATTCCACCCTTCCCCGTCCCGCCAAGAAGTCGAGTCGGGCGCGCACGCGGGAAGGAAACGGGCCGCCCTGCCCGATATGGATCGCGTGGAAATCCTCACGATCGCCCGGATTGAGATGATCGAGCACGGGAACCAGACGCCCTGCGGCGATATCGTCGCGGATCGTGAGATCGGCGAGACGGGCAATGCCAGCCCCGCCGAGGGCGACCTGACGCAAGGCTTTACCCTCGCTCGCCTGAACAGCCCGACCACGGGAACGACAACCGTCCTCCGTCATCATCGGTGCGCGCGACGAATACCAGCTTCGCTACAATCTTGGCGCCGTGGGCTGGACGTTGTCGGCGGAACAGATCGCCCAGCTTGACAGGGCCAGTGCCGTCACAGCACCCTACCCCCACTTCCCCTATCGGCGGCAGGAGGGCTTCGCGCGGATCAATCCGCCGCTTGCCGCATAAGCACCGCCGCCCCGCGAGCCAGAGGGACCCCGCGCCTCATGGGTAAACCGATGAAACTGCTTCTCGTCCCCGGCTTTATGTTGGACGCCGATCTCTGGACCGACCTGCGGCCGGGCCTCGACGCGATGGGAGAGGTCATCGATGTCGATACCACGCGGGACACATCGATTGCTGCGATGGCCCACCGAGCGCTTATCGCGACGGAAGGGCCGGTCATCGTCGTTGGCTTTTCGATGGGGGGCTATGTCGCCCGCGAGATCGCCTATCAGGCGCCGGGACGGGTGAAGGCGCTTTTGCTTGTCGCCACCTCAGCGGAGCCCGACGGTCCCCTTCTCAGGGAGACGCGGCGTCCCACGGGTGGCAAGGTACCACCATTTCGTCGCCTGAGCCGCCGCGCGATCGAGCGGTCACTGTCGCCGCGCTGTCGCACAGACGCAATGATCGAGCGCGTTCAGCGCATGAGTGAAAGGCTCGGCCCGGACGTCTTCGCGCGTCAGTCCAGCATCCAAAGAGCAGGCGATGCAGCTCGGCTGCGCGAAATCGACTGTCCCACCGCCATCCTCGCGGCCGGCGCCGATGAACTCCGCAGCGTGACGGAGAGCGAAGCGTTGCGGGACGGCATTGCGGGCTCGGTACTTACCATCGTCGAGGGCGCGGGCCACCTCCTTCCCTTGGAGCAACCGGCTACAGTGATCGCGGCATTGCCCGCCTTGATAGCGCCTCTTCGTTGAGCCTCAGGTGCGTCGAATGGCACTTCGCAGAAAACGGGCAAAATACGTTTAGACGATCCGCACGGTCTGAAGCGGGAACGGCAACGAGTGGTGGAAAGTGCGCGGACCGGTTTTGGTGATCGACCCCGCCGGAATAGTCCTTCAGCTTTAGCCGCATCGCCTGACCGCATGCGACCAGGTATTGCCGCTCACATGAGTGGGTCCGAACGTCCGGATTCGCCGGAAGCCGCCAACTGATCGCCGCTAAGCCGCCAGACAGTAAGCGCCGCTCAGATTGTCGTTCAATCAGTCACTCCCGCTCCCGACATCGGGCGCGTGGGGTTTGTGTGCTCGTCCCAATTCTCCATCACCGATTCGCAATTTCGGGAAAACACAATCGGGAACAGGTCTCGGAAGAGCCAAGCCTGTCGCCGGGTGCCTGCGCATGCAGTCACCCGCTAACCCGGCATCACGTTCGAGACCGTCCGAAAACGCGGATCATGATTCCCGTGCGCATCGCGGCGGTGTAATCTTCTGGCATGGCGTACATCGAGGGACATGCTCGGGACCAGGCGCTGCTGCTGCCGCCGTCGGTCGAGGACTATGTGGCGGCGGACAACCCGGTGCGGTTCATCGACGCCTTCGTCGACGATCTTGATCTGGGCGCTGCCGGTTTCCAGCGCGCACGGCCGAAGGCGACGGGGCGGCCCGGTTACGATCCGGCCGACATGCTCAAGCTCTACCTCTACGGTTACCTCAACCGGTTGCGGTCGAGCCGACGCCTGGCGGCGGAGGCGGGCCGCAATCTGGAGCTGATCTGGCTGCTGCGCGGGGTGCGGCCGGACTTCCGGACCATCGCCGACTTTCGCCGCGACAACCGGGGTGCGTTCAAGGCGGTGTTCCGCGCCTTCGTCCTGCTGTGCCGCAAGCTGGACCTGTTCGGGCGCGAGTTGCTGGCGGTGGACGGCACGCGGCTGAAGGCGGTGAACAGCCGGGCGCGCAACTTCAGCCGCGAACGGCTGGCGAGGTATCTTGCTGCGACCGACGCACGGCTCGAGCGCTATCTGGCGGAGCTGGACCAGATCGACCGTGGCGAGGATGGTGCCGGCACCGGTCGCGGCGAGGCGCTGGCGGTGAAGATCGCCCGGCTGCGCGAACAGCGCCAGGCCAGCGCGGCGCTGCTGGGCCAGTTGCAGGCCAGCGGCGAAGGGCAGATCTCGCTCACCGATCCCGACGCCCGCCTCATGGTCGCGCATTCCAAGGTCACGGTCGGCTATAATGCCCAGGTCGCGGTCGACGCGAAGCATAGCCTGATCGTCGAACAGCACGTCACCAACGCCTGCAACGACATGGGCCTGCTCACGCCCACCGCCGGCGCGGCGATGGAGGTGCTCGGGGTCGAGCGGATCGATGCCGTCGCCGACATGGGGTATCACTCAGGCGACGATATCGTCGCGTGCGAGGCGGCCGGCATCACGCCGTACATTCCCCGCCCGCATCGTGGCACCGCCACCGGCAACGGCCTCTTTCCCAAGGAGCGGTTCCGTTACGATCCCGTGGCCGACGCCTATCACTGCCCCGGCGGGCAGGTGCTGGATACCCGCTACGCTTCGGTGACGCGCGGGCATCTGTCGGTCCAGTATTCCAGCCCTGCCGCGTGCGCCGGCTGCCAGATCAAGGCGCGCTGTACCAAGGGCCGCTGGCGCCGCATCAATCGCGGCGAGCACGAGGCGGTCATCGAACGCATGGCCGAACGCCTCGCGAAGCGGCCGGGCATCCTCACCATCCGCAAGTCCACGGTCGAACACCCGTTCGGCTCGATCAAGCAGTGGATGAACCAGGGGGCATTCCTGATGCGCGGACTGGAGAAGGTCCGCGCCGAGTTCAGCCTGACGGCACTGGCCTACAATATGAGGCGCGCCATCACCCTCATCGGCGTGCTGGGGTTGATCCGGGCGGTACAGGCTTGAGCTGGAAGCCCGAACGCCTCGTCATTACGCCCTACACGGCCAGACAGGACACTTATCTCGGCCTCTCCGCCGCATAGATGTCGAAGATACCGGATCTCCAGCCAATTTACCGCCCGGCGCCCATACCGCCGCGCTGATAGACAGTTTTCGGACGGTCTCGTTCCCAATCAGGAAAAGCGCAACTCACCACTCGCACGATAAGCCGAGAGCGTTTCAGCCTTTAAAGACGACCGTCTTCCTGCCGTTCCGAATAACCCTGTGCGCCACATGCCAGGCAACGGCCTGCCCAAGAACCTGATTCTCGACCTCGCGGCCCTTGCGAATGAGATCGTCCGGTGAATCCTCATGGGTCACGCTTTCGACGCCTTGGTGGATGATCGGCCCCTCATCCAGATCGGCGGTGACGTAGTGTGCGGTTGCGCCGATCATCTTCACACCGTGGGCGTGAGCCTGATGATAGGGTTTCGCGCCTTTGAAGCTGGGCAGGAAGCTGTGATGAATGTTGATGCAGCGGCCTGACAGATGCGCAGCCAGGTCATCCGACAGGATCTGCATGTAGCGTGCGAGCACGACCAGCTCGGCGCCGCTGTCCTTAACCAGAGCCTTGATGCTGGCTTCCTGCTGCGCCTTGGTGTCGGGCGTGACCGGCAGATGGTGAAAGGGAATGTCCCGGATGTCGGTTGCCGTCAGCGCGGCGGCCGGATGGTTCGATGCGATCCCGACGATCTCGATCGGGATCTCCCCGATCCTCACCTTATAGAGCAGGTGCGCCAGGCAATGATCGAACTTCGACACGAGGATCAGGACTTTGACGGGCTGGTTTGTCGGCACCAGCTTCCAATCCATGTCGAACCCTTCGCCGAGTGTCGCGACCGCATCCGCCAGCACGGCTTGATCGCACCCGCTTTCGAAGACGACGCGGAGGAAGAAGCGGCCCGTCTCACGATCCTCGAACTGCCGGGATTCGAGGATGTTGCCGTCATTTTCGAAGATGATCCTGCTGACGCTGTAAACGATGCCGGGACGGTCAGGACAGTCGATGACCAGCGTGTAGGATCGTGACATTCGCTGTGCTCCGGAAGCGTTGCTGGCGAGGAAGGAAGGCGTCCGCTTACGGTGTCACCCCATATTCGTCCATTGCTCCTCCGTGCGAGAACAGAGCATAGGTCACGACCTCGCGGATGATCGCAGGCGCGAACATGGAAACGCGGCCCATTGAGGCTAGGAGCGCGCGCGGTGTCAGCCGGCCACCCTCTGCATATAGAAGACGATGAACCCGCCGCTCAATCAACCAGCCTCGCTCCGTGTTCGCCCCTGCATCACAGCTGACTATTCGCTGGAGGTGACGGTCAGGGATATTCCTGGGCTGGTACAGGTGGCGAAAGCGCTCCCGCCTTCGACGCAGATAGCGATCCCGTTCCTGCGCACTGACGACAAGGCAGCGCGCGTCGCAGCGATACGGGCCGTTCGTCAGCTCGGGTTCGAACCCATGCCTCATTTCGCCGCCCGACGGATCACCTCGGCCAGCACGTTCGACGGCTTCATGACCGAGACGGTTGCTGGCGGCGGCATCACGCGCTGTTTCGTCGTTGCCGGCGACCGGCTCCATCCGCTTGGGCCGTTCCCCGACAGCGCATCCCTGATCGCGACGGGCGCTTTCGAACGGTGTGGGGTGGAGACGGTCGGCATCGGGGGGCATCCAGAAGGCCATCCTGTCATGAGCGAGGCGGAATGCTGGGCCGTGCTGGAATCGAAGTGTCGAAGCATCGAGGAGCGCGGCATGTCGCCGATGATTGTCACCCAATTCGCCTTCGACGCGGACATCGTCCTGCGCTGGCTGGAGGGTCTTCGCGAACGCGGATTGCATCATCCGGTGCGGATCGGTGTTCCCGGTCCGGCGGGCGTAGCGACCTTGATGCGGTTCGCCGCTCAGTGCGGCGTCGGTGCGTCGACCGTCATCTTGGCGAAATATGGCATCTCCGCTACTAGACTATTGGGAACGTCCGGACCGGAAATGTTCGTGGATCGTCTCGCTGCCGGCCTGACGAACGAACATGGTCCGGTGCGACTTCACTTTTATCCATTCGGGAATATCGGCAAGACGGTGGACTGGATCAGCCACTATGCTTCAATCCGATAGAACGACCCTGCGCTTCCGCTTGTTCGAAGCCGCCTGCACCACCTGAGAGAATATCATGACGCCGATCGATCGACCCAAGCTTGTACCACCGGGCGGCCAGACCAAGGTTCTGCTGCATAGCTGCTGCGCGCCATGCTCGGGTGAAGTGATGGAAGCGATGACCGCCAGCGGCATCGATTATACCATCTTCTTCTACAACCCCAACATCCATCCCAAAGAGGAATACATCTTGCGGAAGGACGAGAACATCCGCTTCGCCGAGGACCACGGCGTGCCGTTCGTCGATGCCGACTATGACACGGTCAACTGGTTCAAGCGGGCAAAGGGGATGGAATGGGCACCGGAGCGTGGCGAGCGCTGCACGATGTGTTTCGACATGCGGTTCGAGCGCACCGCGCTCTACGCGCACGAGAACGGCTTCCCCGTCATCACCTCGTCGCTCGGCATCTCGCGCTGGAAGGACATGAATCAGATTAACGGCTCGGGCGAGCGCGCGGCGTCGCACTATCCCGGCATCGACTATTGGACGTTCAACTGGCGCAAGGGCGGTGGTGCTGCGCGCATGATCGACATCTCCAAGCGCGAGCGTTTCTATCAGCAGGAATATTGCGGCTGTGTCTATTCGCTGCGCGACACCAACGCCCACCGTGTGAGCCAGAGTCGATCGGAAATCGATATCGGCAAGCTCTATTATGGCGAGGCGGAGGGGGGGGGACGCATCGGTTTAGGCTTGCTCCGCCATCTCCCGATCCCGCTCGCTCCTGACACGCTGGTGCTGCGATGACGCGGATCCGATGGTCGATGCCACAACGTCAAACCGTCATATAAAGATATCTTTATATCGTTATTGACAGCTTCGGACCAATGGTGTTTAACGGCCACGTCGAGGTTCCCCATCCCAGGCATGGCGATGGGGCTAAGACGGGAAGCCGGTGGTGCCTTTCGGGGCAGAATCCGGCGCTGCCCCCGCAACTGTAAGCGGCGAGCGGCGGTTCCATTTCGTGTCACTGGGCTCCCGCAAGGTGCCTGGGAAGGCCGGAGCCACCGCGTTGACCCGTGAGCCAGGAGACCTGCCTTTGACGCGATAACGTTCCTCGGACGGGGGTTCCTCCGGTGGATCGCGCTTGATGCGACGGTCCGTGGCTTGCCGCCATCCGGTCCTGTTCACGCCTTGCGCGCTTTCGCCTGACCTCCCGCCCGCAAAGCCAGGGTTGAGTCATGACGAATAGCGGGTTCACATTCTCGATCAGCAGCTTGCCCTTCGACGAGAATTATCGTCCGGCCGACAACACGCGGATCACCACCAACTTCGCCAATCTTGCGCGTGGGGACAGCCGGCAGGAGAATTTGCGCAACACGCTGGAGATGATCGACCACCGCTTCAACGCGCTGATGCACTGGGACAATCCCAAAGGTGATCGCTACACGCTGGAGCTGAAGATCGTCTCGGCCGCGCTCACTCTTGGAGGCGGCGCGGACGACGAAGCGTTTCCGCTGATCGAGATCCTGCACACCACCGTCACCGACCGGATCAGCGGCGAGCGCAGCGACGGGATGATCGGCAACAACTTCTCATCCTATGTCCGCGATTACGACTTCAGCGTCGTCCTGCCCAATCACCTGAAGGCCGGGGGTGGCGGCGCGCCGGAGGACTTCGGCGATCTGCACGGCAACCTGTTCAAGCATTTCCTCGGATCGAGCGCTTACCGCGACAACTTCCGCAAGCCCCCAGTCATCTGCCTCAGCGTGTCGAGCAAGGAGGTCTATCACCGAACCGCCAACGTACATCCGATCCTCGGCGTCGAGTATCGCAACGACAAATTCTCGCCCACCGATCAGTATTTCGCAAAAATGGGCATGAAGGTGCGATATTTCATGCCGCCCCACAGCGTCGCGCCGTTCGCCTTCTACCATACCGGCGATTTGGTCAGCGACTATACGAACCTCGAACTCGCCAGCACCATCGCGACAATGGAGACGTTCCAGAAGATCTATCGCCCGGAAATCTACAACGCGAACTCGGTCGCGGCGGAGCATTATCAGCCGAGCCTGAGGTATCAGGACTATTCGCTGACCCGCATCGTCTATGATCGCGAGGAGCGCAGCCGCCTCGCCGTCGAGCAGGGCAAATTCGCCGAAGAGCATTTCATCAAGCCGCACTGGCCCGCGCTTCAGCGCTGGTCCGCGACCTGCGGCCTCTGATCCCCACCCATACGACAGGTATTTGCATCATGACGACATTGTTGCCGACGACGACTGCAGGCAGCCTGCCCAAGCCATCCTGGTTGGCCCAGCCCGAGACCCTGTGGTCACCCTGGAAGCTGGAGGGCGAGGAGCTGGTCGCGGGCAAGCAGGATGCGCTGCGCCTCGCGGTCGACGATCAGCGGCAGGCGGGCATCGACATCCTCGGGGACGGCGAGCAGACCCGCCAGCACTTCGTCACGACGTTCATCGAGCATTTGGACGGCGTCGATTTCGAGAAGCGCGAGACGGTGCGCATCCGCAACCGCTATGACGCCAGCGTGCCGACGGTCGTCGGGTCCGTCTCGCGGCCCACGTCGGTGTTCGTCGACGACGCCCGTTTCCTGCGTGCCCAGACCGATCAGCCGATCAAATGGACGCTGCCCGGGCCGATGACGATGATCGACACCCTCTACGACGCGCATTACCGGAGCCGCGAGAAGCTGGCGTGGGAGTTCGCCCGCATCCTCAACGAAGAAGCACGCGAGCTGGAGGCCGCCGGCGTCGACATCATCCAGTTCGACGAACCCGCCTTCAACGTGTTCTTCGACGAAGCGAACGACTGGGGCATCGCCACGCTGGAGCGCGCGGCCGAGGGGCTGAAGGCCGAAACCGCCGTCCACATCTGCTATGGTTATGGCATCAAGGCCAATACCGACTGGAAGAAGACGCTCGGCTCCGAATGGCGCCAGTATGAGGAAACCTTCCCCAACCTGCAGAAGTCGAAGATCGATATCATCTCACTAGAATGTCAGAACTCGCGCGTGCCGACGGACCTGATCGAGCTGATCCGCGGCAAGAAGGTGATGGTCGGCGCGATCGACGTCGCGACGGATACGATCGAGACGCCGGAGCAGGTCGCCGACACACTGCGCAACGCGCTGCGCTTCGTCGATGCCGACAAGCTCCTGCCCGCCACCAACTGCGGGATGGCGCCGCTGTCGCGCGACATCGCTCGGGGCAAGCTGAAGGCGCTGGGTGCCGGTGCCGAGATCATCCGCAAGGAACTGGCGGCCTGAGCGACAGCCGTCATCGTCTGGCCTTTTCGGCCCGGACGATGGCGCGCCTTACCTGAAAGTTTCTCCGGCGCGGTCGATCCCGCCCGTCCATGACGGGGCGGGCACGGTGCCGGGGAAATCGTTGCATAAACGGTTCGCACGCATCTGCGCGTCACGGCGGACCGCAAGACCGGATTATCATCTATGAAGGCCATCCTGAGCCGGCTGCGGATCGACGCCTACATCCTTGCGATCGTCGCAATGGTGGTGATCGCCGCGATCCTGCCCGCGCGGGGCGCGGGCAAGGACGTGCTCGACATCGTGGTGCACGCCGCCATCGCACTCCTGTTCTTCATCTATGGCGCTCGGATCTCCCGACAGGCGATCTGGACGGGCATCCTCCATTGGCGGTTGCAATCGCTGGTTTTCGTGACGACGTTCGTGGTGTTTCCGCTACTGGGCTTCGGGATCGCCAAACTCGCTGACGGGCATCTGGACAGCGGCCTCGTCACCGGGCTGATGTTCGTCGCGCTCTTGCCCTCGACGGTGCAGTCGTCGATCGCGTTCACGTCGATCGCGCGCGGCAACGTACCCGCCGCCCTGTGCTGCGCATCCCTGTCGAACCTAGCAGGGGTGGTCATTACGCCGCTGCTGGCGACGATGGTCCTCAGCGCCGGGACAGGCGGCATGTCGCTGGATGCGGTGGGCGAGATCGCGCTCCAGATCCTACTGCCGTTCGTGGTCGGTCAGTTCGCACGACCACTGATCGGCGAATGGTTGAACCGGCAGAAGACGCTGACGATGCTCGTCGATCGCGGCTCGATCCTGCTGGTCGTCTATTCCGCATTCAGCGCAGGCGTCGTGGCCGGTATCTGGAGCAGGGTGACGCCGCAAAGCCTCGGGCTCGTCATCGTTCTCGACCTCGTCATGCTGGCCATCGTGCTGGTCGCAACCACGGCGGCAAGCCGCTTCCTGCGCTTCACCACCGAAGACGAGATCGCCATCGTGTTCTGCGGATCGAAGAAGAGCATGGCGAGCGGCCTGCCGATGGCCAACATCATCTTCCCCGCCAGTGCGGTCGGACTGATCGTTTTGCCACTGATGCTGTTCCACCAGATGCAGTTGATGGTCTGCGCGGCATTGGCCCGGCGCTACGCCCGGCGCGCCGAGACGGCCGTTCCGATCGTCCCTGCTCGCACATGATCTCATCCCCCGATGCCGATGCGTCTGGCGCTCCAGGACCGAAACCGATGAACCTGTTGACCCCTATCGATGGAGAGACAGATCTGCGCCGTGTGTTCAGCCGGTTCCCGACCGGTGTCACCGCGCTCTGTGCGATGGACCAGGACGCGCCTGTCGGCATGACGGCGAGCGCTTTCGTCGCCATCTCTATCACGCCGCCCCTCGTCTCGGTCTGCATTAAGCATGGCTCGGCGACCTGGCGGCAATTGCGCAGCTTCGGTCGCATCGGCATCTCGTTCCTCGGAGCGAGCCACGCCGCGACCGCGCGTCAGTTGGCGCAGAAGGGCGGCGATCGCTTCCAAGGGCTTGGATACGAGACGACCCCGGACGGCGCGGTGTTCCTGACCGATGCCGGCGCTTGGCTGGACTGTTCGGTCGAGCAGGAGATCGCGGCGGGCGATCACGACATCATCCTGTTCCGGCTCCACCGTGCCACGACCGCGGAGGAGATCATGCCGCTGGTCTTTCACTCCAGCGTTTTTCACACGCTGACGCCGATCGGGTAGCGCCGGAGGGGAGGATCGCAACCGTCTTCTCACCGGCCGAGATCCCAGTCGATCACGCCTGCGGCATGGCTTCTGGAACGATCGTCTTCACGATCGATGCGTCCAGCGCCTCGTAATCGTGCAACCCGATCACGTCGTAGAGTTCGGCCCGCGTCTGCATCCGCTCGACCATGTTGTGCGTGCCGCCATCGCGCTGGATCGCGGTGTACAGCTCGGCCTGCGCCTTGTTGGCGACGCGTAAGGACGACACCGGCCAGATCACCATCTTGTAGCCCATAGCCTCGAATTCTTGTGACGTGAAAAACGGGGTCTTGCCGAACTCGGTCATGTTGGCGAGCAGCGGCACGCCTGGCATCGCGGCCGCGAACGCTTCGAACATCTCGCGACTGGTCAGCCCTTCCGGGAAGATCGCGTCCGCGCCTGCCTCGACATAGGCCTGGGCGCGCTCGACCGCGGCGTCGAAGCCATCGACCCCGACCGCATCGGTGCGGGCGACGATCACCAGATCCCGCGCCGCCTTACGAGCGGCCGCGACCTTGGCCGCCATGTCGATGGTCGGGACCAGGCTCTTGCCGTTCAGGTGGCCGCATTTCTTGGGCAGGATCTGGTCTTCGAGATGGACCGCGCCGGCTCCGGCATCCTCGAACGTCCGCACCATGTGCATGACGTTCAGCGCCTCGCCATAGCCGGTGTCGCCATCGACCAGCAGCGGCAGCGCGGCCGAGCGCGCGATCTGACGGATGAAGAACGCCACCTCATCGATGGTGATGATGCCCAGATCGGGGAGCCCCATCGACGCGGTCATCGCCGCCCCCGACAGGTAGAGCCCATCGAACCCGGCATTGCGGGCCTGGATCGCGGACTGGCCGTTGTGGGCGCCCGGCAGACGGTAGATGCCCGGGCGCGACAGCGCGGCACGGAAGCGCTTGCCTGCGGATTCGGTCGGAAGTTCGGCGGCAACAAGGTACGGCAAAGCGAAATACTCCTTCAGGCAGCGAGATGGTCGCCGCGGGCGGCGAGCGGCACCCAGGCGAGGTCTTCGGGGCCGGTGTAATTGGCGGACGGGCGAATGATCTTGTTGTCCTGGCGTTGCTCGATGACATGCGCCGCCCAACCACTGGTGCGTGCGATGACGAACAGCGGCGTGAACATCGCGGTCGGCACGCCCATCAGGTTGTAGGAAACGGCTGAGAACCAGTCGAGGTTCGGGAACATGCGTTTGGCGTTCCACATCACCTCCTCGATGCGGGCGGCGACGGCGAATTGGCGCTGGGCACCCGCCTCGTCGGCAAGCGCCTTGGCAACGCGCTTGATGACGACGTTACGCGGATCGGCCACGGTATAGACCGGATGGCCGAAGCCGATCATGACCTCCTTGGCCTCGACGCGGCGACGGATGTCGGCTTCCGCCTCGTCGGGGGTCGCGTACCGCTTCTGGATTTCATAGGCGACTTCGTTCGCGCCGCCATGCTTGGGACCGCGCAGGGCGCCGATGGCGCCGGCGACGGCCGAATACATGTCCGAGCCGGTGCCGGCGATCACGCGGGCGGCGAAGGTCGAGGCGTTGAACTCATGCTCGGCATAGAGGATGAGCGAGGTGTGCATCGCGCGCATGAAGCTCTCGGACGGTGCCTCACCGTGCAGCAGGTGGAGGAAATGCCCGCCGATGCTGTCGTCGTCGGTCTCCACCTCGATCCGGCGACCATGATGCGCGAAATGATACCAGTAGAGCAGGATCGATCCGAGCGAGGCCATCAGTCGGTCGGCGATGTCGCGTGCATCGGCAACATTATGATCGTGTGTTTCCGGCAGGACGCAGCCGAGCGCAGACACGCCCGAGCGCATGACGTCCATCGGGTGCGCCGCGGCCGGGATCGCCTCCAGTGCGTCCTTCACCGAGCGCGGCAGGCCACGCAGCGTCCGTAGCTTCTTCTTGTAGGACGCGAGCTGCGCCGCGGTCGGCAGAGTGCCGTGGACCAGCAGATGGGCGATCTCTTCGAACTCGCTCGTCTCGGCGAAGTCGAGAATGTCATAGCCGCGATAGTGGAGGTCGTTGCCGGTGCGCCCAACGGTGCACAGCGCGGTGTTGCCAGCGGTTACGCCCGAGAGCGCGACCGATTTCTTCGGCTTGAAGGTGGGGAGGTCGTTCATCGGTCTGGCTTTCCTCTCAGAAACTGTCGGCGGGGACGTGGACATGACCGTCCATCAGCACCCGCGCGCTGCGGCTCATGACCGCCTTGGTGATGATCCATTGGCCGTTCGCCTGGTGCGCTTCGGCACCGACACGCAGCGCGCCGGACGGATGGCCGAAGCGGATCGATGTCCGCTCGCCGCCCCCGGCGGCCTTGTTGACCAGCGTGCCTGGCACCGCCGCTGCGGCGGCAATGGCGACGGAGACAGTGCCCATCATCGCGTGGTGTAGCTTGCCCATCGACAGCGCGCGGACCAGCAGGTCGACCTCGCCAGCCAGTACCTCCCGACCGCTCGACGTGCGGTGATCGATGGGAGAGGCGACGAAGGCGATGGCCGGCGCGCGCGTCGTCTTGACGATGCCCATCGCCTCGGCTCCGGCCGTGCGCAGCGCCTCGAAGCGGGCGAGCGCGTCCACGTCGCCGTTGATGGCGTCGCGAAGCTCGGCGCCGGTATATCTCAGATCCTCCGCCTCGACGAAGACGGTCGGCACGCCGGCATTGATGAGGGTCGCCAGGATCGTGCCGCCCGGCACGACGGCGTCGTCGACCTTCAGCGTATCGACCGGATGGCCGGTCGGGAATAGCGCGTCCGACGCATCGGCGGGGTCGACGAACTCCAGCACGATCTCGGCGGCCGGGAAGGCGACACCGTCGAGCTCGAAATCACCCGTCTCGATGACCTGCCCATCGGCGACCGGCACATGGGCGACGATGGTCTTGCCGATATTGGCCTGCCAGATGCGGACCGTGCACAGGCCGTTGACCGCTCGGGCAACGTCGACATAGCCGGCCGCAATCGCGAAGGCCCCGACCGCGGTGGACAGGTTTCCGCAATTGCTCGACCAGTCGAGCGCACCGCTGTCGATCGCGATCTGCCCATAAAGGTAATCGACGTCATGGCCCGCTCGGGTCGCCGGGGAGACGATCACGCATTTGGATGTGCTGGACGTCGCACCGCCCATGCCGTCGATGTGCGCGCCATACGGGTCGGGGCTGCCGATGACACGGGCGAACAGCCGGTCGCGCGCCTCGCCCGGCGCCTGCGCACGTTCGGGCAGGTCTTCGACTCGGAAGAACACGCCCTTGCTGGTGCCGCCACGCATATAGGTGGCCGGGATGCGGACCTGCGGCGTCATGCTGCCGCGCTCGACGCGAGGAAGTCCTGCGCGAAGCGTTGCAGCACGCCGCCCGCCTCGTAGATCGATACCTCTTCGGCGGTGTCGAGGCGGCACAGCACCGGCACCTCTTCGGCCGATCCGTCACGCCGCTGGATCACCAGCAGCAATTGTGCGCCGGCATCCGGGGCACCCGACACGTCGAACGTCTCGGTCCCGTCGACCTTCAGCCCCAGGCGCGTGGTGCCGGGCATGAACTCCAGCGGCAGCACGCCCATGCCGATGAGGTTGGTGCGATGAATGCGCTCGATCCCTTCGGCGACGATCGCCTCGACGCCCGCGAGCCGGACCCCCTTCGCTGCCCAGTCGCGCGACGATCCCTGCCCGTAATCGGCACCGGCGATGATGATGAGCGGTTGCCGGCGACCGAGATAGGTTTCGATCGCCTCCCACATGCGAACGACGGTGCCGTCCGGCTCGATCCGGGCGAGGCTGCCCTTCTTCACCGCGCCGTCGACCACCGCCATCTCGTTGACGAGCTGGGGGTTGGCGAACGTCGCGCGCATCGCCGTCAGGTGATCGCCGCGGTGGGTTGCGTAGGAGTTATAGTCCTCCTCGGGCACCCCCATCGCGGTCAGATATTCGCCCGCGGCGCTGGTCGGCAGGATCGCGTTCGACGGCGACAGATGGTCGGTGGTGATGTTGTCGGGCAGGATCGCGAGCGGGCGCATCCCCGTGAGCGTGCGCGGACTGGCGGCCAGCGCACCCAGGCCATTGGTGTCCCAATAGGGCGGCCGGCGGATATAGGTCGATTGCGGACGCCAGTCGTAGAGCGGGCTGACCGGCGCGCTGCTGTCGCCCGAGCGTGCGAACATCGGCTCGTAGACCTCGCGGAATTGCTCGGCCTTCACATGGTCGCGCACGATCGCGTCGATTTCGGCATCGCTCGGCCACAGGTCGGCAAGCCGAACCTCGCGACCATCGGGCGCGATGCCCAGCACGTCCTTCTCTATGTCGAGCCGGATCGTGCCGGCGATGGCGTAGGCGACGACCAGCGGCGGTGAGGCGAGGAACGCCTGCTTGGCATAGGGGTGGATGCGCCCGTCGAAGTTGCGGTTCCCCGACAGGACGGCGGTCGTGTAAAGGTCACGCTCAACGATCTCGCGCTGGATGACAGAATCGAGCGCGCCCGACATGCCGTTGCAGGTCGTGCAGGCGAAGCCGACGATGCCGAAACCGAGCTGTTCCAGCTCGCGCAGCAGATCGGCTTCTTCGAGATAGAGCGCGGGCACCCGCGATCCGGGCGCGAAGCTGGTCTTGACCCACGGCTTGCGCGTCAGGCCGAGCGCATTGGCCTTTTGCGCCACCAGCCCCGCCGCGACGACGTTGCGCGGGTTCGAGGTGTTGGTGCAGCTCGTGATCGCCGCGATGATGACCGCGCCGTCCGGCATCAGTCCTTCGCGCTCCTGCGCGATGGCGCCATCGAGATCCTTTGCCACGCCGCGGTCGTGGAGCGCGGCGGTCGGCAGGCGCCGGTGCGGGTTCGACGGACCGGCAAGGTTGCGCTCGACGTTGCCCAGGTCGAAGGTCAGCACCCGCTCATACTGCGCGGTCGCCAGCGCATCGCCCCACAGGCCCACCGCCTTGGCATAGGTCTCGACCAGCGCGACCTGTTGGGGCGCGCGATTGGTGAGCAGCAGATAGTCGAGCGTCTGGCGATCGATGTAGAACATCGCTGCCGTGGCCCCATATTCCGGGCACATGTTGGAGATGGTCGCGCGGTCGCCGATCGACAGGCTGTCGGCGCCGGGACCGAAGAACTCCAGCCAGGCCCCGACGACGCGCTCCTTGCGCAGGAACTCGGTCAGCGCGAGGACGATGTCGGTCGCGGTAATGCCTTCCGGCCGCCGCCCCGTAAGCTCCACGCCGACGATATCGGGGAGTCGCATCATCGACGGGCGGCCGAGCATGACCGTCTCTGCCTCAAGGCCACCGACACCCACCGCGATCACGCCGAGTGCGTCGACATGCGGCGTGTGGCTGTCCGTGCCCACGCAGGTATCCGGGAACGCGATGCCGTCGCGGACCTGAATGACCGGCGACATCTTCTCCAGGTTGATCTGGTGCATGATGCCGTTCCCCGCCGGCACCACATCGACGTTGTCGAAGGCACGCTTGGTCCACTCGATGAAGTCGAAGCGGTCCTCGTTGCGCCGGTCCTCGATCGCGCGGTTCTTGGCGAAGGCGTCGGGGTCGAAGCCGCCATGCTCGACCGCCAAGCTGTGGTCGACGATGAGCTGGGTCGGGACAACGGGATTGACCTTGGCGGGATCGCCGCCCTGATCGGCGATGGCGTCGCGCAGGCCCGCGAGGTCGACCAGCGCCGTCTGCCCGAGGATGTCGTGGCAGACGACGCGGGCCGGATACCAGGGAAAATCGAGATCGCGCCGGCGATCGGCGATCTGGATCAGCGCGTCGTTCAACAGCGCCGGGTCGCAGCGGCGAACCAGTTGCTCAGCCAGCACGCGCGACACATAGGGAAGCGTGTCATAGGCCCCGGGGCGAATCGCCTCGATCGCGGCACGCGCATCGAAGTAAGCGAGAGCCGTACCGTCGAGCGGTTTCTGATAAGCAGTGTTCATCGGGTTCCCGGGTTCCATTGGGCGAGCCGCGTGGCGATCGACGCGCTCGGTCGGGTGAAGGTCGAGAAGGTGAAGCGGCCAGCGGCGACCATGCAGTCGCATCCCGCTGCGTCGCGCCCGCTGGCGAAGACGGCGATGACGAGACCATCGTCACTGCGGCTGACGCACGATGCCTCGAACACGACATCATCCAGCTCGGCGCGCAGTTCGATATCGTGGCAGCGGTGAAGCGAAACGCTTCCCCCCAAGACTTCTCGTGCGCGTGCCGTCGCTGCCCCGAGGACACGTTCGAGAAGGTCGGCACCTTGCGGTTGGGCGGTAGCAAGCATATTCGCATAATCCGCAAACGGGCGCGCTTTTACAGGGCTGAAAGCGCGAAGTCCTGCGAAGGTCGATCAGCAAATCTGCGAAGGTTGCGAAGTTATGGTGGCGCGCAAGGCATTCATGGGGGTCCGGCTTCGGCGCTTGCGCGAGGAGCGCAAGCTAAAGCAGGTCGAGCTTGCCCAAGCGCTCGACATCTCGCCCAGCTATCTCAACCAGCTCGAACAAAACCAGCGTCCGCTGACCGTCCCGATCCTTTTGAAGCTCAACGCGGCGTTCGGCGTCGATGTGCAGATCTTCTCGGAGGACGAGGAAGCCCGCCTGATGACCGACATCCGCGACGCGATCGCCGACGTCGAGGAGGCGGTGTCCGTTGCCGAACTGCGCGAGCTGGCAACGAACATGCCCGCGGTCGGCCGCACGCTAGTCGCGTTGCATCGGCGGTATCGCGATGCGATCGAGCGCGGCGATGCGATGGCGGCCGAGCTGGGCGATGAATGGAGCATCGGGGATCGTGCCCGCCAGCCCTTCGAGCAAGTCCGGGATTTCTTCTATGCCCGCCACAACCATGTCGAGTTGCTGGATGAGGCGGCCGAACGCCTCTATCGCGACGCGGGTCTCAGCCCGCGCACGATCCACGATGGGCTGACGGCATGGCTGAAGGCGCGGCACGGGATCGCGGTGCTGACCGACGTTACCACCGCGCCACGCCGTTTCGATCCCGCTGCACAGGCGCTAACGCTGTCCGCCTCGCTGACACCGGGCCAGCGCGTGTTCCAGATGGCAACCCAGCTCGCTTTTATCGAACTCGGCGACGTGATCGACGACCTTGCCGACGATCCAGTCCTCGCCGATGCGGAGGCGCGCCGCCTGGGGCGGATCGGCCTCGCCAATTATTTCGCAGGCGCGCTGGTCCTCCCCTATGCGGACTTCCTCGCTGCCGCCGAAGCCGAACGCTACGACATCGAGCGTCTTGGGCGGCGCTTCGGGGTGGGGTTCGAGACGGTGTGCCACCGCCTGTCGACGCTCCAGCGCGTAGGGGCACGCGGCGTGCCGTTCTTCTTCGTCCGCGTCGACCGGGCGGGCAATATCTCCAAACGGCAATCTGCGACCGACTTCCACTTCTCGCGCGTCGGCGGCACCTGCCCGCTCTGGAATGTCTATGAGGCATTCGCGCAGCCAGGGCGCGTGCTGCGCCAGGTTGCTCAGATGCCCGATGGTCGCAGCTACCTCTGGGTTGCGCGAACGGTGGCGAGCGGGTCTGCCGGGTTCGGTGAGCCGGAGAAGGTGTTCGCGATCGGGCTCGGCTGCGACCTGCGCCATGCCGGTCAGCTCGTCTATTCGCGCGGCCTCGATCTCGCCGATCCCTCCTTCGCGACGCCGATCGGTGCCGGGTGCAAGGTGTGCGAGCGCCCGGCCTGCCCGCAGCGTGCGTTTCCGCCGATCGGGCGGGCGCTCACCATCGACGAGAACACCGCCGCTCCGGTTCCCTATCCAGTTGCCTGACGCTCGGCGCTGGCATCAGCGCGCCGCCATGCGGCGATGATCGACGGATCGGCGACGAGCTCGGCGACAGTATCGACCCCGTAGGTGCTGACAGATACAGGATGTGCAGCCCGGATCGTGACCGATCCCGAGCGTGGCAAACGGCCGTCCTTGGTCCAGCGGAGCCGTTCCTTGTTGGTGATCGACAGGGCGGCCATGAGCAGGCGTGGTGTCAGGGGCCGACGTGCTGGCCCCACCAGCGCATCCGTACACCGCAGGATGATCGACCGCAGCGACAGGTCCGGGTGCGTTGTTTCGACCAGCAGATGATCCGCGCCATCGATCCATTCGCGTTTCACCACCCCGCGAAGTGCCGCCGAGATCTGACGACGCGCCTCGTCCCATCGCAGGGCTAACCCGAGATGATGACGCCTGATCGACGTGAAGTTCAACCGTGCCCATTCCGGCGTCGAGGCGGTCACGCTGACCATATCGGCAAGCCGGTAGGTCTCGGCTGCCCTTCGATCGTTAACCCGCTCCGACCGATCGTAATTCCGTCTCACTACTGTCCTCACGCTCGGGCGCAGGCACACACCGCCGATGTGGCACGCGCAGGAATCCCACGCGCGCGCCTGCGCAATCCATCGCCGTTCGGACGGTCGTCCGCGCCTCTGCCATCCCCTGGACGCAAGGCATCAGCGAACCGCTCCGGCAGGTCTCCTGGCTCGCGGGTCGTCGCTTCGGATGCACCTTCCCAGGCTTGCACCCAGTGGTCGGCAGATCGCACATCGGCGCCTACCCAGAATCCTTGCTCGCCGCCTACAGTTGCAGGGACAGCCGCGGACTGAAGGTCGCCCCTCGTCCCACATTCCCGTTTAATCCCCTCGCGGGGAACCGCAGCGATGTTCTCTCCCGGCAAGCCGGGCACGCGCGCATACCACCGAGCTTATGGTGGCGTAAGGTGCAAGATTTTGGAAAAGCCAAGCGGAACGTCATTTAAGGAACCGCGCTGCCCCAAAAATACCGTCCTTTTCGGGGCACTCGTGAATGGCAGATCTCGGCTTAACCCGCCGTTCGGCGAGGGCGCTGCGGACGGCAGATTTGTCCCAGCCCACGCCCTCTCAATCCAGTTCATTTTGCCCGTCAAACGTCGACACTTGGAGCCAGCGAAACCCGTTGCCCGGTGATAGGTGCACGGCGCGAACCAGCGACTAGAGATCGTCGATCGTCCGCTGCGGCCATGGATTCACTCCAGATGTGAGCCAGGAAAGGGTGTCTTGCCACAATCCGGCTGCGTGGGAGTCATGGAACAAGTTGAAATGGCCGATGGCTTGCCGTCCAAGATCCGAGGGGCGCAGCAGCACAGTCGTGCGAGGGGCGCCCTGATAATAATTGAGTGTGCGGCGGATTGCCTGGGGCGTGCCGAGTTCATCGTCAGACACAGCCACCGCCAGAATAGGCGCGCGAAACGCAGACATCCGGGCGCGCAGCTCAGGTTTCTCATCGCGCTCCCATCGGCTCTCGAACAGCGGCCCGCCAAAGCTCCAGGCATGAGCGACGCCAGCAGGAAGGTCCTCCAACCATCCCAGCCGTTTGCCGGGGAAGTAGCCAAACACCGCGGTGAGCAGCGGCATGAACACGTGCCATTTTCCAAAAAGCGCAGCCCGGCGATCACACGCATAATCGCCCCACCAGGCATATTGGGCACCGACCGTCAGCAACCGATCGACCTGGGCGGCAGCACTTCGCGCCAGGCCTGGGATGACCCCGCCGAAGCTGTGGCCGACGACGCTTAGCGGCCCCGCCCCTCTGCGCGCTCCCATGAAGGCCAGTGCAGCCTCGAAATCGAGCAAGCCCCAATCCACCCAGCGATATCCGCATCCACGAAGATCCGCAGGTCGAGAGGCGCCGATGCCGCGATAGTCATAGGTAAGCACATCGAACCCATGGGCAGCGAGGAAGCGCGCATAGCGATGATAGTAACGCGCCAGCACCCCGGTCGCGGGATTGAGAATCACCTGCCCGACACTGCCCCCCGTCGAGATCCAGAGCGTGCCGCCCAGCAGGACGCCATCGTCGCAGGGGAAGTGGACCGGCATGCCGTCTGGCGAGGCTTCGTTTGGTTCACGCTTGTGCATAAGCCACATGCTAGGGGATCGACGATGCCGGGTATCTTCACTAGTGAGTATAGGTATGACCCGCCCGTCCGCCCCGACCCGCGAGCGCATCATCGATGCGGCTTCGGCACTGTTCTACGGCGAAGGCATTCGTGCGGTCAGCATGGACGCTGTCGCTGCCAAGGCGAGCATCACCAAGAAGACGCTCTACTATCATTTCCGCAGCAAGGACGATTTGATCGCCGCTTATCTGCAGGCACGCGATGCCCCCAATTTGCGCCTGTTCCAGCGTTGGTTCGAAGAAGCGCAAGGCGATGTCGCCGACAAGATCCGCAGCGTGTTCCTGCGCCTCGCGGCATCGGCCCGACACCGCAAATGGAAAGGCTGCGGTTTCCTGCGCACGTCCGTCGAACTGTTCGACCTGCCCGGCCATCCGGCGATCGCGGCGGGACGCGCGCATAAGCGGCGGGTGGAAGACTGGATCTGCATCGTCCTGGAAAGCGCGGGTTACGACCAGGATGCCCGCGTCCTGGCCCGCCAGCTGATTCTGCTCATGGACGGTGGCTTTGCGGTCGTGCTGCTCCATCGCGACGCCAGCTACATGGAATCGGCCGCCGACGCCGCAGTCACGCTCCTTCGCGCAGGCGTCATGGACGGTCAGCCTGGCGAAGGGATCAGTGCCACAAGCTTATAGTCCGGGCGCTCCGCTGCTGTGAAAGTATGCTGGCGATAGCTGAGCACGCCGTCTTGCGGATGAATGAAATCTCGCAGACCGCCCTCCCGCGCCGAGACGCTCTGTGCCTCCCATTCCTGCGCGAATAGGGTAGATTCCACACACAGGTCCGCAGTGAATGCGGCAAGGTCAGCGTCGTTGAGAATCCGCGCGCAATCCGCCCGGAACTCTGCAAGCAGCCGTCTTGCACGCTCTTCCCAGTCGGGCAGCAGCGACCGAACCGACCTTTCCAGGAAGGTGTAGCGTAGCAGGTTGCGCTGGCGGCCCGGTCCCAGCCAGTCGGCGAACAGATGCTCCGCAGGAGCGTTCCAACAGCAGGCATTCCACAGCCGGTCCAGCCCATAGGCCGGAAAGGGGAGCGCCTCGACCAGCGCAGACACACCCTCGGGTGCAGTGGATGTCGACACCGTCGGGGGCGCATCGGGATCGCGCCTATCTCCCAGTTCGAAAAGATAGGCGCGTTCGGCGGGGGTGAGCGCCAATGCCACGGCGAGGCGCGCCAGCGTTTCGGCCGAGACGCGCACCTCCCTGCCCTGCTCGATCCAGGCGCACCACGTCACACCAATGCCCGCTCGTGCGGCCAGCTCCTCGCGGCGCAACCCAGGCGTTCGGCGGCGGCGGACCTGAAGATCCGGTATCACCCGCTCGCGATGCGAGCGGATGAAGTGGCCCAGGAGTTTGCGTTTTTCGTCCGATAGCATGTGTCAGCTTATAACAGGATAAGAAGGTCTCTTGTAACAGGTTGTTGATTGCCTGCAGATGTCCGCAGGAGGAAATTATGACCCGTTCCCATGAGACTGTCGTCGAAGCGCAATTCGGAAGTCAGGCAGACGCCTATGTCACCAGTATCGTGCATGCACAGGGCGAAGACCTGGATGCGGTCGAGGCGATCGCGCGGCGCGAAGCCGCTCCGCGTGCGCTCGATCTGGGAACGGGCGGCGGCCATGTTGCCTATCGGCTCGCACCGCATAGCGGCACCGTCACGGCGGTCGATCTGTCGGCAGCAATGCTGGAAGCGGTTCAGGCGGCCGCAAAGCAGCGGGGCTTGTCAAATTTCGAGATTTGCAATTCTCCCGCGGAGCAACTGCCGTTCGACGATGCCAGCTTCGATCTCCTCGCCACCCGCTTCAGCGCTCACCACTGGCGCGACTGGAATGCCGGGTTGCGCGAGGCCCGCCGCGTCCTGAAGCCGGGTGCGACCGCGATTTTCGTCGACGTGATTTCTCCGGGCCACGCGCCGTTCGACACCCATCTCCAGGCGGTCGAACTGCTGCGCGACCCGTCCCACGTCCGCGACCATACCGAAAGCGAGTGGGCGGCCGCGCTGGATAGAGCGGGGTTTCGGGTGCGCAGCACGGTGAAGCGGCGCCTGCGGATGGAGTTCACATCCTGGGTCGAACGGATGAGGACGCCGGATGCGCATCGGACAGCGATCCGCGCCCTGCAGCAACTGGCATCAGCCGAAACCGCCGCCTATTTCGCGATCGAAGCCGATGGATCCTTCTCTATCGATGCGCTGCAAATCGAAGCATCGGCCTGCCGGGCGCGCGCACTCTGATTCGGGACGGCCCGACATACGCCGGCGCAGTCGAACGCTTGCGTCGCGATATTTTGGATGCCGCAAGACGCGGCGAGCGTAGCAAGGCGTAACGGCTCACCGGCACGATGCTCAAATATCGGGCCGGCGAGCCATGAGACCCATTTATGCGAACGTTCATCCTTCCCTCGGACGATGGCTGCATCGAGGGCGCAGCGCTCGTAGGCATCTCGACTGCCGCAATATTGACGTAACCACATCATCCTGTTACTCGGTCGCCATGTTCGAGTTTTCAGCCGGCTCTCCTGCACTTTGCCTTGTTGACACCGTGGGTAACCGTGGTGGGGCTGACATCGAACGCTTGGCGACGCCGCAGGATTTCACGCGCTGGCTGCGCCAGGCATCCTTGCTCGATCTCGATGATAGAGAAGCGCTCGAAGCCGATCTGGTCGATGCCCGCGCGCTGCGGGACGCGCTCTATCGAGCGGCTCTCGCGATCGTGAATGGCGAAATGCCAGTGCCAGCCGACATCGATGGGATCAATGATTTGGCGCAGGGAACCCCGCCCCGTCCACAATGGGTCAACGGCGAAGTCGTTCACGTCGCCCGGGATGGCGTGCGTGCGGCCCTTGCATTGCTCGCCGGCGATGCGGTCGGAACGCTCGCCGACGCCCAGGCCGGTCGAGTTCGCCTTTGCCCGGAATGCCGGATGATGTTCGTCGATAAATCACCGGCCGGGAAGCGCCGCTGGTGCTCGTCGGCTAGCGGCTGCGGCAACCGCGCGAAGGTACGGGACCACCGCGCCAGAAAAGCCCAGGAAGGGAGCGCCAGATGAGTACAGAACATCGCGTCCAGTTCGATTTCGAGATCGAGTTCGCCAACGGCGGCGCGCTTCAGGGTCAGGAATTCCGTCTCGACATCGAGCATGACGACATCACAGACGACACTCTCGGCGCCTACGTCATCGCCGACCTGCGGCTGCTGATGGTTGCCCGCGTCAACATTCTCAACAAGCGCATCATCCAGGAACCGCACAAGCGGGCGCGCAAAACGCCGGTCGCAGCGAATGCGCAAGCGCAGCGGATCGATCTCAGCCATGTGATCGAAGCTGGCATGATCACCTACAAGGGCCTTCCGGCGCCGCTGATCTGCGACCATCTTTCGCGCGAGGCATCGCGCCAGAGCTATGATCCCGGCACCGAGTTCCAGATCGATCGGATCGAGATGGTCGGCAACACCGGCACGTATCTCGACACGCCCTTCCATCGCTACGCCGACGGCTATGATTTGTCGGGACTGAGCCTCGACACGGTATCTGACTGCCCAGGCGTCGTGATCAACGTGACGGGGGCGATGGGCCGCGCGATCGACTGGACAATGCTTGCCTCCGTCGACGTGCGCGACAAGGCTGTCCTCGTCCATACCGGATGGGACGCGCATTGGCGCACGGATCAATATTTCGAGAACCATGTCCATCTGACCGAACGGGCGGCGATCCATCTGCGCGACAGCGGCGCGCGGCTGGTCGGGATCGACTCATTCAACATTGACGATACGTGTGGTGGGACGCGGCCCGTCCATTCGGTGCTGCTCGCGGCCGGCATCCCGATCGTCGAGCACCTGACCAATCTCCAGTCGCTGCCTGCGGAAGGCTTCCGCTTCTGGGCCGTGCCGCCCAAGTTCAAGGAAGTCGGCACATTCCCGGTTCGTGCGCATGCGATCATCGATGGCCGTGAGGCCTGATCCGACCAGAGTGCTTAGTTCCGCCCGCGTCGCCTTTGCGGCGCGGAAGCCGAGGAGGTTTTGATGACTGTCGCGTTTCTGGGTCTGGGCCATATGGGTGCGCCGATGGCGACCAATCTTCTGAAAACACAGCTGGATCTGACGGTGTGGAATCGGTCGCTGCCGGCGCTTGAGCGTCTTGGCGAGCTCGGCGCAACGATCGCGCCCACGGCCAGGGATGCCATTCGGGGCGCCGCCACCGTGCTGCTCATGCTCGCCAACGAGGCGGCGATCGATGATGTGCTGGAACGCGGATCCCCGGCGTTCACTGACAATGTTCGCGGCCGCCTGATCGTCCATATGGGGACGACGTCGACTGACTTTTCGCGGAAACTGGCTGCCGCAGTCGAAGCGGCGGGCGGTCGCTACGTCGAGGCACCGGTTTCCGGGTCGCGAGTGCCGGCTGAGCAGGGCTCCTTGGTCGCCATGGTCTCCGGCGAGGAGGCCGACGTCGCCACGGTGCGCGACCTGGTCCAGCCGATGTGCAGCAAGACCTTTGCCTGCGGCCGCGTGCCCGGTGGCCTGGCCATGAAACTGGCCGTCAACCTCTTCCTGATCACCATGGTTACCGGCTTGATGGAAGCGGCACACTTCGCCCGCGCCGCTGGGCTCGATATCGCGCTGTTCCGCGCCGTCATCGATGCCGGCCCCATGTCCAGCGACGTATCACGCGTGAAGCTCGACAAGCTCGTGAACGACGACTTTGCGCCCCAGGCCAGCCTCGCTGACGTGCTGATGAACAGTCGACTGGTCGCTGATGCGGCCCATTCCTCGGCGGTTGCCACGCCTTTGCTGGACCAGGCGAACGCACTCTATGCAAAGGCTGACGAAATGGGATTGGGCGGCATCGACATGATCGGGGTGCTTCGCGCGCTTGAGGAGGCCACGCGCGACCAGCGGAAAGGGTGATCAACTGGCGCGCAGCAGAGCCGCTCCGGCGGTAATGAGCACCGCCGCGATGACGCGCCCGGGCCCCACCGGCTCCTTAAGAAAAACAGCCGATATCAGGACACCGAACAGGATCGCCGTTTCCCGAAGCGCCGCTACAATGGCGACGGGGACCAGTGTCATGGCCCACAGCGCGAGACCATAGGATGCGGTGGTGCTTGCACCGCCGACAATGCCCAGGCGCCAGTTCCGCCCCAGAGAGACGCGGAACGCGTGGCCGCGCCGGAAGATCGCCCAGCTCGTCATCGGAATGCCGGTGAGCAGGAAGATCCACAAGGTGTAGGCCGCTGCGGTTCCCGAATGCCGCACGCCAGCACCATCGACCATCGTGTAGCCGGCAATGACAACCGCATTGAGCGACGCGAGGCCCGCACCCTTGTCCAGCGAGCGGAGCGGGTTTCCTGCCACACCGAGGATACCGGCACAGATGACGGCGACACCGCACCAGGCCTGCCAGCGCAATGGTTCGCCCAGGATAGTCGTACTTGCTATTGCGACCAGCAATGGCGCGGCACCCCGCATCAGCGGATAAGTGCGGCTCATCTCCGCGACCCGATACGTCCAAGCGACCAGCCCATAATAGCTGATAGACAGGACCGCCGATCCAGCCAGGAAGGGCCAGCTCTGGCGCACGGGCGGTGGCAGGAACGGCAAGCCGATCACGGCGATTGCTGCTGCGGACCCTGTAACCAGGGCGGTCATCAGCCCCCTGTCCTCCCCGCCCCGGATGATCGCGTTCCAGGTTGCATGCAGCGCTGCTGCGACCAGGATGACAGGGAAGACGGCAGCGATCACGCGCAGTCAGGCAAGATCGAGGTGAAGAAAACGGCTGAAGCCGCCGTCTGTATAGTGCGAGAAAGCCGGGCCCTCCTCAAATCCCCGACTGTGATAGAGCGCGACGGCCGGGCCGAACGACGGCAGGCTTCCTGTTTCGAGGCTTAGCCGCCGAACGCCGCGAGCCTTGGCCACGGCAATGATCGTGTCGAGGATGGCCTGGGCCGCTCCCTGGCGGAGGAAGTCCGGGTGGGTGCGCATCGACTTCACCTCGGCCGTACCGTCAGGCAGCGTTTTTAGCGCGCCGACGGCAGCGACGCGCGGGCCGGCCCATGCCGTCCAAACCGTCACTTCAGGAATCGTAAGCCCGGTCAGATCAAGCGCGTGAACATTGTCCGGCGGGGAATCCGCCCACATGCCTGCCAGGTGCAGCGCCAGCAGGGCGCGGGTCTCCTCCCCACTCAGATCATCCTCGCGAACTTCAAAAGCCGGGCCTTCTTCCGCTTTTAAGAGGGAAAGGGATCGCTGCCAGTCATAGGCACGGTCCACCGTAGCCACGATAACCTGATACCAGTCATACCAGACCGCCCGCCCCTGCTCGCGGATGCGCGAATGATCGGAATCCTCCTTCCACGCGAGCGCATCGGCATGGTTGCGCCACCAGCTGACGGTAATTCCGACGCCGGCAGCATCACGTGATGAGACGATCCCCAGATAGCCGTCTCGCGCTGCCGCGGCGGTTGCCATGGCCTCGGCCGCGGCGGCATACCCCTCGGCATCTGCCTGTGTGCGGCCCGAGACGAAGATCACGGCGACCGCGCCGGGGGGAGGCGAAGGATCCGTCATGCGGTGGGCACCCCTTGGTCTGCGATCATACGGAAGTCCGGGCGCCAGCCGAGTGCCGAAATAGCCTTGTCGATGCGGACCTCGCCGCCCGGATTGGCGACGTTGTAGATGCCCGGCGCCCCGTGATCGATCGCGAGAAAAGCGGCGTAGGCTGCGGCGTCGACATGCAGCGGCGATGCGCCATCCGGCGTCTCGCTCCAGGTTCGGGGGCCGAAGAGCTGGCCGTAGCGCAGCACCACGCCTTCGATCCCCGGCGTCTCGAGCACGGCGCGCTCAAGCGGGACGATGCCTTCGCGGATCGTCGTGCCCCGCGCGCCTTCCGCATCGACCTCCAGCAGGTCTTCCTCCGCATAGGGCGGCGTGCCCGGCGCATAGGCCCAGGCGATGCTCTGCGCGATAATCCGCTGGGCGCCGGCTGCCACTGCTGCTCGCACCAGGTTGGGCGTGCCTTCGCGGCGCAGCCGGGCATTGGCGCGTCGGGCCGCTTCCGGATCCGCAGCCATGTCGCCGGAAAGATCGGTCAGCTGGTGGATGACCACCGTGGGCGCAGCGTCTGCCACCGCGCGCGCCAGGGCTTCGGCATCGAACACATCGACGATCACCGGCCGGACGCCCGCCGCCTCAAGGTCGGTAGCACGGTGCGCCGAGCGCGTCGTACCGAAGACTATGTGCCCCTGCTCCAGCAACAATGGAACCAATCGCTGCCCGATAACGCCGGCGGCACCCGCCAGGAAGATAGTATGAGGCATTGCGCCCTCCTTGATGATCTGCGCATCAGGTGCAGCGCAACGCAGCGCCTGGGAAGCACCAAGACTGTTGGCTTTGCCTGTACCATCGTCGTGGTACCCGCCGCCCTCAAGCCAATGGTACAATCGAAATCACAATTCTTGCGGCTGGCCGTCGGGCGCCAAACCGCTACTCCTGTAATCTGGTATTGTCGCAAGGGAATGCGCCTATGACGGAAGCAGTCAACACCATCCTCGGTGGATGCCATTGCGGATCTGTGCGGTTCGAAGCCAAGTTGAGCGATGGCTTCAACACGATCCGTCGCTGCACCTGCTCCTATTGCCGGATGCGCGGCGCGGTCGCGGTCTCGGCCGAACTGGGCGGCATCCGCCTGCTCCAGGGCGAAGACATGCTGACCAGCTACCGCTTCAACACGGGAACGGCGCAACATTTCTTCTGCTCGCGCTGCGGGATCTACACCCACCATCAACGTCGATCCAATCCGAACCAGTACGGCGTCAACGTCGCCTGCCTGGACGGGGTAAGCCCTTTCGACTTCGCCGAAGTTCCGGTCGTCGACGGCGTCCGCCACTCCCGCGACAATGGCGGGGTTACCGTGCGTGCCGGAACCCTGCGCTACATCCCGAACGACCAGAGCGATCCGGCGTAAGTCTGTCGTACGATAAGAAGATGACGTACATCCAAATATGATCACCCCATCACCCGCTCGCAGACCTGTGCCGGCCACGATTGCCGCCGTGATCCGGGATGGATCCGTCCTGCTGGTCCGTCGCGCCAACCCGCCGGACGTCGGCTTGTGGGGCTTTCCTGGTGGCAAGATCGACTTTGGTGAGACGATCGCGCAGGCCGCCGTTCGCGAGTTGCTTGAGGAAACCGGCATCCAGGGGGAAGCAGGCCCGGTGTTCAACTGCGTCGACGTCCTCGATCGGGCCGAGGATGGGTCGATCAATCACCATTATGTCCTGATCGCAGTGTTGTGTCGCTGGATCGCCGGATCGCCGATGGCGGGCGACGATGCACTTGAAGCCGCTTGGCACCCGCTGGCGGATCTGCGCGACACCGCGCTCGCGATGAGCTTCGGCGTCGCCGATATCGCGCTTCAGGCTGCAGCGATGGACGCATAACAGCGTGGAAAAGCTGCGAGCCTCTAGCACAGTGGGAACGCATCAGGGGAGCTGATGCGGCGATGTCAAAGCGCGCCGCGCCGCCCGTCCTCGCTCATTTTCAGCACGGGGCGGCGGTTGATCGCGTCCGGTTGGATGCGCTCCCATAAAGTCGGACCGCCGGTTTCCTGGGCGCGGCGCTCTTCGCGACGGAGCCAGTCCTCAGCGCTGCGGATCCGCTTGGGATGGATCTCATCCAGCAGCCCATAGTCTCGGGTTATGATCCCGTATTTCCACTGATTCCAGAAGCCACTGAAATTGTCGCGGAAGCTCATCGTGCTCTTGTCATTCGGATCGGCGTTGTAGCCGGCGGGCCGGTCGGCGACCGCATTGATGGGCGCAAAATAGCTGTCGAGGTCCGTATCGACATAGCGCGCGGGGTACCCGGTCACGCGCTCGAAAGCGGCTGCCAGATCCGCGTAGCGGACATGCTCGATCGCGACTTCAAGATCCATGCCGTTGGCGCGCTCCTGATGGTCGAACAGCCACCGCACATAATAAGCGCAGTCCTCAAGCGCGACATGGACCACCGCCCCGTCGCCAAGCGGCACGCGCCACGTCACCACGCCGTCTTCGATCCGTGGTGTCATGGGTGTCTGTCCCGAAAACGCCATCTCGATATACGGACCGCTGGTAAACAGCGCTGCGCCCATCCGATCGCCGTTCGACCCGTTCTGTTGAAGGATCCACTCGCCGACCCTTCCCTTACCGTCATAATGGCCGGTGCGGAATTGCGAGCGGTAGCCGGATTTCTTCAAGGTGTAATCGAGATTACCATAGACGAAGAACCGCACGCCTTCCTCCAGGGCGATCTCATAGGCGCGCATCGCCCAATAGATTTCGGTTTTTTCGCCGGTATTGAAGCCGTCGATGTTTACGAATGCGCCATCGCAAGCGCGCATGCCCTCGCGCAGCATCGCCTCGTCCGCGAATGTACCTTGCAGAAAGGACACGTTCCCCAGCGCCGCCAGCTCCCGCGCGCGCATCGATTCTGCATCACGGGTCAGGGCGAGAACCTCATATCGACCGTCTTCGACCAGCCCGCGTACTACGTGCGCACCCTGCGCCCCGGTCGCCCCGATCACGAAAATTCGAGAAACTGTCGGCATCTTCGTCTCCGCCATTGATGTCAGCTTCTTAACTCTGATAATAGGAGTTAGTCAACTCTGATTATAGGAGTGACTATGCAACGGGGATTAGCAATGCGTTCAAAGGGCTTCGAAGGAATGGCCTGTTCCATGGCCGAGGTGATGGGGGCGCTCGGCGATCGCTGGGGCATGCTGGTGATGCGCGATCTGCTGCTGGGTCTCACCAGATACGACGATCTGCAACGCTCCACCGGTATCACGAATGCAACGCTCTCCGACCGGCTTCGAAGCCTCCAGGAGGCGGGATTGATCGAGCGGCGGCAATATCAGCGCCGCCCCGATCGCTACGACTATATCCCCACAGCGAAAGGCCGCGATCTCGCGCTCCTCCTGCAGGCCATGGTGCAGATCGGAGACACCTGGCGCGCGCGTGAAGCTGCCGCCGAGCCGCTGCACTTTCTTGATGCGGAGACGGGTGCCCGGCTCAAACTGGCGGTGGTCGATGCAGCGACGGGCGCGCCGCTTGCCCGGCCGAAGCTGCGGATCGCAGCCGGCCCGGCAGCGGACGAAGCGATGCAATGGCGGCTCGCGCACGGCGAAGCGGAGCGTGCGGCAAGAAGCCAGGCGACATAGGCTCATAACCTTTGAAACGCGGGCACGCCCCCGGCCCTGAGCGCGCAGAGTATCCCGGCTGGACGAGGTCTGCCTGCGGCCCGTTCTCGCCCGCGTGAACGCGCCAATTGAGATTACCGGAACCTGGGGGCGGAGGCCCGTCGGCTGGCCGGGCCTGCCGATCATAGTCCAGCGCGATTAAGGCTTCTTGGTTCTTTCCTCGGCCTTTCCCGTCCGGGAAAAGAAGCGGGACAACGCAAAGCCCGCGGAGGCCCAATGACACTGTCCTCTACCGAGGTGGCAGCGCTCCACCATGCCGAAACTCCTGCCGATTTCGCCGCATGCTTCGATGTGATCCGACAGTTGCGGCCCAAGTTGCTGTCGGCGGACGACTGGCATGCGCAAGCAGAGGCGATGCGCTCCGAGGGGTACCGGGTTCTCGTCTGCCGCGACGGCGAACGAGACGCCGCCGTCGCCGGCTACCGGATCTCGACCAATCTCGTCCATGGCCGCTTCCTGTTCGTCAACGATCTGGTGACCCTGGACAGTGTGCGCGGAAAGGGTCTGGGCCGGCTTTTGCTGCGCGAACTCGAGCGGATCGCTGAAGCGGAGGGCTGCGAGCGTCTCGTGCTCGATACGGCGATAGCCAATCTGGCGGCGCGGCGTTTCTACACGCGCGAAGGGATGGAAGAACGGATCGCCGGCTTCATCAAGCCGATCGGCACCCCGGCATGAGCCAAATCCTGCATCTCACCTGCAGCCCGCGCGGTACCGAGTCCCACAGCAGGGCATTGAGCACCGCCATCGTGCAGCGCATCGTCGCAGTCCGACCCGGTGCGACCCAGATCCGGCGCGATCTTGGCGTGGCGCCCCCTGACAGGATCGACGGACTCTATGCTTCTGCGCTTGTCGCGGGGCAGGCAGAAATCGGCTTTTCTTCGCCCGCGCTGGATCGCTCCGCCGCCGCGATCGCCGAACTGGTGGCAGCAGACATGCTGGTTATCGGCACCCCGATGCATAACTTCACCGTGCCCGCCGCGCTGAAAGCTTGGATCGACCTTGTTATCCGCCCCTTCCACACCTTCGCACCGGGCGCGAACGGCAAGGTCGGATTGCTCCCCGACAAGCCGGTCTTCGTCGCCATCGCGTCAGGCGGACATTTTCATGGCGAGGGCGCAGCGCAGCCGGACTTTCTGACGCCCTATCTGTCGGCGGTGCTGGGCTGCATTGGCGTCCGCTCCGTCCACTTCCTGCCGGTGCAGCGCACCGCCAGAGCCACGGCGAGCGACCTGGAGCAGCAGACCCATGCGCTTCTCAAACGGGTCGACGACATCCTGCGTCACATGGGAGCGTAGCGACGTTGCGCGTGCTACACTCCCCGGCTTTGCGGCGCGGGCCCAAAGTCATTCCTGATCAGGGACAGCAGGCGCGCAGCATCGCTCGGCATAGTTTCGGCGGCCGCATTGGTGATGCCAATGACCAATCCTTTCTCAGGCGCCTGCGAGGCATACCATTGCGACAGCGCCGTTGGGGCGAAGCCTTCCTCCCGCAAACGCCCGACGAGCCACACATCGTCCGTCTCGCGCGCGAGCGGTACATGAACAGCCAGCCCCGCTGCCCGGACGCTGCCGGCCGCCTGCAGGGCATCGAGCACCACCTCGCGGCGCTTGCGGTAGAGCAGCTTCATGCGCCGCAGATGGCGCAGATAGTGACCGTCCGCGAGGAATTCGGCCAGGGCGGCCTGCGCGGCATAATTGGGCGGCGGAGCGAGATAGGTCGCCACTCGCATCAACGGCGCGATCAACGCTTCCGGGGCAACGAGGAAACCGATGCCAAGCGACGGGCTGATCGTCTTGCTGAAGGTTCCGATATGGATCACCCGGCCATCGGTATCGCTGGCCGCGAGCGCCGGAGCGGCCCGACCGTCGAGGTGAAGTTCGCTGAGGTAATCATCCTCGATGATCCAGGCATCGCTTTCCCTCGCCCAGGCAAGCAGTGCCTGCCTCCGCTCCGGGGACAGGGTATGGCCGAGCGGTGCCTGCTGCCCCGGTGTCACGACCGCCAGCCCGGCGTCCCGGGCGAGCGCGATGCCGAGACCCACATCGATGCCCTGGCCGTCCACGGCGACGGGAACAGGAGAAAAGCCAGCCAGCTCCAGGCCGTGGCGCGAGACGGGATAGCCTGGGTCCTCCACCCAGGCGCGCCGCCGCGCGGAAGGGAGAGCCTGAAGCACCAGCCCAAGAGCACCTCGGAAGCTGGTGGTGATGAAGACCTGCCCCGGCGTGCATTGCAGCCCGCGCGCCAGCGCAAGATGAGCGGCGATCTGGTGGCGCAACGCGTCGATCCCGCGCGGATCGAGATAGCGCGTGCGCAGCGCCCCGGCATCGGCCGCCCGGCGGTGCAGACGCGCCCACAGCTTTGCCGGGAAGGCGTCGTGGGCCGGCACGCCCATCTGAAAGATGCCAGGCGGCCCGGCGCCGAAGAGATCGAGCGAGGAACGAAGGTCGGCGAACCGGTCTGCCGTGGCGGGAGATGCTTGCATCGGGGAATGCGCAACATGGGTGCCGGCCGCCCCCAAAGAGGCGATCAGGCCTTCGTCCGTGAGGCGATAATAGGCAGCGCGTACTGTGCCGCGTGCCACGCCGAGCTGTGCGGAGAGGTCCTGCCAGGATGGAAGGCGCGCACCGGGGGCGAGTGCCCCTTGCCGGATCGCGGTCCGGATGGCGGCGCAGATCTGATCCGTGAGCGGGAGCGCCAGGGTTCGATTGATCTCAAACCGGAAGTCCGCTGGCGGCGAACTATCCTTGGAAGATTTGTCCAGCGTCACATCAGTCACTTCACTATGGGAGTCGCTGCTCCCTCATATGATCGGATCGTGTCCCGCGTCATGCCGGCGGCGAGGTCAGCTTTCGGATATCCCCACCTTTCGGCGGTAATGTCGCGCTGCCTTGGCGCGGTTGCCGCACACCGTCATGTCACACCAGACCCGGTTCTGACGTCGGCTCCGATCGAGGAAAGCCCAGTCGCAATCGTCGGACGCGCACAGGCGCAGACGGCTGCGTGCGTCGGTATCGAGGAACAGCTGAATTGCTGCATCGGCGACGTGGAGGAGGATGCCGTCCAATGCGGCAGCGATGTCGGGCTGCTTCCACGCGAGGCCGCTCCCTCCCCACGAAAGGCGGCGGCTGGCCTGCGTACGCTTGAGCCAATCATTCCAGCAATGGACCTGCTCGTCGCTCAACACCTCGGAGGCGATCGTCGCCTTGATCGTCGCGAAGATCAACTCGCGCAGCGCCAACGCCTGGGCGTGCACAGCCGCCGCAGCAGCGGGCTCTTGCTGAGCCGCCGCCAACAGGGTCGCGCGCTTGCCTTCTGTGAGAAAGCCGCTCTGCACGGACCACAGGGCCAACGCCGGATAGTCGGCAATCCTCTCCAGACCCCCGCGAGGGCGCTCATCGAGGGTGTTCGCGAAATCCAGAGCCACCGCGCCACCGCTCAGCTCGAACTGGAAGCCCTGTGGCGTGTCCTGGCCGCCAAATCGGATTGCGCGTGTATCGATCACATTCTAACCTGTAAAAGCATTCGAGTCGGTTATAACACATGTGGTTGATCGCGAGCTAGGGAGATGATCGATGTCGGAAACTGAGCCCCTGATCCTGCGCCGCTGGTCCTCCCGTATCAGGACCGAGGACAGCGAGGCGTATGTCAGCTACATCCGCAGCACTGGGGTCGAGGATTATCTCGGCACGCCGGGCAATCTGGGTTGCGAGATGCTGCTGCGCGACTGCGGCGACGGATCGACCGAAGTTTCGACGCTGAGCTGGTGGCAATCGATGGAGTCCATCCGGGCATTCGCCGGCGATGACGTCGAGCGTGCGCGTTACTATCCCGAGGATGACCGCTTCCTTCTCGAGAAGCCGGACCACGTCGAGCATCACCACATCGTGGTCGAAGCCCTGGGGCTTAGGCGCGAGCTGGAACAATCATGATTGCCTTTGAGAAGATGCACGCGAACGGCGACGATTTCATCGTCGTGGATTTGCGGCATCGCGACGTGCCCCTGCCGCCGGAACTCATCCGGCGCTTGGGCGACCGGGAGCGCGGCATCGGTTTTCGTCAACTCGCCGCCATCTCCCGATGCGACGATGCCACGGCCCGGCTTCTCTTCTGGAACGCTGACGGGACGCCGCTTGATGCCTGCGGCAGCGCGACGCGCGGTGTCGCGCTCAAGTTGATGGAGGAAAGCGGCACTGACGCCGTGACAATCCGGACCGGCCGAGGTCTTCTGCACTGCTCTCGCCGCGGTCGGACGCAGATCGCCGTCGATATGGGCCCACCCCTCCTCCATTGGTCCGAAATCCCGTTAGCGACACCGATGGAAACGGAAATTCTCCCGCTCGTGGGCGACCCTGCGGCATGCAGCATGGGCAATCCCCATTGCACCTTCTTCGTTGAGCATGTTGAGCAGGTGGATGTCGAGGTGCGGGGTCGAGCGATCGAGACCGATCCGCTGTTTCCCGAGAAGACGAATGTCCATTTCGTGCAGATCCTGGCGCGTGACCGAATCCGGCTGCGCATCTGGGAGCGCGGCGCGGGCATTTCCTCCGGCTCAGGGTCCTGCTCCTGCGCCGCCGTCGTCAACGGCATCCGCCGCGGGCTCCTGGCGGAGACTGTCGAGGTTCAGTGTGACGGTGGCGTTCTCGGCGTATCGTGGAACGGAACCGACGGCGTCTACCTGATCGGCCCGGTCGAGCCTGTGTTCCGGGGCGAATGGATCAGTTGACGCACGTTCCCCGATAATACTGCAGCGCGGTTTGCAGCCGCCCAAACGCGCGATGCCAAACTGCAAATTGCTCTTGAACCGCCAGCTTGCGAGCACTCAAAGTATGACCATAGGACATTACATCACCCGTTCGGCCGCTCTTGCCGCGACGGCGCTTCTTCTTGCGCCCGGCACGGCGTCGGCACAGGCCGAGGTAGACTTCTTTGGTGCCGCGCTCTGCAAGCCGCCCTATTCCTCAGACATTGCGACACGCACGTATAATGCCGCGGAAAAGCTGGCCAAGCCGGAGATGTCGATGATGGGGGCTGCCGTCTATCACCTTCCCAAGCCAATCGAACGGGATGGTTTCATCACGCAGGACGTTGTGTTTGCCGGTACATCCGTTGGCGTTTTGGTCGAAGGCCACGCCGCCGCCCAACTTGCCGCCAAGTATGATCTCCAGCGCGAGACGAGTGATCTGCTTGGCGCATCGACGCTCGGCTTCTCCCGTCGGTTGCCGGACAAACTCCAGATCAAGAAAGATCTGGGACTCATCTCGTTGATCGCCCGTGAAGGCCCAGGACTTGGTGAGAAGACGCTTCTTGCCTGCGAACTGGATTCCTATGAGAACCTCGAGAGGTTGGAAGCCTTGAAGCGGTATTTGTCGTCACGCAAAGCCGCGCCCGACAAGAACGAGGACGGTCCGAACCCATGATGACGTGCTGGCCTGAAGGCGTGTGCGGCCACCGGCTTGGAGGCACCAAGCCGGGATCGTTGTCCCGGCGAGCCATCGTGCGGTCCGCGATGTGACGTCCGCGCGGTCCGAACCATCGACTGGCGGCCGGCCTTCGATCACCGAGCGTCTGCTGTTCGCCATGCCGATGGCCATGGTCTACGGCATCCTTCTCTATTGCCTGATCTGGCTGCCACGCGAGCCTACGCTTCCCTTCATCGCTGGGCTCGTCTTTCTTCCGATGGCAATCGCCAGTGTCGTCACGATCCTGATCGACCCGCGCGCGGAGGGAAGCATCCGGCGGCACATCAGGATCGGATGGATCTGCATCACGGCTCTCATCCTGCTGACCATGGTCCTGTTCCGAGAAGCCGGGATCTGCGTCGCGATGGCTTCTCCCTTTTTCTACGGCGGTTCGGCCTTTGGATCGTGGCTGTCTTGCCTGTCACTTCGCAAATTGCGCTCGCGGTCGGTGGTCCCCTGCATCGCCATTCTGCCGCTCGCGGGGCTCCCGGTCGATGCGATCGCCCCTGCCCCTCCGCATGAGGCGGAAGTGAGGACGGTCGTGGATATCGACGCCCCGCCCGCGGCGGTCTGGAAGAACACTGTGGAAATACCCCAGATACGGGCCGCAGAGCGCAGGTGGACCTTCAGCCATAACATCGTCGGCGTTCCGCAGCCTGTCGATGCCCGCCTTCAGGGACAAGGCGTCGGCGCCGTGCGCCACCTTCGCTGGACGCGAGGTGTGAGCTTCGAGGAAATCGTGACGGGCTGGCAGGACAACAGGTTCTTGGCCTGGCGCTTCCGCTTCGAGCCCCAGTCGATACCAGACAGTGTCGAAGGCCATATCAAAGTCGACAGCGCTTATCTGAAGCTGCTGGGCGGCAATTACCGCCTCGCCCCTCTGGCGGGCGGCAGGACAAGGCTAACGCTCACCACCCGCTACAGGATCGCGACCCCGATCAATGCCTATTGCGTCGCCTGGGGTCATGTCTTTCTCACCGACTTCCACCGCGCCGTTCTGACCGTGATCAAGCAGCGTTCAGAGGCAAAGCCCCTCGCCCTCCAAAGCCGACTTCAAACGCCATCAACCCACCCGTCGGCTTGAGCAGACGTGGGCAAGCCGGCACCGATCGCTGGAAGCGCCGCCCGCGAACCAGGAGAACAAACTGTGATCGCCAATGTCCTTACCATCGCCGGGACCGATCCCACGGGCGGGGCGGCATCCAGGCCGACATCAAGACCTTCAGCGCGCTGGGGGCCTATGCAATGTCGGCGATCACAGCGGTTGTCGCCCAGAACACGCAAGGTGTCCGCTCCTTCGTATCGCTCGAGCCAGAGTTCGTCGCCGACCAGATCGACTCGGTTTTCGATGATGTCCGGGTCGACGCGGTGAAGATCGGCATGGTCGCCACGGCACGGATCGCGGAGACGATTGCTGACCGGCTCCGTCACCATGGTGCGACCAACATCGTGCTCGACCCGGTAATGGTGGCAAAGAGCGGAGATCATCTCCTTGAGCCCGACGCTGTCGCCGCCGTCCTGTCCGAGCTCGTCCCGCTCTCGACTGTCATCACGCCCAACCTTCCCGAGGCTGGTGTCTTGCTGGGCGTCGAGCCGGAATGGACGCTTGAGGTAATGCGCGAAAGGATCGTCGATCTCCACCGGCTCGGCCCGCAGTGGGTTTTGCTCAAGGGCGGTCACCTGGGCAGCGATGCGACAAGTACCGACCTGCTTCTCGGGACAGGCCAAATCCTGGAGCTCAAGGCAGAACGTATCACGACCAGCAACGACCATGGCACGGGCTGCACGCTCTCGGCCGCTGTCGCGGCGCTGCTACCGGCTCTCTCCGTCGAAGACAGTGCGCGCGAGGCCAAGCGCTTCGTCCATCGGGCGTTGGCCTCCAGCGACAAACTGGACGTGGGAAAAGGACATGGCCCTTTGCATCATTTCCACGGCTTCTGGTGATTTGTGCGGGGGCGGACGGCATCTCCGAGCTTTTCCACCTCATCCTTCTGGCTAGGCGCGAAGCTCTCCCTGCCCTGACTGAAGCGGAGACCACAGAGATAAAATCTGGCGCAAATGACGCATGTTGCCTGAAATGCATCACTCTAATTTCGATCGGATCAGCGAGGTGAAAAACATATCATGGTTCAAAGGCGAATGGTCCTGGCGGGAGCGGCCGCAGCAATGACCGCAATCGGGCGCGAAGGTGCGGCACATGCGGCGGGCCCGACCGGACGTCCCTACGAGGTCTACGACGTGTTCACCGACACTCCGCTCAGCGGCAATCCGGTGGCGGTCTTCACAGCGCCCGAGGGCCTCACGCCAGAGATGATGATGGCCATGACGCGCGAGATCAACTATTCGGAGTGCACCTTCGTCTTCCCAGCTTCCACGCCGGGCTGCGATTTCCAGGTGCGGTTCTTCGCGATGAACAGCGGCGCCGAAATCCCGATCGCTGGCCATCCCACGATCGGCACGGTGTTTTCGGCGGCGGAGCGCGAATTGATCAAGCCAGGCCGGCGCTCGATCATGCTGCAACTGGGCGTCGGGCCGACGCAGATCGATCTGGAATGGCATGAGGGTCGTCTGGCATTTGCCTGGATGCAGCAACAACCGCCCAGGCTGGATGGCTTCATCGGGGATCGCACTGCGGCCGCTGCGGCCATGGGCCTGCGTGCGGAGGATCTGGCCGATCTGCCGATCCAGCAAGTCTCTTGTGGGGCGCCTTTCCTTATACTTCCGGTCAAGACCCGCGTGGCGGTGGACCGGGCGCAGCTCGATCGCGGTGCCATGGGGGCTTTGCTCGACAAGGCCGGGTTGATCCGGCGCGGCGTGCTGATCTTCTCGCTCGAGCCCGCCGGCGATGATGCCACTGCCTACAGCCGCATGCTGGGCTTCGGCGTGACCGAGGACGCGGCAACAGGCAATGCCACCGGCCCGCTCGGGGCCTATCTCGTGACGCATGACGTGGTGCCCATCGCGCAGGCAGGCCGCATGATCAGCCGCCAGGGCGTCAAAATGCACCGGCCGAGCAGTCTCTACATCTCTGCGACCGAGCAAGGTGGCAGACTGTCGATCAAAATTGGCGGGCGCGCGGTCAAGGCGGCGGAGGGACGAATGTTTGTCTGATTGGCTTCTACAGGCGCTGACGTGGACGATCGCGACCTGCACGCAGTAAGTCTCGCACGACGACGCATTGGCGGTGACCATCCGCCTTCCGGCCCAGAAAAACCCGAGATGTGGAAGGGTGTTGACGCGCTGCCGCCCTCGCTCCCTCCAAGCATCGTTCAACGAGGGTCTCCTCGCTTGAGCGAGTAAAGCGCGATGATCGCCGCCACGAACCCGGATGCTGCGCCGACCGCCAGGGCCCAGCGCGGCCCGAACCGGTCGGCGACCCAGCCGACAGTGGGTGCCCCGATCGGCGTGGCACCAAGAGCGACGCCCACGCGCAGCGCCATCACTCGCCCCCTTATGGCGGGCTCCGTGGAGAGCTGCATAAGCCCATTGGTCGCAACGACGAAGGTCATGCAGGCGCCACCGACCACCACCAATGCCGCGGCGAAGCTCCAGTAGCCCGGCGCGAGGGCGGCCATCGAGAAGCCGATACCGAGAATAAGGGCGCTCCAGAGCAGCGTCTTCAGAGTCGGTCGGGCGGTTCGGGCATTCAGGAGCGCGCCTGCGACCGTTCCTATCGCCATGACCGAGGACAGCATGCCAAAGCCCCGTGCGTCAGCGTGGAGGACGCGCACCGTCATGGTAGAAATGAAGATCGGGAAGTTCAGGCCGAACGTACCGATCAAGAACAGCATGATCAGGATCACGATCAGGTCACGCCTTCCGGCCACATATTTCAGCCCGGCCGCGAATGCGCCCGGCGCCCGTGTCGCGCGCTCCGAGGGGTAAAGCTGGTCCTTCCGTAGCAGGAACAGCGACGCCAGCACCGCCAGGAACGACGCGCCGTTGATCAGGAAGGCCCAGCCGGTTCCGACAGCGGCAATCATCAGGCCCGCCGCGGCTGGCCCCACCAGGTTGGCCATGTTGAAGGACATGGCGTTGAGCGTCACCGCATTGTGCAGATCCTCCTCGCCAACCAGCTCAGAGACGAACACCTGCCGGACCGGCGCGTCGAACGCGGCTGCCGCGCCGAACAGCGCGGCGAAGACATAGACGTGCCAGAGGCGCACGAGGCCGCTGACGGTGAGAAGGCCGAGGGCCAGCGCCAACGCGCCCATGGCCGTCTGGGTGGCCACGAGAAGCCTGCGTCGATCCATATGATCGGCCGCAGATCCCGTCCAGGGCAGGAGCAACATCTGGGGCGCGAACTGCAGCGCCATGACCACGCCCAGAACCGAGGCGCTCTTATGGGTGAGCACCGTCAGCACGAGCCAGTCCTGCGCCGTGCGCTGCACCCCCGTGCCGATGTTGGAGACAAGGGCGCCGCCCGCCCACAGGCGGTAATTGTACCGCCGGAGCGAGCGCAACGGTCCCGCGTGTTCCCGTGTCACGTCAGGTCCGGTCCGCGCCCCTCGTTGAGCCCGCCGAAATGAAAGGCACCCATCAAGCCGATCACCAGGAGACCGAGAGCAAAAGCGCCGACATCGCCGATCTCGTCGGGGTAAAAATGACCGAAGCGGCCGAGAAGCAGCCAGGCGATCGCCAAGTTCGCGAACCCCCAGAGCACGTTCACCAGCGCGGAGGACATGCCCTTGCCTGGCGGCTTGGCGAAGGGGCTCGGAAAGCGGCGGCCCATGACGCCGCTGACCAGATGCGGGACGGCGTTCAGCAAGGCCGCACCACCGAAAAAGCACGCTATGAGGTGAAGGATTGGCATCTCAGGCGCGCCCTTCCAGGAAACGGAGAATGTCATCTGTAGTCCCGGTTTCCCCGAGACGCGGGAACACCTGGGAGATGCTGTGATCGTGAGCACCAGGACGAGGATCGATCATGGCGTCAATGGCGAGAGTGACGTTGAACCCGGCCTCATAGGCCTGCCGCGCTGTGGCCTCGACGCCAGTCCCGGTCGAGACCCCGGCGATGACAACCTGGGTCACGCCGAGCGTCCTGAGCTGGTGTTCGAGATCCGTGGATGCAAAAGCGCCCCATGTCTTCTTGGTCACCCAGATGTCGCTCGGCTGAGCGCCAAGTTCATCGACGAGCTCGGCGAAACCCGGCGGCAAAGTCGCTGGAGCTCGAGAAGGTTGTTCGGTCCGGCCAGGAGCGACGCCGTCGACGTTGACCAGGATCACCGGCAAGCCCTTTGCGCGAAAAGCCTCAGCCAGTGCGCGACTGCGAACCACGACAGGTTCGAAGGTCTCGGGGGGGACCATGCCCGCAACCCCCTTCTGCAGGTCTACGACGATCAGGGTCGATTTGGGATCAAGCGTGGTCACTGGCATCGGACTTCCTTTGTCTAGCGGACGGGGCCGGATTCAGTCAGAGACGATCCGGTGGAGAAGCGGCAGGACGGCGGAGAGCTGCTCCTGCTCCTGCGGCGAGAGCTTTGCGTCGATCATGCGGGACAGCCAGTCCTGACGGAGGGCACGCCCCTCCGCGATCCAGCGGCGACACGCGTCGCTCAGGGAGAGTAAGGTCTGCCGCCTATCGGTGGGATCGGGCGCGCCCGTGACAAACCCCATCGCCTCGAGCGCGGCGATGACCGCACCCATCGACTGCGACTTCATCCCCTCTGCCCGCGCGAGCGCGGATGTCGTGGAGGCGCCTTCGCTTTCCAGGCGGAGCAGCACGGAAATTTGCGAATGGGTCAGGTCGCCCACATCGGCCTGTTCACGCAGCCGTCGTTTCAACTTGCCGGCGAAGCCACGAAGCTCGCTCGCGAGGGCAACGGCGGCGGAGGGCGAGTTTTGATTGTTCACGCCACCGATCTACACGATACGAAGTTAGACTACAAAGCTGAACGACTGACCGGCTGACGCCGGTAGGATCATGGGGAGGGGCTGAAGCCTTCCTTGTGGGTATGCCGGTCGAGATATCGCATGATGATATCATCGGTGATGTTGCCGGAGGTCGTGGAGAAGTATCCTCTCTGCCAGAAGCGCTGACCCCAGTACCGTTTGCGGATATGCTCGAATTCCTGCTGGATCTTGCGGGACGATCGGCCCTTCGCGCGACGGACGAAGTCACTGACCGAGATATGCGGCGGGATCTCCACGAACATATGGACGTGATCGCTCGACAGCGCGCCATTGATGATCGTCACTCCCATCTCGGCACAGACCTGGCGGATGATCTCTCGGACACGGAGGCGCACTTCGCCCCGCAGCACCTTGAACCGATATTTCGGCGCCCAGACGAGATGATAGCGATGATGGAAGGTCGTGTGACAACCGGTTGAATACCCCATATCCAGTATCCTCGGGAAAAGTGAGACTTCACGCCTTCGGCGGTCTCACTTTTCCCGAGGATACTGGATATCGGCCGAGTCTAAGGCTGAAGCCAGCATCCGACTGAAGTCGGAGGGGTTTCTCCTGACCGAGGACTCTAAACTTCATATTCTGCTGTTGGGGGGCGATGCTGCTTCCAGTTTCAGCGCTCGCGCTCAGCTGCGATCCGCTTCTCGCAGGCTGCTGGACATCCAATCACGGCCCTGCAATGTGCGTTATAGATAATAGATTTACCCGTTCTGCCGAGCACGTGGAGTCGTTATGAAGGTTGCTCAATCCCCTAAGGCCATTGCGTTTCAGGCACTTATCGGACCCGATTATGAGGTTCTCGAGTTTGACGATTCGACCCGCAGCGCCGAGGAGGCAGCCAAGGCGATCGGTTGCTCCGTCGACCAGATAGCCAAGTCGATCATATTCGCTGGCTCGAAGTCCGGACGGTGCATCCTCGTGATCGCACCCGGCTCAAGTCTCATCGACAAGGAGAAGCTTTCGGCTCTCGTGGGCGAGCCCGTTCGCCGGCCGGACGCGGATTTCGTACGAGAGCATACTGGCTACGCAATCGGTGGCGTTCCCCCTGTCATCACCGCCGATGAAATTGTGACATTCGTAGCTCCCGAACTTTCCCGGTTCGGTAGGCTCTGGGCGGCCGCCGGTACGCCAAACGCGGTATTTTCCCTGGACTATGATCAGCTCGTACACCTCTCCAAAGCCACAGAGGGCGATCTGCTCCAGGCCCCGGTCGCAGCTGTCGCATTCGACTGAAATTCCCAGCTGAGCCATTCCAGACGAAGTTGCCCGCTTCCTCCATTTTTGGTTGATCATGATCCCTAAGATCTCACCCGACGACGACGACCGTTCCATTGCCGGCCAGATTGCCCGCTCCCTCGCCGAGCAAATTGTAACCGGCGCTTTGCTGCCAGGCGTACGGTTGATGCAGGATGAGATCGCCACCAGGTTCAAGGCCAGTCATGTGCCTGTCCGGGAGGCATTCCGACGCCTTGAGGCACAGGGCCTCATCGTTTCCGAACCTCGGCGGGGTGCGCGGGTCGCATCTCTGGAACCCGAAGACGTCATCGAGGTCACGGAGATGCGTGCCGCCCTGGAGCCATTGGCGCTCAAGGCCTCGGCGCCGCGGCTGACCGCAGCCGATCTCGCGACCGCCAGATCCGCAATGGCCGACTGCGACGGGACAACGGATATCACCGTTTGGGAGAACGCCAACCGGCGCTTCCACGCGGCACTCTATCTGCCCGGCCGGCGCCCGCGGCTCCTCGCGAGCATCGCTGATCTGCATCGCATCAGTGCTCGTTATCTATACGCGGCCTGGAAAGATCTGGACTGGCAAGATCGTTCGAGCGCGGAACATAGCTCCATTATCCGTGCGCTTGAGGAAGGCGCGATCGACGGCGCGTCCGAACTGCTGCGCGACCATATTCTCGAGGCCGGCCACGCGCTGGCTGATCGGATGACGGCCCAACGACGCTCCTCTTGAAGGAGCCGTCGCGACGTCGTCAGCCGACGATAGCGTTATTTCCCCATTTCAAGCGCCGCATCGATCTTGGCACGAAGTCCTCTCAGACGATCGACCGGCTCATTCGCGAAGACGAAGCGGATGAAGTCCTCGCCATGCGTTTGTCCCCAGCCCGCCATCGACGTGGCACAGACGCCGACGCGCAGGAGATTCTGCGCCATTTGCGCCCCGGTCAGCCCATGGTCTCGGACACGCAGCAGCATCGACCAACCGCCGGACGGCCTGCCGAAAGGCAGGCCATCGAGCTCTGTCGCAATCAGATCGGCTCGACGTTCGAGTTCAGCAACGTAGGGCGGAAGGGTCGTCGCAGCCGACTGCAGTCCCACTGCGGCGGCATCCTGGGCGATACCCACCGGCACCACCACATTCGCGAGCGATACCGATACGATGTCGGGGACAAACGCCTCTGGCGCGACAATCCAGCCCACGCGCCATCCGATCATGCGCAGCTCTTTGGATGCTGCGCCGACAGAGATCGTGCGCGCCGCCATTCCATCAAAGCTCGCCGGATGAATGACCTTCCTTTGGCCGAACAACAGCCGCTCCATGGCCGCATCGACGATGAGCAAGAGGTCGTGTTCAATGCAGAGCTTTGCCACTGCCTCCCAGTCGCCGCGCTCCAAGACCCCGCCACTCGGCATGGAAGGCGACATGAGGAGCATCGCACGGGTCCTGGGGGTGATCGCCGCTGCCAGACCAGCTCGATCAAGGCGCCATTCGTCTCCGGGGCGGAAGTCGAACTTTACAGGTATTGGGACGCCCCCCACCAGCCGGATCCGATTGAGGAGGCCAGCATAGGTCGGGTCCGTGACCAGCACTTCGTCACCGACCTCGATGGTGGCAAGCAACGTGTTCAAGACCCCGGACAGTCCTCCTGCGGAGATGATCACATTGTCGGCGTTGTATGCCACGCCCGTCGTTCTGGTGAGATGCTGGGCGGCAGCCTCGCGCAGGTTCTTCTGTCCGACGAATGGCAGGTAGGAGTTTGAAGCGTCCTCCAGGACTGACTGCCGCGTGCGCTCCAGCACGGCGGGGTCGGGCAAGATGTCCGTGTCGAGATTCTCGAGCCGAAGCATATCGCTCGACGATGCATCGGCAATGGAACCCATTCGGTCCACACCGATCCCTTCAATGAACCTCAGACGCTCAGGACGACGCATATCATGTCCATTCTATCTATTATCTATGATTCGGAGAGATAGCGTAACCGTGTTACTCCATCAACAAATCCGTAGCTCAGATGGCCTGTCAGGCGCTGGGCGCGCTCGACCGGTTAAGTAGAGACGCTACGATCTGGTGCGATCAGATGCCGCGAAGCAGGCCTTTGGGGCCTGCCCCAATCAATGTCGCACCACGTTCCGAATCCTGGTTTCGACCGCCGGGCAGCGATGAGCCGTGAATTGTGGCCGAGGCTCCAACCCGTGCGAGCCCGACGCGCCCTGAAGCACAGCAGGCGCGCTCGACATCGTCGCTGACGTTCGAGTGGAGTGACTCCGCGTCAGTCTCGCTGGCGTGACAGATAGACGGTCGGCGCCACGCCGAGGGTGCGGCGGAACATCGCTGCGAAGGCGCTGGGACTATCGTAACCATGCTCCAGCGCCACTTCGAGCACCGACGTACCCGCAGCCAGCCGTGGTATGCTGAGCAACAGGCGCGTACGGCGCAACCACTGGCCAAAGCTCATTCCCAGCTCTCGATGGAACATCCGCGCAAGCGTTCTCGCGCTGACGTTGATTTCCGCCGCCAGACGCTCCAGCGTGCATGGCATCGACGGGTCGGCAATTACCCGCTCGCAAAGCCGCAGCAACCGTGCATCGCGCGGCATGTCGACATGCAGATGTAGCCTTGGCGCACCCTCGATCTCATCCAGGATCAGTTCCATCACCCGCTCGTCCCGGCTACCCGGCGCATATTCCAATGGGATGCTGGTGGCAGTGACAATGGCCTCCCTCAGAAACGGCGAGACCTCGATAACCTCGCAGGTTCGCGGCAGGCTTGATCGAACATCCTGGCGCACGAATACGGTGCGCATCGAAACATCGCCCGCGATACGGATAGCGTGCGCCTCGTGCGGTGGCATCCACACCGCCCGGCCAGGAGGCACGATCCAGCTCCCTTCTCGGCTTGTCACCGTCATCACGCCGCCGAGCGTGTGGATGAGCTGGGCGCGAGGATGACTGTGCGGCTCGATGTGCTCACCATCCGGGTGATCGCTCGCGAGCGCCACCACCGGACGCGGCGCCCGTTCGCAATCTTCCAGAGTCCGAATCATGTCCATATCTCGACGATTGTTGTCCAACATTCGGGAGATAGCCAGCGCTCTAAGCCGTAATGCTGACCGGCATGCGACCTTGGCCTATCAGACATGAACCCTTGCCGCGCGGCGTCCTCCTGGCGATGCTCTCGTCGACGTTGCTAGGCGGCTGCGCCACCGCTCCATCCCGGCCGCCGCACACGACGGTCGCCCTCCCCTCTTCCGCGACCGGCGATGAGACCGTCGAAGGCAAAGCGCCCGCCCGGCAATGGTGGCATCTGTATCGAGAACCGGCGCTTGATGCGCTGGTGGCCGAGGCGCTGGCCAACAATCGTGATCTTCGCGAGGCCGAAGCCAATCTCCTGAAGGCTCAGGCGCTACTGGGGCAAGCGCGAGCGCTCACCCTCCCGCAGACCGACATCTCGGCAGGCGCTGGCTATGGCAGCACGCTTCAGGACCAGATCGCCGCGGCCGGGAAAGACGGCAGCGCGATCCGCACGGGCGGCCGCTTTGATCTAGGCATCGACCTTGCCTGGGAGCCGGACCTGTTCGGGCGTCTGCGATCGACCGTCCGGGCAGCGCGAGCTGATGCGCGCATGTCCGCCGCGCTTGAGGACGAAGTTCGGATCGTCGTCGCGGCGGGGGTCACGCGCGCATGGCTCGACGCCTGCGGTTTCGCGCGTCGCGCAGATGTCGCGCGAGAATCGCTGGCCCTGGCCGAGCGCGGGCGCGAACTCGTACAGCGGCTTCGTGCAGCCGGCAGCGCCACTCCAGCAGAGGTCCTGAGGGCAGAAACATTGGTGGCCCAGACCCGTGCAGCGATCCCGATGCTCGATGCCGGACGTCAGGATGCGCTCGCCGAACTGGCTGTCCTGGCAGGACGATCGCCGACCGACGTTCCTCCTGCGGCCGCCGCTTGCCGACAACTACCGACTGTCACCGCAACCGGCCCGGTCGGAGACGCTGCTGCGCTGCTCCGTCGGCGCCCGGATGTACGGGCGGCCGAGCAGAAACTCACGTCCAGCACCGCGCATATCGGCATCGCCGTGGCGGATCTTTATCCCCGCATCGTCATCGGCGGCGGGTTTGCCGACTCCTCGCCGACGCCGGACGGTCTTGGCGAGCGGGTCAACCAGGTCTGGCGCGTCGGCCCGCTGCTCAGCTGGAGTTTCCCCAACAGCAATGCCGCGCGCGCAAGGCTACGCGCCGCGAGGGCCGACGAGGCCGGAGCGCTCGCTGCATTCGACGGGGTCATCCTCGCAGCGCTCAAGGACACTCGCCAGCGCGCGACGGACTACGCGGCGATGCTGCGCCGCCAAGACGATCTGCGGATCGCGGCGGAGCGCAGCCTGCGCGCCGACCGACTGATGCAGCGCCAACGCGCCGCGGGCGCGGCAACCGCGCTGGAGGCACTGGAGGCAGACCGAGCGTCCATCGACGCACAAGCGGCGGCGGCCGAGGCAGACATCGAGGTCGCGCGCGCGCAGGTCGCCCTCTTTAGGGCACTGGGCGGCGGCTGGGAGGATGCCCCCGCCGTTCACCTGCCAACTCCCGACCGATCGTCGCGCGCCGACGCACCGTTTCCCTCCAGCAAGTGATCGCGTCATGACCGATACTGTCAATCCAGCCCGCCCGCCTTCCGCCCGTCGTTTAGTCTCAAGGCGTGCGCTCTCCCTCGGCGCCGCTGTCGTCGGGCTCGTCGCCGCCGGCGCCTACGGGCTGCACTGGTGGACGAGCGGCCGCTTCATGGTGGAGACCGACGACGCTTACGTCCGTGCCGATACGGTGACCATCTCGCCGCGCGTTGGAGGCAGCATCGTCGCAGTGGACGTCGCCGACAACCAGCAGGTGCGCGCCGGTGAAATCCTCGCCCGGATCGACGACCGGGATTACCGACTGAAGGTGGCGCAGGCCGAAGCGGCCATCACTGCAGCAACCGCCGAAATCGAGGCGCAGCGCGCGCATATTGCCGGGATCGAAGCCGAGGCAACGCAACAGCAGAGCGTGATCGCCCAAGGCAAGGCCACCATCGCGTCGCGCGCCGCGGACGCTCGTTTCACCGATCTCGAGTATCGCCGGCAAACGGTCCTGGCACGAGAAGAGGTTGGAAGCGACCAGACGCTTGAGGCGGCCGCGGCCGCGGCACAGCGCTCGCGCGCCGGCGCCGCCGAAGCCCGCGCCGGCCTCGCGGCCGCCCGCGCCCTCTTGCCGGTGCTGGCGACTCGGCGTCAGGCCGCCATGGCCGATCTCGACAAGGCGCTGGGTATGCTGCGCCAAGCGCGGGCGGCGCGCGATGCCGCACAACTCGATCTGGCGAGAACCGTTATCCGGGCACCTGTGGACGGCCAGATCGGCCAGCGCGTGGCACGGGTCGGCCAATATGCCGACATCGGCTCGCCGCTCATGGCAGTCGTGCCGATGCAGCCCTACGTCGTTGCGAATTACAAGGAAACGCAGGCCGAGCACATCCGGCCCGGTCAACCGGTCAGCATCCGGATCGACGCGTTTGGCGGCGCGGCGCTTAACGGCAGGGTCGATGGTTTCGCGCCAGCAACGGGCGCGCAGTTTGCGCTGCTACCGCCTGACAATGCCACGGGCAATTTCACCAAGATCGTGCAGCGTCTGCCGCTTCGGATCACGCTCGATCCGAGGCAGGCGCGCGCGACCGGACTGCGACCGGGCATGTCAGTGGAAACCATCGTCGACACGCGCGGCGCGCGACCATGAGCGCGGAGGCGAAACCGGAAGAGCGCACAGACTCCGTCTCTCTGCGCGCCTGGGTCGCCGTGCTGGGCGGTGTGGTCGGCTGCTTCATGGCGGGGATGAACGTCCATGTGACCAATGCCTCGCTACCGGACGTGCGCGGGTCGCTGGGGGCTTCGTTCGAGGAGGGGTCGTGGATCACCACCGCCTATCTGGTGGCCGAAATCATCATCATCCCAATGACCGGCTGGCTCGTACAGGTGTTCTCCATGCGGCGCGTGCTGATGGTCGGAACCGGCGGCTTCGTGCTGTTCTCAATCCTGTGTTCGATGGCGCCGGATATCGACACGATGATCGTCGCCCGTGCGCTCCAAGGCGCGTTCGGCGGCGTCCTCATTCCCTTGTCCTTCCAGATCATCGTGACGGAACTGCCGCCTTCGCGGCATCCCTTCGGCATGGCGCTGTTCGCCGTTGCCAACAATGTGGCCCAGGCCGCAGGCCCATCGCTCGGCGGCTGGCTGACGGAAGCTTATAGCTGGCGCTGGATCTTCTATCTCCAGGTTCCGCCGGGGCTGTTGCTACTAGCGGCCATAGGCTGGTCGACACCGCGCACCCCGGCCGCATTCGACAAACTGCGGAGTGGCGACTGGGGCGGAATCGTCGCCATGGCACTGGGATTGTCCGCGCTGCAGATCATGCTGGAGGAAGGCGAGCGTAAGGATTGGTTTGCCTCGCCACTGATCATCGATGCCGCGGTCGTGGCGCTCCTAGGCCTGGTAGCCTTTGTCGTCATCGAGCTGCGTCGCAAGGATCCTTTCATCAACCTGCGCCTTTTGGCCCGCTACAATTTCGGGCTGGCGAGCCTCATGCAGTTCACCTTCGGCGCCGTGGTCTTCGGCGTCGTGTTCCTCGTCCCCAACTATTTCGCCGAGGCGCATGGCTATAACGCCGAACAGATCGGCCTGACCATGATCCCCTATGGCCTCATCCAGTTTGTCATGTCGTTCGCAACGCCCCGCCTGATGCGTTGGACCAGCGTGCGCGCCGTTATCATTCTGGGCTTCGTGATCATGGCGGCAGGCTGCCTCATGAACATCCATCTCGATGGCGATGCCGCCGCAAATGTCATCGTGCCCTCGCTCATCGTACGCGGGGTCGGTCAGTCGTTCATCGTCGTGGCGCTCGGCGTCATGGCGGTGGAGGGATTGGAGAAGTCCGAGCTTGGATCGGCCTCGGCGCTCTTCTCGACCGTTCGCAATGTCGGCGGCGCCATCGGTATTGCCCTCGCCAGCCAATTTGTCGTGGAGCGCGAGAAATTCCATGCCGAGCGGATCGGCGAAGCGGTTACGCTCTTTTCTGCCGCATTCCAGGAACGGATGGTGACGCTGGTCGGGGTACTGCGCCACCACGCGGTGGATCGTCACACAGCGCTACAGGGAAGCGCCGCCGCGCCATATCGGGCACAAGCACTGTCGCTATTGGACAGGAGCGTACACCACGAGGCGCTTCTCATTTCCTACAGCGACGCCTTTCTGGTGGCCGGTATCTTCATGCTGGTTTGCGCGGTTGGTGGCTTTTTGCTCAAAAAGCGACTGACCTGACAACGAACGGTGACGTCCGTCAGGGTCAGAGCTGCGCCAACGGCCGCGCCTTCAGGCAAAGATCCCGGATCGTCTCGCGGAGCCAGCGATGCGCAAAATCTGTTTCGAAACGGGGGTGCCAAGCTTGCCGGATCGTCACCGGCGGCAGGTCCAGAGGAATCGGAAATGCCCGCAGGCCGGCCGGAACGCTATGATCGCCCAGAAGGTAAAGATCAGGCAACGGGAGGACCAGATCACTGCCGCCCAGCAGCAGGAGCGCCGTTGAAAATGTGGGTGAGGTCAGGGCGACCCGCCGACGTAGGTTCAGATGGGATAGCGCTGCATCGATCGGCCCGCTCAGCCGCCCCCGCCGTGAGACCACGATATGGTCACAGGCAACGAAGCGTTCCGGCGTGATCGCATCGCCAAACAGCGCGTGGCCCTCGCACGCGACGGCAACCATCGTGGTCTTCAGCAAGGCTTGCACGCGCACTTCCGGATCCAGCGCTTCCGTGGCGCCGATGAACAGATCGACCTGCCCCTCTCGTAAGGCATCGTCATCCTCCCCCACTTCCGGCGTGAAGCGAACAGAGATGCCGGGCGCTGCATCGCTCAGGTGGCGCACCAGCGCTGGGCCGAAGGCGACAATGAAACTGTCATTGGCGCGGATCGTGAAGCTACGCAGGAGATTTCGGATCGAGCTTTCGCCCTCGGCCTGCATCATTCCAAGCGCCTGACTGACCAGGCTGTGGACAGGATCGCGCAACGCCTCGGCCCGGGAGGTCGGGACCATCTTACGCCCGGCCAACACCAGGATCGGATCGTCAAACACTCGACGGATTCGCGCGAGTGTCCGGCTCATGGCAGGCGGGCTCAATTCCATGCGCCGCGCGGCTCCAACGACGCTCTCCTCCTGTAGCAAGGCGTCGAGCGCGATCAGCAGATTGAGATCGGGATACTCCATCCTGGGTCGTCCAGTCATGATGCCAGGCGCAATGCCAATCCAGTACAATGGCTCACCATGCGTCAAATCGCGATAGCCTTCGAGAGGCATTGACCGTTTCTTCCACCAGAAAATTGGGTGTGCTGGGGCTACGATGGGCGAAGCGCCCCCCAACAACCAGTGCATCAGACGCACTGATAGAATGCGCCTCAGTCGATTTCTGAGAATCGCTCTCATCGATATCGCCAGATCCGTCCTCCGCCGGCCACCGAGATCGATGATGCCCTCTGACCCTGTCTCTTCCCAAAGATGCGCACCATGACCGCGGTCGCCGCGGCGGCGAGCGCCGCTCCCACTCCAGCCCCGACCCCGCCCGCACTGCCCGCTTTCGGCCCGCGGCTTGCCACCGGGCTGGTCGGCGTCCTCCTCGCCTCGCTGACGGCGGGCCTGAACGAGCATGTCACCGAGGTCGCGCTGATGGATGTCCGCGGCGCGCTGTCGATCGGGCACGACGAGGGCACCTGGCCGACCGCGCTGTACGAGGGGACCAACGTGGCTGCCATGGCCTTCGCACCCTGGTGTTCAGTCACCTTCTCGCTGCGACGCTTCACGATCGGCGCGGTGCTGGTCTTCGCGTTCCTTGGCTTCCTGTGCCCGTTCGCGCCGGACGTCGGCACGCTTTATGGGCTGCGGACTTTGCAGGGCCTCGCTGGCGGCAGTCTGCCACCGATGCTGATGACGGTCGCGCTGCGTTACTTGCCCGCCAACATCAAGATCTACGGCCTCGCCGGCTACGCGCTCACCGCCACCTTCGGTCCCAGCCTGGGCACGCCACTTGCGGCCTTGTGGACCGATTATGTCGGCTGGCCGATGGTCTTCTGGCAGGTGGTGCCGCTCTGTCTGATCAGCGTGATCGCGATCGGCTGGGGCCTACCGCAGGACCCACTGCGGCTGGAGCGTTTCAAGACATTCAACTGGATCGGTCTGCTCACCGGCTTTCCCGCGATCGTCATGCTCGTGATCGCTCTGGAGCAAGGCGATCGGCTGGACTGGCTGAATTCCCAACTGATCTGCGCGCTGCTCGGCGGCGGCGGGATGCTCCTGCTCTTGTTCCTCGTGAACGAGTGGAGCCATCCCCTGCCCTTCTTCAAGTTGCAGATGCTGGCACGGCGCAATTTCTCCCATTCGCTCATCACACTGGCTGGCGTGCTCGTGGTATTCCTCGGCGTGATCGTGATCCCGAGCGAGTATCTCGCCGAAGTGCGCGGCTATCGCCCGCTCGAGACCGCGCCGCTGGCTCTGATCGTGGCGCTGCCGCAATTGGTCGCCCTGCCGCTGACCGCCGCGATTCTGAACATCGAGCGGGTCGATTGCCGCTGGGTACTCGCGATCGGATTGGCGATGGTCGCGACCTCATGCGCACTTGCCAGCTTCGTAACAGCCGAATGGGTGCGGGAGAATTTCTACCTTCTCCAGATGCTCCAGATCATGGGCCAGCCGATGGCCGTGATCCCGCTGCTCATGCTCGCCACCACCGGCCTGCCACCGGTCGAGGGCCCTTGGGCGTCAGCCATGTTCAACACGACCAAGGGATTTGCCGCCGCGCTCGGTACCGGCATCGTCGAAGGGGTCGGCACGATCCGCGAACATTACCATTCGGAGATGCTGGTCGACCGGCTGGGCACGCTCGGCCAGCCCGATGGCCGCGAGGCGGGAGCGCTCACCGAACTGGCCGAGCGCATCCACACGCAGGCGATCGTCCTGACATCGTCGGACCTGTATCTCATGATGGCGGCGATCGGCTTTGGTCTGATCCTCCTTATCCCGATCCTTCCCACCCGCATCTATCCGCCGCGCCCTGCCGCGCCGGCCAAGCCTTAATGAAAGCGACGATCATGGCTTATCGCCCGACCCGAAAGCATGTTCTCCTCACGGCCACTGCAGTGTGCATCGCTGGCGTGGCGATCGGCGGCACGCGCCTCGCCACGCCCTCGGGCAAACAATCGACGGACGACGCCTATGTGCGCGCGGACGCCACCATCGTGGCGCCCCGAGTGGCTGGGCAGATCGTTTCCCTGCTCGTCGACGACAACCAACCGGTCAAGGCGGGGCAACTGCTGGCGCGCATCGACGATCGCGATTATCGCGCCGCACTGGCCAGCGCTGAGGCCGAAGTCGCCGTCGCCAAGGCAGACGTCGCCAATTTCGAGGCTGAAATCGCGCGCCACCCTGCCTTGGTGGCACAGGCACAGGCCACACTGCGTGCCGACCAGGCGGCCACCGCCTTTGCTCAGGCCAACGCCGTGCGCTACCGAAACCTCTCGGCGGGCGGGGCCGGCACGACACAAGACAAGCAGCAGGCCGACAGCAGCTTGGCCGAGCGGTTCGCGACCAACGATCATGATCGCTCGGCACTTTCCGCCGTCCAGCAGCAACTCGGCGTGCTGGAGGCCGGCCGCGCCAAGGCAGCAGGAGCGCTCAGCCGCGCGCAGGCGGCGCTGGATCAGGCCCGGCTCAACCTGTCCTATGCCGAGATCCGCGCGCCCATCGACGGCATGGTCGGTCAACGCACCATCCGGGTGGGCGCCATCGTCGAGGCGGGGACGCCGCTGCTCGCCGTCGTGCCGCTAGGCAAGGTCTATGTCGTGGCGAATTTCCAGGAGAACCAGCTTGCCAATATGCGCCTCGGCCAGCCGGCGTCGATCCGGGTCGACAGTTTGCCCGGCGTGACGCTGAAAGCGCATGTGGACAGCCTCGCGCCAGTCACCGGCCTCGCGCTCGCGCCAATCGCGCCAGACAACGCGACAGGCAATTTCACCAAGGTGGTCCAACGCCTGCCAGTCAAGCTGACCATCGATCCGGGCCAGGCGGCAGCCGCACGCCTGCATGTCGGTCTCTCCGTCGTGCCAACGGTCGATGTCACGGCGCGCGGCAGTGTAGCAGTGATCGGGATGGCACGTTGATGGGCCGGTCTGCTCCCGCTCTGCGCGGTGCGTCAGCCCTGGTCCTAGCCGGCACGCTCCTTTCTGGCTGCATGGTCGGGCCTGACTTTCACCGGCCCACAGTCGCATCGCCACCTACTTTCGCGCCCGTAGACCGCGCCACCGCCCCCAGCCGTCCCGAAGCCTCTCCGATCGCAGCGGACTGGTGGACTCTGTTCAACGATCCCAAACTCTCCTTGCTGGAAAGCCGTCTCGCGGGCGCCAATCTGGACGTGAAGGCGGCCACCGCGCGCCTCTTCCAGAGTCGTGCGCAACGCCGCATTGCAGGCGCACGCGCATATCCCAGTGTCGGTGCCGCCGGTTCGTACAATCGCGAGCGCGCGAGCCCGAACGGCATTCTCTCCCTGATGGGCACCGGCCCGGCAGGTTCGCAGCAGCAGTCGGCAAACGGTACAGCCCCGTTCGGCGTATCCAGCCTTCCCGGTTCGGACGGATCGCCACCCTATGACCTTTGGCAGGTAGGGATCGATGCGTCCTGGGAGCTAGATCTGTGGGGCCGCGCAAGGCGGGGTGTTGAGGCCGCCAACGCCGCCCTGCAGGAAACACTGGAGGACCGGCGAGCTATCCTGTTGTCGGCGCAGGCCGAGCTGGCGCGCGACTATGTCGAGTTGCGTACGACCCAGGCATTGTTGGCCATCACGCGCCACAACCTCGACGACGCCCGCGACAGCGTAAAGCTCACCCGTCTCCGGCTCGAGCAGGGCGTCACCACCAGCCTCGACGTCGCCGACGCCGAGGCGCAGCTTGCCACCATCGAAGCGCGCCTGCCCACGCTCAACGCGCGGCAGGATGCTCTGATCAACGCGCTGAGCCTGCTCTTGGCCGAGCAGCCAGGCGCGCTCGCCGGCGAGTTGGGCGACAATGGCGATCTCCCCGCCCTTCCCGAGCGTGTCCCCGTTGGCCTGCCGTCCGAGCTTGCGCGGCGGCGGCCCGATATTCGCCAGGCCGAGGCGGCGCTGCACCGCGCCACCGCCGAAATCGGCGTGGCAAAGGCCGATTTTTATCCCAGCATCTCGCTCACCGGCAGTTTCGGAACGCAGTCGCTGGCTTTATCCAATTTCGGCAGCTGGGCCTCCCACCAGTTCATCGTCGGTCCCTCCATCTCGCTTCCCTTCTTTCAGGGCGGCAGGCTCAAGGGCGCGCTGGAATTGCGCAAGGCGGAGCAACAGGAGGCCGCGATCCGTTTCCAGCAAACCGTGCTGAAGGCGTGGCACGAAATCGACGATGCTTTGACCGCCTATGACGCCGAGCAGCGCAGGAGCGATCGCCTGGGCGAAGCAGTCCGGCAAAACAGATTGGCGCTCTCCGTCGCCCAGCGCCGCTACCGCGAAGGCGCTGTCGATTTTCTCAACATATTATCGGTTCAGCGCGCCTTGCTGAGCGCGGAAAATGACCTTGCCGAAAGCCACGGCCAGTCGGCGGCCAATCTTGTCGTACTTCTCAAGGCGCTCGGCGGCGGCTGGGAACGGACCTTTCCCGATGCCCCAGTGCGATCTCAACCGATCAGGACCGGCGCCGGGACAGGTTCCTGAGTGTTCATCCCGACCTCAAGTGTCCACGGTCCCCGATATTTCAGCTTTTCCCGTCGCGCGCACGCACACGAGCGGCCTGACAACCGCAAAGGAAGGTAGAAATCAGATGTTCAAAACAATCCTTGTCGGCATTGATGGGACCGAGAGTTCCGAAAACGTCGTAGGGGTGGCGGCCGATCTGGCACGCCATTTCGATGCGGCCCTGCATATCGTGTGTGCGGTTGATGCCGCGTACTTCCTCGACGAACCCGATGGCGCGCGGCCGACCCAGGTCGATGAAATCGATTATCCAGCCGCCGCGATCGAGCGTGAGCGCGCGGACAACATGGTGCGGCAAACGGTTTCGGACCTCCGCGCGAGAGCAGTGGATGCCTCTGGTTCCGTCGTCCCCGGCGAGCCGGTGGCGATGTTACTTGAAGCGGCACATAAGCTTGGCTGCGACGCGATCGTCCTCGGACACAGGCATCTGTCCTGGCTCGGCAGGCTCACCGAGCGTTCGGTGTGCCACGAACTGCTCGAAAAATCGCCTTTGCCCGTCTTGGTCGTACCCGCCAAACCAGCATCGACCTCGGCTTGAAAGGATGTATGAAAGGGTTGGTGGGATCTTGAGAGATCGCGGCAAGCACCTCCCAGGGTTATTGCGGCGTCGGAACTCTTGAACGACCGCAGCGGCTGATCGGCCCGGCCTGGATGAACTTTGGACCGCCCCCTCCCGTTCTGATTTGGAGTGGGAGGACACCCTTCAGGTGCGTCCCGTTCTCAGGGCCCTCGCCCATTCGTGGCGGCCATTCGTCTCGGCGACACGTGCGGCCTGTTCCCAATCATATTCGACGCGACGGATTTCTGCTGACCAGCCTCGACCATCGTTCGACACAATCGCATACCGCGCGTGCGGCGATTCCGCCTCGACCACATGAGGATAGGGACGATCATCATCGTAAGCGGGCAGACCCACGCTCCCGGGATTTACGATCAGTCGGCCATCATCCAACGTTTCGACCCGCGCCAGATGCGTATGGCCACAAAGGATGACGCGGGCATCGACGGTCCCTGCGCGATCCCTGATTTCGGCACGTGTTGCTCGGCGTAGCCCCTCAGGGCCGACAGTCTCCAGAAAATAGGTCAGGTCGCTATCGGGCGTGCCATGAACGAGCAGAACTTCGTCATTGAGCCGGATCGTAGAGGGCAGACTATCGAACCATTCCAGATGAGCCGGGGTCAAGGTTTCAGCCGCGTAGCGATCCGACGGACCCATCTGCTCAACGCTCAACGTTAAAACCTGTCTTTCGTGATTTCCCCGGACAGTGGGCAATCCCATCGGGATGAGCCGCTCCGCAGTCTCGCGCGGAAACAGGCTTCCGGAGCAGATGTCCCCAAGGTTCACCACCTGATCGACGCCAATCTTCTGTATATCGCTTAGCACCGCGTCGAGAGCGGCAAGATTGCCGTGAATGTCAGATATCGCTGCGATTTTCATGTCGTCCCCTTCAATTTGCCGGGTGACGCTTTATGGCTCGCTCCGTTTCGTTGCCGGTTCGGCCACATCCTCCCACGGGGAGTGCCACCTTGCCCGGACGGCAGGTTGGCGTTGGGCGTCGCCCCAACTCTTGATGCTGCGCTACTCCTATGACGCTAACCCGGTACTGACAAGGACCGACCTGGGATGCGATGGTCAGCACCACAGTGCGCCCTTGACCATGTGAGGTTTGGCGCAGCCCTTCTCGGGGATTGGCAGGGACTGACCGGAGCGCCATAGCCCGAGGTGCTGTTGAATGTTCGGCATCTCGGCGTCGATGACGGCCAGCGGATTGCCATCTCCGTACCGAGTCGCACTACGATAGTGCAGCACCTGCTGGTAGGTTTGGCCGATCAGGCGATTGACCGTGATCCAATAGCCAAACGGCGCATTCGCTGTGGGTTCGGCCGAGATCACAGCGCCCCGCAACGGACCCTGCGTCATGTAGCGGATTTCCTGATTGTTGTTCCTTGACGTCGCCTTTTGAGAAGCAATCACCAAGCTGTCTCGCGCACGATCGTAGCCGATCAGCGCCATCGCACGGCGCTGATCGCCGTTGCCACCGTGGAGGCTGCCGACATCGACGCGCAGCAAGAGCACATCCTTCGTCGGGCGCAGCAGCGTCGGCGTGCCGAGATAATGGGGCTGACTGAACGTATCTGGCGCGCCATCACCAGGCACGAGCAGCAACGTATCGAGGCGCGGTTGGCAGGTGCGACCGCCATCCTTGCTAAGGCACAGCGTAATCGCGCCGGGCTCGGTTTCTTCGGCGGACGGCGTGTCACTTGTATCAGGACCCTGCGTGGCGGTGAGGCGCCAAGGTGAGCGTGATGCGAATGGCTTCGAGAGATCCATTGAGACGATCGTCTTGACCGACCCGGCGGCAACTGCAGTCGCCCCTGGGTTGCCGAGGGATATCGCCATCAGCCAGCTCGTCGCAAAATATCGTGCTGCTTTGTTCCAATCCATCGGGATCACTCGTTCGCCTGTCTCTGGTGGCAAGCAATTTAGCCAAATTCGAAAAGCCGGGAATTCGAATCTGCGTGCCCCTAGGAGGCTAACAGGCTGCGCTTCTGATCTGCCGCCGAGCCGATTGGTGGAGGTTCTGGCCGGTCTCCACTACCTTAAACGAGGCGATCGACCAATTGGCCCTTCGTCCCCGTCGGCTGGTCTGATCTCCCGGTCGACGGCACCAGCGTCGAGGCGAGACCGGCTGCTGCTGTAGGTGCGGCCTCAAGGAATATGCCAGGGTTGATCACACCATAGGCGGTCTGGCCGTTTCCAAGGTGAGTGACGATCGTGCCGCTGATCAGCGCGTCTAACTGGCGGGCAGTGTCGATCATGCCGGCGAGCGAGTTCGTCCGCGCGTTAGCCAGATCGATCGCGCCACCCTGCGCGTCGGTGTAGGTCGCATCGTTGAACCAGCCCGTCTGCCCTGCCTTGTTCGCCACCTGCTGGATCATGCTGAGAAGTTTGACGGATCCGTCGATCGCGCTGGCGACATTCCTATACTGAAGGCCGGTGTCGCGAAGTGAGGTTCCGTTGGAGACGACCTGAGGCGCCCCGTCATAGGCAGACACCATGTCGGCATTGAACTGCTGGACCTGATTGACCAGCACGCCGTTGGCGTTGAGCTGTCCCTCCAGCCACTTGCGATCACTGTCGCTGAGGTCGCTGGAAACGACCTTGAGCTTGCCGTCGTCCGAGACGAAGTCAAACTGGGCGTTGGCGAGATCGGGACGTTGGGCGAGGATCGATTTGAAGGCCGACGTGACTGACCCGGTCAGCGCCTGTGTATCCTGACCAATCTGCGCGATCGCCCGGAACTGCTTCATCGGTGCCGCATCGGAGATGTCGGGCGGGGTCGTTGAAACGGGCTGGACGTTGATCGCGAGCGTCTGATCGGTCGCTTCCGCACCAGTTGTATTATCGACAAGCGCGACTTTGGCCAGCGTTGCGGACACGCGCGTGATGCTCGCGGTGGACAGGCCAGGGATTGAAGTCACTGCGTTTTCCTGATTTCACTTTCTCCTAGAACGGCACGAGGAACCTGTTTTTTATATCCATGGCGCAAAGCTAAACTCGCCCCCCCGCGGTCTGATCGCGTGTCGCGGGGAGCCGGTCTTGCCTGCTCTGCCCAAGGGCAGCGCGCGTCATCACTCCTCGCGTGCTGACGTTAAACAGCCACGACCGGGCCGACGATGGCCTGGCCGAACCTTTCACAGACCGCCTGCACGTCTTTGAGATCATGCGGTACCGGCAGTGCGTCCATGGCTTGGAAAAAGCGGTCATGGCGTGCGGGTGTGGATACGAGCATCATACGCGCCACCCCTCCCAATGCTGAAAAGCCATGCGTGGCGCCCTTGGCAACGAAGAGCCGGTCTCCCGCTCTCACCTCAACCTTCTGCTCGTCAATCAGGAAGAGCAACCGCCCTTCGCTGACGCAGAAGACCTTGTCCTCCTCAAATGAGATGTGCGCCGGCGCGCCCTGTTCCTGTTGAACCGTCATCGCCATCACCGTGAAGGGGGCAGCCTCGCCGCCCAGCAAGATTTCGGCCTCGATTCCTGAAAAGCGGGCGATGGCGTTCGAGAAAAGTACCCCGCTGGAGGGCGCGGCAAGATGCGGCATGGTGTCCATGATGATGTAGTCTCCTAAGATCGACGCCCTCCATAGCCGCTCAAAAGGCATGCGATTATCTGGCAAAATCTGCGAACATTATCTATCATTCTGGACAATGATGAAGCTCGATCTGATCCAGACCTTTGTCGAAGTGGTGCGTGCAGGCGGGTTTACCGCGGCAGCGCGGCACACACAGATGCCGCGCTCGACGGTCAGTCTTCAGGTCAAGATGCTGGAAGAGGCGTTAGGGGTTCGATTGCTCAAGCGCTCGACCCGCTCGCTTGCCCTCACGGACGAGGGACAGCGGCTCTATGCAAAGGCATCGGGCGCGGTGGACGATCTGGTCCAGGTCTTTGATGACGTGCAAGCGAGGGATGATACCCTCAGCGGTCTGATCCGACTGACCATTCCGGCGGATTTTCCAACCTCCCTCCTGGCAAGCGCGATCACCAGCTTTAGCGAGGCGCATCCGGCGGTTCGCTTCCAAATCCTCTCAACGAATGCGGTACTGGACCTTGTGCAGGACAACATCGACATTGCGATCAGAGTCGGCGCCAGCCCGGCCCAGACCGCGATCGAACGCCGCTTGCTCGATATCGAATGGGGTTTTTATGCGGGCACACCGTGGCTGGAGCGGAATGCGCGGCCGGATAAAGTCCGCGATGTCCGAAATTTCATTTCACCGGCGCCGACTTTGCGCGCCTATCTGGAAAAGCATGTCCTGGGGGGCGCCTCTCTTCCTTCCGTCTCTATTGAGGTCGACAGCCACAGCATGGCCCGGGATCTGATGCTGACGGGCTTTGGCGTCGCCCTGTTGCCGCAGGGCATATGCCAGGAGGCAGTTTCGAGCGGACAGGCTGCACTCCTGTTGCCGCAAATAGCGCTTCACCCGACCAGGCTCAATCTGACCTTTCCCAATCGAGCGGACATGGTTCCGAGAGTGCGCGCGCTCGCGGACTACCTGTGCACGCATTTCCGTTGAGCATGAGGCGCTGCTGCGACGGTGGGATGAGACCTAGCTCCGCTCGTACGAAGAGCTGTAGAACCCAGCTGAGCCATCCGGTCTCTTCCGTTCCGTTATGACACCGGGCGACGACCAACTTCCCCGAATAATCGCGAAAGCTGTCAGCACTAACCGGCCACTCGTTTTCATCCTGAGCGCGGGCTATAGAGAGCCCACGCCGCTGATCTTCACCAGCTTGAGGAGAAGCGTCGCTGGCCGAGAGCCCGCGTGCTTCGTTTAAGACCTAGACGGCCAGAAGAACCGCGCCGATCAGAATTGCGGACACGCCGACGGCTTGCGCACGAGACAGCCTCTCGCGTCGGAGGGCGAGGCCAAAAACTGCGGTTATTGCCGCAGCGAAAGTGCTCAAGACGGTGACGATCGTGACTGCTCCTGTCGCCATGCCGATCGCGAAAGTCCCATAGCCCACGAGGTTGCACACACTTTGGAGCAGGAGGAGACGCAGCGCGTCCCGACTGGGAAAGATCGCTTCCCCATGCAACACAAGTGTCGGCGCAAGCGCCAGGATCCCTATGCTGAAGAATAGCCAGAGCATGGGTGTCACTCCGATCGCAGGAACAGCGAACTTGCCCTGCACCCAGAAGCCGATGCCGAAGCAGAAAGCTGTCAGAAGCGCGTAACCGACTCCCGCGTCTCCCCGCTCGTCCTGACGCTTTGGAGCAACCGCCGCCAGCGGCGCTCCGATCAGGCAAACGAGAATTCCGGCCAGACGAAAACCGCTCATCCGATCGCCACTGATCGCCACGCCGAGAAATGCGGTCACAGCGGCATAACTGGTGATCAGCGGTGCAACGAGCGAAGCGTGGCCGATCGAAAAGGCCCGGAGCAAAGAGACCGAGCCTGCGAGGTTGAACGCCACCGCCAGCGCACCGTACAGCCATCCCGTATAAGATGCCGCAAGGGCCTTTTCCCGCAGCGCCGGCATCGCCAGAAGGAGAAGCGAGACGGCCAGCCACCCCGCCGACTGCGTAAACAGTGCGGTCCTGCGAATGCCGACCAATTTTGCGGTACTGCCCGCCAGGTAGTCAGCAGCCCCCCAGCCCAGCGCGGCGAGCAGGCCCATCAGCATGGCGACCGCGATCACGCGACCGCCCCAATGAAAACTGAGCAGCGATGGCCCGACGCGGCCCTGCATTCATGAAGTTCGCACATCGTGATGGTCCAGCGCGTGATAGGAAGCGGCATTGTTGCGCGGACTAACCGCAGTGGCCATCGGCACCAATGACATGTATCGTTAATATCATGCCAAACTCGTCGCCTACTTCCAGACCTTCGCTTGTGATCCTGACCTATGATGGGCTGTGCCTTTTTGAATTCAGTACAGCCCTCGAGACATTAGGGACGCCTCCATCGGGATGGGAGGACCGGTGGTACAATGTGGCCGTCGCGTCCGCAGACGGGCCGCACCTTCGTTCGGGCGGCGGCTTGCAGCTGGCGATCGACGGAGGGCTTGAACTTCTGGACAAAGCCGAGACGATCCTAGTTCCTGGCTGGCGCGCCGTAAGCGAGCAGGTTCCGGCCACGCTCGTTAAGGCTTTGAGAAGCGCTCAGCATGCGGATTCCGGGGTGATCGCGCCCATCATTCCGAGATGATGTCGCCCGGCATTCCGATTTGATGCCGCCCACCGTTCCGAGATGATGCCGCCCATCATTCCGGAATGATGCCGCCCACCCGGTGCGGTGTTTGGAAGGTCAGTTTCGGTCGTCGAGGATCGCTCCTTTTGGGGAGGTCCGATGCCGACGGAGAGACTGAGCATGCGTCGTGTACGCGAGATATTGAGGCTGATCCGTGACGCGGACATGCCGGCCCGTGCGGTTGCCCGCCAGCTCGGCGTGGCGGCCTCGACGGTGCGGGAGACGGTGCGTCGGTTCGATGCGTCGGGCATGGAATGGCCGCTGCCACCGGGGTTGAACGATACGGCGCTGGAGAGCCGTCTGTATGGTCCGGCGGGGTCGAAGCAGGGTCATCGACGGCGCGCGGAGCCTGACTGGGCGGCAGTGAACCGAGAGCTCAAGCGCAAGCACGTGACGCTGCAGGTGCTTTGGGACGAGTATATCGAGCTTCATCCCGACGGCTATCGCTACAGTCGGTTCTGCGAACTGTATCGCGGCTGGGAAGCTCGACTGCCGGTGACGATGCGGCAGAACCACATCGGCGGCGACCGGATGTTCGTCGATTATGCCGGCGACACGGTGCCGGTGGTGGTGGACCGGCTGACCGGGGAAATCCGCGACGCGCACATCTTCGTGGCGGTGATGGCGGCATCAAGCCTGTCGTTCGCGTTCGCGACGTGGAGCGAGACGCTGCAGGACTGGAGCGACGCGCACGTGCGGGCGTTCGCGTTCTTTGGCGGTGCCGCTCGCCTGCTGGTGCCTGACAACGCCAAAGTCGCGGTGATCAAGGCGTGCCTGTACGATCCGCAGGTCAACCGCAGCTATGCCGAACTCGCGGCGCATTACGACACCGCTGTGCTGCCGGCGCGGCCGTATCGCCCGCGCGATAAAGCGAAGGTCGAGGCCTGCGTCGGCATCATCGAGCGGTGGCTGCTGGGGCGGCTTCGCCACCGGGTCTGGTATGGGCTGGGCGAATTGAATGCCGCGATCGCCGACCTGCTCGCGCGCCTCAATGACGAGCGTGTGTTGCGGCGGTTCGGGCGGACGCGCCGCCAGCTGTTCGAAGAGATCGACGCACCACACCTGAAGTCGCTGCCGGCGACGGCCTATGTTCTGGCGCAGTGGCGCCGAGCCCGGGTCGGGCTCGATTATCATGTCGAGGTCGAGAAGCACTTCTACTCGGTGCCCTATCGCCACGTCCGTGCGGCGGTCGAGGTGCGGCTGACGGCACGAACCATCGAGATCTTCGCTGCTGGCGAACGGATCGCGGCGCACATGCGCGGCTCCGGCAATGGCCGCCACACCACGATCAACGATCACATGCCCTCAAGCCACCGGCGCTACGCGGACTGGACGATCGAGCGGATCGTCGCGGAGGCGGCGGGGCTTGGCCCTTCGGTGAAACTGCTGTGCGAGATGATCCTCCAGGATCGCCCGCATCCCGAACAGGGGTATCGGTCGTGCCTGGGGATCTTGCGGCTGGCACGAGCCTACGGCGCCGCCCGCCTCGATGCCGCGGCGCTACGCGCACTCGAGATCGGCGTGCGCAATTACGGATCGGTGAAATCCATCCTCGAGAAGAAGCTCGACGGCCAGCCGCTGCACGAGCCCCGCGCGCCGGACGAAGCGGGCATCGACCATCCCAACATCCGCGGTTCCAGCTACTACCACTGAGGAGACCTGTCGTGCTGACCCATCCTACTCTCGACCAACTCCATGCCCTTGGCCTGTACGGAATGGCCAAAGCGTTCGGCGAACTCGGCAAGCACGGCGATACGCCGCAACTCGCGCACGCCGAATGGCTCGGTCTGCTGCTCGACCGAGAGATCGTCCATCGCCACGACAAGCGGCTCGGCGCGCGGCTGCGCCACGCCAGGCTCCGGCACAATGCCGCCCCCGAGGACATCGATTATCGTAGCGCGCGTGGGCTGGACCGCCGGCTCGTTGAAAAGCTGCTGAAGGGCGACTGGATCGACGCACACGACAATCTAGCGCTGTGCGGCCCGACCGGGATCGGCAAGAGCTGGCTTGCCTGTGCGATCGGCCACAAGGCCTGCCGCGACAATCGTTCGGTCCTCTATACCCGGTTCCCGCGCCTGCTTGACGACCTGGCGCTGTCGCGCGGCGATGGTCGCATCGCGCGCAAGCTCAAGAGCCTTGGCCAGGTCGAGCTCCTGATCCTGGACGACTGGGGACTTCAGCCGCTCGACGCTCAGGCCCGCCACGATCTCCTCGAAATCCTCGAGGACCGCTACGGACGTAAATCCACCATCGTCACCAGCCAGCTCGACATCGCGTCCTGGCACCGCGCCATCGGTGACGCCACCTACGCCGACGCGATCCTGGATCGGCTCCTTCACAATGCCCACCGTATCGAACTCACCGGCGACTCCTTGCGCCGGTCAAAGCCGACCGCCGCAGGTTGACGTTCCACCGCCAAAAATGCCAACCACACACTGTCGACCAAACGACCCTTCAGGTGGGCGCGATCATCCCGGAACGCTGGGCGCGATCATCTCGGAATAGACGGGCGGCATCGTCGGAATCCGCACTCAGCAGCGCGGCTGCCGCTTTGTGTCAATCTGCACCGGCAGCTTCGTGTTAGCCGCCGCCGGCTTGCTGGACGGCCGTCGCGCGACCACCCACTGGCAACATGCCGAGTTCTTTTCGGCCAGCTACCCCGCCATCCATGTCGAGCCCTCCGTCCTGTACGTCGATGAGGATGATGTTCTGACATCCGCTGGCTGCGCGGCCGGGCTGGATGTTTGCCTGCACCTGATCCGGCGGGACTTTGGGCCGACCGCAGCAAATCGCGTCGCCCAAAGAATGGTCGTCCCACCACACAGGCAGGGCGGCCAGGCCCAGTTCGTCCATCAGCCACTGCCTGTCCGAGAGAACGCCGCTCTGGCTCCGTTGCTCGATACTCTGCGAGCTCGGATCGACACCGACATCAATATCGACGCGCTGGCTGCCGAAGCCCGCATGAGCCGGCGAACTTTTCTTCGTCGGTTCCACGACACGACGGGCACGACGCCAGGGGAATGGCTGCTCGGCCTCAGACTTGAACGAGCCAGGTCGCTCCTGGAGACGACCGGCATTTCGATAGAATTGGTCGCCCAGGGCAGCGGCTTCGGCTCTGCGGAAACCTTACGGCACCATTTTCGCGCGAGGATGGGCACGAGCCCGACGGCCTATCGTAAACAGTTCTCGAGCGTCGCAGCGTAGGTCCATCGCGACTGTGCTCGGCAGTATTGATCAGCGGCACGCCGGACTGGCATCGGGCATTATGTTCTCAACCTTCCAGATCGGGGCTGCGCTCGGAGTTGCGATTGTAGGCGGTGTTTTCTTCTCCCTCCTCAGCAACAGTCACGAACTTGCGGCCTATTGCCAAGCTTTCAGCGTAGCATTGGGATGCAACGTTGCCCTCCTGATGCTCGGAGGTCTTCTGTCGCTCCTGCTCTCGGGAATAGCCAATCGCACCGGCGTAGAGGAGTCTTGCTGCGGCAGGTTCTGCAGCCATATCTCCATGGAACAGGGCGCGCGGGCCCGCGCGCCCTGATCTGTCGAGTTCATGTGTCACGCGTTTGGGCGAAGGCGGGCCCGAAGCCTGACAGCCTATCGTCGGCGGTTTCACGCGTTGCAAGATAGCTGCACAATTCCCGCCGCACTACGAGATTGGATCAGCATACTGGGCCAGGCCATTGCCCAGTGACCAGTTCTCCGCCTTGACCTCGACAAGGTTGATAAAAACATCCTCTGGCCGCACGCCGGGATCATCCGCGAGATTGGCAACGATTTGGCGGTAAAGCGCTTTCTTCTGTTCGATTGTTCGCTTGTTCGTCACCGTGATCTGAACCAGCAGCAAGTCGTCGCTTCGGGCTACGCCAAGGTAATGAGCACCGTATACAAAATCGTCGGCCGAGTGCTCGCTCAACGCGAGGAAACGATCATCCTCGGGAACGTCAAACGTTTCCCGGAGCGCTTCATAGATGCCGTTCAATATGGCCTTGCGGTAGGGGGCAGGTTTCCCGCGCCGCAGGGAAACATGGACGAGTGGCATGGTCGGATCTCCTCATTGATACCTTAGCGACCGTACCAACCGCTTGATCATTCCAGAACTGCATGTATGGCTATTTCAATGATTGCGATTGACAATGAATGCAGATGAGGCCGCTGGATACCGACGCCGTTCAGGCGTTCCTGCTCGTCGCGGACCTCAAGAGCTTTACCCGCGCGGCGGAAGTGATGGAGACGACGCAGTCGGTCGTCAGCATCAAGATCAAGAAGCTCGAGACCCAGCTCGGCCGCCGGCTTTTCGAACGTACGCCACGGCTGGTGCGCCTTTCAGCTGACGGCGGAGCCTTTCTCGAACCCGCCCGCGCCCTGCTCGAGGCGCATCAGAGGGCCATCAACTCCTTCACCGTCGAGCAGCGGCGTCTGATCGTCGGTATCAGTCACCATGTCGTCGGTGCGGAGCTGCCGGCTCTTCTCAAGCGACTGGGGCGCGTCGAACCACAGGTCGTTCTGGAACTCCAGGTTGCTACCTCACGCGATGTCCTGGATCAGTTCGATAGCGGCGTCCTCGATGCCGCCCTGGTGCTTCGGAACGAAGACCGTCGGGACGGCGAGACCATTCTCGAGGAGACCTTCGGCTGGATGGCGGCCCCGGACTTCGAGCACCGACCTGGCGATCCGCTCCGTCTCGCGGCGCAGTCGGAAACCTGCAGCGTCCGCACCACTGCGACCGCACTTCTCGATGCTCGCGGGATCGCCTGGACGGAAGTCTTTGTTGGTGGTGGCGTTGCAACGATTGGCGCAGCCGTCTCGGCAGGTCTGGCGGTGGCTGCACTCTCGCGCCGGGTGGCACCTGCTGGCACGATCGACATTGGGCCCTCGCTTGGCCTACCGCCCCTGCCCAGCGGAGACGTGGTGCTGTACGTCAACACCACCGACAACAATGCCCGCAGCGCTCTTCGGACATTGGTGGCTGCGATGCGATCTACTGCGCTTTAAGCAGTCTCACCCAGGCAGGGGCGGCAGATCATTCGTCCAGACGTATTCGAGTGGCAATCTCGCGACACGGGCTCGCTCAGTCCCGAAAAAGGATAATCGCTAACCGGTTACCCCTTTTCGGTCAATCTATGCCTGTACGACCATCGGGTCAGCCAAGGTGCCAACCACCATCCACATCTATCACAGAGCCAGTCACATAGCTGTTGGCGATGACAAAGGCGATGGCCTCGGCGCTCTCCTCCGGCTGCCCGACGCGGCGCAGCGGCAACTGTGCGGCGAATGATGCGAAATACTCCGCCTTCCTGTCGCCCATTTTGTCCCAGAATTCCGTGCTGGTCATACCGGGCGACACTACGTTGACCCTACGCGGCGCCAATTCACGGGCGAGGCTACGCATGGCGCCTTCCAACCCGGCATTGACCGCCGCAATCCCCGCCGAGCCCGAGAGGGATGCGCGAGCAGCGGTACCGCCGATGAAGGTGATCGAGCCCGAGACCGCAAGATTGGGCAGCACGCCTTGCACAGCATTGAGATAGCCGACCAGCTTCATGCTCAGCGCGTCCTCAAGCACTTTCGCCGTCAGCGTCTCGAAGGGCCCCCAAGCCGCGTCCGAGCTACCACATAGGACCAGATGATCGACAGGTCCGACCGCACCAAGGGCTTGGCGCGCGGCTTCGTGATCTTTGAGATCAAGGACAAAACCGTCGACGTCGGCGCCGGGATTGCTGGCATGCAAGTGAGACAGAGCCTCATCAACGCTGCTCTGGCTGCGGCCAGTGAGGGTGATACGGTTGCTCCCGCTGCCAAGCCGGCGCGCCAGCGCGAAGCCGATGCCTTTGGTTGCGCCGAGGAGGAGGACGCGTTGCGGTTGTTGGGCAGATGACATGTGAGGTCCTTTGCAGTGTGATGATCCTCACCGTGGCAGGCAGACGGTATGGTGATAATATCTTCAATCGTTGCGTCACTCATAACCTGAGGTATGCAATGCCCCTATGGATTCTACCCAACACGTTCGCGCCATGTTGTCCTTCGTGCAGGCGGCTGATCGAGGCTCATTCGCGGCAGCGGCGCGGCATCTTGGCGTGTCGCCTGCTGCAGTTGGCAAAAGCATCACCAGCCTTGAAGCTGCACTGGGCGTTCGGCTGATCAACCGAACCACCCGGTCCCTGCAGCTGACCGAGGAGGGCCAGCTTTTCCTTCTTAAGGCCCGTGAGGCGATCGATGCGCTCGACGCCGCCGTGGACGTGGTGACCAACCAGCGCACCCAGCCCTTGGGAAAGGTGAGAATTTCGACCAGCAACGGCTTTGGCCGACATTTCCTGTTGCCGCTACTGCCTCGGCTAATCGCTCTTTATCCCGGCATTACCCCCGAGATCGAATTCGACGATCATCAGGTCGACATCGTAAGGAGCGGATTTGATCTGGCTCTCCGCGGCGGGACGATCGAGGATTCTGCTCTGGTCGCGCGCAAGATCCATACGATGCAGATGGTTCTCGTCGCTTCCCCGACCTACCTCGCGGCGCATGGCATACCCAGACACCTGCCAGATCTGGCGGACCATCGCCTGATCGCGGTGCGGTTTCTGGGCGGGCGCACGTCAAGTTGGGACATTGAGGATGGCGGGGGCGAGGCGTTTCTGCCCCACCCTGCGGCTTTGACACTGTCCGATCCGGAAGCGGCGATGATCGCCGCAGCCGATGGCTTGGGGATTGCGCAGGTCGGCCTGCATTATGCCTGGCCCCTCATCCGCGAGGGACGGCTGCGGATCCTTCTGGGGGACCGGCTGCGCTCAGCCTCAAGAGAAATGGTCTTGCTTTACCCGCACCGCGCTCTGATTGCTGCCCGCGTGCGCGCCACCATTGACTTTCTTACGCAGGAGTTCGGCAAGATCGAGTCTCTGCATGTCAAGGCCGCGGATCTGGCCGCTTATCGCTGCGGATAGGGCGGTGAACACCTGCCGAGGCTGGGGGCCGCTATTTAAGTCGCTCATATAGCGGCTCACGGGACCCGCTTGGCGGCCGAATTACGGCTGCAATTCAAAGGCATCATCAGCGGCTCTTCTAGCTTCGGTATCCTCAGCGAGATCACGGACCACCTCGAGAGCACGGCTCTTGAACTAAGTCCCAGCCAGCGATTGCACCTGGCATTCGTTGTCGTGGAAGGAGGCGAGCACAGCGAGGGGATCCGGTGCGCCTCAATCGAAATTGTTCATGCCGCGGCTTGTGAGATCTCCGCCAACCGACCCCATCGCACTTGGCTCCATCTCAAGTGCTGCATTGCTTAGCCCGTATAGGCGATGTGGTACTGCCCACCAATCTTCTTGATGCGCGCAAAACCAAGTTCACCAAGATGCATACCAGCGATCCGAAGCCCCTCCGTGCTGACGACATCCAGCAATCTTGATCGTGTGTCTGCAGCGAGGTGAGAATCCTGATCAAAGGCAATCGACACGTCCGGACGAGGTATCTGGATCTCCGGGAAGTGGACAAGGTCGCCCCATACCAACAAGTTTTGCCCATCGGATTCAAGGCGATAACCGGTGTGTCCGGCCGTATGACCAGGAAGCGGAACCGCCGTCATGCCGGGTAGCACCTCGCCGGTGTCAAAGGTGCGCAATCTGTCACGATAGGTAGCAAAGGCCTGACGAGCGAACAGGAAGTTCCCACGCGCACGCTCCGTAGCCCGGCTCAGGTTCCCGTCATCCTCCCAGAACATGAGCTCCAGCCGATGAGCGATGAGTTCAGCGTTCGGGAATGCCGCTTTGCCTGTATCATCGATCAGTCCACCGACATGGTCGGGATGGGCGTGCGTCAGCAGAATGGCATCGATCGCGGCAGGCTCGATGCCTGCCAACAGGAGATTATCCTTCAAGCGGCCACCCCATTGCTTGAAACCGCCCGCACCGGCATCGATCAGCACCGTACGGCCGCCTCCGTGCACCAGGTAACAATTGATGTGGATCGCCATCGGATCGGTCATTCCAGCTTTTGTCTGAATTCGACAGGCTTCATCGGGATCGATCTTCGAGAGGAGCTCAAAGCCGGCGTGAAGATAGCCGTCACTGATGGCGGTGATGGACAGGTCGCCAATACTTTGGCTCGGAAATCTGGTCGTCATCATGATTCGTCCTTCAGGCCGGTTCAGTTTCGTGCGTAAATGTTTGACGCATCATAGCCGAAGCAGCGGATACGGGCGGCCAGGCCGATGCTACCCCGGACGGCGTCCTCCAGTTCTTTCATGAACCGGTCCATCACCGCTGCTGTCCGGTGAGGTTCGCGGCGGTACCGGATCTCGACGAAGACCAGATGCCCTCGGCCGGGCCGAACAGCTATGTGAACTATGTGTACATTCTTCGGGGCTGCCTGGAGGATAGTCGTGCAGAGCCCCGCGCAGTATTCCGTCAATGCCACGAGCGCCTCATCCGCCGGCATGTTGCCCTGGGAAATATAGAAGGTGACATTTGGCATCAGTGTTCACCGTGCGCGTACGGCGCCGACGGTATCACCGCTCGTCAGTTGCGGCGTCATCGGAGCATAGACGTGAACGTCCTCCGGCACGTTCCCGATATTCCCGATCAGACTCCGCGCCCCTGTCGCGAGCCAGCGATGCACCGGCACCTTCTCCATGGCGACCGCCGTCATCGCGGAGGGTATCAGGCCCAGTCCGCGCAAGCGCTCAGGGCCTTTGGCAGATAGGACGAGATATTCGTTTGCGCCGACGGTCGGGGCGCGTTCGATACCGTCGTACAAGTTCCGATGCCAGTCGGTGATGTGTTGCTGCCAGCGCGCAAAGTTGCCGCCACCTTTCTGGCGATAATCCTTGCCGGTCAGAACATCGAGGCCGTCGATGGAATGGAGAGCAAGGTAGACGGGGGAACCGTCACGCAACGCTTTGAAACGCTGCGAGGTGCGGAAGCCGGCGACCGAAATCAGCGCCGGCAACTTGTCCAGGCTGTAAAAATCATTCCATTCCGCTTCGCTGTGAGGGTCAGCAAAGCTGCATTCGACGGTATAGATCATCTTATCGCCTCCGGCTGGCCGCGCGGCGCAACCAACCTTTTTCATGTTGATATTCGATCATGCTATGGGGCTAGAGAAGGCGAGAAAAGCGAATTTGGGTCAAGCTTCACTGATCTAATGTAAAGCTGGCAGCCACCACCTTGCCGCTCGTGCATGCCGAGGACCATAGATGCGTCGTAAGATTCCGAGCAATTCCGCACTCATGGCGTTCGAGGCGGCCGCACGTCATGGCAGCTTTGCGCGCGCGGCCGACGAACTGGCCTTGACCGAAGGCGCGATCAGCCGCCAGATCGGACGGCTAGAGGCCTTTCTCGGCGTGACATTGTTCGAGCGGGTCGGTAATCGAGTCAGGGTTATGCCGAACGGGGAGCGGTACGCCGCCCGGATTCGCGAGTCCCTCGACCGACTGGAGCGTGACAGCCAGTATATGATGGGGCAGCCCAATGATGGTGCCAGCATCGAAATCGCTACGATCCCGACTTTTGCCGCGCGATGGCTCATCCCCCGCCTTGTGAGCTTTCAGGAGCGACACCCCAACATCACCGTGCATCTTGCAGAGCGTTTGGAGCCGTTCGTGCTCACTGGCAGCGGCTTCGATGCCGCGATCCATTTCGAGCACCCCGCATGGACTGGAATGAAGACCCACCGACTGCTGCACGAAACGCTGTTGCCTGTTTGCTGCCCGTCGCTTCTGGGCAGCAGGCCGGATTCAGCCACGCTCGACGACCTGCCCCGTCTTCATCGGCGGCAGAACCCAGATGCTTGGCAGCTTTATGCAAAGGAAGCGGGCGTCACTCTGACCAATCCCGCGGCCGGCCCATATTTTGACCTTCATATCATGCTGATCGAGGCTGCACTGGCAGGATTGGGAGTCGCGCTCGTGCCGCGGCTCTACATCGAGAGGGAACTAACTGAAGGCCGCCTGGTCGCGCCATGGCCCGAGGGCCAATCCATCTCCAAGACGTTCAGCCTGATCCTCCCAGAGCCGATCCAATTAAGTAATGCTCCGATCCAGGCCTTCGCTGATTGGCTGCTTTCGGAAGCCACGCCACCTTCGAGAAATCTGCAACCATTGCGACACTCCAAACATGACTAATCCTCTTGACGCACATACAGCGAGGATCGGTCGCGGCCTCCATCGTTTCCGACGCCTGCAAGGCATCAAGCAAAGCCATATGGCAGAGCTCCTCGGGGTCTCCCAGGGCAGCATCTCGCGCTGGGAAAGCGGGACGCACGCTCCCGATGCACCCATGCGGGCACGGATCGAGGCATTGATCGCCGCCCGGGTAGACACCACAGGCGACGCTGCGCTCAAACGACTGATCGAAACCTCGTCGCTTCGCATCCACCTTATCTGCGATGCGACCCATCGTCTCCTTGCCGTGTCACCGGCACGGGCGCAGAGTTGGCGAGCAGATGCGGGCAGCTACATCGGGACATCACTATGGCGTTATGCCAGCCCGGAGATCATAGCAGCAGAAGATGGACTGGCCGAACGCGGCTGGTTTGACCGGCCCTTTCAGAGCTTACGCTTTCACACCGGACCGAACGCCAGCGCGACCATCGTCATCGGCGCTGGTTGGATGGAATGGGAGAGCATTCCGTTGGCGGACGGCCGGATCGGCCGTCTCACGATGGCGGTGAGCGACATCGCATAAACTATTCGTGGCGCCGCGAAGGGTGTCAGGCGAAGGGAGACGCCATGCCTCACCCTCGCATCAGAACCGTGCTGCTCTGGCTTTGTGGCGTGCTGGCCGCAGCCCAGCTCGGCAAGTTCAGCGCGCTTGCCCCGGCGCTGCAGGCCCGCTTCGGTCTCGACCTGCCTTCCCTCGGACTGCTCATTTCGCTTCTTGAGGTGGGCGGCGCGGCCTTCGGCTTTGTCGCAGGCAGGGCACTCCCTCGCCACGGCATAGACCGAGCTCTTTTGAGTGGTCTGTTTCTTCTGGTCATCGCCACGGTCATTGAGGCGACGGCGAGAACCACTCCGATCCTGTTCGCGGCGCGAAGCGTGGAGGGCCTCGCCTATCTGCTGGTCGTTGTCGCAGCGCCGACGATGATCGTGGCCACGACCAGCCCGGGTCGCGAGCGAGAGGGCGCTATGGTGCTCTGGAGCACATTCATTCCCGTTGGCTCGGGGCTGGGAAGCATCGTGACCGGCCTCCTCGCGACAGCGTTGGGCACCACCATGGCCATGCTGTTTTGGGCCTTTGCCGAGCTCGCGCTCCTCGCGTTGCTCACGACCATCCCAGCCTCAGCACCCGCGCCGGGGCGCGCCGCATTGCCGGCGCTCCCCGCATGGCTGCTGAGCATTGGTTTTGGGTGCTATACCTTGTCTCTATGCGCCGTGACAGGGCTCATGCCCGCCTTCCTTCACGACCGGTATGGTCTCGATATAGCCGAGGGCAGCGTGATCGCTGGAGCTACTGCTTTGTCGGCGCTTCCCGGCTCGTTGCTAGCTCTGGCCGCCATACGCCTGCTTGCCACGAGAACCAGGCGCCTGCTCCTGCTCGTCGCCGCAGCACTGGTGCTCGCGTCCGGATTGTCTCTAATGATCTTCCGAGCGAACTGCCCGATCCTTGTCGCTTTATCGGCAGGGGCAATGCTGCTGCTCGCCGGCATGGCGCGCGCTGTGATCTTCGCCTGGTTGCCCGGCTTCAGCGGCGGCCATGACGCGGCCGACCCGCGTATCGCCGCCGCTCAGGGTCTGTTGACCCAGCTTGGCGCACTGGGCGCACTCGTGGGTCCTCCGCTCGGCGCAACATCGGTAGGGATAGGGTCATGGTCAGCGTTGGGCCCGTTCGTCGCGTCGATCGTGCTGGTGCTGCTCGCTATGATTGTCGGCGCCTATTGCCTACATCGGCCGCATGCCGATCGGACGTGACCGCCCCGGCCAAGCCGTGAATCCTATTACCGTCAATAGAGCCGCGTTCAGCCCTACATGTAGGCGCTAGCAATCGTAGCTGCCTCTGCTCGCAATTAGCACCGATTTTTGCTCGGATTAGCGGATACTGGACCCGCAGCGCTGCTCACGCTCTTTGACACTGTTCTCGCAATCATCCCAAGGTGCTTGCAATCGAAATGAACCTGCTCACTCTGCGCGACAACGGCACGACCTGACGGTCTTCGGTCAGGCACATCTAGGCTTTGCGAATGCAAAGAGCAGCCATCCTGCCAGCCCCGCGAGAACGCCAAGCGCGCCGCCAAGAACGTAGGTATTGATTGCGCTATTCGGCGTGAACAGACCGCCGGTTATATAACCCAGGATGCTGGCAGTGCTGGTTGTGGAACCGTAAATCGCCGCAACCTTGCCATGCGCGCCCGCAGGCACCTCCCGCTGCAGCATCGTTCGAACCGCGACGTTGTGAACGCTGTTCGCTGCACCGCCGATGACGAACGCGACCCCTACCAGGACGAGCCCGGCCATCATCGTCATGCCGGCAACACCGATCGCGAGCATCATCCCTCCCATCACAACCCCGGCCGCGAATGCGATGAGGGCCGGGCGCGGCATCGTGATCGTGCCCGACGCAGCGGCTCCCACTGTCATTCCGCCCGCCCAGCAGGCGGTCAGCAGGCCGAACGCAGTCGGACCTGCCGCCAGCGACACGGTGACGAGAAACACGAACGCCGCGTCTGCAATTGCGGTCGCATAGACCTCTAGCGTCAGCGCGCCGACCATCACCGTGACCCTGCGATCCCGCAGCACCGGCAGATATTCCGATAGCAGCGGCCGGATTCCGCCGCTCGCTTCCGTTTCGACGGGACGACGCAGGCCGCTGCCCAGCACGACGGCGGCAAGCAGCGCAAAGCTCGCCGCATCGATCAGAAGAGCATTTCCGGTCCCGCCCCACGCCACCATCGCACCGCCCGCGACCGGCCCGGCCAGCATCCCTGCGCTCCGCACGAACTCCAGCACGGCATTGGCCCGCGGCAGCGTCATGCCCAGCCCCGCGGCCGGAACGGGATTGAGGGCGAAGCTCGCCGTTCCGCCGATCGCGAACAGGATGCTGAGGAAGCCGGCGCCGATCAGGGTGGAGGCGAGGTCGGTATGCCAAGCCATCCAGGCGAGTTTGAGGGCATCGGCCAATGTCGTCCCGTTTGGGATGGTATTTTGGGAAAATGGCGTCAGTTCCCAGCAATCGTTCGATCGAGCCACGCCTTGTAGAAAGCTACCCGCGTAGCCGCGAAGGTTTGTCCGCATAGACCCATGCGGAACGAACCATCCTGCATCTGCGGCACGATCCTCTTTTCCTCGGCAAGAGTAGCATCGAGGCCGTGAGTGATTCCGGCGAGGTATTTGCGTCCGGACACATCGATCGTGACCGGACCACCGCTGTCCCCACCTGCCGTTGCGCCACTAAGCAGCGGGGCGTGAGCACCACAATCGAAGGCGAAGCGAAGCCACTGCCCATCGGTCCGGGTCAGCCGGTTTTCTGCTCGCCGCAATTGCGTCCGATGACTGGCATCATCGGGTACGCCAGCAATGTCGGTCCCCGTCGCTCCCGCGCCATATACCGTGCTTAACGTTCCCGGCTTGGCGTTGCCCCAGTAGACCGGCATCGGCATCACGTCAGTCACGGGTTCGGCAAGCTCCAGCAGAGCAATGTCGTGCATGTCGGTCATTGCTTTGATATATTGTGCTGCAAAAGCATCCGGTTTCGCTGTCTTGAGCCCGCCGAACAGCTTTTGCCAACCATCTCGCGCAGCCGGATAATCCGGATACACGATGATGCGGCTGACTGCCCGCCTCTTACCCTTAAGTGTTACATACCTCTCCTCGGGCATCATCTGCATCATGCTTACGGCATGAGCGGCAGTAACGATCCAGCGCGGGGCAATTAGGGTGCCATGCCCTTCGTCGGGCAAGTCTGCCAACGCGGGAATGGTCTGCGGATCAACGCGATATTGCGCGTCATGCAAGGTGTGGCGAATAACAATCGCGTCGGCATCCACGGCGATCAGCGTCAACGGCACAACGAGCCAAGCCAGCTTCTCCACAAACACCCCTTTGCCCTTTTAATCTTTCGCCAATCGATAGGCGATCGGGCTGGGATCGTACATACGGCGTTGATCGCTTCCCTTCCCGCAAAGGAACCGCCAGCGAGACGATCGAGACCTTCGCACGAGGATGCCGAAATGGGAATCCCACTGCCACCACGTATCATTGCGGCAGCGATACGGCTGTGTTAGGGTCGCAACACAGTTAAGGGAAAGCTTGTGGTGTTAGAGGAGTATCGAGCGCCGGCCAAATTGAAGCTGGCGGCGCTATGGGCGTCCACGATGTTCTGCTACATCTACGGCGACTATTTCGGCCTCTACGTCGCCGGCACGCTGGCGGACATGAGCCACGGCACCATGGGACCGCTCGGCCATGCGACGCCCGGCGTCCTCACCGGCGTATCCCTGATGATGGCCATCCCGAGCCTGATGATCGCGCTGTCGCTGCTGCTGCCGGCGTCCATCTGCCGCTGGGCTTGCATCGTTCTGGGCCTGTTCTATACCGCGATCATGGCGGTCAGCCTCCCCGGCTCCGAGCCGTTCTACAAGGTGCTGGCGGCGATCGAAATGGCGCTGACGCTGACGATTACCGCCGTCGCGATCCGTTGGCCGCGGGAGATGCGCCGTGGCTGAGGCGGTGCCTTCACCCTCCGTCGCGCGGCTCGCCGGCGCGCTGTATCTCGGCACGATCATGTTCGGCCTGTTCGCGGAGGTGGGTGCGCGGGGGCCGCTGATCGTCGGCAGCGATGCCGCCGCCACGGCGCGCGCTATCCTGGCCGAAGAGCCGCTATTCCGAGCCGGCATCGCCGCCGATCTCGCGATGCTGGGCTGCTATGTCGGCGTGACGGCGCTGTTCCTCGACGTGTTCCGCCCCGTCCACGCCGGCGTGTCGCGGATGGCGGCGGCCTTCAGCCTGATCGGGATCGCGGTACTTGCCGCCGACACCCTCCTGCTACTCGCCCCGCTGCGGTTACTGGCAACGGCACCTTACCTTTCGGCGCTGGGTGCTCCCCAGCGCGAGGCGGCGGCACTGCTCGCGCTGAAGGTGCATGGCGACGGTTACGACGTGAGCCTCGTGTTCTTCGGCATCTACTGCGTGATGCTGGGTTGGCTGGCGTGGCGCAGCGGCTTCCTGCCCAAGGCGATCGGCGGACTGATGGCACTGGCCGGCGTCTGCTACATCCTCAACAGCGTCGCCGACCTTGCGGCGCCGGCCTTCGCCCACACGCTGTCGCCACACATCATGGACCCGACGCTGATCGGGGAGGCGGCGCTGGCGCTGTGGCTGCTGGTGTTCGGCGCGCGCGGGACGCCCGGCCGGGCGACCCGGATGCCACAGGCCGCTCGGCAAGGGCATCGCGCTTGACGCACGGTCCGGTTTCCCGCCTCCGATCGGCAGATACCGCGGCGCTGTTGGCGGCCTTGATCGTCGCTGCCCTGCATCTGGCGCTCGGCGGTCGCTACGACCTGTTCCGCGACGAACTCTACTTCATCGTCTGCGGCCACCATCCAGCCTTCGGCTATGTCGATCAGCCGCCGGCCGTGCCGCTGCTGGCCGCATCACTCTACAGGCTCGGCCTGGGCGCACAAGGCTTACGCATACCGACCGCCATTGCGGCTGGCGCACTGGTGTGGCTGGTGATGCGCTTCGCCCGGTCGCTAGGCGGGGACGGGCGATCGCAGGCCCTTGCCGGCCTCGCCTGCGCGATCGCACCGATGCTGATGGGGCTGACGGCAACGCTGAACACGTCGGCGTTCGATCCGCTGGCCTGGACCGCCGTCGCCTGGCTCGTCGTCACGGCGAACCGCGAGGGCGACGATCGCGCGCTGATCCTCGCCGGCCTGGTCGCCGGACTGGCGTTGCAGGTGAAGTATTCCATGCTGTTCTGGATGGTCGGGCTGACGCTCGGCCTGCTCCTGACGGCGGAACGCCGGGTGCTGCTGCGACCTTCCTTCTGGATCGGGGCGGCGCTCGCGGCCGTCATCGCGGCGCCATCGTTCCTTTGGCAATGGGCGCACGGCTTCCCATTCCTGGAACTCGGCGCCGCGGCCAAAGGCAAGAACGCCGACATCGCCGCCCTGCCGTTCCTGGCCAATCAGGTGCTGGTGATGAACCCGGCCTTCGCGCCGCTGTGGATCACCGGACTGGTCGCGCCCTTTACCGTGCGACGCTTACGCGATCTTCGCTTTCTGGTGATCGCCGCGGTCGTGGTGGTCGCCATCGTACGGATGGGGCACGGCAAGGACTATTACCTCTCGCCGCTCTATCCGACGCTGTTCGCGATCGGCGCGGTTGCCCTCGCGCCACTGGTGCGCACCCGCATCGGCGGGATCGTAGTCGCAAGTGGCATCACGGCTGCAATTGCCCTATCCGCACTCGCCGCACCGCTGGCGCTCCCGATCCTCTCCCCGCCGGTCCTTGAGGATTATATCCAGCGAACCGGGTTCGCGCCGCAGCAACAGGAGCGCAGTTTTAAGGGCACCGTGCTGCCTCAGGTCATGGCGGACCAGCTCGGCTGGCACGATTACGTCCATCAGGTCGAGGCGGCATGGCAGCGCATCCCGCCGACAGAGCGCGCCGCCACCGCGATCAAGGTCGAGAACTATGGCGAGGCCGCCGCCCTCGACCTCTACGGCAAGGGGCTGCCGCCCGTTGTCAGCGGGCACAACCAGTATTTCCTGTGGGGCCTACGCGGTCAGCACCCGGCCAACGTGCTGTCGATCCAGGACGACATGGTGGGGCTGCGACCTTATTGCCGCAAGGCGACGCTGCTCGGCACCACAAGCTCGCGCTATGCGATGGCGTTCGAGAACGGCAAGGTGATCGCACTGTGCGAAGGCGTGAAGCCATCGCTCGGCAATCTCTGGCCTCAGCTTAAACTATACTCGTAGATCAGCGGCTTGAGCCGGTAAGCCTTCCCATTAGGATGGTGGAAAGAGAATTGCTGGCGATTAGCCACCCAGCGCCATACCAGTTGCAAATCCGCATTGCGGTGCGTGGCTGACGGAGGACTGGGTGGCATATAGATCGACAGTAGCCCTGACCCTTGGCGTCGCGATCACCGCATCAACGCTTGTCGCACCCGTCGCTGCCATCGTGCGACGACATGACGTGCGTGATGCCCGTTATGTGGTCTCCGACGACTATTTCCTTCCCCTTGCGGATATCCCGACTGAGGGTGAGGGCGTTCTGATCGCTCCTTCTTGGGTCGTCACCGCCGCCCACGCTACCCAATGGCAAAGAATGCCGATCGATCACGTCACGATTGCAGGAAAAGTCCGCAACGTGTCGCAAGTGATTGTCCACCCCGGTTGGCGGCGAGTGCGAGAGAGCGAAGGGGAGAGCGAGGCATCCCGACTGGCGACACGCCTCGACAATGATGACGTGGCGCTGCTCCGGCTGTCCGAACCCGTAACCGATATTACCCCAGCCTCGATCTACAGAGGAGATCGTGAGGTCGGGCATGTCGTGGAGATAATCGGAAAAGGACAAACCGGCACCGGCAAAGACGGTATCGCCGACGATGCCACACATCGGACCACCCTCCATCGCGCGCGAAATCGGATCGAAAGCGCCAACGGCAACTGGCTTACCTATCGGTTTGACACTGGGAAACGGGCCTTGCCGCTAGAAGGCATCTTCGGAGGCGGCGACAGCGGAGGCCCGATTGTCATGCGCGACCATGGCGGCTGGAAACTGATCGGCCTCACGTCGTGGGGATGGTCGCGTGGTCATATCGCCATCGGTGATGCCGCCGGGCGGTACGAAGAAACGGCATATATCGTTCGCTTGTCGCACTACGCCAATTGGATTGACGGCATCATTGCCTCGAAAGGTCACGGCTGACGACCTTCCCGCAAAGGAAGGATGGTCGGGACGGCTGACCACCGCAAGACGCGCCAGACGGCAAGAAGGTGGCCATTTTCCCAAAATATGTTCCCGATTGCTCTTTCCCGAAATTGCCCGTTGGAGACGGAGAAACGGGACGGTCCAGCGTATAAGCGGAGCCCGACCTCGGCATCCAGCCGGAACGGGTAATGTGAGCATGCATCTCCGATTGCGAGCAGACGCCACTATGATTGCAAGCCGCTACACCTACACCTACTGATTGACGCGACGGTATCAGCCGCGCTTCCGCATTGCCGCCGAGTCAATTGATGGGGATATTGGCGGGCAGCGTGTCAAAGCGTTGTTGCGAGTCATTCGCATATCACGCTAAGATAGAGCACCATGCCGACCAACGCGATCGCCCTGACGCGCCTGCTGCTCACCGAACGCCCGTCGCTGCTGCGGCTGGCGCAGCGGATTGTGGGCCTGCCTGCAGCTGAGGATGTGACCCAATCTCTGTGGTTGCGGGTTCAGCGAGTCGAGGATGACCCGCCGATCCTCAACAAGCGTGCCTACCTCTATCGGCTCGCCGGGAACCTTGCGACGGATTACGCGCGAGGGACGCGGCGGCACGATCAGCTGTTCGAGGCGGCTGACCCGCCGACCGATGCTCCCTCAAACGAACCCTCGGCAGAGAGCCGCGTGATCGACCGCGAGCGCCTTGCGCGGCTGGAGGCGGTGCTCGAGGAGTTGCCTCTGCGCTGCCGGCAGGTGTTCGTCCTGCGCCGCATCGATGGCCTGCCCGCCCATGAAGTCGCGGCGCGTCTCGGCATAACAGTCAATGCCGTGGCCAAGCATGTCCGCATCGCTGTGCGCCATTGCCATGCCCGGATGACGGACGAACCGGACGCGTGACCTGGAATTTTCCCGACCAGCGGTCCCGATCACGCCCTCTCAATCGTCTTATAGCTAGAAAGCCCAGAGCAGCGGCCATGCGCCGCGCGCCAGGGGGAGACCGCATTCGTGCCGACTGACGATCCGATACCCAAGGAGATCGCCGATGAGGCGGCGCGCTGGTTTGCCGAACACGACAGCGGTCTGTTGTCGGATGATTCGGGGCTGGCAGCATGGCTGGCGGCAGATCCGCTCCATGCCCGCGCCTTCGCGGAAATGGAGGCGGTTTGGTCCGATCTCGGCGAGGTAAACCCCGCCTCGGATGTCCGTGCCTCGCTTCCCCCTCTACCGCGGCGATCACCCGGCAATGACAATGATCACTCCGTCCGTCACGCCTGGATGCCTGCCGCGCTGACCGCATGCGTTGCGGTCATGGCGATCGGTCTCGCCCAGGACTGGCCGATGCGCCTGCGCGCGGACGCGGTGACGGCGACCGGCGAACAACGCACCCTCACCATGCCGGACGGATCGCGGGTGATCCTCAACACGCATAGCGCGGTCGCATTCGACTACCGGCCGAACGTCCGCATCGTGCGGTTGCTTCGCGGCGAGGCAGCCTTCACCGTCGCGCCGGATCGCTCGCGCCCGTTCACGGTCGAGGCCAGTGGCGGCAGCAGCACGGCGCTCGGCACGCGGTTCGTGGTCCGCGAGGATGGCGAGGACACCCGCGTTGCCGTCACCGAGCATACGGTTCGCGTCGCGTACCCGCGAAGCGGAGCGGAGGCGGTCACGCTGCCGGAAGGAAAGAGCTTCGTCTACGGCCCTGATAGGCCGTGGGGCGTGCCCACGCCCTTCTCAGCCGGCGAACCCGATGCATGGGTGCAAGGCGAGCTCGTGTTCGAGAACCGCCCACTTTGGGAAGTCGTGGCCGAACTGAACCGCTATTATCCCGGCTACATCCAGGTGATCGGCACGGAGGTGCGTGACCGTCGCGTCAGCGGGGTATTCAGCATCTCCAATCCAGCCAGCGCCGTTGCCAAATTACAGCGCTCGCTCGGCCTGCGCTCGATCCATATCACCGACAGGCTCATCCTCATTTTTGTCTGACCGCAAAATTTTTTGCGCTGCAAGGGTCCCGCTTCGGACACCCCATTCGTCATAAGTATGAGAACCGCTCGCATTAGCAATAGAGAGCGTTTCGATCTGGTTTTGACGATCGGGGGAATTACCTGTGAAATTGAACTGCCTGCGCCAACCGGTTCGGCCGACGCGCGGTATCGCCCTTGCGCTGTTTGCCACCACGGCGCTGTCGATGACTGGTCTTTGCGCCATACCCGCCTACGCCCAGGGCGCCGCCAGCTATGACATTCCAGCGGGCCCGCTGACGCGCGTTCTCAACCAGTTTGCGCGTCAGGCCCATGTAGAACTGATCTACGATGCGCCGCTGACCCAGAACGCGTCGAGCCCTGGCCTCAAGGGCAGCTTCGGAGCGGCCGAGGGGCTCTCGCGCATTCTCGCCGGCACTGGCCTCACCTACCGTCAAACCGGGCCGAACATGTTCACCCTGGAACGCGCGCCCACAGCCGATGCGGGGACCGTCGAGCTCGGTCCGCTGCGAGTCAACGGGGACGAGGGCTCACCCTTCGCGCCTACGACCGTCATTCCGACACCGAAGACCGACCGGGCGGCGACGGACCGGTCCCACAGCTATGCCGCGCGCGCCGCGACTGTCGCGGGGAAGACGGCGCAGGATCTGCGGGAGATCCCGCAGTCTGTTTCGGTCGTTACAAGGCAGCGGATGGACGATCAGAATATGGTGTCGGTGGAAGATGCGCTCCGCCAGGCGACCGGGGTTACTGCCATCACCTATGGCGACGGCACCGCCTATTTCCAGATCCGCGGCTATCCGGCTGAGGTGCAGTTCGATGGCCTGCCTGCCAACAGCGGGCTCCAATATCTCGGCCAGTACGATCTGGCAGTTTACGATCGCGTGGAAGTGCTGCGCGGTCCATCGGGCCTGCTTCAGGGCTCCGGCGAGCCGGCAGGCACGGTCAACCTTGTGCGCAAGCGCCCGCACGACGAGTTCGGCTGGGCAGGCAGTGTCATGAGTGGGCGCTGGAACACTTTCCATGGTGATCTGGACGTGACCGGCCCGCTGGATGCCGCCGGCACGATCCGTGGCCGCCTCGTTGCAAGCGGCCAGGATCGGGACTTCTTCACCGATGAGACGCATGAACGGCACGGGCTGGTCTATGGCATCGTCGACGTCGATCTCGATCCTTCGACGGTGTGGACCGTGTCGGGCACGCTGCAGGACCAGAAGCTTGCGCCCTTCGATTACGGTCCCGGCGCGCGGGCCGACGGCACGGCCCTCAACCCGCCGCGTTCCTCCTTCTTCGGCGTCAATTGGGCGCACAGCTACACGCGAAGCCGGGAGGCCTATAGCTCGCTCGAACATCAGTTCGGCAATGGCTGGAGCGCCAAGGCCAGCGCAAACTATCGCTGGCAACATGGCACAGGCGCTTACGGCTACATCAACGGGCTGGTGAACCTGAACGACAGCGCGGCTTATGCCTTGCAGAGCCAGGACATCACCGACGAATGGTTCGGCGCCGACGTCAATGTCAGCGGCCCGGTGCATCTGCTGGGGCGTACCCATCAGTTGCTGATCGGCGCCAATTATGCGTGGCGCAGCGACCTGAGCCGGTCCGGCTTCGTGGGCACGAGCGTCAGCGACGTTTTCGCGATCGACATCCCCGAACAGCCGATCCCCGATACATACGCATCGGCCACGCGAACCACCCAGTATGGCTTCTATGCGCAGGGACGCTTCAGCCTTGCCGATCCAGTGACGCTGGTGCTGGGCGGTCGCCTGACCAGCTATCACAGCAAGGCCTGGGCGGGCCTCGCCCAGACGGGCAACTTCACCGATGCGCCCGGCGTGAACGCCAAGTTCACGCCCTCTGCTGGCCTGGTCTGGAATGTGACGTCGCAGGTCACATTCTACGGAAGCTATGCCAGCATCTTCGTGCCGCAGAGCAATCTCGTCTATGGCGGCGGAACGCTGAAACCCCGCACCGGTGAACAGTTCGAAATCGGCGCTAAGGCCGCCTTACTGGACGGCGCACTCAATCTGTCCGGCGCGCTCTTCACCATGACTGACCGCAATCGCGCCTATCTCGATCCCGATCATCCCGGCACGCCGGCCTATTACATCGCCGCTGGCAAAGTACGCAGCCGCGGCGTCGAATTGGAGGCCAGCGGCGAGGTGCTGCCGGGATGGAGCCTCTTTGCCGGCTACACCTATCTCGACACCAAGACGTTGAAGGCGGACAGCGGGCAAGGCAGCATCTTCGATACCGAGGAGCCGAAGCATAGCTTCAAATTCTGGAGCACCTATCGCTTCGGTGCGCCCGATCGGCCTGGCTTCCAGTTGGGCGGCGGACTGCGCGCACAAAGCAAGACCTCGCGGGGTGGCCCGGTGCAGGATGCCTATGCCGTGGTCGATGCCCAGATCGGCTATCGCCTCAACCGGCAATGGTCGCTGACGGCTAGCGTCACAAACCTCTTCGACAAGACCTATTACGCACGCCTGCCTTCCCGTTTCTATAGCGTCTATGGCGAACCGCGCGGCTTTACAGTCACGCTGCGCAAGGGTTTCTGATCATGCGCGGCGGGCCCCTGCGGCGCTGGCGATGGCTTCATGAATGGAGCAGCCTTGCCTGCACCCTCTTTCTGCTAATCCTGTGCGCAACAGGCCTGCCGCTCATCTTCGCGGACGAGATTGAGGGCACACCGGATCATGCCCCAGCACCAGTGACGGCTTCGCTGGACCAGATCGTCGTGCAGCATGGCACCGACCCGTCCTTTGTGCGGGTAGCTTCGGATGAGGGTCGCGTCTATCTGGGCGAACGGCGGGGCGGGCGTCCCCTGCTGTTCGATGGGCGCACCGGCGAACCGACCAACGCGGGCGCCGCCAAGCCGCCCGGCGTCGTCGACATTCTGCTTGCCTTGCACGGTGAGTTGTTGGCGGGCCTGCTGGGTCGCCTGTTCATCGCGATCGTGGGCCTTACGGCCCTTATCTCGATTATCTCAGGCGTCGTGGTCTATGCTCCCTTCGCCAGCGACCGACCCTTTGGCGACATCCGCAAAAGTCGGGGGCGCCCCCTCGCATGGCTCGACCGCCATAATGTCGCAGGGATAGCCATCGCCGCATGGCTCACCGTCGTGGCGGTCACGGGCTTCATGAACGCCATCGAGAAGCCGCTGTTCACGCTCTGGCGTGCGCAGATCGGCGGGTTCCTGCCGAAGATCGCGGCAGGCGGAAAAGCGATTGGGCCTGACCAGGCGCTGTCGAGTGCCCGAGCCGCCGCGCCCGACATGCTCTTTGAGACGGTGATCTTCCCCGGCCCCGCTCCCGGTATAGCCGGCTATTATCTCGTCTGGGGTGAAGGCACGAGGCCCCTCACCTCGCGATTGACTGCCCCGGTGGCGGTGAATGCTGCGAATGGCGCGGCCGTAGGAAACGGAGCCCTGCCGATGCCCTGGTACCTGCGCGCGCTGGACGTTTCCCGTCCGCTGCACTTCGGCGACTATGGAGGGCTGCCGCTGAAGATGATCTGGGCCTTGCTCGATCTGGTGGCGATCCTTGTCCTGGGCAGTGGACTTTATCTTTGGGCGGCGCGTCGTCGTCGGCGTCGTTCGCCCGATCGCGTGGGTCTATCCGACCAAACCCATATGTCGGAGGCGGCGGAGTGAGCCGGCGCGCGCAATCATCCTTGCTAGCGGTATGGGGCTGGCCCCTCAGCCTCGCCATGCTGACGCTTCTTGGCCTGATCTCGGCGTTAATCGGCGGGGCCGGTATCTGGCGGTGGCTGTCCTGGATATCGCTCGCTCTTCCGCTGCCGGTCATTGCCCTACGCTTCCGCAACTCGCGCAAGAGGAGACCCGATCATGCTCGCTCTCGCCCGTCCTGAGCCTTCGAAGAGCGATATGGCGTCCGACATGACATCCGACCTGGAACCGCACGGCCCACCGATCGCGCTGCCGACCTCGATCGTACGATACGGCTATGCCCCGCCGCGCGGACAGCGGGTGGTCGCCTTTTTCGGCACTGCCCTTGTCTATGCAATAGCGGCAGTCGCGCTGTTCATATCGTTCCAGGACAGGCCCACCTCCCCCAAACCCCCATCGGCCCCGCTGGTGGTAACCTTGCTTCCACTTGCCTCGCCCCCTGAGGCGCCGCCCAAGCCGAAAGACGCACCCAAGCCGGTCGAGAAGCACGAGCGTAAGCCCCTACGGTCGCAGCCCGAACCGGTGATGCATCCCATCGTTCCGCTGCCGACGATTGCGGTGCCACCGCCCTCGCCGGCGGTGGAACGCGCTGATCCCACTCCTCCGCAACCTGAGACCGCCGCGCCCAAGACAGCGCCGGCACCGCAAGGGTCCCGGGCATCGAGCAACACCGCCGATACGTGGGAAGGTCGCGTACTCTCCCGGCTTGAGAAATTCCGAAAATACCCCGGCAGCGCGCGGAGCGCTCGCCAGCAGGGGGTCGTCTATATTCGCTTCCGCATCAGCCGCGAAGGGCATGTACTCAGTTCGTCCTTGGTGCGCAGCTCGGGATTCCCGGCGCTTGACCAGGCCGCACTCGAGACGCTCCGGCGGGCCGATCCATTGCCCAGGATTCCGGCGGATCGTCCAGAGCAGATCGAGCTTTCCGTTCCCGTCGAGTTCACGATCCATTGAGCCTGTCGGATGATCTCTTACCCTGCTGCGTTTGCTACAGTTGTCCCGGATCGGCATAGCATCGCAATGGCGCGCCCGAAGATGTAAGCGGCCCAGTGGCGAGGCCACTTTGCGATTGGCGAGTGATCTTGGAACGTCCTCCGGTCTTGAGGCGATATCTGGCTGAATCGCACCTTCCGCTTGAGCCCCAAGATCTAGAAGCCATTTGAACCATTGAGGTAACGGCCGACAATTTCTGCGGCGGCGATTAATTCGTCCGCCCGGCTATAATGGCCTGCGGTACGATATTCCTCGGCGGCCACCACTCGGGCATTTCTCTCGCTTTCCAGCAACTGACGCAGATCTTCAGGCCCGAGATCTCGCCGTGGCACCTCAACTGACGGATCACCGAATGCCCGGAGGACATAGGTCTCGTGCAGCTTGCCTACCGGAACAGCCTGCGCGTCATCGACCGCGGCGATCAGACTGCGCAACACCATAACTTCCGCCGTCCGTCGGTCGCGCATGGCTGTTTTCAGGTCGCCCCTCAAACATGCCACGAGTTCATGCTGATCGCTCATAACTCAGTTCTAGCCAACATAAATTGTTCAGGCCAGCGATTCGACTTCACCTGTCGAGCGGCGATGCCAATACTCTTCCACTCCCCTGGTCCGCAGCGGGGCAAGCATCATCAGCCCGTCCTCCATCGATCACCACAATCTCACCATGGCGATGTCTGTTGGGGCCCATCCATCAACCGACCGAATGGCATTCTAGAGTTGCTTGCAGTAGAGTTTGTTTCGGGCGTAGCACGTGGCCATGACCATTTTCCCTACCCTACGAGTTGCCCGACCGACCGATGACCTGGAAGCCTTGCTTCCCTTCTATCGGAATGGCCTCGGCTTTGATGTCCTTGACAGATTCCAGGATCATGATGGCTTCGACGGAGTTATGCTTGGGCGGCCGGGCGCGCCATACCATCTGGAATTTACACGAGCGCACGGCCATGTCGCCGGGCGTGCGCCGACGCAGGACCATCTTCCGATCTTCTACCTGCCCGCCATCGAGGAATGGCAAGCTGCGGTGGACCGAATGGAGGCTGCCGGCTTCTCAGCAGTTTCGGCGTTTAATCCCTACTGGGACCAACATGGCAGAACGTTCGAGGACCCCGATGGATATCGGGTTGTAATCCAGAACGCGGCCTGGCGAATTTGACGCTCCTCAGCTTTCGGAGGCAGTTCCGTTATCGCTGTAAGCCAGCGATCGAAAGCGAACAGGCGCCGGCTGCGACCGCGACTTCAGAGTTCAATGCCAGCTTTCGACGCGTATACGGCCAACGCCAACCTCGATAAGTGCTTCGCCCGCAGGCCGGCGGGAGCGCAGTGCTAGAGGCAGCACCACCAGCACCAGCGCCAGTCGAGTTCACCATCCATTGCCCTCGCTTTGCTCAGCCAACGAATACAGCTATCGGCCGTAGCTCGACCGCCGCGCAGCGGGAGCGTCGGGCCCGACGGGTTCCTGATCTTCAAAAGCTGCTAGGCGCCACTCAAGGAACTGTGCCCTGAATATCATCAACGCCAATGGCATCGATCTCGCCTGGGACGATTTCGGCGACGCCGACGCGGAAACTGTTCTCCTGATCTCCGGGCTTGGCACGCAGATGATCCGTTGGACCGACAGGTTCTGTGAGGGACTTGCGGCGCAGGGCTTTCGCGTGATCCGTTTCGATAATCGCGATGCGGGCTGCTCGACCCATTTCAGCACGTCGCCTGCGCCGGATTTCGGCGCGCTCGCTGCCGCGCTGATGGCGGGGCGGCGACCAGACGTGCCCTACACGCTCTACGACATGGCTGCCGATGGGATCGGCCTTCTCGACGCCCTCGGCGCCGAGAAGGTACATGTCGTCGGGCGCTCAATGGGGGGCATGATCGCCCAGATCCTCGCGAGCGAACATGCCGGCCGGGTTCTGTCCCTGACGTCGATCATGTCTAGCACCGGTAATCCCGCCCTGCCCCAGGCCGCGCCCGACGTTATGGCAATGATGATGCGCCCGGCGCCTGATCCGGCCATCGATCCCGAGGGCTTTCTGGAAGTGCGTCTTGCGTTCGCACGCAAGATTGCAGGGACAGGCTTTCCCTTCGATGCAAAAGGGCAGCGCGCCCTTCTCCTGGAAGAAGTGAAGCGCTCCTACGACCCGAGCGGCGCGGCGCGGCAGATCGCGGCTATGGCAGTGGCTGGCGACCGGCGGGCGCGGCTTGCGAGCATCACGGTACCGACACTCGTTATCCATGGGACCGATGATCCGCTGATCCTCCCCACGTGCGGGCGCGACACGGCCAGCTCGATCCCCGATGCGCTTTACCTGCAGATCGACGGCATGGGGCATGATCTGCCGCCCGAACTCGATGGACGGGTCATCGCTGAGATCTGCAACCTCGTGAACGGGCAATCCGGCCCCGTTGGGTCCTGACAGCTTCGGCCATCCGATGAGACGCTGGTCTCAGCGAAGATGGTTTTCAGAATGCGCACCCGGGAGAAATGCGAATGGCTTTCCCACAAACAGCGCCGACTCCGGCCGACACGCCCAAGCCACACCGCCTGACACTGCGTCCGCGCGCTCTGGGCGACGCGGACGCCTTGTTTCCGACGATGGGCAATCCCACATGATGCGGTGGTGGTCTCGCGCTCCCTTTGACCATCTCGATGATCTTCGCACCTATTTCGCCGACGACGATCAGTCGAACTGGCGAGCATGGGCGATCATCAGGACGGGTGAGGAGCATGCCATTGGCTTTGTGGCGGCAGGCCAAAAACGCGAGGGTGTGTCGGAGATCGGCTATCTCCTTGCCCAAGACGCGCAGGGTCAGGGTTATGCGCGCGAAGCTGTCACGATGGTCATCGATCAGCTTTTTGCCGAAGGCCAGCGGCGCCTTTTCGCAGATACCGATCCGGACAATCAGCCGTCGATCGCGCTGCTGACAGCCCTCGGCTTCACGCTGGAAGGACGGTTACGGGCAGAGTGGCAGACCCATATCGGTATTCGGGACTCGCTGATCTTTGGTCTTCTCGCTGACGAATGGCGCGCGCGCGCGAGCCATTAGCCACGCTTACGCAGTTGGCCCTTCTCCATACCTTCGCGGTCAGACAACCCTCGCGACGATACGAGCGACCTCAGACAAAATGGCCTCCTGATCCGCCACGGAGCCATGCCCCCCGCCCAGATAAGCTGCAACGACGATCGGCGGACGATCGGGCGGGAAGATCACGCCGACATCGTTGGTCGATACGCCTTCCCATGTCCCCGGCTTGTTCGCGATCCGCCACCCCACCGGCAAGCCACGCCTTAGGCGTTGCGCAGCCGCATCCTTGGACGCCATCATCCATTCTATCAGGCGCGCCCGCGATGCTGGCGACAGGGCCGAGCCGAGCAGGATGTGTCGCAGCGTCGCAGCCATGGCCCGCGGTGACGTCGTATCATGCGTTTCTCCCGGCTTGACGATGTTGAGGGCCAGTTCAGTCCTGTCAATGCGGCTCGTGTGATCCCCGATCGAGCGCAGATAGGCGGTCAGCGCGGAAGGCCCGCCGAAGCCGGCCAGCAGGAGGTTCGCGGCGGTGCTGTCGCTGACGGTGGCCGCAGCTCCGCAAAGCTCCGCAACGGTCATGCCGTCGGCAAGATGTGGCCTGGTCGCCTTGAAGGGCGTCACCAGATCCTTCTGGGTGAAATAAATCCTTCGATCCAGATTCTCCTCACCGCGATCAACGCGAGCGAGCGTGAAGGCAATCGCCAGAGCCTTAAACGTGCTGCACAGCGCAAAGCGCTCATCAAGCCGGCGCCCCATCATCTCCCCGGTCGCGGTATCCAGAATGGCAACGCCCAAACGCCCGCCGCTGCGGGTTTCAAGCGCCTTGAGCCGGGCTTCGATAGTGCTCTGGCGATCACCTGCCCGCGCTGATGCCGCAAACAGCCAAGGCACTGCCCCAAGGGAAGCGAGCAATGTCACGCGTCTCGTGATGACCATGGCCCGTCTCTTCCTTCACGATTATTCTCGATCTCCGCCGCGAGCGAATGCTCCGCGGTAACTGGCAAGCTTGCATTTGAGGCGCCAACCCAGGATCAGTCACCATGCCGCAAATGAATGAGCGGATAAGGCCTGCCTTGCCCGTCAAGTGACGAACGGCCGGTCCGCCTGAACCCCATCTTCTCGTAGAAGCCGACTGCCTGGCCGTTTTGCTCGTTGACGTCGGTCGTCATCTCCGGGTGAAGGGCCAGGCCATGGCGCACCAGCGCCGCGCCAAGACCCGTTCCTCGATAGCGGGGATCGACGAAGAGCGCTTCCATATGGCCATTGTCGATAAGCAGGAAGGCCAGCGGATAATCTTTGACGTCCACGGCCAACCAAAGCGGCGCCTGAGGCAGAAAGCCGCACACCATCTCGTCAAGTGCGAGACGATCCTCGGGCAAGAGGAAGTCATGCGTCGCGTCAACCGCGCCACGCCAGATTTCGATGACACGATCGCCGTCGTCGGGACGGGAATCTCTGATTGTAATCACTTCCGGTTCTTTCCCGTTCTAATTTTTGATCGGCTGCCAAAGCAGCCAGATATCGGAAACTTCAACAATGTGCCTCTGGCAGTGCTTGCTGGCGACCGTCTATAGCGAAAGCAATTTCCTGGCCAAATGAGAGCTCAAGCGTATTGCCATCCGGGTCAGCGATATAGGTCCAAAGGCCCACGGGCGGTCCATCATCGCGGGGAGCAGAGCGCAGGGCGCCGTGGCGCTCAGCCTCGGCAGCGCGGGCATAGACATCCTCCGGCGTCGCACAGGCAACGCCTATATGGCCAAACGGACCAAGTGCCGTATCAACCAAGGCAGTTGAGGCGACGAGGACCAGCGCGAACGGACGCGTTCCATCTGCTAGCCACGCGACCTCATCGATGTCGCCACCAGCCCTACGGCGATGGACGACCTCAAGATCGGCGAACTTCTGGTAGAAAGCGATGCTTTTCTCAAGATCGCGCACCACCAGCGCGACATGGGACAATCCAGTATCCATTTGCGGTGACTGAGACATCGTTGGGTCTCCTTTCCCTCCGCTTTTCGTCCATTGACGAAACGAATGGAAATCGAAGAAAAGTATGTCCACTATGCATAGATTGAATAATCTCCAGCCGTCTGACCTGAGCCTGTTGCCGATCCTGGAGGCGCTGATCGCGGAACGCCATATCTCGCGCGCGGCCATCCGGCTCAATCGTTCGCAACCGGCGGTCAGCCATGCGCTTGCAAGGCTACGAGATCTGTTCAACGATCCGCTTCTGGTACGCGGCGAAGGGGGGCTCCAGCCAACGGCCCGCGCGCTTCAACTCGTCGAACCGCTGGGTGAGGCGCTCGCACTCATACGCTCGCTGGTCGATCAACCGACATTCGACGCGGAGCGGTGCGATCGCCATTTTCGTCTATCAATGTCGGATTATGGGGCGACCATTCTGCTGCCGACGCTTGTCTCGCAGGTTCGACAAATGGCGCCGCAGATGAATCTCTCCATCGTTTCCTACGGCAGAGAGCGCGCGATCGCGGCGCTCATGGACGGTGAGATCGACCTTGCGGTCGGCGTGTATCCGGTCCTCAAGCAACCCGGCGGCAGGGATCTTCGAAGCGCCCTGCTTTTTGAAGACTCATTCGCCTGCCTGTTCGACGCCGAGCAAGAAGGCACCCCAATCTCACTCGAACATTATCTGACGCGACCCCATGTGCGGGTTGCCGTAGCGCTGCATGACGACAGTGAGGTCGACGATGCCCTTGCCCGCCTCGGTCACAAGCGCCGCATAGCCGTTCAAGTCCCGCATTGGTCAGCAGCTCCCGACCTTGTCAGAGGCACCGATCTGATCCTGACGGCTGCCAGGCGCAGTCTTGACCACATCGTGCCGGGGAACCTGCGGTGCAGCCCACTGCCCTTCCAATTGGGCAGCTTCCCATTTGTTCAAACCTGGCATCGTCGGCGCGAAAGGGACGCAGCGCATGGCTGGCTTCGGGATGCGGTTGCCAACGCGGCCACCTCGCGGCTCGGAACTTGAACGTGATCGGCGCGGCGACTGCGGTGATCAGAAGAGACCTTTGACCGCGTTCTCGATCTCGATCGACAGACGAGCCACTTCTCGCTCGATCAGTGCCAGAACCGTTCTAGTACGCGAGGCCATCGGCAGTCCGGGCGCATAAAGGGCGTGAAGATCGAGCCCTGGAACTTCGAAGGCCGGCAACAGGCGCTTCAGTCGACCGCTTGCAAGATCCTTCGCGCATACAGCCAATTGGAGGACGCCAATGGCGCCCCCGCCGAGCAGGACGGCGTGAAGCGGCCGCCAATGGCTGACGTTGAGGACGACATCGATGGGCGCCGCCAGAGCGCAACCGTCGATCGTGCGCAAGGGCAATCGACCGCCTGCAAAGAGGCCCGACACACGGGCGAAGGCGTGGCCGACGAGATCCCCAGGTGTCTCCGGTTTTCCATGGTGCGCAAGATAAGCAGGTGCCGCCACCAGCACACGCGGCACATGCCCAACGCGTCGCGCGGCGAAACCGCCCTCACCCGGTTCCCCCAGGCGCAGTGACAGGTCTACGCCTTCGGTGACCGGATCCACGACCCGGTCGTTGAGAACCAGATCGACACGAAGCCCAGCGTGTGCTTCGCGCAAGTGTAACAGCACGCCCGGCAGCAGTACCTCCCCCAGCCCCTGCGGCGCAGCGATCCGCAGCGTGCCCCGCAGGGGAGCATCTCCCCGAACCGCGGACAGCGCGTCGTCGGCCGCCTCGATTGCCAGCTTGGCGCGCTCGTAAAAAGCCCCACCCATGTCGGTGGTGGAAAGCGCCCGCGTGCTCCGGCGGAGCAACTGTACACCCAATTCGGCCTCGAGCCGTTCGAGCCGTTCGCTGACCGCCGGCTGCCCGATTCCGAGATCCTTGGCCGCCGCCGACATGCTGCCGCGCTCAACGACTCGAACGAACATGCGCATGGCGGCGAGGTAATCCATGCCCCTCTATATATCGGATAGTCCGATGAATGAAAGCAGTTCGACCGGCCTACCCATCGCTCGCAGCCAAGGGGAGAAGCGTGGAGCCGCCGTGCCCTGCGGCCCTACCCTTTCCCGAAGGAAGAACAAATGAGTGGTATCAGGCTCTACATGCTCCAATCCGGCAGCCAGCGCTGCAAGGTGCACGACATCAAGATGAACCAAGGCGATGCCGACTATGAAATTCCGGTTCCCTGGTTCCTGCTCATGCACCCGCGTGGCCATGTCATCATTGATGGCGGCCTGGCCGCCGAAGGCCTATCGGACCCTCGCGGCTGGTGGGGTGATGCGATCGACGCCTACCAGCCGATCATGGAGAGCAGCCAGGGCTGCGCCGCGCAACTTGCGGGCCTCGGCGTGGCACCTGAACAGGTCCGCTTCGTGGTCCTGTCGCATCTGCATTGCGACCACAGCGGCGCGATCGGGCGCTTCCCGAACGCGACCCACATCGTCCAGCGGCGTGAGTACGAATATGCCTTCGCGCCCGACTGGTTCGCCGCCGGCGCCTACGCGCGGAAGGACTTCGACCGACCTGGCCTTGACTGGCACTTCCTCGATGGTGAGGCAACGGATGGCTACGATCTCTATGGAGATGGCACGCTGCGTATGATCTTCACGCCCGGCCATACGGTCGGCCATCAGTCCTTTCTTGTCCGCTTGCCCCAAACAGGCGCTATCCTTCTCACGGCGGACGCGGTCTATACGCAGGATCATTGGGAAGAGCGGGCACTTCCAGGGTTCATGACCTCGGCGATCGACGCCGTGCGCTCGGTCCGGAAGCTGCGCGCGCTAGCCAAGAGAGAGCGGACCATGGTGGTAACAGGTCATGACCCAGAAATATGGCCCGGTTTCAGGCAGGCCCCCGACTTTTACTCTTAACGTTGATCGGTCGGTGAGATGGCGTGGCCGCCCAATTCGTCGGCCACGCGTTTCCCTCCGGAGACCCATGCCTTCGATCACGGCGTGCCGCGCCCGCGGGTCTAGGATCGCTCCGCTTGCTTTCGCCATCGCGCGGGCGTCATTCCGATCGCTTTGCCGAACGCATTGGTGAAATGGGCCTGATCGGAGAAGCCGCAATCAAGGGCGATCTGGGCCAACGGCAATTCACTGTTCGCGAGCAGGGATTGCGCTCTGGCGACGCGTCTTCCTAGGAACCATGCATAGGGGGCCACCCCGACCGTATTCGCGAACGCTCGGACGAAATAGGCCGGGGACAGCCGGCACATGCAGGCGAGCTCGGCGATTTGCAGCGGTTCGGAAAGATTCCCGAGCATGAAGCTCTTCGCGCAGCCGACCTGCCAAGGCGCAAGCAAGGGTCGATGTTCGGAGCGAGATCTGGGCGGATGCTTTCCGCTCCCAATCCCGTCCGGCGTCACCGGGAAGGATGGATACCTAACCGTGGCTACGGCCGCGGTCATACGCACTTTGTCGCCATGGCGCCCCCCCGTACTTGGGAGGCAGGGTTCCGCGCCGTGGGAGTTAGGCGCACTGCCTCATCGACCACCGCCCGGAAGCAGACGACAGGATGCACATGCCTGCGCTTTGCCTTGGAAGGAGGTCCGTCAATTCCCGAGGCCGAGACACATCGGATAGGCCAAGGGCGCCCTCCTTCGAGAAAAATATGCCTTCGTCCATCAAGGATTGGGCCGATAACTAAGGCCAACGCAACCCGGTCCGAGATCAGCTATGATCTCGAACGCGTGTTACGCGAAGCCGGCGGCATCGAAGGCGGACGGGGCTGGCACAGGTTACGATGATGGCTGACCTGTTCGATGCCCCGGTCGTTCCGGGGCTGGCCACGCGGCCAACGATCGTATCGGCCGAGGAAGAGGCTTCCCTCATTGCCAAGATCGATGCCGAGGGCCTCAGCCCTTTCCGGTTTCAGCAATGGACCGGCAAGCGCCTGACCCGGTCGTTCGGCTGGAGCTATGATTTCGAGAGCGGGCGGTTCACGCCCACCGATCCCCTGCCGGACTGGCTTGAGCCAGTGAAGGCGCGGGCCGCCGCCTTCGCCAGCCTCGGGCCCGATCAGCTCGTCCAGGCCTTGTTGATACGCTACGATCCCGGTGCAGGCATCGGCTGGCATAAGGACCGGCCGGTGTTCGAGCATGTCATCGGCATCTCACTCGGCCACGGCGCCACGCTGCGGTTGCGCCAGCGGACCGCCGACGGGTTCGCGCGCGCTGAAGCCGAGCTTGCGCCTCGGTCGATTTATCATCTTGCCGGGGAGGTTCGCCATCAATGGGAGCACAGCATTGCACCGATGGAGGTGCCGCGCTGGTCGATCACCTTCCGCAGCCTGCGCGATGGAGACGCACCATAATCCTTTTTCCACAGCGACTTGGCGAATTGAATCTGGTGACGGCGGCCCTACATCACGCCTATCGTTCGACAACGGAAAGGAGGTGGTCGAATGTCTCATTGTCCAACGCCGACTGCGGCGACTGAGGTGAGCATGGCCTCCACCGCGGGGGTCCGGCTCGTCTGAGTTGGCCGCGAAGGCAAGACAATGGAAGGGCAGTCCCGTAAGGGGCGGCCTTTCGTTTTTAGGTTGGTCGCCATGCCACGCTCCTCTTATTCAGATCCGGATGATCGAATCCGCCACCCATTCAGCAGCCCGCACCATCCTGGCATCGCCTCGGGCGATCTATCGCGCCTTCCTCGATCCTGAGACCGTTGGTTCCTGGCGGCCGCCGAAGGGAATGAGCGCCAAGATCTTTCACTTCGATCCGCGAACGGGTGGCGGCTATCGGATGGCGTTCATCTACGACGATGCCGAGACCGGAAAAGGCAAGTCGACTGCTGACGCTGATATCTTCGAAGGGCGGTTCGTCGAGCTGGTTCCAGAAGAGAAGATCGTCGAGGCAGTGACCTTCGAGAGCGCGGATTCGGCGTTCGGCGGCACGATGACGATTACCACCCGGCTCACGCCCGTGCGCGACGGCACGAAGGTCACGTTTGTCGCCCAGAATGTACCGGCCGGAATCAGCGAGGCAGACCATAAAGCCGGCATGGAGTCGACGCTGAAGAACCTCGCCAACCTGCTTGAGTGAAACCACGGTGACGCGGAGTTCTTTCGACATGGTGGTGCTTCTCGATCTAGAAGCCTCCTCGCTCGCTGAGCGCATCTGGGGGTCGAGTGCCGCGCGGCGATGAAGGTGAGACAGCAGCGTCAATCAAGATGAGACTCCGTTTGAGCCTGTCGGCGTAGGGCGTAGCCCGCAGCCGACAGGCTCAAACGGAAGCCCTTTCGAAGGGCTTTGGTGGTCGTGGCCGACCTACATCCGGGTTTTTCCGTGAGGGAAGAGCCGGGTGAGCGGTGGACACGTCAACGATCATCAGATGAGGCTCTTCATGAAACATCGTCAAAGCGACCCGCTGCCCGTGGCAGCGGCCAAGGCCGGTATCAGCCGGGCGACAGCCTATCGGCTGCTCAAGGACGGGAGGCTGCCGTCGCAGAAGGCAGAGCCACGTGGCAGGCGCCGACCGGACCCGTTGGCAGAGATCTTCGACGCAGAAATCGTCCCACTTCTCCAGGCGGCGCCGGGGCTACGGGCAGTCGCCATCTTCGAGGAGATGCTGCGCCGGCATCCGGATCTCTCGCCCGGTGTCCGGCGGACTATGGAGCGGCGCATCCGGATATGGCGGGCGCGGCATGGTGCGGTGCAGGAGGTCATCTTCCGCCAGACCCATGAACCTGGCCGCATGGGTTTGTCGGACTTCACCGACATGGGCGACCTCGATGTACCGGTCACTGTCGCCGGCCAACCGCTCAAGCATCTGCTCTATCACTTTCGATTGGCCTGGTCGGGCTTCGAGCACGCCCATGTCATCCTCGGCGGCGAGAGCTATGTTGCCCTGGCCGAAGGCCTCCAGAACGCGCTGTGGGCGCTGGGCGGCGCGCCGCGGCTGCACCGTAGCGACAGCCTGTCTGCGGCATTCCGCAATCTCGACACCGACGCGCGGACGGATCTCACCCGGCGATATGACGCACTGTGCGAACATTATGCGATGGAGCCGACCCGCAATAATCGCGGCGTCGCCCACGAGAACGGCGCCATCGAAAGCGCGCACGGCCATCTCAAGCATGCCGTGAACGATGCGCTGCTCATGCGGGGGTCTGGCGACTTCGCGGATCTCGCGGCCTACCGGGCCTTCATCGACGAGATCGTCGCGCGCAAGAACCGCCGCAACGCGACCAGGATCGACGCCGAGCGAGCCGTGCTGCAGCCATTGCCGCCGGTGCGGACAGGTGACTATGAAGAGACCATCGTCACGGTCACCTCGACCAGCAGCTTCACGCTGAAGAAGGTGTTCTACACGGTCCCGTCCCGCCTCATCGGCCACAGGGTGAAGGTCCGCCTGTACGACGACCGGCTCGATCTCTTCCTCGGCGTGACACGCCTCATGACGCTTCGCCGCGGACGGGCTCCCGGCGACGGCAAGCATGGACACGTCGTCGACTATCGCCACGTCATTCACAGCCTGCGGCGCAAGCCCATGGCGCTGATGAACCTCGTCTATCGCGACCAGATCTTTCCGCGCGAAGCGTATCGCCGGACATTCGACAGCCTCATCGAGCAGTTGCCGGAGCGCACCGCCTGCAAGATCATCGTCGAGTTGCTCTCGCTTGCCCATGAGCGGGGCTGCGAAGCAGAGTTGGCCGCCGCCCTGACAGAAGATCTCGAAGCAAGGCGCCTGCCGGATCTCGCGGAGCTTCGAGCGCGGTTCTCACCAGATCCAGCCAGCCTGCCGGTCGTCTCGGTCCAGTTACCCTCGCTCGCCATCTACGACACCCTGCTGACGGGAGCGGCCGCATGAACCCCTCCGTCGATACCCAGCGCCTTGCCTTCATCCTCAACGAACTGCGCCTGCCTGCTATCAAGCAGGCCTGGCTCCAGTTCGCTGACCGCGCCGACAAGGAGGCATGGCCCGCCACTCGCTTCCTCGCAGCGCTTGCCGAGCATGAGATCGCCGAACGAGACCGGCGGCGCATCGAGCGGCATCTGACAGAAGCGCGCCTGCCACCGGGCAAAACCCTCGACACCTTCGACTTCACCGCCGTGCCGATGATCTCCAAAGCGCACATCATGGCGCTCTGCGCTGGCGACAGCTGGCTCGAGAAGGGCGCCAATCTCATCATGATCGGTGGACCCGGCGGCGGGAAGAGCCACCTTGCCGCTGCGATCGGCATGGCACTCATCGAAGCAGGCTGGCGCGTCCTGTTCACCCGCACCTCCGATCTCGTCCAGAAACTCCAGGTCGCGCGCCGCGAGCTGGCCCTCGAAAGCGCGATCGCCAAGCTCGACAAATATCACCTGCTGGTGCTCGACGACCTCGCCTACGTTACCAAGGACCAAGCCGAAACGTCCGTCCTCTTCGAGCTGATCAGCGCACGCTACGAACGCCGATCAACCCTCATCACCGCCAACCAGCCCTTCGGCGACTGGTCCAGAGTCTTCCCGGACCCCGCCATGACACTCGCGGCGGTAGATCGCCTCGTCCACCACGCCACCATCTTCGAGATGAACGTCGAGAGCTACCGACGTCGTGCCGCTCTCCAGCGACAATCAACCTGAGACACCCCTGTCGCGGAGCGGCGATCAACTCCAATCTCGGCTTGCATTGCCTGTCGCGCCGCGACAATCTCGATCCCGTCACGGCCTCAGAGTCTCATCCTGATCGCCGCTAATGTCTCACCCAGATCGCCGCGCGATAGTCGAGGTTGGTTGAGCGTTCATGGATTGGATCCGGCGCTATACCGCCCGTGCCCTACGCGTACGAGCAGGCCTTCGTCGCACATCGGGGAGAGGTAGCAGCGAGGTACGCCAATGCTGGCAAGATCCTTCGTCCGAACCACCCCTCGTCGCCGGGCAAGTGCGACCGCGCGTTCTCTCAACGAAGGTTGAGGACCGCCCTCCGATCTGACCCGTTCAGCCCTATCGCGTTCGCGCTTCCGAATGCCACCTGTAGGCTGTCGGGGAGCCGGAAGCGGCGAATCGGAGGCAAAAACGGTGGCTTCGTCGGACTGTGTAAATAAGGATCTGCTTGCTGAAGCACGGAAGCGTGATAGGGTTTTCCTCGCCTCGTCGGATGCGAAAAGCAAAATTGTTTTAGACGTATCCTGAGATGGGAGCCATTTCGAAACATCCGAGCCAGCTAGCCCCGCTGGCGGCTCGGAAGTTCGGTTTCGGAGCGATATTTTTTCAAACATCTCAAATGGTTCTCGGGAAGGTGCTGGAGAGCTGTCCGTTCGCCCGTCCGCTGTTCGGAGCCAACAGAATCAAAGCGACGTTTTACCGTTTTGCGACTGTAGGTTAATGTCGGGTGCCTTCCTCGCGGCGATCGCTGCGAACTCGCAGCCTCCGTTCGGTAAGTGCGCGCGGTTGCCAGACCGTCCGGATCGGGCCGCGTAGAAAGACCGCCTGAGGAGGCGGGGTCGACGTGATCTGAACGCAACCCTCGGCAGGGCCTTGGTTCCGATCGGCGCACGACCGGGTCGCCAGATAGGTAGCGCCGACCCGAAGGCGGGACTAAAGCGCGTCGAAGCGCCAAAGGCTAAGACAGGAAACCAATGGACCCGAGTGGCCTTGAGGCCGTGTTTCTGCAAAACCGGGAGAAGCTGCTCGGGTTCCTGCGCGCGCACGGCGCAGGCGATTCGGCTGAGGATCTGCTGCACGAACTCTGGCTTCGAGTGCGCAATGCGCAGAACGGTCCCGTCGCTGAGCCGATATCCTACCTGTACCGCGCGGCCAACAATCTCATGCTCGATCGGTACCGCTCGCAACGTCAGAGCCTGCTGCGCGAGCGGGAATGGAGCGACTCGAATGGCGCGACCGTGCCTGGTCGCTCGGACGAGCCCGCAGGGGAACGTGTGCTCATCGCTCGCGCTCGTCTGAACCGCGTGCAGGCCGCGCTTGCTGCGCTCGGGCCGCGGATCGAACGCACATTTCGGCGGCACCGGCTCGATGGCGTGCCGCAGCGCGACATCGCCGCCGAGATCGGCGTCAGCCTCAGCACCGTCGAGAGCGATCTGCGCAAGGCCACCCGCGCGCTGATGGATGTGAAAAGGACGCTGGATGAGGAATGAGGCGTCAAGGTTCGTGCCGTTCGACTCCGTCTTAGGTGGAAGATCATGATTGACCACACCTCCCCGGACGCCGATCGGACCACCCAGGAAGCCGTCGCATGGCTGGTGCGGACCGGTGACCCGGACTTCACCGACTGGGCGACTTTCGAGACCTGGCTCTCGGCCGCGCCGGGAAATGCCGATGCGTACCATGCCGCCGCCGCCGCCGAGGCAGAGATGGTAGCGGTCCTCGCCAGCACCTCACGGCCGATCGCGGTGGAGCAGATACGGCGCCCGTTTAGGCGCAGGGCCGCGCCCTGGGCCGGCGCGGCGCTGGCGGCCTCGCTGATCGCGGTCGTCACCTATCGCGCGGAGCGGCCCGTGCCCGCACCGCTGGTCTACGAGACCGCGCCGGGAGCCCAGCGCAGCATCACGCTGACCGACGGAAGCCGCGTTGTCCTCAATGGCGGAACCCGCCTGATCGTCGACAGCACCACACAGCGCAGCCTGACGCTCGCGCGCGGCGAAGCGCTGTTCACGGTCCGCCATGATGCCGCGACGCCATTCCGTGTCCGCGTCGGAGATGCCGACGTGATCGACGTCGGCACGCGCTTCGACATGGTGCGCGACGGCGACACAACGCGCGTGGCGGTATCCGAAGGGGCAATCGACTGGCAACGTGGCGGCGATGCGGTGCGGGTCGTTGCCGGGCGCGCCCTGCACGCACGCGACGGCTCGCCGGACGTCGCCTTGAGCGCTGCCGTGCCAGGCGCGATCGGCGGCTGGTCGCGGGGCCAAATCGAGTATGACGGCGCGTCTCTCGCGGAGGTCGCCGGCGACCTGTCGCGCGCACTCGGGGTTGCCGTCACGGTCGATGACGCGGTCGCGCACCAGACGATGCGCGGCGTGGTTCAGCTCAATGGCGGGGCGGATGCGGTCCTTCCTCGCGTCGCCGCGCTGGCTGGCGTGCGGGCAAGGCGCGCGGGCAATCATTGGAGGTTGCTCGCTTCACCGTGACCGCAGCGCGCACCGTGATCCTGATCGCAGCCCTCTGCGCCGGCGCGCCCGCCTTGGCCGCCGGAGCGCCGACGTACGACCTGCCCGCAGGCAGGCTCGCCGATGTGATACCGCTGCTCGGCCGAAGAGCGCAGATCAGCATATCGGTCGCAGATGCCACGCTGTGGCAGCGGCGCGTCCCAAAGGTCACCGTCGGGCCCACGCTCGCGGCGACGTTTCGCCGAATGTTGGCGGGAACGGGTACGCAGGCGGTCGAAGTGGCGTCAGGCGTCTGGCGCATCAAGACCGCCCCGCCTCGCGCCGGTAACGGGGAGCAGGTCGCGCATTCGCAGCCTGTCCCGGACGCGCCGCCAGCCGACATCGTCGTCACCGCCAGCAAGCGCGACCTCGCGCTGCGCGACTATGCCGGGTCCGTCTCGGTGGTGAGCGGCGCCGATCTCACCTTTGGCGGCGCAGGAGGCACTGACGCGCTGCTGTCGAGGCTCGCCACCGTGTCCTCCACCTACCTCGGCGCGGGCCGCAACAAACTGTTCATCCGCGGCATCGCCGATTCGAGCTTCACCGGACCGACCCAGGCGACCGTCGGCCAGTACATTGGCGACGCGCGGCTCACCTACAATGCTCCCGACCCAGATCTCCGGCTTTACGACGTGCAGTCGGTCGAGGTTCTGGAGGGGCCGCAAGGCACGCTCTACGGCGCGGGGTCGCTGGGCGGCATCATCCGCACCGTGCCCAACGCACCGCTGCTCAACGTCACGGGCGGCTCCATGTTGAGCGGGGTGTCGGCGACGCAGCACGGCCAGCCGAGCGGCGATCTGGCGGCGGCGATCAATCTGCCCGTCGCGGGCGAACACGCCGCGCTCCGGCTGGTCGGCTACGGCGTCAGCGACGGTGGCTACATCGACAATCCGCTGCGCCACCGCGACGACATCAACCGCACCAGCATCGCTGGCGGGCGCGCCACGCTCCGCGTGGTGGCGGGCGACGGATGGGTTGTCGACCTTGGCGGCATAGTCCAGCAGACGTGGGGTGACGACAGCCAGTACGCCGATGCCGGTGGCCCACGGCTCGAGCGCGCCAGTGCCATACCCGAAGGGTTCGACGCGTTCTACGCGCTCGGCGACCTGGTGGTGGCGAAGGATCTCGGCTCGCTTCGCTTCCGATCGACCACCGCCCTCGTCGCGCAGCGGCTGGACGAACGCTACGACGCGACACCGCCCGGTGGCGTGCCGCAGGTGTTCGAGCAGCGTAACCACACCGATCTCGTCTCCCACGAGACGCGGTTGTGGCAGCCACTCGGCGATCACGTCGGTTGGGTTCTGGGTGCGAGCGTCATCCACAACGCGACCCGGCTGAGCCGCACATTAGGGGCGCCAGACTCGCCGGTGCCGGTCACCGGAGTCGAGAACCGTGTGACCGAACTCACGTTCTATGGTGAGGCCAGCTACCGGCTGGCGCCGTGGCTCACACTTACCGGAGGCGGTCGGCTGTCCCATACCGCCTTGTCGGGCGCCGCCACCGATCCGCTACCGGCTCCATCACTCTTCGCGACGCTGGCACGCAGCGCGATCGTCGCCGACCGTGACACGACCCGGCTCCTCCCGTCGGCGGCCCTGCTGGCGACACCAGTGGACCGGTTGAGCCTCTACCTTCGATATCAGGAGGGGTTCCGACCGGGTGGCCTGGCGAGCGACTCCGGCTTCGTGCGCCGATTCAAAGGGGATCGCGTCTCGACGGTGGAAGGAGGGCTGCGCTACGGCACGCCCGGCCTCGACCCGCTCGACCTGGCGCTCACCGTCTCGCACACCCGGTGGAACGACATACAGGCGGACTTCCTCGACGCATCCGGCCTCCCCTCCACGGACAACATCGGCAACGGACGGATCTGGTCAGCCGCGCTGAGCGGCGGCTGGAGGCCACTGCCCGAATGGCGTGTCGATGCCTCCTTCGCCTTCAACGATGGCCGGGTGACCGAGCCGAGCGCACGATACGCGGCCTTCCTGAGGTTCGCGGCGGCGAGCGTCGGCGGCATCGACCGCATCCCCAACGTCGCGCGGGTGACGGGGCGGCTCGGGGTCGACTGGCAGCACCCCCTGCGCGGTGACCTTTCGCTTCATGTCGCCGGTTGGGGGCGCTACATCGGCCGCTCCCGCATCGGCGTGGGGCCGGTGCTCGGCGCCGAACAGGGCGAATATGCCGACAGCGCGCTCACCGCACGCATCGGAACACCGGCGATGGGACTGACCCTCGGCGCCACCAACCTCGCGGACGCGATCGGCAATCGCTTTGCCCTCGGCACACCGTTCATCACTGGCCGATCGCAGATAACGCCCCTTCGCCCGCGCACCATCCGCCTCGGCTTCGATTTTTCGTTCTAAGGACCAAGGCTCCGCCCGATTGCCTCCGTCATCGGACCAGGCGATCAGGAGAAATACGTAGTGACCGTTCATGTCGATGCGCAGCGCCTGCGCGAGGATCGAGCGCCGCCGGGGCGCGATCCGTTGCCCTTTCCGCGCCGCCACGCCGCCGAGGGGACAGCGACCTCGGAGCTGCCTCAGGCCGCGGACGCACCCGAACCGTCCTGGCTGGCCAAGCTGCTGCGCCGGCCGATGTTCGTCGCGGTCGTACTGATCCCCAATCTGCTCTCGATCCTGTATTTCGGCTGGCTGGCGTCGCCGGTCTACACGTCGAGCGCGTCGCTGCTGGTGCTGAACCCGAAGCAGAACGGCCCGAGCCTGTCGTCGCTGCTGTCGGGCGCGTCCGGCGACAGTTCCGAGCAGGGCGGCTACATCCTCAAGGAATACTTCAAATCGTGGGACGCCTTCAGCAGGCTGGAACCGCGGCTGAAGCTCGCCGACAACTTCACGACTGGGGATCTCGTCAGCCGCTTCGGCGGCTTCGCCACCGCGTTCCAGACCAGCGACGTCGCTCTATGGCGATATCTGCAACGCAAGGTGGAGATCACCATCGACCAGAAGAGCGGTATCGTCTCGATGGATGTGGACGCCTACGATCCGGCCTACGCCCATCGTCTGGCGGCTGCGCTTCTCGCCGAAGCCGTCGCGCACATGGACAAGATGAACGACCAGCAGACCGGCGATTTCGTCAAGAACGCGGTCGCGCGCAAGGCCTCCATCGAGGCAGCTCTCCAGCGCGACCTCACCGCACTCGCCGCGTTCCGTAACCGGACTGGAACGTATGATCCGAAGGAACTCTACCTTTCCAACCTGGCGCTGATGAACAGCCTGGCGTTGAAAGCGACCGAACTCAAGTCGCAGCGGGAGGCGGTCGCTGCGGCCACTCCGGGCAATCCACAGGCGGATAACCTCGCCACCGCGACGCAGTCGGTGCGCGGCGACATCGCGACCGCCGCCAGAACCTTCCCGGCGATGGCGCGAAGCTCGTCTCGCTACGAAAAGCTGCTCGTCAGCCGAGACAACAACATCACTCTGCTGGCACAAGCCAACATGGCGGTGCAGGAGGCCCAGGCGAACGCGGAGAAGAACCGCTACTACCTCAATGTCATCAGCAACCCATCCGAGCCGATGACATCCGAGGGTCCGAAGCGGCTGACGTGGATCTGCGGCATTATGCTCGCCAGTCTCTTGCTCTGGGGGCTGCTGCGATGAGCGCGCGTCACCTTCCCGCGCTGGCGATCCTGCTCGCAGCCTCCGCGTGCAGCACGCTGCCAGGTGGCGGTCCGTCCGCAGCCACGTTGCGCCAGACGCCAGCGGTGGATGTCGTCGCGGTCACGCCGGAGATGGCGGAAGCGGCACGCGCGCAGGCGGTGACTGCCCGCAGCGCCGCACTCGACGATGCACTCGCCCGGCTGCGCGGCCCGGTGGTCAATCCGCAGTTCCAGCTAGCGGCCGGCGACACGCTCGACGTGACGATGTGGAGCTACTCCGCGCTTCCCGGGGCCAATGCTTTCACGGCGAGCGGGCCGGCGGCGATGCCGCTCGGGAGCTTCACCGTCGCATCCGACGGCGCGGTTCTGCTTCCCTATGCCGGGCGCACGCCGCTCGCGGGGTTGACGCTCGCCGAGGCGCAGCGGGCGATCGCCGCCCGCTACGCAGCCTTACGCATTCTACAGGGTCCGACCGCGACGGTGAGGCTCGCCTCATCCCCCCAGAGCGACGTGCTCGTAACCGGCGCGGTCGGGCAACCGAAGGCGATCGCGTGGGGCCCGGCGGGTCTCACCCTCGCGCAGGCGGTGACGCAGGCGCTCGGGGACGGGAACGCAACGCTGGGGCAAGGCGATCTGTCCGCCACGCGTTCGGCGGTGCGCGTGTCGGTCACACGCGGCGGCGCCGCGCCGATCGAGCTTCCGATCGCCACGGCGCTCGAGGAACGCATCCCGCTCAGTCCAGGGGACCGGGTGGTCGTCCGCAAGGCGCCGCTGGTCGAAGTGACGATGCTGGGCGGCGGAACGCGGCGCAACGGCGTGATCGGCTTCGCCAAGCAGCCAGCGCTCGCCGAGGCGCTGGCGGAGGCGAACGGCCTCGACGGCAACGTCGCCAACGACCATGCCGTATTCGTGCTGCGCAGGCGCGCCGGCGCCAAACCCGTATTGTACGATTTCGCCTGGAAGCGTGGCGAGGGACTGATCGCCGCGCAGCAGTTCCCGCTTGAGAGCGAGGACGTCGTGTACGTGGCCGAAGCGCCGATCGTGTCCGTCCAGAAAGTAATCGGGCTGCTATTCCAGGTCACCTTGCCCGCACAGGTGCTGAAGGGATGATCGCGTCGCCTTTCGAGCAGTATCTGCGGCATGCGAGGATAAGGCCGGAGGACGGCGCCGAGATCGCGAGCTGGGACGATCTTACCGCGCAGCTCGACCGGGACCGGTGCCCGCCCCTCCAGCCGCCGCCGCGGCGCCAGTCGATGGCCGCACCGCGCCACGACCTCTCCTGGAAGCACAACCTCCGGCTTTCGCTTCGGGGCGCCGGCGAAGCGGCATCCAAGCCAGGCTGGCAGCAAGTCGTCGAGTATCGTCAACGTGTGACCCTCGTGCTGACGATCGCGATGACGGCCGCTGTCCTCTACCTGTCCAACCTGATGCTGGTCGCACAGCAGATGCCGCCGCTGCTTCACCGGCTGTATCTCGGCGTGTACGGCGTGATGACCTTCTTCCTCGCCGCCAACTTCTTCAAGATGATGCTCGGCACCTGGTACATGATGCGCGGCGCGAGGAACAATCCCTGGCATCCGGCGCGGACCGCCTGCGATCCGCCGCCAGGCGCGCGCGTCGCGATCATCTATCCGGTCTACCACGAGCAGGTCGAGCGCGTCGCCGCCGGGATCGCCGCGACCTGGCAGTCGATCGCCGCGCGCCATCCCGGGCTCGCCGACCGCTTTGACAACTTCCTCCTTTCCGACAGCCGCGACCCGGCTTTCAGGATCGCGGAGGAGATTGCGGTGGACGGCCTGCGCGAAGCATTCCCCGACGGACGGTTCTTCTACCGGTGGCGGCGGAGCAACAGCAACGCCAAGCTGGGGAACGTCGCGGACTTCTGCCGGCGCTGGGGCGGCGAGTACGATTACATGCTGGTCATGGACGCCGACAGCGTGATGGACGGAGAGGCGGTCGTCACGCTGCTGCGCATGATGGCGGGCAATCCGCGCCTCGGCATCCTCCAGACCAATCCCAAACCGATCCTGCGCACCAGCCTGTTCGGGCGCATGCAGCAGTTTGGCGCGCGGCTCTACGGCTCGGTCTTCTCCTACGGGCTTCAGGCCATGTACATGGGCAACGCCAGCTACATCGGCCACAACGCGATGATCCGGGTCGCACCGTTCGTCGAGCACTGCACCCTGCCCGAACTCTCTGGCCCGAAGCCGTGGGGCGGAAAGCCGCTCAGCCATGACATCGTCGAATCCGCGATGATGGCGCGTGCCGGCTACGAGGTGTGGTTCCTGCCCGACATCGAGGGCAGCTACGAGGAGATGCCGGCGAACATCCTCGCCTTCCTGATCCGCGAGCGGCGCTGGATGCAGGGCAATCTCCAGCACCTGCGCTTCGTCTTCCTGCACGGCCTGCGATCGATCCACCGCGAGACCTTCCTCAACGGCTCGATGGGCTATCTTACGGCGCCATTGTGGGCGTCCTTCCTTGTCATCTCGGCGGTCGGAATGATCAACTTCCTCCAGAACGGTCTCCTCGCGCTCGGCAGCCTGCGGACCATCCAGATGCCGATGCTGATGCTGCTGATCTCCTCGCTGGTCTTCCTGTTCATGCCGCGCCTGATCGCGATCGGCGTCCACATCGCGCAGGACCGTGCGCGGCTGTTCGGCGGCAAGGACAAGCTCGTGCTGTCCGTGCTGATCGAGACGGTGTTTTCGTTCTTCTTCTCGCCGCTCATCATGATCTTCATCACCCGCTTCCTGTGGGCCTGGGTGAAGCGCAAGGGCATCCGGTGGGACACGCAGTCGCGTGGCGACGAGCCGCTGCCCTGGGACGTCTGCATCCGCTACTTCGGCTGGGTCAGCGTTCTCGGCGCGGCATGCCTCGCAGCCATGGTCTACGAGTTGACGATGGTGCCCTGGACGCAGCAGATGCTGCTCTCGGCGATGTCGAACGGGCTCGTGAAGCCGCTCGATCTGGTGCTGTGGTTTTCGCCTATCCTTCTAGGGTTCACCTTCGCGGTGTGGATCGCGCGTGCGAGCAGCCTCGCCTTCCCCGCGCTCGCGCGGCTGCGCCTGTTCAGCATCCCCGAGGAGATCGCTCCGCCAGACGTGGTGCTGGCGGTGGGCGCCTGGGAGCGGCACTTCGAGGCGCTCCTGCCCGACACCCGCGACGCCCGCGCCACCGTCGAAGCCGCGCTAAGCGACGAGCGGTTCTATGTCCTTCATCGTCGCGAGACGCGCAGGCGCGTGCGGAAGCCGCGCGGTCTTCTGGCGCGGATAGAAAGCGGAAGTACACTCATGAACGGCGAACTCTCCGTGGCGCTGACGGATCGCACGGCGTTCGATGCCCTACACCGCGCCGCGATCGGCAAAGCGGGACCGGCAGCCGAGTGATCCGCGAGCGGCGCACGGATGGAAGACGATGACGCCGAACGCACAGACTATCAGCCCCTCCCGCGAGACGGGTCATCGAAGCATAGCATCCGGCGGTTCCGGGAAAAGCTGACCCGCGCCGGCGCAATCGACGCGCTGATCGTCGCTTTCGACCGGCAGTTCCGCGAGCGTCGTTATCTGCCGATGGACAGTCTCGTCACGGAACCGACAGCGCAGCGTCCAACCGGCTCGGGAAGCGCGCGAACAGCGCCTCGGCCAGCTTGCCGGCCACCGCATCGGGCGCTCCCGCACGTGTTCCATCGACCTGCGCGGTCATGGCGCTTCCGCTCCAGACCGGGTGCTTGTCGCTCCGCAGAAGGATCGTGACCGTGAGTTCGGTGAGGACAAGACCCCGGAGTTGATCTTTTGTCGTCGGCAGCCGCATACCCATGCCGACGCCCCAATTGGCGATACCTGCCGCGGGCGCCGTCCCCTTGGTGCCAGACGTCACGACGCCTCCCGATTTTCGCGTCACGGCGATGATCGCGATGTAGCGGCTATGGCTCGGCGCCGGCAGCGGGATGAAATTGGCGTCCGCGCTCGCCGCCCGCACCGCGTCGGCAAATACCGGGTCGGCATCGCGGGCTGCGGCACCGTCGTCTCGCTCGATCGTGATCGTGCCAGGCGTGACAGAGGGGGCGGCCTCCTCGACTGGCGTCGCCACCGCGGCGAGGACGCCGGCCATGATCCAGGGGAGCCACATCGTATCGTATCGCCTTCGGCGTCGAGCCGCCGCAGATGGTGTCTAAGGGGCGCCCGCGCGGGAAACAAGCTCGCTTCGGACCGACCGTCGCCAGTCACGCCCCCGCAAAAAGCATCGGGCGATTGCGCTTGGTCCCGGCAAACCCAGGGCAATGCGCGCGCGGCCTGAGCGCTCAATCCTCCCCGGTCGTCGCGGTCGCTTCGTGTGCCTTGTCGGGGGTCGTCCCCTTGCCCGCGAACCCCGCCATTCGGAACGTCACGTGCGTCGGGGCGAGCGGGACGCGATATTTCGGCAGCGGCTTGCCGACATCGCTCCACTGCGTATCGCCACCGACGCCCCATTGCGCGCCATCGACCAGCAGCGTGACCTGATCGTGCGGCACGACATCGGTCGACTTCCACGTGCCCGGCGTGTGCCGGTCGAGATCGGCATAAGGGAAGGCAAGCACGTTCATCATCAGCGGCGTATCGCCGGCAACACGCAGGCCGCGCCCCGCGCCGCTCAGTTCCATCCAGCGGACATCGACCTTGTTGCCGGTCTCCTGCGGCCGGATATAGTCGTGGTTCTGCGCCGCGATCGGCCCGCGCCACAGTCCGATCGGCGCGGAGGTCTTGCGATCGACATAGCTTTCATGCGGCCCCCGCCCGTACCATTCGGCGGTGGTGATGTCGGTCGGCAGCGCGAACGCGAAACCGACGCGGAACGGCGGCGGCAGATCGCCACGAACCGGGTCGAGCGCGCCCGTCACCGTGACGGCGCCGTCGCGCGCCATCGTATAGATCGACTGGAAGCGCGCCGCGCCGTCGCCGAGATCATAATCGATCCGCACTGCGGCCCCGCCATCGGGTGAGTCGACGCGGGTCACGCCGCGCACCGTCCGAGTCTCGCTCATCGTCTTCCAAACCGCGAGCTGACGATCGGTGCCGATGCCGATGTCATTGTCGGTCACAGCGCGCCAGAAATGCGGCGCGCCGCCGCTCGCGAGCAGCGTGCCGGCGCGGGCATAGCTGCGCACCAGCCCGGTCTTGCGATCGATCGTCAGCGTCGCGTCCGCCGCCGAGAGCGTGATCGCGTCAGCGGCCTGCCGCACCGCCACCGCCGGCCCACCCGCCGGAGTCGCGGCGGTCATCTGCCGCTCGCCGAGCGCGAACTGTTCCCAGCCCACCACATACCCGGTCGGCACCAGCGGCACCGCCCCGGGCTTGGCGACCGCACGCACCGTCACGAAATATTCCGATCCCGGCTTGCGCGCGATTCCGCCGAGCGGGATCGTCACGGTGTCGGTGGCGTGCGCGGCGGTCGTCAGCGACGGCAGCGTGCCGTGCGCCACCGCGACGCCATCCTCCTGCACCTCCCAGTCGAACGCGAAGCCCGACAGATCGCGGAAATCGTGCCGGTTGCGCAGCGTCACACGCCCGCTGACGGGATCGAACCCCTCGAACTGGATCGGCGCATACACTTTGCGCACTTCGTACAGCGCCGGATTGGGGGTTCGGTCGGACTGGAGCAGCCCGTCGCCGAACTCGATCTCGCCGCCCGGGTTGGGGCCATATTCGCTGCCGTCGCCCCAATAGCGGCGGCCGTCCTTGGTGTAGCGGTACATCGACTGATCGACCCAATCCCAGAGGAAGCCGCCCTGCAGCTTGTCGGGATGCGCGTAGATCACGTCCCAATATTCCTTCAGGTCGCCGCCCGAATTGCCCATCATGTGCGCATATTCACACTCGATCACCGGCTGCTTGAAGTTCCAGTTGGTCGCGTAGTCGGCCAGCTTCTCGGCGCTGTCGTACATCGGCGCGTAGATGTCGGCATAATCATTGGGCCGGTGGTCACTCACACCAGGCCACGTGCCCCAGCCGAGATAGCTGATCAGCCGACCGGGATCGCGCGTCTTGGCGGCCTTGGCGGCGGCCGCGAAATTGGGGCCGATCCCGGCTTCGTTGCCCATCGACCAGAAGATGATCGACGGATGGTTCTTGTCGCGCTCGACCATGTTGGCGACGCGGCTGACATGCGCGTCCTTCCACGCCGGATCGAAGCCGATCTGATATTTGGCGCGCTCGTCCTGATGATTGTTCGCGTAGTCCATGTACGCGTGGCTCTCGATATCGGCCTCGTCCATCACGTACAGGCCATATTCGTCGGCGAGCGCGTACCAGCGCGGATCGTTGGGGTAATGCGACGTGCGGACCGCATTGATGTTGGCGCGCTTCATCAACTCGATATCGCGCCGCATCGACGCTTCCGAGATCACGTGGAACGTCTCGGGATCATGTTCGTGGCGGTTGACGCCGCGGATCACGATCGGCTTACCGTTGACGCTGACGAGGCCGTTCTTCATCTCGACGGTGCGGAAACCGATCCGCTGCGGCGTCGCCTGGATCACGGAGCCGTCGGCGCCGACCAGCTCGATCAGCAGCGTGTAAAGGTTGGGTGTCTCCGCCGACCAAGGCTTCACGCCCGGAACCGGCGCGGCGAGCGTCACCGTCCGCCCGGTCGATCCGGCGGCGACTGCCTGCGCGCGCACCAGCAGCGTGCGGTCGCCGTCGAGCAACGTCATGCGCGCCGTCACCGGTTTCGCCGAGGGCGAGACCGACAGGTCGGCCGATAGGGCGCCATCGCGATACGCCGCATCGAGCCCCGCGTGGACGAAGATGTCGTTCACCCGCGTCTTGGGCGCCGCCATCAGATAGACTTCGCGCTCGATCCCCGAAGCCCGCCAGAAATCCTGGTCCTCCAGATACGAGCCGTCTGACCAGCGATGGATCTGGATCGCGATCGTGTTGTGGCCAGGCGTGACGAAGCGGGTGACGTCGAACTCGCTCGGCAGTTTCGAATCCTCCGAATAGCCGACCTTGTTGCCGTTGACCCACACGTCATACGCCGATCCCGCCGCACCGATGTGCAGGATGACGTCCTGACCGCTCCAGCCGGCCGGCAACGTGACGTCGCGGCGATAGCTACCCACCGGATTGGTGGCATGGGGGATCAGCGGGCGGTTGGCGGGGAACGGATAGGTGATGTTGTTGTACCGCGCCTGATCGAACCCCTGCGCCTGCCAGTCCGCCGGCACCTTGATATCGGCCCAGGACGCGACATCGTAACCCGGCTGTTCGAACCCCGCCGGCGTCGCATCCGAGGAGGGCGACAGCGCGAACTTCCACGTACCGTCGAGGCTGAGGAACCGCGCCGACCGCGCCTGATCCCCGGCGAGCGCCGCGGCGCGGCTCTCGAACGGAAAGCCGGTGGCATGCGCCGGCAGCTTGCCCCGCGCGAACACCGCCGGGTTTTCCCAGTCCGGGCGCGAGGGATCGATCTGCACCGGCTGCACGCGCGGCGCATCTTTCGCCAGCGCCGGGGATGCCAGGACGAGCGCGCTCGCGCCGAAGAGAATGCGGTTGAATTTCATCTTGATCCCCTAAATCCCGGCAGCACGCGCCCTGACGCAGCGGTGCGGTAACCACACTCCGCGCCCTTTACACGCCGCGAACACCTGCCTCACCGCCGATGCTCCGATACGGCGTGCCACGGCTTCGTGACAATCGCATCCTGATGCAAGGTGGTTGTGGAGGCATGATGCCGCCAGACACACAATGTTACAGCGCCGGCGAACGTCCGCCTGACGAGCGAGGGGCTAGCGGCTGTTTGGGGGGCGTCCTATCGACAAGGACGGTACGGCGGCGATTTCGCGCAAGCCCCTGACCGGCGCTTGCGCAGGTCAGAGGTAGCGGCCCGATCGGCCAAAGAAGAAGTGGTGCACCCGGAGCGATTCGAACGCCCGACCCTCAGATTCGTAGTCTGATGCTCTATCCAGCTGAGCTACGGGTGCGTGGGAGGTCGCCTTTAGATGCGCTTTTTCCGGCGCGCAAGTGCGTTGCGCGATTCTTTTGCCGGGCATAGAGCCTTTTTCATGAAAAACCGCCGCGCCATCGCCATTCCCGCCCTGTTGCTGACCACCTTGCTGGCGGGCGGCTGCGCCCAGCAGACCGTGTCCCGCTACCCCTCGCTCCAGCCGCGCGCGATCGAGCGGCGCAGCGATGCGGAGTCTGCCGAGGCCGCCCCAGCGGCTGCCACGCCCGATACCGCGCTAGACGCCATGCTCGCCGCGAAGGCGAAAACCCTCGCCGATACCGATTCGGCGTTCGCCCCGGCCGCCGACAGCGCGGAACGCGCAGCCAGGGCCGCGCGCAGCGACGCTGTCGGCAGCGATCGCTGGATCGCCGCGCAGACCGCGCTCGCCAAGCTCGACGCGTTTCGGGCGACCACGTCGGCCATCGTCACCGATCTCGACGAACTCGCGATCGGCCGCGCGCGCGACGCCAAGCCGCCCTACCCCGCGCTCGATTCGTTGAAAGGGCGCGGCGACGCGCAGCTTACCGCCGAGATCAACCGCATCGCGGCGATCCAGGCGCTGCTGCCGGCCGCCTGATCGGGCTTCGCCTACGCGGGCCGCTCGATCGAATAGCTGACGGTCTCGCGGCGCGGATCGTCGATCGCGAAGTTCGGATGATCGAACGCGCCCAGCCGCGCCATGCCGAGCCGCTCCATCAGCGCCCGGCTCGCACGGTTCTGTGCGGCGGTGATCGCGACGATCCGCGCAGCGTCGCTGTTCGTCCAGCCCCAGCCGAGGCTCGCCTCCGCCGCCTCGCGCGCATAGCCGTGCCGCCAGTGCGCCGCGGCCAGCATCCAGCCGACTTCGAGCTCGCCCGCGATCGGCGTATTTTCCGCGCCCGGTTTGAGCCCGCAAAAGCCGATCACGGTGCCGCCATCGCGCAGCGCGACCGTCCAGAAGCCGAAGCCATGCGACTGACGATAGCCCTCATGCCGCGCGATCGTCGCCGCGCTGTCCTCAGGCGTCTTGAGCGGCCCGAGGTCGGCCATCACGCGCGGGTCGCTCCACATCGCATGGAGCGGCGCGTGATCGCCCGCTACGGGCAGCCTGAGCACAAGCCGGGCCGTCTCGATCATGCGCCCAGCAGGCGCGCCGCATGAAGCGCATGGTACGTCAGCACGCCCGAACAGCCGGCGCGCTTGAACGCCATCAGCGTCTCCAGCACCACCGGATCGCGCTCGGCCACGCCGGCCGCGACCGCAGCCTCGATCATCGCATATTCGCCCGACACCTGATAGGCGAACACCGGCACCTGGAACTCGGTCTTCACACGCAGGATGATGTCGAGATACGGCAGCCCTGGCTTGACCATCACGCTGTCGGCGCCCTCGGCGAGATCGAGCGCGACCTCGCGCAGCGCCTCCTCGGCATTGGCCGAGTCCATCTGGTAGGTCTTCTTGTCGCCCTTGAGCAGCCCGCGCGAGCCGACCGCGTCGCGGAACGGGCCGTAAAAGCCGCTCGCGTACTTTGCGGCGTAGGACATGATCTGGACGTTGACGTGGCCACCGCCCTCCAGCGCGTCGCGGATCTGGCCGATGCGGCCGTCCATCATGTCGCTGGGCGCGATGATGTCCGCCCCCGCCGCCGCCTGGTTGAGCGCCTGCCCGACCAGCATCTCGGCGGTGGTGTCGTTCACCACATAACCGGCCGCGTCGACCAGCCCGTCATGGCCGTGCGCGGTATAGGGATCGAGCGCGACGTCGGTCAGCACGCCGATTTCGGGCACCGCGTCCTTCAGCGCGCGCGTGGCGCGGCACATCAGATTGTCGGGGTTGAGCGCCTCGCGCCCGTCCTCGGTGCGCAGGTGCGGCGGCGTATTGGGGAACAGGGCGATGCAGGGAATGCCCGCGTCGCGTGCTTCCTTCGCCCGCGCGACGATGCCGTCGATCGACCAGCGCGACACGCCGGGCAAGGTCGCGATCGGCTCCTCGATACCCTGGCCTTCGGCGATGAACAGCGGCCAGATCAGGTCGACTGGGGTCAATACCGTCTCGGCGTGGAGGCGGCGGCTCCATGGGGTCGAGCGGGTGCGGCGGAGGCGAAGTGCTGGATAGTGACTCATGCCCGCCCAAATGCCCCCTCAGCCGCTCGGGTGCAACCGTCCGGCGGGTTCCGACGTGGCGCGCGCGCCCTCCTTCGCTTCCGCTTCATGCGACGGCACGGCGAGCACCGCATCGCGCCACTTTCCGTAACGGAAGTACAGGCCGGCCAGCACCAACGATACGATCGAGCTGAGCGGGAACGCCCACCACAGCGCGTCTGCGCCGAGCAGCGGCTTGCCGAGCAGCGCGATGCCGATGCGGAACGGGATCAGCGAGGTGATGAGGATCAGCAGCGGCGCCAGCGTCGCGCCATTGGCGCGCACCGTCCCGAAGATCACCATCGTCGCGCCGAACATCAGGAAGGTCCAGCTCGAGATGAGCTGGATATGCCGCGCGATCGGGATTGCCGGGCTTTGGCTGTCGATGAACAATGCCATCACCGGCCGGTCGAACAGGATGATCGCGGTGATGACGACGAGCGTGATGATCGTGTTGTAGAGGATGCCAGACCGCGTGATCCTGCCGACCCGGTCCCACAACCCCGCGCCGATATTCTGCGCGGCCATGCTGCTCACCGCAGCGCCGATCGCCATCGCCGGCATCTGGATATAGTTCCAGAGCTGCTGCGACACCGCATAGGCCGCCGCCGTCTCGACGCCGAGCCGGTTGACCAGCCCGATCATCGTCAGCCCCGATACCGACATCACCAGCATCTGCGCCGCCATCGGCACGCCCTTGGCGACGATGATCCGCACCAGCGCCGGATCGGGGATCAGCCATTTCAGTTCCGCGCCGCGCAGCCGGATCGGCAGGTCGCGCGCATAGACGTAGATGAGGAGCCCCACCGCCGACACACCCGACGCGATCAGGGTAGCGGTCGCCGAACCGGCGATGCCCATTTCCGGGAACGGCCCGATGCCGCGAATCAGCAGCGGGTTGAGCCCCGCGTCTATGCAGGCGCTCAGCACCATGAACCACATCGGGGTGAGCGCGTCGCCGGTGCCGCGCAGCCCGATCTGGATCAGCAGGCTCAGCATCGACAGCGGCAGGCCGAGGAAGATCACCCGCAGATAGATCAGCGCCAGCGCCTGCGCTTCGCCCGGCGTCGCCATCAACCGCAGGATATCGGGCGCGAAGACATAGCCCAGCACTGCGATCACCACCGCCGCGGCGACCACCAGCCCCACCGCCGAGCCGAACGCCCGTCGCGCACCCTCGATATCGCGCCGCCCGATCGACTGGCCGATCAGGATCGACGCGGCCATGCCGAATCCGAACACCGCGCCGAAGCTGAGGAACATCACGATCGTGGCGTTCGAGGTCGCCGCCAGCGCGCTCTCGCCGAGAAAACGCCCGACCCAGATCGAGTTGATCGATCCGTTGAGCGTCTGGAGAATGTTCGAGGCCAATGTCGGCAGCGCGAACGCGAGCAGCGTCCGCCCGATCGGCCCGGTCGTCAGATCCCTGCCGTGACCTTTGGGCGGCTGTGCCACACGCATCCCCTCGTTGTTGCAGGCGGCGATAGGCGAGACGCTCGGATTCTGAAAGCCCTCTCCCCTCCGGGGGAGAGGGTGGCCGAGCGAGGCGAGGTCGGGAGAGGGGCTGTCCAGCAGCGCAGCGCCCGCGACTCGCCCCTCTCCTAAATCCTCTCCTCAGAGGCGAGAGGACTTCCCGCGCTCAATCTCAACCGTTCACCCCAGCCGCGCCAGCGCCGCCCCAAGCCGCTCGGCCTCGGCCGCTTTCTCGGCATGGTCCGCCCGCGCCTTCTCGACCGCCTCGGGCTTGGCGCGTTCGACGAAGCTCGCATTCCCAAGCCGCCCGGCGAGCGCATCGCGCTCCTTCTCCGCCGCCGCGATCCCCTTGGTCAGCCGCGCACGCTCGGCATCGAGATCGATCACGCCCTCCAATGGAAAAAAGAACGTGTCTTCATCAACCACGATTTGCATCACGCCCCCGAGTGGCACCGATGAAAAACTAATGTCTTCAATCCGAGCAAGACGCGACAATACGCCGCCGTTGTGTTCTAACCGGTTGCGCGTCTGTGCTGCTGCTGCCGAGGCAAATAACAGTAACTTTGCTCCTGGTGGCACATTTAGCTCAGTTCGTGCCGTCCGAATCTGGCTCACCAGCCGGATCAGCCAGTCGATCTCCTTGCTCGCTTCCGGGTCGATCGCACGCGCGTCCGCCATCGGCCATTTCGCGACGATCAGCTCGCTCTCCCGCGCACCGGTCTTGGACCACAATTCCTCGGTGATGAACGGCATGAACGGGTGGAGCAGCACGAGGATCTGGTCGAGCACCCAGCCCGCCACCGCGCGCGTCTCGTCGGCGTCCGGCCCGGTCGCGGGCGCGTCCATCTGGCCGAGCACAGGTTTGATGAGTTCGAGATACCAGTCGCAGAAGCGGCTCCACGCGAACTGATAGATCGCGTTGGCCGCGCCATCGAAGCGGTAGTCGGCCAGCGCGAGATCGACCGTCTGCACCGTCTGGATCGTCTCGGCGATGATCCACTTGTTGACGGCAAGCTCCGCGCGCGGCGCCTCCAGCGCGGTCGATGCGGTGATGCCGTTCGCCTGGCAGAAGCGCGCCGCGTTCCACAGCTTGGTCGCGAAGTTGCGATAGCCCTCGACGCGCTTCTCATCCATCTTGATGTCGCGGCCCTGGCTCTCCATCGCCGCCATGAAGAAGCGCAACGCATCCGCGCCATATGTGTCGATCAGCCCGAGCGGGTTGACGACATTGCCCTTGGACTTCGACATTTTCTGCCCGTCCGCCGCGCGGACGAGGCCGTGCAGGTACAGTGTGCGGAACGGCACGTCCTTCATGAAGTGCAGCCCCTGCATCATCATGCGCGCATCCCAGAAGAACAGGATGTCGAAGCCGGAGATGAGCACGTCATTCGGGTAGCGGCCGTGCAGCGTTGGATTGCTGTCATCCGGCCAGCCCATCGTCGCGAAAGGCCACAAAGCGGAGGAGAACCACGTATCCAGAACATCGCTGTCCTGCTCCAGCGTCACGCCCTCGCCAGCCTGCGCCCGCGCTTCGGCCTCGGACAAAGCGACATAAACCTTGCCGTCATCGCCAAACCAAGCCGGAATCCGATGCCCCCACCATAACTGGCGAGACACGCACCACGGCTGGATATTCTCCATCCAGTTGAAGAACGTCTTCTCCCACGTCTTCGGCACGATCTTGATCGCCCCCGAGCGCACCGCCTCGATCGCCGGCTTGGCCAAGGTCGCGGCATCGACATACCATTGGTCGGTCAGCCACGGTTCGATCACCACGCCCGAGCGGTCGCCGTAGGGCGTCTGGATCGTGCGCGGTTCGAAATCGTGTTCGGCATCCTCCTTGTCGAGATGCGTGACGAGGAAGCCCAGCTCCTTCATCCGCCGCACTACGAGTTCGCGTGCGCCGTCGACCTTGTCCTTGCGGAAGCGGTGAAGCCCGATGAACTCGGCCGGCACCTTGCCATCGGCGGTCTGCACGACATTGGCGGCGGCATCGAGCATGTTGAGCATGTCGCGCGCCTCGATGCCGGCGCGCTTGCCGACCTCGAAATCGTTGAAGTCATGCCCCGGCGTGATCTTCACCGCGCCAGACCCCAGTTCGGGATCGGCATGGTCGTCCGCGACGATCGGAATGCGCCGCCCGGTGATCGGTTGCTCGATGAACTTGCCGATCACGCTCGCATAGCGTTCGTCCGACGCGTTCACCGCGACGGCCATGTCGGCGAGCATCGTCTCGGGCCGCGTCGTCGCGACGACGATATGGTCGCGCCCGTCCGCCAGCGTCACCCCGTCGGCGAGCGGATAGCGGAAATGCCAGAACCCGCCCTTGATCTCGCGCGTCTCGACTTCGAGGTCGGAGATGGCGGTGCCGAGACCCGGGTCCCAGTTCACCAGCCGCTTGTCGCGGTACAGCAATCCCTCGTTGTACAGATCGACGAACACCTTGAGGACGGCCTTGGAAAAGCCCTCGTCCATCGTGAAGCGTTCGTTCTGCCAGTCCATCGAACAGCCGAGCCGCCGCAATTGCTGGGTGATCTCGCCGCCGCTCTCGGCCTTCCATGCCCACACCTTCTCGACGAACTGCTCGCGCGTGAAGTCGGTGCGCTTCTGCTGGTGCTGCGCCATCTGCCGCTCGACCACCATCTGCGTGGCGATGCCGGCATGGTCGGTGCCGACCACCCACAGCGCATCCTTGCCCTTCAGCCGGGCGTGCCGCGCGAGGATGTCCTGCAACGTGTTGTCGAGCGCGTGGCCGATGTGAAGCGAGCCGGTGACGTTGGGCGGCGGGTTGACGATCGTCCACGGCTCGGCGCCGGGGCGATCGGGACGGAACAGGCCGTTCTCCTCCCAATGCGCGTACCAGCGCTGTTCGATGTCGGCGGGGTCGAAGGTTTTGGGAAGTTCGCTCATACCCGCAGCGTTTAGCCGCCCGCCCGCAAATTAAAAGGGCGGCGCGCACCGCAACCGATATGCGAGCAACCTGTACCTAAGCCTACAGACACATTCAGCATCGATACCGTTCGCGCATCCTAAAACCACAATACCGATCAACGGACAGAGGATGGTTCGATGAAAAGCTTCAAGATCGCCGCCGCGCTCAGCCTGATGGTGGCAGGCCTCGGCATCACGACCAGCGCCTCGGCGCAGGATTACAATCGCGATCATCGCGGTTACGATCATCGCGACGATCGTCGTGACTATCGCAATGACCATCGCGGATACCGCGGCGATCGCCGCGACTGGCATGGTGACCGTCGCGGCTATTACGGCCCGAACCGCGGCTATTACGGACACAATCGCGGCTATTACGGACACAATCGCGGCTATGGCTATGGCAATGGCTGGGGCCGTGGTGGTCGCGATTGCCGGGTAACCTGGCGCCATCACCGCCGCGTGACGGTCTGCTACCGGTAAAAATCTGAAGGGCGGCGGAGCGATCCGCCGCCCCTCCTGTATCAGTCGCCGGTCAGGATACGGTCGACCAGTTCCTTCACGGTCGGCACGAAACCGTTCGAGTAGAACGGATCGCGCTTGAACTGATAGGCGCCGTGGCCGGCGAACATCAGGTTCTGCTCGACATCGCCGCCATGCGCGATGTCCTGCAAGGTCTTCTGGATGCAGAAGCTGCGCGGATCGGCCAGCCGACCGGTCGAGTTGGTCTCGCTGTCCGCCCAGGACGAGAAGGCGCACTGGCTCAGGCAGCCCATGCAATCCGCCTGATCCTTGCGGATGACGCCCTTTTCCTCGGGCGTGACGAACACCAACGTATTGTCCGGCGTCTTCAGCGCATCGGTGAAGCCGGCGCCGAACCACTGCCGCGCGCGCAGCAGATCGTTGCGCGTCACCCAGAAGTTCTTGCCCTTCACGCCGACGTCGAGCTGGAAGACGTGATCGCCCGCTTCCTGCGTCGAAAAGGCGATCTGCCGCTCCGAACGCTCTTCGAGGTGGCGGAGGAACGGGTTGCGCACCGCGCTCGAATAGAAGCCGGTCGGCGAGAAACGGTGGAGCAGCACCTCGCCTTCCTCGATGTTGGTGAGCCGCGCCTTCCACGCTTCGGGAATCGGGCTTTCCTTCGTGAGCAGCGGGCGCGTGCCGAACTGGAAGGCGATCGTGCCCAACTCGGGGTTGTCGATCCAGTCGCTCCAGTCGCGCAGATACCAGACGCCGCCCGCCATCACGATCGGCACCTCGTCGGAAATGCCGCCTTCGCGCATCGTCTCGCGCAGCGCCTTGACGCGCGGATAGGGGTCTTCGGGCTTGCGCGGGTCTTCGGCGTTGGACAGGCCGTTATGCCCGCCCGCCAGCCACGGATCTTCATAGACCACCGCCGACAGCCACTCGGACGCCTTGGAATAGGCACGCTTCCACAGCGCGCGGAAGGCGCGACCCGAACTGACGATCGGCAGATAGCTGACATCGTAGGACGACGCGATCTCGGACAATTTGTACGGCATCCCCGCGCCGCACGTCACGCCGGCGACGAGGCCGCGCGTCCGCTCCAGCACACCGTGCAGGATGCGCTGGGCGCCGCCCATCTCCCACAGCACGTTGATGTTGATCGCGCCCTTGCCGCCAGCGATGTCGAACGCGCGGCGGACCTGCTGGACCGCGCCTTCGATCGCATATTCGATCAGTTCTTCATGCCGCTCGCGGCGGGTGAGCGAACGATAGACCTGCGGAATGATCTTGCCGTCGGGATCGTAACTATCGGCGTTCACTGCGGAAACCGTGCCGATTCCACCCGCCGCCGCCCAGGCGCCCGCGCTCGCGTGATTGGTCGCGGCCACGCCTTTTCCGCCCTCCACCAACGGCCATACTTCGCGGCCGTTATAGATGATGGGCTTCAAACCTTTGAACACCGATATCTCCCGATAGAAAACGCGCCGACACAAAACTGGCGCGTGATATAGCGATTTGGTAACGCTTGACGAGACAATTAGGTCTCAGCCGAGGGAACCGGGCCGCCCGAGTGCCCCGGAATAGAGCGCCGCATACCGTGCGATCATAGTCGCCTCGTCATATTCGGCCACCGCTTTTGCCCGATTTTGCTCGCCAAGCCATCTGCGCGCCGACGGTTCCGCGCCGGCGATCGCCTGCAACGCGTCGCGGATGCGAACCTCGTCGATGGCGTTTTCGATATAGGGAAGGTTGCCCGGCGCGACCATGTTGGGAATGTCGCCGACCGGCGGCGCGACGATCGGCAATCCCGCCGCCATCCCCTCGATGATCGAGATGGGCGATTGCTCGCTCCGCGACGACAGCGCCATGATGTCGAACAGCCCGACGTATGTATGGGGTTCGGGCAGGAAGCCGGGCATGACGAGTTGGTCGGTCAGCCCCATCGCCTCGGCCGCATCGAGGATCGCCTGCCGCTCCGGCCCCTCGCCGACGATCACCAGCCGCGCGCGCGACGCCATCCCGCCGACCGCGCGCACCAGCAGCGGAAGGTTCTTGACGGCACGCAACCCGGCGAGCGTGCCGATCACGATCTCGCCGGGTTTGCGGCGGAAACCCGGGATCGCGTCCGGCCTGGGCTTCACCGCATATCGCGCGGTGGCGATGCCGTTGCCGATACGGTGGACGCGGCGCTCCGGCTGCTTCCACGCCGTGAGCGCGATCGTCTCCAGCGTGACCGAAGGCACCGCCAGCGCGTGCGCGGCGGTGAGCGCGATGCGGCGGTAGATGTTGCGCTGGGGTTTCAGGCCCTGCGCCTCGTCCTCGTTGAACCCGTCTTCATGATGGACGACCGGCGGCCCCTTCATGCCAGCGACGCGCCGCGCCATCACCCCATCGATACCGCCCCAATTATAGGTCAGCACCAGATCGAAACGGCGCATGTAGCGCGCGATTGCCTCGTAGCGCTTCACCGAAGGGCTGCCGCTCAGCGGCGGCGGGTTCTGCGCGATCTCATAGGCGATGCCGGGCGCGATCGCGTCGCGCGCGCCGTACTGGTCGGGCATCGCCGAGACGATCGTGTGGCGCGCACGGTCGCCGAACGCGTTCATCAGCCGCACCGCGCGCGCTTCCTTGCCGCCGAGGCTGAAGCTGGAATGGAGGTGGAGGATGTGGATCGGAGGCATCGCACGTTCCCTGCCCGCATTCCGACGCGGCTTTCAAGGCGCGATCGTCGGAATTACGTGCGAATATGCATGCAGAAGGGATCGCGCCTGCCCCCGTTCGCCCTGAGCCCGTCGAAGGGCGTGCCCCGGGCGACTCGCTCGCGTGGGATACGTGCTTCGACAAGCTTGTGTGTTGGAAATGTGCATAATGGCGATTGCCGGGACGGGGTGGCCACCCCGTCCCGGCGGCGGATGTGAGGCCGTTCGACTTGGCGATCTTGCAAGATCGTTGCTGAGCAGGGCCGCATCCGTCTTCCCAAACCCCGAACAGTTGCTTGGGGCCATTACGGACCCCGCATCACAAGCTTGGGAGACCGGATCATGCCACAGCCCGACCTGTTTGTCGGCATCGATGTTGCCAAAAACGAATTGGTTGTCCGTCTTCATCCCCTCGGTGAGGAACGGCGTTTTCCGAACGACAAGGCGGGGTTGAAGGCGCTCGAACGCCGCCTCAAGGCGCTTGCCGCCCGATATCATCTCCTCATCGGCTTCGAGGCGACGGGTGGGTACGAGCGCAAGCTTGCCGCGCTGCTCGACCGCCTCGGGCTGACCGCGTATCTGCTCGATCCCGCCCGGGTGCGCAACTTCGCCCGCGCCGAGCGACAGTTAGCGAAAACCGACCCGCTGGATGCCGCCGTGATCGCGCGCTGCCTCGCCGCGCTCCATCCCGAACTCACCCCATATCGGCACGATCCTCAGGCAGCACGCCTTGCCGAGCATGTCCGCATGCGCGATCTCGCCGTCGCTCAGCGCATCCAACTCGGCAATCAACTCGAGACCCTCGACGATCCTGCCATGCGCCGCCTCGTCAAAGCCCAGGTCGGCAAACTCAAAGCGCTCGCCCTGCGGATCGAAAAGGCCATCGCCGCCCTCATCGCCGCAAGCCCCGATCTGACGACACGCGAACGCCTGATGCGCTCCGCACCCGGTATCGGCCCGATCGTGGCGGCATGCCTGCTCGCGCACATGCCAGAGCTCGGCGCGCTCTCCAGCCGACAAGCCGCAGCCCTTGTCGGCGTCGCCCCCTTCGACCGGCAAAGCGGCACCACCCGAAAACCCGGACGGTGCGCCGGCGGAAGACCCGCCGTACGCAGGTGCCTCTACCTCGCCGCTCTCGCTATCGCACGCTCCAAAAAAGGCCCCCTCGCACAAACCTGCCAGCGCCTCCGCGACACCGGCAAACCCGCCAAGGTCGCCCTCGTCGCAACCATGCGAAAACTCATCATCACCCTCAATGCCATGCTCAAATCACAGCAAACATACCGGCCTGCATGAACACAGTTGCTCAGCACGAACGGAGTGCGTCAGGAGAATACCGCCTTGTCGACATACGTAATCCGGCAGGCGAGATCGGCCTCGCCGCTCGCCACGACATAGTGATCGCCGGCATCGGCGATGCCGGTGGTGAACACCACATTGTCGATGTACATCAGCTCTTTCATCGGTTCGGTCAGCGCGGGCGCCGCCTCCAGCACCGGCGTGTCACTGGTCGCCACCACCAGCGACGGGTCATCGCGGTCGAGGATCGACCAATAGGTGCGATAGATGCCGACCACCCCCGACGGCTCGACACCGTGCCATAGCGACAGCCAACCGCGCTCGGTCAGCACCGGCGGCGCGCCGCCGCCCATCCGCGCGGTGGCGAGCGTCGCTGCATGCGGGCGGATACCGGGCTTGTCGTAGGGCTTCCAGTGAAGCGCGTCGGGCGACGATGCCAGATTGATCGACGGCCCCGCACGCCATTCGCTGCCCGGCGGATAGGCGAAATAGAGATCGCCAAGCGGCCGTGTCTGCGCGAAATATTTGCCGCCGATCTGCCCTTCGAAGATCAGCATGTCCTTGTTCTGATGATCGAGCACGATGCCTTCGAGCTGCCAGTCGAGCGCATCGGCCGAGGTGTACAGCGTCGTCGCGTGCCGTTCCGGGCTGACCGAACAGGTCGTCATCAGATAGCGCTCGCCGACCTTCGTGATCCGCGCATCCTCGACGCCGTAGCATTGGTAGGGCGCGCGCGGCGCGACGGCGCGGTCGTAATGCACCGCGACGACCTTGGTGCCGTCCGCCGACAGCTCGACCGGCAGCAACCACGACAACGAGGTCAGCGCCATCACCTTCCAGCCGCCGCCGCGCATCAGGAATTTGCGCGGGTCGGCGGTATCGACATGTTCGAGCGGCCACGGATCGAGCGTGTAGCCGCCGTCGTACCAGCGGATCGCGTGGATGTGCTGATCGACGATCGGCTGCCTGAGCGCCTCCGCGACGCGCACCATCAGCAGCAGATTGCCATTGGGCAGCCGGGTCATGCCGGGGTTGAACGCGCCCAGCACATAGGTCTCGGCATCGATCTTGCCCGCGAGCGGCGAACGCGCAAGATCGACGTCGCGCGGATCGAACACGATCTGGTCGAACGCCATGCTCACTCGCCTTCGCTCATGCGCGGCGCGACGACGATTTTCTGCACCACCGCGCGGCGTGGCTGGGTCAGCGCGTAATGGACCGCGACCGCGATATCCTCCGATCGAAGCATCTTCTCCTCGCGCACCATCTGTTTCTGCTTCTCCGCATCCATGTCGGGATAATGCATGTCGGCCTGGGTGAGCGCCGGTTCGATCAACGTCACGCGGATATTCTTCGGCCCGAGTTCCTTGCGCAGCGCCTCGGCGAAGCCGGCGATGCCCGCCTTGATGCCGGCATAGACGGTCGATCCCGGCCCGAGCACATGCGCGGACATCGAGCCGATCAGCACGATGTCGCCGCCCGCGCCGCCCATCGCCTCGACCGCCGCGTGCGCGCTGGTGAGATAGGCGGTGAAATCGACCGCGATCGCATAACGCAGTTCGCTGTCGCTCATGTCGCTCAGCCCCTCGGCGGGAATCGCGGCGTTGATTACCGCGACATCGAGTCCGCCGAGCCATTCGCTCGCCGCGTCGACGTAGCGCTGGGCCGCGCCCGGCTCGCCGAGATCGACGGTGGTGCCGGCCCCCGTCCCGACCTCGCTGATCCGCCCGACCGAGTCGGCGAGATGCTCGGGCGTGCGACCGCACACATGCAGGCGCGCGCCTTCGCTCGCCAGCAGCACCGCGATGGCGCGACCGATCCCGGTGGTGCCGCCGGTGACGAGGATGCGTTTGCCGGAAAGGCTGGAAACGGCGGTATGCGCGTCAGCAAGGTTGAGCATGCGAAACTCCCGTTCGAGATACGGGAAAGACGGTTCAGGCCGCGACCGGTTCCCCGATTCGCGCCAGCAATCGCTCGATCGGGGCGACCGCGACCGGCTCGGACAAGGTCGGCGCGTGGCCGACGTCGGGCACGGTCACGAGTTCCGCCTGATCGAGCATCTCGGCCATCCGCAGCGCGGTGGCGCTCGACAGCAGATCGGAGAGCGCGCCGTGAACGATCAGCGTCGGCACGTCTTCCAGCCGCGCCAGCGCGCGCCACATGTCCGGCCCGGCCTCATTGCCCGGCACGCGAAACGGCTCGGCGATCTTCATGTCGTAATCGAGCACGATCCGGCCCGCGCTGTTCACCCGGTACAGCCGCTTCGCCATCACCAGCCAATCCTCGATCGTATAGCCGGGAAAGGCATCGGCATTGGCTTCCGCCACCGCACGCGCGGCGTGCATCCATGTCGGCCAGGTGTTCGATTTGCCGACGTAGCCGCGAATCCGCAGCAGCCCCGCCGGCTCGATCTCCGGCCCCACGTCGTTGATGAGCGCCCCCGCCAGCCGCTCGCGGGCGGCACCGGCCAGCAGCATCGTCAGGATACCGCCCAGCGACGTGCCGAACGCGACGAAGCTCGCCACGCCGAGTTCGGCGAGCAGCGCCTCGATGTCCTGAATATAGGTCATCGGCACATAGCTCATCGGGTCTTTGGCATAAGCGCTTTCGCCGCGCCCGCGCAGATCGATCGCGATCACCCGCCATTCGCCGGCGAGGCGGGCGGCGACATCCTCGAAATCGCGCGCGTTGCGGGTCAGACCGGGAATGCACACGATCGGCGGGCGATCTTCGCGGCCGGGATAGTCGCGGTAATGCAGTCGCAGCCCGTCGTTCGACCACCAATATCGGTTTTCATAGGCGGGCATGGTTGCGTCCTCGGCTGCGGCGCACCCATATCGCGGTATGAACGAAACGCTACAAGCCTATCGCCCCGATCCGCGCATTCTGGATTTGGGCGACGCCTTCTACGATCCCGTCGCGGCGGCGAACTTTCCCGAAACGCGACTGCGCTTCCGCAACGATCGCGCCGCCGCCGAGATCGGGCTGGACGCGCTGAGCGATGCCGAGTGGAACCAGCATTTCGGCCGTTTCGCGCCGCTGCCGGGCAACCTGTCGCAACCGCTCGCCTTGCGCTACCACGGCCACCAATTCCGCTCGTATAACCCGGATATCGGCGATGGGCGCGGCTTCCTGTTCGCGCAGATGCGCGACCACGACGACCGGTTGATGGATCTCGGCACCAAGGGCAGCGGCCAGACGCCGTGGAGCCGTTTCGGCGACGGCCGCCTCACGCTCAAGGGCGGCGTGCGCGAAGTGCTTGCGACCGAAATGCTCGAAGCGCTGGGCGTCGAGACCTCGCGCAGCTTCTCGCTGATCGAAACCGGCGAGGCGCTGGAGCGCAACGACGAACCCTCGCCGACTCGCTCGGCGGTGCTGGTCCGGCTCAGCCACGGCCATATCCGCATCGGCACCTTCCAGCGGCTCGCCTATCTGCGCGACGCCGAGAATATGGAGCGGCTGATCGGCTACGTCCTGCGCAACCTCTATGGCGAAGAACCCGGCCAAGAACCGGCGGCCCGGCTGCTCGATCTGGTGGTGCAGCGTACCGCGAAGCTCGCCGCCAGCTACATGGCGGCGGGGTTCGTCCACGGCGTACTCAACACCGACAACATCAACGTCACCGGCGAGAGCTTCGATTACGGCCCCTGGCGGTTCCTGCCGACCTGGGACGCAGCCTTCACCGCCGCCTATTTCGACCACGCCGGCCTCTACGCCTTCGGCCGCCAACCCGAGGCGATCCATTGGGACGCGATGCAACTCGCCGTGGCGCTGCGCGCGGTCAGCGAGTCGGCGCCGCTGATCGCGGTGCTCGAAACCTTCGGCGATCGCTACCAAATGGCGGTGAGCGAGGCGATCCTGTGGCGGCTCGGCCTCGTCCCGCGCGGGCCGGAGGAGGATTCCGCATTGATAGGCGCGGTCGAACGCGGCTTGCGAACCGAGATGCTGCCGGTCGATCGCTTCTTTTTCGACGCTTTCGGCGGCCATTTCCCCGACAGCGACGCCTTCGCCGAGGCGCGCGCGCTCGCCGCGCCCTATGCCGCGCGCAAGGCGCGCGACCATCTCTATTGGCGCGACGACAGCCCGTGCGCGATGGTGATCGGCGAGGTCGAGGCGATCTGGTCGGCAATCGCCGATCGCAATGACTGGTCGCTGTTCAACACCAAGATCGCCGCGATCCGCGACATGGGCGCGGCGCTCGCATGATGCGGAGGCGGTGGATTCCGGCGCCGAACTCGGGCAAGAGCACGCGCTATGTCCGCGTCTGAACTCCTCTCCTTCGAACCGGCAACGAATGCTGAACTCTGGCGCGGCCAGTCTGGCGATGTCGATGCCGAAGTCGCCATCGCACGCCAAAGCTGGGCGAACTGGGCCTCACGCCCGCTCGCCTATCGCACCGAGGCGTTGCGCCGCTTCGCCAACGTCGTGCGCCGACGCGCCGACGCTTTCGCTGATCTGATCGCGCGCGAAACCGGCAAGCCGCTGTGGGAGGCGCATACCGAAGTCGAAACGGTCATCGCCAAGGTCGATATCTCGGTCAAAGCCTATGCCGAGCGCACCGCCCAGCGCCGGCTCGACGCGCCGATGGGCAGCCGAATCGCGCTGCGCCACAAGCCGCATGGCGTGCTCGCCGTGCTGGGGCCGTACAATTTCCCCGCGCACCTGCCCAACGGCCATATCGTGCCCGCGCTGCTCGCCGGCAACGCGGTGGTGTTCAAGCCGTCTGAGAAGACACCGGCGGTCGGCCAGTTCCTCGTCTCGTGCTTCCACGAAAGCGGCGTGCCCGAAGGCTGCGTGCGGCTGCTGCTGGGCGGCCCGGACGAGGGCAAGGCGCTTGCCGCGCATGACGGGATCGACGGGCTGCTGTTCACCGGCTCGGCCCGCACCGGCATCGCGCTCAACCGCGCGTTCGCCAGCCGGCCGGAGAAGATCCTCGCGCTCGAAATGGGCGGCAACAACCCGATCGTCGTGTGGGAATCGCCCGATGTCCACGCCGCGGCGGTCATAATCGCGCAATCCGCGTTCATGAGCGCGGGCCAGCGCTGCACCGCCGCGCGCCGGCTGATCGTCGACGAGGGAGTCCACGATCAACTGATCGATACGCTCAATACGTTGGTCGGCCGCATGATCGTCGATGAACCGCACGCCGCGCCCGCGCCATTCATGGGGCCGGTGATCGACAACGATTCGGCGGATATGCTGAGCGAGAGCTTCCTCGAACTGATGATCCGTGGCGGCCGCCCCATCCGCCATCTCGAACGCCCGAAGGCCGGCTTGCCCTTCCTGCTTCCGGCGATGATCGACACCACCGACATGGCCGAGCGCCCCGACATCGAGCTGTTCGGTCCGATCCTTCAGGTGATCCGCGCCAAGACGTTCGAAGACGCGATCGCCGAGGCGAACAACACCCGCTACGGCCTGTCGGCGACATTGCTCAGCCAGAACCCGGCGCTCTACGACCAGTTCTGGGCGAATGCGCGCGCCGGCATCGTCAACTGGAACAAGCCGACCAACGGCGCCTCGTCCGGCGCGCCCTTCGGCGGCATCGGCTGGTCGGGCAACCACCGCCCAAGCGCTTATTATGCGGCGGATTACTGCGCCTATCCGGTGGTTTCCAGCGAAGCCGAGCAGGCCCGCGCGAGCATCGGCGTCGGCCTGCGCGACGCCTGAGCACGGCTCGTCGCATCGCGTCGGCGGCATGCGACGAGCGGCGGAACCTCCAAGTCGGATGAGCGATTGAGCGACCGTGAACACCGAAACCACCGACCCGACTCGCTCACCGCGTTCCAACAAGCTCCGCCAGCAGGCCAGTAACTGCCTGTCGATCGCCGTCCGCGAAAAGACTCCCGATTTCGCCGCCGAACTGATCGACGAAGCGATCCGTCTGGCGCAGCGCGCCCGGGAACTGGATACGCTCAAGCGCTGAGCGAAACGCCGGACCGTTCCCCCGCGAAGGCGGGGGTCCAGAGCCAAACGGTGCCACGCTCCAGGTGTCGCACGAACCAAGCCGAAGCAAGTTTCCCTACCCGCCGCAAAAGCAGGCTTCGGTTGTACCGCCCCGCCAATTCTTGCATCGGGCGCATATGGCTACGCTGTTAGATCCCACCGCGCGCGGACGCGTCATCCTCGTCGGAGCCGGCCCCGGCGACCCCGGCCTGCTCACCGTTCGCGCGGTCGAGGCGCTCAAATCCGCCGACATCGTCGTCCATGATGGCCTGATCGACCCACGCGTACTCGATCTCGCCCCCGCCTCGGCACAGCGCATCTCGGTCGCCAAACGCCGCGCGCGCCATACGCTGCCGCAAGAGTCGATCAACGCGCTGATCATCGCGCATGTGAGGACCGGCGCAATCGTGGTGCGCCTGAAGGGCGGCGATCCGTTCATCTTCGGGCGTGGCGGCGAAGAGGTCGAGGCGGTGCGCGCCGCTGGCCTGCCGGTCGAGGTGATCCCCGGCGTGTCGGCCGCGCTCGGTTGCGCGGCGGAGGCGATGCTGCCGCTCACGCACCGCGACTATTCGAGCGCTGTCAGCTTCGTCGCGGGCCAGTGCAAGGGCCTCGCCGATCAGGACTGGTCCGGCCTCGCCGGCAAGGGCCGCACGCTGGTCATCTACATGGGCGTCGCGACCGCCAACGACATCGCCGACAAATTGATGCGCGACGGCGTCGCCCCCGACATGCCGGTCGCCACGCTCGAACGCGGCACGCTCGCCGGCGCGCGCGCCTTGCGCACCTTGCTCGCCGATCTCGGCGCGATGATGGCGCGCGAAAAGGTGGCGAGCCCGGCTATCATCGTTGTAGGCGAAGTCGTCGATCTGTCCGATGCTCAAGACAGACTCGGGCGCTGGGCTGCGGTTGCTGAAGGGACGTTCGCGTGAAGCTGCTTACGGGAAATGACTTGCCGACCGGCGACGTGATCTGGTGGACCGGCTCGGGCTGGTCGCGTCATATCGCCGAAGCCGCCGATGTCGGCAGCGAAGGCGAAGCGCTGGGCAAGCTCGAAGAGGCGGCCCGCCGCGTCAACGGCCCCTATGTGATCGAGGCGACCGCCACGCCGCAAGGCCCCCGCCCCGCCCACATCAAGGACCGCGTCCGCGCACTCGGCCCGACCGTGCGGATGGACCTGACTCTCGCCCCCGAATCGTCGCCGCAGGTGGTGCTGTGATGGTTCACGCGGAGGCGCGGCGGCGCGGAGAAAGAGGTTTGTTCGCGCAGAGGTGCAGAGGACGCAGAGGCGTTCGCGCGACCGTGCGACCGGGAGACCTTGCAACGGCTGAGGCAATAACACGCGCGCTGCCGCGCGCGATTCTCTCTCTGCGTCCTCTGCGCCTCTGCGCGAACCCACTCTCTTTCTTCGTCTCAGCGCCTCCGCGCCTCCGCGTGCAAAAAATCAGGGCTTTCTGATGTACCAGTACGACACCTACGACCAGTCGATCGTCGATTCCCGAGTCGAGGAATTCCGCGATCAGGTCCAGCGCCGCCTCTCGGGTGAGATCACCGAGGACCAGTTCAAGCCGCTCCGGCTGATGAACGGCCTCTATCTCCAGCTCCACGCCTATATGCTGCGGGTCGCGGTGCCCTACGGCACACTGTCGGGCACGCAGATGCACATGCTCGCGCATGTCGCGCGCAAATATGATCGCGGCTACGGCCATTTCACCACGCGGCAGAACATCCAGTACAATTGGATAAAGCTCGACGAAGCCCCTGATATCCTTGCAGAACTCGCCAAGGTCGAGATGCACGCCATCCAGACGTCGGGCAATTGCATCCGCAACATCTCGTCGGACCAGTTCGCTGGCGCCGCCGCCGACGAAGTCGCCGATCCGCGCCCGTGGGCCGAACTGCTGCGCCAGTGGAGCACCTTCCACCCCGAATTCACCTACCTGCCGCGCAAGTTCAAGATCGCGGTGATCGCCGCCGACGAGGATCGCGCCGCGATGCGGCTGCACGATATCGGCATCCAGTTGCTCAGGCGCGATGGCCAACTCGGCGCCAAGATCTTCGTCGGCGGCGGCATGGGCCGCACGCCGATGATCGGCCCCGAGATCAAGGATTTCGTCACCGCCGACGACCTGATGAGCTATCTGGAGGCGTGCCTGCGCGTCTACAATCGCTACGGGCGGCGCGACAACATCTACAAGGCGCGGATCAAGATCCTGATCCACGAGATCGGCGCGACCGAATACGCCCGCCAGGTCGAGGAAGAGTTCACGCATGTGAAGACGCTCGGCATCGACCCGCCACTCGCCGAGCTGGAGCGGATCAGCGCCTTCTTCGCACCGCCCGCGTTCGATGCCGACGCACCCGACACGCTCGACCGCAGCGACCCCGATTTCGCGGTGTGGGTCGATCAGAACGTGCGCCCGCACAAGCAGCCCGGCTATGCGATCGTCACGATCAGCCTCAAGCCGACCGAGGGCATCCCCGGCGACGCCTCCGCCGACCAGATCGACGTGATGGCCGATCTCGGCGCCCGCTATTCGTTCGACGAACTGCGCGTCACCCATGCGCAGAACATCGTCCTGCCGCACGTCCGCAAGGCCGATCTGTACGCGGTCTGGCAGGCGCTCGACGCGGCTGGCCTCGCCACCGCCAACCTCGATCTGATCGGCGACATCATCGCCTGCCCAGGCCTCGATTATTGCGCGCTCGCCAATGCGCGCTCGATCCCGGTCGCGCAGAAGATCGCCAACCGTTTCGCCGATCTCCAACGCCAGCGCGACCTCGGGGAATTGAAGCTCAAGATCAGCGGCTGCATCAACGCCTGCGGCCATCACCACGCCGGGCACATCGGCATCCTCGGCGTCGACAAGAAGGGCATCGAGAATTATCAACTTTCGCTCGGCGGATCGGGCGCGGAGGATGCCAGCATCGCCAAGATCACCGGCCCCGGCTTCGACGAGGACGGTATCGTCGATGCGGTCGAGACCGTGACCAACGTGTATCTGGAGCGGCGCGAGGCCGGCGAGCGGTTCCTCGATACGTATCGCCGCGTCGGCATGGAGCCGTTCAAGGTGGCGCTGTATGGGTGATCTTACCGTCACCCCAGCGCAAGCTGGGGTCTCCCGCGGCGCCTGCCGTGCCCTCCCCAAAAAGACCCCAGCTTTCGCTGGGGTGACGGATGGTTGCCAATGACCGACTCCCCCCTACGCTTCCGCGACGACGCCCCGCATGAGGAACCCGCCGTCACGCTCGACGCCTTCCTGGGCCAGACCAACGCCACCGCGGTCCGCATCGAGCCGGGTGACGATGTCCGCGCGCTGCTGCCGCATCTCGGCCAGCTCGCGCTGATCGAAGTGGCATTTCCCGCCTTTCGCGACGGGCGCGGCTATTCGGCGGCGCGAATCCTGCGCGAAGCGGGTTACACCGGGGAGCTGCGCGCCGAGGGCGACGTGCTGGTTGATCAGATCCTGCCGATGCGCCGCTGCGGCTTCGATAGTTTTGCTCCCCGCACTGAAATCGATTCTGCCACGCTGAAAGCCTCGTTGTCGCGCTACGAGCACGTATATCAGGGGGCGGCGGACGGTGCCGTGCCTGTTTGGAAACTTCGTCATGGCCAGTCTCGCCCGTAAGCTCGATATCATCGACACACGCCCCGCCTTCACCCAGGCCGATGCCGACGCGCTCAATGCGCGCTTCGCTGGCGTCGACGCGCAGACGATGCTGTCGACCTTGTTCGCGGAAGGGCTGTTGGGGCGCGTCGCGGTGGTGTCGTCGTTCGGCACCGAAAGCGCGGTGCTGCTCGATCTCGTCGCCAAGGCCGATCCGACCGTGCCGGTGATCTTCGTCGATACGCTCAAGATGTTCCCGGAAACGCTCGCCTATCGCGACACGTTGGTCCAACAACTCGGCCTGCGAAGCTCATGGTCGGTCGAACCCGAACCCACCGTGATCGCCGCGAAGGACGAGAAGGGCCTGCGCTGGTCCTACGATCCCGATGGCTGCTGCGAAATCCGCAAGGTCGAGCCGCTCAAGCGCGCCAAGCAGGGTCTCGATAGCTGGATCTCCGGGCGCAAGGCGTTCCAGTCGAGCACCCGTCAGAACATCGCCCGCTTCGAAATCGAGGACGGCCGCCTCAAGATCAACCCGCTCGGCGACTGGGTGAAGGCCGATCTCGAAGCCTATTTCGCCGCGCATGATCTGCCCCGCCATCCGCTCGAAGCCGATGGCTATCTTTCGGTCGGCTGCCAGCCCTGCACCAGCAAGGTGATGCCGGGCGAAGACCCCCGCGCCGGCCGCTGGCGCGGCTGGGAGAAGGTCGAATGCGGCATCCACGTCGCCGAAAAGCCCGGCGAAGAACCGGTCTTCTGACCGCGCGTCAGCAAACAGCCCCGCACGTCACCCCAGCGCAAGCTGGGGTCTCTCGCGGCAAGGGCACCCGCCATCACCACGAGATCCCAGCTTACGCTGGGATGACGAACGTTACTCAATACCCGACATAGTCGCTGAAGCGCGTGAACATCGGCTCGAACTTGAGGATCACCTTGCCGGTCGCGCCGTGGCGCTGCTTGGCGACGATGAACTCGGCGAGACCGAACACGCGTTCCATCTCGCTCGCCCATTGCGCATGATCCTCGAAGATCTTGGCGCCATCCCCCTCGACCGGACGCTTCGGTTCCTTGGCGGCGACGTAATAATCCTCGCGGAACACAAACATCACCATATCGGCGTCCTGCTCGATCGATCCCGATTCGCGCAGATCCGAGAGCTGCGGGCGCTTGTCCTCGCGCTGCTCGACCTGACGGCTGAGCTGCGACAGCGCGATCACCGGCACGTTCATGTCCTTGGCGAGCGTCTTCAGCCCGCGCGAGATCTCCGAGATTTCCTGCACGCGCCCGTCGCCCGAGGCCTTGGCCGAGCCCGTCAGGAGCTGGAGGTAATCGACCACCACCAGCCCGATCTCGTTGTTGTGGCGGCGCTGGAGACGCCGCATCCGCGTATGCAGCGCCGCGATCGACAGGCCGGCGGTATCGTCGATGAACAGCGGGAGGTTCTCCAACTCGGCGGCGGCGGCGGCGAGCTGGTTGAACTCGGTCTTGCTGATCTTGCCCATGCGCAGCGCCTCGCCGCTGATCCGCGCCTGCTCGGCAAGAATACGCGTGGCGAGCTGGTCGGCCGACATCTCAAGGCTGAAGAACGCGACCTTGGCGCCGACCGATTCGCTGTGCGGCAGCCCGTCGGCACGGTCGCGCATGTAGCGTTGCGCGGCGTTGAACGCGATGTTGGTGGCGAGCGCGGTCTTGCCCATGCCCGGACGCCCCGCGAGGATCATCAAATCCGAATGGTGAAGGCCGCCGATCTTGCCGTTGATCGAATCGAACCCGGTGGTGATGCCCGAAAGGTTGCCACCCGAATTGAGCGCGCGCTGCGCCATCTTCACCGCCAGCGTCGTCGCCTGCGCGAAGCTCTTGACCGCGCTCTCGCTGCCGCCGTCGGCGGCGACCTTGAACAATTCCTCCTCGGCGAGTTCGATCTGAGCGCGCGGATTGACCTCCTCCGAGGTGTCGAGCGCGCGCTCGACCAGACTACGCCCGACCGTCACCAAGGTGCGCAGCATCGCCAGATCGTAGATCTGCGTGGCGAACTGGCGCGCGCCGATCAGCCCGGCGCCGCTGCCGGTCAATTGCGCGAGATAACCGGGGCCGCCGAGTTCCTTCATCCCCGGATCGGCGTCGAACAGCGGCCGCAGCGTCACCGGCGTCGCCAGCATGTCGGTGCCGCGCAGCTTGCGAATCGCCGCGAAGATGCGGCCGTGGAGCGGCTCGAAGAAATGCTCGGGTTCGAGCTTGTCGATCAGATCGTCGGCGAGCCGGTTGTCGATCATCATCGCGCCGAGCATCGCTGCCTCGGCCTCGACGTTCTGCGGAAGGGCGGGCGCCTCGGCGGCGGGCGGTACGGGGGTTACGAATGCGGTTGCCATCGCCGCTCTCTAGCCCCCGCGACGCCGCGCTCAAACCCGCTTGCGCCGGTTGGAACGTGCAAAGTGTGGATAAGCGGGTGATTGTCCGGCGGCGACTTCCCCGATAGGGCCGTGAGGATGGCGGACCCGCGCATCATCCATGTCTCGCTCGACGAAGCCACGATCCTGTGGCGGTCGGCTGATATCGAGCAGGAACGGCGGATCGCGATCTTCGATCTGATCGAGGAGAATTATTTCGCGCCGCAGCGGGCCTATGCCGACGGCTATGCCGGCCCGTACCGGATCGAACTGGCGGTCGAGGAAGGCCGCCTCGGCATCGCCATCCACCGCGAGGACGGATCCCACCTCGAAACCTATGTGCTGGCGATGGGTCGGTTCCGGCGGCCGATCAAAGATTATTTCGCGATCTGCGACAGCTACTATCAGGCGATCCGCAACGCCACGCCGCAGCAGATCGAAACGATCGACATGGCGCGGCGCGGCCTTCACGATGAGGCCGCCGGGCTGCTCAAGGAGCGGCTGTCGGGCAAGATCGAGATCGACTTCGCCACCGCGCGGCGGCTGTTCACGCTGATCTGCGTCCTCCACATCCGGAACTGAAGACAATGCGACTCAACACCTGGGGCAAGCGGCTCGGCGCGGCCGGCGTGGTGGCAATGCTGTTGGCCGTACTCGCCTGCGCTCTGTGGGCGCTCGCGCTGCAATGGCGTCCGACCGAAAAATACCCAATCCAAGGCGTCGATGTGTCCGACGTGCAGGGCGAGATCGAATGGTGGTCGGTCCACGCCGCCGGTGCAGACTTCGCCTATGTCCGCGCCACGAGCGGTGCCGCCGGCCGCGACATGCGGTTCGCCGCCAATTGGGAGGCGGTTCCCAAGACCGGCATGCGGCGTGGCGCGATGCACCGCTATTCGCTGTGCCATCTGGCGGTGGACCAGGCCAACAACTTCAACACCACCGTCCCCCGCACGCCCGATGCCCTGCCCGCCGCAGTCGAGCTCGATTTCAACGACGATTGCACGGCCCGGCCCGATGCGCCTGCGGTGATCGCCGAACTGCGGCGTTTCCTGACAATGGTCGAGGCGTATACCGGCAAGCCGGTGCTGCTCAAGATCAGCCGGCCATTCGATTCGGCCTATCGCGTGACCGCCGCGTTCGATCGCCCGGTGTGGGCGACGGGCAACTTCTTTGCGCCCGAATATGCCGCGCGCGCCTGGCGGATGTGGCAAACAAATGACATGCGCCGGGTCGATGGCATCGAAGGCCCGGTCAATTGGGATGTAGTGCGACCATGAATGAAGCCCCTGTTCTCGACGATGTGATGCGCGACCGGCTGGTCGGCGCGGCACGCACGGCGGCGCTCAACGCGCACGCCCCGTATTCGCGCTTCGGCGTCGGCGCGGCTGTGCTGCTGATCGACGGCAGCGTCGTGACGGGCGCGAACTTCGAGAATGCCAGCTACGGCCTGTCGCTCTGCGCCGAGACGGTCGCGCTGGCGACCGCGAGCAGCGCCGGGCGGCTGCGCGACGTGGCGGCGATCGCGGTGATCGGCGGCGCGATGGACTCGGGCGGCGTACCGCGCGGGCTCGCGGTGGTCGGTCCATGCGGGCGCTGCCGGCAGGTCATCAACGAAGCCGCACAGATGGGCGGCCGCGACGTGACGATCTGGTGCGCGGCGGCGGAAGGTGATGAGGTCGAACGCTACACGGTTGCGGACCTGCTGCCCCATGCCTTCGGTCCGGCCGATCTCGGCATCGGCGTCTGATGGCCAAGGCCGATCGCCTCGCGCGCCTCGATGACCGGCGCATCGAACTCGAAGCCGAATATCGCGAGGCGCTGATCGCCGCGCTGCGCCTAACGGCTGCGGGCAAATGGGGCCTCTTTGGTCACACGGCCGATCGCGCGGCGCGCGCGGCAACCGCTCCGGTGCTCGACGCACTGGCTGAGATCGGCGAAGCCATCGACAAGGCGCGCGCGCAACTCGAAATGCCGCCGTTCACGCTCCAGCAGGAGTTTCTCGCGTCGCGGGGCCGGGTATCGCCGCAGGCGCCGGGCGAGCCGAAGCAGGCGCAGGCGTGGCTCGACCGGTTGGCGTAGCGCGCGGACGGCTCTTGCCCTGCCCTGCCTTTCCGGCGAAAGCGACCGGCCACACAGGAGCGCCAAATGTCCGTCATGTCAGACCGCTGGATTCGCGAGCAGGCACTTTCGACCGGCATGATCGAACCGTTCGTCGATGGTCAGAAGCGCGACGGCTGCATCTCTTACGGTCTGTCCTCCTACGGCTATGACGCGCGCGTCTCCGACGAGTTCAAGATCTTCACCAACATCGACAGCGTGATCGTCGATCCCAAGGACTTCGCGGCAAACAGCTTCGTCGATCGCAAGACCGATGTTTGCGTGATCCCGCCCAACAGCTTCGCGCTGGCGCGGACGGTGGAATATTTCCGGGTGCCGCGCGATGTGCTGGTGATCTGCCTCGGCAAATCGACCTATGCGCGCTGCGGTATCATCGTCAACGTGACCCCGCTCGAACCCGGCTGGGAGGGGCATGTCACGCTCGAATTCTCCAACACCACGCCGCTGCCCGCCAAGATCTACGCCAATGAGGGCGCGTGCCAGTTCCTGTTCCTGCACGGCAACGAGCCGTGCGAGACGAGCTACGCCGATCGCGCCGGCAAATATATGGGTCAGCGCGGCGTCACCTTGCCCCGGCTGTAAGCATTGAAACGGTTTGGGATCGGCAATGATCCTCCAAAAGACCGTTCGTCCTGAGCTTGTCGAAGGGCGTGTCACGCGAGCCAGCGTTTGCGGCACGTGCTCCGACTGCGGTTCGTTAGGCCGAAGCCCGCCTGAGCCGCTGGCTTGCCAGCCAGCCGAAGGGCTCAGCACGAACGCATTGATACGATCACAAAAGGTTGTCAGGCACCCTCACTCGCAGATTTCCGCGCCACGGACAGCAGACACAAAAAAGGCGGCCCCGAAGAGCCGCCTTTGGAACCTGGAAGTTACCTCGTAACGATCAGAAATCGTTGCGATATTGCTCGTTGCCGATGAAGCCGAGCTTCGAAATGCCAGACCGCTTGATGACGGCGAGGACGGTATCGACCTTCTCGTACTTCGCATCCGGATTGGGCTGGAAGTGCAGTTCCGGCTCCGGGTTGATCGTCTTGGTCTGCTCAAGATACTGCTGGAGCGTCACGAGATCGACCGGGTTACCGTTCCACTGCACCACGCCGGCCGCATCGACGATCACCTTGTTCTTCACGGAATCGACGATTGGTGTGTTGGTCTTGCTGTTGATCGGCAGATCGACCTTCACCGCGTGCGTCTGCGGCGGGATGGTGATGATGAACATGATGAGCAGAACCAACATGACGTCGATCAACGGCGTCGTGTTGATGTCCATCATCGGTTCGCCTTCACCGCGACCAGAACTCATTGCCATATGGAAATTTCCCTAAAACCGCGGCCCCAAAATGCCTGAATGATCATTCGCCGGGGACGACGTTGGGCGGCGGCTGCGAAATGAAGCCGACCTTTGCGAAGCCCGCCATCTGCATCGTGTAGATCGCGCCACCGATGCACTTGTAGGGCACGTTCACGTCGCCACGGATATGCGCCTCGGGCAGATCGTCCGGGGTAAGATTGGCAGCGCCGCCGAGCCGCTTCACTTCGGATTCGAGCTTGTCGACCGCGCGCTTCAGCAGTTCCTCGTGCGTCACGCGCGTGAGGTTCCAGTAGACCGCGCAATTGCCGCTGGTATCCTCAACCACGGACAGGCTGACGTTCTCGGGCTTGGTCGTCGTCGGATCGTATTTCACGTCCGGCAACTTCAGCTTGATGTTCTGAACCACCACCGGAACGGTGATCAGAAAGATGATGAGGAGCACCAACATGACGTCCACGAGCGGCGTCGTGTTGATGTCCGACATCGGCGTATCGCTGTCAGTTGGTGCGCCAGTGCTCATCGCCATGGACGGCTATCCTATTCTCAACAGTCGTACTGCCGGAACAACTTCCGGCAGCGGAGGGTGGGAGCCGCCGCATGAACGGCTCCCATATGCTGCTTACTTGGTAACGGTGGTCGCGGGCTTGACGGGAGCCACCGGAGCCTTGCGTGCTGCGATCGTCGGCTTCACGGCACCGTCCGAAGCGATGTAGCCGAGCACGTCGTTCGAGAACGCGCTGAGGTTCTCGGCGATCGCCTTGTTGCGGCGCTGCAGGTAGTTGAACGCGAGCACCGCGGGAACCGCGACGACCAGACCGAAGGCGGTCATGATGAGCGCCTCACCGACCGGACCTGCGACCTTGTCGATCGATGCCTGGCCAGCCTGACCGATCTTGATGAGCGCGCGGTAAATACCGAGCACGGTACCGAACAGACCAATGAACGGCGCGGTCGAACCGACCGTCGCGAGGAAGGCGAGACCGCCACCGAGCTGCGAGTTGATCGCCGCTTCCGAGCGGGCGAGCGAACCGTGAACCCAGTCATGCGCTTCGACCGGATCGGTCAGGCGGCCATGCTGTTCCTGAGCGAGCAGGCCGTCGTCGACGATCTGGCGGTAGGCCGAGTTCTTCTCGAGCTTGGCAGCGCCTTCGCGCAGGCTGTTGGCGGCCCAGAACTGGGTGCCGACGCGCTTGCCCTGGTTGATGACCTTCTGCTGCTCGAACAGCTTGGTGAACAGGATGTAGAGCGTGAAGAAGAGGAAGATCGTCAGAATGACTGCGACGGTCCAGGTGACCGGGCCGCCTTCGTTCAGCGAGTTCATCAGGCCGAAATTGTTCTCGGGCGGCGTCGCCCCGGCAGCGAGAATGGTGGTGAGCATGCGGTAACTTCCCTCTCGATAAACCCCCGGCGCCCGATCTCAGGCGCGCCGGGGAAGATGATTATTCAGGCAAAACCCATTTGACCGGCAAGGTCGTCGTCGAAACGATCGGACTGCCCGAAGCGTCCATCGCGGGCGAATATTTCACCCGACGCTTGGCGATGCTGCACGTGGTCGAATCGAGGTCGGAGTTTCCGCTCGATGTCGTCACGACGCAGTCGGTCACACGACCGTCAGTGCCGACGGTCAGCCTGGCCACGACACGTCCCTGGGCTTCGGCGCGCAGCGCCGCAGCAGGATAGGCGTCAGGGCCGAAGAACTGGCCGGGGTTACCCTTCAGACCAGCAGCCTTCGACACGACCGGCGGCGCGGGCGGCGCTGGCGGTGCCGGCGGAGCGGCCCTCGGGGTGATCTGGATTGCCGGCGGCGGGGTTTGCACCGTCTGGATCACCGGCGGCGGGGATTGCACCTGCACGATCGGCGGCGGCGATACCACGGGAGGCGGCTGCACCTGAGGCTGATCTGGCGGTGGCGGGGGTGGCGGTTTATCCGGCGGCGGCGGTGGCGGTGGCGCCACGTCGAACGTATTAAGCTTTTCTTGCGCCTTCTTGATATATTTGAAGGCAAGCCCGTTCACGAATGCCCACCCGAATGCAGCGACCACGATCGAAACGATCACGATCGAGACAATACGGCTGCCACTTGTATCTCGATCAGCGTAAGCCATTCAGTAACGAAACTCCTCTGTATACGACGGCGGCGCTTTGTACCGTGCCGTAATGCCCGCTCGTAACTGCCCTTGCGTGGGCTAGTGTATCCTGGACAGGCCAAACCTGTATCGCGGTGAAAACCACGAAGCAAACGCTTTGTCCCCTCGAAAGCCCCTAGCGAGCTTCCGTGGCAGAATTATTTCTGTATCCAGACGAAACGATCGGCTAACCAGCGACAATGGCCAAGATTCCCGAAATCGCACTTTTTTGCGCGCTCGCAGCATTATCCTGCGCCCCCGCAGGTGCCCAGCAGCTGGCTTCGCCGTCCGAACAGGCGCCGATGGCGACTTTGTCCTATACCCGATTCGCGGACCTGATTGTTAACGCTCCCACGATCGTCGATGCGACGATCCACAGTGTCGCTTCGATCAAGGGGCCTGCCGCGGCCGACGTTAAGCCGGGCTACGCGCGAGTCTATATAGAGGCGGATGTCACCGCGTTGATCCGCGCGCCGGGTGCGCTACCGCCGACGATCGGCTATGTCGCCGATATCCCGCTGGACGCGCGTGGGCGGATGCCCAAGCTGCGCAAGCTCCGCGTGCTGCTGTTCGCCCGCCCTGCCCGCCAGCCCGGCCAGATTCAGCTCGTCGCGCTCGACGGGCAGCGCACCTGGTCGCCCGAGGCGGACGCGCTCACCCGCAAGATCGCCACCGAAGTGGTCGCGACGGGCGCGCCGCCCGCCATCACCGGCGTCGGCCATGCCTTCCACACGCCGGGCGCGCTTCCCGGCGAAGGCGAGACGCAGATTTTCCTTACCACCGCCGATGGCAGCCCGGTCTCGCTGACCGTCGCACGCAAACAGGGCGAACCGCCACGCTGGTCGCCGTCGTTCGGCGACCTCGCCGATCCCAACGCGGCGGCGCCCCAGCATGATACCTTGCTCTGGTATCGCCTCGCCTGCGGCCTGCCGGCGGCGCTGCCCGACAGCAGCACCGCCGGGATCGACCCGTCCGAAGCGGCGATCGCGCGCGAGGATTACAAGGTCGTGCTGGACTCGCTCGGCAGCTGCGATCGGTAAGGCCAGTTTCGCAGCAGCTCAGCGGCGGTGGCGAACCAATGTGATGCCGATCGATTCGCCGGCCTCGGCAATGGCGAGCTTGACGATTTTGACCTGAACGCGCCGCACCCGTGCGTCCTGCAGGAACAGGGTATCGGCGATATGATCCGCCACCGCCTCGATCAGCGTGAAGTGAACGCCGGTGGGCAGCGCGGTGGTCGCGGCGCGCTTGAGATCGAGGTAATTCTTGGACATGCCGAGCGGATCGTCGGGTGCGAAATGCGCCGGGCAGTCGAGATCGACCGACAGCGAGATGCGCAGCGGCTGCGGCAGGTGGGTTTCTTCCGAATAGATGCCGGTCAGCACCTGTACTTCGAGATCATGTACTTCAAGGCAAAGCCGGTCGTCCAATGCGCGCGTCCTCAAGATGTGCTATGCGCGCGCCATAGCAGATGCCGCGACCGTGGGAACCGCCGCGCGTATTCAGCTTGCGTTGGCGCACGGCGGCGCTAAAGCGCGCGGCCCCGGTCGCCCTTCTGCCGGGACGTTGCGGACGATGCCTGTGATCGCGATTGTGCCCCTTGCCGAGATCGACACCGCCGCGACCGAGCAGTTGCTCGATCGTGCGTTCGGGCCGGACCGGCACCGCCGCACCGCCTATCTGATCCGCCAGGGCACCAGCGCCATTCCCGCGCTCAGCTTCGCGGCGGTCGCGGACACTGCGCTGGTCGGCACGATCCAATGCTGGCCGGTGCGGCTGGTGCGCGACGGCGGCGGCAACGATCCGCTGGTGATGGTCGGGCCGATCGCGGTCGAGCCGGCGCGGCAGGGCGAAGGCGTCGGCCAGCGGCTCACCCATCACGCGATCCGCGCCGCCGAGGCATCGGGCGCGCCCCCGCTGATGCTGATCGGCGACCCCGAATATTATGGCCGCTTCTTCGGGTTCGATGCGCGCGCGACCGCGCTGTGGCGCGCGCCCGGCCCGGTCGAGCAGCGCCGCCTGCTCGCGCGCGGCGCCGCGCCCGAGGCTGCGGGAATGCTCGCTCCGCGCATACCTGCGCTCGCCTGAATCCAGCACCTGACTTTACGCGACCGCCGGGCTGGCTTACCGCCCGCACCATGCCGATGGACCCCATGCCCGATTTGTCCGCGCTCTCGCTCGCCGAGATCGCGCGGCTTGCCGAAGACCAGAAACTCCCGCCGATCGAGCGGTGGAACCCCACGCACTGCGGCGACAGCGAGATGCGAATCGCCCGCGATGGCACCTGGTATCATCAGGGCTCGCCGATCGGACGCGAGGCGATGGTGCGGCTGTTTTCGACGATCCTGCGGCGCGAGGCCGATGGCGGCTACGTGCTCGTCACCCCCGTCGAGAAGCTCGACATCGCGGTCGAGGATGCGCCGTTCGTCGCGGTCGAGCTGAAGGCGGAAGGGTCGGGCCAGGCGCAGTCGCTCGTCTTCCGGCTCAACACCGGCGATCTCGTCACCGCCGGTCCGGATCATCCGCTGCGATTCGTCGCTGGCGAGGATGGCCCCCGCCCCTATCTCGCCGTGCGCGGCGGGATGGACGCTTTGGTCGCGCGTCCGGTCTATTACGAACTCGCCGCTCTCGCGATCGCGAGCGGCGACGAGCCGCCCGGCCTGTGGAGCAAGGGCGCGTTCTTCGCGCTGGAGCCGACCGAATGATTCTGGTCGAACGGCTGCGCCACGCACTCGCCGCCGGCCATGCCGAGGATACCATCCTGCTGACCGGCGATCATGTCGATGGCGCGCCGCTCCCTACCGGAGCCGATGTCCGCGCGGCGGTGCTGGTGCCCGTCACCGATCGCGCGCAACCCGGCGTCATCCTCACACGCCGTACCGATACGATGAAGCGCCACGCCGGACAGGTCGCCTTTCCCGGCGGCCGGATCGATCCCGACGATGCCGATGCCGTCGCCGCCGCGTTACGCGAGGCAGAGGAAGAGATCGCCTTGCCGCGCGAGCGGGTGATCGTCGTCGGGGAAAGCGATCCCTATCGCACCATCACCGGCTTCAGCGTGACGCCGGTGGTGGCCGTGGTCCCGCCCGATCTCGTGCTGGTGCCGAGCGCCGCCGAAGTCGCCGAAGTGTTCGAGGTGCCGCTCGATTTCCTGCTCGATTCGGGCAATCACCTCGAAGTGTCGGTCGAATGGCAGGGCCGCAACCGGCATTATTACGAGATCCTGTGGGGCGGTCAGCGAATCTGGGGCGCGACCGCGGCGATGATCGTCAACCTCTCGCGGCGGTTGCGATGGGCGGGCTGATCCTGCCCCACGCCGCATGGCGGTCGCGGCCGGGTCTCGACCGATTGTGCGAAGTGCTGGGTCCGGGCGCGTCGCGCTTCGTCGGGGGCGCGGTGCGCGATACGCTGCTCGGGATCGATGTGGCCGACATAGACCTCGCCACCGCGCTGCCGCCCGAGGACGTGCTCGACCTTCTGCGCGCAAGCGGCATCAAGGCGGTGCCGACCGGCCTCGCCCACGGCACGATCACCGCCGTCTTGCCCGAAGGCCCGGTCGAAGTGACGACGCTGCGCCGCGACGTGGCAACCGATGGCCGCCACGCCACCGTCGCCTTCACGCGGGCGTGGGAAGAGGATGCCGCGCGCCGCGACTTCACGATCAACGCGCTCTATGCCGATCCGCGCACCGGCGAGGTGTTCGATTATTTCGGCGGGGTCGACGATCTCGCGGCGCGGCGCGTCCGCTTCATCGGTGATCCGCTCCAGCGCATCGCCGAGGATCATCTGCGCATCCTGCGCTTCTTCCGCTTCCACGCGCGCTTCGGCGAGACGGTCGATGCGGACGGACTGGCGGCGTGCGCGGCGCGTGCCAATGACCTGATGGCGCTGTCGCGCGAGCGGATCGCGGCCGAACTGCTCAAGCTGCTGCTCGCGGACAATGCCGTGTCCACGGTCGCGCTGATGATCGACAAGGGCATCTTCCGCCCCGTTCTGCCCGAGATCGTAGCAGCCGACCGCCTTGCCCGGCTGGCGACGCGCGAGGCGGACAGCGGGACCGCGCCCAACCCGATCCGCCGCCTCGCCGCGCTGTTGCCGGCCGATGCGACGATCGCGGAGGATGTCGGCGCGCGGCTGAAGCTTTCCAACCTCGATCGCCGCCGCCTCGTCAGCGCCACCCAGCCCGCCGGGGACGCACCGGCAAAAGCGATCGCCTACACGCTCGGCCCCGATCTCGCGACCGACCGGCTGCTGCTGTCGGATCGCCCGGCCGCCGATGTCGAATCGATCGCTGGCTGGCAGCCGCCCCGCCTGCCGGTCAGCGGCGGCGCGCTGGTCGAACGCGGCGTCCGCAAGGGTCCGGAGGTCGCCAGACTGCTCCGCACGATCGAGGCGGAATGGGTGCGCGAGGGTTTTCCCGATCAGACCCGGCTCGACGCGATCGTCGATGCGGCACTCGATCAGTGGCGGCGGGTTTCCAGCAACGCATAAGCGTCTTCCGCTTCGAGCGGTCGCGCATAGACGAAGCCCTGCGCGTAGGTGCAGCCGAGCGCGGCGAGCGTCTGCGCGAGATCGCTGGTCTCGACCCCTTCGGCGGTGGTCTGCATGCCAAGCGCTTGCGCCAGGCTGAGGATCGCGCGAACGATCGCCACCTTGTCGCGATCGGCGAGCATGCCGGTCACGAAGCTGCGATCGATCTTGAGGATGTCGATGGGCAGCTTCTGGAGATAGGCGAGGTTCGAATAGCCGGTGCCGAAATCGTCCATCGCGATCGTCGTGCCCAGCCCTTTCAGCCCGTGCATGATGCCGGCGATCCGGTCGGGATCGGTGACGAGCGCGCTTTCGGTAAGTTCGAGCGTGAAGCGCGATCCCGGCAGGCCATGCGTGGTGAGCGCGCTTTGCAGCAGCGGCGTGATACTGTCGCGCTGGAGCTGGATCGCCGACAGGTTGACCGCGATCTTAACCCCGCAATCGCCGCCGAACCGCGCGTCCCACTCCGCGAGCCTGCGCACCGCCTCCTCGATTGCCCAGCGGCCGAGCGGCACGATCAGCCCCGATTCCTCGGCGACCGGGATGAAGTCGGACGGGAGGTACTCCATGCCCGCCTCGTCCCGCCAGCGCGCGAGCGCCTCGAACGACACCAGCCGCCCCGAGGACAGATCGTAGATCGGCTGGTAGTTGAGCCGCAACTGGCCGCGATCGATCGCACGGCGGAGCGCCGTTTCCATCCCGAACTGCTCGCGCGCGATGTCGAACGCCTGCGGCTGGTACGCTTCGGCATGGCCGCTGCCCTTGGAGCGCTTCATCGCGAACTGCGCGTGGCGGATCAGTTCCTCGGGATCGTCGAGCCGCGCCGCCCCGAACGCGACGCCGACCGAGCAGGCCACGCGGATCTCATAGCCCGACAGGCGGAACGGCGTGGACAGCGCGCTCGCGACCCGTTTGGTGACATGCGCGACATCCTTGCTACCATCTTCCACGGTCAGGAAGATCGCGAACTCATCGCCGCCGCTGCGCGCCAGCACGTCATGCGCGCGCAGGACGCCCTTCAGGCGCCGCGCCACGGTGATGAGCAGTTCGTCGCCAGACATCGAGCCGAGGCAGGCGTTCACCCGGCTGAACCGGTCGAGATCGAGCATGATGACCGCGTAGCGAAATCCCGACGGCGCTTCTTCGAGCAGATGCTCCACCAGGTCGCTGAAGCCGGCACGGTTGGGCAGCCCCGTCAGGCTGTCGGTCAACATCGCGCGGCGCAGATTGTCCTCGGTGCGAAGCTCGGCGGTCTGATCGACGAAGGTGACGAGGCAGCGACTTTCCGCATTGCGCGCGACGCGCGCCACCGTCACCCGAAGGTGGCGGCGCTCGACCCGGTCACCGAAGTGGAGCGGGAAACTCTCTTCAAGCCGGTCGCTTTCCACAAAGGCGGCGATCCGCGCGCCGATCAGATCGAGCAGCGACGCGCCGTCGATCGGGCACCCGAGGGCCGCCTGCTTGAACGGCACGTTGGTGGCGTCGATCGTGATTCGCCCCGCCTTGGCGCGGATCACCATCGCCGGGATCGGCAACAGGCCGATCAGCCGCCCGGTCGTTTTGATGCTGGGCACGGCATTGAACACCCGCTCGACAAAGCCGAGCGGCGAGATTGCGGTCGACGCGCGAGATGTATCGAGTCCCATTACCCTCCGCGCTACGGCAATTCGGTTAAGACGGTCTGAAGGTTTCAGCCCGTCGCAGCCGAAACAATGCCAGCAAAATCGTTATTTTAGAAACGATTATCGCGCGGAAACCCATTCGGCGGCATCCGCCCGGCAGCACCCCGTGCCGATCTCCAGAAGGTAAGGTCCGCTTCGGTGCGCGTGCGCCCGCTCTCGCCACCCATCGTCCAGCTCAGCCCTTGCGCCAGCACGAAGGTGATCGCGTCGGAAAGGCCGCCATCATTGTAGCGCTGGAACTGCACCCCCTGCCCGCGCGCCATCTCGGGCAACTCGGCCAGCGCGAACACGAGCAGACGGCGGTTCTCGCCGATCACCGCGACCTGGTCGGCGGTCGGGTCGACCGGACGCACCACTTTCAGCTTCGCGCCCGCGCGCGGCGTGACCACGGTCTTGCCCTTGCGCGTTTCGGCCAGCGTCTCCGCAACCGGCACGATGAAGCCGCGCCCGTCGCTCGCCGCGACCAGCAGTTTCTCCGCCATGCTCGCGCGGAACAGTCCGACGATTTCGACCGCGCCGTCGAGGTCGATCATCAGCCGCACCGGCTCGCCGAAGCCGCGCCCGCCGGGCAATCTGTCGGCGCCGAGCGTGAAGAAGCGGCCATTGTCGGCGGCGAGCAGGATCTTGTCGGTGGTCTGCGCGGTCAGGCTGAACAGCGCGGCATCGCCCTCCTTGAACTTCGCCGCGGCGATCCCGGCCGCATCAAGATGCCCCTTGATCGCGCGAATCCAGCCGCGCTGCGACAGCAGGATGGTAACCGGCTCGCGCTCGATCATCGCTTCCAGCGGAATATCGCGCGCGGGCGCGGCTTCCTCGATCGAGGTGCGGCGCTTGCCGAGCGTGGCCTCGGGGCCATAGCGGTCGCGCAGCTTGCCGAAGTCGCGCTTCAACCGCGTGCGCTGCCGCGCCTCGCTGCCAAGCAGCGCCTCCAGTCCGTTGCGTTCGCTCTCCAGACCGTCGCGCTCCTTGCGGATCTCCATCTCCTCGAGCTTGCGCAGCCGCCGCAGCCGCATGTCGAGGATCGCCTCGGCCTGCCGGTCGGTCAGCCCGAACTCGGCGATCATCACCGGCTTCGGCTCATCCTCGGTGCGGATGATCTCGATCACGCGATCGAGGTTGAGATAGGCGATCAGATAGCCGTCGAGCAGTTCGAGCCGGTCGGCGATCTTGGCGAGCCGGTGCTCGCTCTTACGGCGCAGGATAACGAACTGATGCTCGACCCACGCCAGCAACGTCTCGCGCAGGCTCATCACCCGCGGCGTGCGAGTCTTGTCGAGCACGTTGAGGTTGAGGCTGAAGCGCGATTCGAGGTCGGAGAGGCGGAACAGACTCTCCATCAGCAACTGCGGATCGACGCTGCGGCTGCGCGGCTCGATCACGACACGGATCTCGCTGTCCGATTCATCGCGGATATCGGCGAGGATCGGCAGTTTCTTGTCGTTGATGATCGTCGCGATCTGCTCGATCAACTTGCCCTTCTGCACACCATACGGGATTTCGGTGACGATCGCGTTCCACGTACCGCGCCCGAGATCCTCGACATGCCAGCGCGCCCGCACGCGGAAGCCGCCGCGCCCGGTGCGATAGGTCTCGGCGATCGCGGCGGCGGAATCGACGACGAGGCCGCCGGTCGGGAAGTCCGGCCCGCGCACCAGCGCCCCCACCGCCGCATCGTCGGCCTCGGGCTGATCGACCAGCAGGATCGCCGCTTCGTACAGTTCGGCGACATTGTGCGGCGGAATGCTCGTCGCCATGCCGACCGCGATGCCGGCGGCGCCGTTGGCGAGCAGATTGGGGAAAGCGCCCGGGAACAGCTCGGGTTCGTGATCCTCGCCGTTGTAGGTCGGCCGGTAATCGACCGCATCCTCGTCGAGCCCGTCCATCAGGTCGATCGCGACCTGGGTCAGCCGCGCTTCGGTGTAGCGATAGGCGGCGGCGTTATCGCCATCGATATTGCCGAAATTGCCCTGCCCGTCGACGAGCGGATAGCGCATCATGTACGGCTGCGCGAGCCGCACCATCGCGTCATAGACCGACTGGTCGCCGTGCGGATGGTATTTGCCGATCACGTCGCCGACGACGCGCGCACTCTTCTTATACCCCTGCGCGGGATCGAGCCGAAGCAGCCGCATCGCCCACAGCAGCCGGCGATGTACGGGTTTCAGCCCATCACGAACGTCGGGCAGCGAGCGCGCGGTGATCGTCGAAAGCGCATAGACCAGATACCGATCCGAAAGTGCGCTATCGAACGGGGCGTCGAGAATGCCGATGGGCGGGTTGTCGGGCGGCAGGTCGGTGGTGGCCATATGTTCCGGTTAATCCGGTTTAGCGCGCGTGGGAAGCTCTCACACCGGAAGCGGCACACCGCGCGCCAGTTCGTCGAGCAGCCACTCGCGGAAGCGCTTGACCTTGGGCACATTTCGCCGCGCCGCCGGATACACCAGCCAATAGGCATGGCCGCGGGTCGAGACCTGTTCGAACGGCCGCACCAGCTTGCCGTCGGCGAGATCGTTGCGCCAGAAGAACGGCGTCAGCATCGCCATGCCTTGCCCGGCGATCGCGGCGTGCCCCTCATGCGCCTGCGAATCGAGCCGCACACCCGGCGGCGGCTTGCCCTCGGGCACGTCCACACCGGCCTCGCGCAGCCAATAGGGCCACCAGATATCATGCCGGCTGATGATCGGCAGCCTGAGCAGATCCTTCGGCGTGAACGGGCCATAACGTTTGAGGAATCCGGGGCTGCACATCGGCGTGAAATCCACGTCGATCAATTTGTGCTCGGCAAGCTCGGGCCAGCCGCCCAGCCCGGCGCGGATCGCGACATCGACATCATCGGTCACGAAATCGGCCATCGCATCGCCGGTCAGCACGCGCACCGCCGTGTCGGGATGGCTGACCTGGAAGCTGCCAAGCCGCCACGCCAGCCACGCATTCGCGAACGTGTTCGAGGTAGAGATCGTCAGCAGCGCGCCATCGTCGGCCCGCACGGCGGCAAACGCGGTGTCGAGCGTGTCGAACGCCCCCGTCACCTGCGGCGAGAGCCGCCGTCCTGCTTCGGTGAGCAGCACGCGCTTCTTTTCGCGCCGGAACAGCGGCACGCCGAGCCGCTCCTCGATCAATTTGATCTGATAACTGACAGCCGCCTGCGTCATGCCGAGCTCGGCGGCGGCTGCCGTGAAATTCTCATGCCGCGCCGCCGCTTCGAACACCCGGACGGCGGCTAGGGGCGGAATGCGGCGCATCGCAAATTGATAAGCCACGCTTGTCGATCATGTCGAGCGCTTTGTTGGCGGCGATTTCTGGCCGGTGCCATATCCAACGTGCGCGCACCGAACCGGAAACGAGGAGGACTGCCATGCACGACGATTTTCACGGACCCGAATGGGCCGATCACCATCAGCGAGTCAGCGACATGATCCATAAGCTTTTCACGGCGGCGATGGCCGCCTTCCAGCGCCTGAACGAAGACCAGTTTGATGCGCCGTGGCGACGCGAGGTGAAGAAGCCCTGCAAATGATCGCGCAGGGCCTAAACACTTCGTCGCGATAAAATACCGCTTTACCGATCAACTTACTCGGATATGATCGTGCCATCCCGTTTAGGAGATGGTGGATGCGCACAACTCTGGTGTTGGTTTCGATCCTGGCGCTTGCCGCGTGTAGCAAGGCGTCGAACGAAGCGCAGACCAGCGAAGCGGCGGATTCCAGCCCCGGCGTCGCCGTCACGGCAGCGCCGGGCGTCGCGTTCAACTACCATTACGCCTTTCGCCTGCCGCCGGCGCGTATTTCCGCCGCGCAGGAGGCACATGCGCAGGCCTGCGAGAAGCTCGGCATCCTGCGTTGCCGGATCACCGGCATGCGCTACACCCTGCTCGGCGACGACCGGATCGCGGCGTCGCTGGCGTTCAAGCTCGACCCCACCATCGCCCGCGCCTTCGGCAAGCAGGGCATCGCCACGATCGACGCTGCCGACGGCATGCTCGTCAACGCCGAGATCACCGGCACCGATGCCGGCGCCGCGATCGGCCGCGCGCAGCAGCAACTCGGCGACGTGAAAGCGCAACTCGCCCGGATCGACCAGCAACTCGCCCGCCCCGGTCTCGACAAGGATGTCCGCGCCACGCTGGAGCAGCAGCGCGCCGAGATCGCGCAGGCGCCTTCGCAGACCAACGCGCAGATCGCCGACCTGCGCGACAGCCTCGCCACCACGCCGATGGTGTTCGATTACGAATCGGGCCGCGTGATCCGCAGCTTCGATCCGCGCTCGCCCTTCGCCGATGCGCTCGCCACCATTACCGCGTCCGCGCAGACCACGCTGATCGTGGTGCTGCAAGTCCTCGCCACGCTGGTGCCGCCGCTGGTGGTGCTCGGCCTGCTGTGGCTGCTCTGGCGCGCGCTGGCGCCGTTGCGCAAACGCCTCACTCTCACCCGCTCGCGCACCGATGCCCCAAGCGATTGATTGCACCCCTCCTACGCTTTCGATATAGCCTCGGGCTTTCCCGCCCCGGCCGCGCGTCCCGCGATGCCGGGGCCGCTCATTTCAGGGGTATTGCCGCATGGCTCGCCGCCGCCAGATTTACGAGGGCAAGGCCAAGATTCTCTATGAGGGTCCGGAGCCGGGCACGCTGATCCAATATTTCAAGGATGACGCCACTGCGTTCAACGCGCAGAAAAAGGGCACGATCAACGGCAAGGGCGTGCTCAACAACCGAATTTCCGAGCACATCTTCACCCTGCTCGGCCAGATCGGCGTGCCGACCCACTTCATCCGCCGGCTCAACATGCGCGAGCAGTTGATCCGCCAGGTCGAGATCGTGCCGATCGAAGTCGTGGTGCGCAACGTCGTGGCGGGGTCGCTCGCGAAGCGGCTCGGCATCGAGGAGGGCACGCCCCTCCCGCGCACGATCATCGAATATTATTACAAGGACGATGCGCTCGGCGATCCGATGATCACCGACGAGCATATCTCGGCGTTCGGCTGGGCAAGCCAGGAGGAGATGCACGACATCGCCGACCTCGCGATCCGCGTGAACGATTTCCTGAGCGGGCTGTTCGCCGGCATCGGCATCCGTCTGGTCGACTTCAAGCTCGAATTCGGCCGGATCTGGGACAATGATTTCGGCCGGATCATCCTCGCCGACGAGATCAGCCCCGATGGCTGCCGGCTGTGGGACATCGCGACCAACGAGAAACTCGACAAGGATCGCTTCCGCCGCGATCTCGGCGGCGAGGTCGAGGCCTATCAGGAGGTCGCGCGCCGGCTCGGCCTGCTCCCGGAGGGCGCCGAGAACGCGGTGCTCGATCTCGAACAGCACCGGCTGAACCGGGGCAAGTAAGCACCGGGGCGGCGTGATTCGCCGCCTCGTCACCGCCACGCCGTCCGCGGCGCTGGCGCTCGACTGAGCGGTCGCGCTGTTCCGACAAGACTTGCGGCGCGCGCCCGCCATCGCCATAGCGCGCGGAACCTTTCCAAGCAGGACATTGCTCATGAAGCTCCGCATCTTCGTCACGCTGAAGCCGGGCGTGCTCGATCCGCAGGGCAAGGCGATCCACAAGGCGCTCGATGGCCTCGGCTTCGCCGGTGTCAACGATGTCCGCCAGGGCAAGCTGATCGAACTCGACGTCGCCGACTCCACCGACGATGCCAGCATCGACGACATGTGCCGCAAGCTGCTCGCCAACACCGTGATCGAAAACTACCGGGTGGAACGCGCATGAAGACCGCCGTCATCGTCTTTCCCGGCTCGAACTGCGACCGCGACATCGCCGTCGCGCTCGAATCGGTGACCGGCCGCAAGCCCGAGATGGTCTGGCACGGCGACAGCGCGCTGCCCGACGGCGTCGGCCTCGTCGCGCTGCCCGGCGGCTTTTCCTACGGCGATTACCTGCGCTCCGGCGCGATCGGCGCACGCTCGCCGATCATGCGCGCGGTGGTTGAGGCGGCCGACAAGGGTCTGCCCGTGCTCGGCATCTGCAACGGCTTCCAGGTGTTGACCGAAGCGGGGCTGCTGCCCGGCGCGCTGATGCGCAACGAAGGCCTCAACTTCGTCTGCCGCGATGTCGCGCTGACCGTCGAGAATGCGCAGACCGCCTTCACCAGCCGCTACGCGCAGGGCGAGACGATCACCATTCCGGTCGCGCACCATGACGGCAACTACTTCGCCGACGCCGAAACGCTCGACCGACTCGAAGCCGAAGGCCGCGTCGCGTTCCGGTACGCTGGCGCCGTCAACGGCTCGGCGCGCGGCATCGCCGGCGTGCTCAACGCCGGCGGCAACGTGCTCGGCATGATGCCGCACCCCGAACGCCGCATCGAGGCCGCGCACGGCGGTGACGATGGCCGCCGGCTGTTCGAAGGGCTGCTCGAAACCGTCGGCGCCTGAGCGTTTCTCAGGTCATCGTCCGGTTTCGGCCGGCGTCCTTGGCGCCGTACAGCGCCTCGTCGGCATCCCGCATCGCCGTCACCAGCGTCGGATAATCGCGCGCTACCGCCATCCCGCACGAAAACGTGAGCGAATGGCCCGATCCCGCCGTGATCGGATCGGCGTACAACCCGGTGCGCAGACGCTCCACGATCTCGCGTGCTTCGTCCAGCCCGGTGTCGGGCAATAACACGGCGAACTCCTCGCCGCCCCAACGCGCGCTCAGGTCGTACGGACGCAGCGCACCGTTCAGTCGATGCGCGAACTCGCGAAGCACCGCGTCGCCCACCTCGTGCCCGAACCGATCGTTGGTCGTCTTGAAATGGTCGAGATCGAGCATCGCTACCACCGAGGTCCGGTCGCGGTGGAGCAGCGGCGCCGCCGCATCGAGAAAGCCGCGCCGGTTGCGCAGGCCCGTCAGCAAATCCCTTTCGGCGGCCTTGGTGAGCCGCTCGATCCGCGCGCTCGTCTCGGCGGCCGCGCGCGCGACACCGCGCAGCAGTTCGCCGACCAGATCCGGGCCGCCCACGGGAATCTCCGCGATTCGCTGGCCGCGCTGGAGCGTCCGCAGCATCGCGGTCGCGTGTGCCACCGGCGCGAGCAGCGCCCACACCGCGCCGATCGCCGCCACGGTGCCGGTCAGCGTCGCAACGAGCAGCGGCACGAACACGCGCCATTCCCATTGCTGCAGGACAGCTTCGGTGATGCAGAACGCGATCAGCGGCAGATGGACGGCACCGAAGCACAAGGTGAACAGGCGCAGGTGGAAACTGCGCGGGAAGAGGAACCGCGTGGCTTCGTAGAATCGCATGCTACTGGCTTCCCCCGGGTACAGGACGGGCAAGCCCGTCAAACAGCAGCGATGAATCTAAAGAAGCGTGATTTAACAAACGCTAACACCCTGTCGTGCCGCGCTGAACGGTGCGGGGACGACGACGTTCCGAAAATCCCTAAACCCCGGCATGAAACGGCGAAAAGTCCGTCCCGCGATCATACACGTCGATTCCCTCGCGGCGCTTGAGGAAACCCACCACCGCATAGGTGACCGGGGTCAGCACCACTTCCCAGCCGACCTTGAGCACGAACTGGCTGAGCATCACCATCAGCATCGCTTGCACCGGCCAGTCGGGCAGGCCGTAGAACGCCAGCGGATAGAAGACGAGGCTGTCCGCCCCCTCCCCGACGATCGTCGAGCCGATCGTGCGCGTCCACAGCCACTTGCCCTCGGTCAGGATCTTCATGCGCGCGAGCACATAGGAGTTGAGCAGATCGCCCACCCAGAAGGCGCACAGCGACGCGAAGGCGATCCGCCCGCCGATGCCGACATCGACATAGGGGAACGCCGAAACGAAATGCGGCGGCGCGCCGAAGACATATTCATAATGCGCCTGCCCGCCCCAGTCCGCGGCGGGCGGCAGCGCCACCGTCGTCCATTCCATCGCCACCAGAAAGGCGAGCGCGACGAACCCCGCCCACACCACGCGCCGCGCGCGGGCATAGCCATACACCTCGGTCAGCACGTCATCGAGGATGTAGGAGATCGGAAAGAACAGGATGCCCGCGCCGAACGGCCACAGCCCGATCCACGGCAGGTCGATCACCGCGCGCTTGCCCGCACCGACGACGTTCGACAGCACCAGGATCACCACGAAGGCGACCATCACGAAATCATAGTAGCGGAATTGCCTGCCCCGCAGATCGGATGCCACCACCTTGTCGAGCATGATCGCGCCCCCTTCGCGCACCAATCGTAATATCGTCGTTTCACGATCGCGCAAATCCCGCTAACCGGGGCGTAGCGCGCGCCCGTAGCTCAGATGGATAGAGCAAGGAGCTTCTACCTCCTCGGTCGGGGGTTCGAATCCCTCCGGGCGCGCCAATCGCCCGACGGGTTGTTGAAGGATCGGCCTTTGCCCACTGCCCCACCCGAGCGAGACCGCGACGTTCGCGCCGAGGCGCGGCTGGTGCTGCGGCAATGGCTCGCCGTGGAGGACAATGCGGTGCTGGCGGGGATCGATTCGCTCGGCCGGCAGGCGATCAGCGCCGCCGCCGAAGCAAGCGGACGGCTTGAGCGTGGCGTGGTGGCAACCGCTTCGGCCGAACAGGGCCTCCAGACCTTGCAGACACTCGCGCTGAGCCTCGCGGAGCCAGCGCCGAAACCCGCATGGTCGCTGTTCCCCACCCGCGCCGCGCCCGAGCCGCCACCCGCCGCCCGCATCGAGGCGCTGGTCGATACGCTGGCGCGCGAGCGCGACTCGGTCACGCGCGCGCAGATCATGATCGACACCGACCGCACCAAGCTCCGCGCCGCGGCGACCGCGCTCGATGACGCGCTCGGCCTGATCCGCGCCTGCGCGCAGGCAGTCGAATCGGCGGCACGCGAAATCGTCCGGGAGCGGCCGGAGCGCGCCCAATTCCTGCGCGGCGCCGCCACCGAGCGCTTGCTGGCGCGCGAACAGGACATGCTCACCCAGATCGCTGTCACGCACCAGGGCATCCTCACGCTCGATCTCGTTGCGAACAGCCAGGATGCGCTCGCGCAGGCGCTCGACCGCGCGCGCGAGACCAGCGTCGCCGCGCTGCGCACCGCGCTCGCCGCGCGCCGCGCCGTCACCGGCAGTCAGGCCCTCACCCGGCAGGCGGCGGCGCTGGAACGCACCGCCGATGCCGCCCGCGACACGCCCACGAGCGGCAACGCGCTGCAACGCGCGCTCGACGACGCGATCGCGCAAGCCCGCCGCGCGATCGACGCCGCCGAAGCATCGCGCGGCACCCTCTAGCGCGGCATCGGGTCGATGCTCTACCGTGGCGGGACGGCGCAGGCGTGAGTAGGGTGAGTTGACGGGATTTCTCGACAGACTGGCGGGGTGGCTGAGCGGGCCGATCGAACCGCTGCCGACGGCGCCGGCGGGCACCCCCGCCGCGCCGAGCGCACCCGCGATCTCCGCCGACGATCCGCGCCTGCCCGAAGCCTCGCGTCCGCTCGTCGCCCGTTTGCTCGCGCTGATCGCCGAAATCGACGCGCGCACCCGTGACGACACGCTGATGATCTCGGCGGCGACCGAAGTCCGCCAGATGCGCGACGATCATCTGCCCCGGCTGATCGAAAGCTATGCCGAGATCCCGGCGAGCCACCGCGCCGAGATTTTCCGCCAGACCGGCCGCTCGGCCAGCTACAATCTCAATCAGGGCTTCGAACGCATGATCGCCCGTCTCGAGGCGCTGTCCCGCTCGCTTGCTCAGGAAGATCTCGACAGCTTCGCCGACAACCTCCGCTTCATCGAGAACCGCTACGGCAAAGGCGACGATCCGCTACGATAGCGTGTCCGGCCGTCCGCAATCTCCGTTCGCCCTGAGCTTGTCGAAGGGCGTGTTCTGGACACGTGCTTCGACAAGCTCAGCACGAACGGGTTGGGATCGGCTCGTTTTTACCCCAGCCGCATCGTCGGCGTAAGCCACACCGTACCCGTCCCGCGGAACAGATACACCAGCCCCTCACCGCTGCGCAGCGCGTTGCGCAAGCCCCGCACCAGCGGGCGAAGCTCGACCTGCAAGCCCGCCGAATACATCAGCATCAGATCGCCATCGACGATCAGTTCCTTCTGTCCGTCGAGCTCGACCACCTCGACCTCATCCGCCGGAACCGGTGATTCGACGACGAATGCGCCTGCGCCCGTCAGCTTCGGCTGCATCAGCCCATTGCCCGACAGGATGCCCTGCACCGAGCGGTGGATGTGCGTCGACAGCGCGATATTGGCGTCGCAGGCGTAGAATGCGCCATCGTCGAGGATCAGCGAATCCTGCGGGCCGTCCATCGCGGCGAGGATGAAGTGTTTGGTCGTCACCTCGGTCCACACCTCGCCGTAACCGGCGTAGCGAGTCGCGAACGCGCTCTCACCCGATCCCGCCGAGGTGATCGCGCGCGAGAAGAAGCCGCCCGCGCCGGCGTTCTTCTGCATCTCGACCTGCAACTTGCCGTGCGCATATTGCAGTGCGCCCGGCTCCAACAGCGCCGCGCCGCCTTCCAGCACGATGCGGACCTGCCGCGCCGTCGCGGCGTGCGGCGGGTGGAGGTGGATCACCGGCGTGGTGCCATCGGTGGTGGTGGGCATCGGCATCGCGAGCACATGGCTCTTGCGCTCGAACTGATAGACTTCGAAGCGCACGCCGGCACTGGCCTGCTCGTCGATGCGGGTCCGAAAATCGCTCATTGGTCGGCTCCTGTGATGAGGCGCAGCGCAGGCTGCGGGTCAGCGATTCCATAGAAAGCGGCGCGCTCCAGCAGCCGCTCGGCCCAGGCGCGGTGAGTCGCCGGCTCGCACATCGCGCCGTCGTGCGCGAACACGGCGGGCGCGTCGTCGGCGAGCATCAGCCGCGCTTCCTCGACCTGCGCGGCTGGCACCGCGAGCGCGGCGTGAATGACGGCGATCTGGTCGGGATGGATCGCGGTCTTGCCCTGCAGGCCATGTTCGATGTCGCGCGCAACCTCCTCGCGCAGCAGCGACACGTCGGCGAACCGCTCGAACACCGGCGCGCTGAGCGCGAAGCCCCATGGCGCGAAATTCGCGACGAGGCTCGCGATGATCCCGCCGAGCGGCCCGTCATACGCGGTGCGCCCGGCGGGGCGGCGCAAGCCCATGGCACGCAGCAGATCGTTGCCGCCGATCCTGAGCGCGAGGATACGGTCCTGCACCACCAGCAACTGGTCGCGCAGCCGCCGCATCTCATAGGCGTCGCACGCCTCGCGCGTCTCCAGCGTCGGCATTAGCCGGTGCCGGTCGTGGAAGGGCAGCGCGAGATAGGCCGGCATGCTGTCGGCATGCGCCTTGGGGATGACGAAGCCGGTCAGCCGCTCCACCCCCGGCATGCACAATATCCGTTCGAGCATTGCCGCATCGCGCGGGCGCGCGAACAGCAGCGGTTCGGCCGGACCCGCCGGGCGTGCGGACAGCGTGCGCAGAAACGCGGCGAGATGCCGCAGCGCCTGCGGCACGTCGCGCTCAAGCACCGCATCCTCAAGGCACAACACCGCCGACCGCAGCCCCGGAATGCGCCGCGCGCCGAGCAGCGCCTCGGCGAGGTCGTCGCGCGTGCAGGGCATGTACAGCGTCGCGCCGAGCGCCAGCGCGGGAAGCGGTTCGAGCGTCATGAATCGTGTCCCAGGGTACGGATGATCGCGACCGCCCGGTAGCGAGACTGTTCGCCGAGCGGCTCGACAGGAATGCCGTGCTCGGCGGCGAGATGGAGCAGATGTGCAACGTCTTCGTCGCCCCGGTCGCGCACCAGCAGCCGCTCGGGCATCCGCCGCAGCAGCGCGCGGGTCGCCTCGGCGATGCCGGGTTTGATCCGGTTGCGGTCCTGCGTGCCGGCATGCGCCAGCAACGCCGCCATCATCGCCTCGCACCCCTCACGCAGCGCCGGGCGACGGTCGGCATGGCCTGCGATGGAACGTGGCGTCGCGGCGGCGGCGAGCGGCGCAATACCATCGACGAAAGCGCGCGACAGATCGGCCGCGGCGAACTGCGGGTACGTGACGCAGGCGTGAAAATCGCCCGGCCCGACCACGTCGGCATTGAGGATAGACCGGCTCAACAACCCCGAGACGATGCCGTTGAGCAACCCCGAGGCGATCAGATAATCATCGTCGGTCGCGGCCAGATCGGCCTGTCCGGCCGGATCGGCGATCACCGCGAGTTCGGGCGCGAACCCGAACGGACGCTCGGCCAGCGAAGCGCGGAGTTCGCCCGCGATCGCGCCCTTGCCGGTCCAGCCATCGACGAACACCGCGTCGCGCGCATCATGCCGCGCGGCAATATAGGCGAGTGCGTTCAGGTCGATGCCACGATCACGGATGATGCTGATCGAATAATGGCTCGCCCGGTGCCCCCAGGCGCGCAGCGTGCGCGCGAGCAGCACCCCGATCGGCGTACCCGCCCGCGCCAGCGACACGATCACCACCTCGCGCCCCGGTCGCCGCGCCGCGACGTGCGCGGCGAGGCTCGCGACATCCTGCGCCAGCCGCGCGCCGTTGCGCGCCAGCGCGGCGTGATACAGCGCGAGATAGTCCGCCCCCGGCACGCTTTCCGGCGCGATCATCTCCGAATAATGCCGCCGGCCCGACTGGATCGCGGCTTCCTTGTCGGCGACCCCGGTCGCCGCCATCGTCACCGGCTTGAGCAGGAAGGTGACGTCGGCGGGATCGTAGCTCCCCGAAAACGGCGTTTCGGCGCGCAGCCGTGCTTCAGCCGGCATCGAACAGCCCCCCGGCGAGCTGCGAACGCGGCGGCATCATCGCGAAGTCGCACAGCGCCATGAACGGCGCGTCGGTGTAACTGTCGCCCACGCCGATCACCGGCGCATCGGGGAAGCGCGCGCGCAGCGCCGGCAGGATATGCGCCACCGCATGGCGCTTGCCGAGATACGGCGGCATCAGCGCGACATTGTTGCCGTTGCGATGGTCGGTCCAGCCTTCGGGCAACTCCGGCACGGCAGCATCGACCACCGCGAACAGCGCCTCGGCATCCGCATCGGCATGTTTGGCGAGCGTGTAGAGCGGCAGGTCGCCCTCGCTCAGCACGCGCGCGTTGATCGCCACGCCGCGCGCGGTCGCCTCGGCGGCAATCGCCTCGGCGAACCGCGCCAGCGTGGCGGCATGCGGCGCGGCACGCGCGGCGATCGTCTCCGCCCAGGCCGCATCGACCTCACCGGTCTCGTCGAGAACCACACCACCATGCGCGCACACCGCCGCGCGGAACGGGATATGCGCCCGCCGCAGCGCATCGAGGCTGCGCGCGGTAACGGGCACGAGATGAGTCGTCTCGGCGAGCCATTCGAGGAACCGCATCTGGCGCGGCGTCGCATAGCTCAGCGGCGATCCGTCCTTGGCGAAGCCGAGCGGAGTCAGCCGCTCGACCGGCACGTCCTCCGGGCATTTGCGCAGCGTCTGGAACAACGTGTCGTCCAGATCGACGAGCGCGATCGCGCGGATCACGCCGACCAGCCGATCGGCGTCGCATCGAGCGCGGCGATCAGTGCCGGATCGATCGTGCCAGCGCCGGTCTCGTGCGCGATCAGGGTCATGCGGCCATCCGACGGATCGGCATTGTAGAGATAATTGGGCACACCGGTTCCATAATTGTCGGAGAAGCAGAGCTTGCTGGCCATCGCCGCGCCGATCCGCGCCGGGCTGCGGCTGGTCGCCTGCACGACCACGTCATGCCCTTCGCCGGCAAGGCGCTCGGCAAGACGAAACGGCAGATAGGTGAACTCGCCAGTGCCGAGCACACGCACCGGCCCGGTGATCTCCGGCAGCGCCATATCCGGCGGCGGCGCGACCGGCGCGGCGATGCCGAGCCTGCCGACATTGCGATGCGACGCCATCCGCCCGAGCGACGCCGCCGCCTGGTCGAACCCCGCATCCGCCAGCGCCACCGCGCCCTGCGTCCACTCCAGCCGCCCGCCGAGCAGCGACGCCACCTGAGTCGGGCGCGGCATCCGCGCCTGCCAGCCGCGACCGCGCGACCAGTCGGTCAGCGTCGCCACGACGATCGCCTCGACCCGCGGCCACGCCGCCACCAAAGCCTCGGCGAGGTTGCACAGCGTCGTGCCCGTCGAAATCTCGTCATCGACGATCACCAATGTGCGCGGCTCGGGTAGATCGGGGCGATAGATCAGATGCGCCGAGGCATGGCTGTGCGGCTCCTCGAACCGGCACAGCAAGGGGTGGTCGAGCTGCTGGCGGGTCGAGTGCAGGAAATACACATCGTCGCGCGCGCTCGCCGCGCGCAGCTCCTCATGCACGGTCTGGCCGAGGCACACGGCGGTTTCGGCGAGCCCGATCACCATCACCGGCCCCGGCAGACCGGCGGGGATTCGCGCCGCCAGATCGCGCGCGCTGGCGCGGATCACCTGCGGCGGCGTCGGCAGATGCCGCCCGAGCACACGCGACACGACAAGGAAACCGCGCCGCGGGTTCTCGCGCGCGGCGAACGCGCACAGCCGGTCGAGCGGCCACACCGCCTCCTCGATCGCGATGTCGAGCCGCCCGGTCGGCAGGTCGATGACGCGCGTCTCTTCGGCCACGCTCAGCATTCGCACGTCACCCGTGCGATCGTGTCACGCGCCTGCCGCACGACGGCGGCGCGGCCGATCACGGCGTTGCCGTGCGCCATCTGTGGTTCGATACCGAACGAATCGAGGAAACTGAGGATCATCGCACCTTTGATGCCGAAATTGATGTTCTCCGCGCTCGCGCCGGACTGGCGGATGCGGTCGAGGTTGAGGGAGGAACACACCAGCCCGATCAGATGCCCGGCCATATCGAGGATCGGGCCGCCACTGTTGCCGCTGGCGATCGGTGCGGTGAACTGGAAGAGGCTGCTGTCATTGCCGATTCCGCACAAAGCCGCAATGTTGCCCGCGCTCGCCTGCGGTCCGGTGCCGAGCAGCCCCTGCAAGGGAAACCCCAAGGCGACGACATCCTCGCCCAGGTGAAGCCCCACTTCCGATCGGAACTGCGCCACCCCCGCCATCGGCGTCTCGACGCGGAGCAGCGCGAGATCGTTGCGGCGATCGGCGAACACCGTATCGGCGGAAAGCGGCCGTCCGCCCGCCTGCACCGTCACCGTCCTCGCGTCCTCGACAACATGTGCGTTGGTCAGGATGTGGTGCCGCTCGATCGCGACACCGCTACCGCTCGACGCGCCGGTTCGCGGTGCGCGCTCGTCGGCGTCGGGCGGTTGCAGCCGCGGGATCAACCGCGTCACCCAGCTATGATCGATCCCATAGGCCGCCGCGATCGCGCTCAGCCCCATCGCGAAGCCCTGCCCGTTGGCCGCGATCCGCCACGCGCCCTGGTGCCGGTAGCATTCGATCAGGATCACCGCCGCGTCGGGCCGCTCGCGCAGATCGACCGCGAAGCGCAGCGCCTCGGTTTCGAGCGTGACGACCCGCGCGATCGGCTGGTTGCCGCGATCGAACGCGATCAACACCAGCCGCTCGACCGCGCCCGGCATGTCATCGAGCGCGACGCGCAGCCGCGCGCCATCCTCGAATTGCGCCGCCGGGCGCATTTCGCGGGTGAGCGCATCGATCGGCGGGAAGACCGGCGACACGCGCCGGTCCGCCCCCAGCGCGATCAGCGCCAGCGTCGGCTGGTCGCCGCCATCCCCGGCGAGCGCGAAAACGCCCGCGCCAGCGATGGCAGCCCGTTCGCCCGCAACCAGATCACGCATCGGCGGGCGATGTCCTGCGTGTCAGACGTTGACGCCGAACGACTGGGCAAGCGGCCCCAGACCACCGGCGAAGCCTTGGCCGATCGCCTTGAACTTCCACTCGCCATTGTTGCGGTAGAGGTCGCCGAAGATCATCGCGGTCTCGGTCGATGCGTCTTCGGACAGGTCGTAGCGCGCGATCTCGGTGCCGCCATCGCCGTTGACGACACGGATGTACGCGTTCGAGACCATGCCGAAATTCTGCTTGCGCGCATCGGCGTCGTGGATCGTCACCGCGAAGCTCAGCTTCTCGATCTCGGCGGGCACCTGGTCGAGCGTGACCACCACAACCTCGTCGTCGCCGCTGCCCTCGCCGGTCTGGTTATCGCCCTGGTGGACGACCGAGCCGTCGGCGCCGTTCTTGTTGTTGTAGAACACGAAATCGGCGTCTGAACGGACCTTGCCGGCTGAGGTGAGCAGGAAAACGCTCGCGTCGAGATCGAAGGCACTGCCGTCGGTGACGCGCGTATCCCAGCCGAGGCCGACCCGGACGACCTTGAGGCCGGGTGCTTCCTTGCTGAGGCTGACGTTGCCGCCCTTGGAAAGTGAAACTGCCATGTCGAACTCCTGTGTGGCCGAAAGATTCAGCCGATGTTGACGCCGTAATTGCGCGCGAGCGGGGCGAGGCCACCCTTGAAGCCCTGCCCGACCGCGCGGAACTTCCATTCGCCATTGTGGCGATAGACTTCGCCGAAGACCATCGCCGTCTCGGTCGAGGCGTCCTCGGCGAGATCGTAACGCGATATCTCGCGGCCAGTCGCATCGTTGACGATGCGGATGAACGCGTTCGAGACCATGCCGAAGCTCTGGCGGCGCGCCTCGGCCTCATGGATCGTCACGCTTATCGCGATCTTCTGCACGTCGGCGGGCACGCGGGTCAGTTCGACCTTGAGCGCCTCGTCGTCGCCGTCCCCCTCGCCGGTGCGGTTGTCACCGGTATGTTCGACCGATCCGTCGCTCGAACGCAGGTTGTTGTAGAAGATGAAGTCGCTGTCGCTGCGCACCTTGTCGCCCGCCGTAAGCAGGAACGCGCTCGCGTCGAGATCGAAATCCGCGCCGTCGGAGGTGCGGGTATCCCAGCCGAGCCCGATCAGGATCTTGCTGAGATCGGGCTCCTCCTTTGACAGACTGACGTTGCCGCCTTTGCTAAGGCTAACCGACATGATGGTGTCTCCTGCTTACGAGATGTTGAGGCGTTCGCCGGTCGGCGCGACCGCGTCGTCGTCATCGTCGCCCTTCGAGCGCAGTGAGGCGACGAAGGCGAGGCCGATGAGACCCGCGCCGATCAGCCCGGTCACCGTCTCCGGGATTTCGAAGCGCACCGACAGCAGCATGATCGTGGCGAGCGCGATGATCGCATAGAACGCGCCATGCTCCAGAAAACGATATTCTGAGAGCGTGCCGCGATCGACCAGCATCACCGTCATCGACCGCACGAACATCGCACCGATGCCGAGGCCGAGCGCGATGATGAACAGGTTGTTCGACAAAGCGAACGCGCCGATCACCCCGTCGAACGAGAAGGACGCATCGAGCACTTCGAGATACAGGAACGCCGCCAGCCCCGATTTCGCCGCCGCCACCGCGACGGCCTGCCCACCGGCATGGCCCGCGTCCTCATCGCCCTCACCCTGTTCGAGCAACGCGCCGATCGCCTGCACCGCGATATAGGCGACCAGCCCGAAGATGCCCGCGGTGATGAAGGTCATCGCCTCCTCGGGCGCGATCATCCGCGAGATGCCGTAGAGCGCGAGCAGCACGATGCCGATCGCCAGCCCCGAGATGCGTGACAGGCTTGAGAACGGCCGCTCGATCACGCCGATCCAGTGCAGATCCTTCTCTTCGTCGAGGAAGAAGGTCAGCCCGACCATCGCGAGGAAGGCGCCGCCGAAGCCGGAGATGCCGACATGCGCGCCGGTGATGATCCGCTCGTAGGTGACCGGGTCGGTCGCGGCGAGCTTGAGCGCCTCGATCGGCCCGACCTGCGCTGCGATCGCGACGATCACCAGCGGGAACAGGATTCGCATCCCGAACACCGCGATGATGATGCCCCATGATAGGAAGCGCCGCCGCCAGACCGGGTCCATGTCGCGCAGCACGGTCGCGTTGACGACCGCATTGTCGAACGACAACGACACTTCGAGCACGCCCAATACCAATACGATCCACAGGATGCCGAGCGTGCCGGCCACATCATGCGTGATCGTCCAGCCCAAAATCGCCCCGAGCACGAGGCACAGCGCGGTAAAAAGCAACGATCCCCTGAAATATTTAAACACTGTAATTCCCCGGTTTGCCGCGTGCGGCCTCAATCTTTGCGCCCGGAGACCCAGCGCAGGCCCCAGCCGAGCGATTCGTCCAGCACGCGCGTATCATGATGATATTCCACGATCCGCGTAACCTTGATTGCGCCCGCATCATTTTCGATCAACACGATTCCGCACAGCCGCCGGTCATCGCGGCCTTCGGTCAGCCGCACTTCGATCGGCGGCTGGTCGGGCATGGTGACGAGCACCACGCCATCGGTCTGCTGCCAGTTGGGTACGCCCGAATAGATGTTGGCGAACACCGCGATACGCTTGATCTGCGGCCAGAACGCGCCGTTGATCCGCAGCGTCTCGCCCGCCGACACGTCGCCGGTGCGGTCGTCGCCCGACAGCATGACATACGGCGCCTGATCGAACGATCCGAACGCGTTGCCGAGCGCCTGCACCCCGCCCTTGCGCCCATCGGCAAGCTCGAACAGGCAACCGATGTCGAGATCGATCGCGCTGCCGCCGCCGAACAGCCCCTTGCGCCCGCGTGACCAGTTGAGGTTGATCGTGATCTCACCGAAGCTGTTGCCACGCTTGGCGAGGCTTACGGTTTGCCCGCGCTTCTCCAGCGTCACCTTGCTGAGACTGACCGGCGGCGCGGCTGGCGGAGGTGCGGGGGGCGGCGGAGGCGGTGCCGCCGCAGCCGGCGCCTCGTCGGCGACATCGATCCCGAACGAGCGCGCGAGCGGGGCAAGCCCGCCGTTGAACCCCTGCCCGACCGCGCGGAACTTCCACTGCCCGTTGCGACGATACAGTTCGCCGAAGGTCATCGCCGCCTCGCTCGCAGCCGCGAGTTGCGGACGGAAGCGCAAAGCCTCCCCGCCACCACGCGGCGCGACCGTGATCTCCGCGCCGTCGAGCCGCGCCAGCGTCTGCCCGCGCGTCTGCGCCTCGTGGATCGTCACGCAGAACACGATCCGCTCGATCTCGGCCGGCAGCCGCGCGAGATCGACCTCGAACGCGCCCTGCCCGCCCGACGCGGCGAAACGGATGCCACCGTTGCCGCCCTCGGGCTGGTTGTAGAACACCATGTCGGTGTCGCCCCGCACCTTGCCCGCACCGGTCAGCAGATAGGCAGATGCATCGGCATCCACCCCGCCCGCAGCGGTCCAGGCAAAGGTTACGGTCAGCGCATCGCCGGGCACGGGCGCGTTGCCGCCTTGTTGCAGATCGGTCATGCGATCTCCTGTTCGTGTCGGCAAAATAGAATGGGCGGCGGCGTCAGAGCACGCCGCGGATCACCCCCATCATGTCGTGGAATGTCCGTCCGGTGGTACGCTCGCCCAGCGCCTTCATCTCCCAGCCATCGCCCGATCGGACCAGCTTCGCCATCACCTGGCCCGTGTGCGGGCCTGACCCGGTCAGGTCATAGCGCGCCATTTCCTTGCCGTCGCTCAAATCGATAACGCGGCAATAGGCGTTTTCGATCCGGTCGAAACTTTCGCCGGTGAAGCTGTTGACGGTGAACACCAGCGCGGTGACCGTAGCGGGCACGCGAGTCAGATCGACGTTGATCGTCTCGTCGTCACCGTCGCCGGCGCCGGTGCGATTGTCACCGCTATGGACGATGCTGCCATCAGTGCTGGCAAGCTGCCGGAACCACACCTGATCGCGCACATTGCCGCCGGCATCGAACAGCAGGCACGAAGCATCGAGATCGATATCGCCGCCACCGCCGCCCAACAGCCCGAACAGACCCTTGGATTTGCGCACGTCCCAGCCCACGCCCATCGCCACCCGCGTCAGCGCGCCGCCACCCGATTTCTCCAGCCTTACGGACTGGCCTTTTTGCAGACTGACCAAGCGGGCTTCTCCATGAACTCATTATTATAACGCGCTGTATGCCAAATGATTATGACGTTTGACCTACAAACCACAAGGCCGGACGATCGTGCCCATCCCGGCGCAGCTTCCGTTCATCGCCGCCGCTCGGCACGGACCACGGCAACGATCTCGGCATCCACGTCCGCGTCGAAGCGCCGGGCGGTTCCGGTCACCACGTCGATCCAGGTGGTGCTGAACGGTATGCCGACCGCATCGCAATAGGACGCGCCACCAGCGGCGCGCGTGTTGATTTCGAGGATTCGCCACGCCCCGCCGCGATCCTGCCGATACTGGACGTTGACCGCGCCATGCAGCGCATAGCGCGCGACCAGACCGGTCGCATGCGCGATCAACGGATGCCGCGTCTCGATGCGCTGGCGGTTGGCGTCGAGCTTGGTCCGCACCGCCGCGACCAGAACGTCTCCACGATCCGCGACCACATCGACCGAAGCCTCCAGCCCCGGCAGATGCTCCATGACGAGCAAGGAGAAGTCCTCCCCCCGCGCCTCGCCCTCGCGCAAGGCGGCGGCGTAGACTTCGGGGGTGATCCGGCGCGCATCGGGATCAGCGAGATGCTGGAGCGCGGCCACCGCATCGAGCGTCCAATAGCCCGCGCCGTAAATCCCCGTCGACGGCTTTACGCAGGCGGAAGCACCGCCTTGCGTCAACGCATCCACCGCCGCCTCGAACGCCAAGGCCGACGTGACCGGGATCGTCGGGCACAGCATCGGATCTCCCGCCAGCGCCACCGAGAATGCCGCCTTGTCGTCGAGCAGCCGCAGCGTCACCGCGTCGGCGGCAACATGCAGCGCGATCCCCTCCGCCGCGAACCGGTCGGCCATCGCGGCGACATCCATCCGCCCGCGCTGCGCGACCAGCGCATCGACACGCCGCTCGATCGCGGTCGCCAGCAGCCATTCCGGGTAATCGACCGTGCCGCGCGCCGGCTCCTGCCAGAATTCGGGCGCGACATCGCACACCGGCGACTCCGGGTCGATCGCGCTGACCGCGAGTTGGACGCCGGGCCGTTCCGACACGATCCTTGCGACGATGTTGCGAAGCGAAAACGATTGGTTGAACCACACCTTCATAGCTTGCCGATATCGCCCCGCGCCGCCGCGTCAACCGAAGCGCGCGATTGCATCGCCGCGCCGCTTGCGCTAAGCGCGCGCCCTTCCAGAGCGACAGCAATGGGATTCGTGCGGGAGGGTGCCGTCAAACGCGCCCGTTACCAACCGCTAGACTTGATCGGGGCACGCCACCGTGCGCGCCCGACCGAAAGAGAGTGACATGGCAAAGAAGATTACCGGATACATCAAGCTGCAGGTTCCTGCAGGCAAGGCGAACCCCTCGCCGCCGATCGGCCCTGCGCTGGGTCAGCGCGGCGTGAACATCATGGAGTTCTGCAAGCAGTTCAACGCCTCGACGGGCAATGAGGAAGTCGGCACGCCGCTGCCGACCGTCATCACCGTCTATGCCGACCGCAGCTTCTCGTTCGAGACCAAGACGCCGCCGGCGACCTACCTCATCAAGAAGGCCGCCGGCCTCAAGTCGGGCTCGAAGGAGCCGGGCAAGACCAGCGCGGGCAAGATCGCCCGTTCGAAGCTGTCGGAAATCGCACAGGCCAAGATGAAGGATCTGAACGCGAACGACATCGAAGCGGCAACGCGCATCATCGAGGGCTCGGCCCGCGCGATGGGCCTCGAAGTGGTGGAGGGCTGATATCATGGCAAAGCTGACCAAGAAGGCGAAGACCCTCGCCACCGTGATCGACCGCGACAAGCTGTACAGCATCAACGAGGCAATCGAGCTGGCCCGCGCCAACGCGACCTCGAAGTTCGACGAGACGATCGAAGTCGCGCTCAACCTCGGCGTCGATCCGCGTCACGCCGACCAGATGGTCCGTGGCGTCGTCACGCTGCCCAAGGGCACCGGCAAGACCGTTCGCGTCGGCGTGTTCGCCAAGGGCGCGAAGGCTGAGGAAGCTCTCGCCGCCGGTGCCGACGTTGTCGGTGCGGAAGACCTGATGGAAATCGTCCAGGGCGGCAAGATCGACTTCGATCGCTGCATCGCGACCCCGGACATGATGGGCGTCGTCGGCCGGCTCGGCAAGATCCTCGGTCCGAAGGGCCTGATGCCGAACCCGAAGCTCGGCACCGTCACGATGAACGTCGCTCAGGCGGTCAAGGACGCCAAGGGCGGCCAGATCGAATACCGCGTCGAAAAGGCTGGCATCATCCATTCGGGCATCGGCAAGGCGTCGTTCCCGGCGGAAGACCTGCGCGCGAACTTCGATGCGCTGGTCGATGCGGTCGTCAAGGCGAAGCCCTCGGGCGCCAAGGGCAAGTATGTCCGCAAGGTCGCCGTCAGCTCGACGATGGGCGCCGGCATCAAGGTCGACACCGCGGAAGTCAGCGCGGCGTAAGCCTTCGCAAATCCACGCGACAGACACGAAGGGCCGGGAGCAATCCCGGCCCTTTTTGCGTGCGCTGCAGCCTATGTTTACCACTTTCCTGTTTCGTAAGGCTTTTCTTGAAGTTTTAGCGCTATGATAGGCGCATGGCCTTTTCCGTCACCCCGCCGGTCCCCTGCACCGGATGCCGCGACGGCGCAGGTCTCGACTTCGCCTTCTCGATGGCGTTCCAGCCGATCGTCGATATCGCCACCGGCACCCCCTTCGCCTATGAAGCGCTCGTGCGCGGCCCGGACGGGGAAGGCGCGGCGAGCATCCTGTCACAGGTTTCGGACGCCAATCGCTACGCCTTCGATCAGCAATGCCGGGTCCGCGCCATCTCGGTCGCGGCCGCCGCGGGCCTGATCGACACCGGCGCCCGCCTGTCGATCAACTTCCTCCCCAATGCGGTCTATTCCCCCGCCGCCTGCATCCAGTTGACGCTGAAAACCGCCAGGGCGTTCGCGTTTCCCACCGACCGCCTGATCTTCGAATTCACCGAGAATGAAGAGATGACGGACCCGGCGCATGTCGCCGACATCGTCGCGACCTATCGGAAGATGGGCTTCGGCACCGCGCTCGACGATTTCGGCGCCGGCCATGCCGGTCTCAATCTGCTCGCGCAGTTCCAGCCCGACATCGTCAAGCTCGACATGCACCTGATCCGCGACCTCGACCTGAGCCTGCCGCGCCGGACCGTCGTCAATGGCGTCGTCAGGATGTGCGAGACGCTCGGCATCACCGTCATCGCCGAGGGGATCGAGACCGTCGGCGAACTGGAGGCCCTGCGCGCGATGGATGTGCGCTACATTCAGGGCTTCCTCTTCGCCAAACCCGGCTTCGAAACCCTGCCGCCGATCACCTTGCACGCGACGGCGGAGGTGTCCGCCTAACCGGGCATTACCGCAGCGCCGCCGCGCTCAATCTGGCGCAATCGACCGGCATGAACGCCGGACGCGGCGCGGGTTTGTCGCCGAGCCCGATCGCTTCGCCGATCGAACGACCAAGCGCCTTGAAGAAGCCGCCGACGCCCGGTTTGCCGGATGGCGCATCGCTCCCCGCGATCGCGATGGCCGGCTTGCTCAGGGTGCCGCCGACGCGGATCGGATCGACGATGCGCAGCGCCGGATCGTCGCGCGTCCGCCCGGCCAGCGTCAGCGCGATGCTCTCGTCGCGCAGGTCGATCCGCCCGCTGCCGCGCCCGATCGCACTGCCGGTATCGATCGCCAGCGGGTCCGGCACCAGCACGCCACCGCGCGCGCGGAAGGTCGCGACAAGACAGCGCAGCGGCACCCGCTCGGACGGATGCAGGATCGCCTGCTTGATCGTGCCGCCGAGATCCTGCCCGAGCACGTCCGCCACCAGCGCCTTGATCGTGCCGTCGTTGGATACGATCGCGGCGCTGCCATCGGCGCGGCTCAGCGCCTCGCGCACCGTATCGCCCTGCCCGCTCAGCGTGATCCGTCCGCGCACGATGCCGGTGATGTCGTCGGGCGATCCGACCAGCGTATCCAGCGCCATCCCCTCCAGCCGCAGGTCGGTCGAGAGCTTCGGGCGGCCGCTGCGGTGATCGACCCGCGCCACGCCGGTCATCTGCCCGGTCGCCAGCGTCGCGACGAGATGGTCGAGCGTCAGCAACTGGTGGTCGAGGTGAAGTTGCCCGCGCAAACTGCGGAACACCGTGCCGCCGTCCGACAGTAGACGATCGACCCGGAATGCGATCGTGCCATCGGTCTTCCACAGGTGCGACAGGTTGATCCGCGTCGGCGGCAACACGCGCGGGCCGATCGCCGCCTTGCTCGCCGCCGCTTTGGCGCGGCCGGCATCATCGGAAAGATCATCGAAGTCGAACTGGCTCGCGCGCATCTGCGCGTCGATTGCGGTACGCCCGTCCCGCTTGAGGACGCTCGCCTTGCCGACGAAGCGCGAGCGGCCGATGCCGCCGCCGATCGTGTCGAGATACCAGTCGCGCCCATCGTGCCGCACCTGCCCGATCAGCGCAATCGGCTGCGTGCCGAACAGCCCGGCCTCGATCGCGCGGTCGAGGTTCTTGAGCGTCGGCGCGCGGGCGGTGACGGTGGCGCCGAAGCTATGCGTGTTGAGCACGCCGTCCGTCGTCCCCTTCGCCTCCAGCCGCAACGCTGGCGAGACCAGATGCAGCTCGACCGGCCACGCCGCCGCCGGATCGATCCCGTCGATCCGACCGCCGCGCACGTCGAGCCGGGCGGGCGTATCGAGGAACGTGCCGGTCGCGGCGAGCCTGAGCCCCGCCGCGCCTTCCACGCTCAGCGCCCCAGCGAGGGTCAGCCGGCGCCTGGCGTCGCGCAGGCTGAGCTGGCCGTCATGGATCGTCAGCCGCGTCAGCCCCGGACCCGTCGTGAGCGGGGGCGCATCGGCGGCGCGGGGTTTGCCCTTCCAGTTGGAGCGCCCGTTCGCGTCACGCACCAGCGCGACCACAAGCCCGTCGATCGCCAGCGCATCAGGCTTCACCCCGCCGAACAGCAGTTTGAACACTGGCAACCGCACCGTCACCGTCCGCGCCCGGATGAAATCGCCACCGCCGACCCAGTCAGGTTGCGCGATCCGCACATCTTCGATCGCGATGTCGGGGGTGTAGGAGAATGCCTGCAACCGCCGGATCGCACCGATATGCGCCGGCGCGCCGAACCGCGCGGCGATCCGCCGCTCGATCGCCGGACGCAGCAGCCCGAACGGCAACGCCCCGAGCGCGAGCACGAGCAGCCCAATGATCCCGGCGAAAATCAGCCCGCCCCAGCCGGCGCGCCGCAAAAGCGACCGCGTCGCCGGTGTCATCGCCATAGCCGTACCGCCCTTCCCCGGCCTCAATCGACGGATCGACTTTTGGTTGCACCGCAGCGCGATCTGGACAGCGCCATCCGCATCGCTATCAGCGCACACATGGCAGTCATCGCAACCATCATGAACACGGCCACCGGCCAGCCCATCCAGAAAATGACCTTTGGGCGCATGCCCAAACCCTGGGCATCCTTCAACCTCGCCACCGGAGAACTCGTCACCGCCGACCGCGTCGACGTCGGCAAGCCAGCGCCCGGCAAGGTCATCGTGCCGGTCTCGGTGTGGGTGACGGTGAAGGAATAACGAGCGCCGGAGTTAAGGGGCCGGTTGCTCCGGCCCCTCCTCTCCTCACTCGAAGCCCTGTCGGGCAAGCCAGTCCGCGAAATCTCCAGAGCACCCGACTCACCGGCGATGAGTCGAATGCACCCGTCGACTGTCTCTCAAACCTTTCGGCTTTGCTACAAGGATGATGCCGCACGGCGGCGCGCCGCGCGCACCTCATCTACGAAACTGCACGCTTTGGCGCATCTCCACGCCGCAAACGAACGGTGATTGACTTTCTCGCCACGTCCGCTAACAGCGCGCCTTCGCTCGGCGGACGTTCGCGTTTGCCGGGTCCGTCCGAGACAGTGGGTGCGCCGGGTTTGCCGTCGCTTAATTTCCCGCCGAGACGGGGAATGGAATTTCGGCCTGGGCGTTTCGCGTCCACGCCCTTCGGTCTGTCGCTCTATGGCGCGGTCCACCCATACCCCATCGCTGGACAGCCCCCGGAAGGGTGCGGCTGTGCGTCGCCTCCCTTCGGGTCAACCGGCCCGCCGTTCGCGGTGGGCCAGACACGTGGAGAATGGCATGGATCGTGCTCAAAAGACCGAGCTCGTCGCCGAGCTGAACCGCACTTTTGCCGAAGTCGGCGCGGTGATCGTCACCCGCAACCTCGGCATGACCGTTGCACAGTCGACCAAGCTGCGCAACGCGATGCGGGAAGCCGGCGCGAGCTACAAGGTCTCGAAGAACAAGCTTGCCAAGATCGCGCTCGACGGCACCGACTATCTCTCGCTGGGCGACATGCTCACGGGTCCGGTCGGTCTCGCCACTTCCGTTGATCCCGTCGCGGCCGCCAAGGTGGCCGTCGAATTCGCGAAGACGAACGACAAGTTCGAAATCGTCGGTGGGGCAATGGGCGCGACCGTCCTCGACGTAGACGGCGTTAAGGCGCTGGCGACGATGCCGTCGCTGGATGAACTGCGTGCCAAGATCATCGGCCTGCTGGTTGCTCCCGCAACCAAGCTCGCGACGATCACGCAGGCTCCGGCGGCACAGCTCGCCCGCGTCCTCCAGGCCTATGCCGACAAGGACAAGGAAGCTGCGGACGCCTGATCGCGTTCGCTTCGAGATTTTTTCCCTGAACAGACCGGGGCGCTGCCCCAAGATGGAGACTACACATGGCTGACCTGAACGCGCTCGTTGAGAGCCTGAGCGAACTGACCGTCCTCGAAGCCGCTGAGCTTTCGAAGATGCTCGAAGAGAAGTGGGGCGTTTCGGCTGCCGCTGCTGTTGCGGCCGCTCCGGCTGCTGCTGGCGGCGCTGCTGCTCCGGCTGCTGAAGAGCAGACCGAATTCGACGTCATCCTCACCGGCGACGGTGGCAAGAAGATCAACGTCATCAAGGAAGTCCGCGCGATCACCTCGCTCGGCCTGACCGAAGCCAAGACGCTGGTCGAATCGGCTCCGAAGGCGATCAAGGAAGGCGTGTCGAAGGACGAAGCTGCCAAGATCAAGGCGCAGCTCGAAGCCGCCGGCGCGACCGTCGAAGTCAAGTAAGCCGCAGCTGGGGATGCGATTTGGCCCGCCAAATCGCCCCTCCCGCAAGGCCGGCCGGCGCTGGCCCAGGCCAGCGTCCGACGTGATGGGCTTCGCCCATCACGGCTTGCAAAGAAAAGGGGCGGCATCCGCAAGGATGCCGCCCCCTTTTCTTTATATCTATCGTCGCCCCGGCGAAGGCCGGGGCCGCTGCGTTGTTTGGCAGACGGATCGCCCCAAACATGGCGGCCCCGGCCTCGCCGGGGCGACGGCCTTATCCTCAATCGTCCCGCGACACCGTAAACGGCAACTGCCGCACCCGGTCATGCATCCTTGGCGCGCCATCGAGCCGGAACGGTCCGAGCTTCGCATCCGCCCCGCGATCGAGCCCGACCACGAACGACGCGGCGCTGCGCCCGCTGCCGCCGTCCCAGCCATAATCGAGCGCGACCGTCATCACGGGCACGAACAGCGCCCGCCCCTCGCCGATACCCTGGACCGCGAGCGGCGGCATGATGTCGCGCGGCAGCATCGCGGTGCCCTCCAGCGCGGCGGTCGCGCCGGCGGCGAGGTCGAACCGCGCGACGACCGCGCGCTCGATCGGCGCCGCGAACAAGGCCTCGAGAGTCCGCTCCAGCGCCGGATCGACCCCGAACAGCCGCAGGTCGAGCGCGATCGCGCGTGCGTCCACCTCGCCCGCATTGTGCAGGATGATGCGATATTCGACTGCGGCGCTCAGCAGGTTGGTGCCGGCGCGCTTGACCTCCAACGTGATGGCGACCCGCGCACGCGGCGCGGTGACCGCCTCAACGACAGGCGCTGGCGGCAGCGGCGACGGCTCAGGCGGCGGTGCCACCGCTTCCTCTTCGACGGGAGCCTCGTCGGCCCCGCCCCGGCGGCGATACAGCGCGACACCGGCACACACGGCGACCAGCGCCACCCCGACCGCCCATAATTCGAGCGATCCCCAACCCGATGACTCGGCAGGCGCGGATGGCGGCGTCGCCGCTACCTTGGGCGGAGACGGGGACGCTGCCGGCACGGGTGTTACGGTCGGAACGGACTCAGGTGTCAGCGTCGCCACGGGCAAAGGCGTCGCCGACACCGTCGGGCGCGCGGTCGGCGTGGCAACCGGCTTGGGCGCGGGCCGGACCGTCGGACGCACCGGCGGCGGCACCACCGCGACCGGCGACGGCGTAACGCTCGGCACGGCGGTGGCGCTCGGCGTCGGGCGCGGCAATGGCGCGACCCTGGGTTCGGGCGTCGGCACGGGCGTCGGGCGAACCGGCTGGGTCGGCAGGCTGAAGCTGTCGAGCCCCGGGATCGTCGCGGGCGGCTGGCTGTTCTGCGCGCCCGCGCCTCCGGCCGCCCCGATCGTCACGGCCAGCGCGACCATCGTGCGCGCGCGCCGTGTCGCAGGAAAAAACAAAGTCAAAAGCGCCTCGGTGCGTCGTTCAAGTCAATGCCATGACGACCGCGCGATGATAAGACAAGCACCAGACGCAACGCCTGCGGCGATCCGATGCAGAGATTACCTCGCCGGGTTTGACACGATCCAACACCACACCTATATGGCTCTCTTCACCACGACTTTCGGGAAATGACGTGCCCTCGCGCAGCATGTCGATCGAATTGAAGGTTGTGGCATCACGAGGACGCCGAGAAGCTGCTGTTTTCCGAATTACCCGGAGGACATGCGGCTTTTTGCGTCTTTCCGCGTGCCCGCCCGGGCGATCCGGGCACGAAATTTTGACGTGAGGGCTAAAGACACATGGCAACCAGAGCGATCGAAGGCGGCACCGCGAAGCGCCGCATCCGCAAGGTGTTCGGCAACATCCACGAAGTCGTGCAGATGCCGAACCTGATCGAGGTGCAGCGCGAGAGCTACGAACAGTTCCTCCGCTCAGATCCCTCGATCGGTTATGTTTCCGGCCTCGAAAAGACGCTGCGTTCGGTGTTCCCGATCCGCGATTTCGCCGGCACCGCCGAGCTCGATTTCGTCAATTACGAACTCGAACCGCCGAAGTTCGACACCGACGAGTGCCGCCAGCGCGGCATCACCTATGCGGCGCCGATGCGCGTTACGCTGCGCCTGATCGTGTTCGAAGTGGACGCCGATACCGAAGCCCGCTCGGTGCTCGATATCAAGGAGCAGGACGTGTACATGGGCGACATGCCGCTCATGACGCAGAACGGCACGTTCATCATCAACGGCACCGAGCGCGTGATCGTCTCGCAGATGCACCGCTCGCCGGGCGTGCTGTTCGATCATGATCGCGGCAAGACCCACGCGTCGGGCAAGTATCTCTTCGCCGCGCGCGTCATCCCATATCGCGGGTCGTGGCTCGATTTCGAGTTCGACGCCAAGGACATCGTCAACGTCCGTATCGATCGCAAGCGCAAGCTGCCGGTCACGGCGCTGCTGTATGCGCTCGGCCTCACCTCCGAGGAAATCCTCAACTATTTCTACAACCGCGTCACCTTCGTGCGCGGTCAGGGCGGCTGGATCGTCCCCTATCAGGCCGAGAACTGGCGCGGCCAGAAGCCGATGTTCGACATCGTCGACGCCAAGACCGGCGAAGTCGTGTTCGCCAGCGGCCAGAAGATCAGCCCCCGCGCCGCCAACAAGGCGGCCAAGGATGGTCTCACCGATCTGCTGATCCCGACCGAGGAAATCTTCGGCCGCTACTCGGCCTATGATCTCATCAACGAGCAAACCGGCCAGATCTATATCGAGGCGGGCGACGAAGTTTCGGCCGAGAACCTCGAACTGCTCGACAAGGCCGGCATCGACCGGATCGAGCTGCTCGACATCGATCACGTCACCACCGGCCCGTGGATTCGCAACACGCTCAAGGCCGACAAGGCCGAAGAGCGCGAGCAGGCGTTGTCCGACATCTACCGCGTCATGCGCCCCGGCGAGCCGCCCACGCTCGAAACTGCGGAGTCGCTGTTCTCCGGCCTGTTCTTCGATCCCGATCGCTACGATCTGTCGGCGGTCGGCCGCGTCAAGCTCAACATGCGCCTCGATCTCGACGTCGAGGACACCGTAACCACGCTGCGCACCGAGGATATCCTCGAAGTCGTCAAGACGCTTGTCGGCCTCAAGGACGGCAAGGGCGAGATCGACGACATCGACAACCTCGGCAACCGCCGCGTGCGGTCTGTCGGCGAGCTGCTCGAGAACCAGTACCGCGTCGGCCTGCTCCGCATGGAGCGCGCCGTGAAGGAGCGCATGTCCTCGGTCGACGTGTCGACCGTGATGCCGAACGACCTCATCAACGCCAAGCCCGCCGTGGCTGCCGTTCGCGAGTTCTTCGGCTCCTCGCAGCTCTCGCAGTTCATGGATCAGACCAACCCGCTCTCCGAAGTGACGCACAAGCGTCGCGTTTCGGCACTCGGGCCGGGCGGTCTGACGCGTGAGCGCGCCGGCTTCGAAGTCCGCGACGTTCACCCGACCCATTATGGCCGTATCTGCCCGATCGAGACGCCGGAAGGCCCGAACATCGGCCTCATCAACAGCCTCGCCTCGTTCAGCCGCGTCAACAAATACGGCTTCATCGAGACGCCGTACCGCAAGGTCATCGACCATAAGGTGACCGACGACGTCGTCTATCTGTCGGCGATGGAAGAGGCCAAGCACACGATCGCGCAGGCCAACGCCGAGCTCGACAGCGAAGGGCATTTCACCGAGGAACTGGTCTCGTCGCGTCAGGCGGGCGAATTCCTGATGGCGATCCCGACCAACATCACGCTGATGGACGTCAGCCCCAAGCAGCTCGTCTCGGTCGCCGCATCGCTCATTCCGTTCCTGGAAAACGATGACGCCAACCGCGCGCTGATGGGCTCGAACATGCAGCGCCAGGCCGTTCCGCTGGTGAAGGCGGAAGCGCCTTTCGTCGGCACCGGCATGGAAGAGACCGTCGCACGGGATTCGGGCGCGGCGATCGCCGCCAAGCGTTCGGGCATCGTCGATCAGGTCGATGCGACCCGTATCGTCATCCGCGCGACGGGTGAGGTCGAGGCCGGCCAGTCGGGCGTCGACATCTACACGCTGATGAAGTTCCAGCGCTCGAACCAGAACACCTGCATCAACCAGCGTCCGCTGGTGAAGGTCGGTGAGGTCGTGAACATCGGCGACGTGATCGCCGACGGTCCCTCGACCGAGTTCGGTGAGCTGGCGCTGGGCCGCAACGCGCTCGTCGCGTTCATGCCCTGGAACGGCTACAATTATGAGGATTCGATCCTCATTTCCGAGCGTATCGTGAAGGATGACGTCTTCACCTCGATCCACATCGAGGAGTTCGAGGTCATGGCGCGCGACACCAAGCTCGGGCCGGAAGACATCACGCGCGACATCCCCAACGTCGGCGAGGAAGCGCTTCGCAACCTCGACGAAGCTGGCATCGTGTACATCGGCGCCGAGGTCGAGCCGGGCGATATCCTCGCCGGCAAGATCACGCCGAAGGGCGAAAGCCCGATGACGCCGGAAGAGAAGCTGCTCCGCGCGATCTTCGGTGAAAAGGCCAGCGACGTGCGCGACACCTCGTTGCGTCTGCCGCCGGGCGTCGCCGGCACCGTCGTCGAGGTCCGGGTGTTCAACCGCCACGGCATCGACAAGGACGAGCGCGCGATGGCGATCGAGCGCGAGGAGATCGAGCGTCTCAAGAAGGACTCGGACGACGAGCGCAGCATCCTCAACCGCGCGACCTGGTCGCGTCTGCGCGAGATGCTGATCGGCCAGACCGCGACCGCCGTTCCCAAGAACGGCCCGCGCAAGGGCGTCGTCATCGATCAGGACGTGCTCGACAGCGTCGATCGTCATGAATGGTGGAAGTTCGCCGTCGCCGACGACAAGACCCAGAGCGATCTGGAAGCGGTCAAGGTGCAGTATGACGATGCCGTCAAGGTGATCGTGGACAAGTTCCAGGATCGCCGTGACAAGCTCGAGCGTGGCGACGAACTGCCGCCCGGCGTGCTCAAGATGGTCAAGGTGTTCGTCGCGGTGAAGCGCAAGCTTCAGCCGGGCGACAAGATGGCCGGCCGTCACGGCAACAAGGGCGTCATCTCGCGCATCCTGCCGGCGGAGGACATGCCGTTCCTCGCCGACGGTACGCCGGTCGATATCGTGCTCAACCCGCTGGGCGTGCCGAGCCGCATGAACGTCGGTCAGATCTTCGAGACGCATCTCGGCTGGGCCGCGCGCAATCTCGGCCAGCAGATCTACACCGCGCTTGAGGATTGGCGTGAGGCCAACCCCGAGGCCGAGGGCGGCGAGATGCCGAACGCGGTCAAGGATCGGATGCTCGAAGTCTACGGCGAGCATTACGAGGCGGACATCAAGGCGCGCACCCCCGAGCAGATCATCGAGCTGGCGGAAAACCTGAAGACCGGCGTGCCGATGGGCACCCCCGTGTTCGACGGCGCCCGCGAGAAGGACGTGTCGGCGATGCTGTCGCTGGCGGGTCTCGACACCTCGGGCCAGTCGGATCTGTTCGACGGACGTACCGGCGACAAGTTCGATCGCAAGGTGACGGTGGGCATCATCTACATGCTCAAGCTTCACCATCTGGTCGACGACAAGATCCACGCCCGGTCGATCGGGCCGTACAGCCTCGTCACCCAGCAGCCGCTGGGCGGTAAGGCGCAGTTCGGCGGCCAGCGCTTCGGCGAGATGGAGGTCTGGGCGCTCCAGGCCTACGGCGCGGCGTATACCTTGCAGGAAATGCTGACGGTGAAGTCGGACGACGTGGTCGGCCGCACCAAGGTCTATGAGGCGATCGTCAAGGGTGACGACACGTTCGAGGCCGGCATCCCGGAGAGCTTCAACGTTCTCGTCAAGGAAATGCGCTCGCTGGGCCTGAACGTCGAGCTGAAGACGGTCGAGGAGTTCGACACCGACGGCGTCGCGATCGCGGCGGAGTAACCGACTTCTCCCCTCCCGCTTGCGGGAGGGGTCGGGGGAGGGCCTGTGGGCCAAGCACCTCCCCGACGTGACATGCCCTCCCCTAGCCCCTCCCGCACGCGGGAGGGGAATTGGAGCTGAAAAATGAACGAACTGACCAACTTCGCCAATCCGGTCGTCAAGCCGGAAACCTTCGACCAGATCCAGATCGGCATCGCCTCGCCGGATCGCATCCGCTCGTGGTCGTTCGGCGAGATCAAGAAGCCCGAAACCATCAACTATCGCACGTTCAAGCCCGAGCGTGACGGCCTGTTCTGCGCGCGCATCTTTGGTCCGATCAAGGATTACGAGTGCCTGTGCGGCAAGTACAAGCGCATGAAGTACAAGGGCATCGTCTGCGAGAAGTGCGGCGTCGAAGTCACCGTCTCGAAGGTCCGGCGCGAGCGCATGGGCCATATCGAGCTGGCCGCCCCTGTCGCGCACATCTGGTTCCTCAAGTCGCTGCCGTCGCGCATCGGCCTGCTGCTCGACATGCAGCTCAAGCAGCTCGAGCGCGTGCTGTATTTCGAGGCGTATATCGTGATCGAGCCGGGCCTCACCCCGCTCGAGAAGTTCCAGCTCCTCACCGAGGACGAGCTGCTCGACGCGCAGGATGAATATGGCGAGGACGCGTTCTCAGCCGGCATCGGCGCCGAGGCTGTCCGCATCATGCTCGAATCGCTCGATCTCGAAGGCGAGCGCAAGGATCTGCTCGAGGAACTCGCGACCACTAAGTCCGAGCTCAAGCCCAAGAAGATCATCAAGCGCCTCAAGGTCGTCGAGAGCTTCATCGATTCGGGCAACCGCCCCGAATGGATGATCCTCGAAGTCGTTCCGGTCATCCCGCCCGAGTTGCGTCCGCTGGTGCCGCTCGACGGTGGCCGCTTCGCGACCTCGGATCTGAACGATCTGTATCGCCGCGTCATCAACCGCAACAACCGCCTCAAGCGGCTCATGGAACTGCGCGCGCCGGACATCATCGTCCGCAACGAAAAGCGCATGCTCCAGGAAGCCGTCGACGCATTGTTCGACAACGGCCGTCGCGGCCGCACGATCACGGGCGCCAACAAGCGTCCGCTCAAGTCGCTGTCCGACATGCTCAAGGGCAAGCAGGGCCGCTTCCGCCAGAACCTTCTCGGCAAGCGCGTCGACTATTCGGGCCGTTCGGTCATCGTAACCGGCCCGGAACTCAAGCTGCACCAGTGCGGCTTGCCGAAGAAGATGGCGCTCGAGCTGTTCAAGCCGTTCATCTACGCACGCCTCGACGCCAAGGGCCTGAGCATGACGCTCAAGCAGGCGAAGAAGTGGGTCGAGAAGGAGCGCAAGGAAGTCTGGGACATCCTCGACGAAGTCATTCGCGAGCACCCGGTCATGCTCAACCGCGCGCCGACGCTTCACCGTCTCGGCATCCAGGCGTTCGAGCCCGTGCTGATCGAGGGCAAGGCGATCCAGCTTCACCCGCTGGTCTGCTCGGCCTTCAACGCCGATTTCGACGGCGATCAGATGGCGGTCCACGTACCGCTGTCGCTTGAGGCGCAGCTCGAAGCCCGCGTGCTGATGATGTCGACCAACAACATCCTCTCGCCCGCCAACGGCAAGCCGATCATCGTGCCGTCGCAGGACATGGTGCTGGGTCTGTATTATCTGTCGATGCTAAAGGAAGGCGAGCCCGGCGAGGGCATGCTGATCTCCGACATGTCGGAAGTCCATCAGGCGATCGAGGCTGGCGCGGTGACACTCCACACCAAGATCATCAGCCGCGTTCCGCAGACCGACGAGGCCGGCAATCAGTACCTCAAGCGGTATGAGACCACCCCAGGTCGCATGCTGCTCGGCGAATGCCTGCCCAAGTCGTCGAAGGTGCCGTTCGATACCGTCAACCGTCTCCTCACCAAGAAGGACGTCGGCGACGTGATCGACGAGGTGTATCGTCACACCGGCCAGAAGGAGACCGTGCTGTTCGCGGACGCGATCATGAGCCTCGGCTTCAAGCACGCGTTCAAGGCCGGTATCTCGTTCGGCAAGGACGACATGATCATCGCGCCGGACAAGGACAAGCTGGTCGACGAGACCCGCGAGCAGGTGAAGGATTACGAGCAGCAGTATCAGGACGGCCTGATCACGCAGCAGGAGAAGTACAACAAGGTCATCGACGCCTGGAGCCGTTGCGGCGATCAGGTCGCGAACTCGATGATGAACGAGATCAAGGCGGTCAAGCGCTACGAGGACGGCCCCGACAAGGGCCGCGAGAAGCCGATCAACTCGATCTACATGATGGCCCACTCGGGTGCGCGTGGTTCGCAGGCGCAGATCAAGCAGCTCGCCGGTATGCGCGGCCTCATGGCCAAGCCATCGGGCGAGATTATCGAGACGCCGATCATCTCGAACTTCAAGGAAGGTCTGACCGTCCTCGAATACTTCAACTCCACCCACGGCGCTCGTAAGGGCCTCGCGGATACGGCGTTGAAGACGGCGAACTCGGGCTACCTCACCCGCCGTCTGGTCGATGTGTCGCAGGATTGCGTCATCATCGAACTGGATTGCGGCACCGAGCGTGCGCTCGAAATGCGCGCCATCGTGCAGGGCGGTTCAACGATCGCTTCGCTCGGCGAGCGCATTCTCGGCCGCACCACGGCGGAGGACATCATCGACAGCAAGACCGGCGAGGTCGTGATCCCGCTCGGCACGCTGCTCGACGAGCCGATGGTCGCGAAGATCGAGGCGATCGGCACGCAATCGTGCAAGATCCGCTCGCCGCTCGTCTGCGAGACCAAGATCGGCGTGTGCGCCAAGTGCTACGGGCGCGATCTCGCCCGCGGTACGCCGGTGAACATCGGCGAGGCGGTCGGCGTCATCGCGGCGCAGTCGATCGGCGAGCCGGGCACGCAGCTCACGATGCGGACGTTCCACATCGGTGGTGCGGCCCAGCTCAACGAGCAGTCGAACCTCGAGGCGGTGTCGGACGGCACGATGGAATATCGTGATCTCCGCATCATCAAGGATCAGCGCGGCCGTCGCGTCGTGCTGTCGCGCTCGGGCGAACTGGCGATCATGGATGCCGAAGGCCGCGAACGCGCGGTCCATCGCATCCCGTATGGCGCCTATGTGCTGTACGACGATGGCCATATCGTCACCAAGGGCGATCGTCTGGCGGAGTGGGACCCGTTCACCATGCCGGTCATCACCGAGAACCCCGGTATCGTGAAATATGTCGATCTGATCGAGGGCAAGACGCTCACCGAACAGGCCGACGAAGCGACCGGCATCTCGCAGCGCGTGGTCATCGAATATCGCGGCACCAGCAAGGCGAAGGAGGATCTCCGTCCGCGTCTGACCCTCACCGGCGCGAGCGCCGAGGAGGCCGGCCGCTACATGCTGGTCGCGGGCGCGACGCTCTCGGTCGAGGATGGCGCGGAAGTTCAGGGCGGCGACGTTCTGGCCCGTGTCAGCCGCGAGTCCGCCAAGACCCGCGACATCACGGGTGGTCTGCCGCGCGTCGCCGAGCTGTTCGAGGCGCGCAAGCCCAAGGAAAATGCCATCATCGCCAAGGTCTCGGGCCGCGTGGTGTTCGGCAAGGACTATAAGGCGAAGCGCAAGATCGGCATCCAGCCCGAGGATGGCGGCGAGGTCGTCGAGTATCTGGTGCCCAAGTCGAAGGTGATCGACGTTCAGGAAGGCGACTACGTCAAGCGTGGCGACAACCTGATCGGCGGCAGCCCCGATCCGCACGATATTCTCGAAGTGCTCGGCATCGAGCCGCTGGCGGAATATCTCGTCTCGGAAATCCAGGAGGTCTATCGTCTCCAGGGCGTGAAGATCAACGACAAGCACATCGAAACGATCGTTCGCCAGATGCTGCAGAAGGTCGAGATCACCGACGGCGGCGACACCACGCTGCTGGCGGGCGAGCAGGTCGATCGCGACGAAATGGATGCGATCAACGACAAGCTCGAGCCCAAGCAGGCGCGCGCGCAGGGCAAGCCCGTCCTGCTCGGCATCACCAAGGCGTCGCTGCAGACCCGCAGCTTCATCTCGGCGGCGTCGTTCCAGGAGACCACCCGCGTCCTCACCGAGGCGGCGGTCCAGGGCAAGCAGGACATGCTGATCGGCCTCAAGGAGAACGTCATCGTCGGCCGGCTCATCCCGGCAGGCACCGGCGCAGGCATGAACCGCATGCGGATCGCGGCCTCGTCGCGGGATGCCGCGCAGCGGGTATCGATGCGCCGGATGGCGGAAGTGGCGTTCGTCGCGCCGAACTCGGCCGCCGAGGAGCATGCCGCCGAACTGGCACGCAGCGCGCGTGACGCCGGCGGTACGCGCGATGCGCTTGCCGCGGTCGAGACTTCGGGCACCGGCACCGATGCCGATGCGGGCGATTATCTGGAGAGCTGATCGGCTCGCCTGATCGACACGCGAAAGCCGCCGTCCGGGGACACCCGGGCGGCGGTTTTCGTTTGGGGACATTTGCGCGCGCCCTGTTCTCCGTTCGTCCCGAGCGAAGTCGAGGGATGAGCCCGGAGCGCAGACGCCTCGACTTCGCTCGGCGCGAACGGATCGGGGTGGTGGCCGAGGTTACCGTACAGGGGCGGGTGTGACCGCCCTCCCCGACCGTCACCCCAGCGCAAACGGCAACTTCGCGTAAGAACCTTCTTGTTCTCCCGCGCACGCGGGAGTCCAGAGTCGTAAGAGCCGAACGTCGGTGTTCTGCTTGGCTCCGGGTTCCCGCTTCCGCGGCAAAACAAAAAAACGCCGTTGGTGACTTTCGCAAACGTCCGCAAGCCGATGCCTAAAGAGCGGGCGTTCCGTATCCACCTGCGAGCCCCCGGCATGTGCCGGCGTGACGCTATGCGGCTATTCCTCCACCAGCTTCATCAGCCGCCGCTCGACCGGCGCGAGCACCGGGCCAAGCTCGTGCCCGCGCTTCACCACCGCGCCCTGTTCGCCGACCAGCGCCCACATGCCCTGCTTGTTGCGCAGCGCCGGGCGCTTCTCGATGCGAAACTCGGGCCGCTCAGCGGTCCGGCGGAAGCAGGAGAACACCGCCGCGTCCCCGCCGAGATCGATCGCATAGTCGCGCCAATGCCCGGCCGTGACCATCCGCCCGTACAGATCGAGGATACGGTTGAGTTCGAGCCGGTCGAAGCCGATCTGCGACGGCTTGCCGGTCGGCTGCGGAAAGGGCGTTACCGTCCCCATCAGGCGCGGTTGCGCACATCCTCTTGCTCGGCGAGCATCGCATCGAGCCGCTTGCGCATCGTCTCGATCTCGCAGCGTAGCAGTTCGACGCGCTGGGTCTGCGGATCGAACATGTCGCTGCACGGCGTGCCATATGCGAGGAACGCCGGCTTCGCCTGCCCGCCCTCGACCATCGACGCGCGCGCCGGAATGCCGACCATCACCGCGCCCTCGGGCACGTCACGCGTCACCACCGCATTGGCGCCGACCCGCGCGCCCTTACCGACCGTGATCGGCCCGAGCACCTGCGCGCCCGATCCGATGATGGCATTGTCGCACAAGGTCGGGTGGCGCTTGCCCGCCACGCCATTGTCGGGGCTGGTGCCGCCGAGCGTAACGCACTGATAAATGGTAACATTATCGCCGATCTCGGCAGTCTCGCCGATCACGGTGAAGCCGTGGTCAATGAAGAAATGCTTGCCGATCTTGGCGCCGGGATGGATGTCGATCGCGGTCGTCATCCGTGACAGATGGTTGACGAGCCGGGCGAGGAAGAACAGCCGCGCCTTGAACAGCCGGTGCGCGACGCGGTGCCACGCCAGCGCCCAAACCCCCGGATAGGTCAGGATCTCCAGTCGCGAGCGCGGCGCGGGGTCACGCGCCTTGATCGAGTCGAGATAAGCGATCAAGCGCTGAAGCATCACCCACGGTCCCATAGCATTCGGCGATATCTAGGCGCTCGCGCCCGCGAAGAAAAGGACCGTCCCTTGGCGCGAAGCCGCTGGAATTAAACTCCATCTTCCTTGTAGGAATTGGAAACCGGGCCATTCCGGTGCGTTGAGCTTGTCCAAGGGAGCGCGAATGCCGGATTTTTCCACGATCGACTTCACTGCAATCCTGCCCTTCATCGCGATCGGTTTCGCGGCGCAAGTGATCGACGGCGCGCTCGGCATGGCGTTCGGCCTCATCAATTCGACGTTGCTGGTGAGCATGCTCGGCATGCCGCCCGCGCTCGCCTCCGCGAGCGTCCACGCGGTCGAGACCTTCACCACCGCCGCCTCGGGGGTGAGCCACATCTACCATCGCAACGTCGATTGGCGGCTGTTCCGCCGGCTCGTCATCCCCGGCGTGCTCGGCGGCGTGATCGGCGCCTATGTGCTAAGCAACGTCGACGCCGCCGTCGCCAAGCCGTTCGTGATGGCCTATCTCGCCGCGATCGGTCTGTTTTTGCTGTACCGCGCGTGGCGCGGTGCGCTCACGTTGCAATCGCCGAAGATCGTCGCGCCGCTCGGCCTCGCCGGTGGCTTCCTCGATGCGGCGGGCGGCGGTGGCTGGGGGCCGGTCGTCACCTCGAACCTGCTCGTGCAAGGCGCGGCGCCGCGCACCACGATCGGCACGGTCAACACCAGCGAATTCTTCCTCACCGCGACCGTCTCGATCACCTTCTTCACGCAAATGGGCCTCGCCGCCTTTTCGCTGGCGACGCTCGGGTTGCTGATCGGCGGACTGGTCGCCGCGCCGCTCGGCGGCATCCTCGCCAAACGCGTGCCCGCGCGGCCGCTGATGGCGATGGTCGGTGCGTTGCTGACGCTAACCAGCGCTTATACGATCTGGCAGGCGCTGCGGTAGCATCCTCGCCCTCCCGCTCCGTTCGTCCCGAGCGAAGTCGAGGGATGTGCCCCACGCGCTGCGCATGGTGTCTCGACTGCGCTCGACACGAACGGTTAGGGAACATCCACTAGCCGCACGGTCTCGCGTGCGCTATCTCGGGACCATGTCCAAAGACGATCTGTTCGCCGCCACCCCCAAGCCCGACTTCGAATATGACGCCTCCTCGATCGAGGTGCTCGAAGGGCTGGAGCCGGTCCGCCGCCGCCCCGGCATGTACATCGGCGGCACCGACGAGCGCGCGCTCCACCATCTCGCCGCCGAAGTGGTCGACAATGCGATGGACGAGGCGGTCGCAGGCCACGCGACGCGGATCGAGGTCACGCTCGAAGCCGGCAACCGGCTGACCGTGGTCGACAACGGTCGCGGTATCCCGGTCGATCCGCACCCGAAATTCCCCGGCAAGTCCGCGCTCGAAGTGATCCTCTCGACGCTGCACTCGGGCGGCAAGTTCGAGGGCAAGGCCTATCAGACCGCCGGTGGCCTGCACGGCGTCGGCATCAGCGTCGTCAATGCTCTGTCGTCGGACACGACCATCGAGGTCGCGCGCAACAAGACGCTTTACCGCCAGCGCTTCTCACGCGGTGTCACGCTCGGCCCGCTCGAAGCGCTCGGGCCGACGCCCAACCGGCGCGGCACCTCGGTCAGCTTCGTGCCCGATACCGAGATTTTCGGGCCGGAGATGCTGTTCAAACCGGCGCGGCTCTACAAGCTGGTGCGCTCCAAGGCGTATCTGTTCGCCGGTGTCGAAGTGCGCTGGCGCTGCGCGCCCGAAATCATCACCGATGACACGCCGGCCGAAGCGGTGTTCCAGTTCCCCGGCGGCCTTGCCGATCATTTGCGCGAACAGGTCGGCGCCCGCGAATGCGCGACATCCGATTTCTTCGTCGGGCGGCAGGATTTCGCCAACGGACAGGGCCGCGTCGAATGGGCGGTGGCATGGCCGCTGTGGAGCGACGGCAGCTATAGCTGGTATTGCAACACCATCCCCACCCCCGACGGCGGCACCCACGAACAGGGCCTGCGCGCCGCGCTGGTCAAGGGCATCCGCGCTTTTGCCGATCTCGTCGGCCAGAAGAAGGCCAAGGACATCGCGCCCGAGGACGTGATGACCGGCAGCGAGCTGATGCTCTCGGTGTTCATCCGCGATCCGCAGTTCCAGAGCCAGACCAAGGACCGGCTCACCAGCCCCGAGGCAGCCGCGCTCGTCGAACGCGCGGTACGCGACCATGTCGACCATTTCCTCAGCGACAACATGGAGCGCGGCAAGGCGCTGCTCGGCTATATCCTCGACCGGATGGACGATCGCCTCCGCCGCAAGGCCGAGCGCGAGGTCAAGCGCAAGACCGCGACCAGCGCGCGCAAGCTGCGCCTCCCCGGCAAGCTCACCGATTGCGCCGCCGACAGCCCCGAAGGCACCGAACTCTTCATCGTCGAGGGCGATTCGGCAGGCGGATCGGCCAAGCAGGCGCGCGACCGCAAGACTCAGGCGATCCTGCCGATCCGCGGCAAGATCCTCAACGTCGCGAGCGCCACATCGGCCAAGATCCTCGCCAATCAGGAAATCGCCGATCTCATCCAGGCGCTCGGCTGCGGCACCCGCAAGGACTGCAACGCCGATCATCTGCGCTACGAACGCATCGTCATCATGACCGACGCCGATGTCGACGGCGCGCATATCGCCACGCTGTTGATGACCTTCTTCTTCCAGGAAATGCCCGATCTGGTGCGGCGCGGGCATCTGTTCCTCGCCCAGCCGCCGCTGTACCGACTGACGGCGGGCACCAAGAGCCTCTACGCGATGGACGACGCCGATCGCGCCCGCATCGAGGCGGGGCCGTTCAAGAACAAGAAGGTCGATGTCGCGCGCTTCAAAGGCCTCGGCGAGATGAACCCGATGCAGCTCCGCGAAACCACGATGGACCCCAAGACGCGCGCGATGCTCCGCATCACGCTGCCGCAGGAATATGAGGAGCGCGCCGGCGTCAAGGATTTGGTCGACCGCCTGATGGGCACCAACCCGGCGCACCGCTTCGCCTTCATCCAGGAGAATGCCGCGCGCATGGACGTCGCCGAACTCGACGCCTGATCGGGCCTTCCGCCCGCGCCACTGGCAAAGACCGCGCCGATCGCCTACATGCGCCCTCTCTCATGGCAACGATCCTCCCCTCCCCGCCGCGCGTCGGCATGGTTTCGCTTGGCTGTCCCAAGAACCTCGTCGACAGCGAGCGCATCCTCACCAAGCTGCGCAGCGACGGCTACCAGATGTCCCCCGACTATGCCGGCGCCGACGTCGTGCTCGTCAACACCTGCGGCTTCCTCGATTCCGCCAAGGAAGAGAGCCTCGAAGCGATCGGCGAGGCGATCGCCGAGAATGGCCGGGTTATCGTCACCGGTTGCATGGGCAAGGAAGCCGAGACGATCCGCGCGCGCTTCCCCAATGTCCTCGCCGTCACCGGCGCACACCAGTATGAAGAGGTGGTAGGCGCCGTCCACGACGCGGCACCGATGCCGCCCAGCGCCTTCCTCAATCTCGTGCCGGACAGCGGGCTGAAGCTCACCCCGCGCCACTACAGCTATCTGAAGATTTCGGAGGGCTGCAACCACCGCTGCTCGTTCTGCATCATCCCGAGCCTGCGCGGGGATCTCGTCAGCCGCCGCCCCGACGCGATCCTGCGCGAAGCCGAGAAGCTGATCGCGGCGGGCACGCGCGAACTGCTCGTCATCAGCCAGGACACCTCGGCCTACGGCGTCGATATCCGCCACCAGCCGCGTCCGTGGCACGGCGCGGAGGTGCGCGCGCACATGACCGACCTGTCGCGCGAGCTGGGCAAGCTGGGCGCGTGGGTCCGCCTCCACTATGTCTACCCCTACCCCCATGTCGATCAGGTCATCCCGCTGATGGCCGAGGGGCTGGTGCTCCCCTATCTCGACATTCCGTTCCAGCATGCCAGCCGCAACGTGCTCAAGCTGATGAAGCGCCCCGCCAACGAAACCAAGGTGCTCGAACGCATCAAAAACTGGCGGACGATCGCCCCCGACATCGCGATCCGCTCGACCTTCGTGGTCGGCTTCCCCGGCGAGACCGAGGACGATTTCGCCTATCTGATGGACTGGCTCGAAGAAGCCCGGCTCGACCGTGTCGGCGCGTTCCGCTTCGAACCCGTCGAGGGTGCCGCCGCCAACGCGCTGCCGAACCATGTGCCGGAAGAGATCAAGGAGGAGCGCTACGCTCGCCTGATGGAGCTCACCGCGTGCATCTCGGCGGAGAAGCTCCAGGCCAAGGTCGGCCGCACGCTCGACGTGATCATCGACGCGGTCGGCGAGGATGGCGCCACCGGCCGCTCCAAGGCCGATGCGCCCGAGATCGACGGCGAGGTCCACCTGCGCGACGCCGGCCACCTCTCGCCCGGCGATATCGTGGCGGTCTCGATCGAGGATGCCGACGAGCACGATCTGTACGGCGTGCCGCTGTAAGCGTGACGACACCGGCCGAAGCGCTCGCAAGCTGGCCGCCGCAGCGGTATGCGGCTGTGCGCAGCGCCGTCCGCACCGGCGATCTCGCGATCTGCTCGGGCAACCAGATGTTCTCGCGCGTCATCCAATGGGCGACCAAGAGCGAGTGGAGCCACATCGCGATGATCGTCCGGCTCGAAGAGCTAGACCGCGTGATGGTGCTCGAAGCGGTGCAGAAGATCGGCGTGCGCTGCGTGCCGCTCAGCCGCTGGGTCACCGATTTCCAGCCGCGCGGCAAGCCCTTCACCGGCAGGGTCGTGATCGCCCGCCACGACGAGATCGCGCGCGCCACGCAGGACCAGATGCGGCAAATGAGCGGCTTCGCCACCGGCCAGCTCGGCTGCCCGTTCGACGCCGCCGAACTCGCCAAGATCGCGCTGCGCATCTGCCTCGCGCGGTTCGGCGTGCGGCTGCCGCGCATGATCCAGCCCAACGACGAGTATTTCTGCTCGGAATATCTCGACGAATGCTACCAGCGGCTCGGCGTGACGATCCCGTGGGACGGGCGCGGCTTCATCGCCCCGTCCGATTTCGCGCGCGCGCCGCATGTCCACGCGGTGATGCGGGTTTCGCGCTTCCCGTTCCGCACCGGCGCGGTACAAGCGGACGAATGAAAGCCCTGCTCGCCGCGCTGCTGCTCACCGCCGCTCCTGTTTCCGCACAGGAGCTGTCACCTGCCGAGACCGCGAAGGTCGAGAAGATCGTCGCCGACAGCCTCGCCCGCACCGGCGTCCCCTCCGCCTCGATCGCGATCGTGCGCGGCGGCCGCATCGTCCTCGCCAAAGCCTATGGCAAGCAATCCGAAACGATCCCGCAGGCCCGCGCCGACACCAAATACCCGATCGCCTCGATCTCGAAGCAGTTCACCGCCGCCGCGATCCTGATGCTGCGCGATCAGGGCAAATTGAGCCTCGACGATAAAGTCTCGAAATACGTCCCCGGCATCAGCGGCGGCGACATCATCACGATCCGCCAATTGCTCAGCCACACCTCGGGCCTGCAGGACTACTGGCCGCAGGATTACAGCTTCGCGGCGATGCGCGAACCCGTCACCCCGCAGGACATCGTCGATCGCTGGGCGAAGAAGCCGCTCGATTTCGCGCCGGGCACGCAGTGGCAATATTCGAACACCGGCTATGTCGTCGCCGGCATGATCGTCGAGAAGGTCGCGGCGATGCCTTTGCTCGATTTCCTCAAGGGCCACGTCTTCACCCCGCTCGGCATGGCGCCGGTCGATCAGGATATCGCGGTCGGCCCCGGCTATCCGCAGGGCTATCAGCGTTTCGCGCTCGGCCCGGTCCGGCCTGAGCGGCCCGCCGCGCACGGCTGGCTGTTCGCGGCCGGCGAACTGGCGATGTCGGCGAGCGATCTCGCCAGATGGGACATCGCGCGGATGAACCGCACGCTCCTCCCCGCCGCCGACTGGGCCGAGCAGGAAACCCCGGTCAAGCTCACCGACGGCACCACCAACGGCTACGGCCTCGGCGTCACCGCCGGCGAGCAGCTCGGCCACCGCTTCGTCGAGCATAGCGGCGAGGCGGTCGGCTTCCTGTCGCAGAACACCGTCTTCCCCGATGACAAGGCGGCGGTGGTGGTGTTGGTCAACGCCGATTTCAGCGACGCGTTCAGCAGCATCGCCGCGCAGATCGCCGAAACGATCCTGCCGCCCTCGCAGACCCAGCGCGCCGAAGGGACGACCACCGCCAAGGCGCGCCGCGTCTACGCGATGCTGCGCTCGGGCACTCTCGACCGCGCGGTGATGACGCCCGACTCCAATTATTATTTCTCCGCCAGCGCGCTTGCCGATTACAAGGCCACGCTCGGCCCGCTCGGCGAACCCAGGAGCTTCGAGCTGGTGCGGCCCCCGCGGCTGCGCGGCGGTTTCGTCAACCGCAATTACCGGGCAGTCTTCGCCGACCGCACGCTCAACATCGTGACCTACGCCGAACCCGGCGAGACCGGGCGCTACGAACAATTTCTGGTGATGCCGAGCCAATGACCTACGATCCCACGCCCCTGTTCCAACCCGATCGCGGCCAGAGCGCCCACACCATCCACGTGGTTACGAAGGACGCGTTCGAAGGCTGGCGCACCGCCCAGTCGCCGCGCGTGCGAACCGCGCTCGACGCCGCCCGCGTCGAGGCCAAGCCGGGCGCAACCGCGATCCTACCCGGTGCGGAGGCCGAGGATTGGTCGGTGCTGCTGTGCGTCGCCAAGACGCCGCTCGGCACATGGGATCTCGCCAAGCTCGCCGAGACCCTGCCCGACGGCAGCTACCGCCTAGACGGCGCGAACGCCGGTGCGGCGCTGCTCGGCTGGGCGCTCGGCCAACACGCCTTCACGCGATACAAAAAGCCCGACCGCACCCCCGGCCGCGTGCTGCTCACCGCCGAACCCGCGCGCATCGCCGAAGCGGTCGCGCTCGCCCGCGCCACCGCTGTCGTGCGCGACCTCGTCAACACCCCCGCCGCCGATCTCGGCCCCGCCGAACTTGAGGCGGAAGCCGCCGCGCTCGCCGAAACGCACGGCGCGCAGCTCACCGTCACCAAGGGCGCGGCGCTCGTCAGCGGCTATCCGATGATCCACGCCGTCGGCCAGGCCGCCGCGACCGGCCGCGAACCCCGCCTGATCGAACTCGAATGGGGCAATCCCGCGCATCCGCGCCTCGCCGTGATCGGCAAGGGCGTGTGCTTCGATTCGGGCGGGCTGGACATCAAGCCTTCCTCGGGCATGCGGCTGATGAAGAAGGACATGGGCGGCGCCGCGCACGCGCTCGCGCTCGCCGGCCTCATCATGGGCGCGCGCCTGCCGGTGCGGCTCCACCTGCTGATCCCGGCGGTCGAGAACGCCATCGCCGGCAACGCCTTCCGCCCCGGCGACGTGCTCGCCACCCGCAAGGGCCTTACCGTCGAGAACACCAACACCGACGCCGAAGGCCGCCTCGTCCTCGGCGATGCGCTCACCCGCGCCGGCGAGAATACGCCAGACCTGATCCTCGATTTCGCCACGCTCACCGGCGCGGCGCGCGTCGCGCTCGGCCCCGATCTCCCCGCCACCTTCGCCAACGACGATGCGCTCGCCGAAGCGTTGCTCGCGGCCGGCACGGCGAGCGAAGACCCGCTGTGGCGCATGCCCTTGTGGGACGGCTATGACGAGATGCTCAAGTCCGACATCGCCGACCTGCTCAACGCCCCCGATGGCGGCTTCGCTGGCGCGGTGACGGCGGCGCTGTTCCTGCGCCGCTTCGTCCCCGAACATACGCAATGGGCGCATCTCGACACTTTCGCGTGGCGCCCCAGCGGCAAGCCGGGCCGCCCCAAGGGCGGCGAGGCGCTTGGCTTGCGCGCGGTGTGGGGGATGCTCAAGGGGCGCTACGGCGCGGCGTAACGGGAACGCGCCGCCGACACCGGTCGCTCACCAGGCGACTTTCACCGCCAGCGCGCCGTTCCGCGCCTCGCCGATATTGCCGAGGCCCCAATACGTCTCGTTGAAGACGTTGTTGACGTTGCCCGTGAAGAGCACCTTCTGCCCGCCGATCACGGTCGCATATTGCAATCCAAAATTCGCGAGCGTGCGGTCCGGGATATACAGTCGGTCGGTATCATCGGTCGGCGCCTTGCCGAAATAGCGGACGTTGCCATGCACGCTCAGCCCCGGCACTGCCGCGAAACTGTAGTCGGCATTGGCCGTCACCTGCCACCGCGCCGCCTGCCCGGGAATGTTGCCGGCGAGATCGGCGTTTTCGGGTGAGACGCGGCGGATGCGCGGATCGAGGTGGATCGCGCCAAGGCCGACCCGGAGCGTCCGGCTCACATCATACGCCGCGCTGGCTTCCACGCCCTGATAGACGGTGAGGCCATCCTGCGACAGATACCGTTTGCCATCGGTGAACCGGTCGATCGTCGCGGCGCGTTCGATGCGGAAACCCGCGCCGGCAAGGCTCAATCCGCCATGTTCGTACTTCACGCCCGCTTCATATTGCTTGCTGACGGTGGCCTTCAGGACATCGCCGACATTGACGTAATCGGCGCCGACCCGGCTGCCCGGCTCCATCCCCTCGACATAGCTCGCATAGAGCGAGGCGTAGGCGGTTGGCTTGTAGATCAGCGCGAACGTCGGCGTCACCGCCGAGGTGCGGTAGCCGCTGTTGGTGACGGCATTCCCATCGGTGTCGAGCAGCCGGTACACCGTATAGCGCGCGCCCAGCACCGCCTGAATGTGCTCGCCGAGATGAAGCGTATCGCTGGCGAACACCGCGCGCTGGCGTTCGCGCGTCGGCGAGCCGTCGGTGCCGTAGGAAATATCGCGCGTCACCCGGAACGGCTGGCGCTGATAGATATTACCGTTGAAATCATTGCTCCAATAATAATCGTTCAGGCCGAAATCCGAGTCGTTTATCATGAACGATCCGCCGGCCACGATCTCGTGACGAACCGGGCCGGTCCGAAACTCGCCCTGCAGCATCGCCTGCGCGAAGTGATTTCTGTCCAGTTCGGCAAAGTTATAGGCAGCGCCTTCGTAATCGCCCGCCTGATTGAGCATATACACAAACATCTTGTTCGAATGATGCAGCTTGCTCGTGTAGCCATAGGTCAGCCGCGCGGACCATTGCGGCGCGATCTGCCAGTCCAGCCCGGTCGCGGTCGCCAGCGTCCGCGCGCGATACGAGCTGTTGGCGATGTTGAGATTGTCGTAATCATAGGTCGGCTTGGGCAGCACTGTATCCTGATACGCGCTCCAGTAGATCTGGAACGGCTCGTGGCGCAGCGTGCTGTCCTCATAGGTCGAGGTCGCATACCATTTCACGTCGGGCGTGATCGCATATTCGAGCGCCAGCGAGCCGACGAAGCGCTCGACCCCGGCGCCGTTGTAGACGGTGCCCTTTTCCCCCGAAAGATTGAGCCGATACCCGAGCCGCCCATCCTGCGTCAGCGGGCCACCGGCATCGAGGCGGCCGTAAACATCGCTGTTCGATCGCCAGCCGATCTCGGTCGTCAGCAGCGGCGCCGCCGTCGGGCGCTTGGTGCGGTAGCTGATCGCCCCGCCGGGCGATCCGAAGCCATACATGAAGCCGCTCAGGCCCTTCAGCGCCTCGACCCGCTCGACCGACTCCAGCGGGAAGTCGCCGCCCCAGTAGAGCAGCAGCGGCACGTCATCGATATAATAATTGCGCACGCCCAGCCCGCGGATCTGCGTGCCCCACCAGTTCGTCGTGCCCGCCGTCGCGAACGAGAACACCGACGGATCGTTGATGAAGATCTGGCCGATCGTGGTCGCCTGCCGCTTGTCGATATCGTCGCGGTCGACGATCGTGACCGAGAACGGCGTATCCAGCAGCGACCGGGTGCCGAGCGCACCGCCCTTCGCGACCTCGGCCTGGCCGGCGTTCGTCTGCACGCCGGTCACGACAATGTCGGATTGCCCCGCCTTGCGCGCCACCTCCTCATCGTCCGCGGCGTCCGTCGCCTGCGCGACGCCTGGTATCGCGATCACCGCGACCGAAACCAGCAAAGACGAAACCAACCCCAAAGCGTGTACGCGCATCCAACGTCCCCCGATGTGAGCGCCGGGCAACTAACGCTACGCTATTGCGAGTCAATATCGAAAAAGGAATTAGCCGCTACCGCGCGCATTTTCGCAACGCGCCGTGAAAATCATTGCGTTTGATCGAGCGGCCTGATCCCGGCATCCCGCCGCCATCCGCTTTCGATGAGGCCCCCAATGGCGACTGCCGCGATCTTCACGCCCGATGAGCCGGTATTGCCGCGCAACTGCACCTTCGATCCGACCGACTGGGCGATCCTCGCACAGCATTGGTATCCGGTCGCGCTCGTCCGCGAGATCGGCGACGCGCCGCTCGGCACCAAATTGCTCGACCAGCCGCTCGTCATCTACCGCGCCGAGGGCGAGATCGTCGTCGCGCCCGATATCTGCCCGCATCGCGGCGTGCCGCTCAGCATGGGCACGCAGACCGGTAGCGGCGTGGTCTGCGCTTATCACGGCCTGAAGTTCGGCGCGGGCGGGCGCTGCGTGCATGTGCCCGCGCACCCCGCCAAGGGCATCCCCGACCGGATGCACCTCAAGACCTACCCGCATGTCGAACGCTACGGGCTGATCTGGACCTGCCTCACCGCCGCACCGGGCGCGCAACCCGCGCCGGGCGAGATCCTCGACGTGCCGCACTGGGACGAGCCGGGCTATCAGCAGATCGTCTGCCCGTGGATCGACATTCACGGCTTCGCCGGGCGCCAGATGGAGGGCTTCCTAGACGTCGCGCATTTCGCTTTCGTCCACACCGATACGTTCGGCGACGCCAACAACGCCGAAGTGCCCGCCTACAAGCCGCGCACCACCGATTACGGCTTCGAGGCCGAATATTGGAGCACGGTCGGCAATTATCCGATCGGCGTGAGCGGGCGCGGCGTGCCCGATTTCCGCTGGCTGCGCCATTTCCGCTGCCACGTGCCGTTCTCGGCCTCGCTCGAAATCCACTTCCCAGGCGCCGACCGGCTCGTCGTGGTCAACTGCGCCTCGCCGGTCTCGGCCAAGGTGACGCGGCTGTTCGCGCCGATCGCGCGCAATTTCGACACCGACCTGCCCGTGCAGGACGTGTACGACTTCAACCTGCGCGTGTTCCACGAGGACAAGGCGATCGTCGAGGCGCAAATGCCCGAGGAACTCCCGCTCGATCCGATGATGGAAGCGCACATTCCCGCCGACATGAGCTCGCTCGCCTACCGCCGCCTGCTCCGCGACATGGGCCTGAGCCGCTTCTTCACGTCGTAAAAACGCCGTTCGTGCTGAGCCTGTCGAAGCACGTGCTCAAGCGCCGCGCTCCGGGCACACCCTTCGACTTCGCTCAGGGCGAACGGTGCTGGCGGCGCTATCCCAGCCCAGCCGCCGCCGCGATGATCGGCACGAACTTCGCCGCCGTCAGGCTCGCGCCGCCGACCAGCGCGCCATCGACATCGCCTGCGGAAAGCAGCGCGGCGGCGTTATCCCCCGTCACCGATCCGCCGTACAAAATCCGCATCGCCTGCGCGTCGTCGCCGAGCAACTCGACCAGAGTCGCGCGGATCGCACCGTGGATCGCGGCGGCGTCCGCAACGGTCGGCGTCCGCCCGGTGCCGATCGCCCAGATCGGCTCATAGGCGATCGACAGCCAGCCAGACCGCGCGCCCCACGGCATCGATCCGCGCAATTGCCCGGTCACCACCGCGACCGCGTTGCCCGCATCGCGCTGCTCCGCCGTCTCGCCGATGCACAGGATGCCGTTCAGCCCGTGCCGCAGCAGCGCCTCGGCCTTGCCCTTCACCTCGGCGTCGGTTTCATCGTAGCCGCCACGGCGCTCGCTGTGGCCGACGATCGCGAAGCTTGCCCCCACCTCACGCACCATCCCGGCCGAGATACAGCCGGTAAAGGCGCCGCTGTCCGCCGAATGGACATCCTCGGCGCCGATCGCGAGGCCCGGCGCGCGCGCCGCCGCCGGCGCGATCAGCGTCGCCGGCACACCGATCGCCACGTCGACGCCCGGATACGCCACCGCCGCCGCCGCGATCGCGTCGATCTCGGCGAGCGCGGCAAGATCGCCGTTCATTTTCCAATTGCCCGCAATCAGCTTGCGTCTCGTCATCCCCAGTGTCTCCCTTTTTGGGTTTTGTTGCGCTGCGATAACAACCCTGCGCCTGCACACAAGCTTGAAGCGCTCGCCCACGCCGCTTAAAGCGACGCGTTAAACCGCCTTCAACAGATCGGCCCGTCCGCTTTATGCTCAGTTTCTTTCGCCGGATCATCAACTCGAAGGTCGGCGTCGTCGTCACCCTCGCGGGGCTGATCGTCATAGCCTTGATGTTCGGGCTGACCGACATCACCGGCCTCACCGGCGGCAGCGGCACGACCGGATCGGGCGATTCGCTGGCGAGCGTGGACGGCACCAAGATCGGCTCGAACGACATCCGTAGCCGCGCGCAGCGCGAGCTTGAAGGCTATCGTCAGCAGAACCCGACTCTCGACATGGCGCAATATGTCGCCGGCGGCGGCGTCGACGGCACGCTCAACCGCATGATCGATACGATCGCGCTCGAGCGGTTCGGCCACAAGCAGGGCATGTTCGTCAGCGACCGGCTCGTCGATGGCCGCATCGCCAGCATCCCCTCGCTGCAAGGCCCCGACGGCAAGTTCAGCCAGGACGCCTATAACCGCGCGCTCAAGCAGGCGCACCAGACCGACGCCGCGCTGCGCGCCGACATGAAGCAGGGCATGATCGCGCAGTTGCTCGTCACCCCGCTTCAGGCCGACACGCCGCAGGTGGCCAAGGCGCTCGCGCAGACCTATGCCGGGCTGCTGCTCGAAAAGCGCCACGCGCAGATCGCAATGATCCCCGCCGCCGCGCTCGCCACCGGCCCTGCGCCGACCGACGCCCAGCTCGCCGCGTTCTACAAGACCAACGCCGCGCGCTACAGCCTCGCCGAGCGCCGCGTGATCCGCTACGCGACCATCTCCGGCAAGGCGCTGACCACCCCGGTCACCGTCAGCGATGCTGAAATCGCCAAGGCCTATCAGACGCAGATCGCCAGCTTCCGCGCGGTCCAGCGCCGCACCGTCGCGCGCGTGATCGTCGGCGATGCCGCCACCGCCAACGCGCTCGCCGCCAAGATCAAGGCCGGCACCCCGATCGACCAGGCCGCGCGCGCCGCCGGGCTCGAATCCGCAACGATGACCGCGCTGGAAAAGAGCGCCATCGCCGCACAGACCTCGCCCGCCTTCGCCGATGCCGTATTCGCCGCCGCCAAGGGCAGCGTGATCGGCCCGGTCAAGGGCACGCTCGGCTATGTCGTCGGCCGCGTCGAGAGCATCGATGATCGCGGCGAGATCCCGCTCGCGCAGGCCAAGACCCAGCTCACCGAGCAGCTCACCACGCAGAAGAAGAACGACCAGCTCCGCAAAATCCACGACGCGCTCGACGATGCGATCTCGAACCACGCGACGTTCGATCAGCTCGTCAGCCAGCAGAAACTGACTGCGCAGGTTTCGCCGCCGGTGCTGGCGAGCGGGGCCGATCCCGCGCAACCCGATGCCAAGGTGCCGCCCGCCGCGAAGGCGATCGTCGATGCCGGCTTCGCCAACCAGCCCGGCGACACGCCGCAGCTCGTGCCGGTCGATGCCGACAGCTTCGCGGTGATCTCCACCGCGAAGGTGTTCCCCTCGGCACCGCCGCCGCTCGCCGAGATCCGGGCAGCGGTCACGCGCGATTTCACGATGGAGCGCGCCGCCAAGGCCGCACGCGATGTCGCCAAGAAGGTGATGGACGCCGCCAACAAGGGCACGCCGATCGCGCAGGCGGTCGCCGCCGCGGGCGTCAAGCTGCCCCCGGTCCAGCCGCTCGACAAGACCCGCGCCGAGCTTACCGCCAACCCCAACGGCGTGCCCGCGCCGCTCGCGCTTCTGTTCAGCATGGCGCCGCACACCGCCAAGATCATCGCCGCGCCCAACAATGCCGGCTGGTTCGTGCTGTGGCTCGACCGGATCGACAAGGGCGATGCGCGCGGCCGTCCCGACATCGTCGCGGCGACCCAGGCCGATATCGGCAAGGCGACCGGCGGCGAATATATCCAGCAGTTCGTCAAGGCGGTGCGTGGCACGGTCGGCGTCAAGACCGATGCCGCCGCGCTCGCCAAGCTCAAGGCGGCGCTGATCGGACAGGAGACGACCGATCAGCCCTGATCGTGATGGCGTAACGGCGTCAGCGGTCGCGGCGCTCGCCGCCGGCCGCCCGGCCTTGCTGTGGCAGCGGCAGATCGCCGACACCGAAACCCCGGTCGGCGCCGCGCTGCGGCTGATCGAGCCGGGGCGCGGCGACTTCCTGCTCGAATCGGTCGAAGGGGGCGAGACGCGCGGGCGGCACAGCCTGATCGGCCTCGCGCCCGATCTCGTCTTCCGCGCGAACGGCCAGTCCGCCGAGATCAACCCGGACTGGCTGACCGACCGCGACGCCTTCGCGCCGGCGGACAAGCCGACGCTCGCCGCGTTGCGCGATCTCGTCGCCTCGTGCCGGATGGACGTGCCCGCCGAACTCCCGCGCGCGCTCGCGTGTCTGGTCGGCTATTTCGGCTATGAAACGATCGGGCTGGTCGAAACCCTGCCGCGCCCGGATGTCGACCCGCTCGGCCTGCCGGACATGATCTTCGTGCGCCCCACCGTGATCCTGATCTTCGACCGGCTCGCCGATGCCTTGTTCTTCGTCGCACCCGTCTGGCCCGACGCGGCGCGCGATCCGCGCGCGATCGTCGCGCAAGCCGCCGATCGGATCGACGCGGTCGCCGCGCGCCTCGCCGCGACCCCGCTGCCCGCGCCCGTTCGCGCGCTCGACTTGCCCGAGATCGCGCTGACGCCAACCCTACCCGCCGGCCGCTACGCCGAGATGGTGGAAAAGGCGCGCGACTATATCGTCGCCGGAGACATCTTTCAGGTGGTGCTCGCGCAGCGCTTCACCGCCCCCTTCCCGCTGCCGCCGTTCGAACTGTACCGCTCGCTCAGGCGCATCAACCCCTCGCCCTTCCTCTATCATCTCGATCTGCCCGGCTTCTCGCTCAGCGGCTCCTCGCCCGAAATCCTCGTCCGCGTGCGCGACGGCGAAGTGACGATCCGCCCGATCGCGGGCACGCGCCCGCGCGGGCGAACGGCGGCGGAAGACGAAGCCAACCGCACCAGCCTGCTCGCCGATCCCAAGGAGCGCGCCGAGCATCTGATGCTGCTCGATCTCGGCCGTAACGATGTCGGCCGCGTCGCGGCGGCGGGCAGCGTGCAGGTGACGGCGAGCTACACCACCGAATTCTACAGCCACGTCATGCACATCGTTTCGAACGTGGTCGGCACGCTCGCGGAAGACAGCGACGCGCTCGATGCCTTGTTCGCCGGCTTCCCCGCCGGCACCGTCAGCGGCGCGCCCAAGGTCCGCGCGTGCGAGATCATCGCCGAACTCGAGGGCGTGGTGCGTGGGCCGTATGCGGGCGGCGTCGGCTATTTCTCGCCCGACGGATCGATGGATTCGTGCATCGTGCTGCGCACCGGAATCGTGAAGGACGGCGTCATGCACGTCCAGGCCGGCGCCGGCATCGTCGCCGATTCGAACCCGGACTACGAACAGCGCGAATGCGAAGCCAAAGCGGGCGCGCTGCTCGCGGCGGCACGCGAAGCGGTGGCACGCGCGGGAGCGCCGGGTTTCGGGCAGTAGCCAGGCGCCCGTACGGGCTGGAAATGAGTCGAGGTCGGTACATGGAACGGGGCGGGAGTTACGCTAAGCGCTGGCAGACCCGCTCGGGCGGCGCGGAACACCTGATTGTCGTCACCCTGCGAACGTCAGCGGACCTGGCTGCTACCCAACGATTGGACTCCATGATTTGTTAAGGGCGCGTCCGCCTCATCCGTGGCGACGGAACGGCAAGGTATGGGTGGCAAGCGGACATGACAGCTTTTGGTGAGAGAAATAGGCATAGCTGCGGTTGAGCGAGCCCCGGTTTGGGGCACCTCCCGACCAATTCACGACCTTCAGCGGCCGGGACGTGAACGACCGCTCGCTCTGGAACCTGCCGTTCGCCTTATTGCAAACCGCCCGGACGACTACTCGCCAACTGTCGCCGTCCACCGACCAGATTGACGATCTTGGAAGCGGTCGTTGTCCAGTTGGTTCGCTGCGCGAAGTAGAAGGCCTGCTAGTCAAAAGCCCAGTCTGGATCGGGCAGAAGGGATCCATCCAGCGCCGGCCCAAAGAAGTCTCGTAGTACTGTGATGAAACCGACCAAAGTTTTACCTGGTGTTGGGCTAAGGTGATTCGCTAGCTGCGTCATTGCGCTGCGCACAGCGTCGAGCGGATCAAGATCGGTGACTTCCGATTCGTATCTGGCGAGTTCGTCATTCAAATATTGCCGGACAGCCGCGCGCGCAATCTTAAGGCGATCGCAGTTCAAACCTAAGTAGCTGATTGTTGCCGCGATGCGGTCTGCGGATAGACCCGCAGAAATTGCGTCGGGATTTACCTCTAGTGTCCCATCAAATTGAACGCTGAAGATTGGTGGGGAGAGCGGCAGCTCAGTCGGTCTATACGGCCGGTTAGCGATCAAGAAGCTGTCCGGGCTGACATCCCCCTTTTTCTGACCACAGCTGACGTTATCACCCTTGGCAAGGCCGGAAGTCCCGAACGGCGGTCTCAGATGAGGCTTAATGCCTCCAAGGCAACTGGCATGAAAGTTTGTGAAGCCGAAAGTGATCTCAGGCCTCGGATTTCCGCCGTTCGATTTCGGAATCCAGTGTTCGACCTGACGCGCAGGCGTCGGGATTTCGGTAAAAAGGCGGGCTTCGCAAAAGGCGCAGATCCCCCGCTGACGCTTGCTCAAAGCATCCGCAAGCTCGACATACCGATTTCCGTCGTCCCGAAACCGGGCCCAATTGGTTTCTTCGGAGTTTTCAGCTCGAAACCGAGCAAGCCCCGGCGTATCGCCGGCAAGCAGCGCACAAAACTTCATTTTCAGATCCGGCGTGCCGCCAGACGGCGTTTCTCGAGGTCAAGCGTTGCGAGCACCGGATCATCTGGCGAGACCGTTTGCATCTCCTGGAGCGCCTTTAAAGCCGGCTGCGTGTCTGCCTTTCCGGCGCGGAGCAAACTGGCGTATTTTTCCAGCGCCCTTACGAAATCCGAGACATCTGCCGGCGGCCGTTCTGATACGCCCATCACCGTGCTTAATAGCCGTCCGGACTCTGCGCCCTCCGTCGACGGCAGTTGTTCAAGCTTTAGTTTACCATCGACCCAGCCAAGCTTGAGAATACTATCTTCTCGAAGCGTAGTGAGCACTTGGGGGCTGTGCGTAGACATGATGAACTGGACGTTCGGGAATGCCTCCAGCAAGCCTTTGACGACCAGTTGCTGCCAACGTGGATGCAGATGAAGATCGATCTCGTCAATCAGGACGACCCCGGGGCTTTGGGTTGGATCCTCAAGATGCGGATTCAAGTCCGCCATGCGACGTGCAAGGTCCATCGCCAGAGCAACCATCGTGCGAAAACCGCTACTGAGTTGGCCAGCTGTCAACAAGCGAGGCGCTTGCCCCTCGCTCTGTAGTGTCATCGAAAGCTGTGGAGGTCGTCCGAGCATGCGCAGCTCAGAGACTTCGGGCACCAGCTTCTCGACCGCATAACGAACAGACATCAGCCTGCGATCAACAAAATCACTCCCGCGCTCACGCTGATCGCGCAACTCAGCATTCTCCGCCTCTTCAAACCAGTTGACCGATTCGTCGAAGTAAACTCGCGTATCGAAAGCTAAATGGTAGGCTCCCAAGCGCCCTTTAGATTGTCGGCGGTAGACTGAATCGCCGCCGTGCAGTTGACCTCGGTCATCACGATAATAAGCTAGAACAGGCGCGGTTTGATCCGTATCGATCAACTGGTGGAACCAGCGCTCTGAACTGCCGTCACGCCGTTGTCGGACCCTCGGCTGATCTGAGTACGTGTCGTCGAGCAGATAATGGCACGTAATTTCGTTGCCATTCGTTTCAAGGCTTATAACGAGATCGTCCGCCCGCTGCGGCTCGCCAAGCAAATCCTTGTCGATCAGAGTACGAAAATCCTCGACAGAAACTCGGCTGCCGCGTCTGCTGGGGGGGGTGGAGTTTCTCAAGAGCGACGACAGCGCCACGGCGATCGCTTCCAGTATCGTGGTTTTTCCAGTCGCATTATCGCCAACTAGCACCGTCAACTGTCGGTGCAGTGGGATAGTCGCCTGGTCGATCGCCCGGAAATTTTCGATCCGGACGGATTTGAGCAGCAGCGAGTTAAAGTCAGGTATCATCGTGCATCATTAGCAGATTGCTGACTGAGCGGAAGCGCGCCGTTCGCTGGCATGTGCCCCGAAAGCTCGGTGTCTACAAACGGTAATCCACACCCAATTCGCCAGAGGCTGCTTGGTTTAAGTTACGCAGCCATGGAGACGTCGTCTAGTGTGACATAGTATTGCGCTTCAGAATTAGCACGCGAGATGTAACCGCCGTGTTGGAGAGTGGGCACCGGGTGTTGGACCCGCCGTCACCAACGCTGGCAGCCGTAATGTCGGCTGACAGCTCTTGCTCATTCCGGGATGCTGCGTCGTCCTGCGCCGGACGTCCGGTTCTGACGATAGCTGCCTTTTAACGAGTGTACCCGGAACGGCAGCAACGTCCCAGGGCTCGTCATTCCAGCCTTCGCGTCGGAGATGAACCAACGGCAGGTTTCACGTCCGACGATTGCGACTCTGAACGACGTGGATTGGGCGAAAGCCGAAATTGCGCGGCACTGCCGTCTTCCGTGAGAAGGATGGTATCTCGAAAGCCGCTTTTCTTTCAGTCCGCAGCCCGCAGCCCGCCGCTCTTGGCGTCACAACATACCAATGTCGTGCAGCCACTGTTTGACCTGTCCGGGCCATTCGCGCGTAATCGGATCGGCCGTTGGCCGCATTCCGAAGGCATGGCCGCCCTTGGCATAGAGCCGCAAGTCGACCGGCACGCCCGCATCACTGAGTGCCAGAGCATAGGCCATCGGTTGCCGGATCGCGTCCATGGGATCGTTCATGGCATGAAAGATCAGCGTCGGCGGTGCCTTGGGACTGATGGTCACATACGGCCTGAGTTCGAGACTGTTCCTGCCCTTGCTGCTGTCCAGCATGCGCGCCGTGTAGGCGACGATCGCGAAGTCGGGCCGGGGCGATTGGCGGTCAGCCGCGTCCGCAAGCGGATAGGTGCGCTCTTCGGTGTTGCTCATATTGGCCGCGAGATAGGCACCCGCCGAAAAGCCGATGACGCCGATCTTGTGCGGATCGATTCCGTAGGACGACGCCTGCTGCCGCAGCAGCCCCATCGCGCGTTGCGCGTCTTCCAATCCCAATAGGACTTTTGGCCGCTGCCCCTCAGGCCAGGCTTGCGGCACCCGATATTTCAGCACCGCACAGGCCATCCCCTGCTGCACCACCCAATCACAGATTTCGGTGCCTTCCAAATCAGTCGCGATGACTTCGAATCCGCCGCCCGGGAGGACCAGCATCGCCGCTCCGACATTGCGCCCCTTTGGTAGATAAAGCGTCATGGTCGGTCGGGTGACGTAGCTCGCCCAATGCCATTTGCGCCCTCCGACAAGCCCGGTCCCGTTACCGGTCGCTTCGGGACGATCACCGGAATCGGGCTTTGCCAGAGGCGTGCTCGCCGGCCAGAGCGGCGTCTGAACTCCGCCCTGGGGAGGCTGCCAGACACCTGCCCGCTCGTTCTTTGGAAGGGCCGTATTCGCCGGCGAGGTACTGGGCTTGATGATCTGGCCACAGGCTGCGCCAGCGATGCCAACCGCAAGGATAGAGGGGATGATAAACCGCGACAAACCGCATCTCCTCTTGAGGACGCAATAGCCAGCCCGACTGCGGAAACGGAGGTTAGCGGCCATAACCCGTCAAGCAACCAGTCGCTTCCCGAACGTCGCTTGTGCGCGACTCCCGTCATTGCGGGGAACGGAAAACACAGGGTGCCGACACTCTGCCCGCGTTCTCCCATGAACGTCGATGGGCCCCGGAGAGGGTATGCGGTAAATCATGTCGGATTGCCTGGCGGGACGGAAGCTGGACCAGCAGGTTTTCCGTCATCGGCTAAGCATAGGCCTGTGCCCACTCCCTGACCTGCCCCCGAGTCGACCATCTGGTCGGCTCATCGCCTCGAACCTGATCATCGGTCAGGGCGAACCGAACGCTCTGACGTATCCCCGCGTTAAAGATCGGCGATCACGGTGTCTTTGCTCACCGTCATTGCCCCTGACCGACCTCTCCCCGAGGCCGAACCGCCGCGATCAGCCTCCGCTCTCTTGCCGCGCCCGGCTCAGGGCGCGGTCGGGTCGATCGACTGGCCGTTGCGCTTCGCCACCCGCTCGGCGGTCCATTGTTGCAGGCGCTGCGCGCTACAGCCGGTCTGCCCGCCCGAGCCGACCGGCGAGCACGAATCAGGCAGCCCCGCCGCCTGCCGGCCGACCTGATCCATCGATGCGGTGCGGTTGACCCAGCTCTGGTTCTGCGCGGGGATCGGCTTCTTGTCGCGCAGCGGCTTGGGGATGCGATACGGCTCGTCGATCCGCGAGCACACCACCACCTCGTCGGGGGAGCTCGCCTTCGGGCACGGCGCGGTGCCGGTGATCGCGATGTTGCGGATGCGTCTGACCGGCTGGCCCGACTCGGCTTGTTGGGTGACGCCGGCATGGTCCTGCTCGGCGAAATCCTTGCCCGCCACGTCCGCCGCGGTGATCGTGTCGCCCGATCTCGCCGCGGGCGTCGGGGTGCTCTGCGGAGGCGTGGTTTGCTGAGTCTGGGCGATCGCCGTCATCGGCAGGCTGAGCGCGGCGGCGAAAAACAGGGCGCGAACCATCGTCTTGAATCTCCTTGGGGCAAGCCGAACGCTCGGGCTGCCCGAATTGGTCCACCCCTAATACAGCGCGACCCGGCCGGAAAGGCGGCGGAATCGGGGCGCGGTTGCGCTGTCGGCCACAATGGCTATGGCGAAGATCATGATCCTCGTCATCGACAATTATGACAGCTTCACCTGGAACCTCGTCCATTATCTGATGGAGCTTGGCGCGGAGGTGAAGGTGGTCCGCAACGACGCCCTCTCCGCGCGCGACGCGGTCGCGAGCAACGCGCAGGGTTTCCTGATCTCGCCCGGCCCCAAGACGCCGACGGAGGCGGGCATCAGCCTCGATCTCGTTGCCGCCTGCGCGGAGGCCGGCAAGCCGCTGATGGGCGTGTGCCTCGGCCATCAGGCGATCGGCCAGCATTTCGGCGGCAGCGTCGTGCGCGGCGGGCTGATGCACGGCAAGACCTCGCCGGTCGTCCACGACGGTACCGGGCTGTTCGAGGGCCTGCCCTCGCCCTTCACCGCCACCCGCTACCATTCGCTGATCGTCGAGGATCTCCCCGCCGACCTGATCGTCAACGCCCGCGCCGACGACGGTTCGGTGATGGGCGTGCGCCACGCGACGCTCCCGATCCACGGCGTCCAGTTCCATCCCGAGAGCATCGCCACCGAACACGGCCACGCCCTGCTCGCCAATTTCGTGCGGCTCGCGGGGATCGACGTGAAGGCGCTCGCGTGACGACGATCGCCCTGCTCCCCGACCCCATTTCGCCGCTGTCGCGCGAAACCGCAGGGGAAGCGTTCGCCGCGATCCTCGACGGCACCGCGCCCGACGCCGAGATCGCCGAGTTCCTCACCGGCCTCGCGATCCGCGGCGAGACCAGCATCGAGATCGCCGCCGCCGCCCGCGCGCTGCGCGACCGCATGATCGCGATCGAAGCCCCCAAAGGCGCGATCGACGTGTGCGGCACCGGCGGTGACGGCCACCACACGCTCAACGTCTCGACCGCCGTGTCGATCGTCGTCGCGGCGTGCGGCGTGCCGGTCGCCAAGCACGGCAACCGCGCCGCCTCGTCGCAAGCCGGCGCCGCCGACACGCTCGAAATGCTCGGGCTCGATCTCGATCGCGCCGAGCGCGATGCCGAGGGCAGCCTCGCCGACATCGGCATCGCCTTCCTGTTCGCCGCCAGCCACCACCCCGCGATCAAGCGCCTCACCCCGATCCGCCGCGCGATCGGCCGCCGCACGATCTTCAACCTGATGGGGCCGCTCGCCAGCCCGGCGCGGGTGACTCGCCAGCTCATCGGCATCGCCCGCCCCGATTACGCCGCCACCTACGCCGCCGCGCTCGCCGATCTCGGCACCGAGGCGGCTTTGGTCGTCGCGGGCGAGGAAGCGCTCGACGAACTCTCCTGCGCCGGCCCCAGCGTCGTCGTCGCGCTCGGCATCCCCAATGTCGCCGATCGCATCGCGCCCGAGGATGCCGGCCTGCCGCGCCACCCGCTCAGCGCGATCCGCGGCGGCGACGCCGCGCACAACGCGCACGCCCTGCGCGCGCTGCTCGACGGCGAGCGCGGACCCTACCGCGATGCCGTCCTCCTCAACGCCGCCGCCGCGCTGATCGTGGCCGGCACCGCCGACACCCTGAGCGAAGGCGCGGAAACCGCCGCCGCCGCGCTTGACGATGGCCGCCCCGCGGCGCTGCTCGACAGATGGATCGCCTACCGATGACCGACGTGCTCGACCGTATCCTCGAAACCAAACGCGCCGATGTCGCCGCGCGCAAGGCGACCACCTCGCTCGCCGAACTCGACGAGCGAATCGCGCTGCGCACCAAGCCGCGCGGCTTCCGCGCCGCGCTCGACGCCAAGGCGAAGACCGGCCACGCGCTGATCGCGGAGATCAAGAAGGCCAGCCCCTCCAAGGGCCTGATCCGCGCGGATTTCGATCCGCCCGCACACGCCATCGCCTATCAGGCCGGCGGCGCCGCCTGTCTCTCGGTGCTGACCGACGAGGAATGGTTCCAGGGTTCGGACGACTATCTCACCGCCGCGCGCGACGCCTGCACGCTGCCGGCGCTGCGCAAGGATTTCATGGTCGATCCGTGGCAGGCGCCCGAATCGCGCGGGCTCGGGGCCGATTGCATCCTGCTCATCATGGCCGCGCTCGACGATGCCCTCCTCGCCGAGATCGAGGCGAGCGCGATCGAATGCGGCATGGACGTGCTGGTCGAGGTCCACAACGCCAAGGAGATGGACCGCGCGATGAAGCTCAAGTCGCGGCTGATCGGAGTCAACAACCGCAACTTGCGCGATTTCACCGTCGATTTCGCGCGCACCTACGAACTGGTGTCGAAAGCGCCCAAGGACTGCACCTTCGTCGCCGAAAGCGGCCTCACCACCCGCGCCGATCTCGACGCGATGGCCGAACACAACATCCACTGCTTCCTGATCGGCGAAGCGCTGATGCGCCAGGACGATGTAGAGGCCGCCACCCGCGCGCTGGTGGGATGAGCGCGGCGCTCGGCGCCTTCCCCTCCCTGAAAGGGAGGGGACCGAGGGGTGGGTCGGCCCGCGTGGGACCGCTCCGATCGCCTCAGCCCAGCCCTCCCCATCAGGGAGCCGAGCGCGAATGACCACCCTCACACCCCCGTTCGTGCCGAGCCCGTCGAAGCACGGGCCGCACACGCTGCCGTTCGGGGCACCGGCTTCGACACGCTCAGCCCGAACGGCGAAGGCTCCGCCATGCCAGATCTGACTCACCTCGACGAAACCGGCGCCGCACACATGGTCGATGTCGGCGGCAAGGCCGTCACCGCGCGGCAGGCGATCGCCACCGGCCGCATCACCATGTCGGCCGCCGCCGCCGACGCGATCCGCCACGGCACCGCGGTCAAGGGCGATGTCCTCGCGGTCGCGCGCATCGCCGGCATCATGGCCGCCAAGCGCACCAGCGATCTTATCCCGCTCTGCCACCCGCTGCCGCTCACCCGCGTCGCGATTGATCTCGCGCCCGATGCGGAAGGCGTCACCGTCACCGCGACCGCCGCGACCGAGGGCAAGACCGGCGTCGAAATGGAAGCGCTCACCGCCGCCAGCGTCGCGCTGCTGACGATCTACGATATGGCCAAGGCGATCGACAAGGCGATGGTCATCACCGGCGTGCGGCTGCTGGAGAAACGTGGCGGCAAGTCGGGCGAGTGGCGGGCTGGGGCGGAGTAGTTAACTACCCCCGTTCGTCCTGAGTAGCGGCCCTGAGCGCCTGCCTTGGCAGGCAGCCGAAGGGACGCGTATCGAAGGACCGGCCCGGCGCGAAACCCGTGCAGGCAAAGGCGCCGCACTCACGCAATCGCGAAGAACACCGCCAGCGCACGCGTCACCGCCAGCATCGCCTCGGCATCGAGGCTGCCGATCGTCGCGCCGATCTTATCGCGCTTCACCGACATCGCCTTGTCCACCATGATCTGCGAACGCGCCCGCAGGCCATTGGCAGGCGTCGGCTCGATCGTCGTGCGGATCAGCGGCGCGTCCACCAACGTTCTGGAGACGAGCAACACCGTCACCGTGCCGGTTTCGGCGAACTGATCGGACTGGATGATGAGCGCCGGGCGCGGTTTGCCGAAATCCCCCGACAGCGCAATGGTGACGAGATCGCCCCGCTTCACGCTTCGCCTGCGGGGTCCATATCGGCAAGCGCGGCGTCTAGGAATGCGTCCAGATCGGCGTCGGCGGCATCGGCCGCCGCGACGATGCGTGCCTGCCGCCGGCATTCCTCGGCGAAGCCGGCGCGTCGCGTGTCGGGCACCCAAATCTGAATCGGGCGCAAACCAGCGGCACGCAGTGCGTCGCGGCGCTTGCGGACCCGTTCATTGAGAGGTGCTGGCATCGCGCGGCCCTTTAGATTGTTACATGTAACGTATGCCTCGAACGGCGCGGACGCAAGGACGAGGTCGCGTTAAGACGCAAATGCACCGCAGACGGTTTAGATATTTATCCCCTTCGAAATTTAATATTTAAATTCATACGGATTTATTTTTTAATAACGAACGGTGCTCTCTCATGATGCGCCTGTTCGCGCGTTCCAATTTACTCATAATATTATCTCGCAACAAAATGAGTATCTTGAGCTGTATCATATCATCAATATTTCCAGACCTTAGTATGAGACCAGTTACAAAAGTTATATCGAATGCAGAAAGCTGTGCCGGGTCGACGAACCCGATATTACTCGCTCCGGCAAGGCCAGTCGGTGAACCAAGTTCGCGCAAAAGGCCGAGGCGAAACGCTATACCCTTTGGACTCGCATGCACGTTGTAACTTGCCATTCCATAGTAGGCTCTCATTTCGATCTTACCGGCGGCTTGTTCGAGATCGATGAAACGGGGCTTTTTCAGACCAAGGTGGAAGCCCGCCCAACCGTATTCGGAACCAAACCGGTCGCCGTACAAAACGAGCGCCTGAGCATAAGCGCTTTCGACTTCTGCAATCTCTTTTTTTGAAAGAGGAGCTAGCCCCAACGTTGAATGACTCGCCTGATAACGGTCCATCGCACGTTTCGCTTCGACAGCTTCGTGAGCTCGGTATCGTACGGCCAAATCTTCACCGAAATGCGCGATGACCGCTGCCACGATTGTAATCTCGTGCAACGTACGCCACCGCGCCATCGCACCGTCAGCGAACCCGTTCTCCATCAGGCACAGGATTTCAGCTACGACTTGGCAGGCACGAACATGCAGATGCCTAATTGTATCTTGAAGAACGAGGTTGCGTTTGGCGCGGGAACGCCGTCGACGCTGCTCCACTATGGCACCAATCTCGTGTGAGATGGTGTACATCATTCTCAGTATGTCAAACGCCGCACCCCATCGCTCTTCAAGACGTTCACGAAAGCCGCCGCCCGTTGCCAACTGCCAATCACGCTGCGCTCGCCAATCGCCTTTAAGGCTCTTGAGAATAATCTGCGCTGAATCGTCAATGATTTTGGTGATGATCGAGGGAACTTCGGTCTTCACAAACGAGTGTATCTCACGTTCGATATTTTGGATTTCGGCCGGGGTAAACTCTATCGTTATATCGCGTTCGTCCGCCGAATTAAACTCAAATGGTTTTTCGACTCTTGCGATTATATGATCGGCAAACGCCAGCGCTAGACCGTGGGGCGCGTTAGGTACTTTCTGATCAATTAACGCAGTGATTTTAGTCTTGAACAATTGCTTAGGTATAGCCTTCAACTGCGTTACAATAATCTTGTGAATATCTGTGGTTCGTGATTCTTTGTTACGCGACATAGTGCCCTCCCCGATCCCGGTATACTGGACGCGGGGATCAACTGCTACAATCCGCTCCCCACAGGAAACGCGACAGTAATCTAACGTCGGCCACGCTCTTAAAATCGGAGCGTGGGTTGGCGCCCTTACGCGGCGCATAAACTATAAATCGAACATCCTCACCCGAACATGCCTCTACTGTCCTAGTAGCCCTACACCCTCAACTCCCATATAGTGCGCTCCCCGGTACACGCCCCGGAGTAACGCTCACCGTCCCGGACTCCCCCAACATGCCACCCCTAGTCTCCGTAGAAACCGCCCTCGCCCGCCTCCTCGCGCTCGCGCACCCGGTCGCACCCGAAACCGTCCCGATCCGCGCCGCCGCCGGTCGCTGGGCCGCCGAGGACGTCGCGGCGCTGCGCACCCAGCCCTATGCCGATCTCTCGGCTATGGACGGCTATGCGTTGCGCTTCGCCGATCTGCCCGGCCCCTTCACCGTCATCGGCGAGAGCGCGGCCGGCACGCCCTTCGCCGGAACGGTCGGCGCGCAGGAGGCGGTCCGCATCTTCACCGGCGCGACGATGCCCGCCGGGGCCGACACCGTGCTGGTGCAGGAGGAGGCCGCGCGCGACGGCACGATCCTGAGCGTCACCGGCGCAGGCCCGGCCTATGCCGGCCGCAACGTGCGCCGCGCGGGGCTGGATTTCCACGCGGGCGATGTGCTCGTCCCCGCCGGCGCGCGGATCACCCCGGCGCGGATCGCGGTGGCGGCGACCGGCGGGCACGGCACCCTGCCCGTCCGCCGCGCGCTTCGCGTCGCCACCGTCGCGACCGGCGACGAACTGGTCGCGCCCGGCGCGCCGCTGCCGCCCGGCGCTTTGCCCGAATCGAACGGCGCGATGCTCGCCGCGATGCTCGCCGATCTGCCGGTCGAGGTCGTCGATCTCGGCATCCTGCCCGATCGGCTCGACACGATCACCGCCGCCTTCGCACGCGTCGATGCCGATATCCTCGTCACCACCGGCGGCGCGTCGGTCGGCGATCATGATCTGGTGCGGCCCGCGCTGGAGGCGGCGGGCGGCGTCCTCGATTTCTGGCGGATCGCGCTTCGCCCCGGCAAGCCGATGCTGGCGGGGCGGCTGAACGGCACGGTGGTGCTCGGCCTGCCCGGCAACCCCGTCTCCGCCTTCGTCACCGCGACGTTGTTCCTGCGCCCGCTCATCGCGTTCATGAGCGGTGCCGCCGATCCCCAGCCGCGCCGCGCGAGCGCGATCCTCGGCGAAGACCTGCCCGCCAACGATCACCGCGCCGATTATCTGCGTGCCGAGACGCGGGGTGGCCGCGTCTATGTCGCGGCGATCCAGGACAGTTCGATGCTGCGCACGCTTGCCCGCGCCGACTGCCTGGTGATCCGCGCGCCGAACGCGCCCGCCGCCAAGGCCGGCGACTCGGTGGAAATCCTGCCGCTCGGCTGATGGACGCTGCTTGACTTGCATCCTACCGTTCCATATTGGTTCCGCATCTGTTCGGACGGAGGAACGCGATGCTCACTCGCAAGCAGCACGAGCTGATCTGCTTCATCAATGATCGCCTGGAGGAAACCGGCGTGTCGCCCTCGTTCGAGGAGATGAAGGACGCGCTCGATCTCAAGTCGAAGTCGGGCGTGCATCGTTTGATCAGCGCGCTCGAGGAACGCCAGTTCATCCGCCGCTTGCCGAACCGCGCGCGTGCGCTCGAAGTGCTGCGCATGCCCGAGCGTGTCGCGACCGCAAAGAAGGCAAACGTCGCACCACCTTTGCCACCCGCAAACATCCGCACCCTGCCCCAGCCCGCCAACGACGTGATCGAAATCCCGCTCCACGGCCGCATCGCCGCCGGCGTGCCGATCGAGGCGTTCGAGGGCCAGTCGATGCTCGCGGTCCCCGCCGCCCTGTTGGGCGGTGGCGAGCATTATGCCCTTGAAGTCGCAGGCGATTCGATGGTCGATGCCGGTATCTTGGATGGCGATTACGCGCTCATCCGCCGCACCGAAACCGCCCGCGACGGCGAGATCGTCGTCGCGCTGATCGAAGAGGCCGAAGCGACTCTCAAATACTTCCGCCGCGAAGGCGCGATGGTCCGTCTCGATCCCGCCAACCGCGCCTACGATCCCCAGCGCTACGCCCCCGCCCAGGTCCGTATCCAGGGAAAGCTCGCCGGCCTGCTCCGCCGCTACGACTGACCCGCCACGGATGACGGTCCTCGCTGTGGCTCACGATAGCGATGTTTCGGGTTGAGAAGGTGATCGCCACCCCGCCCGTCCGCGCCAGCGCCACCGCATCGAGCTTCAACCAGCGCGGCGCACACGCGCGCGGCAGCCGCCGCTCGGAGATGACGATATCGGCGCCGGCGCACAGCGGAACGAGCTGCTCGACCGGCACAAGGTAAGAACTCCGCGTCGCAAGGATTCGCCAAGCACCGCGCCGCACAAGACACAGATCGCGACTGCACCGCGCATCAGGCTGTTCGGACATCAGCAGCGGCACCGCATCCACGCCGCCGTTCTCGGCAAAGGTCGATGCGGTATAATCGCCGGTCCGGTCGCGCAGCACCGCCAGATTGCCGCCAGCCGTGCGGATCGCCGCGTGCCGCCCGTCGCCGGTCACGAGCAGATCCGGCGCCGGCGTCAACGCCGCCCACGCCGCCCCGACCACCAGCGGCGCTACGCCCAGCCGCCGCCACCGCGTCCGCCACAAAGCGATCCAAAGCCCGCCCGCGACCATCAACCCGTAGGCGCCCGCGGGCATCGCCGGGATCGAAGCCACCGCCCCCGGCAGCCCCGCCACCGCATGCGCGATCCAGAGCAACACATCGAGCGACCGCGATGTAACCCACCAGAACGGCGCTCCGGCGCCGACGCAATCAAACAGCAACGCCAGCGCCTCGAACGGCATCGTCACGAACGTCGTCAGCGGGATCGCCACGATATTGGCGACCGATCCGTACACGCCCGCCCGGTGGAAGTGGAACACCGAGATCGGGATCAGCGCCAGTTCGACGACGATTCCGGTCAGCAACAGCGACGCCGGCCCACGCAACATCGCCCGCCCGCGCCCTTCCTCATGCGGCCCGAACCAGCGCTTCATCGCGGGATGTTCGTGAAGCGACACGATCGCCACGACCGCCGCGAACGAAAGCTGAAAGCTCGGCCCTGCCAGTGCTTCAGGATAGAGCAACAGCACCACGAACGCCCCCGCCGCGACCAGCCGCAGCGTGATCGCCTCGCGCCCCATCGCCAGCGCGACCAGCACCAGCAGCGCGGCGACGCACGATCGCACGGTCGGCACCTCGGCGCCGGTCAGCACCGTATAACCAATCGCCGCTAGCGCCCCCGCGCCGGCGGCGATCAGCGGCACCCGCCAGCGCAGCGCGATCCACGGCACCAGCGCGAGCAGGCGCGTCACGATCAACATCACCGCGCCGACCACGGCGGTGATGTGCAACCCGCTCACCGACAGCAGATGCGCGAGACCGGACCTCCGCATCGCCTCAGCGTCCTTCTCCGGGATCGCGCCCTGATCGCCGGTAGCGAGCGCGGCCGCGATCGCGCCGGTGCCGCCGCGCGCGCTCGCTTGGATGTGGCGGGACAACCGCTGCCGAAGCCCGTCATTCGCTGGCGCGCCGTGCCTTAGCACCGCCACCGGCGCGATCCCGCGCCCAGTCGCCCCGATCCCATCGAACCAGGCGACCCGCGCGAAATCATAGGCGCCCGGTACGGCGGGCGCTGGCGGCGGGAGCAGCCGCGCGCGCAACCGGATCGTCGCGCCGACGCCCAGCCCCGGCGGCACATCCGCAACCGCGAGGTTGACGCGCAGGTGCGCCGGCAAGACTGGCGCGGCGCGTTTGCCGTCCGCGATCACGCGCAAGGGCGCCAGCCGCAGCCGCACAAGATCGCGCGCGGCGATCGGATCGATCCGTTCGACCTTCGCCTCGAATCGCGCCAGCACGGGGCCGGCAAGCGGCGCAACATCGGCTGACTCGGCGCGCCACCAGATCAAAATGATGCCGAACACGACGAGCAGTGCCGCCACCGCAACCGCTCGCCCCGCCCGATCACCGCGCGCGACCGCGATTGCGGTGAGCGACACGCCTCCTGCCCCCAACGCCGCGACACGCCATGTCAGCGGATCGGGCAGCACCAGCCACGCAGTGATGCCCGCGCCCAGCATCACCGGCAGCCAGAGCACGAGTTGGTCCCGCTCGGCCTCCAGCCATCGCTCCAGCGCCGCGCGGCACGGGCGCTGCCAGCCGATTTGAAGCGGCGAAGGTCGCGTGCTAGGGGCGTCGGCGGCTGAGTTGGCCATCGATATTCATGTCTGGGAGCAAGCGCGGTTGGGCGCAACATCTGATAGCGCGGCGGCCGTATCCGGCACGCCCGAAACCGCAAACATCGTCACCCGGTTCGCGCCCTCGCCGACCGGTTATCTGCACATCGGCGGCGCGCGCACGGCTTTGTTCAACTGGCTGTACGCGAAAGCAAAGGGCGGCAAGTTCCTGCTGCGAATCGAGGATACCGATCGCGCGCGCTCGACCCAGCCGGCGATCGATGCGATCCTGACCTCGATGCAGTGGCTCGGGCTGGATTGGGACGGCGATGCCGTGTTCCAGTTCGAACGCGCCGTGCGCCATGCGGAGGTCGCGCATCAGATGGTTGAAAGCGGCCACGCCTACCGCTGCTACATGACGCACGAGGAACTCGCCGCGATGCGCGCCCAGGCGGAAGCCGCCAAGCGTCCGTTGCGGGTTCGCAGCCCGTGGCGTGATCGCGCACCGGAAGCGGGCGAGAAGCCCTATGTCATTCGCCTCAAGGCGCCGACCGAAGGCGCCACGACGATCGTCGACCGCGTTCAGGGCAGCATCACCGTCCAGAATTCGGAACTCGACGATCTCATCCTGCTGCGCTCGGATGGCACGCCGACCTATATGCTCGCGGTGGTGGTGGACGATCACGACATGGGCGTGACGCACGTCATCCGCGGCGACGACCATCTCAATAATGCCTTCCGCCAGTTGCCGATCATCAAGGCGATGAATTGGCCCGAGCCGGTCTATGCGCACGTACCGATGATCCACGGGCCGGACGGCGGCAAGCTTTCCAAGCGGCACGGCGCGGTCGGCGTCGAATATTATCGCGACGAACTCGGCATGCTGCCCGAGGCGGTCGACAATTATCTGCTCCGGCTCGGCTGGGGTCACGGCGATGACGAGATCATCAGCCGCGAGCAAGCCGTAGCGTGGTTCGACCTGGACGGCATCGGCAAGTCGCCATCGCGCTTCGATCTAAAGAAGCTCGAAAACCTCAACGGGCATTATATCCGTGAAGCGGACGACGCACGATTGGCCAAGCTGGTCGCTGCGCGGTTCGATCCCGCACTAGACGGGCATCAGCTCACGCTGCTCGAACGAGCCATGCCATCGCTCAAACCGCGCGCGGCCAGCGTGATCGAGCTTGTCGATGGTGCGCAGTTCCTGTTCCGCCAGCGGCCGCTCGCCATTGCGGCAGAGGCTGAGCCGCTAATCGCCGGAAACGCGCAACCGTTGCTCGCTGCACTGCACACAGCGCTTGACGCGCTCGACGACTGGGATACGGAAGCTCTCGAGTCTGCGGTTCGGCAGGTTGCCGAGGATGCGGGGGTCAAACTCGGCCAGGTCGCGCAGCCGCTGCGCGCCGCATTGACCGGACGCAAGACCTCTCCCGGTATCTTCGACGTGCTTGTGCTGCTCGGGCGCGAGGAAAGCCTCGGCCGGATTGCAGATCAGATAAAGAACTGAATAGAGGAAGAGACATCGATGACCGACACCGCGAAACTAAGTGTAGCCGGCAAGGACGTTGAAAACGCGGTGATTTCGGGCACGGTCGGCCCGGATGTGATCGACATTCGCAAGCTGTATGCGCAGACTGGAATGTTCACCTACGATCCGGGCTTCACCTCGACGGCGAGCTGCGACTCGGCGATCACCTATATTGACGGTGACGAAGGTGTGCTGCTCCACCGCGGGTATCCGATCGGCCAGCTCGCCGAACAGTCGAGCTTCATGGAAACATGCTATCTCTTGCTCAACGGCGAGCTGCCCTCGGGCGACGAACTCACCAAGTTCGAATACACGATCAGCCGCCATACCATGCTCCACGAGCAACTCGCGACCTTCTATCGCGGTTTCCGCCGCGACGCGCACCCGATGGCGGTAATGTGCGGCGTCGTCGGCGCGCTGTCAGCCTTCTACCAGGATTCGGCCGATGTGTCGGACCCGATGCAGCGCATGATCGCGAGCCACCGGCTGATCGCCAAGATGCCGACGATCGCGGCGATGGCGTATAAATATTCGATCGGCCAGCCGTTCATGCACCCCAAGAACGACCTGAGCTACACCGGCAACTTCCTGCGCATGACGTTCGGCGTTCCGGCCGAGGAATATGAGGTCAACCCAATCGTCGAGAAGGCGATGGACCGGATCTTCATCCTCCACGCCGATCACGAACAGAACGCCTCGACCTCGACCGTCCGGCTCGCCGGCTCGTCGGGCGCCAATCCCTTCGCGTGTATCGCGGCGGGCATCGCCTGTTTGTGGGGTCCCGCACATGGCGGCGCCAACGAGGCCGCCCTCAACATGCTGCGCGAGATCGGCACACCCGACAAGATTCCGCATTATATCGAACGCGCCAAGGACAAGAACGACCCGTTCCGCCTGATGGGCTTCGGTCACCGCGTTTACAAAAACTACGATCCGCGCGCGACGGTGATGCAGAAGACCGTGCGCGAGGTGTTCGCCTCGCTCAACGTCACCGATCCGGTGTTCGAAACCGCACTGCGGCTCGAGGAAATCGCGCTCAGCGACCCGTACTTCATCGAGAAGAAGCTGTTTCCGAACGTGGATTTCTACTCGGGCATCATCCTCTCGGCGATCGGCTTCCCTACGACGATGTTCACCGCGCTGTTCGCGCTCGCCCGCACCGTCGGCTGGGTCGCTCAGTGGAACGAGATGATCTCGGACCCGGCGCAGAAGATCGGCCGTCCGCGCCAGCTCTACACCGGCGCGACCGAGCGCGACTATGTCCCCGTCGCCGCGCGCTAACGCGCTGCGCATCGTTCTCCTCATCGCTGGCGCGCTCGCGCTGGCGATGGGAGTGCTGTGGATCGGGCAAGGCATCGGCCTGATCCGCTGGCCGGCGTCGAGCTTCATGATCGATGAGCGGCGCTGGGTGCTTTATGGCGCGGTATTGGTCCTAGCGGGCGGTTTGCTGATCCTGCGGAACCGCCGCCCACGGCGGTGATTGTCTACAGCCAGCCCAGCCGTCGGAACCGCCAGTAGAGCACGCCGCATACCCCAGCGATCACCACGAGCGTCGACGGGTAGCCCCAGATCCATTTCAGTTCCGGCATGTGCTCGAAATTCATGCCGTAGATGCCTGCAATCGCGGTCGGTACGGCGAGGATTGCGGCCCAGGCGGCAAGCTGCCGGGTGATCGCGCCGGTACGTTGCCCTTCGAGCAGGTTGCTGAATTCGAATACCGACGTCAGCACCTCGCGCAGCCCCTCGACCATCGATTGCACGCGGCGAACATGGTCGAGCACGTCGCTGAAATACGGCCGGGCATCGACATCGATGCACGGCAGATCGAGCCGCACGAACTTGCCCGCGACTTCGCCCATCGGCACCAGCACGCGCTGGAAGCGCATCAGTTCGCGGCGCAGCGCGAAGATTCGTGCGACCTCGTCTCGGTTGAGAAACGAATCGATCGCCCGGCGCTCCATCGCGATCACATCCTCTTCGATGGTCTCGACGATTGGCAGATAGCCGTCGGCGATGAAGTCGAGGATCGCGTGGAGGACATAGTCGACACCCTGCGCGAGCAGGGTCGGCGCCTTCTCGAGATTATCGCGCAAAGAGAGATGTTTGCGTGGTGAGCCGTGGCGCACGCTGATGATGTGACTGTGCCCGACGAAGATTGACGTCTCGCCATAGATGATCTTGTCGCCTTCCAGATGCGCCGTGCGCGCGACGACGAAGAGCTGATCGCCATAGACATCAACCTTCGGAAGCTGATCGGCCTTGAGCGCATCCTCGATCGCAAGCGGATGGAGATCATAGGTCTTTTGCAAGATGCGCAGTTCGGCCTCGTCTGGTTCGGCAATGCCGATCCAGACGAATTCGGACTTGTTGTGTGCGCAATCGACCTTCTCGTCGATTTCGACCTCCCGCACCTTTTTGCCGTCACGATAGAGATACGCGGCAATCACACTCATCGACGGGCCTCTGGAAACACGGGTTTGGCCCGCGGTAGCAGACCGGATGCGCCTCGCTCAATCATCGACGCGCGGCTTTTGTTGCGGCATAGGCGGGCGATGCCGCGCGAGATAACCGCTTATTCGAACCCGCTCATCAAACGCGTGCGCTCGCTACGCGAGAAACGCCATCGCCGCGAGGAAGGGCTGTTCCTCGCTGAAGGACTTCGCATCCTCACCGAAGCGCGTGAGAGCGGTCGCCTGCCGGTCTATCTGTTCTTCGCGCGCGACAGCGCGGCGCATCCGTTGGTTCGCGCACTTGTCGCCGATGTCGAGGCGGCGGGGGGCGAGGCGATCGAAACCGTGCCCGATATCCTGTCGAAGCTGTCGGGCAAGGACAATCCGCAAGCGGTGGTCGGTGTCTTCGAAGAGTTTTCCGCCAAACTGGAGTCGCTCGACCGCACCGCCGCAACGATATGGCTGGTCGCCGAACGGCTGCGCGATCCGGGCAATCTCGGTACGATCCTGCGCACCGGGGATGCGGTCGGTGCGGGCGGGCTGATCCTCATCGGCGAATGCGTCGATCCTTTCTCGGTCGAGGCCGTGCGCGCGAGCATGGGCGCTTTGTTCACGGTGCCGATCGTCCAGAGCGGGTGGGACGATTTTCTCGCTTGGCTGCGCAGCGGGCCGGGCCAACTCGTCGGTCTCAGCCTCGACACCGATCAGCATTACCGCGAGGCGCGCTACGCTTCACCGACGTTCCTGCTCACCGGCAACGAGGCGCAGGGCATGCCTGCCGAGTACGCGCAGGCATGCGACCTGCTGGTGAAGATCCCGATGCTCGGCAAGGCGGACAGCCTCAACGCCGCCGTTGCCACTGCTGTGATGGCCTATGAGGTGCTCGCGCGCGCCTGACGACGCGCGCGACTCGGCTCACACGGCGTCGTGCGGCACCGTCTTGGGTTCGGGCGCTGGCGCCTTCACGGGCGTTGGCGCGGTGCCGAATTTCGGCGCCTTGCTGCAATCGCCTGAGCTTTGCGAGACGACCTTCGGCTGCGCGTTCGCACCGTACGACGTCATCTGGTAGCTTTGGGTGCAACCGCCGCCCTTGCCGTCACCGCTGCTGTACGAGGTGAACGAATAGCTCACCGCCCCCCCGGCGGGCAGGTTCTTGATCGCGGCTTCGTCGATCTTGCCGTCCTGCGGTGTGGCGCGCTGCATCGCCGCGACGTGCTGGAGCATCGCTTGCTGCTGGCGATCCATATCGGCGAACATATGGTCGAACGAGGCGAACGAATCGAGCATCGCGACGGGTTCGACCTGCGCGACGGGCACCAGAACGACCTTGGGCGCGACGTCGCCAAAATAGCGAACGTGAGCCACAGAACCGTCGGGCAGGTTGACGTCCAACAGGTGCATCGCGCGGTCGGCGGCGAGTGCGCTGCCGGCCAGCGTGGCGGTGCTGATACCGGCCAAGGCAATCTTTGCGAACAGGTTCATGACATGCCTCCTCAGCGTTTGAAGAACCGTAGGAAATCTATTCCGCCAAGCTGAACCGCAGATGAAAGCAACGTCGCGGCTTGCCGCACGTTGTGGTAGTCTCACCGCGCGAAGGAAACAGCCATGCACGTCGAATATGCGGTTCTCGCCTGGGGGTGCATCCTCGGCTTCGTTCACATCTTCGGCGCGGCGCAGGTGCGGACGGCGCAGCTCGGCACCGCATGGAACGCGGGCCCCCGCGATGCGCCGATGCCGCCGCCGACTCCGCTCGGCGGGCGGCTCGCGCGGGCGCAGGCGAATTTCTTCGAGACGTTTCCGATCGTGGTGGCGGCGGTGGCGCTGCTCGGCGTCGCCGACATCCACACGCGCTGGACCGCGATCGGCGCGATCGTGTGGCTGGTCGCGCGGATCATCTACATCCCGCTCTATGCGGCGGGGATTCCCTACATCCGCTCGCTCGTTTTCCTCATCAGCGTGGCGGGGATATTGATGATGCTGTGGCCGGTGCTGGCGGCGACGCTCTGACGTCTATTGCGCCGCCTTGCCGGTCCACTTCCCCAGCCAGCCGAGCACCTCATGATACCATTGGCGGCTCTCCTTGGGCTTCTGAACCCAATGGCTGCCGCCGGGGAACACGACCAGCCGTGATGGCACGTCGCGTCGCTGGAGCGCGGTGAAGGCGGCGATGCCCTGCGTGTAGGGAATGCGGTAATCGCCTTCGGAGGTGATGACGAGTTGCGGCGTCTTCCACGCGGTGACGTGGTTGACCGGGTTCCACTTCTCGAACGCCTGCGGGTCTTCATAATAGGGGTGCCCGCCGTGCTCCCATTCGTCGAACCACAATTCCTCGGTTTCATAGGCCATCGCGCGCGCGTCGAAGACGCCGTCGTGCTGGACGATGCACTTGAACCGATCGGGCCAATTGCCCTCGATCCAGTTCATCATATAGCCGCCATAGGACGCCCCGAGCGCGCAGGCGTTGTCGCCGTCGAGCCAGCCGAACCTCTCGGTCGCGGCTTTCAGCCCGGCCTTGAGGTCTTCGAGCGGCCAGCCGCCCCAATTGTTTCGGATCGCATCGGTGAACGCCTGCCCGTAACCGGTCGAGCCGTGGAAATCGACCGCGACGAGGCCGTAGCCGGCGCCCGCGAACAGCGCCGGGTTCCAGCGGTACGACCAGCTATTGTTGCTCGACCCTTGCGGGCCGCCATGCACCATATAGGCGAGCGGCACCTTGCCGGTCGCGCCGGCCGGCTTCACCGCATAGCCCCAGACTTTATCGTTGTTCGCGCCGGCGAAGCTGAAGCGGGTGACGCTCGGCATGTCGATACCGGCGAGCTTGTCGGCGTTGACGCTGGTGAGCCGCACCGGCGTCTTGCCGGTGAGCATCCAGAAATCGTCGGGCGCGGTCAGGCTGTTCATCGCATAGACCAGCCCCTTGGCGGTCGGCACGACGGCGGAGACATTGCCCTGCCCGGTCAGCCGCGTCACCTTGCCGCTCGTGGCATCGACCGACCAGATCGGGTTTTCCTGCGTATCCTCGGCGGTGACGATCAGGTTCTTGCCGTCGGGCGCCCAGGCGATCGATTCGATCGAGCGATCCCAGCTTTCGGTGAGCGCCCTCACCTGCCCCGTGGCGAGATCGCGCAGCATCAGCACTTGCCGGTCGGCTTCGTAACCGGCGCGCTTCATCGCCGCATACGCCAGCCATTTGCCGTCGGGCGATACGCTCGGGATCGTGTCGGTCGCGAGATTGGCTTCGGTGAGATTGACCGGCGCGGCCGACCCGTCCGCCGGCGCGGCATAGATGTCGAGATTGGTTGAGAGCGGCTCCTTGGCGTCGCCCTTGCGCAGCGCGAAATAGACGGTCTTGCCGTCCGCGCCCCAGGCGATCTCGCTGCCGTCGCCGAACGGCTTGGACGGCGTATCGCCGACCAGACCGTGTTCGATCGCGATGCCATTGCCCTTCGCGCCCGCTGCGGTGAGCGGCAGCACGAAGAGTTGCGAGCGCAACCCCTCGTACCAGCTCGCCCAATGGCGCACGAACAATTGGTCGAAGGTGCGGCCGTTGCCCGCGCGCGAATCCTTCTTGACCATCGGCAGTTCGAGGCTCGGCGCGCCGATGCGGCGATCGGCGTAGATCAGCAATTTGTCGCCGGTCGGCGCGACAAGGAAGCCGCCCATCCCGCCCTTGAAATCGGTGAGGCGCGTAGGTGTTCCGCCCGCCACCGGCACCGACCAGACGGCATCGTCGCCGCCCTTGTCGGACTGGAAATAGACGGTCTTGCCGTCACGCGAGACTTGCGGCGCGGTTTCGTTGACTTGCGTTTCGGCGACGAGCTTCTCGGGCTTGGCGCCGCGAGCGCTCAGATCGAGCCGCCACAGATCGAAATGGCCAGTATCGGCGTCGAGATCGGTTTCGCGCTGCTGCCACACCAGCCAGTGCCCGTCGCCGGAGACGTCGGGCGCCGACACGCGCGACAGCGCGATCACATCATCGATGGTGAGTTGGCGGGCGGCGACCGGGGTCGCGGTTACGGCGAGCAACGCGGTGCCCGCAGCGAGAAAGGTCTTCATGCGCCAGATAAAGCAGAGCGACCTTCGCTACGCAACCGGGGTCGGAGGGCGATGGTTTTAGATAGCTCCGCTCGTCCTGAGCTTGTCGAAGGGCGTGCAATGCGCGTCAGCGTTTGGGGCACGTGCTTCGACACGCTCAGCACGAACGGATGATGGACCGCAACGCGCTTCAGCGGCCCTGGCTGGTGATGCGGGATATCTCTTTGGCGACCATCTGCTCGACCATCGCGGGAAGATGCGAATCGAGCCACTCGCGCAGCATCGGCCTAAGCATCTCACGCACCATGCCTTCGAGCGTGTCTGAGCCCGACACCTCGGGCTTGACGATCAGCCGCGAGAGCGCATCGAGCGTGGCACTCTCGGCACCGCGCGACAGCAGCGGCTCGCCGGGCGAATCAGGCTTGGCCATCGCGTTGACGGACTGGATGGGGGTCGGCTCGGGCGCGGTCATCTTCGCAGGCTCCTCGGCCTCGTCTTCGGCATCATACTCGACAGGATCGCTCAGTTCGAGCACGTCACGCGGCAGCGGACGACCGCCGGCCGGACGCAGCGGGCGACGATTGCGCACGGCACCGACATCGCCCTCTTCGGCGATGATCCGTTTGATCGAGGAGAGGATGTCCTCCATCGACGGCTCGGAGCTGATATCCCCCATTGCGATCAACCTTTTCGCCCCGGCATCTTGGTTAACGTTTTCTGACCGTGCTGTCTGTGGGATTTGTAGCAGGGCTGTCAACTGGTGTATCGAGAAACGGGTCAAGCGGCTTGGTCACAATCGCGGTTTGCGGCGGGGTGGCGGTGGTGCGGGTCGCGACCGGCTTGGGCGCGGGCGCCGGCGCATAATCCCAGATCGTATGGCTGACGTGTCTGTAGTTGACGACCGGATCGTACAGCGCACCGCCGTCCAGCCCGAGATCGCGCGCTTCGGCCTTGCCCATCGCCGCGAGCAGCGAGAAGCCGGCGACATAGGCGTCGCGCTGGGCGGAAACGAGCGTGATCTGCGAATTGAGCAATTCCTGCTCGGCATTGAGGATGTCGAGAATGGTGCGGCTGCCGACGCTGTTCTCGGCGCGGACACCTTCGAGCGAAAGCTTGTTGGCGTTGACTGCGGTCTCGCTCGACGCGATCACCTGAAGCGAGGACTTCCAGATCGCATAGGCCGATCGCGCCTGCGCGATGACGCTGCGCTCGACCTCGGTGACTTGTTCGATCGCCTGACCGCGCCGCGCTTGCGCCTGCCGGATTTGCGCGGTGGGGCCGCCGCCCTGATAGAGCGGCAGGTTTAGCTGGACGCCGATCGTCGCCGACTTGCCGGTCTGGGTCAGGCCGAACTGCGTGGCCGACCCGAGCGAATCGAAATAGTTGAAATAGTTGCCGCTCACCACCGCGCTGACGCGTGGCAACCGCGCCGCCGCTGCGGTGCCGACATCGAACACCGTGGCATCGCGGCTCTTCTGCGCGGCGAGAAGCGCGGGATTGTCCTTGAGCGCGACATCGACCGCGACTTCCGGGTCGGCGGGCAGATTGGGCAGCGCCGGTGGCTCTTCGAGCGCGCCGGGCGGCGTGCCGACGTAGCGGATGTAGCCCTCCCGGCTGGAGATCAACTGCGCCTGCGCACTCTGCAACTGGCTGCGCGCGAGCGCGAGCCGCGCTTCGGACTGGGCAACATCGGTGCGGGTCAGGTCGCCGACTTGAAAGCGATCGCGGCTGGCCTGAAGATTGACCTCGAGCACATGGACGTTCTGCGCGTTGAGCGACACGATCGCCTCGTCGCGGATCACGTCCATATACGCGCCGACCACCGAACTGAACACGCTCGCTTCGGTATCGCGCAGCGACAGCCGCCCGGCATCTACGCGGGTTTTGGCCGCGTTGATCGAACTGCGGATACCACCGCCCGCGTAGAGCGGCACCGAGAGCTGCGGCTGCAAGCCGATCTGGCGCTTGGGGTTGGAGAGCGTATTGGCGTCGTTGTAGACGTTTTCGCTATATTGCACGGACGCGTTGGCGGCGGGCAGCCCCTGCGCGCGCGCGATCGGCACATTCTCGTCGATCGCGCGGACATTGGCGCGATCGGCGGTGAGCGTAGGATTGGTGTTATACGCCTTGGCGAGCGCCTCGCGGAGTGTTTCGGCACCCGCCGGCGCAGCGGCGAGCAGCAGCCCCGCGCCGGCAACAGATAGAGAATATCGCATTGCCGGCGGAGTATCCCGTCAGAAAGAGAAGGTTTTCGGGCGTGCGAAGCCCGGCAGCGGTACGCATTCGATGTCGGCGAAACCGACCAGCCCGAAGCCGCCAGCCGTGCGCCGGCCGGAGCTGAGCCGGGTCACGCCGCGATCGCTGATGCCGGCGACGGCGCGGCCGCCGGGGCGGACCTGAGCGACGATCGCGTCGGGCACCTGCTCGACCGCGCCGTCGATCACCAGCACGTCGTAGGGCGCGCCGGCGGCGTGACCGGCTTCGAGCGGCCCCGTGACGACGGTGACCGACGGATAGCCGGCGAGCGCGGCGCGCGCATCGGCCGCGAGCGTCGCGTCACTTTCGACAGCGACGACCGAGGCGACGAGCTGCGCGAGCACCGCGGCGGTATAGCCGCCCGCCGCGCCGATCAGCAGCACGCGGTCGGTCGGTTGAAGATAGGCTTCGGTCAGGAGACGACCGGTCGCGATTGGCACGTTCTGGAAACGGCCGTGGCCGAGCGGCACTGCGGTATCGCGGTACGCGATCTCCGCGGCGGCGGCGGGCAGGAACGCCTCGCGCGGCACCCGGTCCATCGCGGTGACGACACGCGGATCGTTGACCGCATTGGGCCGCAATTGGCTCGCGACCATCGCGTGACGCATGGTTTCGTGGGTCGGTTGAGATGCCGTCGAAGTCATAACGCCCCTGTCGCATAACTGTGTTGCTTATGCAATGCACTTGTCGAGATTGCCGCTTGTATCGTGGTGGCGGGGCGCCGCCAAGCCACGCACGGATTTTTCGCATGTCGCGGTTGACTTGCGCGCATTGTCCGCGCATCTGCCCGCCTCCGGCCCGATGGCGGAGTGGTGACGCAGAGGACTGCAAATCCTTGCACCCGGGTTCGATTCCCGGTCGGGCCTCCACTTCCACGCGCTGCCCCAGTCGGCGCGTCCCCTGACAGAAAGCCCTTCGCGCGAGGCGCTTTCCTGTCCTAAGGCTGGGTGGTGACGACGCCCCCGACCGTGACCGCGCTGTACCGTTACCCCGTGAAGAGCCTGCGCGGCCACGCACTCGACGCGGCGGCGATCAGCGCGCGCGGGATCGACGGCGACCGGCGGTGGATGATCGTCGATGCGAACGGCCGCTTCCTCACCCGCCGCGAGACGCCCGCGATGGCGCTGTTCGACGTGCGGATGGAGCGGGACGCGCTGGTGTTCGATCATCCCCTCGTCGGTAGGCACCGGGCGCCCTGCCCCACCGACGCCGCTTTGCGGATCGATGCGCGGATCTGGAACGACAGCGTCAGCGTGCGGATGGCGGATGCGGAGACCAACGCCTATCTGTCGCGCGCGCTGGGGAAGCCGGTGCGGCTGGTGTTCCAGGGCGACGAGGGCCTGCGGCCGGTCAGCCCCAAACATGCCGCGCCGGGCGATCATGTCAGCCTGTCGGACGGCTATCCGCTGCTGATCGTGTCGCGCGCCTCGCTCGACTCGCTGAACGCCGCGTTGGCGGTGCCGGTGGCGGTCGAACGGTTTCGCCCGAACCTCGTCGTCGATGGCGGTGATGCGTGGAGCGAAGATCGCTGGCGGCGGATTCGCATTGGCGGGGTGACGTTTCGCACACCCAAGCTGTGTTCGCGCTGCATCATCGTCACCCAGCAGCCGCTGACCGGGGAGCGGCTGGAGGGGAACGAGCCGCTCACCACGCTGCGCACGCTTGGCCGCATGACGAAGAGCGGCGTGGTGTTCGGGCAGAATGCCATCCCCGAGAACGACGGGGTGATCGTGCCGGGCGACCGAGTCGAGGTGCTGGAGACGGGCGAGTCGGTCCTCGATTAACGCGCGATCACCAGAGCAGGCGCGCGGCGGTCCCGATCAGCGCCACGCCGATGGCGGGCAAGGCCGCGAGCACGAGGCGACGCCGTGGCACGCCCGCATCGACGAGAAACGCGACGGCGAGGCCGGCTGCGAGCATCGTCCAGAGGTGGTAGCGCAGGTCCGAGGCGACACTCAGCACGAGATAGCCGCCGCCGTAGAGCGCTGCCGATAGCGCCAGCGGCATCGCCATGCCCGGCACGCCGCGGCTCGCGAACACCATGCCGAGCGCGAGCGCGATCCAGCAGATCGGCCAGCCGAGCGGCGTGCGGCAGGTCTGCACCGCAAGCCAGTCGAGCGCGCGCTGGAGCGGGTTCTGCGCGATTCGGTAGCCCCAGTCGTTGGGGGCGGATTGCGGTTGGACGGGGCGTTCGAATTCGTGGCCGATCACGAAGCGCATGTTCTGGTTGGCGTGGCGCAGGCGGTGTTCGGCGTAGGCGATCGGGTGCGCGGCGATCGCCTCCAGCCAGAACACATAGGGGCTCTGGTGGTGGGCGGCGAAGGTGTCGCGGATCAGCGCGAAGCCGATCGGGCATGGCTCGGCGACCCACCATGCGTAGCTGTCCCACCGGACCGGATCATAGCAGCGATGGTTGACCGCGACCGGCGACGCGACCGGCAGCGGCGGGAAGGCGTCGACGCTGCCGTGTTCGGTGATGCCGCCGAGATCGAAGATCACCAGCGACAGCGCGACGCCGCTGGGCTTGGCGCCGATCGCGTGGTTGGCGAGCGGCATCGCCACCGCGAGCGCGAGACCGCCGACGAGCGTGCAGACCGCCCATCGCGCGGGGGTCCGCCGCCAGTGCGCCGGCAGCACCGCGACGAGCAGCGGCAGCGCGGCGAGCAAGGCGTTGAAGCGCAACGTGGCGGCGAACAGCAGCAGCGCGATCGCGGCGATGCGCAGGCCCCAGCGGCCTTCGCGCCCGGCCCATGCGGCCAGCCCCGCTGCCGCGAGCAATGCGCCCGCCATCAGACTGTCCTTGAGCACCGACCCGAGCGTCGCCAGCGCGAACGGCAGCAGCGCGACCAGCACGATCAGCCATCGGCGTTGCGCGCGCGCGACGAGCAGGGCGAAGCCGAGCCAGTACAGCCCGGCTTGCAGCAGCAGCATCGGCGCGGGGCCGGGCCGGAGCGCGATCATCTGCCGCCACACCCATTCCATCGCGGGCGGATGCCAGTCGTCGAAGGCGCCGCTGACCGCCTGGCCATATTGGCGAACCGCGTCCCAATACATGATGCCGGGCCAATAGGCGGCAAGCTGGAGCGCCGCCGCCAGCACCAGCACGGCCGCGACGATGCGGGGCGCGCGGGCGGTCAGGCGGGTTCGGCCCGCTTGGCGACGAGCGCGCCGACTTCGCCCGCCTGCCACGCGAGAATCGCGGGCACGCCGATGATGAGATCCCGCGCGCGCTTGAGCAGCGAGAGCGCGAGCGCGGTGGTCGGCGGCAAGCCGAACACCGGGCCGATCAGCGCGTAAGCGGCTTCCTGAATGCCGATCGCGCCGGGCACCGCGAAGGCGACACTGCGCAAGGTGAAGATCAGCGCCTCGATCGTCAGCGCGGCCCACAGCGGCACGTGCGAGCCCATGAACCACAAGGCAACCCACGCCCCCGCCGCGCTGCCGACCCAGGCGAGCAGGTTGAGCGCGAAGGCGGCGAGAATCCGTTTGGGCTGACGATAGACCGCGTCGAGCTGCACGCGCACCGCGCCGACCGCCTCGACCGAGCCGGGGATCATGCGCGCCGCCAGCGCGCCGATCAGCTTGAGCACCGGGCGTTGCCCGACCACGAAAGCGATCATCAGCACCGCCATCACCCCCAACCCACCGATCGCGAGCGGCACCAGCCCGGCATGGACCGGACCGCTGGTCAGCACGACCAGCAGGGCCGCGACCCCGCCGATGGTGAACAGCAATTGCGCCGCCATTTCGGTGGTCATGTCCGCGACCATCGAGGCGTAGATCAGCGAATCGGGCACGCCGCGTACGCCCAGCGTGCGCGCGCCTACGACGAGGCCGCCGAGTTGCGAGAAGGGCAGCACGTCGGTCGCCGCCTCGCGCGTCGTGCGTGCCCAGACGAACAACGGCAGCCGACGCAGCGGCTGGCCGGGCGCGGTGACGAGCCACGCGCCGCCAAGCAGCAACAGCACGCCCACCGAGCAGAGCAGGAACGCGCCCATGCCGAGCCAGCCGATCGCCGCCATCGCCACGAACACCTGCCGCGCGCCAACCGCCCCGACCGTCCAGCCAGCGACCGCAATGCCAATCAGGGTGGCGGCGAGCAGGCCGGCGCGCGCGAAGCGGTTCATGCGGTGGCCGGGATCTTCTTCCGCATCAGCCGGAGCACGAGCCGGATCGCACCGGGCACGAATTTGGGGCGGATGAGCCGCGCGTCATACGGCGCGAGCCGGCGGTCGTTCTCGGCGAGGCAGATCGCCGCCAGATCGGCGAACTCGATCTCGACACCGAGTTCCTTCGATCCGTTGAGCGTGAAATTGTTTTCCTGCGCCTTGGTGTTGTCGCCCATGCCCTTGGCCATGTCGATCCGCTCCCAGAACAGGAAGCACCACACCGCCCAGACCTTGAGTTCGAAATACGGGCGCCGCCACCACGGCATGTTGCGCCGCCACCACGCCACCCAGTTGACGAAGAACAGGATGTGCCGCCCCTCCTCGCGCATCACCGGCTCGAACGTATCGATCAACTCGGGCGGGAAGAAGCCGGTGTCCTTGGCGATCTTGAACAGGCCAAAGCCGAAGAAGCTGTCGATACACTCCGAGAAGCCCGAGCGCATGAATGCCCATTCGGCGTCCTTCGGCTTGATATAGGGCGGCTCGGGTTCGAGCACGATGCCATAATGCTGGACCATGTCGGCGAGCACGATCTTGTGGCGCTTCTCCTCGAAGGCATCCATTTCGAGCGCGGTCTTGAGTTCGGGATCGCGCACGAAATCCGCGAAGGTCTGGACGAACAGCCCGGTACGCCCTTCGGTCTGCACCGCCATGTCCCAGATCGGCAACGACACGATCTTGGCGCGCACATCATCTTCCAGCACCGGCCAGTCGATCAGCGCGGGCGTGTAGGGATCATGCGTGTCGAGCAGCGCGCGACAGAACAGGATCTTGTGCGCCTGGCTGCCGAGCTTGACGCGCTCGCCGAGCGCGGGGCCGGCGGCTTCGATCTTGCCGGGGATATAATTCATTCGCGTGTTCCGTCTACAAATCGGCGAAACGCGCCAGCCGGATGCCACCGCGCACGATGATCTCGCGCGCGACCGGATCGAGCAGCGCCGCCAATTCTTCCTGATATCTATACCCCGGTGCGGCGAGCGCATAGTCGCCGGTGGCGGGGTGGAGATAGATTTCGCTGACCCCGTCGGGCAGATGCCGCAGGATGCCGCGCAGCCGGTCGGGCGTCATCGCGCCGGACCAGGCGAGCCCGAAGACATGATCGGGTGCTTTCATGCCGGCGCGGCGCAGTTTGGTGCGGACGCGGCGCGCGAAGGGACCGGCGATGTCCACGCCCTTAACCGGCTCGACCTTGCGAAGCACCGCGCGCGGCTCGACCGGCGCTCGCCCGGCGCGCATCCCGAACCGCTGGCCGACCGCGATGACGACCGAGGCGATCGCCGGGTGCATGTGCATGTGCTTGTGCGAATCGACATGATCGAGCGGCAGGCCGGTCGCGGCGAACAGGCGGAATTGCGCTTCGATCTCGGCGGTGAGCTGGCGCCGTACGCTTGGGCGCAGCAGGATCGCGAGGCTGGTGCCGAGCGCCTCGATGCGGAACATGCCGCTCGAATCGACGAGATCCGGAATCCGCTCGGGCGGGAGCGCCGGCGGCACCTCGGCGAGCGCGATGTGCAGGCCGACACCGAGCTGCGGCATCGTCCGCGTCCGCGCCACCGCATCGGCACACGCCTCGCCCGTCACCATCAGGCTGGTGGTGGTGAGGATGCCGTCGCGGTGCGCCTGCTCGATCGCCGCGTTGACCGGGATCGACACGCCGAAATCATCGGCGTTGAGAATGACCGTCTTCACGCCCGTCCCTTACGCCGCGCCGATGCCGTAGAAGGCGGGATCGGCGAGCACGATATCAGCGACGCGCGGGGCGTTGGGGATGCCGATGCGGCGTAGCAACAGCACCATCGTCGCGCGGTCGCCGTCGCGCACCGCATGTTCCCAATCCTCGAACAGCCCGCGCGCGGCGAGCCGTTCGTTCACCGTCATGTCCGAAGCCGTGCTCACGATAAGCGCCTTGTTATCAGTGGCTTACGCGGCCTCTTTGCGGCGGCGCAGGAAGTCGAAGAATTCGACACCTTCGCGCAGGCGGCGCTTCATCATGTCCCAATCGCGCAACATCTCCCACACGATCGAGCCGATCTTGGAGGGGCGGAAGTAGAAGCGCTTGTAGAATTCCTCGACCTTGTCGAAGATCACCTTCGCATGGAGATGCGGGTAGGAAAGCTGCGCGATCTGGTTGCCGTCGTCGGTCAAGAGGCTGTTGCTGTTGTCGAACCAGCCGTTCTCGGTCGCCTGCTTGTAGAGGAAGGTGCCCGGATATGGCGCCGCCAGCGACACCTGGATGGTGTGCGGGTTGATCTCCTTGGCGTAGTTGATCGTCTCCTCGATCGTCTCTTCGGTTTCGCCCGGCAGGCCGAGGATGAAGGTGCCGTGGATGACGATGCCGAGTTCGTGGCAGTCCTTGGTGAACTGCTTGGCGACGTCGACGCGCAGGCCCTTCTTGATGTTGTGCAGGATCTGCTGGTTGCCGCTCTCATAGCCGACCAGCAGCAGGCGCAGGCCGTTGGCCTTGAGGATTTCCAAAGTCTTGCGCGGCACATTGGCCTTCGCGTTGCAGCTCCACGTCATCGGGAAACCGGGCTTGCCGAAACCCAGTTCGCCGAGCGCGACAGCGATTTCCTCAACGCGCGAGTGGATGTCGGTCAGCGTGTCGTCGTCGAAGAAGATCTCCTTGGTCTCGGGGATGTTCTCCATGATGTACTTCACTTCCTCGACCACCTTGGCAACCGAGCGGCCACGGTAGTTGTGCCCGCCGATGGTCTGCGGCCACAGGCAGAAAGTGCAGCGGCTCTTGCAGCCACGGCCGGTATAGAAGCTGACATACGGGTGCTTGAGATAGCCGCCGAAATATTTTTCGATCTGGAGATCACGCTTGTAGATCGGCGAAACCATCGGGAGGGAGTCCATGTCCTCGATCATCGCCCGGTCCTTGTTGCGGACGAACGTGCCGTCCGGCGCACGCCAGGTGATGCCATCGACTTCGGCGAGCGGCTTGCCCTCGGCGATTTCGAGGATCGTGAAATCATATTCCTCGCGCGCGACGAAATCGACCGAGGCGGTGGCGGCGAGGCTCTTGTCCGGCTCGACCGCGACCTTGGCACCGACGAGACCGATCAGCGCGGTGGGGTTGCGCGCGCGGATCAGCTCGGCGCATTTCACGTCCTGCGCGAAACTGGGCGTCGAGGTGTGAAGCACGATCAGCTCCATGCCGTCGACCTCGTGCTTGATGTCGTTCCACGACTGGTCGTGCGCGGGCGCGTCGATCAGCTTCGATCCTGGCACCATCGCGGCGGGCTGCGCGAGCCAGGTCGGGTACCAGAACGACTTGACCTCGCGCTTCATCTGATAGCGCGCACCGGCCCCGCCGTCATAACCGTCGAACGAGGGGCCTTGCAGGAAAAGCGAACGCATCATGGTAAAGTCTCCGGGGCCGCAGCGATGTGGCCGTTTGGTCCTATTCTAAGCGTCGCGCCGCGCCAATCAACCGAGCGGACGAAGAAGCTGGCGCAATAGACCGCGAATCCGAAAGTGTCGCGTATCGGCAACACCCAGAGCGGCGCAGCCCGCGCACCCGCGACCCGTTCCACGGAAATTGCGGCGAAAAGGCGGACGGCGAGCGCGAATGACGCAAGTGTCATTCCCGCGCCCGGCCACCATAATGCGGCGAGCAGCGCGATCGGCAGCGGGAAGGTCACGATCAGCCCGAGGTATGGCGCGAGGCCGAGATCGCGCACGGTCACGCCCCAGCGCAGTTCGTGCCGCCACAAGGCGCGGGCGGACCGCTCGTCGAAGGCGTGAGTCACCAGCAGCGGCGGCACGACCACGGAGAGGCCGAGGCCGCGCACCGCCGCGCCGATTGCGTAATCGTCGGCGAGCACGTCGGCGAAGCGTGCGAAGCCGCCGATCCGCTCCAGCGTGTCGCGGCGCATTGCGATGGTCGATCCCATGCACGGTGTCGCGAGGCGGTTGGCGACGCCGAAGATCAGCCCGAGCAGGAATTGCCAGTCGATCCCGGCCGCACCCAGCCGAGACCAGAAGCCGGCGTCGCCGCGACCGTGATAGGCGCAGGTGACGATGCCGACATCGGGCTGGTCGAGCGCCGCCAGCACCTGCGCGATATAGTCGCGGCCGACCGCGATATCGCTGTCGCTGAGCATCACCACCGGATGGCGAATGTGCGGTTTGAGATTGGCGAGGTTGGAGATCTTGCCGCTCGATCCATGACGGGTCGAGTCGATGATGAGGTCGATCGTCGCTTGCGGGTGGCGGCGGCGAAGCGCGTCGATGGCGCGAATCGCGGGGTCGTCGGCGCGCTGCACGCCGCACAGGAGCTGGACCGGGCCGGTGTGCGACTGGGCGAGGAAGCTGGCGAGCGTATCGAGGAAGCGCGGTTCGGCGCCGTGGAGCGGTTTGAGGATGGTGACGCCGGTGGTCGCGGCGCTCACGGGTGCCGGGTGCGCGAAGAAGCGGCGCAAAACCAACGTCGCCGCGAGCATCCATCCGATTCCGATCGCGGCGAGCGCCAGCGCGAGCGAACCGAGGATTGCGGTGATGTACCCCACGTCCGAACGTCCCAATCGTTGCGCGCCGCACACGCCCCCAGCCGTTCGTCCCCAGCGAAGCCGAGGAACACGGTTACGGTTCGCCATGTGCCTCGACGTCGCTCGGCACGAACCGGAGGGGAGCGCTTCCTCCCGCCCCCTACCCGCCTCGCGCGTGAATGTCAGCGCCTTCCTTCCGCCATGACTTTGGGTAAAGGGGCGCGGATGGACAGCAGCGATCTGGTTCTCGTCACGGGTGTGTCGGGGTTCGTCGGCTCGGCGGTCGCGCGGCGGCTGGCGGCGGAGGGGCGCGCCGTGCGCGGCGTCGTGCGGGCGAGCAGCGCGCGCGCCAATCTCGTCGATTTCCCGGGCGAACTGGTCGAGGGGGATGCGCGCGACCCGCAGGCGATGGCGCGGGCGATGGCCGGGGTGCGGCACCTGTTCCACGTCGCCGCCGATTACCGCATCTGGGCGCCCGACCCCGAGGAGATCGTCCGCAACAATCTGGCCAGCACGCGTGCCGTCATGGAAGCGGCGCGCGATGCCGGGGTCGAGCGGATCGTCTATACCAGCAGCGTCGCGACGCTCCTGCCCGACCCCGCTCGCCCGGCCGACGAGACGCGGCCCGCCACGCCCGAACAGGCGGTCGGCGCGTACAAGCGCAGCAAGGTGGTCGCCGAGCGGCTGGTCGAGACGATGGCGGCGGCGGGGCTGCCGGTGGTGATCGTCAATCCTTCCACCCCGATCGGTCCGCGTGACGTGCGCCCCACCCCGACCGGGCGGATCATCGTCGAGGCGGCGTCGGGCAAGATGCCGGCGTTCGTCGATAGCGGGCTGAACCTCGTCCATGTCGATGACGTGGCAGAGGGGCATCTGCTCGCGCTGGCGAAGGGGCGGATCGGCGAACGCTATATTCTGGGCGGGCAGGACGTGTCGCTGGGGGCGATGCTCGGCGAGATCGCGGCGCTGGTCGGGCGCAAGCCGCCGACCGTGGCGCTGCCGCGCGGGCCGCTGTATCCGCTGGCGTGGGCGAATGAGCTGCTCGCGCGGGTGACGGGCAAGGAGCCGTTCCTGACGATCGATTCGCTCAAGATGGCGGGGCACGCGATGTATTATTCGAGTGCGCGCGCGGAAAGCGAGCTTGGCTATCGCGCGCGGCCGCATGTCGAGGCGGTGCGCGACGCGATCGACTGGTTCCGGGGCGCGGGGATGATCCGGTGATCTGGCTGGGCGCGCTGACGGTGGCGATCTGGCTGGGGATCGCGCTGACACGCGACGGCTTCTGGCTGGCGCGCGAGCGGGATTCACAACCGATCCTTGTGCGCAACCGCACTCCCCTCCCTGACAGGAAGGGGTCGGGGGTGGGTTCCTCTCGTGGGAGCGCGGCGCTCGCCCCATACCAACCCACCCCCGGCCCCTCCCTTTCAGGGATGGGTGAAGAAGGACGCTGGCCCACGGTCGTCGCGGTTGTCCCTGCGCGGGACGAGGCCGAGGTGATCGCCGAGTCGATCGGCAGCCTTGTCGCGCAGGACTATCCGGGCGATTTTCGCATCATTCTCGTCGATGACGGCAGTAGCGACGGCACCGCCGCGACCGCGCGCACAGCCGCGCGAGGGTCGGATCGGCTGACGATCCTGCCCGGCGCGCCGCTCGCGCGGGGGTGGACGGGCAAGCTGTGGGCGGTGTCGCAGGGGATCGCGGCGGCGGGGGATGCGGATTACCTGCTGCTCACCGATGCCGATATCGCGCATGCGCCCGATACGCTCGCCAGCCTCGTCGCGCGCGCCGAAGGTGACGACCGCGTGCTGGTGTCGCTGATGGCGCGGCTGCGGTGCGAGAGCCTTGCCGAGCGCGCGCTGATCCCGGCGTTCGTGTGGTTCTTCCAGATGCTCTACCCGTTCGCCACGGTGAACGCGCGCGGGCGTGGCCTCGGTGGCGCCGCCGGGGGCGTGATGCTGGTGCGGCGTACCGCGCTCGAGGCGGCTGGCGGGATCGGCGCGGTGCGGGGTGCACTGATCGACGATTGCGCGTTCGGCGCACTGATGAAGCGCCACGGCGCGATCTGGCTCGGGCTGACCAACCGCGCGCGCAGCATCCGCGTCTACGATACCGCCGAGTCGGTCGCGGCGATGATCTCCCGATCGGCTTACGCACAACTACGCTATTCGCTTTGGCTGCTGGCAGGCACAACCATCGGGCTCGCGCTCACCTATCTCGCGCCGCCATTGCTTGCGGTGTTCGCGCGGGGCTATGCGCAGGCGCTCGGGATCATGGCTTGGATTTTGATGGCGATACTGTTTCAGCCAATGTTGCGATTCTATCGCCGTTCGCCGCTGTGGGGCGTGGCGCTTCCGGGGATCGCGAGCTTCTACGCGGGTTGTACATTGCTGTCGGCATGGCAACATGCGCGCGGGCGCGGCGGCATGTGGAAGGGCCGCGCACAGGCGGATCTGCACGCATGAGCAAAGCAACCGATCTCGCCTCTGGCAAGGGGCATAAGGACGAGAATTTCCCGGTCGCATCGCTGCTCAAGCCGCAGCACCGCGCGCCGATCCTGGCGTTCTACCGCTTCGCGCGCGCGGCCGACGATGTCGCGGACAACGCGGGCGCCAGCGCGGACGAGAAGCTCGCGCTGCTTCACGCGATGCGCACAAGCATCGCCGGCACCAACGATGCCGACGCGGTTTCGGTCGACCTGCGCGGGGTGATGGCGGCGCACCGGCTCGATCCGGTCCATGCGCTCGATTTGCTCACCGCGTTCGAGCGCGACTGCACGATCGACCGCTATCAGACCTGGGACGATCTGATCGATTATTGCCGCTATTCGGCGATGCCGGTCGGGCGCTACGTGCTCGACGTGCATGGCGAGGACCGTGCCCTATGGCCCGCGAACGACGCCCTGTGCGCGGCGTTACAGGTCATCAACCATCTGCAGGATTGCGGGAAGGATTACCGCGCGATCGGCCGGGTCTATATTCCGCTCGCGGCGCTTACGCGGCGCGGCGCTCAGGTGAGCGATCTCGGGCTCGACGCCTCGACCCCGGCTTTGCACGGGACGATCATCGACATCGGCAACCAGACGCTTGGGCTGCTCGCAGACTCGAAACGGTTCGCGCGCGGCATCCGCGACCGGCGGCTTGGCATGGAGGTGGCGATCATTCAACGACTGGCCGAAGACCTTACCCGCCGGGTGAAGAAGCGCGATCCGCTGTGCGACAAGGTTCACCACGGCAAGATCGAGATGGCGCGAATCGCCGGCGGCGCGGTGCTGTCCTATCTGGTGGGCCGGGCATGAACCCCAAGGCGACCCCCGCTTCGCTCCAGGCGCAGGTCTCGGGTAGCAGCTTCTATGCGGGCATGCGCGTGCTGCCCAAAGCCGAGCGCGAGGCGATGTACGCGGTCTATGCGTTCTGCCGCGCGGTCGACGACATCGCCGACGACCAGCAGGGCGACCGGGCGAGCCGCGCCGTCGCGCTCCAACAGTGGCGCGACGATATCGAGGCTTTGTACGCGGGCGGCGATCCCGGCCAAGCGGCGCTGGTGGCGGATGCAGTGCGGCAGTTCGATCTGCAAAAGGACGATTTCGTCGCGGTGATCGACGGCATGGCGATGGATGTCGCCGATGACGTCCGCTGGCCGCCGTTCGAGACGCTCGATCTATATTGCGACCGGGTGGCGTCGGCGGTGGGGCGGCTGTCGGTCAACATTTTCGGGATGGAGCGCGCGACCGGCGTCGCGCTGTCGCACCATCTCGGCCGCGCGCTGCAATTCACCAACATTCTGCGCGATATCGACGAGGATGCCGCGATCGGCCGGGTCTATCTGGCGAGCGAGCATCTCAGCGCCGCGGGGATTCCCCTCACCTCGCCCCCGCAAGTCGCCAACGATCCGCGCATAGACGCCGCCTGCCGGCCGCTGGCAGTCATCGCGCATGACCATTATGCGAAAGCGAACGCGATCCTCGCCACCCGCCCGCATGGCCATCTGATCGCGCCGCGGCTGATGGCGGCGGTGTATGCGCCGATCCTGTCGCGCATGGAGAAGGCCGGCTGGACCGCACCGCGCACCCGCATCCGAACCAACAAGCCCGCGCTGATCCTGACCGCGCTGCGGCTCTGGCTGTTCCGGTGAGCCGGCGCGCGCGCGTGATCGGTGCCGGCATGGCCGGACTGTCGGCGGCGGTGGAACTGGCGCGTGCCGGGTTCGCGGTGTCGATCTCCGAAAGCGCGGCGCAGGCGGGCGGGCGCTGCCGCAGCTATCACGATCCACAGCTTGGCCGGGTGATCGACAATGGCAACCATCTTGTCCTGTCGGGCAACGTTGCGGTCGAGCATTTCCTGGCGACGATCGGCGCGGGCGACCGGCTGGCTGGACCGGACTATGCCGAATTCGCCTTCGCCGACCGCCGCACCGGCGAACGCTGGAACTTCCGGCCCAATGGCGGGCGGGTGCCGTGGTGGATATTCTCCAAGGCGCGGCGTGTGCCGGGCACGCGCGCGCGCGATTATCTGCGGCTGGCCGGGCTGACCTCGGGCAAACCGGGGCAGACCGTCGCGGACCGGATCGACACGCGCGGGCTGCTGTGGGACCGGTTGCTGGAACCGGTGCTGCTCGCGGCGCTCAACACCGCTCCGCAAGGCGGTGACGCGACGCTGACCGCGGCGATCATCAACCAGACGCTCGGGCGTGGCGGGCGGGCGATGAAGCCGCGCATCGCCGAGCCGACGCTCGCCGCCGCGTTCGTCGACCCGGCGACCGAATGGCTCGCCGCGCAGGGCGCGAACCTCACGCTCGGCAAGCGGTTGCGCGCGATCGGCTTCGAAGGCGACCGCGTGACGACGCTCGATTTCGGCAGAGGTGCGGAGGCGATCGCGTCCGATGAGACGATCGTCCTCGCCGTGCCGCCCTGGATCGCCGAGACCCTCGTTCCCGACCTCATCGTCCCGTTCGATTTCCGGGCGATCGTCAACGCGCATTTCGCATTCACGCCGCCGCCGGGCACGCCGCCGATGGTCTGCGTGGTCGGTGGCGCGGCGGAGTGGATCTTCGCGTTTCCCGATCGCCTGTCGGTAACGGTGAGCGGCGCCGACCGGCTGATCGACACCGATCGCGCCGAGCTGGCCGCCGCGTTCTGGGCCGATATCGCCGCGATCCACAACCTGCCGCCCGAACTGCCGCGCTGGCAGATCGTCAAGGAAAAGCGCGCGACCTTCGCCGCGACACCGGCGCAGGAACGCCGCCGCCCGCCATCGCGCACGCGCTGGCGCAACCTGTTCCTTGCCGGCGACTGGACTGAGACCGGGCTGCCCGCGACGATCGAGGGCGCGCTGCGCTCCGGCGCGACCGCCGCGCGCTTGGCGCGGGACGCACGGCTGGTATAGGCGCGACGATGGCTACACTGCTGGAAACCCCCGACCTCGTCGCGATCGCCGACGCCGCCACCACCCGCGCCGCCGCCGCGCTGGCCGATGCGCAGCGGCCAGACGGGCATTGGGTGTTCGAGCTTGAGGCGGATGCCACCATCCCGGCCGAATATGTGCTGCTGCGCCATTATCTCGGCGAGCCGCGTGCCGTTGAGCTGGAGGCGAAGATCGGGCGCTACCTGCGCCGCATCCAGGGCGCGCATCACGGCTGGCCGCTGTTCCACGGTGGCGCGTTCGACGTGAGCGCAAGCGTGAAGGCCTATTATGCGCTCAAGATGATCGGTGACGATATCGACTCGCCGCACATGGCGGCGGCGCGGCGCGCGATCCTCGCGGCGGGCGGCGCCGAGGCGGCGAACGTCTTCACGCGAATCCAGCTTGCCTTGTTTGGTGCCGGGCCGTGGAAAGCGGTGCCGACCTTGCCGGTCGAGCTGATCCTGCTGCCGCGCTGGTTCCCGGTGCATCTCTCGAAGATGTCGTACTGGGCGCGCACGGTGATCGTGCCGTTGCTGGTGCTGGCGGCGAAGCAGCCGGTGGCGCGCAACCCGCTCGGCATCACGGTGGATGAGCTTTACACCGGCCGGCCCAAGCCGCCCGAGAGCAAGGCCGCCGACACCAAGCGCGGCTGGACGATGTTCTTCAACGGGCTCGACGTGGTGCTGAAGGGCGTCGAGGGGCTGTGGCCGAAGCGGCTGCGCGCGCGGGCGATTCAGGCGTGCATCGACTTCACCGTCGAGCGGCTGAACGGCGAGGATGGCCTCGGCGCGATCTATCCCGCGATGGCGAACAGCGTGATGATGTTCGATTGCCTCGGTTATGCCGAGGACCATCCGCACCGGGCGATTGCGCGGCAATCGGTCGAGAACCTGCTCGTCGTGAAAGACGACGAGGCCTATTGCCAGCCCTGCGTCTCGCCGGTGTGGGACACCGCGCTCGCCGCGCACGCGATGCTGGAAGCGGGCGGCGCGGAGAATGAGGCGAGGGCCGATGCCGCGCTCGAATGGCTGCGGCCGTTGCAGGTGCTCGACGTGAAGGGCGACTGGGCCGAGCAGCGCCCCGATGTGCGCCCGGGCGGCTGGGCGTTCCAGTACAACAACGCGCATTACCCCGATCTCGACGATACCGCGGTGGTGGTGATGGCGATGGACCGCGCCGCGCCGCGTTCGGGCGCCGACTACCGCATGGCGGTGGAGCGCGCGGTCGAGTGGACGGTCGGGTTGCAGAGCAAGGGCGGCGGCTGGGGTGCGTTCGACGCCGACAACCATCACCATTATCTCAACAACATCCCCTTTGCCGATCATGGTGCGTTGCTCGATCCGGCGACCAGCGACGTGTCCGCGCGAGTCGTGTCGATGCTCGGGCAATTGGGAGAACCGCTCGACACGCCCCGGATGCGCGAGGCGATCGGCTTTCTCGAACGCGAACAGATGACGGACGGGAGCTGGTTCGGGCGCTGGGGGGTGAATTACATCTACGGCACCTGGTCGGTGCTGTGTGCTTTGAACGCCGCTGGCGTGGATTCGCAGTCGCCGATGGTGCGCAAGGCGGTGGCGTGGCTGGTCGCGATCCAGAACGCCGATGGCGGCTGGGGCGAGGATTGCGACAGCTACGACCTCGCCTACACGGGCCATACCCCTGCCCCTTCGACCGCGTCGCAAACCGGCTGGGCGTTGCTCGCGCTGATGGCGGCGGGCGAGGTCGATCATCCGGCGGTGGAGCGCGGTGTGCGGTATCTGGCCGAGACGCAAGCCGAGGACGGGCTGTGGGGGCAGGAAATGTACACCGGCGGCGGTTTCCCGCGCGTGTTCTACCTGCGCTATCACGGCTACCCGAAGTATTTCCCGCTGTGGGCGCTGGCGCGCTATCGCAATCTGAAACGCTCGAACGACCGGCGGGTTACGGTGGGGATGTGACCTTGCTCGTCGCCTGCGGGCTGACGCGCGAGGCGCGGATTTTCGCGGGTGCTGGTGTCGTGGCGGTCGCCGGGGGCGGTGATGTGGCGCGGCTTGAGGCCGGGCTTGAGGCGGCGATCGCGGCGGGCGGCGTGACCGCGATCCTGTCGGGCGGCATCGCCGGTGCGCTCGATCCGGCGCTCAGGCCGGGGGATGTGGTGATCGGCACGTTGTTCTCCCGCGAAAGCGGGAGTTCAGAGCAACAAGGCCAAGCGTTCGCGGCCCTGGACTCCCGCTTTCGCGGGAGAACAGCGGAGATATTCCCGAACGCGCATTTCGGCTGCATCGTCGGCAGCGACACGATCGTCGCCACGCTCGCCCAGAAGCGCGCGCTTTACGCAGCGACCGGAGCGCTCGCCGTGGATATGGAATCGCACATCGCCGCGCGCGTCGCCGCACGCCACGCCCTGCCCTTCGCGATCCTGCGCACGATTTCGGATGGGGCGGACCACGTGCTGCCGCCCGCCGCGCTGGTCGGCATGAAGCCCGATGGTGGGATGGCGCTCGGCGCGGTGCTCGCCTCGCTGGCGCGGCATCCGGCGCAATTGCCGGCGCTGATCCGCACCGGGTGCGATGCCGGGCGGGCGTTCAGCGCGCTGGAGCGGGCCTGGACCTCGGTCGAGATCTGACCCGCTCGTCGGTTACGCCGCCCGTTGCGTCCGCCGGAAGCCTTCCGGGTCCGCCGCCTTGATCTTGGCGAGTTCGCGTTCGACGTGAGTCGAATGCACGTCCTCGGCCGGGCGGGCGCGGGAGAGGTCGATGTCGGGGGCCATCGGGCCTTCGGTCCGCACGCCCTTGCGGCCGACGTTGAACATCGCGAGCGGGTTGCGGATCGATTCGCTCGCCGCGGTGCCCTCGAAGCCGCAATGGACCATGCAGTTCGAGCATTTCTCGTACTTGCCGACGCCGTACTGGTCCCAGTCGGTGCCCTCCATCAGTTCGGCGAACGTCGGCACATAGCCTTCGCCGACGAGGTAGCACGGCTTCTGCCAGCCGAAGACGGTGCGCAACGGCATCGACCAGGGCGTGCATTCGTAAGAGCGGTTGCCGGCGAGGAAATCGAGGAACAGCGGCGAGTTGGTGAAGGTCCACGCCTTGCCGCCGTTGCCGCGCCGGAACACGTCGCGGAAGAAGGTCTTGGTGCGTTCGCGAGTCAGGAAATGCTCCTGATCGGCGGCGCGCTCGTAGGAATAGCCGGGCGACAGCGTGATCTCGACGCCGCGCTTCTCCATCTCGTCGAAGAACGACGCCAGCCGAACCGGATCGGCGCCGTCGAACACGGTGCAATTGACCTGGACCCGGAAGCCCTTCGATTTGGCGAGTTCGATCGCCTCGATCGCGACCTCATAGGTGCCGTCCTGATCGACCGCGTGATCGTGCATGCCCTTGTCGCCATCGAGATGGATCGACCAGGTGAAGAAGTTCGACGGCTTGTACTGATCAATCTTCTTCTTGAGCAGCAGCGCATTGGTGCAGAGGATCACGAACTTCTTCTTCGCGATATAGCCCTCGACGATCTTGGGCATATCGCGGTGGAGCAAAGGCTCGCCGCCGGCGATCGACACGGCGGGGGCGCCGCATTCGTCGATCGCCTCCATGCACTGATCGTAGCTCAGCCGCTGGTTGAGGATCGCGTCGGGATAATCGATCTTGCCGCAGCCGGGACAGGCCAGATTGCAGCGCAACAGCGGTTCGAGCATCAGCACGAGCGGATATTTGCCGCCGCCGATATGCTTGCGCAGCGTGTAGCTGCCGATGCGGGCGAGCGCGGGAAGCGGAAGGCTCATGGTCTGTTCGTCCTAGTTCGCCATCGCGGGGCGGCTGGCGGCGGTCATCGGCCCTCTTAGCTCACGCGGCAGGGCAAATTCCAGTGTCTCTTCAATACCGTCGAGCTGGCTGACCTCGACCGGGCCGATCCGGCGCAGCGCGGCGATGACATCATCGACCAGCGCATCGGGTGCGGAAGCGCCGGCGGTGAGCCCGACCGTCTCTACCCCGTCGAACCAGGCGGGGTCGATCGCGCTGCCATCGGCGACGAGATAGCTCGGCAGCCCCTCGTCCACGCCGAGATCGCGCAGGCGGCTCGAATTGGAGCTGTTCGCCGCGCCCACCACGAGCAGCAGATCGGCGACCCGGCACAGGTCGCGCACCGCGGTCTGGCGGTTCTGCGTGGCATAGCAGATTTCCGACACGTCGGGGCCGATCAGGTTGCGGAAGCGCGCCTTCAATGCGGCGATGATCGAGCGCGTGTCGTCGACGCTGAGCGTCGTCTGGGTGATATAGGCGATCTCGCCGTCGTCGGGCAAATCGAGATCGGCGACTGCCGCTGCCGAGGAGACGAGATGCACGGGCGCATCGACCTGGCCGACCGTGCCGACCACTTCGGCATGGCCTTCGTGCCCGATCAGCACGAGCGCCCGGCCGGCCTGGGCATAGCGACGCCCCTGCACATGCACCTTGGTGACGAGCGGGCAGGTCGCGTCGAGCACGGGCAGACCGCGCGCGGCCGCCTCTTCCTCCACGGTGCGCGCGACGCCGTGCGCGCTGAACACCGTCATCGCGCCAGCCGGCACTTCCGACAGTTCCTCGACGAACACCGCGCCCTTGCGGCGCAGCGTATCTACGACATGCTTGTTGTGGACGATTTCGTGGCGCACGTAGACCGGCGCGCCGTAACGCTCGATCGCACGTTCGACGATCTCGATCGCCCGCACCACGCCCGCGCAAAATCCGCGCGGGTTCGCCAAGATCACGCGCAAGGCGCCGTCCTTTCCGAATTGGACCATTTCCTGCGACGAGACAGACGGTCTGAAATCCCGCATCGCCGCCCCTGTACGCTGCATATGCGAAGGGATGCCCGAAAAATGAAGCGGAAAAAGGGCAGACCCGTACCGATCGGTACTGAACTGTGCCCGTTCAGCCACGCGTCAGCGGTTTGTGCTTATCGACTGTGGTTGGTATCGGCCCACGGCGTCCCTATTTGACGGCCCAATATGATGGAGTATCGCATGATCCGCGTTTCCGGCCTGGCGGCGCTGCTGCTCGCAGCCTCGATCACTGCCCCCGCCACCGCGCAGACCAGCGATCCCGCTGGCGCGACCGTGCAGGCGCTAGACGACGGGCTGCTCGCGATCATGAAGGGCGGCAAGGCGCTCGGCGTGGCGGGGCGTTCGGCCAAAATCGCGCCTATCGTCGATCGCGCGTTCGACATTCCGCTGATGACCCGGCTGTCTGTCGGCCCCGCCTGGACGACGACCGCGCCGGCTGACCAGACCGCCTTGGTCGCCGCGATCCGCAAGCTGACGATCGCGCAATATGCCGGCAATTTCGATAGCTGGTCGGGCGAGAGCTTCAAGATCGCCCCGCAGGTCGAGACGCGCGGCACCGACAAATTGGTGCGCACGACATTGGTCGCGCCGAAGGGCGAACCGACCGCGATCGCCTATCGCCTGCGCCAGAGTGGCGGGCAGTGGAAGATCATCGACGTGTTCTACCAGAACTCGGTCAGCCAACTCGCCACGCGTCGCTCGGACTTCGCCGGCATTCTCGGCAAGGGCGGTGCCAAGGCGCTGGTGAAGCACCTCGACCAGCTCTCCGCCAAGGCGGCGAACTGATCCGCATGGGATTTTCCGGGGGCGCGAGCGCCTTGGCGCTCGCCGCATCGTTGATGACGCCAATCATGGCGAGCGCGCAGCAGCAAGCCGCGCCAGCGGGGGTCATCGCGCCCAAGCCGCTGTCGCCGACCGCGGTATCGCCTGCGGTGAAGGCGGCGCGGCCAGCGCATTTCCAGGGCGACCCGCTGGAGAACCTCAACCGCAAGCTGTTCTCGATCCATAATTTTTTCGAACGAATCCTCTTCCGGCCGGTCGCCATGGCGTACAAGGCGGTGGTTCCCAAGATCATCCGGGGCGGCATCCGTCACGTCTTCTCAAACATCGGCGAGCCGGTGGTGTTCGTGAACGACATGCTGCAATTGAAGCCCAAGCGGGCGGTGCGAACGGTGGCGCGCTTCGCGATCAACACGACGATCGGCGTCGGCGGGCTGGTCGATGTCGCCAAGACCGACGGATTCAAGCTGCCGCACCATTCCAACGGCTTCGGCAACACGCTGGGCCGCTACGGCGTCGGGCCGGGGCCGTATCTGTTCCTGCCGTTCCTCGGGCCAACCGACTTCCGTGACCTCGGCGCTGCGCCCGTCGACGGCGCGGTGCTGCCCGTCGCGATCGGTTTTCCGTTCAACCGCGTGGAATATCAGATCCCGCAGGGCGTGCTGGTTGGGTTGGACTTGCGCGCCGAGTCGGATGCCGACCTCAAGGCGCTGCTCGGCGGCGCGGTCGACCCATATGCGACGCTGCGATCAGCCTTTTTGCAGACGCGCGCGGCGGAGGTCTACGCGCTTCGACACGGTGGCGGGGCAAGCGCCAGCCCGCTCGACGATCCGCTGGCCGATCCAGCGGCCGGCGGCGGGACGTTCCCGGAGATGATCGATCCGCTGACCGATCCGGCGGCGCCGGTCGGGCAAGCGGCGCCGTCCCCGGCGTTGAGCGATCCGCTGGTCGATCCCGCCGCGCCTTCGGCCGCCCCGCCATCCTCTACCCCGGATGCGAAGCCGGCTGCGCCGGAGTTGAGCGATCCGTTGGCCGACCCGGCGAGCAAGCCCTAAGCCCCGCTCCATCGCCGCAGCGCAAGCTGGGGTCTCTCGGTGAGACGCGAAACACTCGCCCGGCCTCAAGAGACTCCAGCTTGCGCTGGAGTGACGATTGGCGGGAGGAGCGCCTTTTCAGCCGCCGTTACGCCTTTTCCGTCTTCCTCGGCGGGCCGAGCAACGCCGGCTCGAAGATCAGCGCGCATACCAGAGTCCATGCCAGCGAGATCATCAGGATCTTGCCCATGCTCGCGGTGCCGGGATGGTGCGACAGCCACAGGCTGCCGAACGCGCTGCCGGTGGCGAGCGCGCTGAACAGCACCGCGCGCGCCAAGCTCGATTGCAGCAGGTCGGTCGCCCCTGCCCGCCATGCCATCACGAAATAGATGTGGAAGGCGACGCCGACGCCGAACAGCAGCGGGAAGGCGATGATGTTGGCGAAGTTGATCGGCTGGCCGATCAGCACGCAACTGCCCAGCGTCAGGAAGCCCGACAGCACCACCGGCGCGAGCGTAAACGCGACTTCGCGGGCATCGCGCAACACGATGAACAGCAAGCCGCTGATGAGCACCAGCGCGAGCACGCCCGCCTCGATGAACGCCCAGGCGATCGTGCCCGCCGCCTCCTGAGTTGCGACCGGCAGGCCGGAGGCATCGGGCGCGACCGTGCGCACCGCCTTGGTGAAACGGCGCAGCACCGCATTGTCGTTGCTGTCGCCGCGCGGGAAGACCTGGATCAGCGCGCGGCCATCCTTGGCGACCCAATTGCCGGCGATTTCGGGCGGCAAGGTCGTGCGCGTGACGGGTTCGGCCTGCAGCGTCGCGCGGACCTGATCGAGCATTACGCCGAGCGGGGTCACCAGCACGTCATGCGCGCGCGCGCGGATTTGCGGCGACGCCGAGGCGAGCCGCGCGAACAGAGTGGCGAGTCGGCGCGCGTCCTGCGCGGGTTTGTCAGCCACGCTCCCGGCGACCTTGCGGAGTTGCGCGGCGGTGGCGTTGAGCGCGGCGACGTTCTCCGCATCCGAGGGCGTGGCCGCCATATCGAACGGGTTGATCGTCGCGTCGAGCAGCAACGATGCGTCCTGAAGCAGCGCGAGTTTCTGCGGCTGATCCTCAGGCACGAAGCCATCGACCGTCACCGCCGCGTCGACTTCGGGCAGCTTGGCGAGTCGCGTCGCCAGCGTCTTCGCCGCGTCAGCGTTAGGGGCGAGCAGGTTGATCGTATTGGGGGTGCGCAGCGGATCGTGCATCAGATCGGCGAGCGCGCGCATCGCCGGACCGTTGGGGTTGCGCAGGTGGAGCGGGTTGAAGTCGAACCGAACGAACGGCAGCAGTGCGATGCTGACCAGCATCGACAGCGCGAACGCCCATAAGACCGCCTTGCGATGCGTGTGCAGCCAGCGATCGAGCGGCGCGGCCTCCCGGAACCCAACCTCTCGGCGTGGGGTGCCCGGCTTGAACAGGGTGAGCAGCGCGGGCAGCAGGGTGATCGACAGCAGCAGCGCGATGACCATGCCGATGCCGGCGATGATGCCGAGTTCGGAGATGCCGATATAGTCGGTCGGCAGGAACGCGCCGAAGCCGAGGAACACCGCGCCCGCCGCCAACGCCAGCGGCGCGGACAAAGCGGTCGCCGCGCGGCGCAGCGCCTCGGGCGTGGCGTGGCCGTCGAGCCGCTCGGCATTGTAGCGCACGCTGATCTGGATGCCGAAATCGACCCCCAGCCCGACGAACAGCGGGATGAACGCGACCGAGATCAGATTGAGCGTGTGGACCGCGAGCATACCGGCGGCGGTGGTGATGACGAGACCCGCGATGATGGTGACGACGATCGCCGCGACGATCTTCGCCGATCGCGTCGCCAGCCACAGCGTGACCAGCATCGCCAGCGCCATGATGAGGCCGACGATACCGATATTCTCTTCGAGCGTGGCGAACTCCTCGTCGGCGAGCGGCACCTCGCCGGTGGTCCGCACCGAGACGCCGTGCGCCGCGTCGAGCCCGAGCTTCGCCGCCTGCTGGTCGATCGCCGCGACGGCATCCTCGCCGGGCTGGAGCGCGCCGTAATCGAGCTTGGGCTGGGCGAGGATCAGGCGGCGACGCGGCGGCGCCTGGCCGCTGCCGGGCGCAGCCATGAGCTCCTGCCACGAGAAATAGGCGGGCTTGCCGGCGAGCGTCGTGTCGAGCGCATCGCCGAGCGAACGCATCGGCGTATCGAAATCGGCGAGTTTGGCGGCACCCTGCTCCACCCCCATCAGCGCAGTGCCGAACGCACCGGCGATGCCGCGCAGCGACGGATCGCGCGCGAGCGGACCGAGCAGGGGCTGGGCTTTGATGAGCGCATCGGTCGCGTTTTTGACCTCGGCGACCGAGCCGAACATCAGCCCCTGTTTGGCGAAGTATGCGCCGCCGTCGGGACGTTCGGCGCGGCGGAAGTGTTTGGTGTCTGCGGCGAGCGCGTCGGTGAGTTTGGCGGCACCGGCTTCGGCGAGTTCGGGGGTTTTGCCGTCGACGATGACGAGCAGCACGTCGGTGAGGTTCGGGAACGCCGTCTCGACCGCTTTCTCGTTCTGCCGCCACGCGACCTTGGGTGAGATCAGCGCCGCGGTGTCGGTGGTCATCGAGAAGCTGGTCGCCGCATAAGCGAGCGCGACGCCGGTCAGCGCGAGGCACGCCAGCACGGCCAGCACCGGACGACGCACGCTGGCCGCAACCAGCCGCAGGATCAGGGTGGCGATCAACGCTTCGCGTCGCCGCCGAGGAAATAGCGCAGGTTGAACCTGATCGTCTGTTCACCGCCGGTCATATCGAACATCGCATCCGTCCATTTCGGCGGACCAAGCTTGATCCGCGCATCGTTCGAAAAGCCGACGCCTTCCTTGGGAATGCCGAACAACGCCTGATCGACCTTGCCGTTGCCATTCTCGTCGAGAAAAGCCTGAACCGCATAGCGGCCCGGCGGCAGGCCGGTGACCGACACGGTCGTGACGCCAACCCGCGCGGGCGCATCGGCGGAGATCGGGCAGTCCTTGAGGAACTGCGCCTGCGTGCAGACGTCGATATGGACGCGGCCGTGCGCGGTGCGGACGTTGCCGATCTCGACGTGCAAGGTGCCCGTGCCAGCCGCGCCGCCGGCCAGCGCCGGCGCGGTGGCCATCGCCCATACCGCCAGACCTGCCCACGCGCGCACTGTGCCGAAACCCGAAGTCACGTTCGATCCTGTTCCATGATCCGCATTGAAGCGGACGCCTTTCGCGCTGCGGCGATGAATGCGGCGTGTATCGAGACGGCTGGCGCGGTCCAGCGTTTTCCGTCCGATCTGGCCAGAATCCGCGAAGATCGGGGCCGCGAGAGGGCATGACGCTGCCGTTCGATTGTCAAAGCGTGGGGGTGATTAAGGGATAACTCACCTTTTTTTGGTTTGGTGCGCGCAACTGGGGAGATACCAATGCGCGACCTGCCGGCGACGACTACCTTGTCGCACCCTATCAGCCTGCGAATCCGTGAGATCGTGCGGGACGCTGGCCCCGCCGTGGCGATCGAGTCGGGTGGCATGTCGCTGAGCTATGCCGACCTTGATGCACGCGCCGCCGCGCTGGCCGGAGCGCTCGCCGTGCGCGGCGTGACGCCGGGCGCGACCGTCGCGGTGGGCCTGCCGCGTTCGGCCGAGCAGATCGTCGCGCTGCTCGCGGTGTGGTATGCGGGCGCCGCCTATCTGCCGCTCGATCCGGCGTGGCCCGAGGCGCGACTGGAGTCGTTCGTCGAACGCGCCGGATGTGCGGCGGTGATCGCGCCGCGCGGTTCGGGCCTAGGCACGGTGGCGCCGGACGATCGCGGTGACTTCGTTGAGGTCGCGGCGGGTGATCTCGCCTACGTCATCTTCACCTCGGGTTCGACCGGCGAGCCCAAGGCGGTCGAGGTCGGGCACGACAATCTCGCCGCTTTGGTCGATTGGCATCTCGACGCGTTCGCGGTCGGTGCGGGCACGCGCAGCGCGCACCTCGCCGGGCTGGGCTTCGACGCGGCGGCGTGGGAGGTGTGGCCGACGCTGGCGGCGGGCGGCACGCTCTGCCTCGCCGACGATGCGGTGCGACTCGATCCTGTCGCGTTGCGCGACTGGCTGGTGCGTGAGCGCATCGACGTGGCGTTCGCGCCGACCGCGCTGGCCGAGCCGCTCGTCACGATGGACTGGCCGGCGGACGCCCGCTTGCGCGTGCTGCTCACCGGCGCGGACAAGCTGACGGTGCGGCCCAGGCCGGGCCAGCCGTTCGTCTTCGTCAACAATTACGGCCCGACCGAATGCACCGTCGTCGCGACATCGGGCGTGGTCGCGGCGGAGGGCAGCGCGCTGCCGTCGATCGGCACGGCGATCAGCGGCACGACGATCCATCTGCTCGATCCGGGCGGCGACGACGTGATGCGCGGTGCGCCCGGCGAAGTGTACATCGGCGGTGCGCAGGTCGCGCGCGGCTATCGTGGCGATCCGGCGCTGACCGAGGCGCGCTTCGTCTCGCATCCGAAGTACGGTCGGCTCTATCGCACCGGCGACCTCGCGCTGCGGCTGGAGGATGGCGACTATGCTTTCCTCGGTCGTGTCGACGGACAGGTGAAGGTGCGCGGGCACCGCATCGAACCGGCCGAAGTCGCCGCGGCGCTCAACCGCCTGCCCGAGATCGCGGCGAGCCATGTGCTGGTGCGCGACGGCGATCTGGTCGCTTATGTCACGCTGAACGGCGAGGCTACCGCCGGTGCGCTCCGCGCCGCGCTCGGGGAGATTTTGCCCGATTATATGGTGCCGGCGCATTTCGCGCGGCTCGACGCGATGCCGCTCACCGCGAATGGCAAGATCGACGTGCGCGCGCTGCCTGATCCGGCCAGTGTTGCGATGGCGGAAAGCACCGGCGCGCGCGCACCGGCCACGCCGACCGAACTGCGGCTGTTCGAGATCGTCAGCGACGTGCTCGGCCACCGCGATTTCGGGGTGGACGACGATTTCTTCCTGCTCGGCGGACATTCGCTGCTCGGCACGCAGGTCATCATCCGCGCGCGTGATGCGTTCGGGATCGATCTGTCGCTGTTCCATCTGTTCGAGGCGGCGACCGTCGCCAAGCTGGCCGAGGTGGTCGAGACGCTGATCTTCGCGAAAATCGAAGCGATGAGCGATGCCGACATCGAGAGGCTGTCGGCATAATGGCGACCCGCCCCGTCTCCGACCCCTCACTCAGCCTGTTCCGGCTGCTCGATCCAACCGTACTGGCTGATCCCTATCCGCTCTACGCGCGGCTGCGCAGCGAAGACCCGGTCTATTGGGATCCGTATCTGCATAGCTGGGTGGTGACGCGCTACAGCGACGTCCATGCCGTGCTGCACCGCTTCTCGGCGGATCGTACCCCCTCGCCCGACCTGATGCGCTCGCTCGGCCTCGGCTCGATCGAGCCGATCGCGGCAGTGATGGTCAAGCAGATGCTGTTCCTCGATCCGCCCAACCACACGATCCTGCGCAAGCTCTGCTCGACCGCGTTCACACCGCGCCGGGTGGAGGCGCTGGAGGAACGCGTGGTGTCGGTCGCCAACCGGCTGATCGACGCCGCGCTCGCCAAGGGCGAAATGGACGTGATGGCGGATTTCGCCGAACCGTTCCCCTCGATCGTGTTCGCGCATCTGATGGGTGTGCCCGAGGAGGATCATGCGCAGCTCAAGAAATGGTCGGCCGATTACGCGCAGATGCTCGGCAATTTCTCGCACAACCCGGACGGGATCGCGCAGGTGCTGAAAAGTACCGCCGACATGATCGCCTATTTCCAGCATGCCATCCACAGCGGCTCGCTCAAGGACGGTCTCGTCAAATCGCTGGTCGAGGCCGAGATCGACGGCCAGAAACTGACCGAGGAAGAGGTGATCGCCAATGCCATCGTCACGATGGTGGGCGGACAGGAAACCACCACCAATCTGATCGGCTGCGGGCTGCTGACGCTGTTGCGCCAGCCCGATAAGCTCGCCGAGCTGCGCGACCGGCCCGAGATCATGGAGAGCGCGATCGAGGAACTGCTGCGCTACGAAAGCCCGTCGCAGCACACCTCGCGCATCGCCACCGAGGATACGCTGATGGGCGGCAAGCTCATCAAGAAGGGTACGCCGGTGATGGCGGTGATGGCCGCCGCCAACCGCGACCCCGAACGCTTCGCCGATCCCGACGCGCTCGATTTCGAGCGCGCGGACAATCGCCACATGGCGTTCGGCTGGGCGGCGCATTTCTGTTTCGGCGCGCCACTCGCCCGGATGGAGGGGCGAATCGCGTTCCGCCTGCTGCTCGACCGGCTCAAGGCCCTCTCCTTGCCTGAGCAAAAGCTCGAATGGCGCGAGAATCTCGGCCTGCGCGGCCTCAAGGCTTTACGGGTGACCTTCGCATGAACATGCCTGCCAAGATCGACGCTACTCAGGCGCGTCGCGACCTGCTCGCCAGGATGCTCGCCGGCAATGCCGCGACCGCGGCATCCGTCCCCGAGCCGATCCGCCCGCGCGACCCGGCGCGTACCATCCCGCTCACCGCCGAGCAGAACCAGCTCTGGCTGCACGCGCAGATGGCGCCGGAGATGCCGCTCTACAACGAGTCGATCACGATCCACCGGCTCGGCCGCTACGATCATGCCGCGATGGAGCGCGCGCTGACCGAGATCGTGCGCCGCCACGCGATCTGGCGCTCGGCGATAGTCGAGGTCGATGGCGATTATGTCATGCAGGTCGCGCCCTCGACGCCGATCTCGCTGGCGATCATCGACATCAGCCATGTCCCGCAAGCCGATCGCGAAGCCGAGGCGGTTCGGCTCGCCACCGAAGATGCGCGCGCGCCGATCGCGCCGGACGTGGCGCCGCTGTTCCGCGCCCGCGTCGTCAAGCTGGGCGATCAGGAGCATCGGCTGTACCTGACGCTTCACCATGTCATTTTCGACGGCGTCTCGATCTACAAGACGTTGGTGCCCGAACTGGCGGCACTGGTCGATGCGTATGAGGCGGGCAAGCCCTCGCCGCTGCCCGAGCCGGCGCTGCAATATGCCGATTACGCCGTATGGCAGGCCGACCGCGAGCAGGGCGACGAATATCGCCGCCAGCTCGATTTCTGGCGCGGCCAGCTCGCCGCGCCGATCCCGCGCCTCGAAGTGGTCGGCGACCGCCCGCGCGCCGCGCTGCCGACGCATGCCGGTTCGATGGAGGTGTTCGAGCTCGACACGCCGCTGGTCGAGCGGCTCAAGGCGATCGCGCGCGCCGAGAACGCGACGCTCTATTCGGTGCTGCTCGCCGGCTACAAGGCGATGCTGTTCCGCTATACCGGCGACGAGGACATCATCGTCGGCGGCGTCACCGACACGCGGCGGCGGCCCGAACTCCAGCCGCTGATGGGCTATTTCCTCAACACGATGGCGATCCGCAGCCGTCCGCTGGGGGGCACGCCGTTCCGCGACTATCTGGCCGAGGTGAAGCGCAGCGTGATCGGCGCGCTCGGCGCGAGCGACATTCCGTTCGACAAGCTGGTCCGCGCGCTCGACATCAAGCGCGGCACCGGCACGCATCCGCTGTTCAACACGTTGTTCTCGATCGAGCCGCCGGTCGATCCGTTCCCGGCGGGCTGGGATCTGACGCAGATGGACGTGACCGTCGGCGCGGCGAAATACGATCTGTACCTCGAACTCGACGAGCGGCCCGAGGGCGGTATGGCCGGCCGCTTCCTCTATTCGAGCGAATTGTTCGACGCGTCCACGATCCGCCGCATGGCCGACCATTGGGTGCGGCTGCTCGAGGGCGTCGCCGCCGATCCGGGGACACCGCTGGCCAAGCTGCCGATGCTGGCTGCGGACGAGCAGGACCGGCTCGCCGCCGAATGGAACCAGACGACTCGCGAACTACCCTATGCGAGCGTGGTCGATTGGGTGGCGGCGAAGGCCGCCGCCGAACCGGATAGTGTGGTGATCGAGCAATCCGGCGAGGGCTGGACCTATGCCGAACTTGCGCATTCCGCCGATGCGATCGCCGCCGAACTGGTGTCGCGCGGCGTCGGGCCGGGCGCTTTGGTCGGGCTGTCGCTCGAACGCACGCCGTATATGATCGCGGCGATGCTCGGCGTGGTGAAGGCGGGCGCAGCATATCTGCCGCTCGACCCCAGCTTCCCGCAAGCGCGGCTGGCGATGATCGTCGAGAGCGCGGAGCCGGTGCTGATCCTCGTCGAACCCACCACCGAACACGCGCTGCCGCAGGACGCCGCGCCGCTGGTACGGCTCGACCGGCACTGGCCGCACCGCGCGTTCACGGCGCCTGCGATCGATCCCGAAGCGCCAGCTTATGTGCTGTACACGTCGGGCTCCACTGGAAAGCCCAAGGGCGTCGAGATCCCGCACGCGGCTTTGGTCAACTTCCTCGTCGGCATGGAGGACAGCCTTGGGCTTGCGCCGCGCCAGTCGATCCTCGCGATCACGACGCTGTCGTTCGATATCGCCGAGCTGGAAATCTGGCTGCCGCTGGTGACGGGCGGCAAGGTCCATCTCGCCACGCGCGAGACCGCGACCGACATGATCGCGCTGGCCGAGGATGTCGCTCGGCTCAAGCCCGATATCCTTCAGGCGACTCCGGCGACGTGGCGCGGCCTGATCGAAGCGGGCTGGGAAGGCTCGCCCGCCCTCATTGCTCTGTGCGGCGGCGAGAAGCTGCCACGCGCACTTGCCGATCAGGTGCTGCCGCGGGTGGGCACGCTCTGGAACATGTACGGCCCGACCGAGACGACGATCTGGTCGACCGTCGCCAAGGTCGAGCAAGGCCCGATCACGATCGGTCGCCCGATCGCCAACACGACGATCCGCATCCTCGACAGCCACTGCAACGATCGCCCGGTCGGCGCGGTCGGCGAATTGTGCATCGGCGGGCGCGGCGTCGCGATCGGCTATCGCGGGCGACCCGACCTGACCGAAGCCAAGTTCATCGAGCATGATGGCGAACGGCTGTACAAGACCGGCGATCTTGCGCGCTGGCGGCCCGACGGGATGCTCGAATGCCTCGGCCGCACCGATCATGAGGAGAAGATCCGCGGCTTCCGCGTCGCGATCGAGGAAGTCGAGGGCGCACTCGCGGCGCTGCCCGGCGTTTCGGCGGCGGTGGTGAAGGCGTGGCCCGACCCGAGCGGCGAACGCGCGCTGGTCGGCTATCTGGTCGGCACCGGCGAGATCGCGGAATGGCGCGAACTGCTCGGCGCCACCCTGCCCGATTACATGATCCCGACGCGGTTCGTGGTGCTCGACGAACTGCCGCAGACGCCCAACGGCAAGATCGATCGCAACGCGCTGCCGGAACCGGGCAAAGCCTCGATCACGGACGACGCGCCGCTGGAAACGCCCGAGCAAACGAAGCTCGCCGCGATCTGGAGCGACGTGCTCAAGGCGGAGGTGACGTCACGCAACGCCGATTTCTTCGATCTCGGCGGGCATTCGCTGCTGATCGCGCGGCTGATCCGGCGGATCGCCAAGGATTATGGCGTCAAGCTGCCGATGGCGGCGCTGTTCCAGGCGCCGCGTCTTGCCGACATGGCCGAGATCATCTCGGGCGGCAAAGGCATCGAGAACCCGGCCGTCGCACAGATCCAGCCGAACGGATCGCAACCGCCGATCCTCTGGCTCGACGGCGGCTCGACCTTCCGCCCGCTCGCCGAGCGGCTCGGCCACGACCAGCCGTTCTACGGCATCTCGACCGCCGCGATCATCGAGGCGGCGGGTGGCACGCCAAGCAAGGATTTCCGCAAGACCGCCGATCTCATCATCGCCACGCTGCGCCAGATCCAGCCGAACGGGCCGTACCGGATCGGCGGCTGGTGTACCTCGGGAATCCTCGCCTACGCCGTCGCGACTCAACTCGAGGCGGCGGGCGACGAGGTGCGATTGCTGATGCTCGCGCATCCATTCCATCCGGTGCGTGCGCGCCAGATCGGGGCGGCGCGGTTCTTCCTCAGCAAGTTCAAATATCACCTCGACAAGACGTTCGCGCAGCCCAAGGGCAAGCGCTGGCACTATTTCGTCGATCGCTTGCGCGGCCTCTCCGACGCGGCGGCGCTGGCGGGTGGGCGCGAGGCGGTGTTGCAGCCCAAGATCCAGTCGCGGCTCGATTATGCCGCGAGCCACTACACGCCGCCCGCATATGACGGCGACGTGATCCTGTTCCAGCCCGACGACCATCCCGGCGTGCTCGATTTCGTCGAGGATTGGCGCGCGCAGGTGCGTGGGCAGTTCGACGCGCACATCATCCCCGGCGGGCACCGCACGATGCTCGAACCGCCCAATGTCGATATGTTCGCCGATCTGCTGCGCGCGCGGCTGGCGCGGGCGAATGCCGAGGCGGCGTTCCAGCGCAGCGCCTGATCGGGTGGCGGCGGCCGATCTTCACTTCGGCAGCCTTGATGTCGGCGAGGACGAGGTTGGGCGGCTGGCGGAGGTGCTTGATCCGGCCGAGCGGGCACGCGCGGCACGCTTCGCCTTCGCGCGCGACCGGCGCCGCTTCATCGTGCGGCGCGCGCGGTTGCGCGAGACGTTGGCAGCGATGACCGGGGTCGCGGCGGAGCGGCTCGTCTTCCGCGCGAACGCTTATGGCAAGCCGGCGCTGGCGGGCGGGCCGCAGTTCAGCGCCTCGCACTCGCATGAGTTGTGGGTGGTGGCGGTGTCTGATCGCGAATTGGGCGTGGATGTGGAATATCGCCAGCCCGGCATCGACTGGCGCGATCTCGCGGCGGGGCTGTTCGGGGCGGACGAATGCGCCGCGCTCGATGCGCTCACGAAGGATGACGCGGTGCGCGGCTTCTTCGATTGCTGGGCGCGCAAGGAGGCGTTCGTCAAGGCGATCGGGATGGGGCTGGCGTATCCGCTCGATGCGTTCGCTGTCTCGGTGACGCCCGAGGCGCGGTTGCTCTCGGGGGCGGACGGGTGGCGCATCGCTGGCTTTGCGTTGGCGGAAGGCTATTCGGGCGCGCTGGTGATTGCGGAGGACGGCGGGCCGATCGGAATCGCGACAAACCCGTCCCTACACCTACGTTCGCCCTGAGCCCGTCGAAGGGCGTGCCACAAGCCCCGCGCTCTGCGCACGTGCTTCGACAAGCTCAGCACGAACGGGTGATGGGGGCTCTCGGTCTGGGAGACCGTTACGCCACCTCTTCGACCTGCGGCAGATAGTCGCCATAGCCTTGCGCGACCATGTCGTCGCGGTGGACGAAGCGGAGCGAGGCGGAGTTGATGCAGTAGCGCAAGCCGCCGCGATCGCGCGGGCCATCATCGAAGACGTGGCCGAGGTGGCTGTCGCCATGCGCCGAGCGGACTTCGGTGCGAACCATGCCGTGCGTCGCGTCGCGCAGTTCGGCGACGTTGGCGGGCTCGATCGGCTTGGTGAAGCTCGGCCAGCCGCAGCCGGATTCGAACTTGTCCGACGAGGCGAACAGCGGCTCGCCCGAGACGATATCGACGTAGATGCCCGGCTCCTTGTTGTAGAGCAGAGGCCCGGTGCCGGGGCGTTCGGTGCCCGATTGCTGGGTCACGCGAAACTGCTCGGGAGTCAGCGCCGCGACGGCGGCGTCGGTCTTTTCATATTTAGCCATGATGAATCTCCGTTCGCCGCCGAATATAGGGCGCGGTCAGGCCGGCTTCCAGTCGAACGGCAAGGGCGCCTCGCGGAAGGCGAAGCGGTCGAGATGGCGCGCGACCGCGCCCTTCAACCCGTCGAGCTGCTCGCCCGAGCTCGCGTCGATCCGCACGTCGAGGCCAGCCTCGCGCGCATCGAACGTCACCAGCGCATCGGCCGGCCAATCGGCACCGCGCGCATCCTTGGGGAAAACGATCGTGCCGTGATCGGGGGTGAATTCGACCGCGAGGTTGTGCTGCCAGTGCTTGCACACCTGTTGGAGATATTTGCTCGCGCTCTCGGTCGGCACGGTGGCGGTTGCGCTGATGGTCATACTCAAGTCCTTTCTCGCCGGGGTTTGTGGCCCCGGCGTAACGATTGCGAGCCGCTTGCGCAGTATCTGCAAGCGGGTCATCTCAGAGGCGCTCGATCTTCTGCGCGGCGTCGTCGAGCAGCGCCGTGATCTGGTGAAGCGTTTCGGTGTCGACATCCTCCGCCGTCAGCCGGTTCTGTAGCGCCATGCGCAGGTTGCCCATTGCCCGGCGGATCGGCGCGCCGTCGGTACGGGCGCTGTGCTTGCCGACTTCGGCGAGGCGCGCGAACAGCGTTTCGACCAGTTCGGCGTTTTCGACGAGGTGGGCGGTGCCCGCTTCGGTGGCGGTGAAGAGCTTCTTGGCGCCCTCGCTCTTGCCGGCTTCGATCAGCCCCATGTCGTCGAGCAGGGTGAGCGTGGGATACACCACGCCGGGGCTGGGCGCATAGGCGCCGCCGGTCAGTTCCTCGATCTGGCGGATCAGATCATAGCCGTGGCGCGGCGTGTCGGCGATCAGCTTCAAGAGCACCAGTTTGAGCTCGCCGCCGTCGAACATGCGGCGGGCACGCCCGCCGCCCATCCCGCCGCCGCGACCTTCGCCCCAACCGCCGCCGAAACCACCCCGGCCCATGCCGTGATGGTGATGATGGCCGTGGCCGAAGCCGCCAGCCCGTTTGTTAAAACCAAACATATCGTTCCTTTTCTATAACACGATGCCACTAAGATATATCTTGAGCATTTTTACGCAAGAGCCGCCGTGCATTTTTTTTCGCGCGCCCTATCTTGGCGCAATGGCCGACCTCTTCGCCGCTTATGATCCCCCCGCCCCGACGGAGGTGCCCGACACCGCGCCGCTCGCCGACCGGCTGCGCCCGCAGCGGCTGGAGGATGTCGTCGGGCAGGATCACCTCACCGGCCCCGAAGGCGCGATCGGGCGGATGGTCGCGGCCGGAAGGCTGTCGTCGATGATCTTGTGGGGGCCGCCCGGCACCGGCAAGACGACGATCGCGCGGCTGCTCGCCGATGCGGTGGGCCTACGCTTCGTCGCGATCTCGGCGGTGTTCTCGGGCGTGGCCGATCTCAAGAAGGCGTTCGCCGAGGCGCGCGACCATGCCCGGATCGGCAAGCGCACGTTGCTGTTCGTGGACGAGATCCACCGCTTCAACCGCGCGCAGCAGGACGGCTTCCTGCCCTATGTCGAGGACGGCACCGTCACCCTCGTCGGCGCGACCACCGAGAACCCGTCGTTCGAACTCAATGCGGCGCTGCTCAGCCGCGCGCAGGTGCTGATCCTGCGCCGGCTCGACGCTGCCGCGCTCGAACTGCTTCTCGCGCGGGGGGAAGCTTTGGAGGAACGGCCGCTGCCCCTCACGCCCGAGGCGCGCGAGGCGATCGTCGCGAGCGCCGACGGTGACGGGCGCTTCCTGCTCAACCAGGCGGAGACGTTGTTTTCGGTCGATTTGCCCGAACCGCTCGATGCGGCCGGGCTGTCGGCGTTCCTGCAACGCCGCGTCGCGGTGTACGACAAGGATCGCGAGGGGCATTACAACCTCATCTCGGCGCTGCACAAATCCCTGCGCGGCAGCGATCCGCAGGCGGCGCTCTATTATCTCGCGCGGATGCTCACCGCCGGCGAGGAGCCGCTGTACGTGCTGCGGCGGATCGTGCGGTTCGCGTCGGAGGATATCGGCCTCGCCGATTCCAATGCGCTGGTGGTGTGCCTCGCCGCCAAGGATTCGTATGAATTCCTCGGCAGCCCAGAGGGCGAACTCGCGATCGCGCAGGCGTGTCTCTATTGCGCGACTGCGCCGAAATCGAACGCGGCCTATACCGCGCAGAAGGCGGCGTGGCGGGTGGCGAAGGAGACCGGCTCGCTGATGCCGCCGCAGAACATCCTTAACGCGCCGACCAAGCTGATGAAGGACATCGGCTACGGCAAGGATTACGCCTACGATCACGACACCGACGCGGGCTATTCGGGATCGAACTATTGGCCCGAGGAAATGGCGCCGCAGACCTTCTACACGCCGACCGACCGCGGCCTCGAAAAGCGCATCGCCGAGCGGATGGCGTGGTGGGCGGAGTTGAAGGGCAAGCCGTGAGCGTGGGCCGTTACGGCAGCGCCGATCCCGAGCGTGTCGCGACCGTGATCCGCCGCGCGTGGTGGGACAAAGCGAACAAGGCGCACCGTAAGGATTTTGGGGCGCGGCCTTGAGTCCCATTCGTCATGCCAGCACGCGCGATCTTCGCGGAAGCCACCCCCCAGCGCATTTTATCATGTTTTCCCGCGAAAGCGGGAATCCAGGGCCAAGCAAAACAACGATTACAGCTCTTGAGACTCTGGACACCCGCCTGCGCGGGAGAACAAGAAAAGGGCGTTCGCACCGGCTTCGTGTGCGCTTGGGTGACGTAAGAGTGTGAGCCATTTCACCACATTCGCCGCGATCGACTGGTCGGGCGCAAAGGGTGCGCGGCATCCTGGTATCGCGCTCGCGGTGTGCGAGCGTGGCGATGCCGCGCCGGTGCTGGTCGATCCACCGGGCGGCGCATGGTCGCGCACGGAAATCCTCGCATGGTTGAAGGCGCATGCCGATGCGCCGATGCTGGTCGGCTTCGACTTCAGCTTCGCACCGCCGTTTCTCGAACGCGGCGCCTATCTGCCCGGCGAGGACACCCCTGTCACCGCGCGCGCGTTCTGGGGCTATGTCGATACGCACAGCCCCGACGCGGATCTCGGCGCGGCCTCGTTCCTCGAAACCCGGCGCGGCACGCATTTCTATCTCGGCGCGGCGGACGGGCCGAAGGCTGACTTCCTGCACCATCGCCGCTGCGAGATGGCGTATAAGGCGCAAGGCGGCGGCAAGCTCTCGACCCTGTACGACGCGATCGGCGCATCGCAGGTCGCCAAGGCGAGCTTCGCGGGGATGCGGCTGCTCCACCATCTCGGCCCCGCCGTTCCGGTGTGGCCGTTCGATCGGGTGCCCGCCTCCGGCGCGCTGGTCGTCGAGATCTACACGACGATCGCGGCGCGCGCGGCGGGGATGCGTAAAGGGCTGAGCAAGCTGCGTGATGGCGCCGCGCTCGATACCGCGCTGGCCGCCACCGGGTCACGCCCGCACGCGGCACTCGCGCGCTATACCGATCATGCCACCGATGCGATCCTCGCGTCGGCGTGGCTCCGCGCGAACGCCGCGCGTGCGGACCTGTGGAAACCGCCTGCGCTCACCCCCGTGATCGCGCGCACCGAGGGGTGGACGTTCGGGGTCGGCTGAACCCGTGCCCGCGTCGGAATGCGCGCAGATGCGCCGCGATACCGCGCGGTGGAGCTTTGCGGTGGGCATCGCCGGGGTGACGAAACGAGGCGACGCGTGCCGCCCGTTTCGTCACCCCAGGTGGTCGATCAGCCGACGATTTCTTCCGGCTTGAAGAAGAACGCGATCTCGGTTGCGGCGTTCTCGTCGCTGTCCGAACCGTGGACCGAGTTCGCCTCGATCGATTCGGCGAGTTCCTTGCGGATCGTGCCGGCATCGGCATTCGCGGGGTTGGTCGCGCCCATGATGTCGCGGTTGCGCTGCACGGCGTTCTCGCCTTCGAGCACCTGCACGACGACGGGACCGGAAATCATGAACGTCACCAGATCGTTGAAGAACGGGCGCTCGCGGTGGACGCCGTAGAATTCCTCGGCCTGCTCGCGGCTCATGTGGATGCGCTTCGAGGCGACGACGCGCAGGCCGGCTTCCTCCAGCATCTTGGTGACGGCGCCAGTCAGGTTGCGGCGGGTGGCGTCGGGCTTGATGATCGAGAAAGTGCGGTTCGCGGCCATGACCGTGAAGCTCCTGTGTTTGAATAGCGGGAAGTCGCGGCTCCCTAGTCGGGCGGGGAAACCAACGCAAGGCCGTGTATTACGCGGCCTGTTCCCACCGGCCCGAGTCGTTCTGCTTCCAATAGCGCCGCTCGACAGCGCCTTGATCGCCGAGCTCACGCCAGGCGGCGCGCGCCTCGACGATGCGGTCTTCATCGAAGAAATGGAACGCGCGATCGAAGCCGAGCGCGGCGTCGCGCCATACGCCGTCCACGATCGCGACATTGCGCGCGGCGTTGGCGGGTTCGGGCGCGGGGGCGATCAGCACCGGCTGCGCGGCATCATCGCCCGCGCCCGCCTGCGCGTGCGGCAGGAAGCTCTCGGGCGTGTAGGTCCACAACAGCCGGTCGAGCGCGGCGCGCTGCGCCTCGCTCTCGCTGACGATCAGCAGCCGGCCGCCGCTCGCCAGCACCTTCTCCGCGATCTGCGGCAGCGCACGTTCGAGCGGGGTGACGGTGAGATGGTAGAAATCGACCTTCACATCGGCTCCGTCGGCTGCTTGGTCGCCCCGGCGAAGGCCGGGGCCGCTGGGCGATTTGGCAAACCGGCTGCCCCAAACGCAGCGGCCCCGGCCTTCGCCGGGGCGACGAGATCACGCTTCAAAGTTATCCGCAACGAACCGGTCGAGCAACCGCACGCCGTATCCTGTCGCGCCCTTGTCGAAGGTCGCGCCGGCCTTGTCCGCCCACACCATGCCGGCGATGTCGAGATGCGACCAGCGCACGCCGGCGTCGATATAGCGCTGGATGAACTGCGCGGCGGTGATCGAACCCGCGCCGCGCGGGCCGACGTTCTTCATGTCGGCGATCGGCGAGTCGATCAGCTTGTTGTAGCCGTCCGACAGCGGGAAGCGCCACAGCAGGTCGCCCGAGGCCTTGCCGGCGGCGAGCAACTGATCGGCCAGCGCATCATCGTTGGCGAAGCAGCCGGCATGTTCGGTGCCGAGGCTGATGATGATCGCGCCGGTCAGCGTGGCGAGATCGACGATCGTCTTGGGCCGGTGCGTGCGCTGCACCCAGGTCAGCACGTCGCACAGCACCAGCCGCCCCTCGGCATCGGTGTTGATGACCTCGATCGTCTGCCCCGACATCGATGTCACCACGTCGCCGGGGCGCTGCGCCGCCGCGTCAGGCATGTTCTCGACGAGTCCGCAGACGCCGATCACATTGGCTTTGGCCTTGCGCAGCGCGAGCGCCTTCATCGCGCCGACGACGGCACCCGCGCCGCCCATGTCCCACTTCATGTCTTCCATGCCCGCGCCGGGCTTGATCGAGATGCCGCCGGTATCGAACGTCACGCCCTTGCCGACCAGCGCGAGCGCGGGATCGCCGTCCCCTGCCCCGTTCCACTTGAGCGCGAGCAACTTGGCCTCGCGCACCGAGCCCTGGCTGACGCCGAGCAGCGCACCCATGCCGAGTTCGGTCATCTCGGCCTCACCCAGCACGGTGACGTCGAGGCCGAGACCTTCCACCGAAGCGAGCACGCGATCGACGAAGCTTTCCGGGTAGATGATGTTGGCCGGCTCGGCGACCAATGTGCGGGTCAGGTCCAGCCCCTGAGTCACCGCGTCCTGCCGCGCCCAGGCGGCGGCGGTGCCTTCGGGCGCGTTGTGCAGCGTGATCGCGGCGAGCGTCGGCTTGGCCTTGTCGCTGAGCTTGGTGCGGTACACGTCGAACCGCCACGCGCGCTGCACTGCCGCCGCCGCGAACCGCGCGGTCGCGAGGGCAGTCGGTGCCGAGCCGCCGAGATCGACCGAGATCTGAGTCGCGCCCGACGTCAGCAGCCTGGCGGTCAGCGCGCCGCCGGCGCGTTCGTAATCGGTTTCGCCGCCCGCCCCCACGCCGAGCAGCAGAACGCGTCGCGCCTCGCCGCCCGCAGCCACGAACAGCTCGACGACACTACCCGCCTCGCCCTCGAACCGGCTGGCGCGTGCCGTCGCCTGCGCAAGCGCGAGCGCAGCCGCATCGAGCGCGGGCGAAGCGAGCCGCGCGAGCGCATCCTTCTCGACCGTGAGGGCGAGCGGCGTGGCGGCATCGGGCGCGGCGGCGGAAAATTCGATCTTCATGGGGATAGCCCTCGGGTTCGTTCAAATGCGGTGAGTCGCGCGTATCTAGGCCAGCCGCGCGGTGCTGGCAAAGCAGCGCCGTTGCAGCATCGCCTCGCCAATGCGATAGGGCAGCATTCAGCCGCCGTCTTTCGCGCGGACACCGGGGTGCAGTGCCGACGTGAAGCGTTCCTTGTTTCTAGCCTCCTGCGTGCTGCCGTTCGCCTGCTCCGTAGGCGTAGCACACGCGCAGGATCTCCAGACCCCCGATGTCGCGCTGCCGCCGCCCTCGTCGGCCCCGGCTGCGGGTGACGATCAGGTGCAGTTCAGCGCCGATTCGCTCGACTATGAGGTGAATGGCGAGACCGTCACCGCGACCGGCGACGTCCGCATGTACCGGTCCGGCGACCGGCTGCGCGCCGACAAAGTGGTGTGGAACCGCAAGACCGGCAAGGTGATGGCGAATGGCAGCATCGTCGTCACCAATCCCGGCGGCGATACCGCATATGGCGATTCGATCGAACTGACCGACGCGCTGAAGGACGGCATGATCGACAACATGCTGATCGTGCTCGAACATGGCGGCCGCCTCGCCGCCCGCAAGGGCACGCGCGCGCTCGACGAGACGGTGACGATGGAGGACGCCGCTTACACCCCATGCGCGGTGTCGAGCGCCGCCGGCTGCCCGAAGGAGCCGTCGTGGAAGATCACGGCCGTGCGCGTCACCTACCGGCCCGACAAGCAGCGCATCTATTACAAGGGCGCGCGGATCAACCTGTTCGGCCTGCCGACGCTGCCGTTGCCGGCCTTCTCCAACCCCGTCGGCGGTGGCAACCAAAGCGGCTTGCTCGGCCCCGATTTCCGCTACGACCGGGTCAACGGCTTCGAGTTCGCGCAGCCCTATAACGTCGCGCTCGGCCCCAATCGCAGCCTGATCGTCACGCCGATGCTGTTCACCGCGACGGCGCCGATGCTCAAGACCGATTTCAGCGCGCTGACCGATCGCGGCGCGTACCGGATCGGCGGCTATGTGACGGTCAGCCGCCGCAGCGACGATCTCCAGTCGGCGACGCCGGTGCCGACCCAGAACGCGTTGCGCGGCTATGTCGATGGCGTCGGGCGCTTCCAGCTCAGCCCGAACTGGAGCCTCAGCGGCTCGCTGCGCTACGCCAGCGACAAGACCTTCCTGCGGCGTTACGATATCTCGCGCGATGCGCGGCTGCGCTCGACGGTCAGCCTGGAGCGGATCAGTCAGAACGCCTATTTCGCGATCAACGGCTGGTACGTGCAGACTCTTCGCGTCAACGACAGGCAGGGTTTGCAGCCGATCGCGCTGCCGGAAATCGACTGGCGCTACCGGTTCGATGACGGCATCCTTGGCGGCAAGGTGCAGTTGCAGGCGAACAGCCTCGCCATATCGCGCACCGCCGGCCAGGACACGCAGCGCGCCTTCGCCAGCTTCAAATGGGATCTGCGCCGGCTGACGCCGTGGGGCCAAGAAGTGACGTTCACCGCGTTCGGCCGCGGCGACGTCTATCACGCAACCGACGTGGGTTCGACCGGCGTGGCCAGCTATCGCGGCCTCGACGGGTGGCAGACTCGCGCGATCGGCGCGTTGGCGGTGGATGTGAAATGGCCGTTCATCGGCACGTTCCTCAGCGGAACGCAGCGCTTCACGCCGCGCGTGCAGATCGTCGCGTCGCCGCACATCGCCAACATCAACATCCCCAACGAGGATGCCCGCGCGATCGACCTCGAAGATTCGAACCTGTTCGCGCTCAACCGCTTCCCCGGCTACGATCGGTTCGAGGATTCGAGCCGGGTCACCTACGGGGCGGACTGGGCGGTCGACCTGCCCGGCATCTCGATCAACGCCACGATCGGCCAGAGTTACCGACTCGATAGCCGACCGAGCCTGTTCCTCAACGGCACCGGGCTGACCGACCGCTTCTCCGACATCGTCGGCCGCACCGAGATCCGCTTCCACGACTTCGTTTCGCTGACTCACCGCTACCGGCTCGACAAGGACAACCTCACGGTACGCCGCAACGAGCTCGACGCGACGGTCGGCTCGCGCAGCACCTATCTGCTGCTCGGCTACCTTCGCCTCAATCGCGACATCACCCCGATCCTAGAGGATCTTCAGGATCGCGAGGAAGCGCGGATCGGCGGGCGCGTGCAGATCAGGCGCTTCTGGTCGGTGTTCGGATCGACCGTGATCGACCTGACCGATCGCCGGGAAGATCCGCTCTCGATCGCCGACGGGTTCAGCCCGGTGCGCCACCGGCTCGGCTTCCAATATGAGGACGATTGCCTCCGCCTCGGATTGACGTGGAAACGCGATTACCAGAACACCGGCGATGCGCAGCGCGGCAACAGCTACCTGTTGACGCTGGCGTTCAAGAATCTTGGCCGCTAAGCGGTGGTTCAGGTGCGTACCGGCATTTCGGGGTACGTTCGGGGTTGCGCAGGCAGGCGCGGGATGGGATTTTTGACCACGTGAAGATGATGTCGATCAAGTCAAAGTCGGTCGGGGTTGCCCGGTTCGGCCGCATCCTGGCCCTTGCCGGCACCGGCCTCGCGGCGGTGTCGATGACGGCATCCTCGATCGCGCAGACGGTGAGCGACGACGGCACGCCGCAGACCTCGCTCGACATTCCCAACAACCTCCAGATCTTCGGCAAGATCGATCCGAACGTCCGCAAGGCGACCGCGATCGTCAACGACAGCGTCATCACCGGCACCGACGTCGACCAGCGGGTCGGGCTCATCATGGCGGCCAACCAGCTCAACCTGAGCGCCGAGGACAAGGAACGCCTGAAGCTCCAGGTGCTGCGCTCGCTGATCGACGAGACTCTCCAGATCCAGGATGCCAAGGCCAACGAGGTCTCGATCACGCAGGACGAGATCACCCAGGCGTTCAACCGCGTCGCTGGAAATTTCGGCAAATCGCCCACCGATTTCCGCGCCTATCTGCGCCAGTCGGGGTCTTCCGATCGCTCGCTCAAGCGCCAGATCGAGGCCGAACTGGCATGGAGCCGCTACCTCCGCCGCAAGGTCGAGCCGCAGGTCAACGTCGGTGATGAAGAGATCAAGATCATCATGGACCGCATGACCAAGTCCAAGGGCAGCGAGGAATATCACCTCAAGGAAATCTATCTCTCGGCCGGGCCGGACCGCACGCAGCAGGTGTTCGACCAGGAAAAGCAGATGATCGCCGAAATTCAGAAGGGCACCAAGCCGTTCGAATATTACGCGCAATATTCCGAGGCGACGACGCGCAGCACCGGTGGCGATCTCGACTGGGTGAGCGCGAGCCAGCTTGGCGCGCTGCCGCAGAGCCTCGCCGAAGCCGCGCGGCAGATGAGCGTCGGCCAGATCGCCGGGCCGATCGAGGTGCCGGGCGGCTTCTCGATCCTGTACCTCGTCGACAAGCGCAAGGTGCTCGAGGCCGATCCGCGCGATGCCAAATTGTCGCTCAAGCAGATCAGCGTGAAATTCGCGCCCAATCTGACTCAGGCCGACGCCAACGCTCGCGTCGCTTTGTTCGCCAAGGAGATCCAGAACATCCACGGCTGCGGCGGCGTGGCCAAGGTCGCCTCGACGATCGGCGCCGACGTGGTCGACAACGATGCGGTCAAGATCCGCGACCTGCCGCCGCAGTTGCAGGAGATCCTGCTCAAGCTCCAGGTCGGCGAATCCACCCCGCCGTTCGGCTCGCAGAAGGATGGCGTGCGCGCACTCGTGATGTGCGGCCGCGACGACCCCAAGGACAGCAGCCTGCCCGGAGTCGACCAGATCCGCAACCAGATGGAGCAGCAGCGCGTCAACCGGCGCGCCCAGCAGATGCTGCGCGATCTGCGGCGTGACGCCGTGATCGAATATCGCTGATCGAAAGGAGCCGGGGATGATCCAGCCGCTCGCCGTATCGATGGGCGATCCGGCCGGGATCGGCCCGGAGATCATCGCCAAAGCCTGGGAGCAGCGCGCGGTGCGCGGCCTGCCGCCGTTCTTCGCGGTCGGCGATGCGCGCGCGGTGACAAAGGTTTGGCAGGGGCCGGTTCGCGTCATCCGCGATCCAGCCGAAGCGGCCGGCGCGTTCGACACGGGACTGCCCGTGCTCGGTGTCGCCGATGGCGGCGAGATCACGCCGGGCATCCCCGACGTCGAAGGCGCGCGCTGTGCGCTTCGGGCGCTGGAGATGTCGGTCGGGCTGGTCCGATCGGGCGCGGCGGGCGCGATCGTCACCGGGCCGGTGTCCAAGGCGCAACTCTATCAGATCGGCTTCAGCCATCCCGGCCAGACCGAGTTCGTCGCCGAACGCTGCGGCATCTCGGGCGAGAATGCGGTGATGATGCTCGCCGGGCCGGACCTGCGTGTCGTGCCGATCACCACGCACGTGCCGATGGCGAGCGTGGCGGGGCTGCTGTCGATCGAGCTGATCGCCGCGAAGGGCCGATCCACCGCACGCGGGCTGGCGCGCAACTTCGGCATCCTCAATCCCCGCCTCGCCTTCGCCGGCTTCAACCCGCATGCCGGCGAGAGCGGCAAGATCGGCCGCGAGGAGATCGATCTGATCATGCCCGCGATCGAGGTGCTTCGCGCCGAAGGTATCGACGCGAGCGGGCCGTTCGCCGCCGACACGATGTTCCATGGCCGCGCGCGCACCGGCTACGACGCGGCCTTGTGCTGCTACCACGATCAGGCGCTGATCCCGATCAAGACGCTGTACTTCGACGACGGCGTCAACATCACGCTCGGCCTGCCGATCGTGCGGACCTCGCCCGACCACGGCACCGCCTTCGGCATCGCCGGCAAGGACGTCGCCGAGCCGGGCGCGATGATCGCGGCGATCGCGATGGCGGGCGATGCGGCGACGCGGCGCGCGGCAGTTACGATTTCCGGCGCGTGACGCGGGTCCACGATCTGCCGCCGCTGCGCGAGGTTATCGCGCGCCACGGGCTCGCCGCGAGCAAGGCGCTGGGGCAGAACTTCCTGCTCGACGCGCAATTGCTGGCGCGGATCGCGCGGGTGCCGGGCGATCTGACCGACGCCGAAGTGCTGGAGATCGGCCCCGGCCCCGGCGGGCTGACGCGCGCGTTGCTTGGCGCCGGTGCGCGGGTGACCGCGATCGAGCGCGACCATCGCTGCATCCCCGCGCTTGCCGAACTCGGCGAGGCGTTTCCGGGGCGGTTGCGCGTGATCGAGGGCGATGCGCTGGAGATCGACGCGCCCGCCTTGTTCGAAGGCAAGCCGCACATCGCCTCCAACCTGCCGTACAATATCGGCACAGCCTTGCTGGTGCGGTGGCTGAGCGCCGAATGGCAGCCGTGGTGGCAGAGCCTGACGCTGATGTTTCAGCGCGAGGTCGCCGACCGGATCGTCGCCGGGGCGGGCGACGGTGCTTACGGGCGGCTGGCGATCCTGTCGCAGTGGCGCAGCAGCGCGAGGCTCGCCATGCCGGTGCATCGCTCGGCCTTCACGCCACCGCCCAAGGTGATGTCGGCGGTGGTGCATATCGTGCCCGGCGACGCGCCTGAGCAGGTCGATCTCGCGGTGTTGGAACGGCTGACCGCGGCGGCGTTCGGCCAGCGCCGCAAGATGCTGCGCCAGAGCCTCAAGCCCGTGCCCGGCGCACTGGCGGCGCTGGACGCGATCGGGATCGACCCGGCACGCCGCGCGGAGACGGTGTCGGTCGCGGAGTTCGTTGCGCTGGCCCGGACGGTCGGGGCCGCCCGGTAAGCGTCGCCCCGGCGCAGGCCGGGGCCGTCATGTTTGGGGCAACCGGCCCACCGGATTACACAGCGGCCCCGGCCTGCGCCGGGGCGACGTTGTGCCCCTCAAACCGCGCCGTGGCAGTGCTTATACTTCAGCCCCGAGCCGCACGGGCATGGCGCATTACGGCTGACGTTGCCGACCCACTGCGCCGGGTCCTGGCCGATTTCGTGGCCGTCCGGGCGCGGGATCGACAAGGTCGGGATCGCGCTCGTCACCATGCCGGCACCGTCGAAATCGTAGGTGTCGTCCTCGCCGGTGAACGGGTCGAAATGCGTGGTGATGAAGTCCGGCAATTGGGGCAATTCCGGCGGGGCCTGGAACTGGAATTCAGCATAAGCGATCGTCCGCGTCACTTCCTCGCGGATCATGTCGAGCATGCGCTGGAAGAGCTGGAAAGCCTCCTGCTTATATTCGTTGATCGGCGTCTTCTGCGCATAGGCGCGCAAGTGGACGACCTGACGCAACGCCTCGACCGTGGCGAGATGCTCCTTCCAGTGATGATCGAGATTCTGGAGCAGGATCGACTTCTCGATCTGCACCCACGTCTCCGGCTCGAGCCCCTCGGCCTTGGCGGCGACATGCGCGTCTGCGGCGGCGCGGGTGCGCTCCACGACGATCTCGGGGTCGATCGCCTCTTCGGCGAGCCAGTCGTCGATCGGCGGCGTGATGTTGAGCTGCGCCTGGAGCTTCTCCTTCATGCCGGCGATATCCCATTGTTCGGGATAGGTGCCGGGCGGGCACGCCTCGCCGACGATCGCGTTGACCGTCTCCGCGCGCATGTCCTCGACGACATCGCCGACCGTGTCGGCATCCATGATGTCGGCGCGCTGCTCGTAGATCACCTTGCGCTGATCGTTCATCACATCATCATATTCGACGACCTGCTTGCGGATATCGTAGTTGCGCGCCTCGACCTTCTTCTGCGCGGTCTCGATCGCCTTCGACAGCCATTTCGAGCCGATCGCCTCGCCATCGCCGATGTTCGAACGCATCATCCGCGCGAACAGCGTGTCCGGCCCGAAGATGCGGAGCAGATCGTCGTCCAGGCTGAGGTAGAAGCGCGACAGGCCGGGATCGCCCTGCCGGCCCGAGCGGCCGCGAAGCTGATTGTCGATGCGGCGGCTCTCATGGCGCTCGGTGCCGAGCACGAACAGCCCGCCGGCGTCGAGCACCGCCTGCTTCTCGGCGGCGATTTCCTGCTTGATGCGCGCGGCGGCCGCGTCGAACTCGGGCGTGCCTTCGACGAGATCGGGATGCTCGTCCATCATGCGGAAATCGAGATTGCCGCCAAGCTGAATGTCGGTGCCGCGACCGGCCATGTTGGTTGCGATCGTCACCGCCGACTTGCGGCCGGCCTGCGCGACGATATGCGCCTCCATTTCGTGGAAGCGCGCGTTCAGAACCTTGTGCGGCACCTGCTCCTGCTTGAGAAATTCGCTGAGCAGTTCGGACTTCTCGATCGACACCGTGCCGACCAGCACCGGCTGGCCAAGCTCGGCATGGACGCGGATCTTCTTGGCGATCGCCTGGAACTTGTCCTGCGTGTCCTTGTAGAACTCGTCTTCCTCATCGACGCGCTTGACGGGAACGTTGGTGGGGATCGTCACCACGTTCATCTTGTAGATGTCGTAGAATTCCGCCGCCTCGGTCGCCGCCGTACCGGTCATGCCCGCGAGCTTGGGGTACATGCGGAAATAGTTCTGGAAGGTGATCGAGGCCATCGTCTGGTTCTCGGGCTCGATATCGACGCCTTCCTTCGCCTCGACCGCCTGGTGCAGGCCGTCCGACCAGCGCCGGCCGTCCATCATGCGGCCAGTGAACTCGTCGATGATGACGACCTTGCCGTCCTTGACGATGTAATCGGTGTCGGCCTTGAACATCATGTTCGCGCGCAGCGACTGGTTGACGTGGTGGACGACCTGCGTGTTCTCGAAATCGTAGAGGTTCGCGCCTTCGAGCAGCCCGGCATCTTCGAGCATGCGCTCGACCTTCTCGGTGCCGTCTTCGGTCAGGATGATCGTCTTCTGCTTCTCGTCCTTCTCGTAATCCTCGGCGGCGAGCTGCTTCACGACGAGATCGACGCTGCGATACAGATCGGTCTTGTCGTCGGTCGGGCCGGAGATGATGAGCGGGGTCCGCGCCTCGTCGATCAGCACCGAATCGACCTCGTCGACGATCGCCATGTTGAACGGCCGCTGCACCATCGAGCCGCGATCGTACTTCATATTGTCGCGCAGGTAATCGAAGCCGAATTCGTTGTTGGTGCCGTAGGTGATATCCGACGCATAGGCATCGCGGCGCTGCTGATCGCTGAGATTGGGGACGATCACGCCCGTCGTCAGCCCGAGGAAGCTGTAGACCTGCGACATCCAGCCGGCATCGCGTGCCGCCAGATAATCGTTGACGGTGATGACGTGGACGCCGGTGCCCGGCAGCGCATTGAGATAGGTCGCGAGCGTCGCGACCAGCGTCTTGCCCTCGCCCGTGCGCATCTCGGCGATTTCGCCGCGATGGAGGACGATGCCGCCGACCATCTGCACATCGTAATGGCGCTGGCCGAGCGTGCGCTTGGCCGCCTCGCGGACGGTCGCGAACGCTTCGGGGAGGATGCTGTCGAGGCTCTCGCCATTGCCGAGCCGCTCACGGAAGGCGACGGTCTGCGCGGCGAGCTGATCGTCCGACATGGCGGAGATCGTCGGTTCGAAGCCGTTGATCTTGTTGACGATCGATCCGAGCGATTTGACGTAGCGTTCGTTCGAGGAACCGAACAGGGTTTTGGCAAGGCCGCCGAGCATGGGGATGTCCTGTATGTTCAAGAGGATCGCGCGCGGACATCGGCCCGGCTGCGGTAGTGTGGGAGAAAAGATGGTGGCGCGCCGCCAAGAATGCGAGCGGGCGCCGGGCGGCGCGGTTATTCGCGCCGACGCTCACCGCGAACGGGGATCGGCGCGCTCAGCACGAACGGGCGTGCGGCCGTATAGGCAAGCACCGCGCTGACCGACGGCGGACGCTGCGCCCGAACGATCGCGGCGACCGTACGCGCGGCGACCGGTGCGACGACGCCGGCGCGGGCCGAGACCTGCTCGATCTGGACTTCGATCCCCGGCGCGCGGGTGCCGGTGATGGCACCGGTCAGCGCCGACAACGCGGCACAGAGGAAAAGCACGAACTCCATAGTCGGACTGCGCTGTAATGCGGTTCGTCGCACCCGTCCAGCCGACTGCCACTTATGGATCGTCAGGCGGCGCGAAGCGACGCCACCGCGTCCTGCTCGCCGGGTTCGTCGGCTGTCAAGCTGGCCAGCCGCTTCTCGCTCAGCCACGCCATCACCGGCGCGCACAGGAAGCGGATTCCCGAGGCGGCGGCGGCCATCGCGACCAGCAGACCGACGTCGTCGTTCTCGCTCTTACGCAGCGTCAGCGCGGCGATGATCAGGACGATGTGAGCGAGGCCGATCAGCGTCTCCGGCAAGGTCTCCTTGAGCGCGCGCATGCCGGCGGCCTTGCCCTGGAACTTGGGCGTGCGCCGCCAGCCGAGCGGGCGCGGCGAAAGGCCGGCGATGCCGCCCAGCATCTGAATCCAGGTGAGCGAGCTGCGCGCGATCTCGCCCAGCACCATGTCGCGGATGCTGTGGCAGTCGCTCAATCGATAGCGGAACCATGTGCTCGCCAGCGTGCCGACCAGCGCCAGCCACGCGGCGACCCAGAACGGCGTCGGCAGGTTGAGCGTGGGCACGTCGCCGAGCGCGATCAGCGTGACGCTGACGACCGCGCTGCCGAACCCGAAGACCGTGCCGAACGCACCCAGCAAAGGCTCCACGCCGCGCTGGAGCTCGAGCAGCTTCGACCACCAGTTGATTTTCGGGGAGCCGCCCCAGCGGATCGGCAGATACAGCCGCCAGTGGCGCACGAGCTGCTGGACCGGCCCGGCGATCCAGCGGAACCGCTGCTTCTTGTAATCCTCGAACGTCTCCGGGATCAGGCCGCGCCCGAACGTCTCGCGCAGATAGATGCCGTCATAGCCGAGCGCGCGGATGCGCACCGACACTTCCGAATCTTCGGTGAGGCACCATTCCGCCCACAGCCCGGCATCGACCAGCGCCTGCTTGCGGATGATGCACATCGTCCCGATCGTGATCGCCGAATTATACTCGCTGAGCCCGGCCATCTCGATCTTGTTGTTGGGCATATATTCCCAATAACAGGCGGTAAGATACGCGCTTTCCTCATGCTCGCGGTAATCGTGCGGGGTCTGGACGTAGCCGATCTTCGGGCTCTCGAAAAAGGCGGCGAGACGCGACAGGAAATCGGGCGTCGAGAAATAATCGGCGTCGATCACCGCGATCAGCTCGGCGTCGGGCGAGACGAAGCCGCCCTTCATCAGATAGTTGAGCGCGCCCGCCTTGGCGCCGTCGAGCGGGGCGACGTGGAAGAACTGGAAGCGGTTGTCGCTGCGCCCGGCGTTGAGCTTGGCGCAATAGTCCTGCACCGGCATCCATAGCGTCGGGTCTTTGGTGTTGTTGTCGATGACGAGGATTTCGTAATCGGGGTAATCGAGCGCGGCGAGCGCATCGATCGTCGCGATCACCACCTCGGGCGGCTCGGCATAACAGGGCAGATGGATCGATACCTTGGGCGCGCGGCGCGGGTGCAACGGGTCGGCCGGCTCGACCGGGCGCTGCCATTCGCGATGCGTCATCAACGCCTGGCGCGAGAGCGCGACCGCGAAGGAGACGAGCAGCCACACCGCCGAGAACGCGCTCGCGATCGCCGCCAGCACCATCATCCATGTCGGCATATGGCCCTCGGCGAGCAGACGCAGCGTCCATGCGGTGCCGACGATCCAGCCGAGCGGAAGCATCGCGAGTTGCTGCGCGCCCGCCATCGTCAGCCGTGGCAACCCGAAGCGCAGCGCCAGGGTGACGAGCGTGGCGACGCCGGTGACGAGCACCGATCCGGCAATGACGCCGGTCGCGACGCTGGCGACCACGCCGCACAACACCATCGACAACGCCAGTTCGGCAGGCTCACGCTGGAGATCGATCTTGACGACGAAGGGACGATGGATGGTCATGACCATCAGGATCACCGTACTCACGCTCATCGCGGCAAGAAAGACGAGGCCGGGATCAAGAATCTCGCGTGTGATCGACATTGGCAGGCTGTGCTCCGATTGGCATCAGATGCGGGTCTGCGGTGCAAGCCTCGTCAGAACCCCCGTTCACGTCCGATACGATTAACCCAACGCAGTAGTTCCATTGATACGATATGGAAACGGCTTTGGTCGTCTTCGCGGCCCGGTCCATCGCGCGCGGGGTCTTGCCTTGGGCAGCGCGCGATCTAAGGGCGGAGGCATGACCTATGCCCGCTCGCCGCTCGCGCCCGCCGCCTTCCCAACCCTCCCCGCCATAGCCGGCGTGAGCGCGCACGTCGCACGCGCAGGCTACAAGAGCTGGGATCGCTGCGACCTGACTTTCGTCGCGCTCGACCCCGGCACCGTGGTGGCAGGCGTGACGACGCAGAGCCGATGCCCCTCGCCCGAGGTCGAATGGTGCCGCAAGGCGCTGACGTTGGGCAGCGCGCGCGCGCTGGTGGTGAACGCTGGCAACGCCAACGCCTTCACCGGCAATCGCGGCCGCGCGGCCGTCGAAGCGATCGCCGCGCGTGCGGCGGGGCGGCTCGGCTGCCAGCCCTCCGACGTGTTCGTCGCCTCGACCGGGGTGATCGGCGTGCCGCTGCCGATCGACAAGGCCGAAGCCGGGATCGACGCGGCCTTGATCGCTCCCGCCTGCACGTGGGAAGAGGCGACCGCGGCGATCAGCACCACCGATACTTTCAGCAAGGGCGCGGTCACGACCGCGATCGTCGATGGCCGCACCGTGACTTTGGTCGGCATCATCAAGGGATCGGGGATGATCGCGCCCGACATGGCGACGATGCTCGGGTTCATCTTCACCGACGCGGCGGTCGAGCCGGGGTTCCTCCAGGCGGCGCTCGCCGAGGCAAACCGCACCAGCTTCTCGTGCATCACCGTCGACAGCGACACGTCGACCAGCGACACCGTGCTGGCGTTCGCGACCGGCAAGGCCGGGAACGCGCCGCTCACCGCGTCGGAGGATGACGGCGCCGACGCGTTCCGCGCGGCGCTGACAGACCTGTGCCTCCAGCTCGCGCATCTGGTGGTGCGCGATGGCGAGGGCGCGACCAAGTTCATCGAGATCGCCGTAACCGGCGCCGAGAGCGACCGCAGCGCCCACCGAGTCGCCTTGTCGATCGCCAATTCGCCGCTGGTGAAGACCGCGATCGCCGGTGAGGACGCCAATTGGGGCCGCGTCGTAATGGCGGTCGGCAAGGCCGGCGAGCCGGCCGAGCGCGACCTGCTCTCGATCCGCTTCGGCGATACACAGGTCGCGACCGCCGGGCTGGCGGCCGAAGGGTATGACGAGGCGCCGGTGGCGGCGCATCTGAAAGGCAGCGAAATCGAGATCGGCGTCGATCTCGGCCTCGGCGACGGCCGCGCGACGGTGTGGACCTGCGACCTGACGCACGGCTACATCTCGATCAACGCCGATTACCGGAGCTAGACATGCTGACGCTGTGGGGCCGGCTCAACTCGCACAACGTCAAGAAGGTGGCGTGGCTCGCCGAGGAGATCGGGCTGCCGTATGTGCGCCATGATGTCGGCGGCGCGTTCGGCATGTCGGACGCCTATCTCGCGATCAACCCCAATGCCTTGGTGCCGACGATCGAGGACGGCGATATCGTGCTGTGGGAGTCGAACGCGATCCTGCGCTATCTCGCCGCGGCATATGCGCCGACGCTATGGCCCGCCGATCCGGCGGTGCGCGCGATCGGGGATCGCTGGATGGACTGGCAGTTCGGTTATGCGGATGCGCAGCGCGACGCGTTTCTCCAGCTTGTCCGCCGCGCGCCCGAGGCGCGCGACGCGGCGGTGATCGCGCGGTCTGCCGAGGCGTGCGCGGCGCAGATGGCGGTGCTGGAGCGGTATCTGGCCGCGACGTCGTGGCTGTCGCGCGCGGCGTTCGGCATCGGCGACATTCCGATGGGCGTCTATGCCCACACCTGGTTCACGCTCGATATCGCGCGGCCGGAGCTGCCGTATGTGCGGGCTTGGTATGAGCGACTGATCGAGCGGCCAGGGTTTGCCGGGCAGGTAATGATTCCGCTGACCTGAGCGGGACACTCAACCAGTCCGCTCGTGCCTGTCGAAGCACAGGCCGAGTTTGGAGCACGCTCTTCGACACGCTCAGGGCGAACGGGTTGGGTCGGGTTGGGCTTCGCTCCAAAAGACATCACCCTTAACCCGCTCCGAAACCCAAACCGTTCGTGCCGAGCGAAGTCGAGGCACCTGCGCTCCGGGTTTGTCCCTCGACTTCGCCCGGGACGAACGGTTTAGGAGCCGTTAGTTCGGCCGGCCAAGCCCAGCGATGGTGGTGTCGACCAGCGCACGGTCGGCGTCGGCGCCGTGCCGTTCGGCGAGGATCTTGGCTGCCGCGCGAGTCGCCGCATCGGCCGCGATGGCGCGGACTTCGGCGATGGCGGTGCGTTCGGCGGCGGCGATCTTGTCTTCGGCCATCTGCTGGCGGCGCTTGACGAGATCGGCGGCGTCGATTTCCGCCTTGGCGAGCAGCGTCTTGGCTTCGGCCTGGGCGTGCGCGACGATCGCGGCGGCATCGCCGGCGCTGGCGGCGTTGCGCGCCTTGGCCTGCGCGAGCGCCGCCTCCGCTTCGGCCCGCAGCTTGGAAGCCTCTTCGAGTTGCGTCCTGATCGTGGCGATGCGCGCGTCGAGCATGCCGGCGATCATCTTCGGCACCTTGGCGGCGATGATGATGCCGATCACGACGAGCATCGACAAGGCGACGAACATCGGCGGGGTGATGCCCATGAACGCGAGCTCATGGTGGAGTTCCACGGTGCCGGTGCGTGCAGTCATGGTGGGGTGCCCTTCAGCCATGCGCCAGTTCCGCCTTCACCTGCTGTTCGATCCGGGCGCGATCAACCGTGACGCCGGACAGCTTGGCGAGGATCGATTCGACCGCCTCGACCGTCGCGGTTTCGATTTCGGAAACGGCGGTCCGCTTGGCCGAGGCGACCGCCTGGGTCGCTTCCGCCAGCCGCGCCGCCGCCGCCGCGTCGCCCGCCTTCAGCGCGGTCTCGGCCTGGGTGGCCGCAACCGCTCTGGCTTCGGCCACCGCTTTGGTCGCCTGTGCGCGGGCGGTATCGAGACCCGCCTGATAGCGTTCCTCGTCGGCGCGCGCGGTGTCCCGCGCGGCCGCCGCCGCGGCGATGTCACCCGAGATGCGGGCGTCACGATCGTCGATCGTGCGTTCGATCTTGGGGACCATCGCCTTGCCGATCCCGAAATAGATCAGCGCAAATACGATCGCGAGCCAGAAAAGCTGCGAGGCGTAGATCTCGCTGATTTGGGATAGCTGCGGCATCTTGGTCTCTCTTCGCTTACTTGCCGACGACGAAGAGGATGAGGATCGCGACGACGAACGCGATCAGGCCGAGCAGCTCCGAAGCCGCGAAGCCGATGAACAGACGGCCCTGCTGGCCATCAGCCGCACCCGGATTGCGCAGCGCGCCTTCGAGGAACGAACCGAACACGTTGCCCACGCCGAGCGCGGAAAGACCGATGCCGATCGCTGCGAGGCCGGCACCGATGTACATTGCGCCAAGATCAGTCATGTTAAACTCCCTGAGAAATACGATAGGTCAATGATTCAGACTTAGTGCAGATGCACCGCGTCGTGAAGGTAAAGCGAGGTCAGCAACGCGAACACATAGGCCTGGATCGCGCAGACCAGCAATTCGAGCGCGCTGACGCCGACGATCATGATGAAGCTGAGTATCGCGACGACCGGGCCGAGCGCGCCGCCGGCGTTGAGCCCCTGTACGACGAAGCTGCCGAACACTTCGAGCAGGATGTGCCCTGCCGTCATCGCCACGAACAGTCGCAGGCCGAGGCTGAACGGGCGCACCATGAACGAGACGAACTCGACCGGGATGATGACCGGCATCAGCCACGCAGGCGCGCCGTGCGGCACGAACAGCGAGAAGAACTTGAGGCCGTGCTTGGCGAAGCCGACGACCAGCACGATCGCGAACGAGAAGAACGCCAGCACCGCCGTCACCGTGATGTGGCTCGTCACCGCGAAGGTGTGCAGCCCCGGCACGATCGCGAGCGGCAGCACGCCGATCAGGTTCGAGATCAGGATGAAGAAGAACAGCGAGAAAATGTAGGGCGCGAACTTCTTGCCGCCAGCGCCGATGCTGGTGCCGACCATATTGTCGATGAAGCCGACCATCATCTCCACAAGCGCCTGCCAGCGGCCCGGCACCAACTGGCGCTTCAGACCGCCGCTCACCAGCACGGCGAGCAGCACGCCGACGACGACCATGAACAGCGCCGAATTGGTGAAGGAAATGTCGAAAGCGCCAAGATGGATCGGTCGCGTCAAAGGCGCGACGTGGAACTGCTCCATCGGGTCGATTCTGCCGGCGCTCATTCGGCGCGCTCCTTCGAAATGCGGTAGATGTTGCGGAAAGCGACGATGATGCTGAGCGTGATCAGGATCAGCAAAGCCCAGGGACTTGTGCCGAACCAGTGATCGATCGCCCAACCGAGGATACCGCCGCCGAGCGGCGCGCCGATGAGCTCCATCAGCACGCGCGACCCCTGGGCATACCCCTTCGGCTGCGGCTTGACCGGCTTCGCCACACGCATCTCGTCCGCCGCCTTCGCTTGCGCGATACGGTGATCTAGATCGTCATTGTGACGAAGGTCGGCCAACACCCCAGCATCCTGATAAGAAAACGCCGCCGCGCGGTGCGCGACGACGAAAACATGGGGTATCACCCCCGTTGCCGGTGCGTTTAGAAAAGGGGTGCAGCCAAGTCAACCGCAACGGCAGCGGCGGCAAAGTCGCGATTTCGGCTATGTCGCCCGACATTTACCACGGCGGCTTCGCCGGTTTATCTATGGTAGCGCTCGCATCCGCACACGGTTTGTCCGCTCGACGAACGAACCGGGCCGGTAATCCTCAAACGCAGCGCGAATCACGCTCGGGCGGTGCGGCGGTGCGAGTCGCCCAGGTGCCGGCGGGCGTCTTGTACTTCTCGCCCGGCACGGTCGCCGCGATCAGGCGGCAGCCCGAGGTGAAGGCCATCTGCTCGACGGTCGCTCCGGCGGCGGCGGTCTGGGTGTATTTCGCCTTGCGCTGGATGTTGATGTTGTTGACCAGCGCGCGCAGCTCCGGGGTGGCCGCGCCGACCACGCCGAGATAGCCGTCGGGCTGCTCGCCGACCTGGCCGGCCGAGCGCGCCGCCTGATAGGCGGGGTCGCGCTGGGCGAAAGCTGGCGTCGCAACGGCGAGTGCGGTGGCGATCAGGACGAGGCTACGAACAGTCTTCATCAGAAAATTCCCGGGTTCGACTGGATCAACGACTTCGCCTCGCCATCGAGACGATAGACGACCTCCTGAGTCACGCTGATGTTGAGATTGATGACGATCGGCTTGTCGGGCGCGCTGACGCTGACGCACCCTGCGGTCAGCATCGGCATCATCGCGCCGGCGATCATCATCCGTCTTTTCATCGTGCGACTCGTCGGTCTCCGCATCGGCTTCGTCAATCCTGTTTCGGTCATGGCACTTTCTCGCTTGCGGAAGGCTGAACGGGTGGCGTTTGCGCGGCCTTCTTGCGCTGCTGTTCCATCAGCGCGGGCAGATTGCGTTCGATCAGCCGCTTGGGATCGTAGAAGGATTGCGCCGAATCGATGAGCTGGCGGAAAGGCGCGCGGATCGTCACGTTGAAGACGAGCGGCAGCTTCTGGAGCCGATCGAACAGGAAGTTGCGCTTGGCGCCCTTACCCTGCGAGACGCCGGCGAACTTGACCTCGGTGATCATCTCGCCGGCAAGCGGGCCGTTCATCACCACACCAAGGCTGCGATAGCGCAGCGACTTGAGCGCCTGGAACGCGAAATTACCCCATGTGCCGAGATCCTTCTGGCTGATATCGCCGACATAGGCGATCGTCCCGCCGTCGCCCTGAACAGTCAGCCGGCCATTCTCGATCCGCCCGCCGCTCTCGTCGAAGATCATCGGCAGCACACCGTCGAAACTGCCGGTCGCGTCGAGGTTCTTGAAGTCGAACTGCTGAAGGAACTGCGCGGCATCGAGCGAGCTGACCCGGAAGGTCATATGGCGTTCGACGGGCTGCGAGAAATCGAGCAGGGTCGGTTCGAGCACCAGCGCGCCGCCCGCGAACGGCCAGCGCCCGTCCTCCACCATCACGCGCGCGCCGGCGAGCGTCTGCAGCCGGATCGTGCCATCGTTGACCGGCACGCCGGGGTTGACCGTCTTGACGGTGATGATCTGCGCGGGCGCGCTTTCGAGCGCGAGCAGATCGGTGAAACGGATCGTGCCGGCGATGCCGGTGACCGGGCCGAACGCGGCGGCGAGATCGGTGCCGTCGGTGCCGAACACGCCGTCGCTGCTGACGCCGGCCTTGTTCCAGCGAATATGCCCCTCGCCTTTCACCGTGCCGGCCACATCGGCGATCACGCCGAAGGTGAGCGGGGTCAGCGCGTCGGGCTGGAACGCCTTGCCGAAGGTGATGCCCGGCACGGCGAGATCGGCATGGCCTGTCGCATCGCCGAGATCGTGGACGATGCTCACGTCGGCGACTTTGACCTGTTTGGTCGGCTCGACCAACGTGCCGGTGGTGGTGATCCTGCCGCCGGCGAGCGTGAGTGCGACGCCCTGCGCGGCGAGCGGCTTGAAGCGCGGCGTCGCGTTGCTGTCGGCGACCCTTAGCGCGCCGTCGAGCGCGAGTTTGCCGGCGGCGAAGCGCCAGCGCCCGGCCGCGCCGGAAAGCGCGAGCGGCACGTTGGCGATCTGCCCGCTGCCGCCGGTGAAGCTGCCGCCGAGGGCGCTGCCGGTCGCGCGGCCTTCGAGACTGGCGAAATCGAGCCGGGTCTGGTGATCGGCCGCGCCCAGCTTCGCCGAGACACCCGCGAGCGTGAAGCCGGTCGCTCCCAGCCGAACGCTACCGCCGCTCGCCGACACTGAGAGCGGCGCGCCACCCATGCTGCCGCGCAGATTGGCTGCAGACAGGCGTGCGCCGCCGCCGAGTCGTCCGCCGGCAAGCGTCACCAATCCCGCGCCGGTCGGGCAGAGGGTCAACCTGGCCGGATCGAGCGCGAGGCTTGACACCGCCAGCCGCTCGACCGTGAGCGGGGTGCAGGACGGGTTGACGATCACACGGTCACCCCCGTTCCAGTAGAGCGACAGCGGCGCGGCCAGCCGCTCGACACGGCCACCCGAGAGCGGCCCCGACAATGCGACGCGTGTCTCGACATGCGTGTTGCCGCCCGGCGTCGCGGTGAAGCGCACTGGTGTCAGCGCGAGCGTCGCGCCGCCGGTGGTGTACGGCGCGAGCGTTGCGGTGCCGGTGACGGCGCCGCCAGGCCGTGCCTGCGCGAGCGTCAGCTGGGTGGCCGGGAAGCCGCCGCCGTCGAGCGTCACGTTGGCATCGATCAGCGCGCGGCCGCCGGGCCAGCTATACGCGATACCTTTGCCGCCCGACAGCGCCAGCCGCGCGCCCGACGCGCTCTGCGCTGCGAGTCGCGACAGCGTCACCCGCCCGGTCGCGCCGTCGAGCATGGCAGCGACATCGGCGTCGATATTGGCCGAACGCAGCGCCGTTTCGTCCGCGCTCGCCAGTCCGGTGAGGATCGGCGCGATCGGGGTGCTGGCGTCGCGGGTGCGATAGGCGGTTAAGCGTCGACGCACTGCGGCATCGGCGGTGATGCCGGTGCCGCGCACGGTGCCCGACACCTGGCTCCGCGCGCCCGCGACGGCGAAACGGCCCACGAACCCCAGCCCGCGCCCGGTCGCACCTGGCAAGGTCGCCGCGCCGCTGCGCAGGTCGGCAGTGCCGCTGGTGCCGCGCGCTGTGCCGGTAAAGCCGATCACGCCGCCGATCGCTTCGGCGCGCGCGCCCGGGCCGCGCACCGAGCCCACCGCGAGCCGAACGTCGCCGTTCCAGGTTTCCAGATGCGCGCCAAGCCTCGCCGAGATGGTCGCCGCCGGGAAGCGGGCGACGACGCCGCCACATTCGCCCTGCGCGGCGCGCACCGGCCCTGTGATCGTCGGCCGCCCGGCGAGGGTCGTCAGCGTCAGCGCCAGCTCCGCCTGCATCAGCGTGCAACCGCCGCTCCGGAGCTGGTCGCTTACCGCCGCGACCTTCCCCGAGAAACCGTCATTGAGCGGGCCGCTGCCCGATAGCTTCACGCCGGCCACGCCGTAGGGCGTCTCCAGCCGCATCCGCGCGTCCTGGATATCGAGCCGGATCGCCGGCAGCGCGAACGGCGCGCCGCCGCCCGACGCCGGGATCAGCCGATCGAGCGTGCCGAATGACAGCGTGCCGTCCGCCAGCCGCGCCGCCACGCGGACATGCCCGGCACGCACCCCGGTCACGCGCGCGCCGCCGGTGCCGACGACGGTGTCGAGCTCGATCCAGTCGGCGACGAGATCAGGATGCGCGGGATCACCCAACACGACGTTCGTCAGCCGCTGGCGGCTGAAGCCGAGATCGGCGATGCGGTAACGCGCCGGCACATGATGCGCGGCGAGGAAGCGGTCAGCATAGCCGCGCGCGATCTGCTTGCGCTGCGTCCACAAAGTCACCAGCGCGACGAGCAGCACGATCGCCAGCACCAGCAGGATTCGCCGCAGCCGCGCGAAACCGATGCGCGGCGGCGCCGGTTCGGCCAGCGGCTGTTCGGTCGGTTCTTCCGTCACGCCTTCGCCTGCACGCCCGCTCATGCTTCTCCTTTAGCCGCATCGTCGTCGATTGCACGCGAACACAACGCAGATTAATCGCAGGAGCAGCGATGACAGTTCCCGACTCCGATCACACGGGCCATCGCGCCCGGCTGCGCAAGCGGCTCACCGAGCACGGCGGCGAGGGTCTGCTCGACCATGAACTGATCGAATATCTGCTCGCACTCGCGATCCCGCGCCGAGACACCAAGCCGCTCGCTAAGGCGCTGCTCGCCGAGTTCGGCGGCATCGGCGGGCTGCTCACCGCCGAACCCGAGGCGCTGGCGCGGGTCTCCGGCATGGGGGAGACGTCGGTCGCGGCGATCAAGATCGCACACGCCGCCGCGATCCGGCTGGTCAAGGCCGAGGTGGCGGCGCGGCCGGTGCTGGCCAACTGGCAGGCGCTGCTCGATTATCTGCGCGCCGACATGGCGCATCACACGATCGAGCGGGTGCGCGTGCTCCACCTCAACGCGCGCAACATGCTGATTCGCGACGAGGTGATGAACGAAGGCTCGGTCGACGAGGCGCCGGTCTATACCCGCGAGGTGATCCGCCGCGCGATCGATCTCGGCTCGGCGGCGATTATTTTGGTCCACAATCATCCGAGCGGAGACCCCTCGCCGAGCCGCGCTGACATCGAAATCACCCGCAAGGTCGGCGAGGCCGGGAAACGGCTCGGCATCACGCTACATGACCATATCATCATTGGTAGCGACGGGCATTCTAGCTTACGCGCGATGGGACTGATCTGACATCGGGAGCCGGCATGATACGGGTTTCGCTTCTGCTCGCCGCACTTGCCCTGCCCGCCGCGCCGGCCGCCGCCGCCGACTGCAAGCTCGGGGTGATGGCCGACCTGCCGGTGACGATGCAAAACATGCGCGTGAGCGTGCCGGTGAAGATCAACGACATAGAGACGCGACTGTGGCTCGACAGCGGTGCGTTCTTCAGCGTCATGCCCAAGGCGAAGGCGATCGAACTTGGGCTGAAGATCGACGCCGCGCCCTTCGGGCTGAGGCTGATCGGCATCGGCGGTGATTCCTCGCCCGATCTGGTTACGGTCAGGAAGTTCGGGATCGCCGACAGGGCGCTCACCGACGTCCAGTTTCTGGTCGGTGGCACCGACGCCGGCAACGGGCTGATCGGGCGCAACCTGCTCGCGCTCGCCGATACCGAGTTCGATCTTGCCGGCGGCTCGGTGAAGCTGATCCAGCCGCACGACTGCAGGAACATGGCGATCGCTTATTGGGCGGCGGGCAAGCCGTTCTTCACCGCCGCGCTGGAGCAGGAAGAGAATCCGCGCGACCGGAAATTCCGCGTGACCGTTCGAATCAACGGCGTCGCGATCGACGGCGAATATGACAGCGGCGCGCCGAACACCTTGCTCAGCCGTCGCGCCGCCGAAAAGGCGGGGATCGCGCTGAACGGGCCGACCGTGACCCCCATTCGCGGCATCGGCGGCTTCGGCCGCCGCTCCATGCCCGGCTGGACAGTCCCGGTCGAGAGCGTCGCGATCGGCGACGAGACGATATTGAAGACGCGGCTCGACGTGATCGACGGGCCGATCACGGCCGGCAACGGAAGCCCCGACATGCTGATCGGCGCCGATTACATGCTCGCGCACCACATCTATGTCGCGCGCAGCCAGCACCGAATCTATTTCACCTACAGCGGCGGCAAGGCGTTCCGCTCTGCGGGCGCGGCGCCGGTCTCGGCTGCATCGGTGGGCGCGCCATTGCCTGCCGACATCCACCCCGTCGCGCCGGTGACGAATACCACCGCGCCCAAGACCGCGGACGAATTCGCCCGGCGCGCCAGCGCGCGCATGGCCCAACACGCGGTCGCGGATGCGATCGCCGATCTGACCCAGGCGATCACGCTCGCGCCCGATACTGCCGATTATTATCGCGACCGCGCGCTCGCCTACCAGACGTCCGGGCAGCGCGGCCTCGCGCGTACCGATATCGAGCATGTCCTTCAGCTTACCCCGACCGACGGCGCGTTGCTGCGCATCCGCGCGATCCTGCGACTGCGCGAAGGCGACCGCGCCGGCGCGCTCGCCGATGCAGAGGCGGCGGCGCGCGCGACACCCGCCACCTCGCTCGACATGGTGCCGATTGCGAACCTGCTCGCCCGGTTCGACCAGCCGGCACGCGGGATCGCGCTGCTCGGTCCGGTGATCGCCAGCCATCAGGAAGACAGTGCGCTGCCCCGTCTGCTCAACGCGCGCTGCTGGCTGCGCGCGCAGGCCGGGGTGGACCTCGACGCCGCGCTCGACGATTGCAACCGCGCCCTGAAGCGCGCGGGCAAGCTGCCGATGTTCCTCGACAGTCGCGGACTGGTGCAGTTGCGCAAGGGCAACCCCGCCGCCGCGATCGCCGATTACGATGCGGCGCTGGAGATGGATCCGAGGCTGGCGTGGTCACTGTACGGACGAGGCCTGGCGAAGATCGCGCTCGGCCAGAAGGACGCTGGTGAGGCCGACAAGGCGGCGGCGGTCGCGATCTATCCGGGGATCGTCGAGGAAGCGAAGCGCTTTCACGTCATCCCCTGACGTCGCCCCGGGCCGCAGTGTAACTGGCGACCGCGTGCCCCGCACACAGCGGCCCCGGCCTCCGCCGGGGCGACGAAAGGCCGCCGGACCTTGCGATCCGGCGGCCTTTGGGCGTCTTATGACTGCCCCTTCGACAGGAAGCCGGTCAGTTCGGTCTTGGACACGGTTCTGCTCTTGTCCGTGTCGGCGCTGGCGAACGCCTGGCCGACCCAGGTCTTGGTGGCGGCGGCGTCGGGCTTGGTGCTGGGGTCGCTCGCGCTCTTGAGTGCGATCATCCAGTCGCCGAACTCGGCCTTGCTCAATACGCCGTTCTTGTCCTTGTCGTAGGTGGCGAACTCGGTGTCGACGACCTGAGCGACCTGCGTGCCGCCGGCGGCGGGCTGTTGCGCGGTATCGCTGGCGGTCTGCGCCGGAGCCTGCGCGGTATCGGTCGGCGCTGCGGGTGCGGCCTGGGCCGGCGCGGCTGCGGATGGGTCGCTTGCGGGCGGCGCGCTAGATGGTGCCGGCGCGGCCTGCGTCATCGGCGAGGCTTGCGGAGCCGCTTGCGGGGCTTGCGCGAATGCGGGGACAGCAAAGCTCATCGCCGCGCACAGAAGAATTGCCTTTTTCATATACATCTCCATTGTACTTACTGACACTAATCTGCTCATCGCCGCATCTACACTGCGAGAACATTCGGAGTAACAACCCTTCATCCAACACAATGGTTCACCGTAACGATATTTGAAGGCTCGGCTCATCCCTGCTAACGCGCAGGTCATCGCGAGTCCGTGTCGATTCTGCGGTGATGTGAGCTACTCCGCGCAAAGGAATCCCGATGGTCCCCCGTTACTCCCGCCCCGACATGACCGCGATCTGGACGCCCGAGGCGCGGTTTCGCATCTGGTTCGAGATCGAGGCGCACGCCACCGAAGCACTCGCCGACCTCGGCATCGTGCCCAAATCGGCGGCCAAGGCGCTGTGGGACTGGTGGGCAACCAACCCCGCGATCGACGTCGCCGCGATCGACGCGATCGAGGCGGTCACCAAGCATGACGTGATCGCCTTCCTCACCTGGGTGGCCGAGCAGGTCGGCGACGAAGCGCGCTTCATGCATCAGGGCATGACCTCGTCGGACGTGCTCGACACCTGCCTGTCGGTGCAACTCGTCCGCGCCAGCGACATCCTGCTCGCCGATCTCGATGCGCTGCTCGCCGCGATCAAGACCCGCGCCTATGAGCACAAGATGACGCCGACGATCGGCCGCAGCCACGGTATCCATGCCGAGCCGGTCACGTTCGGGCTGAAGCTGGCCGGGGCCTATGCCGAGTTCGCCCGCTGCAAGGCGCGGCTGGTGGCGGCGCGTGCCGACATCGCGACCTGCGCGGTCTCGGGCGCGGTTGGCACCTTCGCCAATATCGATCCCGCCGTGGAGGCACATGTCGCCGCCAAGCTCGGCTTGACGGTCGAGCCGGCCTCGACCCAGGTGATCCCGCGCGACCGCCATGCGATGTATTTCGCGACGCTCGGCGTCATCGCCTCCTCGATCGAGCGGCTCGCGATCGAGGTGCGCCACCTCCAGCGCACCGAAGTTCTGGAAGCCGAGGAATATTTCTCGCCGGGGCAGAAGGGTTCGTCGGCGATGCCGCACAAGCGCAACCCGGTGCTGACCGAGAACCTCACCGGCCTCGCGCGCATGGTGCGCAGCGCGGTGGTGCCGGCGCTGGAAAACGTCGCCCTATGGCATGAGCGCGACATCAGCCACTCCTCGGTCGAGCGCTACATCGCGCCCGACGCGACGATCACGCTCGATTTCGCGCTCGCGCGGTTGACCGGCGTGATCGACAAGCTGCTCGTCTATCCGGCGCGGATGCAGAAGAACCTCGATAAGATGGGGGGTCTGGTCCACTCGCAGCGCGTGCTGCTCGCGCTGACTCAGGCCGGGGTAAGCCGCGAGGATTCCTATCGCCTCGTCCAGCGTAACGCGATGAAGGTGTGGGAATCGGACGGCGAACTGTCGCTGCTCGAACTGCTCAAGGCCGATGCGGATGTGACGGCGGCGCTATCGGTCGCGGAGATCGAGGACAAGTTCGACCTCGGCTATCACCTCAAACATGTCGATACGATCTTCTCGCGCGTGTTCGGAGCGTAAGGGAGACCGGGCGGGGCCGCGCCCCGCCCGGTGATCGTCATGCCAGCGAAAGCTGCGCATGACCCGCGCTATCCGCGTAGCGCAACGTTTGCGGAAATGGAAAGTTCGCCCCACAAGCGGACCTTCGGCGACTTTGCCGCCTAACTGATGCTATAGCATTGTTAGGGTGGGGGCGGCTTTGGCTGTCACGGACAAACACCCTGCCGCCAAGTAAAAATATGATGTTCCTGCTGTCTTCGCCACCTCCCAGTACGCCAAGTGACCCGCGAAGTGATGCCGCCCTAATTCTTTCAAGTTAGCGACCGTTTGCACTGATTCCACTTTCCCGAACATCACTGCGATGGGTATGCGCTCAGGAGCTTGAGCATCAGGATAGGCTGACATTTTCAATGTCACTGTGCAGCCGATGACGTCGATTGAGACTTCTTCCAAATGCGCATCGTGACCCGACATTTCTTCGTGGTAAAGCATCGAAGCGCCATAACTCAAAAAAGCTAATAGCCGCTTTCCACCAGTTTTCCGCGTTCCGAGGTGCGACGGTTCCGCCTGAAAGCCGATCAACAACGACCGGGAACGATCGAATTTGGCGAGCGGTGGCACGCACACCGGGGCGCCCTGCGTCGGCAGGTCGGCGTGCGGACTGGAAGGGAGCTCGGCATCCGCGCTATGGCGAGGGCATGCGCCGTTACGAACAGCCTCACCGCCTGCTGGCGATCGGACTCGCCGCGCTGGCGGGCTTCGTCGATGCGCTTGGCTTTCTGAAGCTGGGCGGGATGTTCGTGTCTTTCATGAGTGGCAATTCGACCCGGCTCGCGGTCGGCGTCGCGGGCAATGGGCTTCGCAGTCTGTTCGTGGGTGTCGTGATCGCCGCGTTCGTGATCGGTGTGATGCTGGGCGCCACCGTCGGGCGGGTGGCGGGGCGGTGGCGCAAGCAGGCGGTGCTGGGGTTCGTGCTCGCGGAACTGGCCGTTGCGGCTACGGTGGCGTCGCTCGGCGGGGGCATGATCGCCGCGCCGCTGCTGATGGCGAACGCGATGGGGGCGCTCAACGCGGTGTTCCAGCGCGACGGGGAGGTCAGCGTGGGCGTAACCTATATGACCGGAACGCTCGTCAAATTTGGCCAGCATCTCGCCGCCGCGCTGGCCGGTGGCCCGCGCTTCACCTGGGCGCCGTATCTGTTGCTGTGGCTCGGGCTGGTGGCGGGGGCGGTCGCCGGTGCGGCGGTGTTCCCCGCGCTGGGCCTGGGCGCGCTGTGGATCGCGGTGGCGGCGACGGCGGTGTTGCTGGCGGCGACGGTGGCGATCGGGCCGGTGCGGGAAGGCTGACCGGACTCACTTCCGGCAGGGATAGGCCTTCTTGAAGGCGCGCAATACGATGATGCTGCCCTGCCGGTCGCGGTCCGCCGGGTTCTTGTCCATATATTTGACCGTGACCTTGGCGAGTTTCTTGATCGTCGCGTCGGTCGGGATACAGACCTGCCGCACGTTGCGCCGGTTCGCCCATTGCGTGACGGCGATGCCATCGGCCGCGCCCTCGACATAGCGAAGGCATTGCAGGCGCTCGGCCTCGTCGCCCTTGCACAAGGCGTACAGATCCTGCCCGTCCATAAACGTGGCGCTCTCCGCCGCCAGAAGCATCATCAGGCCGATCATGTCACTCTCCTTCCGCGCGCTGTTTGCATATCGCGGGGTGATCCACAATCGAAGCCGGCCGGGGGCTTTGGCGATCGCGGCGATCCGGGGTAGAAGGGCGGCATGACTCGTTCGATGCCATCGCGCTCCGGTGCGCTTCCGATTGCGTTTGCCCTTGTCGCGAGCGTTTGCTGCTGGCCTGCGTTCGCCCAGGCGCCAGCCCCCTCCGCGACCGACCAGCCCGCGCCGCCCTCCAGTGACACGATCCGGCTGAGCGACCGGGAGCGCGATGCGATCCTCGACAGCAACACCATCGAGAGCGCGGCGGCGGCGCGGGGCGAACTCGGCGAGTCGGGCAGTGGTGGACCCGGCATCCACGGCGAAGTCGGCGCGATGATCGGGTCGAACGGCACGCGCGGCGCCTATGGCGTGGCGGCGATCCCGCTCGGCGACAACGCCGGGGCGGTGGTGTCGTTCGAGAGCAGCCAGTTCGGCGGATATCGGCGCAGCCGTTGAGCGTGGCGGCCGAGACACCAACCGCGTGGAACGGCGCGACCGTGCGGACCTGGCTGGAGCGGCGGATCGTCGCGGCGCGAAGCGATCAGGTGCGCGCAGAGCGCGGCGGATACGAATTTCAGGACGATTGCGACAAGGCAGCGGCGGAGGAGATGGTCTGCGCCGCGCTGAAGGGCAAAGCTTCGGTCGATGCGCAGAGCGCGTTCACCGAAGAGTTGCGCGCGTTGCTGGCGCGCGATGACTATATCTGGCGCGGCGTGTATAACGACACGCGGTTCGACCGGCATGTCCGCAGCTACATCCGCAAGCTCGTCAAGATGACCAAGCTCAACAGCGGGTTCGGGAACACCACGCATTATCAGTGAGGGCGGATGCCATGATGCATCCGTTGACCGATCAGGCCACCTTGCTCCCTGCCCCCCCGCCCCCTAGAGCGTCGGCGATGCTGCAGCGCCTCGCTCATGTCCGCAACTGGATCTTCGATCTCGACAACACGCTGTATCCGGCGAGTGCGGACCTGTTCCGCCAGGTCGACGCGAAGATGACCGCCTATATCGCCAACCGTTTCGCGGTCGACACGGCGGAGGCGTACCGGTTGCAGAAGAGCTATTTCCTCGGGCACGGCACCACGCTCGCCGGGTTGATGACCGAGCAAGACGTCGATCCGCACGAGTTCCTCGACTTCGTCCACGATGTCGAAATGGACGTACTGGAGGAGAATGCCCCCCTCGCCGCCGCGATCGCGCGGTTGCCGGGGCGCAAGATCGTCTTCACCAACGGCGACGGGCCCTATGCCGGGCGCGTGCTGGAGCGGCTCGGCCTGTCGGAGAGCTTCGAGGCGATCCACGACATTCATGCGATGGACCTGATCCCCAAACCACAGGCGTCCGCTTACGCAGGGCTGTGCGCGGCGTTCGATCTCGATCCGGCGCAATCGCTGTTCGCCGACGACATGGCGCGCAACCTCGCGCCGGCCAAGGCGATCGGCATGACCACGGTGTGGGTCGATAACGGCTCCGAACAGGGGCATGACGCCGACCGCGCCTTCATCGATTACACCACCCACGACATCACGCACTGGCTGCACGACATTCTGGAGGATCAATGAGCGACGACCTGCAAACGACCATCGAGGCGGCGTGGGACGCGCGTGATACGATCGGGTTCGATACCGGCGCGCCGGTGCGCGATGCGGTCGAAAACGCGCTGGCGTTGCTCGATGCGGGCAAGGCGCGCGTCGCCGAACCGTCCGGGGATGGCTGGGTCGTCAACCAGTGGCTCAAGAAGGCGGTGCTGCTGTCGTTCCGGCTCAACGACAACAGCCTGATCGACGGCGGCGCGGGCGGCGCACCGGCGTTCGACAAGGTGCCCTCCAAGTTCGCCGGCTGGGGCGAGGCCGAATTCCGGGCGGCCGGTTTCCGTGTGGTGCCTGGCGCGGTCGCGCGCCGGGGAAGCTTCATCGCCAAGGGCGCGATCCTGATGCCGAGCTTCGTCAACATCGGCGCGTATGTCGGTGAAGGCACGATGGTCGATACCTGGGCGACGGTGGGGTCCTGCGCGCAGATCGGCAAGAACGTCCATCTGTCGGGCGGCGCCGGGATCGGCGGCGTGCTGGAGCCGCTCCAGGCCGACCCGGTCATCATCGGCGACGGCGCGTTCATCGGCGCGCGATCCGAAGTGGCGGAGGGCGTCCGCGTCGGCGAGGGTGCGGTGCTGTCGATGGGCGTGTACCTCGGTGCATCGACCAAGATCATCGATCGCGCCACCGGCGAAGTGCATATCGGATCGGTTCCGCCCTATGCGGTGGTGGTGCCCGGCACGATCGGTGGCGGAGAGGGCAAGCCCGCCTTGTACTGCGCCGTCATCGTCAAGCGCGTTGACGCGCAGACGCGTTCCAAGACCAGCATCAACGAACTGCTGCGCGACTGATGCGCAGCCTTGGCTTTTTCGCGTTGCTGCTGGTCGTCGTCGCTCCGGCGGCGGCCGATCCGTTGCCACTCGAACCGGCCAAGGTGATCGCCACCTTCCCGCATGACACCGGCGCCTATACCGAGGGCCTGTTCTACCGCGACGGCAGCCTATTCGAAAGCACCGGGATGGAAGGCCGCTCGACGATCCGGCAGGTCGATCTCAAGACCGGCACCGTGCGGCGCAAGGTCTCGATCCCGCCGTCCGAGTTCGGCGAGGGAATCGTCGACTGGGGCGACCAGATCGTCAGCCTGACGTGGAAGGGCGGCCACGGCTATCGCTGGACGCTCGGCGGCTTCAAGCGCGTCGGGACTTTCCGCTATCCCGGCGAGGGCTGGGCGCTGACCAAGGACGCGCACCACATCATCATGTCGGACGGAACGCCGGTGCTGCGCTTACTCGATCCCAAGACGTTGCGCATCGTCAAGCGCGTCACGGTGACGGCGGACGGCAATCCGGTCGAGAACATCAACGAGCTGGAATTTGTCGATGGCGAGATTCTCGCCAACATCTGGATGACCGATCTGATCGCGCGGATCGACCCCACCTCGGGGCATGTGCTCGGCTGGATCGACGTGAGCGCGCTGACCAAGCAGGCCAATGCGGGCGGCGGCGACGCGGTCGCCAACGGCATCGCCTGGGACGCGAAGGCGCGGCGGCTGTTCGTGACGGGCAAGGAATGGCCGGTGCTGTTCGAGATCGCACCGCCGCATACGCGATGATTGGTAACGCTACCGTCGCAGCTTGGCGGCGCGAAGTGTTTCCGGCCTGACACGAAGAATAAAACTCTGAGTAAAAGCTTTCCGCCGGCGTGGCGCAAGAAGACTCCCGCGACGCCTCGACAACGTCACATCCGCTGCCTATCCGCAGAGCACACGTCATCAGGGGAAACCGCCATATGTCGACCGTCAGCAATGTTCTGGACCGCGTCCTCGTCCTCGAAATGGTCCGCGTGACCGAAGCGGCGGCGATCGCCTGCTCGACCCTGATCGGTCACGGTGACGAGAAGGCGGCGGACGCGGCGGCGGTCGACGCGATGCGCACCGCGCTCAACAGCCTCTATATGGACGGCACCGTCGTGATCGGCGAGGGCGAGCGCGACGAGGCACCGATGCTCTACATCGGCGAGAAGGTCGGTTCGGCGATCGGCAAGGGGCCGAAGATCGACATCGCGCTCGATCCACTGGAAGGCACCACGATCTGCGCCACCGCCGGGCCGAACAGCCTCGCCGTGCTGGCGATCGCCGAGGAAGGCGGACTGCTCAACGCGCCCGACGTGTACATGGACAAGATCGCGGTCGGCCCCGGCTATCCCGACAACATCATCGATCTCGACAAGTCGCCGAGCGAGAACGTCAAGGCGGTCGCCGCCGCCAAGGGCGTCGAGCCCTCGAAGATCATGTGCTGCGTGCTCAACCGCCCGCGCCACGAGGCGCTGATCGCAGAATTGCGGTCGCTCGGCTGCGGCGTGATGCTGATCGGCGACGGCGACGTGGCGGGCGTGATCGCGACGACCAACCCCGATACGACGATCGACATCTACATGGGATCGGGCGGCGCGCCCGAGGGTGTGCTGGCGGCGGCGGCGCTCCGCTGCGTCGGCGGTCAGTTCAAGGGCCGGCTGCTGTTCCGCAACGATGACGAGCGCGCGCGCGCTGCGAAGTGGGGCGTGACCGATCTCGACAAGCAGTACGACCTCACCGAACTCGCCAAGGGCGACTGCATCTTCGCCGCGACCGGCGTGACCGACGGCTCGCTGCTCGCGGGCGTGAAGCGCAAGAAGGGCGTGATGACCACCGAGAGCGTGGTGATGCGCGCGTCCTCGGGCACGGTGCGCTGGGTGAAGGGCGAACACCGGATCTGATGTGAGTCCTCCCCGCTCCGCGGGGAGGATCAGACGGTACGCTGGAGGAACAGGACGTCGAGCGAGCGGCCGAATTTCTCGCCGATATCGTGAAGCCGGCCGACTTCGCGGAAGCCGAGTTTTCCGTGCAGCGCGACCGAGGCGGGTTCGGGGCCGCCGATGACCGCGACCATCTCGCGGAAGCCCGCCGCCGGCGCGGCGGCGATCAGCGCGCCGAGCAGGAGCGTGCCGACGCCGGTCCCGCGCGCGTCTTCGGCGATATAGATACTGTCCTCACACGATGCGCGATATGCCGCGCGATCCCGGAACTGCGCGGCGTAGGCGTAGCCGAGCACCTTGCCCTCGCGCTCGGCGACGAGGAAGGGCCAGCCGCGCACGAGGATATCGGCGATCCTGTCGCGCCAGTGCGCTACGCCGGGCGGATCGATATCGAAGGTGCCGGTGCCGTGCAGGACATGGTGCGCGTAGATCGCGGTGACTGCGTCGGCATCGGCTTGGCTTACGGGGCGGATCGTCGTCATGGTCACGCTTTGGCAGAAATGCGGGCGAGATCAAACCGCCCTGCTCCCGCCTCCATCCGCCGCGCCCCGACGCGCGAACGCCGCATCGGACGGCGCCTGTCCTATAAAGCTATGAAGCGAGCGCAAAACCCGTATTTCCGTGCCGCCTACGTGATATAGCGCTCGCGCTAAGGACAGGTCGTCATGATCGACAACAGTATCGAGCCTTTCGAGCCGGCGGCTGGCTGGTTGCGACTGGCGGCGGCGAGCGAACGGCTCGCGACGACTCGCTCGCTCGATGAGGTCGTGGCGGTGCTGCGCGAAACGGCGCGCGCGATCGTCGGCGCGGAGGGTATCGCGGTCGTCATCCGCGAAGAAGACACCTGCTACTACATGGCCGAGGATGCGGTCGGGCCACTGTGGATGGGGAAGCGCTTCCCGATCGAAACCTGCGTGGCGGGCTGGGCGATGCTCCACCGCCAGACCGTCGTCATCCCCGACATCCACACCGACGACCGCATTCCGCAGGGCGTCTACGGCCCGACGTTCGTGCGCAGCCTCGTGATGGCGGCGATCGGCCGGCCGGAACCGATCGCGGCGATCGGCGCCTATTGGTCACGGGCGCGCGAGCCCGACCCGGCGGTCGTCGCGCGGCTCGAGGCGCTCGCCCGATCCGCCGCGATCGCGATCGAGAATGCGCGACTGCTCGACTCGATCCGCGACAGCGAACGCCAGCGCGAGATCGCGCTCGCCGCCGGGCGGATGGGGGTGTGGTCGATCGATCTGCCGAGCCGCACGCTCAAGACTTCGGCGATGTCCCGGATCACCTTCGGGCGCGATCCCGACGAGGATTTCTCCTTCGCCGCGTTACGCACGGCGGTCCACCCGGACGACCGCGAACGCGTGTTCGCGACGATTTCGGAAAGCATCGCCAACGCCAATGACTGCGATCTCGAACATCGGGTGGTGACGACCGCGGGTGAGACGTGCTGGATCGCGATTCGCGCGCAGCCGACCTATGCGGCGGATGGGACGCCCCTGATGCTCGCCGGCGTGTCGGTCGATATCACCCCGCGCAAGCGGATGGAGGAGGCGCTGCGCGACGCCGCCGCCACGTTCGAACATCTCGTCGTCGAGCGTACGCGCGAACTGGTCCACACGCAGGAGGCGCTGCGCCAGTCGCAGAAGCTGGAGGCGATGGGTCAGCTCACCGGCGGCGTCGCGCATGATTTCAACAATCTGCTGACCCCGATCATCGGCAGCCTCGACCTGCTGCAACGCCGTGCGGTGGGCGGCGAGCGCGAGCAACGCCTGATCTCGGGCGCGCTCGAATCGGCTGATCGCGCCAAGACCCTGGTGCAGCGGCTGCTCGCCTTCGCGCGCCGCCAGCCGCTCAATCCCGGTGCGATCGACATCGTCACGCTGCTGATCGAGATGAGCACGCTGATCGGCACCACGATCGGGCCGCAAATCGCGCTGCACCTCGATATCGCCGACGATTTGCCGCTTGCGCACGCGGACGCCAACCAGGTCGAAATGGCGATTCTCAACCTCGCGGTGAACGCGCGCGACGCGATGCCCGATGGCGGCGCGCTGACAATCGCCGCGAAGCTCGACAATGCCGGGGCCGAGCACCGTGCCGGCCTGAACGAAGGGCGGTACATCCTGCTGTCGGTCGCGGACACCGGCACCGGCATGGACAAGGAGACTTGCGCGCGCGCGATCGAGCCGTTCTTCTCGACCAAGGGCGTGGGGCGCGGCACCGGGCTCGGCCTGTCGATGGCGCACGGCCTCGCGCTCCAGCTCGGCGGTGCGCTCGCGGTCACCAGCACGGTCGGCGCGGGCACGCTGATCGAGCTGTGGTTGCCGGTATCCGACGTTGCGGTGCTTGCGGTCGCCACGCCGGTCGAGGAAACGCCGCTGCAACGGTCGGGCACCGCGCTACTGGTCGATGACGAGGATCTGGTGCGCGCGGCGACCGCCGACATGCTCGGCGAACTGGGATTCGCGGTGATCGAGGCGCGGTCTGGCGAGGAGGCGCTGATGCTGTTGGACGCGCATTCCGGCATCGACATTCTCGTCACCGATCACATCATGCCGCAGATGACCGGCGCCGAACTGGCGCACGCCGCAATGTCGCGCCGCCCCGATCTGCGCGTGCTGGTCGTGTCTGGCTATTCCGATGCCGGTGGCCTGTCGCCCGAACTACCGCGGCTGGAGAAGCCCTTCCGACAAGCCGATCTCGCGACGCATATCGCTGCGGTGATGCACATGCCGCTAACGCCACCGTGCGCGTGATTGGTCAATCCGATCGCGGCGCCTGATCGCGCGATTGGAAAGAACCCCCGAGACAGAACCGGTTCGGATATGGCAGGAAGCGCCGGTGGCGCGCCAAATCGCAAGGGGTGCGGGCGGCCGCCGCAGCGGAGTGGGGAATGAAGGCCGGAAGCGAAACACAGGTCGAAGGTTCGGGCGAGGGTCGCGACCGGCTGTACCAGCAGCTCGCGCGCAAATTGTTCGAGGATCTGGCGTCGGGTCGCTATGCGATCGGCGACCGGCTGCCGGCAGAACGCGACCTCGCAATCGAACATGGCGTCAGCCGCCCGACCGTGCGTGAGGCGATCATCGCGCTCGAGGTGCAGGGCTTCGTCGAGGTTCGGATCGGCGCGGGCGCCTATGTACGCCGCATTCCCGGCACGGCGGAGACCCCCGGCTTCCATGTCACCGGCTTCGAACTGATGGAGGCGCGGATCGCGATCGAGGGCGAGGCGGCGGCGCTGGCGGCGGTGCAGATCACCGATACCGAACTCGACCTGCTCGACGAATTGGTCGAGCGGATCGACCAGCTCAACCGGATGAACGCCAATCCCGACGACGCCGACGAAACCGACCGCGAGTTCCACCAGGTGATCGCGCGGGCAACGCGCAACGCGGCGATGATCAACACCGTCGAGCAGATGTGGCATCTGCGCGCGAGCTCCCCCGATATCGCGCTGCTGCTCGCCAAGGCGCGCGCCGCCAAGGTGAAGCCGGTCGTCGAGGAGCATCGCGTGATCGCCGAGGCGCTCCGCTCGCGCGATCCCGCGCAGGCGCGCGCGGCGATGCGCGCGCATATCGCGGCGGTGCTCGACCATCTGCTGTTCGCGACCGAAGAGGCGGCTGTCGCCGAGGCGCGGCGCGCGGCGCAGACCACGCGCGAGCGGTTCAGCCGGTTGAGCGGGCTCTAAAGCCCCAACTCGCGATTCGACTTCCATCGGTTCGCACTGAGCGAAGCGAAAGCATTTGCTTCGACTTCGCTCAGCATGAACGGGAGTGGATGGCGAGCGTCGGGTGCGGCTATTCCGCCGCTTGCGCGAGCGCCGCGTCCTTCCACACCAGCACCGGCTTGCGCGCCGCCTGCGTCTCGTCAAGGCGGCTGCGGGGCGCGAAATGGGGTGCGGTCTTGAGGCTGATGTCGCCCGTCTTCGCGCGTTCGGCCACCGAGCGCAGCGCGGCGACGAACTGGTCGATACCGGCCTTGCTCTCGGTTTCGGTCGGTTCGACCAGCATCGCGCCGTGGACGACGAGCGGGAAATAGACCGTCATCGGGTGGAAGCCCTCGTCGATCAGCCCCTTGGCCACGTCGAGCGTCGAGAAGCCTTCGGGGAAGCCATCGTCCGAGAACAAAGCCTCGTGCATGCACGGCCCCGATGCCGCGAAGGGCGCGGACAGTGTGCCCTCCAGGCTGCGCAGGATGTAATTGGCGTTGAGCACGGCATCCTCGGCGACTTGCTTCAGGCCATCCGCGCCGTGGCTGAGGATGTAGGTGAGCGCGCGCGTGAACATGCCCATCTGGCCGTGGAACGCGACCATCCGGCCGAAACTCTGCGGGTGATCGTCACCAGCGGTCTCTTCCTCGACCAGCGCGAAATGGCCGTCGGCGTGCTTGGCGACGAACGGCAGCGGGCCGAACGGCGACAATGCTTCGGACAGCACCACCGGCCCCGAGCCGGGGCCGCCGCCGCCGTGCGGGGTCGAGAAGGTCTTGTGCAGGTTGATGTGCATCGCGTCGATGCCGAGATCGCCGGGGCGAACCTTGCCGACGATCGCGTTGAAGTTGGCGCCGTCGCAATAGACGAAGGCACCGACCGCGTGGACCGCGTCCGAGATCGTCTTCATGTCGCGTTCGAACAGGCCGCAGGTGTTGGGGTTGGTGATCATCACCGCAGCAACATCCGGGCCGAGCCGGGCGATCAGCGCGGCGCTGTCGACTCGGCCTGCGTCGGTGGCGGGGATGTTCTCGACCGTGTAGCCGGCGAACGCGGCGGTCGCCGGGTTGGTGCCGTGCGCGCTTTCGGGAACGAGGATGACCTTGCGGTGCCCCTCGCCCTTCGCTTCCAGCGCGGCCTTGATCGCGAGGATGCCACAAAGCTCGCCGTGCGCGCCCGCCTTGGGGCTCATCGCGACGCCGTGCATGCCGGTGAGCGTGATGAGCCACACCGCGAGTTCCTGGATGACGCCAAGCGCGCCCTGCACGGTGTCGACCGGCTGGAGCGGGTGAACGTCGGCGAAGCCGGGCAGCCGTGCGATCTTCTCGTTGAGGCGCGGATTGTGCTTCATCGTACACGAACCGAGCGGGAACAGCCCGAGGTCGATCGCGTAATTCTGCCGGCTGAGGCGGGTGTAATGCCGCATCGCCTCCGGCTCGGACAGGCCGGGCAGGCCAATCGCGGTGGTGCGTTCGAGAGTGCCGAGGCGCGGCTTGCCGGCGGGCGGCTCGGCGAGATCGACGCCGGTGGTGAGCGTCGAGCCGACCTCGAAGATCAGCGGCTCTTCGAGCATCAGCGCGCGGTTGCCGGTGACGGTGGCGGGCGCTGCGTTGGCGGCGGTCTCAGGACGCTCGGGGCGCCAGCCGGCGGGATTGATGCTCATGCCAGTTCCTCCGCGAGCGCCTGGGCCAGCGCTTCGACATCGTCTTCGGTGGTGGTTTCGGTGACGGCGACGACGAGGCCGTTCGCCAGCGCCCCCTCGCCCGGATAGAGCCGCCCGAGCGACACGCCGGCAAGAATGCCGCGATCGGCGAGCGCGCGCACGACGGGCCGCGCTTCCTTGGCTAACTTCAACGTGAACTCATTGAAGAAGCTGGTGTTGACCAGTTCGACGCCGGGCACTTCGGCGAGCCGGTCGGCCGCCGAAGCGGCACCGAGATGGTTGAGATCGGCGAGCCGCCGCAGCCCGGCTTCGCCCAGCAACGTCATGTGCGCCGACATCGCCAGCGCGCACAGCACCGAGGAGGTGCAGATGTTCGACGTCGCCTTTTCGCGGCGGATGTGCTGCTCGCGGGTGGAGAGCGTCAGCACGAAGCCGCGCTTGCCCTCGGCATCGACGGTCTCGCCGCATAGGCGGCCGGGCATCTGGCGGACATATTTGTCCTTGCAGCCGAACAGGCCGACATACGGCCCGCCGAACTGGAGCCCGACGCCGAGCGACTGGCCCTCGCCGACGACGATATCCGCGTCCATCTCGCCGGGCGAGCGGATCGCGCCCAAGGCGACCGGCTCGGTGACGACCGCGACGAGCAGCGCCTTGTTGGCGTGGCACGCCTCGGCGAGCGCCGAGAGATCGGCGATACGGCCGAGAATGTCGGGATATTGAACGACCACGCACGATGTCTCGCCGTCGATCTTGGCGATCAGCGAGTCGATGCCGAAATCGTCATCGAGCGTCGGCGCCGCGGTATCGAGTGCGTCGCCGGTGTATTTCGCCATCGTCTTCGCGACCGAGACGTAATGCCGGTGAAGGCCCGGCGAGAGGATCGCCTTGGCGCGCTTGGTGATGCGCCGCGCCATGCCGATCGCTTCCCAGCACGCGGTCGAGCCGTCGTACATAGAGGCGTTGGCGACATCGGTGCCGAGCAGCCGCGCGACCTGAGTCTGGAACTCGAACATCACCTGCAACGTGCCCTGCGCGATCTCGGGCTGGTACGGCGTATAGGCGGTTAGGAATTCGCCGCGCTGGATGATGTGATCGACGCTCGCCGGCACGTGATGCCGGTACGCGCCGCAGCCGAGGAAGAACGGCACCTGCCCCGCCACCGTGTTGCGCGCGGCGAGCGCGCTCATGTGGCGTTCGACCGCCATTTCGCTGGCGTGCATCGGCAGGCCGGCGATCGGCCCCGACAGGCGCGCGGCCTCGGGCACGTCGACGAACAGGTCATCGATCGAGGACGCGCCGACGACGCTGAGCATCGCCTGGCGATCGGGGTCGGTTAACGGCAGGTAGCGCATTCTGGCAATCTCCCCCCTCCCTGCAAGGGAGGGGTCGGGGGTGGGTTGGCCTGCGAGGGACGGTCACGCCAGCCTACTGGCCGACCCACCCCAACCCCTCCCTTGCAGGGAGGGGCTTATCTTTCGGCGCGGTTACTGCTTCGCGACGAACGCCGCGTAAGCCGTTTCATCCATCAGGCTGGACAGTTCGGAAGGGTCGCTCAGCGTCAGCTTGAAGAACCAGCCCTGCCCTTCGGCATCCTCGTTGACGAGCGCCGGATTGTCGGCGAGCGCGGGATTGCCTTCGGTCACGGTGCCGGACACCGGCGCGTACACGTCGGACGCGGCCTTGACGCTCTCGACCACGGCGGCGTCGCCGCCCTTGGTCAGCGCCTTGCCGGCCTCGGGCACATCGACGAACACGATGTCGCCGAGTTGTCCTTGCGCGAATTCGGAGATGCCGACCGTGCCGGTATCGCCCTCGACATCGACCCACTCATGATCTTCGGTGAAATAGCGGCTCATGGCACGGGCCTCCTGTTAGCGGACGTAGCGGTGGGGAACGAACGGCATCGCGGTGACGGTCGCGTGATGGACCTTGCCGCGCTGCGAAAGCTGGATTCGGGTGCCGGTTGCGGCGAGCGCGGCGGGCACATAGGCCATCGCGATCGGCGCATTGAGGCTGGGCGCGAACCCGCCCGAGGTCACGCGGCCGACTTCGCCGCCAGCCGCGTCGAGCACGGCGGCGCCTTCGCGCACCGGCTGGCGACCTTCGACGCGCAAGCCGACGCGCTTGACCGCAGGGCCGCCCTCGCGCTCGGCGAGGATGCGGGTCGCGCCGGGGAAACTGGCTTCCTCGCGGCGGCGCTTAGACAGCGCGAAGCCAAGATCGGCGACCACCGGCGTGATCGTCTCGTCGAGATCATGGCCGTAGAGCGGCAAACCCGCCTCCAGCCGCAGCGAATCGCGCGCGCCGAGGCCGATCGGCTTGACCTCGGGCTGAGCGCACAGCGCGTCGGCGAGCGCCTCGACATATTCGCCGTCGATCGAAATCTCGAAACCGTCCTCGCCGGTATAGCCCGAACGGCCGATCCACAGCGGCTTGCCGTCCCATTCGAACGGCGCGGCGGTCATGAAAACCAGATCGCGCACGCCCGGCACCAGCCGCGCGAGCGCATCGACCGCCTTCGGCCCTTGGAGCGCGAGCAGCGCCTGATCTTCCATGTGGTTGATGAGCACGTCCTCGGGCAGTTTATCGAGGAAATAGGCGATATCATCGAACTTGGTCGCGCCGTTGACGACCATGTACAGGCCCTGCACGTCGAACGGGTTTTCGTCGGGCAGCCGCGTGACCATCAGATCGTCGAGGATCCCGCCGTCCTCGGCGAGCAGCAGCGAGTAGCGCTGGCGGCCGGGCTTCAACCCGGCGATGTCGCCCGGCAGGACGCTTTCGAGCGCGCCGTCGAGATCGGCGCCATCCTCGGTGCGGAACAAAAGCTGGCCCATGTGGCTGACGTCGAACAGCCCCGCCGAGTCGCGCACCCACAGATGCTCGGGCATCACGCCTTCATACTGGACGGGCATATGATAGCCGGCGAACTCGACCATGCGGCCACCGCGCGCGCGGTGCCACGCGTCGAGCGGCAGCGAGAGGATGGCGGGTTCTTCGCCGGTATCGTCGATCAAATCTGCTTCGCTCATACCGGTCTCCATGCATAGGTCTGACGGCGAACACGGCGCGCACGCATGCCCGCCACGGTTCACCGCCCCCTCTGTCACGGAACCTGAGAGCTTTCACCATCCGAACGACCGGATGATTTACCCCTTCGGTGGGCCGCGCAAGACGTGCGCAGCCGCTTTCCAGAGCGTCGATTCGGCCGGCACGGTCCACTTTGCCTGAGAGATTCCGGGGCGGTTGCTCCTTCGGCGGCGGGTCTCCCCGCACTCTCCCGTGCCTGCCCATGCCGGTTGCCCGGCATCGACGGGCTCGGTGTGACGCGGTGCAGCAACGGTGTCAATCGGAGTCGGTGTAGCGTGTGTGAAATAGCCGCGTGTCAGCGACCCGAGCCGTTCGTGTCGAAGGACGTCGAGACACAGCGTAGCGCGTGAGGCACGTCCCTCGACTTCGCTCGGGACGAGCGGATTGGTAAGGGGGGTACAGTCCCCTCGCCTTACCTCGCCCCCTTCGGCCCCTCGCCTCAGCGAGTCGCGTTGTACTTGAGCTGATCGTCGGTGAGCTGGAAGCCGACCAGCGCCTCGAAGGTGGCGCGGGCGACCGCCTGACGGATGTCGGGGCGGGTCAGCGGGTCGGTGGCGGCATCCTGATCGCCGGCCTTGCGCTTCTCGGTCAGCTTGGCGCGGACGTCCTTGGGCAAGGTCGCCGCCGAGCGATCGACGCTGGCGCCGCCGGTTCCGCTCGTGCTCGCGCGCAGGCTGCCCGCGTCGAAGTGCAACGTGACATGGCCGATGCGCTTGGCGACGACGGCGGTGCCGCCCTGCATCACCGCGACGAAGAACGGCAGCGTCACGTCGCGCGCACCCTCGGCACTGGCACGGCGGGCGCGCACGTCGAATGTGACGTTGGTGGCGATGTTCTCGGTCTGGTCGTTACAGGTCGAACGGACGTTGGTGAGCGAAGCCACGACATCGATCGCCTTCGCATCACGGCTCTGCGGCGGGTTGAAGAGCGTGATGTCGCCCGTCGCGGCCGGCACGGCGACCGTCGGACACGCCGATCGGATCGCGGAGATGCCGCCGGTCTCATCGAAATCGCCGACCGTGGAGCACCCGCCGAGCCCTCCGACCAGCAGCGTCAGGAGAGCGGGAGCGGCGAATTTGCGGCCTGTCAGGAACATACGCACCTTAGTCACGAAGGAAGGGGCCGCAGCTTGTGATCGCCCGGCCCCAATGGCATGGCACCATAGGAAGCGGCTTCCGCCCGTGCAAGCAATCGCGTAGAGGGTTCCGGTAATGAGCATCTCCAGCAAACCCCGGCTCGAACTCGTGATCGCCGCTCCGCGCGGCTTCTGCGCGGGTGTCGATCGTGCCATCCAGATCGTCGAACTCGCGATCGAGAAACACGGCGCACCGGTCTACGTCCGCCACGAGATCGTCCACAACAAGCATGTCGTGGACGCGTTGAAGGCGAAGGGCGCGGTATTCGTCGAGGAGCTGGACGAGGTTCCCGATCAGGCGCCGGTGGTGTTCTCCGCGCATGGCGTGCCCAAATCGGTGCCCGCCGAGGCGACCGTGCGCGGACTGTCGTGGCTCGATGCGACCTGCCCTTTGGTGTCGAAGGTCCATCGTCAGGCCGAGCGGCATGTCGCCAGCGGCCGCCATATCGTCTTCATCGGCCATGCCGGCCACCCCGAGGTGATCGGCACGCTCGGCCAGGTTCCGCCGGGCGCGATGTCGCTGCTCGAAACCTGCGCGGACGTGGCGGCGTTCGAGCCGGCCGATCCCGACAATCTCGCCTTCCTCACCCAGACCACGCTTTCGGTCGATGACACGGCGGAGATCGTCGCGGCGCTGAAGGCGAAATTTCCGACCATCCAGGGGCCGCGCGGCGAGGACATTTGCTACGCCACGTCGAACCGGCAGGAAGCGGTGAAGGCGATCGCGCAGGATTGCGACGCGATGCTGGTGATCGGCGCATATAATTCGTCCAATTCGGTGCGGCTGGTCGAGGTGTCACGGCGCCAGGGTACGCCGGCGCAGTTGATCCCCAGCGCGGAGGAACTCGATTTCTCCTTCCTCGACGGGGTGAAGACGCTCGGCATCAGCGCCGGCGCATCGGCGCCCGAGGTGCTGGTGCGCGATCTCGTCGCCAAGCTCGCCGAGCGCTACGACATCGTCGAGCGCGAGGTCGAGACGACGCGCGAGACGATCGCCTTCAAGCTGCCGCGCGGCCTCGAAGCCGCCGCATAATGGTTTTTTCAATGCCGTTCTCCCGCGAAAGCGGGAACCCAGAGCCAAGCAGCGTCGCGTTCGCGGCTCTGGCCCCCCGCGTGCGCGGGGGAACGGCTTGCTGCAAGCACCGGTAGTTTCCCATGGCCGTCTATACCCAGGTGTCAGCCGAAGCGCTGGCCGCTTTCCTGTCGCGCTATGAGTGCGGCGAGCTGATCTCGGCCAAGGGCATTGCCGAGGGGGTGGAGAACACCAACTACCTTGTCGACACCACCGCCGACCGCTTCATCCTGACGCTTTACGAAAAGCGAGTCGCGGCGGACGACCTCCCGTTCTTCATGGCGTTGCTCGAACATCTCGCCGCCAAGGGTCTGAATGTGCCGCCGGCGATCAAGGATCGCAGCGGAGTTGCGATTCAGGCGCTTGAGGGGCGTCCGGCGTGCCTCATCAAATTCCTGTCGGGCGTGTCGGTCTCACATCCTACGCCGACGCAGGCCGAAGCGGCGGGTCGGGCGATGGCCGAGATGCACGCGGCGGTGCGCGACTTCACGGGCATGCGCGACAATTCGATGGGCGTGGCGAGCTGGCGCCCGCTGTTCGAGCGGTGCGGGCGCAGCCTCGATCAGATCGCGCCCGGCCTGTACGACGATCTCGGCCATGCGCTCGACGTGGTGACGGCGGGCTGGCCCGATGCGGGGTTCGACCGGATCGCGATTCATGCCGATCTGTTCCCGGACAATGTGCTGATGCTCGGCGACACGGTGTCGGGACTGATCGACTTCTATTTCGCCAGCACGGACCTGCGCCTCTACGATCTCGCGATCATGCACACCGCCTGGAGCTTCGATGCGACCGGCGAGACCTATCACGCCGCGATCGGCGACGCGCTGATTCGCGGCTATGAAAGCCACTTTCCGCTCCAGCCGTTCGAGCGCGCCGCGTTCGACACGCTGGCGAGCGGCGCGTGCATCCGCTTTGCTTTATCGCGCGCGTGGGACTGGCTCAACACGCCGGCCGACGCGCTCGTTACCCGCAAAGACCCGCTCGCCTATCTGCGCCGGCTCGCACATTATAACTCCTCGCTGGTGACACACGTACAATGAGCGAACTCGACAAGGTTGAAATCTTCACCGACGGCGCGTGCAAGGGCAATCCCGGTCCCGGCGGCTGGGGCGTGGTGCTGCGCATGGGCACCTCCGAAAAGGAGCTTTCCGGCGGCGAAACGCTCACCACCAACAACCGCATGGAAATGACCGCGGCCATCGAGGGGCTGAAGGCGCTGACCCGGCCATGCAACGTCGTGCTGGCGACCGACAGCCGCTACGTGATGGACGGGCTGACCAAGTGGATCAAAGGCTGGCAGAAGAACGGCTGGAAGACCGCCGACAAGAAGCCGGTCAAGAATGCCGATCTGTGGCAGGAAATGCTCGCCGTCGCCAAGCCGCACCGGATCGAGTGGCAATGGGTGAAGGGACACGCCGGCCACCCCGAGAACGAACGCGCCGACAAACTCGCGAGCGACGCCGCGGTGAGTGCCGGCCGGCGGGGTTAAGCGCCCCTCCCTCCATCTGCGGATATCGCGCGCGTGACGAACGGGATTGCGCGATGATGGTGACGAACCCGCCGCGCCTCGCTATGGCGCACGCCATGAGCCAGATCACCCCCGAGATCGTCGCCCAGCACGGGCTGTCCGAAGACGAATATGCCCGCGTCCTGAAGGCGCTCGGCCGCGAGCCCAACCTCACCGAACTCGGCATCTTCTCGGTGATGTGGTCGGAGCATTGCAGCTACAAATCGAGCCGAATCCACCTCAAGAAGCTGCCGACCACCGGCCCGCAGGTGATCTGCGGCCCCGGCGAGAATGCCGGCGTGGTCGATATCGGCGATGGCCAGGCGGCGATCTTCAAGATGGAGTCGCACAACCACCCGTCGTACATCGAACCCTATCAGGGCGCCGCGACCGGCGTCGGCGGCATTCTGCGGGACGTGTTCACGATGGGCGCGCGGCCGATCGCGAATCTCAACGCGCTGCGCTTCGGCTCGCCCGATCACCCCAAGACGCGCCACCTGATCGCGGGCGTGGTCCACGGTATCGGCGGCTACGGCAATTGCGTCGGCGTGCCGACGGTCGGCGGCGAGGTCAATTTCCACAAGGCGTATGACGGCAACATCCTCGTCAACGCGATGACGGTCGGCATCGCCGATACCGACAAGATCTTCTATTCGGCGGCGAGCGGCATCGGCAATTCGATCGTCTATGTCGGATCGAAGACCGGGCGCGACGGCATCCACGGCGCGACGATGGCCTCGGCCGATTTCGGCGAGGATTCGGATGCCAAGCGCCCGACCGTCCAGGTCGGCGATCCCTTCACCGAGAAATTGCTGATCGAGGCGTGCCTCGAACTGATGGCTTCGGACGCGATCGTCGCGATTCAGGACATGGGCGCGGCGGGCCTCACCTCTTCCTCGGTCGAGATGGCGAGCAAGGGCGGGGTTGGCATCGAACTCAACATGAACGCGGTGCCGCAGCGCGAAACCGGCATGACACCCTATGAGATGATGCTGAGCGAAAGCCAGGAGCGCATGCTCATGGTGCTCAAGCCCGGCCGCGAGGATTTTGCCGAGGCGATCTTCCGCAAGTGGGAACTGGATTTCGCGGTGATCGGCACGGTGACCGATACCGGGCGGATGGTGCTGACCTTCAACGACGAGACGGTGTGCGACATTCCGCTCGCGCCGCTCGCCGACGAGGCGCCGCTGTACGACCGCCCTTCGGTGAGCCGCGAGGACTATAAGGCATGGGCCGGCGTGAAGCCGCTCGACGACATGCCGACCACCACCGACATTTGCGGCGATCTGCTCAAGCTGATGGCCTCGCCCGACATCGCCTCGCGGCGGTGGATCTGGGAGCAATACGACACGCAGGTCGGCGGCGACACCGTGCAGCGCCCCGGCGGCGATGCGGCGGTGGTGCGAGTCCACGGCACGCAGAAGGGCATCGCGATCAGCACCGACTGCACGCCGCGGTATTGCTATGCCGACCCCTATGAGGGCGGCAAGCAGGCGATCGCGGAATGCTATCGCAACCTCTCGGCGGTCGGCGCGCTGCCGCTGGCGGTGACGAACTGCCTCAACTTCGCCAATCCGCAGCGCCCCGAGATCATGGCGCAGATCACCGGTTGCCTCGACGGCATGAGCGATGCCTGCCGCGCGCTCGACTTCCCGATCGTGAGCGGCAACGTCTCGCTCTACAACGAATCGAAGGCGACCGGCGGCGGCTCGGCGATTTTGCCGACGCCGGCGATCGGCGGGATCGGGCTGCTCAAGGACTGGTCGAAATCGGCGACGATCGGCTTCAAGGGTACAGGCGACGTGATCGTGCTGATCGGCAGCCGCTCGGGCCATCTCGGCCAGTCGTTGTGGCTGCGCGAGCTTCATGGCCGCGAGGACGGCAGCCCGCCGCCAGTCGATCTCGATGCCGAGCGCGCTGCCGGCACGTTCGTGCGCGACGCGATCCGCGCCGGCGCGTTGACCGCGGTGCATGACGTCTCCGACGGCGGCGTGGCGGTGACGGTCGCCGAGATGGCGCTGGCTGGCGGCTATGGCGCGATGCTCAATGCGCCGCTGCCCTGCGGTGTCGCCTGCGCCTTGTTCGGCGAGGATCAGGGGCTGTACGTCGCGACCGTCGCCGACCATCTGCTGATGGAGACATTGAAGCGCGGTTATGCCGCCGGAGTCGAAATCGAGCGAATCGGACGGACGATCGCCGATCGGATCATCTTCGAACTGCCCGACAACGATCATGTCGTGACGCTCGCCGATCTGCGCACCGCGCACGAAGGCTTCTTCCCGGCGCTAATGGGGGATGTGATCGCCTGATGTTCGGGCGAATCGCGGCCCCAACACTCCGGCCGGGCGTTTACCGGGGCGAGGCGCGCGCATATCCTTGCCGCGCGCTAACGATCGAGGTCGCGGCATGACGACACCCTATACCCGATCGGGCACGTGGCGCGGGCTGGTGCTGGCGACGGCGGTTTCAGGAACGCTGCTGCTGCTGGCGGGGTTCGCCGGGGCGATCTGGTCTGGCGGGAGTCCGCTGGCGATGCTGACCAGCACCGCGAGCAGCGTGATCGGCGATGCCGCCTGGCGCGCGCCGGTCATCGGGCCGCTGCTCGGGCTGCTGGTGCATTTCGTGCTGATCGGCGTGATCGTCGATCTGTACGTGATCGTGGCGATCCGCATGCCCGCACTGGTTCGGCACTGGCGCATCGCCGGCGTGCTGTTTGGTATCCTCGCGTGGGTGCTGCGCACCGTGATCGCCTCGCCGCGCGACTGGCCGCCGGCGTTCCTCAACCTGACGCTGCGCGAAGCATTCGTGCAGATGCTGCTGCATATCCTGCTGCTCGGCCTGCCGACCGCGATGCTGACCCGTCTGGCGAACCGCTGGCGCGCATGATTCCTATTGCGACCGCGCCGCAATAGACTTGCGATGCAGTCGCATTATCGCTACTTGCTCGGTAGCGGAGGATGCGTCGAATGGTCGTGTGTATCTGTAATGCGATTCGGGAAAATGACGTTCGCACGGCGGCGCGTCAGGGCTGTGCCACGCCGTGTCAGGTTCACCAGGCGCTTGGCCGTCCGCCGAAATGCGGGAAATGCGCCGCCTATACACGCTCCATCATCGACGAGGAGCGCGCGGTCGCCTAAACAGCGCTCTTTACGATTGGGAGCGACACATGCGCGGCGACGACAAGGTTATCGAGTACCTGAACGAGGTGCTCAAGAACGAACTCACCGCGATCAACCAATATTGGCTCCACTACCGCATGCTCGATCATTGGGGCGTCGGTCGCCTCGCCGATTTCGAGCGCCACGAGTCGATCGACGAGATGAAGCACGCCGACTGGGTGTCGGAGCGAATCCTGTTCCTGGACGGGCTTCCCAACTTCCAGTTGCTCGGCCGCCTGCGCATTGGCGAGACCGTCGAGGAAGTCCTCAAAGCCGACCTCGCGCTCGAAATGGATGCTTTGCCGGTGCTGCGTGAGGCGATCGCGCATTGCGAGACGGTCCACGACTTCATCAGCCGCGACCTGTTCAAGAAGATCCTCGCCAGCGAGGAAGACCATGTCGATACGCTGGAACGCCAGTTCGACATGATCGCGCGCATGGGGCTGGAGAATTACATCCAGTTGCAGAGCAAGCCAGCCGACGAGCAGGCGTAAGCGCGAGGGCGTTGTTTACGTGGGAGGGAGGCCGATTGCGCCGGACCTCCTCTCCCCGCTCGTGCTGGCGGCGAGCGGGGCTACGACGTAGCCGAGTCGTTCCACGTGTCGAGCACGTCGATCATCTGCGGCGTGACCCAGTCGTAGTGATAATTGAGCATGAACAGCGCCCACAGGAGCGATCCGACGATCAGCACGCGCAGCGCCGTGCGGCCCGGACGGAAATCATGCGGAGCGCTTTCGGCCTGACCGGGCACACGCTCGATCCCCGCTTCTTCAGCGGTGCGGACGCCGAAGGGCAGCACGAAGAACACTGACAGAGAGCAGAACAAAAACCAGATCGCGAGCGCCGACGTCCATCGCATAGCCTAGTCCCTATCTGCTCCTGACCGTTCGTATCGAGCGAAGTCGAGGCGCCAACGCTGTGGGCGGTCCCCCGACTCCGCTCGGAACGAACGTCAGGCGGATGATTACGCCTCGATCAGCAGCACGTCGACGATCGGCTTCTTGCCGGTCCAGCGCGTCGCGACGCGGCGTGCGGCGAGGCGGATCGCCTCGCGCAGCTTCTCGCGATCCTTGGGCGGCTGTTTGGTCGCGGCGATCACCGCGTCGACGGTTTCCTCGATGAACGGCGCACGATCCTCCTCGACCGGGATGCCGTTGTAGCGCACCTGCGGCCGGCCGATCAGCCCGCGACCGCCGATCGCCACCGCGACCGACATCTGGCCGTTGACGGCGAGCTTACGCCGCTCATTGATCGTCCCGCCGTCGCCGGGCAGGATAACGTCACCGTCGAGCACCAGCCGCCCTATTGGCGCGTGGCCGATCTTCTCGGGCGCGCCCGGCGCAAGCCGGACGATCTCGCCGTTGGTCTGCACCAACGTCTGCGGCACGCCCTGCGTCAGACCGAACCGCGCCTGCTCCATCAGGTGTCGCATCTCGCCGTGGACCGGCATCAGGATCTTGGGGCGAAGCCAGCCGTACATCTGCGCCAGTTCGGGCCGACCCGGGTGCCCGGAAACATGGACGTGCGCCTGCCGATCCGTAACCATCACGATGCCCTTGGCGGCGAGCTGGTTCTGGATGCGGCCGATCGCGACCTCGTTGCCCGGAATCTGCTTCGACGAGAACACGACGGTATCGCCGGCATCGAGCTTGATCGGGTGGCTGCCGAATGCGACTCGCGACAGCGCAGCGCGATCCTCGCCCTGCCCGCCGGTGGCGACGATCATCACCTTGTCGCGCGGTAGCCGCATCGCCGCTTCGGGATCGATCGTCGCCGGCAGATCCCGGAGATAACCGGTCGCCTTGGCGACCTTGATGATGCGGTCGAGCGAGCGGCCGGCAACGCACAAGGCGCGGCCGGTTTCCTTGGCGACCTGACCGAGCGTGTGCAGCCGTGCCGCATTCGATGCGAAGGTCGTCACCAGCACGCGTCCGCGCGCCTTGTCGATCACCTCGGTAAGGCCGACACGTACATCCGCCTCGGACCCCGAGGGTTCGGTGTTGAACACATTGGTCGAATCGCACACCAGCGCGAGCACGCCTTTGTCGCCGATCGCGGCGAGCGCCTCGGGCGCGGCTGGCTTGCCGATCACCGGCGCGGTATCGAGCTTCCAGTCACCGGTGTGGAACACGCGGCCATAGGGCGTTGCGATCGACAGCGCGTTCATCTCGGGAATCGAGTGCGACAGCGGTACGAAATCGATTCCGAACGGCCCGAGCTGGAGCGTCTTGGACGGATCGACGACATTGAGCGCGACGCGCTTGACGTTGCCTTCCTCTTCCAACTTGCCGCGGATCAGCCCCGCCGTGAAGGCGGTCGCGTAGATCGGCACGCCGAGATCTTCGGCGAGATAGGGCAAGGCGCCGATATGATCCTCATGCCCGTGCGTGAGCACGATGCCAACGAGATCATCCAGCCGTTCCTCGATGAACTGGAGATCGGGCAGGATCAGCTCGATGCCGGGATAATTGGGATCGGCAAAGGTGATGCCGCAATCGACCATCAGCCATTTGCCCTGGCATCCGTACAAATTGACGTTCATGCCGATTTCACCAGATCCGCCGAGCGCGACGAAAAGCAGTTCGTTCTTTGGGGTAGTCACTAAGTTTCTGTTCTTTCAAATAACGGCACGTGGCCGGGGCGTTACGGCTTTTGGCCGGGGAATTTCGGGGTCACCGCCGGGAATCGGCATTCCGTCGCACCGGGCGCTGGGCAGCAGCCTGTGGGCGATGGAGTCTGACGAGAGTCAGAATGACATAGCGCGCTATCGGCGTGAGGCCGACATGCTTCACTGTGTCATATGGGCGCGATCCCACAGCATCGCCAGCCCCTGAATGGTGAGATCGGGCTCGATCGCGTCGAAAACACTGGTATTCTGTTCGAACAGGGTGGCGAGACCGCCGGTCGCGATCACTTTTACGGGGCGGCCGATCTCGACCTTCATGCGCGCGACCAGCCCTTCGATCATCGCGATATAGCCCCAATAGATGCCGATGTGCATCTGGCTGACCGTGTCGCGGCCGATCACGCTGGCCGATGCTGGTGCCTCGATCGCGATGCGCGGCAGCTTGGCGGCGGCGGTGACGAGCGCGTCGAGCGACAGGTTGATGCCCGGAGCGATGATGCCGCCCTTATACGCGCCGTTGTAATCGGCGACGTCGAAGGTGGTGGCGGTGCCGAAATCGATAAGGATGAGATCGCCGCCGTGGAGCGCATGGCCGGCGATGACGTTGACCGCGCGATCGGCGCCGACCGACTGCGGTTCCTCGACATCCAGCGCGATGCCCCATTCGGCCTTGCCCTGCCCCGCGATGAGCGGTTCGAAGTTGAAATATTTGCGCGACAACGTCTGGAGGTTGTGGAGCGCGCGCGGCACCACCGTCGCGATGATGACGCCGGTCACCGCCTTGCGGTCATAGCCTTCCAGCGCGAGCAACTGGCTGAGCCAAACCGCATATTCATCGGCGGTGCGGCGCGCATCGGTGGCGATGCGCCAGCGCGCGCGGATCTTGCCTTCATCGAGCAGGGCAAAGACGACGTTGGTGTTGCCGGCGTCGATCGCGAGTTGCATGTGTATCCCCTCCCGTGCCGTGGCCGCGTCAGAGCGCAGTCACAGCAGGACTATATCGGCGGCATGAATGACACGCCGCCCGCCGTCCGCCAAGCGCAAGACGAGCGCACCGCCGATGTCGAGACCATCGAACAGCCCGTCGATCGCGCTGCCGTCGGGCAGGCGCGCGGTGAGCGGTGTGCCGGGCGGGTGCGCGCGCTCCAGCCAGCGGGTGCGGACCGGCGCGAGCCCCTGCCCGCGCCACACGCCGAGCCAGCGCGCGAACGCGTCGGCGAGCGTCTCCTGGAAGGTCGCTGGATCGACGATCGCACCGTGCGCGGCGAGGCTGGTGGTGGCGCGGTCGAGATCGTGCGGATGCTGTGCGAGGTTGACGCCGATGCCGATCACCACCGCATCGGCGGCGCGTTCAAGCAGAATGCCGGAGAGCTTGGCGCCGTCCAGCAGCAGGTCGTTGGGCCATTTGAGCGTAGGCACCGCAGCGGCGGCGAGATGCGCGCGTACCGCCTCTTCAAGCGCCACCGCCGCGACCAGCGCGAGCGAGGCGGCCTCGGGGTCGGTCGGGCGCAGCCGGACGAGCGTGCTGGTGTAGAGATTGCCGGGCGGCGACACCCACGTCCGGCCCTGCCGGCCGCGCCCGCCCGTCTGGCGTTCGGCACGCAACCACAATCCTTCGGACGCGCCGCTGCGGGCGAGATCGAGCATGTCGGCATTGGTCGAGCCGGTCTCGGCGAGGGTGCGGATCATCGTTCCGCACCCCTTATGTTCCAAGCGCTCAGAACAGCGACCCGGCCGCCGCCATGGTCGCTAGGCCAAGCGGCGCGAGCACCAGCCAGCCGAGCGGCGATACGAACACCGCCGCGACGGTAATCAGCCCGCCCTCGACGATATCGCCACTTTTCGGGAAGCCATCACCGACCGGCTCGTCGAAGTACATCACCTTGACGACACGAAGATAATAATACGCGCCGATCACCGAGGCGACGAAGCCGACCACCGCGAGCGGATACAGACCGGCCGCCATCGCCGCGTTGAACACCGCCAGCTTGGCGTTGAAGCCGAGCAGCGGCGGGATGCCGGCGAGGCTGAACATGAAGATCGCCATCGCCAGCGCCAGACCCGGGCGCGTGCGCGACATGCCCGACAGGCTGGCGAGCGTCTCGACCGGCTGACCATCGGCATCGCGCATCTGGAGCACGACCAGGAAGCTGCCGAGTGTCATCACGACATAGACGGTCAGATAGAACAGCACCGCCGCGACGCCTTGCTGCGTACCGGCGGCGAGACCGACCAGTACGAAGCCCACGTTGTTGATCGACGAATAGGCAAGCAGCCGCTTGACGTTGGTTTGCCCGATCGCCGCGACCGCACCGAAGATGATCGAGGCGAGGCTCGCGAAGATCACGATCTGGCGCCACTGATCAACCGCCGGCCCCATCGCCTCGACCGCGACGCGAACCGCGAGGCCCATTGCCGCGACCTTTGGGGCCGAAGCGAAGAACGCGGTCACCGGTGTTGGCGCGCCTTCGTACACGTCGGGCGTCCACATGTGGAACGGCACCGCGCTGATCTTGAAAGCCAGTCCCGCGAACACGAACACCAGCCCGAAGGTGAGGCCGAGCGAATGGCCCGCGCCATACGCGGTGGCGATCTGCGGGAACAGCGTCGAGCCGCTGAAGCCGTACACCAGGCTGATGCCGTAGAGCAGGATGCCGCTCGCCAGCGCGCCGAGCACGAAATACTTGAGGCCCGCCTCGGCCGAGCGCGTATCGCGGCGCATGAAACTCGCGAGCACATAAGCCGCGAGGCTCTGCAGTTCGAGACCGACATACAGCACCAGCAGATCGCCCGCCGAAACCATCATCCCCATGCCGCACGCCGAAAGCAGCAACAGCACCGGATATTCGGGGCGGAGATCGTCGCCACTGGTCTGGCGGAAGAAGCGCGGCGCGAGCAGGATCGACACCGCGGTCGCGCCGTAGATCAGCACCTTGGAGAAAGCCGCGAAGCCATCGGCGCGGAACAGGCCGTCGAAGGCGACACCCCCGCTCGATGCCGGCCCGAGCAGCGCGATCGTCGCGCCAGCCAGCACCGCCACCGCGACCCAGGAGATCATCCGCGTCGAGGCCTGCCCGCCCCAGGCGGCGAACAGCATCAGCACGATCGATCCGATCGAGAGGATCTCCTCCGGGAGGACCATCATCAGCGAGTCGGTCATGGCCGTGCCTCCCCATGGGCAGCGGGTACGACCGCGTGCCCCGCCGTGGGCAACGAGTCACCAGCCGGCCTGGCGCGGTCGACGCGCGCGACGAGCGTCGCGACATCGCCGCGCATCGGCGCGAGGAAGCTCTCGGGATACACACCCATCCACAACACCACCGCCGCGACCGGCGCGAGCAGCGCGATTTCACGCAGGCTAAGATCGGGCATCACCCGCACGTCATCCTTGGTCAGATCGCCGAACACGACACGACGATAGAGGTAAAGCATATAAGCGGCGCCGAGAATGATGCCGGTCGTGCAGACCGCCGTCGCCACGGTTGAGACCTGATAGGTACCGAGCAGGCTGAGGAATTCGGCGACGAAGCCGCTCGTACCCGGCAGGCCGATCGAGGCCATCGTGAAGAACAGGAACAGCAACGCGTAGCGCGGCATGTTGATCGCGAGGCCACCATAGCGATCGATCTCACGGGTATGGAGCCGGTCGTAGATCACGCCGACGCACAGGAACAGCGCGCCCGAGACGAGGCCGTGGCTGAGCATCATCACCATCGCGCCTTCGATGCCCTGCTGATTGAAGGCAAACAGACCGATCGTGACGATCGCCATGTGCGCGACCGACGAATAGGCGATCAGCTTCTTCATGTCGGACTGAACCAGCGCGACCAGCGACGTGTACACCACCGCGATCGCCGACAGCGCGAGGATCAGCCACGTCAGTTGCGACGACGCCTCGGGGAACATCGGCACCGAGAAGCGCAGGAAGCCGTAGCCGCCGAGCTTGAGCAGCACGCCCGCCAGGATCACCGAGCCGGCGGTCGGCGCCTGCACGTGCGCGTCGGGCAACCAGGTGTGGACCGGCCACATCGGCATCTTCACTGCGAACGAGGCGAAGAAGGCCAGCCATAGCCACGTCTGCACCTGACGCGGGAAATCGGTCTTGAGCAGGGTCGGGATATCGGTGGTGCCGGTGTAGTGGATCATCCACAGCATCGCGACGAGCATCAGCAGCGAGCCGAGCAGCGTATATAGGAAGAATTTGTACGACGCGTAGATGCGGTTCGCGCCCCCCCAGATGCCGATGATGAGGTACATCGGGATCAGGCCGGCTTCGAAGAAGATGTAAAACAGCAGCAGATCCTGCGCCGCGAACGTCCCGATCATCAGCACTTCGGTGATCAGGAAGCAGGCCATATATTCCTGCACGCGCTTCTGAATCGCGACCCAACTCGCGCCGATGCAGATCGGCATCAGGAACACGCTAAGCATGATGAGCATCAGCGCGAACCCGTCGATGCCGAGCTTCCAGTCGAACACACCGACGCTGCCGGCGTTCTCGACGAACTGCCACTGCGCGCCGCCGATATCGAAGTTCGCCCATAGCGCGACGCCGAGCACGAAATCGACCAAGGTCGCGATCAGCGCCAGCCACCGCGCGCCCGAGGGGCTGAGGAACAGGCACCCGATCGCCGCGACCGTCGGGATCGCGAGCATTAGGGAGAGAATGGGGAAACCGCTCATCGTGTGATCGCCCAGGTCATCGCTGCGGTCAGCCCGATAAGCATGACGAACGCATAGGTGTAGAGATATCCGGTCTGCAGGCGGCCAGCCACTCGGCTACCCAGCGAGACCAGCCACGCGGAACCGTCGGGTCCGAACCGATTTATCGTCTTCTCGTCGCCGCGGTGCCAGAAGAACCGGCCGATCGCGAAAGCGGGCTTGACGAAGATCAGGTCGTACAACTCGTCGAAATACCATTTGTGGAGCAGGAAGTCGTACAGCACGCTGAACTGCTTCGCCATCTGCGCCGGCAGCTCCGGCTTGGCGAGATAGGCGTACCAGGCGCTGAACAGGCCGAGCAGCATCGCGACCGACGCCGACAGCTTCACCCACACCGGAACGCCGTGCATCGCGTGCATCAGGTGCTCGTTGAAGGCGATGCTGCCGCGCCAATAGCTCTCGCCGGACGCCGGCTCGATGAAGAAGCCGTGGAAGACGTAGCCCGCGAGCACAGCGCCGATCGACAGCACGATCAGCGGGATGAGGATCGGCAACGGACTTTCGTGCGGGTGATAGCCACCGGTGCCGGCGGGCAGGTCGTGCGCGCCCGCCGCATGGGCGTCAGGCGTCGCGCCCTGCCCTTCCTCCGCGTTTTCGCCATGATGGGCGTGCGCGGCCCGCGTGCCGTGATCATCATGACCGTGGGCATGATCGTCATGGCCGTGGCCGTGCGCGTCATGAATCGCATGCTGAATATGCTCGGACTGCGCCCAGCGCGGCTTGCCCCAGAAGGTGAGGAACATCAGGCGCCACGAATAGAAGCTGGTCAGCAGTGCAACGAACACTCCGACGAACCACGTCCCCGTCTGGCCGGCGGCGAACGCCACTTCAATGATCGCGTCCTTCGAGTGGAAGCCAGCGAAACCGATCTGCGGCAGGCCAAAGATCCCGGGAATGCCAACGCCGGTGATCGCGAGCGTACCCGCCATCATGCCCCAGAAGGTGATCGGGATGCTTTTGCGCAGGCCACCGTAATAGCGCATGTCCTGCTCGTGGTGCATCGCGTGGATCACCGAGCCGGCACCGAGGAACAGCAGCGCCTTGAAGAAGGCATGCGTGAACAGGTGGAACATCGCCGCGCCATACGCGCCGCAGCCCGCCGCGAAGAACATATAGCCGAGCTGCGAACAGGTCGAATAGGCGATCACGCGCTTGATGTCGGTCTGCACGAGGCCGCAGGTCGCGGCGAACAAGCAGGTCGCGGCGCCGATCGTCATCACGACGTGCATCGCGACCGGCGAGGCTTCGAACATCGGCGACAGGCGACACACCATGAACACGCCCGCCGTGACCATCGTCGCAGCGTGGATCAGCGCCGACACCGGGGTCGGGCCTTCCATCGCGTCGGGCAACCAGGTGTGCAGGCCGAGCTGCGCCGACTTGCCGCACGCGCCGACGAACAGCAGCAGGCATAGCACGGTCATCGTATCGAAACGGCCACCGAAGAAGCCGATCGTCGAACCCGCCATATGCGGTGCCGCCGTCAGGATTTCGTCGATCGATACCGTCTTGAAGACGAGGAAGGTGCCGAAGATGCCGAGCATGAAGCCGAGATCGCCGACGCGGTTGACGACGAACGCCTTGATCGCGGCGGCATTGGCGGTGGGCTTGCGGAACCAGAAGCCGATCAGCAGGTACGACGCCAGACCAACGCCTTCCCAGCCGAAGAACATCTGAACGAGGTTGTCCGCCGTCACCAGCATCAGCATCGCGAAAGTGAACAGCGACAGATAGGCGAAGAAGCGCGGCTGGTCGGGATCATCCGACATATAGCCCCAGCTATAGAGGTGAACGAGCGCCGAGACGCTCGTCACCACCACCAGCATCACTGCGGTCAACGCATCGACACGCAGCGACCATGACACATGCATGGTGCCCGACTGGATGAAGTTGAGCACCGGCGTGACGGTCTTCTCGCCGCCGCCGAGGTAATGGATGAACACCGGCCAGGAGAGCAGGCAGGCGATGAACAAAGCGCCGGTGGTCACCGCCTTGGGAAAGGCGCTGCCGAACGACTTGTTCGAGAAGCCGGCGAGGATCGCTGCCGCGAGCGGCAGGAACACGATGAAGAGGATCGAAGTCACGCCGGTATTACCCCTTCATCCGGTTGACGTCGTCGACCGCGATCGTGCCCCGGCCGCGGAAGTAGATCACGAGAATGGCAAGTCCGATCGCCGCCTCGCCCGCCGCCACGGTCAGCACGAACATCGCGAAGATCTGGCCGACGAGATCGTGCAGGTATGCCGAGAAGGCGACGAGATTGAGGTTCACCGCGAGCAGGATCAGCTCGATCGCCATCAGCATGACGATGAGGTTCTTGCGGTTGGCGATGAGCCCGAGCACGCCGAGCGCGAACAGGATCGCCGCGACGACGAGATAATGCGTGAGGCCGATCACAGTTCGATTCCCTGTCCGACGGTCGGCCGGGTGTTGCGCGTCGCGTCCTGCGGACGGCGCTTGACCTGGCGGCTGATGTTCTGCGGGCGGACCCCGCTGCGCTCCCGGTGCGTCAGCACGATCGCGCCGATCATCGCGACGAGCAGCACCAGACCGGCGCCTTCGAACACGAACAGATAGCGCGAGTAGAGCAGCAGCCCGATCGCCTCGATGTTCGGCACCGCGTCCGGCGTCGGTGCGGCGCGGCGGCCGAGTTCGATCGTGCCCGCGCTCCAGGCGCCGAACGCGATCATGATCTCGGCGGCGAGCGCGACCGCGAAGGCCAGCCCGATCAGCGCGTAGCGGACGAAGCCGGCGCGCAACTCGGCGAAATCGATGTTGAGCATCATCACGACGAACAGGAAGAGCACCGCGACCGCGCCGACATAGACGATGACGAGCAGCATCGCGATGAACTCGGCACCGACCAGCACCATCAGCCCGGCGGCGTTGAAGAAGGCGAGGATCAGCCACAACACGGCATGGACCGGGTTGCGCGCGGTGATCGTCAGCACGGCTGACGCGATCACGATGATCGCGAAGAGATAGAAGGCGAAGGCCTGGATCACGATGTTACTTCGAACCCCCGTTCGCCTGGGACTGTGAAAGGACCGTCGCCTCGCCCGTTGGCGATGGCAGCGCGCGCGCTGACGGCATGGAATCGATGTGGCCGCGCATTACCGGTACGGCGCGTCGGCGGCAAGGTTCGCCGCAATCGCGCTCTCCCAACGGTCACCGTTATCGAGCAGCTTATCCTTGTCGTAGATCAGCTCCTCGCGCGTCTCGGTCGCGAATTCGAAGTTCGGGCCTTCGACGATCGCATCGACCGGGCACGCTTCCTGGCAAAAGCCGCAGTAGATGCACTTGGTCATGTCGATGTCGTAACGCGTCGTGCGGCGCGAGCCATCGTCGCGCGGTTCCGCTTCGATCGTGATCGCCTGCGCGGGGCAGATCGCCTCGCACAATTTGCACGCGATGCAGCGCTCCTCGCCGCTCGGATAGCGACGCAGCGCATGCTCGCCACGAAAGCGCGGGCTGAGCGGGTTCTTCTCGAACGGATAGTTGATCGTCGCCTTGGCCTTGAAGAAATACTTCAGGGTCAGCGCGTGTGCCTTCACGAACTCCCAGAGCGTGTAGGACTTGATGAAATGGCCGATGCTCATGCCGGTACTCCAACCCGCACGAGCATCAGATAGCCCGACACGAGGAAAACGAAGATCAGCGACATCGGCAGGAAGATTTTCCAGCCCAGCCGCATAAGCTGGTCGTAGCGATAGCGCGGGACGGTCGCCTTCACCCAACTGAACAGGAAGAAGAACGCCGCCATCTTGAGGAACAGCCAGAGAATGCCCGGCACATAGTAAAGCGGCGCCCAGTCGAACGGCGGCAGATAGCCGCCCCAGAACAACGTCGCGTTGAGCGCGCACATCAGGATGACGTTGGCGTATTCACCCAGCCAGAACAGCGCGAAGCTCATCGACGAATATTCGGTCTGGTAGCCGGCGACGAGTTCGCTCTCCGCCTCGGTCAGATCGAACGGCGCGCGTTGCGTTTCAGCCAGCGACGAGATGAAGAACACCACCGCCATCGGGAACAGCAGCGGGTTGCACCAATGCCCGTTGAGGAAGCCGTAATAGCCCTTCTGGTTCTCGACGATCGCGCCGAGATTGAAGCTGCCCGAATAGAGCACCACCGAAATCAGCACGAACCCGATCGCGACTTCGTAGCTGACCATCTGCGCGGCAGCGCGGATCGCCGAATAGAACGGATATTTCGAGTTCGAAGACCAGCCCGCCAGGATGATGCCGTACACGCCCAGCGACGACGCCGCGAGCACGTAGAGCAGCCCCACGTTGATATTGGCGACCGATGCATCCTTGGCGAACGGCACCACCGCCCACACGATCAGCGCGACGGTGAAGGTGATGATCGGCGCGAGCAGGAACAGCGTCTTGTTCGCCGCGATCGGGATGATCGTCTCTTGCAGGAAGACCTTGAGGCCGTCCGCGAACGACTGCAGCAGCCCGAATGGGCCGACCACGTTCGGACCGCGCCGCAGCGCCATCGACGCCCAGATCTTGCGATCGACGTAAATGATCATCGCGACCGCCAACATCAACGGCAGCGCGATGAGGAGGATGTCGATCAGCGTGGCGACGAACCACGCCCAGCCGAACGGCATTCCGAATCGATAGGTGAAGAACGAGGTCATTCCGCCGCCTCCGCGAAATCCTGGCCGTGGAGGATTTCAGCCGAGCAGCGCTGCATCGTCGGGCTGGCCCGGCAGATCGCGTTGGTCAAATAGAAGTCCTTGATCGGATAGGCGATTTCGCCCTGCCCGGCCGCGTCGAGCGACGGCGGGTTCCACGCGAAGGTCTTGAGGCCGAGCGTCGCGAGATCGGGCGTATCGACACCCATCGCCGCGCGCAGTTCCTCGATCGAGTCGAACGGCAGCGTGTGGCCGAGCACCGCCGACAGCGCGCGCAGGATCGTCCAATCCTCGCGCGCATCGCCGGGCGGGAACACCGCCCGCTCGCCGCGCTGAACACGCCCTTCGAGGTTGACGTAGGTGCCCGACTTCTCGGCATAGCTCGCACCCGGCAGCACGACATCGGCAGCGGCCGCACCCTTGTCGCCGTGATGGCCGATATAGACCTTGAAGCTGCCGGCGAACTTCGAGAAATCGACTTCGTCGGCACCCAGGAAGAACGCGAGCTTGGGGTTCGCCGCCGCGACATCGGCGATGCCGCCCTTCTGCGCGAAGCCGAGCATCAGCCCGCCGTTCCGCGCGGCCGAGAAATGCAGAACGTTATAGCCGTTCCAGCCCTCGCGAACGAGGTTGAGCGTCTTCGCCAGCGCGAGCGTCGCGCCGTGGCCACCCTTCAGCGCCGCACCGCCGACGATCACCATCGGCCGCTTTGCCGCGTCGAACGCCTGCGCCACTTCTTCGGGCAATTTGCCGAGCAACGACAGATCGTTGCCGAGCCAGGTCGCCTTATAGGTCAGGTCGAGTTCCGGGCCGATCGCGAAGACCTTGGCACCCTTCTTGATCGCCTTGCGGATTCGCGTGTTCACCAGCGGCGCTTCCCAGCGCAGATTGGTGCCGACCAGCAGGATCGCGTCGGCGGTCTCGGTGCCCGCGATCGTGGTGTTGAAATTGACCGCGGCGAGGCTCGACGTATCGTAATCCATGCCGGTCTGGCGGCCTTCGAGCAGGCTCGACCCCATCGACGCGAGCAGCGCCTTGGCGGCGTAGAGCGTCTCGCAATCGAGCAGATCGCCGTGGATCGCGGCGACGCTGCTGCCCGCATCGACCGCCTTGATCGCCGCGAACGCCTCGTCCCAGCTTGCCGCGACGAGCTTGCCGTCCTTGCGCACATACGGCCGATCAAGCCGGCGCCGCACCAGACCATCGACCGCGTGGCGGGTCTTGTCAGAGGCCCATTCCTCGTTGACGTCCTCGTTGATGACGGGAAGCGCGCGCAGCACCTGCCGTCCGCGCGAATCGAGCCGGATGTTGGTGCCGACCGCGTCCATCACGTCGATCGTCAGCGTCTTGCGCAGCTCCCACGGGCGCGCCTCGAACGCATAAGGCTTCGAGGTGAGCGCGCCGACCGGACACAGATCGACGACGTTGCCCGACAGCTCGCTCGACACGGCATGTTCGAGATACGAGGTGATCTGCATGTTCTCGCCGCGATAGATCGCGCCGATCTCTTCGACGCCCGCGACTTCCTCGGCAAAGCGGATGCAGCGCGTGCACTGGATGCAGCGCGTCATCACCGTCTTGACGATCGGCCCCATGTACTTCTCGGTGACGGCGCGCTTGTTCTCGTCATAGCGCGACGCGCCCCGGCCATAGGCGACCGACTGGTCCTGCAGATCGCACTCGCCACCCTGATCGCAGATCGGGCAATCGAGCGGGTGGTTGATGAGCAGGAATTCCATCACGCCTTCGCGCGCGGCCTTCACCATCGGGCTGTTGGTGAAGATCTCCTGCTTGTCGGCGGCCGGCAGCGCGCACGACGCCTGCGGCTTGGGCGGCCCCGGCTTCACTTCGACCAGACACATCCGGCAATTGCCGGCGATGCTCAGCCGCTCGTGATAACAGAAGCGCGGGATTTCCTTGCCCGCGAGCTCGCACGCCTGAAGCACGGTCGCGCCCTGCGGCACCTCGACTTCGACGCCATCGACTTTGACTATCGGCATTATTCGGCAGCTTCCATCATCGGCGCGTCACCGCCGCCATTCTTGGCGATGATGCGACGCTCCATCTCGGGGCGGAAATGCTTGATGAGGCCCTGGATCGGCCATGCGGCGGCGTCACCGAGCGCGCAGATCGTGTGGCCCTCGACCTGCTTGGTGACCTGGTACAGCGTGTCGATCTCGGAAATGTCGGCGTCGCCGGTGCGCATCCGCTCCATCACGCGCCACATCCAGCCGGTGCCTTCGCGGCACGGCGTACACTGGCCGCAGCTCTCGTGCTTGTAGAAATACGAGAGGCGGCTGATCGCGCGGACGATGTCGGTCGACTTGTCCATGACGATGATCGCGGCGGTGCCGAGGCCGGAACCGACCTTCTTCAGCCCGTCGAAGTCCATCGGGCAATCCATGATCTCGGCTGCCGGCACCAGCGGCACCGACGACCCGCCCGGAATCACCGCGAGCAGATTGTCCCACCCGCCGCGAATGCCGCCGCAATGCTCCTCGATGAGCTGGCGGAACGGGATGCTCATCGCTTCCTCGACCACGCAGGGCTTGTTCACATGCCCGCTGATCTGGAACAGCTTGGTGCCCTTGTTGCCCTCTGCGCCGAAGCTCGAGAACCACGCCGCGCCACGCCGCAGGATCGTCGGTGCGACCGCGATCGATTCGACGTTGTTGACCGTGGTCGGGCAGCCGTAGAGGCCAGCGCCGGCCGGGAACGGCGGCTTGAGGCGCGGCTGGCCCTTCTTGCCTTCGAGGCTTTCGAGCATCGCGGTCTCTTCGCCGCAGATGTATGCGCCGGCGCCGCGATGGACGAACACGTCGAAATCATAGCCCGAGCCGCTGGCGTTCTTGCCGATCAGGCCCTTGTCATAGGCTTCGGCGACCGCAGCGAACAGCACTTCGGCCTCGCGGATATACTCACCGCGAATGTAGATGTAGGCGGCGCGCGCGCGCATCGCGTAGCCCGCGATCAGCGCGCCTTCGATCAGCTTGTGCGGATCATGGCGGATGATCTCGCGATCCTTGCACGAACCCGGCTCGGATTCGTCGGCGTTGATGACGAGGAAGCTCGGGCGGCCATCCTTCGATTCCTTGGGCATGAAGCTCCACTTCATGCCGGTCGGGAAGCCCGCCCCGCCGCGACCGCGCAAGCCCGACGCCTTGATGACGTCGATGATCGCGTCCTGGCCGAGCGCCATCAGATCCTTGGTATTGTCCCAGTCGCCGCGCATCATCGCGGCGTCGAGGTTCCACGGCTGGAAACCGTAGACGTTGGTGAAGATCCGGTCCTTGTCGGCGAGCATCAGAGCCGCCCCCCCTTGTTCTTCGAAAGCGCGAGATAGATGACCACCCCAAGGCCGATCACGATGATCGGGCCGAGCAGCGAAAAGGTCAGCTTGAGCAGCCAGCCGAGCACGACGATACCGCCGATGATCGCGAGGATGGTGACGATGGCGTTCTTGTTCACGACGCCCACTCCGCGCGGTAATCGTGATTTTCGTCGACCATCGCCACGAGGCTGGTCGGGCCGCCGGCAGGGCAGCTATCGCGGCGGCCGGTCTGCGAGCCGGGCGTCACCGGCGTGTCCGCCGCCAGCGCTTCGAGCAGCGCGGTGGTCTTGTCATAGTCGAGATCTTCGAAATTATCGTCGTTGACCTGAACCATCGGCGCATTGGCGCACGCGCCGAGACACTCGACCTCGGTCAGCGTGAACAGGCCGTCCGGGGTCGTATGCCCCTTCGACAAGCCCTTGTTCTTGCACGCGGCAAGCACATCGTCCGAGCCAGCGAGCAGGCACGGCGTCGTGCCGCAGACCTGAACGTGATATTTGCCGACGGGCGCCAGGTTGAACATCGTGTAGAAGGTCGCGACCTCGAACACGCGCATGTACGGCACACCGATCTGGCGCGCGACATATTCGATCACCGGCACCGGCAGCCAGCCTTGCGTGTTGGTATCGGCACCGACCTGGCGCTGCGCCAGATCGAGGAACGGGATCGACGCCGACTGCTCGCGCCCCTTGGGGTAGCGGGCCAGGATCTCGTCGGCCTTGGCCTGATTTTCGGGCGTCCACGCGAACGCGCCCCAGCGCGCGCGGGTCTCTGCCTCGTCGGGGATTTTTGGGGCGTCGGCCATTACCGGATGAACTCCACGCGGTCGACCTTGTCGCCGACGAACGAATAGATGGACATGACTTCGAACGTCTCGCCACCGGGCGCGCGCGACACGTCTTCGTGCAGCACGACCGTTTCGCCGAGGACGTAGGATGTGAGGATTTCGGCGCGATTCTCCGGGAATTGCGCGAACATCGCCTTCAAGCCCGAGCGAACGCCTTCCTTGCCCTCGCGCACGACCGCGCCACGATAGGTCGCCTCGCAGGCCGTGTCGGTCATGTACTCGACATAGCCGTCCGCATCCTGCGCGTTGTAGAGCGCGATCATGCGATGGGTGGTCTCAAGCCGGGCGTCAGTCATGGCGCACCCGCATCCGAGCGCCGCGCTGCGCGACATAGGCGACCCACAGCGTCGAACCCAGGACGGCGACGATCATGCCGGCACCCGGCTGAAGCTGCGCGACCGCGAACGCGGCGACCGCGATCGCCGCCGCGACGGCGACGAATACCCACATCGGGAAGACCGCGCCGCTCACCGGTCGCACTCGCCGAACACGATGTCCATCGCGCCGAGGATGGCGGTGGTGTCGGCGAGCATGTGGCCCTTCGACATGAAATCCGCTGCCTGGAGATGCGAGAAGGCGGTCGGGCGGATCTTGCAGCGATATGGCTTGTTGGTCCCGTCCGACACCAGATACACGCCGAACTCGCCCTTGGGGCTTTCGGTGCCGACGTACACGTCACCAGCAGGCACGTGGAAGCCCTCGGTATACAGCTTGAAGTGGTGGATCAGCGCTTCCATCGAGCGCTTCATCTCGCCGCGCTTGGGCGGCACCACCTTGCGGTCGAGGCTGGCGATCGGCCCCTCGGGCATTTCGCTCAGGCACTGGCGCATGATCCGCGCCGACTGGCGGACTTCCTCGACGCGCACCATGAAGCGATCGTAGCAGTCACCGCGCGTGCCGACCGGCACGTCGAAGTCCATCTTGGCATAGGCATCGTAGGGCTGCGATTTGCGCAGATCCCAGGCGATGCCCGAACCGCGGATCATCGGACCGGAGAAGCCCCATTTGATCGCGTCGTCGCGGCTCACCGTCGCGATATCGACGTTGCGCTGCTTGAAGATGCGGTTGTCGGCGACGAGGCTGATTGCATCCTCGAACAGACGCGGCAGCCGCGTATCGAGCCATTCGCCGATGTCGGCGAGCAGCTTGAGCGGCACATCCTGATGCACGCCGCCCGGCCGGAAATAGGCCGAGTGCATGCGCGCGCCCGAAGCGCGCTCGAAGAAGTTGAGGCAATCCTCGCGGATTTCGAACAGCCACAGGTTCGGCGTCATCGCGCCGACGTCCATGACGTGCGAGCCGAGGTTGAGCATGTGGTTCGAAATGCGCGTCAGCTCGGCGAAGAACACGCGGAGATATTGCGCGCGGATCGGCACTTCGAGATCGAGCAGCTTCTCGACCGCGAGCACATAGCTGTGCTCCATGCACAGCGGCGAGCAGTAATCGAGCCGGTCGAAATACGGCAGCGCCTGCATGTAGGTCTTGTATTCGATCAGCTTCTCGGTGCCGCGATGGAGCAGGCCGATGTGCGGATCGACGCGCTCGATGATTTCGCCATCGAGTTCCAGCACCAGACGCAACACGCCGTGCGCGGCCGGATGCTGCGGGCCGAAGTTGATCGTGTAATTCTGGATGTCGATATCGCCGAGCGTGGGATCGGCAGCGTCGGTGACGCCCTCCAGCTTTTCGAGATAGTCGCTCATAGGTTCTGCCCCTTGCCGGGCGTCGGGACCACGTCCGGGTTCTGCGGCTTCGGTGTCGCGTCAGGCTCGGCCTTGCCCGCGCCAGTCTGCGCCGGAGTCTCGGTGGTCTTGACCTCGGTCGGCGCGGCCTTGGCGGATTGTGCCGCGTCCGCCTTCTGGATCTCGTCGGCCTTGAGCGGCGTGGGCGCGCCCTTTTCCTCGGGCAGCTTGGCCTTCTCGTCGCCGGGGAGGATATATTCCGCCCCTTCCCACGGGCTCATAAAGTCGAAATTGCGGAAATCCTGCGCAAGCTGGACCGGCTCGTACACGACGCGCTTCGCTTCTTCCGAATAGCGCAACTCGACATATCCCGTGAGCGGGAAGTCCTTGCGCTGCGGATGGCCGCGAAAGCCGTAATCGGTCAGGATGCGGCGCAGATCGGGGTTGCCCGAGAACAGCACGCCATACATGTCGTAGACTTCGCGTTCGAGCCAGCCGGCGACCGGCCAGATTCCCGTGACCGAGGGCACAGGCAGCGCATCATCGGTGCGGACATGCACGCGGATGCGGTGGTTGCGCGTCAGCGAGAGCAGGCAATAGACAACCTCGAAGCGCTCGACCCCGCGATCGGGATAATCGACGCCCGCGATTTCCATCAACTGCTGATATTCGAGGCCGGGCGTGTCGCGCAGCGCGATCATCGTTTCGACCAGGCTGTCGCGAACGACATGCAATGCGACCTCGCCGACCAGTTCGGTCGCGAGATCGAGCTTGCCGCCGAGCGCCGCGGTCGCCGCGTCGATCACGCCGTCGTTGACGGCATAGGCTGGTGCGGGCGCCCTCACCGTTCCACCGTTCCCGAGCGGCGAATCTTCCGCTGCAATTGCATGATGCCGTAGAGCAACGCCTCTGCGGTCGGCGGGCATCCCGGCACGTAGATATCGACCGGAACGACCCGGTCGCAACCGCGCACCACCGAATAGCTGTAATGGTAATAGCCGCCGCCATTGGCGCACGAGCCCATCGAGATGACGTACTTTGGCTCGCTCATCTGATCGTAGACGCGGCGCAGCGCGGGGGCCATCTTGTTGCAGAGCGTACCCGCGACGATCATCACGTCCGACTGGCGCGGCGATGCGCGCGGCGCGGCACCGAACCGCTCGAGATCATAGCGCGGCATGTTGACGTGGATCATCTCGACCGCGCAGCATGCCAGACCAAAGGTCATCCACCACAACGAGCCGGTGCGCGCCCACTGGAACAGCTCCTCGGTCGAGGTGACGAGGAAGCCCTTATCGGTCAGTTCGCCGTTGAGCCCGTCGAAAAAGCTCTGGTCGGGCGGCAGCAATACGTCGCCGCTCGCGGGACGGGTGAGTTCTACTCCCATTCGAGAGCTCCCTTCTTCCAGGCATAGACGAGGCCGAGCGCCAGTTCGCCGATGAACACCATCATCGCGATCCACGCCGTCCAGCTCGCCCAGCCGCCGAATTTGAAGACGCTTACCGCCCACGGATAGATGAAGGCCGCTTCCAGATCGAAGACGATGAACAGGATGGCGACCAGATAGAAGCGCACGTCGAACTGACTGCGCGGATCTTCGAACGCGGGGAAACCGCATTCATATTCGCTGAGTTTTTCGGGGCTGGGCTTGTGCGCTCCCGTCAGCCGGCCGACGATGATCGGCAGGACGACGAAGGCGGTGGAAAGCGCCAGCGCCACGCCGAGGAACAGCAGGATCGGCAGATATTGCAGCGGATCGAACAATGGGCTTCTCGCAGGTGCGAAGTGGATGACCGGGGCTTTAGGACGATGGTTTCAGCCGGGCAAGGGCATGGGGCGGTGAGAATGAATCGCAACAACCAACGCATACCCGGCACGGCCCATCGACACGCCCCCATACACCGCTAAACGGCTGTGCGCGTTAACAATTTATAGTAATCGCCGCCGCCGCGGCGCGATCAGCGCAGGGCGCTGGCGATCAGCTTGTGGAGACGCGACTGGAGCGCATCGTTCGCCGCGAGAAATTCGTTGCGCTCCATCATCTTGTCACCGCCGCGGAAATCGGTGACGAACCCGCCCGCTTCCTTGACGAGCAGCATGCCCGCGGCGACGTCCCACGGCTTCAGGCTCGATTCCCAGAAGCCATCGAACCGCCCCGCCGCCACCCAGGCGAGATCGAGCGCGGCGGAACCGAGCCGCCGGATGCCAGCCACTTCCGGCGCGACCGCGCCGAAGATGCGGCTCCACTGCGCGAAATCGCCGTGGCCGAGGAACGGGATGCCGGTGGCGATCACCGACTCGGAGAGATCCCGGCGTGCCGAAACGCGCAGGCGCTGCTCCTGCACCCAGGCCCCCCTGCCCTTCTCGGCCCAGAAGCTCTCATCGGTGAGCGGCTGATAGACCACGCCCGAGGTGATCTCGCGCTTGCCGTTCACCATCGGCTCCTCGACCGCGATCGAGATCGAGAAGTGCGGGATACCGTGGAGGAAATTGGTGGTGCCATCGAGCGGATCGACGATGAAACGCGGCTTGGACGGATCACCGGCGATCTCGCCGCGCTCTTCCATCAGGAAACCCCAGTCGGGGCGCGCCTTGGACAGTTCCTCGTAGATCGTCTGTTCGGCGCGCTGATCGGCCATCGACACGAAATCGGCCGGGCCCTTGCGGCTGACCTGAAGGTGCTGAACCTCGTTGAAATCACGACGCAAGCGCGGCGCGGCCTTGCGCGCGGCGCGGTCCATGACGGTGAGGAGGCCGGAATGGGATGCCATTGTGTTTGTCTTTCTTCTCCCCTCCAGCTTGCGGGAGGGGTCGGGGGAGGGCCTGTCAACAAACGCGAAGCCGGAGACGTGCCCTCCCCTAGCCCCTCCCGCAAGCGGGAGGGGGACTTTAGTCCGCGCGCTTCACATATGTGCGCTCGTAGACATCGACCACGATCTTCGTGCCCGCGCCGATATGCGGCGGCACCATCACGCGCACGCCGTTATCGAGAATCGCCGGCTTGTAGCTCGACGAGGCGGTCTGCCCCTTCACCACCGCGTCAGCCTCGACGATCGTGGCTTCGATCTGGCTCGGCAGCTCGACCGAGATCGGGCGCTCGTCGTACAATTCCATCACGACGTCCATACCGTCCTGAAGGAACTCGGCGGCATCGCCGAGGATGCCGGCATCAAGCGTGATCTGCTCGTAATTGTCCTTGTCCATGAAGGTCAGCGCGTCGCCGTCGCGGAACAGGAACTGGAAATCCTTGGTGTCGAGCCGGATGCGCTCCACCGTCTCGGCCGAGCGGAAGCGGACGTTGTTCTTGCGGCCGTCGATGAGATTCTTCATCTCGACCTGCATGTACGCGCCGCCCTTGCCGGGCTGGGTGTGCTGAATCTTGACGGCTTTCCAGATGCCGCCTTCATATTCGATGATATTGCCGGGACGAATGTCCACGCCGCTGATCTTCATTGGGTGTACCTGTGGAAAGAGCGAAGGCTGCGGCCTTTAGCCTCAGCCGCCCGATCCGGCAACCCGCCGCCCGGTGAGATAGGGAAACGGGTCGACATCCTCGCCTTCGTACCAATGCTGATCGGGCATGGTGCGGGTGAGGCTGAAATGGAGGTGAAAGTTCCCCGCCCCCGCGTCGCCGGTGTCGCCGACATAGCCGAGCGGATCGCCGGTGCGTACCCGCTGCCCTTCATGCAGCCCCGGCGCGTAGCCGGAAAGGTGCGCGTAATAATAGGTCCAGTCGCGCGCCGGGGAGCGGACATAGATGGTGGTGCCGCCAGCATTGCTCTCGAACAGCTTTTCGACGACGCCGGGAGCCGCCGCCGTCACCAAAGTCCCGGCGGCGGCGGGGATGTCGGTGCCGTGATGTGCGCGCAGACCATTCTCGCGCGGATCGCCCCAGGTGTCGGTGATCGCCGCGCGCGCCACCCCGGCCACGGGCACGGCGAGCAGCCCGACGGGCGGGCGCGGCGCCGCCTGCACCGCGGGCTTTGTCGGCACCGCGTGCGAACGTGCTGACGTGGATGCCGTCGTGCCCGGCGCGTCAGGGAGGTTCAGCAGCGCCAGCCACCCCGCGACCAGCAGGGCGGCGGCCAGGATCAGGACGAGACCGAGCCGCCCCACGTTATTCCTGGAAGACGGCGGGCGTGCCGGGCTTGATCATCAGCGACAGCCGGGCGACGTCCCAGTTGGTGAGGCGGATGCAGCCGTGGCTCTCGGCGCGGCCGATCGTCGAGGGTTCGGGCGTGCCGTGGATGCCGTAATGCGGCTTGGAAAGATCGAGCCACACCACCCCGACCGGCCCATTCGGCCCCGGCGGCAGCGTCGCTTTCTTCTGGCCCTTCTTGGCATCCCAGAACAGCTTCGGGTTGTAGTGGAACGGCGGGTTGTAGGCCGGGCCGAGAATCTTCCAGGTGCCGATCGGCAGCGGATCGTGCTTGCTGCCCATCGTCGCCTGGAACTGCGCGATCAGCTTGCCGTCGGCATCGAGAACGCGCAGCACCGAATCCGATTTGTCGACGACGATCTTGGCGCCCTGCGGCTGTTTCGAATCGACGTTGAGGCCGCTCAGCGTCTGGCGCCACTTTTCGGGCAGCTTGGCATCGTAATCGCGTGCGGTGGCGATCGCGTTGGGCACGGTGATCTTCACGCCGGGCGACAGCTTCGTGTCGCCGCTGTTGAGCGCAATCAGCACCGCTGGCGTGGTGTGGAACATCTCGCCGAACTTCTCCATCGCGTTGCGATAGCCGAGTTCGGGCAAGGCCGCCTGCTTGGCCGGGTTTTTCGGCAGCGGATTGGTGTATGGGCCGGCGAGCAGTTCGGGGGTGAGCGTCACGGTCTGCGTGGCAGGGATGTTCTGGTATTTCGAGAGCGCGGCTTGGGTCGGCTTGTCGAGCGCTCCGGTCACATCGAGGCCATTCGCCTCCTGAAAACCCTTCACCGCGGACGTCAGCGACATGCCGGCTTTGCCGTCGAGTACCCCGGGCGAGAAGCCGAGATGATCGAGAATGACCTGCGTCTGGAGCACCCTTTTCTCGACGGTAGCGGCAGTTTTGGTTCCAGCCCCGGACGCGGGAACAGGCCCAAGCGAGGCAGACGCCAGACAAGCCGCGATCAGGACTGTTCTTCTCATCGTTTCAACATCCTAGATGACTTTCATGCCATCAACGACAGACTCCGCGGTTGTTTCCGCGCCGCAACGAATCCTCTCACGCCGCGGGCTTCTCGGCGGCCTCGCCGGGCTTGGCGCCATCGCGGCGATGCCCGGCCCGGCGCGCGCGCTTGCCGGCACGCGCGAATGGCGGCTCGCGATTCGCAACGTCCACACCAACGAGAGCGTCGACGCGCTGTTCGCGCGCAACGGCCAGTTCGTGCCTGAGGGCCTTGCCGAACTGAACCACGGTCTGCGCGACTGGCGCACCGGCCAATCGACGATCATGGACCGAAAGCTGCTCGCGCTGCTGGTCAGCCTGCGCCGCACGCTCGACGTCGGCGACAATCGCAAGATCGACCTGATCTCGGGCTATCGCTCGCCCAAGACCAACGCGGGCTTGCGCGCGCGCGGCGGCCAGCACACCGGCGTCGCCAGCCGAAGCCAGCACATGCTCGGCAAGGCGACCGACATCATGGTGCCCGGCGTGTCGCTCGATAAGCTGCACCGTGCGGCGCTGGCGCTCGGCGGCGGCGGGGTCGGCTTCTATCCGCGCGACGGCTTCGTGCATGTCGATACCGGGCGCGTGCGCCACTGGTGAGCAGGTGCCGGTTGCGACTGGACCGGGTTTCGCTTGATCGCAGCACCGCTTGCGCTCAGGCACGAGCGCACAGTGACCCATAACCGCGTTATTCTGGCTTTCAAAAGACATGCCTCAGGCCAAACACCGCTATGAGGTGATCTTTGCGGTACAATCCGTTCTGGCCGCGGGGCCGCCCGGCACCTTCGGTTGGTCCTGGATCAGGATCGATGCGGAAGGCTTTGTCTCGGTACGCGGCAAGGTTCACCGGACGATGCGCGCCGCGATCGATGACGCCGCCGTCCATCGCAGCGAACACGACGGAGGCGAAATACGCGTCAACCTCATGGACACGCCGCGCGAGGATGCGCCGGGCGTGACCTATCTCGTGTGATTCGCGTCAGGCGGAGCCGATCAGCCCAGCACCGCCGCGAACGCCTTCACCGCCGCGACCTCGTCACCGCCCCACACCGCGCCCGACACCGCAAGGAAATCGGCGCCGGCCATGACCAGCGGCGCGGCGTTGGCGGGGGTGATGCCGCCGATCGCGACGCTCGGCAGTTCGAACATCGTCGCCCACCAGCTCAGGATCACCGGCTCGGGATGGTGCTCGACCGCCTTGGTGGTGGTTGGATAGAAAGCGCCGAACGCAACATAGTCGGCCCCCGCCTCGCCCGCTTCCATCGCGAGGTGGCGGCTGTCGTGGCACGTCACGCCGATCTGCGCGTTGGGGCCGAGCACGCTGCGCGCCTCACGCGGGTCGCCGTCATCCTGCCCGAGATGCACACCGTCCGCGCCGAGTCGCTTGGCGAGCGAAATGCTGTCGTTGACGAGGAACGCCACGTCACGCTCCGCACAGATGCGCTGAAGCGGTTCGGCAAGAGCTGCCGCCGCGTGCTGGTCGATATCCTTGATGCGGAACTGGAACGCGGCGACCGGCCCGGCATCGAGCGCACGCGCGAGCCGGTCGGCGAACCCGCCGGTCACGTCGAGCGGCGAGATCAGGTAAAGCTGGCATGGCGGCCGGCGGTCGTCACGGCGAAACTGTTTCGCGAAATCGGGATCGAGCGGGCCGAGCGGATCATCTTCTGTCATGGCGCCGCCCTAGCGCGCGGATCGCCGCAACGAAACCCGGCGCGCGTTTACTTCGCCAGTTCCGCCTCGATCGCCGCGACCAGCGCGGGGTCATCCGGCGCGGTAGAGGGGGCGAAGCGACCGACGACGGTGCCGTCGCGCGCGATCAGGAACTTTTCGAAGTTCCACAGCAGCTCGGGCGCTTCGTTGGGAGTCATGCCATAGCCGCGCAGCCGCGTGCGGAACGCATCGGCATCATCCCCCGCCGTTTCCGGCTTGGCGGCGATCAACGCGGCGTAGAGCGGATGTTTGCCCGGGCCGGTGACGATGATCTTGGAGAACATCGGGAAATCGACATCGTAATTGGTCTTGCAGAAATCGGCGATCTCGGCGTCGCCGCCCGGCTCCTGCCCGGCGAAATCGTTGGCGGGAAAGCCCAGCACCTTGAAGCCGCGATCCCGATATTGGCGGAACAGCGCCTCGAGCGCCTCATATTGCGGGGTCAGCCCGCATTTGGAGGCGACGTTGACGACGAGCAGCACGTCTCCGGCATATTGGGAGAGGCTGGTACGATCGCCGTCGATCGTCTTGACCGGGGTCTCGAGAAGGGTCGTCATGGGTGTTCTCCGGGACGTATCATGGACGCCCTCCCGTCACCCCGGCGAAGGCCGGGATCGTTGTGGGGCTGGCGTTGCGCTTCCTTACAAGGCGGCCCCGGCCTTCGCCGGGGCGACGATCACGCCGCGACGGGCTGCGCGACCTTGTCCACGGATGCCGTGTAGATCTCGTCGATCGCCGCCGAGAGCGATGCGTCGAACTCCGCATCGGTCATCTGGTGGCGCAGGTCCGAGAGGAGCGCGCGACTGAAGCTGGCGATGATGCCGCGATTCTTGGCGAGTTCGGCGCACGCCTCAGTACGCGAATAGCCGCCCGACAATGCGACGACGCGCAACACGCGCGGATGATCGACCAGCGAATCGAACAGCCCGGCCTTTTCGGGGATCGACAGCTTGAGCATCACCGTGTCGTCGCCGGTCATCGCATCGAGCGCCTTGAGCAGTTCGTCGCGCAGGATCACCTCGGCCTCGGCACGCTCGGGGCTCTTGATGTTGAGTTCGGGTTCGAGGATCGGCATCAGGCCGCCCGCGATCACCTGCTGGCCGATCTCGAACTGCTGCGCGACGATCGCGGCGATGCCCTCGTGGTTGGCGAGGTTGATGACCGAGCGCTCCTTGGTGCCGAACACGCCGAGCGCCTTCGAGCGCGCGAGCAACGCGTCTAGCTCCGGCATCGGCTTCATGAGTTGAACACCGTTCGCCTCGGCCTCGAGCCCCTTGTCGATCTTGATGAACGGCACGACGCCACGTTCGATCAGCGCGGCGGGGGCGGGCTTGCCCGCGACCATGCCGTCCATCGTGCGCTCGAACAGGATCGCGCCGATCACCTTGTTGCCGGTGAAGCTCGGCGCGGTGATGATGCGGCTGCGCATGTCATGGATGAGCGCGTACATTTCCTCGTCGCTCGACCAAGATCCATCAGCGATGCCGTAGCCGGTGAGCGCCTTGGGCGTGGAGCCGCCGCTCTGGTCGAGCGCGGCGATGAAGCCTTTTCCGGCGGCGATCTTGGCGGTCATCTCGGCGGTATTCATGGCGTGCCACTCCCTCTATGCTGCGCTGCGTCAAGTCGTGTTAGCGAGACAGTCGGGGCTGAGCAACGGGCAAGCGTGCGGCTTGACCGCAGCTTCGCAAAGTTTCAGCGTGAAGTCCTATTCGGGGGGACGAGATCATGGCCGGCACGTCGAACGTCTTTCGACATCTTGCGCTTGTCTTGGTAGCGCTAGCATCAATTGGTGCCAAGGCGCCCGAAGTCGGCGTTCAGGCACCGCCGTTCGAGTTGACACTGGTCGATGGGACCAAGGTCTCCTCGGCGGATTTGCGCGGCCAGGTGGTCGTGCTCAATTTCTGGGCGACCTGGTGCGTGCCGTGCAAACAGGAGTTGCCGACGCTCGACGCCTATTACGCCGCCACCAGCAAGTTCGGCCTGCGTGTCTTCGCCGTGACGACCGAGGACTCGGTGCCGCTTTCCCAGATGAAGCGGCTGTTCGCGGCGCTGCACATCTCGCCGGTGCGCAAGATTCGCGGACCCTATGACGTGATGCGCGGTGTGCCGACCAACTACGTGATCGATCGCGCCGGCCGGCTGCGATATGCGCAGGCCGGCGCGTTCGATCTCGACGCGCTCAACACGGTGCTGATCCCGCTGCTCAAGGAACCGGCGCCGCCGCCGATCGCCCCGGCGACCTGATCGCGCCTAGCGGGCGAGCGCCGCGACGCCGGGCAGTTCCTTGCCTTCCATCCATTCGAGGAAGGCGCCGCCCGCAGTCGAGACGAAGGTGAAGTCGTCGCCCGCCCCGGCCTGGTTGAGCGCGGCTACGGTGTCACCGCCGCCCGCCACCGAGACGAGCGAGCCGCCGACCGTCAACGCCGCCGCGGTTTTGGCGAGTGCGACCGTGGCGGCATCGAACGGCGGCGTCTCGAACGCGCCGAGCGGCCCGTTCCAGACGAGCGTCTTGCAGGTCTTGAGCACGTCGGCGAGCGCCTCGACCGCAGCCGGGCCGACATCGAGGATCATCTCGTCGGCGGCGACTTCGTGAACGTTGCAGGTCCGCAGGCTCGGCGGGTTGGGCGCGAATTCCTTCGAGACGACCACGTCGTAGGGCAGATGGATGGTGCAGTTCGCGCCCTCGGCGGCGGTGAAGATCTCCTCGGCGGTGCCGACCAGATCGTGTTCGCACAGCGACTTGCCGACATCGACCCCGCGCGCCGCGAGGAAGGTGTTGGCCATGCCGCCGCCGATGATGAGATGATCGACCTTGGTGACGAGATGCTTGAGCACGTCGAGCTTCGACGAAACCTTGGCGCCGCCGACCACCGCCGCGACCGGATGCTCGGGATTGCCCAGCGCCTTGTCGAGCGCGTCGAGTTCGGCTTCCATCGCGCGGCCGGCGAAGGCGGGCAGGACATGCGCCAGCCCCTCGGTCGAGGCGTGCGCGCGGTGCGCGGCGGAGAAAGCGTCGTTGACGTAGAGGTCGCCGAGTTTGGCGATGTCGGCGACGAGCGCCGGGTCATTCTTTTCTTCGCCCGCGAAGAAACGGGTGTTCTCCAGCACCGCGATATCGCCGGGCTGGAGGGTGGCGACGGCGTCTTCCGCGCCGTTCCAGTCGACAAACCGGACCGGACGGCCGAGCACGGCCGAATAGGGCTTCACCACCATCGCGAGCGACATCTCGGGGTTACGCTGCCCCTTGGGGCGACCGAAATGCGCGAGAACGAGGACGATCGCGCCCTTGTCGGCGAGTTCGCCGACCGTCGCGACGGTGGCGCGCAGCCGGGTGTCGTCGGTAACCGCGCCGTCGGCCATCGGCACGTTGAGATCCTCACGGACCAGCACGCGCTTGCCGTCGATGTCGCCCATGTCGTCGAGCGTTTTGAACTGCCTGGCCATCGTCGCACTCCCGAATTGTGTCTGTCGTCCGCACCCGATCCGCAGGGCAGGTCCGCCTCCATCGTCACCCCAGCGGAAGCTGGGGTCTCCGCGGGGCGGGCGCTACGGCCGACACCGGAAGATGCCAGCGTGCGCTGGCATGACGAATTTTGCCGCGATGGTGCCTTAGAGGAACTTCGCCATCGCGCCGGCGGTATCGATCATGCGGTTCGAGAAACCCCATTCGTTGTCGTACCAACTCACCACGCGGACGAGCTTGCCGTCGAGTACCGCCGTCTCGAGGCTGTCGACGGTCGAGGAGAACGGCGTGTGGACGATGTCGATCGACACCAAAGGCTCGTCCGAGAACGCGAGGATGCCGGCGAGCGGGCCGCTTTCCGACGCCGCCTTGAGGATCGCGTTGATCTCGCCCTTGGTGGTGTCGCGCTTGGGCGTGAAGGTCAGGTCGACGAGGCTGCCGTCCGCCACCGGCACGCGCACGGCCGAGCCGTCGAGCCGGCCCTTCAGTTCAGGCAGCACCTCACCCACCGCGCGCGCCGCGCCGGTGGTGGTCGGGATGATGTTCATCGCGGCGGCGCGGGCACGGCGCAGATCCGGGTGGATCTGGTCGAGGATCTTCTGGTCGTTGGTATAGGCGTGGATCGTCGTCATCAGGCCGCGCTCGATGCCGACCGTGTCGTTGAGCACCTTGGCGATCGGCGCGAGGCAGTTGGTGGTGCACGATGCGTTCGACACGATCGTGTGCCCGGCTTCGAGCTTGTCGTGGTTGACGCCGTACACGACGGTCAGATCGACGTTCTTGCCGGGTGCCGAGATCAGCACCTTCTTGGCGCCCGCGTCGAGATGCTTCTGGCAGCTCACGTTGTCGGTGAAGAAGCCGGTGCATTCGAGCACGATGTCGACACCGAGTTCGGCATGCGGCAGGTTGGCGGGATCGCGCTCGGCCGTGACGCGGATGTGCTTGCCGTCGATGACGATGTCATTGCCCTCGGCGACGACGGTGCCGGGATATTTGCCGTGGACGCTGTCGCGGCTGAACAGCCAGGCGTTCGATTTCGCGTCGGCGAGATCGTTGATCGCGACCAGTTCGAGGCCGGTATCGGCACGCTCCATCAATGCCCGCGCCACGAGACGCCCGATCCGCCCGAAACCGTTGATCGCTACCTTAACCGTCATCGCATGCGCTCCTGTCGCCAATGGCGGAGTCGGGCTGCCAATGCAGCAGGCATTCCCCGCCGATTCCCTCGTGTTCGCCGCGTCTTTGCGGTGGGCGGAGGCTGGCGTCAACCAGTGCGAAACAATTCGAATATTGTCAGACAACCCTCTCATGCTATCGCCGGGCGATGGCAGAAGTATCGTCCCCTGCCGCGATCGACCGGATCGAACGCGCCATTGCCCGTATCGACGCAGCGGTCGCGGATCGCGAACGCGCCCAGGCGGCGCTCGCAAAACGACATGGCGCATTGCGCGCGCGGATCGAGGCGGCGATCGTCGCGCTCGATACGGTGATGGCGGGCGAGGAGGCGGACTGATGGCCGACGTGACGATCACCATCGGCGACCGGCGCCACGTCGTCGCTTGCCGCGCGGGCGAGGAAGACCGGCTGATCAAGCTCGGCGCATTGCTCGACGCGCGCTGGAGCGACGCGACGCGCGCCTCGGGCGGCCTGAGCGGCGAGCGCACGATGCTGTTCATCGCGCTGCTGCTCGCCGATTCGCTCGAGGAGGCGGAACGCCGCCCCGCCGAGCAGGTGGAATCGCATGTGCTGGGTCGTGTCGCCGAGCTGCTGGAGGAACTTGCCGATGCCCTTGAGAATCGCAGCGCCAACGCCTAGATTGGCAAGTGGCGGGCACTGCCCGGTACGAGCCTTACCGAACATCCCTGAGGCGATTATTCTTCCTAGGGGGTTGTCCCTGTTCTGGCCCTGGCCAGATGCATATGATCCCCACCTGATGCTAACGGCGTCAGAGGATATTCAGGCAAACGGCCACGGCGGTCCCGCCACCCGCTTTTTTCCGGCTGCGGCATGATGCTCGACAAGCGTGCGTTGCGCGCCCGGATGCGTGCGGCCCGCGACGCGTTCTTCGCGACCTCCCCACCGCCGATCCTCGCGGGTGCCGAATTTACCGCCCTCCTGCCTCATGCCGCGACGGTCGCGTCGTACGTGCCGATCGGCAGCGAGGCTGATCCGATGTGGCTGGCGCGCGCGGCAGTCGAGCATGGCTGCGCGATCGTGCTGCCGCACGTCACAAGCCGCGCCGATCCGATTCGCTTCCTCGCCTGGGATGCCGAGGACGATCTTGCCCCCGGCCCGTACGGGTTGCAGCAACCGCACCACGCGTCACCCGCGCTCGCACCCGATCTCGTGCTGACGCCGCTGGTCGCGTTCGATTCGGCGCTCAACCGGCTCGGCCAGGGCGCGGGACATTACGATCGCGCGTTCGCGGAATTTCCGAACGCTGTGCGAATCGGGGTGGCGTGGAGCGTGCAGCAAGTCGATACCCTGCCCGCCGACCCGTGGGACATGCCGCTCCACGCGATCGCGACCGAGACAGGATGGATCACGCGATGACCCCGAGCTGGCGCAAACCCTTCGGCATGTTCATGATCCTCGCGCTGATCCTGGTGTGGGTGGTGATCGTCGCGAGCTTCTCGGGCTGGGTCGGGCGCTGGCACCCGCTGGTGCAGGCGCTGTTCTACGTGGTAACGGGGCTGGTGTGGATCGCGCCGCTCAAGCCGTTGCTGGCGTGGATGGAGACCGGGCGCTGGCGGTAACGGCCCCTAAAGCCGTCATGCCGGACATGTTCCGGCTCAACCGTTCCGTCCGTCCAACGGCCGTAATATGGCGGAACCGTGGCCCCCGGAACACGTCCGTGGCAGCGAAGTAACGATCGGTTTGATTTCTCCAACCGCTTGATCCGCCAACCCTTTTTGAAAGGGTGGCGCGAGTGACGGGGCTCGAACCCGCGACCTCCGGCGTGACAGGCCGGCGCTCTAACCAACTGAGCTACACCCGCTTGGAAAGCGTGAGGCGCGCCAACTAGGTCAGGGGTTCGTGGCTGTCAACAGACTTCGCCAGACTTTCTTCAGCCTCGCCATTTTTTGGTGGCGATCCCTTGGCCATCGCGCCGTGTTCGAACAGGAAACCGGCGATATCGGGCTTGCCGATCGCGCCCAGTACGGTTTGCAGGATGATGAGCAGCGGCACCGCCAGCAGCGCGCCCGGCGTGCCCCACACCCAGCTCCAGAAGCTGATCGAGATGAGGATCAGGATCGGGTTGATCGTCAGCCGCCGCCCGACGATCAGCGGCGTGATGGCGTTGGCCTCGACAAGATGGCAGCCGATCATCAGGAACGCCGGAAACAGCGCCGCCCAGATATCGCGGAAGGTCATCAACCCACCCAGCCCAAGCAGCAGCGCCGCCGCGATCGGCCCGAAATACGGCACGTAGTTGAGCAGGGCGACGATGCCGCCCCACATCAGCGGGTATGGCATCCCCATCGTCCAGAGCACGCCCGAGACGAGCAGCCCGAGCGCGAGGTTTATGACGGTGATCGTGCCGAGATACGCAGCGGTATCGTCGACGACATGCTGGATCACCCGCGCGGTCGCCATCGCGCCGCCGAAGCTGGAGCGGCTGGTGATCGTGCGCCGCCGCAGGCGGGTCCAGCCGGCGAGGAAGAAATAGATCACGAGGATGCCGAAGAACACCTGCACGATCGCGGTCGGCGCCGAGGTGGCGGCGAGTTCGAGGATCGAGCTCGGCGGGGCCACCGCCGTGGTCTGTGCCGTCCTGATCGGCCCCGGCGAGGCGAGATGCCGCACCGCGCGATTGAGATAGCGCTCCAGGCTCGAATAGAGATCGATCAGCGGCGCGATGTTCATCTGGATTCGGTCGATCCGCTCGGGCAGCTTGCGGAAGAACTCCACCGCCGGCACCACGATCGCGGCGAGCGCGATGTTGGCGGCGAGCAGGAACAGCAGGATGCAGACCAGCGCCGCCACCGCCGAGGGGATGCGATGTCGTTCGAACCACTCGAGAATCGGCACCATTGCGATCGCGATCACCAAAGCGGCGGTCGTCGGGAGGAAGAATTCCGCGCCGGCCTTGAGCGCAAACGGGGTGGCGAGCGCGAGGCCGATGCCGGCGAACAGGGTCAGCGTGGCAAGGATGCGGTCGCGCCGCATCGCCAGCACCAGCATCATCTCATCGGGATCGGCCGCGGCGGGAATGCGCGGGAACGGGCCGACCGCCTGTGGGGCGAAGCGCGCTTCTTCGTCCCGTATGTCTACGCTGGTTTCATTCACGCCTGCCCGCTCCTACGCCACTCGGTGGAAACCCTAGCGGCATTCCCCCTTCATGCAATCGGCGCTACGGAGCGAAATGCCCGTCCCGCCCCGTACCCTGCGCGAGCGCTGAACGATGTCGTTGCGGCTTCGTCTCGTCCGGCCCGTGAACTGGCTGCGGCGCCGGCTGCGCGCGAGCGAGGCGGCGTTCATCCTGCTCGCGATCGGCATCGGCGGCGCGGCTGGCACGCTCAGCGTCGCGCAGGGCGCGCTGGCGCGGACGCTGCAACATTGGTTCTTCGCGCTCCCCGGCACCTCGCGGCTGAGCGCACAACCCGCACTGCCGCTCGCCGCGCTGCTGGCGCTGCCGGTCGGCGGCGTGGTGCTGGGATTGTTCACGCTGGCGACGCGCGCGCGCAAGCGTAGCCTGGTCGACACGGTCGAGGCGAATGCGCTGCACGGCGGGCGCATGGCGATCGGCGACAGCCTGGTGATTTCGGGGCAGACGATCCTGTCAAACGGGTTCGGCGCGTCGGTCGGGCTGGAGGCGGCCTATGCGCAGCTCGGCGGCGCGGTCGCCTCGTGGACCGGCGGGCTGCTCAACCTGCGCCGGCCCGATCTTCGGAACCTCGTCGGCGCGGGCGCGGGCGCGGCGATCGCCGCCGCGTTCGGTGCGCCGCTCGCAGGCGCCTTCTACGCGTTCGAGATCGTGATCGGCGCGTATACGCCCTCCGCGATTGCCCCGGTCGCCGCCGCGACTCTGTCGGCGGTGCTGGTGTCGCAGACGCTCGGCGCGCACCCCTATGTCGTCGAGACCGCCTCGGGCGCGGTTACCGAGACGCATCACTATCTCGCCTATGCAGGGCTCGGCACCGCCTGCGCCGCGTTCGGCATCGTGCTGATGCGCGCGGTCGCGCTGCTCGAACACAGCGTGCGGCGGCTGCGCATCCCGGATTGGGCGCGACCGACGATCGGCGGGCTGCTGCTGGTGCCGATCGCGATGATCTCGCCACAGGTGCTGTCCTCGGGGCATGGCGCGCTTCACAACGATCTGGTGGTGGGCACGCCGCTCGCCTTCATCGCGGTGATCTTCGTGGCGAAGTCGCTGGCGTCGATCGTCTCGCTCGGCTTCGGCTTTCGCGGCGGGCTGTTCTTCGCCTCGCTGTTCCTCGGCACGCTCGCGGGGACGCTGTTCGCGGCGGGGCTGACGGCGGTGGCCGGGTTCCAGATCGTCGACCCGCACAACGCCGCGATCGTCGGCATGGCAGCACTTGGCGTCGCGGTGATCGGCGGGCCGATGACGATGGCGATGCTGGTGCTGGAGGCGACTCACGATTTCGGGCTGACCGGCGCGGCCATCGCGGCATCGCTGGTCTCCACGACGATCGTGCGCGAGCTGTTCGGCTATTCCTTCTCGACGTGGCGGCTGCACTTGCGTGGCGAAACGATCAAGAGCGCGCGCGACGTCGGCTGGGTCAAGACGCTCACCGTCGGGCGGATGATGCGCCGCGAGACTCGCGAGACGTCCGCCGGGACGACGATCGCGGAGTTCCGCCGCCGCTACCCGCTCGGCTCGGCGAGCCGCGTCGTGCTGATCGACGCGGACGCGCATTACGCCGGCATCGTGCGGACGAGCGACGCCTTCGCCGAAACGCTCGACCCGGCCGCATCCGTGGCGAGCGTCGCGGTCAACACCGAGGCGGCGATCAAGCCCGACATGGACATCAAACAGGTGATGACCGCCTTCGACGCGACCGGCGCCGACGAACTGGCGGTGCTGGCGACGGACCGGACGGTGCTCGGCGTGCTGTCCGAGACCTATGTCCGGCGGCGCTACGCGGAGGAACTGGAGAAGGCGCAGCGCGAGCTGTTCGGGGAGCGGTGAGCCGGGTGACGGCGGCGTATCATGTCAAAGATTGATATAGCGTTATATTATCCACAACGCATCAAACCTAGGTCAGTGCGCCCACCCCTTTAGGGGACGGGACGTTTGGAACCTCGCTTACGGAGAGCCCGGTACGAAGATCCGCGGGCCGGGCCGGCCCGCCTATCTCTCCAGAAGCTTGCCTTACGACCGTTGCGTACGCATCAGGCCCCCACACCGCACGCGGGTTCACCCCGTTTTTCCACGCATCCAGAAGGCGAACCATCCGTCTCCAGTGCGCGCGATCCCGTCTCTTCCTGCACGTCCGAGCGCGGATTGCCAGTATCCGCCGACCTGATTCCCCATGCAACTCAACGAAAGCGACCAATTCCAGCAAATCCCGGTTGATCTTCCAGTCCGACCTGGTTCTCTTGTAGAAAGCCATGGATATATAGGATCGAATTCGCTGATATATAGACAACCCTCCCTCGTCAGGCATGATGCTAAATTCTCCATTTCAAATACGTCTTTAAATCGGAAGCGTAATCAACAGTATCATTGACGTGTCACGCCGAATACTTGTGAGTAATACTGCTCCATGCCGTTCGATCACGAATTCCAATTCGGAGCGCGTGGGCACCGCGACTTGCGTATCGACGAAAAAAAGCGTGACCAGATACCCATCATTGACGACTGGCATCGATGGGCGGCACCGTCGGCCGGCCAAATAAGTAGCCCTGCTGCCAATGGCTGCCCGCCTCCCGTGCGAGCGCACTGTCCGCTTCGCTTTCGACGCCCTCGATTATGACGATATCCGACACCGAAGCCGCCAATCCGACGAGATGGTGCAGCACGCGACGGTCACGCGGCGACGATTGCGCGCGGCGCAGGAACAATGCGTCGATCTTGGCGATATCGGGACGGATGGCGAGCAACTGATCGATCGACGCATGCCCCACGCCGAAATCGTCAAGGGCGATCCGACACCCGAAACCGCGCATCCGATCAGCAAAACGGACCATTTCGGAGATCGCGACGGGCGCCGATGTCTCGGTGATCTCGATCACCAGCCGTTCCGCCAGCCCAGGTGTCATCGACAGCCGCGCGACGATATCCGACCACCAGAAATCGCAAGTGGCACTCTGCGCCGATATGTTGACGCCCAGCCGGACGTCGGGCGCGTTCTGCAATTCCCGCAGGACGCGCAGAACCATGATGCGATCCAGAGCCCGTATCAGGCCGAGCCGCTCCATCGCCTGAATGCCATCCGCCGACGATTGCACCGTCCCGTCGTCGCCTCGCCGGCGCAACAGGCATTCGTGATACAGAACCTGGCCGTCCGCCCCTGCATCGTGGATCGCCTGCCGCGCCAGAAGCGGCTCTTTTTCAAAGATGTTCTCGAACAGGTCTGCGGCGAGCGCCATATCGCCGTGATACCGGCTGCCCCATCCCGCGCGGTCGCGTCCGCCGCTCCCCATGGAAATCGCGAGGCCGGGAGCCTCCGCCCCCCGCTCCGCCAGCGACGCGTGGATGCGGAAGCCTTCGAAGACAACGGGCGCCGCCATGAAGCGCGTGAAGGCCTGTAAATGACGGTGCGAACCGTCGTCGCCATCCACCTCCCACAAGCGATCGTTGACTGACGCGGATTCGCCGTGGCCGGGACGCGCCCCGGCGCCGAGACTGTCAAACCTCTGACCAATCTCCCTGCGAACCGCGATGGCCGCGTGATCCCCGAAAGCGGCTCCAATCGAGCGAAGGTTCGCGATGCCCAGAAACAGGCGTGGCGCCCGGTGCCGTTGAGCGGCTTCACGCATGCCGCAGTCCCCGATCACACACTGCGGCACAGCGTGAAACGGGCACCAAGCACGCGGGCCACCCCCATCCATCCGAGCCATCGGCAACGACCGGTCCGGGGCACCCCGAGCGAAAGGACGATCCGATCGCAAAGCGCGATCGGTCCAACCCCCGGCGCACCCCTTCAATCCGCGATCTCGCCGACATGCTCATCACCCCCGGACGGACGGGGCATCTGCCCGCTGACCGAGTTACACTTTGCCCAATAGTGTCGCAGACGGCGAAAAGCAGGGGTTTGGCAACGGAGACGCGGTTACGGCGCCGTCCCGGAACACTGTGAAGGAAAGCTTCAGCGCAATGCCCTGGTCCGTCTACAACCGCGAAGGCCAACGTAAATATCTCACGCGGTCCGAAACGCTGGATTTCCTCAGATCCGCGCACGCGCGGGAGCCTGCGGTTCGAGCGTTCTGCTGGATTCTGGCAGCCACCGGCTGTAGAATTTCCGAGGCGCTTGCGTTGACGGCCAGAAATATCGACTTCAAGACTGGAACCTTGATCATTCGCAGCCTGAAGAAACGCGGAAAACGCCTGTTCCGCTCTATCCCTCTGCCGAAAGATCTGCTCCTCCAGCTTCGCAAATGGCTCGATTCCGGTGTTTTTACTACGGAACGATTATGGCCCTGGTCAAGAATGACCGGCTATCGTCGAATCTGTGAAGTGATGGATGCGGCTGGCATCCGTGGTGACTACGCATCGCCGAAAGGTTTGCGACATGCCTTTGGCGTTCACGCCGTCCAATCAGGCATCCCGTTGAATCTCGTCCAACGCTGGCTGGGTCATGCCGATCTCAAGACGACCGCCATTTACGCGAACGCGATGGGCCCGGAGGAGCGCGAGATCGCCTCGCGCATGTGGGCGCCCAAGTCTCGCCGGGATCATCGCGAAGCTGATCCTGCCAACGCCTTCACATGTCAGTCCACCACGGACGAGCATCTCCTATACACCCGTCCCCAAAGCGCTCCTGAAGCAGGGCCGGCACCCGTGATGTCCCTGCGGACCGAGGTGACATCCCCTCCCATGTTGAAGCGGGCCAATATCGTCACGAATTTTAGAGAAGCCTATTGCCGTCTGCGACACTATTGGGCATTTTGTAACAAGATTTATTCATGATAATCAAACTCTATGTGACGCCACTCGCGGATTTGAGCAAAACGCCGGAGCCAGGCATGCCGTTCCCCACTCGCTATTTTAGGCGAGATTCTCGATACCGGGCCGCTGGATCGCGCCACCGGCGCCGGTGAGATATCATGAGCCGCATCGCGCCACCCTGTCCCTGCTCGGCGCGGATCATATCGCGGTGCCCGGAGATCATGGACATCGAAACGGCACCATTTCGGCGCAAACCGTACCGCGTGCGTTGTCCACGACACAGGTGCGCGTGCCCGAGCCAATTTCGATCGCTCCGGGGCGAACGAGGGGTCGGGCGGCGGCGCTGCGCACACCCCGCAGCCCACGGCGCTCGCGACGGCCACCCCCGCCATTTGGCGCAACGGCCATGACGCTGTACAGGCCCGGCGATGCTCCGTCTGTCCGGTCTCTACCTCCCGCTCGATCATCCCCCTGAGGCGATTGCGCCTGCGATCTGCGCGCGGCTTGGCGTCGCACCCGGCGATCTGCGCGGGTACACGCTGTATCGGCGCGGCAACGATGCGCGGCGGCGAAATGCCGTGCAGCTCGTCTATACGTTCGATGTCGATCTTGCCGACGAGGGCGCGGTGCTGGCGCGGCTCGCCGGCGACAAGGATCTCCGCCCTACCCCCGACATGACCTACCGCCCGCCCGTCACCGCGCCCGCCGGCTGGTCTGGCACGCGGCCGGTGGTGATCGGCGCGGGGCCGTGCGGGCTGTTCGCGGGGCTGATCCTCGCGCAGATGGGGTTCCGCCCGATCATCCTCGATCGCGGCAAGGCGGTGCGCGAGCGGACCAAGGATACCTGGGGGCTGTGGCGGCGCGGCGTGCTCGACCCCGATTCGAACGTCCAGTTCGGCGAGGGCGGCGCCGGCACCTTCTCCGATGGCAAGCTTTACTGCCGGGTCAAAGACCCGCGCTTCCTCGGACGGAAAGTGCTGGAAGAGTTCGTCCGCGCGGGTGCGCCCGACGATATCCTGTGGGAAGCGCACCCGCATATCGGCACGTTCCGGCTGGTCTCGATGGTCGAGTCGATGCGCGCGCAGATCGAGTCGCTCGGCGGCGAATATCGCTGGCAGACGCGAGTCGACGATCTCGAACTGGAGCGCACGGGCGAGGGCCACCAGCGGCTGCGCGGGCTTCACCTCCACGACGGCAGCTTTCTGGAGGCCGAGCATGTCGTGCTCGCGGTCGGCCACAGCGCGCGGCCGACCTTCGAGATGCTCCATGCGCGCGGCGTCCATATCGAGGCCAAGCCGTTCTCGATCGGCGTGCGGATCGAGCATCCGCAAAGCTGGATCGACCGCGCGCGCTTCGGCGCCTGCGCGGGCCACCCCGATCTCGGTGCTGCGGCGTACAGCCTGTCGCATCACTGCGCGAACGGGCGCACCGTCTACAGCTTCTGCATGTGCCCGGGCGGGCGCGTGGTGGCGGCGACCTCCGAGGAAGGCCGAGTCGTCACCAACGGCATGAGCCAATATTCGCGCGCCGAGTTCAACGCCAATTCAGGGCTGGTCGTCGCGATCGATCCGGCGCGGGATTATCCCGGCGGGCCGCTCGCGGGGATCGCGTTCCAGCGGCATTGGGAGTCGCTCGCCTATGTCGCGGGCGGATCATCCTATCATGCGCCGGGGCAGCGCGTGGGCGATTTCCTTGCCGCTCGCGCCTCTACCGCGCTTGGTACGGTGACGCCCTCCTACCAGCCCGGCGTGACGCCGACCGATCTCGCCGCCTGCCTGCCCGATTATGCGATCGAGGCGATCCGCGAGGCGCTGCCCGTGTTCGGCCGGCAGATCGCACGCTACGACGATCCCGATGCGGTGATGACCGGGGTGGAGACGCGCACCTCCTCCCCGATCCGAATCACGCGGGGCAAGGATTTCCAGAGCCTCAACAGCGAGGGGCTGTTCCCGGCGGGCGAAGGCGCCGGCTATGCGGGCGGCATCCTTTCGGCGGCGATCGACGGGATCAAGGTGGCGGAGGCGGTGGCGGCGCGCATCACGGCATGATCGTCGCCCCGGCGCAGGCCGGGGCCGCTGCGTTTAGGCCACCCGGCTCGCCAAATTACGCAGCGGCCCCGGCCTTCGGGCCCCATCAAAGTATTACTTTGATGGGATGCCCTGCGCCGGGGCGACGGTGAGTTCAAAGTTGCTCGCCCTCATTCTGCTTCAGCAGCCGGGCGACCATCCAGCCGGCGGCGAGGATCAGGAACGGCATCGCCGGGTAATGATAACGCACCTGCCCGGTGAAGGCGAAGGCGGTGAGCGTCACGAACGCCGGCATGCAGCCGAGCAGCAGGATCGGGCGCCGCCCCTGCCGCGCACGCCCGCCGCGCCACAGCGACGGCACCGCAACCGCGAGGCCCGCGAAGCCGAACAGCAGCACGCCGATGTAATAGAGGTGGTTGACGACCTGAGCGATGGTGAACGCCGGGCCGAGACCGGGATAGCTCGAATCGACGCCCCACAGGCCATCGCTGTCCTTGCGCCACACGAACAGCACCTTGCGCAGCCCCAGCGCGGCCCACCGCCCCGGATGGTGGACGATCCAGTCCTTGGCGAGCGCCTTGAAGCGCTGGTCGAGTTCGACCTGGCGGTAGACATGCTCGCGGTATGGGATGCCGACGCCGGTCGCGTCCCAGATCGGCGTGCGCTCCCATTCGTACCAGTCGCCGGTGGCGCGGTCGTTGGCGCCATAATACAACGCGATGCCGCCGTTGGTTGAGACCGGGATGAAAGCGCCCATTTCGATGGTGTTGCGGATGCTCCACGGCAGCACCACCGCCGCCAGCGCGAGATGGACCGGCAGCACCGCGCGCAGCAGCCCGCGCCAGCCGAAATCGCTGAAGCACAACGCCATCGCGATCAACGCGCCGATCGGGAAGAACATGATCTGCGCGCGCATCAGCGTCGCCGCACCGAACAGCAGCCCCGCCCCCGCCAGCGCCCACAGCCGCGCGCGCCCGGCGACCATCACCACGAACGCGGCCATCACCAGCGCGGTCGACAGCGTTTCCGCGAAGGTCTGCCCGGTGTAGGCGATATGCGCGGGATAGACCGCATAGAGCAAAGCGGCGATGCGACGCCCAAGCGGGCCGATGCCGAGCAGCGCGCCGAAGCGGAGCATCAGCGCGAGGATCGCGGCGGCGGCGGCGAGGTTGAGCGCCATCGGGCCGAGCAGCGACGGCCCGGCGGCGATCATGCTCGCGGCGAGCGCGGCGGGGTAGCCGACCGGCCAGAACGCGGTCGGGCGGCCCTGTTCCTGGAAGCCGAGCCCACGCGCCATGTCGTGCGCGCGGTCGATATACCATAATCCGTCGGACATCGGCTGTTGCGGCATCAGCAGCATCAGCGCGAGGCGCAGCACAATCGCGAGCGCGAAGATCGCCGGCACGACCCAGCGCGCCGTCTCGACCGTGCCGAGCCAGCTCCGCCGCGCGGGCGAATGCGTCGCCACGTCTATTGCCATATCCATTGCCACACTCCCCGCTTGCTGGCGCGGCGAGCGTAGCGGAACTGTGTTAACGGATCGCACCGTCTTGACTTGGGCGATGCGGGCGCGAACGACGAGCGTGCGCAGTGTGGAAGCCAATGATGACCGATGCCAAGCCCGACGATTTCGCCCGCCAGCTCGTGACGTTGCTCGATGTCGAGGAGATCGACACCGATCTGTTCCGTGGCCCCCGCCTGCCCGGCGCGGTCGGTCGTGTGTTCGGCGGTCAGGTGATCGCGCAGGCGCTGCAAGCCGCGCAACGCTCGACCGAGGCGCCCAAGATCGCGCATTCGCTCCACGCCTATTTCATGCGGCCGGGCAATGACGATTACCCGATCGTGTTCCGCGTGGTGCGCGATTTCGACGGGCGCAGCTTCGCGACGCGGCGGGTGATCGCGACCCAGAAGGGCGTGCCGATCCTGACGATGACGGCGAGCTTCCAGATCCCCGAGGACGGGCTGCATCATCAGGACGCGATGCCCGATGTACCCGGCCCGGAGCGGTTGATGAACGAGCAGGAGCTTCGTGCCGGGCGTGCCGCGCCGCAGGGATCGCCGCCGCCCGCCTTCTCCCGCGCGATCGAGGTGCGGCCGGTCGAGCCCGCGCTCTGGGCGTTGCCCGAGGCGGGGCCGACGGTGCTCAACGTGTGGTTGCGCGCGATCGGCACGATCGGCGACGATCCGGCGATGCACCGCGCGGCGCTCGCCTATGCCTCTGATCTCGGGCTGATCGCGGCGGCGCGGTCACCGCACCCGATCACGTTGTTCGATCCGCGCGTCCAGGGCGCCAGCCTCGACCATGCATTGTGGCTGCACGAGCCGTTCCGCGCCGACGAGTGGCTGCTTTATTCGATCGAATCGCCCTGGTCCGGCCATGCGCGCGGGCTGGGCCGCGGCCGCATCTTCACGCGCGACGGGCGTCTGGTCGCGAGCAGCGCGCAGGAGGGGTTGATGCGCTGGCGGGGGTGATGGGTGGCTCGACTCCGCCAAACCGTTCGCCCTGAGCTTGTCGAAGGGCGTGCCACGGGCGTCGCGCTTTGGGCACGTGCTTCGACAAGCTCAGCACGAACGGCGGCGGGGATCAGCGCACGCTCGCCGCCAGCGCGCGCTCGCGCAGCCGTGCCGAGGCCGCCGCGTGGATGCCCGGCGCGGTGGCGAGGATGCCGAAGGCTTCGGCGGCTTGCGTGTTGAAGGCGAGCGCGCCGCCGAGCGCGTCGGTGATGATCGCGCCCGCTTCGGTCGCGATCAGCGCGGCGGCGGCGATGTCCCATTCGTTGCCCCAGCGCGCGGTGGCGACGAGATCGGCCTCGCCGGCGGCGACCATCGCGATGCGCAGCGCGATCGAATTGGGTTTGTCGACGACGACGAGATCGCGGTCGGCCTTGGGCAGGGCGTCGGTCGGCACGCGCGCGCCGACGAGGTCGGTGCGGTCGCTCGCCTGCAAGGCCACGCCGTTCCGCCACGCGCCGCCGCCGCGCACCGCGCGCCAAATCTCGCCGCGCGCGGGCGCATCGAGCACGCCGATCATCGCTGCGCCGTCCTCGATCAGCGCGACCGACACCGACCAGCCGGGCCGCCCGCGCAGATAATCGCGCGTGCCGTCGATCGGATCGACCACCCACAGCCGGCTGCACGACAGCCGTGCGGCGCTGTCGGCGGTCTCTTCGGATAGCCAGCCCGCTTCGGGATCGAGTGCGGAGAGCCGCGCGTGGAGCAGCGCGTTGACTTCGAGATCAATGTCGCTGACCGGATTGCCGGGCGATTTCTCCCAGCGCGCGAAATCGGTCTGCCAGCGCGCCATCGCCAGCGCGCCGGCCTCGGCCGCGATATCGGCGATCCGGTCGGCGAGCGCGTCAGCCACTCGCGACCGTCATGCCGTCGATGCGGATGGTGGGGACGTTGGTGGCGTAGCGATATTCGAGATCGTTCGCGGGGGTAAGCTCGCGGAACATGTCCTTGAGATTGCCCGCGATCGTGAACTCGGCGACCGGCGTGGTGATCTCGCCATTCTCGATCAGGAAGCCGGCGGCGCCGCGGCTATAATCGCCGGTGACGCCGTTGACGCCCATGCCGATCAGCTCGGTGACGTAGATGCCGCGCGGGATGTCCGCCATCAGCGCCTGTACCGACAGATGCCCCGCCGCCATGTGGAGGTTGCTGGTCGAGACGCCCGGTGCGCCGCCGACGCCGCGTGCGGCATGGCCGGTCGGCTCCAGCCCGAGCTGACGCGCCGAGGCGCTGTCGAGCAGCCAGCTTTCGAGCGCGCCGTCCTGCACGATCGCGAAGGGAGACACCGGCAGCCCCTCGCCGTCGAACGGACGCGAGCGAAGCCCGCGTGGACGGTGCGGATCGTCCTCGATCCGCACGCCGGGCGCGAAGACGGCGGTGCCGAGCGCGTCGAGCAGGAAGCTGGTCCGGCGCGTGATCGCCTGTCCGCCGATCGCGCCGATGAAATGGCCGAGCAGGCTGGAGCCGACTCGCGGATCGAACACCACCGGCAGCGCGCCGCTCTCGACGCGGCCGGGGTTGGCGCGCGCGACGGTGCGCTCGCCCGCGCGCGTGCCGATCTCCTCGGCGCTGTCGAGATCGCGGCGGCGGCGAGTCGAGTGATAGGCATAGTCGCGCACCATCGAACCGCCCTCCCCGGCCAGCACGCTCGCCGACAGGCCGTAGCCGGTCGCCGCATAAGCGGCGGCGAAGCCGTGGCTGGTGGCGAGTGCCCAGATCGAGCGCGACGCGCTGGCCGATCCGCCTTCGCTGTTGGTGACGCCGGCGACCGCGCGGGCGGCATCCTCAGCGGCCAACGCGGCTTCGCGCAGCGATTCGGGCGAGGCTTCACCGCCGTCGTCGAGATCGAGCTGCGGCGGCGCGCCGCGCATGAGCCGATCCTTGGGGGCGAGACCGGCCCAGGCATCCTCGGGCGCCTCGCGCGCCATCGCCACCGCGCGTTCGACCAGCGCGGCGAGCGCATGTTCGCTGAAATCCGAGGTGGAGACGCTGGCCGAGCGATTGCCGGCGAAGACGCGCAAGCCCAGTTCCTCGCTTTCGCTGCGACCGACATCCTCAAGCGCGCCGAGCCGCACGGATACGTCGAGCGCGGTATCGGCAGCGAAAACGGCGTCGGCGGCGTCGGCGCCAGCGGCCCGGGCGCGATCCACGATTGCGGCGGCGCGATCCTGCGCCTGTTCGATGGTCAACATATGTCGGACTTAGGCACGGACCCCGCGAAGGTCAAAGCGTCGCGACCGTCCCGACCACAAAACACGCGCAGAACATGAGGAATCCGGCGAAGCGGTTGGACCGGAAGCGGGCGAGCGCGCCGGCGCCGTCATCGGGCGAGAGCGTGCCGACCTGCCAGCCGAAATGCGCGGCGACCGGCAACAGCGCGGCGAGCGCGAGCGGATCGGGGCGGACCAGCCACACGGCCCCGCCCCACAGCAGCAGCGCGGCCACGTAGAACAGACCGACGCCGAGCCGGACCCGGCTGCCCATGCGCAGCGCCGAGGAGCGCACGCCGATCAGCGCGTCGTCCTCGCGATCCTGCAGCGCGTAGATCGTGTCGTAGCCGATCACCCACGCGATCGACCCGGCGTAGAGCAGCAGGCCGGGGATGGTCAGCTTGCCCGCGATCTCGCTCCAGCCGACGAGGCACGCCCAGGAGAAGACCATGCCGAGCCACGCCTGCGGCCACCAGGTGATTCGCTTCATGAACGGATAGCCGGCGACCAGCGCGAGGCTGAGCAAAGCGACGATCGCGGCATAGAGGTTCAACTGGAGCAGGACGACGAGGCCGATCAGGCACAAAGCGACCAGCCAGATCCACGCCGCCTTCAGGCTGACCGCGCCGCTCGCCAGCGGGCGGCTGCGCGTGCGCGCGACCTGCCGGTCGAGATCGCGATCGACGATGTCGTTGTAGACGCAGCCCGCGCCGCGCATCGCGATGCTGCCGAGGAGCAGCCACAGGATCAGATCCCAGCGCGTGATGGCGCCGCCGGCGAGCGCGACGCCCCATGCGCCGGGCCAGAACAACAGCCACCAGCCGATTGGCCGGTCGAACCGCGCGAGCAGCGCGAACGGGCGCGCGGCGGCGGGAAGCAGGGCGACGAGGCCGCGGTGCTCGGTATCGGGGGTGAGGTCGGTGGTGGTCATGGTTGCGCCCTGCTCCCCTCCCTGGAAGGGAGGGGTCGGGGGTGGGTCGGTATGGGGCAAGCGTTACCTTCCCTCGTGAGCAACCCACCCCCAGTTTCGGGTGAACAGTGCCCCGCACTGTTCAGGTCATGCCGGGGGCATGACCGACCCGAAACTCCTCCCTTCCAGGGAGGGGAGACGTAAGGACGGGATAAGGAGCCCACCCTCACGCCGCCTCGCTGAACTGCAAACTCGCCAGCCGCGCGTACAGGCCGCCAGCGCCGATCAGGTCGGCGTGGCTGCCGCTTTCGACGATGCGGCCGTCGTTCATCACGATGATGCGCCGCGCCGCGCGCACGGTGGCGAGGCGGTGGGCGATGACGAGCGTGGTGCGGTTGGCCATCAGCCGCTCGAGCGCCTGCTGGACGAGTTGCTCGCTCTCGGCGTCGAGCGCGCTGGTCGCTTCGTCGAGCAGCAGGATCGGCGCGTCGCGGAGGAGCGCGCGGGCGATCGCGATGCGCTGGCGCTGGCCGCCCGAGAGGCGCGCCCCGCCCTCGCCCAGAAACGTGTCGAACCCGTCGGGCAGCTTGCGCAGGAATTCGGCGGCGTTGGCGGCCTCGGCGGCGGCCCAGAGCTGGTCGTCGCTCGCATCCCAACGGCCATACCGCAGATTGTCGCGCGCCGACGCGCCGAAGATCACGGTATCCTGCGGCACCATCGCGATCCGCTGCCGAATCGCGGCGGGGTCGGCGCGCGGCAGCGCGACGCCGTCGACCAGCACTTCGCCCGCATCGGGATCGTAGAAGCGCTGGAGCAACTGGAACAAGGTCGATTTGCCGGCGCCCGAGGGCCCGACGATCGCGACCGTTTCGCCGGGCGCGACGCTCAGCGTGAAATCGTGCAGCGCCGCCACGTCGCGGCGCGTCGGGTAGCGGAACTCGACGTGCGAGAATTCCACCGTGCCGCGCGGCGGTTCAGGCAAGGCGACGGGCGATGCCGGCGCCGCGATCGAAGGGCGTTCGGCGAGCAGTTCGGACAGGCGCCCGGCGGCGCCCGATGCGCGGAGCAGGTCGCCATACACTTCGGTCAGCGAGCCGAACGAGCCGGTGACGATACCGGCGGTCAGCACGAACGCGGCGAGCGAGCCGCTCGACAGGCGCCCGCTCGCGACATCGTTGACGGTGTCCCACATCAGCAGCGTCACCGCGCCGAACAGCAGCCCCATCACCAGCGCGGTCATGATCGCGCGCAGCCGGAAACGGCGCTTGGCCGATTCGAAGCTCTGGTCGACGGCGGTGCGGAAGCGTTCGCCCTCGCGCGCTTCCTGCCCGAACGCCTGGACGATCTTCATCGCGCCGAGCGTCTCGACCGCGAGCGCACCGATATCGGCGACCCGGTCCTGGCTGGAACGCGAATATTGCCGCACGCGCCGGCCGAGCAGGAAGATCGGCGTGATGATGATCGGAATGCCGACGATCAGCGACAATGCCAGCTTGGGAGCAAGCGCGAACAGATAGACGATGCCGCCGATGCCGATGACGAGGCTGCGCAACGCGACCGAAATCGTGCTGCCGACCGCATTTTCGATCTGCGCGGTGTCCGAGGTGAGGCGCGAGGCGATCTCGGACGGGCGATTCTCCTCGAACCAGGCGGGCGACAGCGTCAGCAGATTGGCGTGGACCGCGGTGCGGATGTCGGCGACGGTGCGCTCGCCCAGCCACGACACGCTGTAGAAACGCACCGCCGTCGCCACGGCGAGCACCAGCACGACGATGATGAGGTGATGGAAATAGGGCGCCACCGCGCCTGCGTTGGCGTGTTCGGCGAAACCATTGTCGACGATCTGCTTGAACGTCGCCGGGAAGGCGAGCGTCGCCCCCGCCGCCACGACGAGCGCGACCAGCGCGATCGCGATCCGGCCGGGATAGCGCGTGGCATGACGCCACACCATGCCGAGATTGCTCAACTTGCGCGATCCGCGCGGCTCGGCGTTGTCGACTTCAGCCATCGGCGTCGCCTAGCAAAGCCGCCGTGCGTGCGCCACTGCTCGCGACGACAACATTTTGTTCCCTCGCGAACGCGGGGGTCCAGGGCCACGAGCGCAGCACTGCTTGACTAAGGCCCCCCGCGTTCACGGGGGAACGGCGGGTAAGCGATGATCGACGCGGTCGATCACGCTATCCGAAACTTGCTTTCGACCGGTGCGTTCTACTGTATGTTCATTCCCAGATAGATCGCTACATACGCCTCATGCTGTACAACGCCTACGAACTGCAACGTTCCTTCCTCGCCGGCGCAAGCGCAATGGCCGATTTCAGCGCCGAGCTGCTCCAGAACCCGGCAAACCCGTTCTCCTATTTCGGTGGCGGGCCGGTGATCGCGTCCGCGCTGGAGGTGTTCGCGCATGCATCCGCGCCGCGCGGCAAGCCCGATTTCGGGCTCGACCGCACGCTGATCGACGGCGAGGAGGTCGATGTCATCGAGGAGATCGTGCTGCGCAAGCCGTTCGGGCAGCTCAAGCATTTCGCGCGGCGCGGGGTCGAGGGCGGTCCCAAGCTGCTGATCGTCGCGCCGATGTCGGGCCATTTCGCGACACTGCTACGCGGCACCGTCGAGCGGATGCTGCCGGTCGCCGACGTGTACATCACCGATTGGCGCGACGCCAAGCTGGTGCCGATGTCGGAGGGCGCGTTCGGTTTCGAGGATTATGTCGATTACGTGATCGCCTTCCTGGAGGCGATCGGCCCGGATACGCACATGCTCGCGGTCTGCCAGCCGTCGGTGCCGTGCTACGCCGCCGCCTGCGTGATGAGCGCGGACAAGAATCCCTGCCGCCCCAAGACGCTGACGATGATGGGCGGACCCGTCGATACGCGCGAGGCGCCGACCGCGGTCAACACGCTGGCGACCGAGCGGCCGCATAGCTGGTTCGAGCAGAACGTGATCGTCAAGGTGCCGCTCACCTATCCGGGTGCGGGGCGGAAGGTCTATCCGGGCTTCCTCCAGCTCGCCGGCTTCATGTCGATGAACCTCGGCAACCACCTCGTTTCGCATTGGGAGATGTTCAAGCATCTCGTGCAGGGCGACGACGAAAGCGCCGATTCGACCAAGCGCTTCTACGAGGAATATCGTTCGGTCTGCGACATGACCGCCGAATTCTACCTGCAGACGATCGATCTGGTGTTCCAGAACCACGCGCTTCCCAAGGGCGAGATGACGCACCGGGGCCGCAAGGTCGATCCGGCGGCGATCACCGATATCGGCATCCTCGCGATCGAGGGGCTGCGCGACGATATCTCGGGAATGGGCCAGACGCGCGCGGCGCTCAACATCGCGACCAGCCTGCCCGACGCGAAGAAGTGCTATTTCAGCGTCGATGCCGGCCATTACGGCATCTTCAACGGCAGCAAATGGCGCAATCAGGTCGCGCCGGTGGTCGAGCAGTGGATGGCCGCGAACGCGTGATCTGCGGTAGTTCGGGTGATTAGCTCACCCCGTTCGTCCTGAGCTTGTCGAAGGACGTGCCGCATACGGAAACGCTTGGGGCACGCACTTCGACAAGCTCAGTGCGAACGGTTTTCAGGGCGTAAGCGAGGGCGGGGTTCCCCCCGCCCCCTGCCCTCAGACCGCCGTGGTCTCGACGACGGCGTGGCTGCTATCCTCGTCGCTCTTGATCGTGCCGCCGAACAGCATCTTGAGCCGCCCCGAGAGCGAGATGTCGGTTTCCCACAATTCCGCGCTCGCAATATCGAGCCGCAGCAGCGCGAGGTTGGGATCGCTCTTGCCGCCGGGGAACCACGCCTCGACCTGCTTGTTCCACAGCTTGTCGATCAGCGCCGGATCATTGTCCTGGCGGATCTCGCCAGCGAGGCAGGCGAAGAAATCATGGCCCTTGGACACGAACTGCGCCATCGCGCCGCCGCCGGACGCGAGGCGATTGTCCTTGCCGACGAAGAAGAACAGGGTGTCGACCTGATCGCGGTCGAGCTGGGCGGTCAGCGGTTCGCTGTGCTGGTCGTTTCCGGTCAGGCCGACCATCAGGAACGGGCTTTGCGCCATCTTGTCCCACATCGTCTGCTTGATCTTGTGCGTATCGCTCATCGTCGCTCTCCTCATTCAGATACAGGCCAATGAACGACGCAGCCGTGGCTTGGTTGCGCAGTGCCCGGAACGTCGCGGTGCGCGGCCCGTTGACCGGGCATCCACCAACGGAGACCATCCATGCGCACCAAGATCCTTCTCGCCGTATCGCTGCTGCTCACCGCCACCGCCGTGGCGGGTTGCCGCGACGGGCGCCCCGGCTACGACAGCGACCGCCATCACGGCCACCATGGCCATCATCGCGGCGACCATCGCTATAACTGATGGTCATTCGTCGCCCCGGCGCAGGCCGGCCTGCCCGAGGCGACGGCTTCAACTTCCGCTCCGCGCGGCTGTCGGGGCTTGCGCCGCGATCGGCTTACATCGTCACCTTCAGCACCAACGTCCATGCCACCATCATGAACCCGTTGAGCATCGCGAAGACCGAGATGACCGCGATCGCGAGCCTCGGCCGCGCGGCAAGCGCGTTCGCGAGGACCAGCCAGAGCGGAAAGATCACCAGCGCGTAGCGCGCGAAGGACGCTATGCCGCCCGCGAGCGGCACCAGCGTGAGGAAAAGCGCGAGGATGAGCAGACGCGGACGCCGGAGGAAAGCGAGCCTCACCAGCACGCCGATGGCGAGCCACGCCACGACGAAGCTGATAACGTTCACGTCCGGCACGCGATCAGGATGGAACGCGCCGTCCAGCAGAGTCGAGACGGGATTGCCGAAGCTCCGGCCCCAGGCTTTTTGCACATGCACGAACGCGAGCGCGTCGCCGGTGCGCGATCGAAGATACAGCATGAAGGCCGCGAGCGCGAACATCGGGGGAAGCGCCCCCGCGACGATACCGACCAGCTCCGACGGGCGGGGCGCCGGCTTTCCTGTCGCCGCGCGGCCGAGAAAGAGGCGGTCTGTCGCCGCCCAGGCGTAGGGCAGCAGCAATCCCACGCCGAGGTTGCGGGTCAATACCGCCGCAGCGGCCACCGTCCCCGCCGCCATCCATTTCCGGCTTCGGATCAGGAGAAACGCGCCGGTCAGGCACAGCAGAAACAGCGATTCGGTGTAGGCAGCGGAGAAGATGTAACTGCCCGGAGCGACGCAGAGCAGTATCACGGCGAGATCGGCGGTCTTCCTGTCGAACTCGGCACAGGCGAGCCGATGGACGAGAATCATCGCCGCCAGAAAGCTCAGGTTGGAGATCACCAGCATGGCTTCGAAGGCGCTCAGCCCGGTGACGCTCGACATCCCGGCGGCGAGCGCGGGATAAGCGGGGAAAAACGCCCAGTTCGCCTGCCCGTCCGCCCCGGCGAGACTCTGATAGCCGTGCTTGGCGAGGCCGACGTACCAGCCCGTATCCCATGCACCCCAGATGTTCAGCCAGTGATGTGGACTGAAGCGAAGCGCGCCATCGAGCGTCGTGACCGGCCGGACATAGGTCTCGGTCAGCAGCCCCACCACCAGCAGCGCCAATCGGCTGAGCGTGACGGCGTATATCACAACGGAATAGTGTCGCAGCATCCCGGCAAGCGCGAGCAGCGGCGCGTGCCGAGCGCGCGGGCTGGACGTCGATACCGACTCGGTGGCCGCGCCGCCGTCTACCAAAGCACATCTCCCCGCTTCGTCTGCGGCAGATATCGCTTTGCAGGCCCGATACCCAGCGTCGCCGTCCGAAGCTGGTCGCTATCGCGTCAACGTCGGGCGATCACAATATGTCTCGGGCGTGGACGGAGATCGCTTACGACTTGCCGCCCTCCCCATCCACGCGCTCGATCTTCTGCGGATCGGGATAGGGCATGATGAATGTGCCATCGGGCGCGGCGGTGAAGCTCGTCTGAGTCGGATATGCGAGCGAGATGCCTTCCTTGGCGAAGCGGCGCAGGATCGCCACCATCAGCCGGTCACGGGTGGCGTGCGCGGTGCCCCAATCGTCGCCCGCGATATCGAATTGCACCGCGAAATCGAGCGTGCTCGCGCCGAACGATTCGAAGCCGCTGCGCGCCGCGGTGGCGCCTTCCGCCTCGATCAGCTCCTTGAGGATGCCGGGGAGCCGCTCCAGCGTCTCGGGCGGGGTTTCATAAGCCACGCCGAGCGTGAACCCGATGCGGATGTGGTTGCGCTGCGAGACGTTGAGGATTTCCTTGTCGAGCAGGTTCTTGTTGGCGATCACGCGTTCCTCGCCGGTATAGGCGCGGATGCGGGTCGATTTGAGGCCGATACTCTCGATGATGCCGCTCGAATCGCCGAAGCTGATCTTGTCGCCGCGCTTGAACGGGCGATCGAACAGGATGGCGAGCGCTGCGAACAGATCGGCGAAGATGCCCTGCGCGGCGAGGCCGATCGCGATGCCGCCGACGCCGAGACCGGCGACCAGACCCGTCACGTTCACCCCGAGATTGTCGAGCACGACGATGAAGGCGATCGCGAACACCGCGAAGGTGACGAGCAGGCTGATGATGCCCATCGCGCTCGCCAGCGCCTCGCCCGAATAATGTTCCGAATGGGTGCGATGCTCGATCGTGCCGAGGATGATCTCGCGCGCCCAGATCGCGAACTGGAACACGCTGGCGATGGTGAACAGGAATTTGATCGTCGCCGCGACTTCGGGCGGGGCGCCAGCATAGCCCTGCACCAGCTTGGCGGCGACCATCACGATGAAGAAGTTGTTGGTCTTGACGACCGCGCGGCCGAGCACCGTCCCCCAGCTCGCGATGCCGACGCGGGCGCTGCACAATCGCTGGCCGAGCTTGCGCGCGGTGGCGAGCGCGATGACGATCACCGCGCCGATCGCGAGCGCGATCAGAATTTGCAGCCAGTGCGTGCCGAGCCAGCCCATCGTGGCGCCGATCAGATCATGCACCTGCGCGTTGATGTCGCGCACCTTCACCGGCGGAAGGATCGCCGTCGTCGTATTGCTCATCGCGATTATGCTGCCTCTGCGATTTCGGGGGTGCCGCCCTGTTCGAGAAACGCGATCAGACCGCGCTCGGTACGGGTCAGATAGCGCGTCGCGCGCGGCAGGCGCATGGCGCGCACCCCCGCCTGCCCATGCTTCACCGCTGCGATCAGCAGCGGGTGGACATAGGATTTGCGGCTGATCGCGGGGGTGTTGCCGAGCGCGTCGGCGACGGGTTCGAGCATCGTCTTGAGGCCGATGTCGTGCGGCGCGCCGACCAGAGTCTCGAACGCGATCACGCTCGCCCCCCAGGTGCGGAAATGCTTGGCGGTATACGGGCCGCCCATCGCCTCACGGATATAGGCGTTGACGTCGGACGAGGTGACGGGGTGCGTGGCGCCATCGTCATCCACCCAGCGGAACAGATGCTGCCCCGGCAGATCCTGGCATTTCTTGACGAAGCGGCTGAGCGACGAATCGGTGATGGTCAGCAGCCGGACCTTGCCCGATTTCGCCTTGTACTGGAGCTTGATCGTCTTGCCCTTGAGCACGGCATGGCGGCGGCGCAGCGTGGTCGCGCCGTAGCTCTTGTTGGCCTTCACATAGCCTTCGTTGCCGATGCGGACATGGCCGAGATCGAGCAGCCGCACGATCGCGGCGACGGCGATATCCTTGCCGAGCCCGCGCCGCGCCAGATCGGCCTCGACGCGCGCGCGCAAGCGCGGCAGCGCATGGCCGAACGGCGCGCACAGATCGTATTTGGCGCATTCCTGCGCGGCGCGGAATTCGAGGTGATAGCGATATTGCTTGCGGCCGCGCTCGTCCCAGCCGACCGCCTGGATATGGCCGTTGGGGTCCGGGCTGAACCACGCATCGCGATAGGCCGGTGGCAGGCCGATCGCGTTGAGCCGGTCGATCTCGTCGCGATCGGTGATGCGCTTGCCCGCGACGTCCCAATAGCCCCAGCCGTGGCGCAGTTTCCGGCGGGTGATGCCGGGCTCGCTATCATCGCAATAGGTGATCTCGGCGTCCATCACGTCCCTCATCAGAGCCTTAAAAATGCGCGGTCGGTCGCTTCGTTCCGGAACGCGCACGCGGCCCTGCGGGTTTGGACGGCATCCATACCGCCATTTGCTTGGGAGACTCCCCGTGACAGACCTATCGCACGCGCACGTCCTGATCGTCGCCACCAACGGCTTCGAACAGTCCGAACTGTTCGAGCCGCGCCAGGCCTTGCTCGACGCGGGCGTGAAAGTGACGCTCGCCTCGCTTTCGACCGACCCGATCCAGGGCATGAAACACGATGAGAAGGGCGACACGATCACCCCCGATCTGACCGTCGATGACGTGAACACGCAGGATTACACCGCGCTGCTGCTGCCCGGCGGCGTCGCCAACCCGGACACGCTGCGCACCAGCGACCGCGCGGTCGAGATCGTCGAGGAGTTCGTCGACGACGACAAGCTCGTCGCGGCGATCTGCCACGGCCCCTGGCTGCTGGTCGAAGCCGATGTCGTCGATGGCCGCACGATGACGAGCTGGCCCTCGATCCGCACCGATCTGGAGAATGCCGGCGCCGAGGTGGTCGACGAGGAAGTCGTGCGCGACGGCCAGTTCATCACCAGCCGCAAGCCGGATGACATTCCGGCGTTCAACAAGGCGATCCTTGCGGCGCTGGCTGAAGAGACCGAGGACGCTTAAGCCCCACCCAAAACCGTTCGTGTCGAGTGAAGTCGAGACGCCACGCACAGCGCGCGGGGCATGTCCCTACACTTCGCTCGGGACGAACGGTGGTTAGGTGGAGGCGGCTTCAAAGGACGTGGGTTTCATCTTGCGGAACGGCCGCCACGCCGCTTCCGAGCGCTTGCGCGCGAGATAGGTGTCCAGCCCGATCTGCGCGCCGATCAACTGGTAGATGAACGGCTGGAAGGCGATGCCGACGAAGGCCGCGCCGAGCAGGTAGATCAGCAGCGCCGATTGCAGCGCGCCGGCGAGCGGCGCGATCCAAGCGTCTTCGGGCGGGGCCTTGCGATAGCGGCGGCGCAGCATCTCCATGCGGATGATGCCGATGACGTTGAGCCCGCCCCACAGGAGGATGCCGGGCCAGCCCTGCTCACCGAGCATCTCGAAATACGAGCTGTGATAGGCGCGCGCGCGGTCCGTGGTCGGGGTGTGCTTGAGCGTCAGGTTGTTGCCGCTGCCTTCGGCGGTGACGAGATCGTAGTTGAGCACGTCCTGCCGGTACATGTCGAAGCCGCCGCCGAACGGATGCGTCTTCGCGTAATTCCAGGTCCACTGCCACACCGCGAGCCGGGTCGAGGCGGATTCGTCAGCCTTGTAGGTCTTGATCGTCCCCATCCGCGCGACGAAGGCGGAGGGCAGGAATGGCACCGCGACCACGCCGATCGCCGCGATCAGCCCGAGGTAGAGCAGCTTGCGCTTCACATCGCGCAGCATCAGCACCGCCGCCAGCACCACGCACAGCAGCCCGGTGCGCGCCGAGGTGCCGACCGGGATCATGCAGCACGCGAACACCAAAGCGTAGCAGAAGATCTTCACCTTCCAGTCGGGCTTGAAGACCGTGCCGTGGTTGGAGAACCACAGCACCAAAGGCACGATCGCCACCGCCACGGTCGAGATGATCGAGCCTTCGTAGAGGCCGCTGTTGTTCGACACCATCAGGTTGAGCGAGCCATAGCCGCCGCCCGACACCACCGTCTTGATCCCGCCGACGATGATGATCGACGAGGCCGACAGCACCATGAACAGCAGCAAGGATTCGATGCGCAGCTTGGTGCGCAGCGTCAGCGGCAGGAAGGCGGCGAACACCAGCGCCTTCCACACCCAGTCCCATTTATCGAGCGCTTCCATCGGGAAATCGGCGGTGCGCGTGGTGATGCCGCAATAGAGCAGCAGCAGCAGGATGATGATCTGGCGCGGCGCGATCCGCACGTCGCGCTTGTCGTCGATCAGCGCCCAGCTCAGCACCGCCGCGCAAAACGCGATCAGCGAGATCGGCATCGCATTGAGCAGCAGATAGGTCAGCCGCTGCGGGCTGACGATGTCGATATAGATATAGGCGAGGATGAAGATGAACGGCTTGCGCAGGCCCGCCAGAAAGAACGCGCCGAGGAACGCGACGAAGATGAGGTCACGCACCCGGCCGATCCTCTTCCTCGGGCTTGGCGCTGCGCAGGCGGCCGCGCATGTCGCGATCGAGCGGACCCGGCTCGTAATCGAGATCGGGCCGTTTCAGCAGCGCCCAGATCGCGAGCAGCATCAGCCCGTGGCTGACCAGAAGCGCGAAATTGTCGATCATGCCTGTGCCCTTCGAACGCGCTTCGCGACTTCGCCGGGGGTGCGAATAAGCCCATCCGGGTTGAGGCTCCGTTAAGCACTGGCGTGGCAGGTGGGGCGCGATGAAAATCCTCCATGTCCTCGATCACGGGTTGCCGTTGCAGAGCGGTTATACCTTCCGCACCCGCGCGATCCTGAAGGCGCAGCAGGCGCGCGGCTGGCAGGTCGCCGCCGTCACCGGCACGCGGCAGGGCGTATCGGCGACCACGGCCGAGACGATCGACGGGATCGATTTCCACCGCACGCCGACGATCGGCAAAGCGCCGCCGGTGCTCGGCGAACTGCGCGAGATCCACGCGCTGTCGCGCCGCGTCGCCGAAGTGGCGAAGGTGTTCCGCCCCGATATCCTCCACGCGCATTCGCCGGTGCTCGGCGCGCTCGCCGCGCTTCGCGTCGCGCGGGCGATGCGGCTGCCGCTGGTCTACGAAATCCGCGCGTTCTGGGAGGATGCCGCGGTCGGCAACGGGACGGGGCGCGAGGGTTCGGCGCGTTACCGGGCGACGCGGATGCTGGAAACCTGGGCGGTGCGCCGCGCCGATGCGGTGTCGGTGATCTGCGAAGGGTTGCGCGGCGACCTGATCGAACGCGGCATCGCGCCTGACAAAATTCTCGTCTCGCCCAACGGGGTGGATCTCGCCGTATTCGGCACGCCGCTCGCATACGATCAGGCGCTCGCGCGGCAGATCGGCGTCGAGGATGCCGAGGTGATCGGCTTCATCGGCAGTTTCTACGATTACGAAGGCATCGACGATCTGATCGCTTCGATGCCCGCGCTTGTCGCCGCACGCCCGAGCGCGCGGCTGCTGCTGGTCGGCGGCGGGCCGATGGAAGCGGCGTTGCGCGCGCAGGCGGCGGCCTCGCCAGTGGCGGGGCAGATTCACTTCGTCGGGCGTGTCCCGCATCACGAAGTCGATCGCTATTACTCTCTTGTCGATATCCTCGCCTATCCGCGCAAGCGGATGCGGCTGACCGATCTCGTCACGCCGCTGAAGCCGCTGGAGGCGATGGCGCAGCGCCGGCTGGTCGCCGCATCGGATGTCGGCGGGCACCGCGAGCTGATCCGCGACGGCATCACCGGCACGCTGTTTCCGCCCGGCGATCCGGCCGGCATCGCGACCGCACTCGCCGATCTGCTCGCCCATCGCGACGGCTGGGAAGCGCGGCGCGAGCGCGGCCGCAGCTTCGTCGAGGCGGAGCGCAACTGGGCGGTGAACGTCGGTCGTTACGAACCTGTTTACCAAAAACTTACCAGTGCCGTGGCATTACCCCGCTCATGGTCGCGTCCCCCCGTCAGCGTCTGATCCTGCCCATCGCGCCGCTCGGCGCGGGTGTGACGGGCGCGTTCACCGCCTTGCTGTTCCTCATGATGCCGTCGAGCGCGCTCGAATCGCTCGTCGTCGAGAGCGGCGTCGCGACGTTGCTCAACGCGGCACAGCCGCCGCTCGGCCTGACCGCGCGCGCGGTGCTGGCGCTCGCGGGCGGCGGCACGGGTGCGCTGCTGGCGTGGATCGCCCTGTTCGTCTTGGTCGGAACGCGGCTGGTGATCATCAACGGCTCCCTGGCGACCGGCGACGCGGTGCCGCAGCAGCGCCGCGCCGATTCGCATCCCGACGCACCGCCGCGCCAGCCGGTGTTCGCCAACCGCGATCTTGGTACGCCATTCCTCGACGTCCGCGCCGAAGCGCCCGTATCGCGCCCGATCGGCCCGGCGCGCGCGCGGCCGCTGCCCGCCAATCTCGACATGCCGCTGTCGCTGTTCGATCCGGTCTCGTTCGCGGCGCCCTCCGCACCCCCGCCCGCACCCGATCGGGTCGAGATCTTCGACCCGGCGCCGCTGGTGCGCGAACAACGCGCCGCCGCGCCGATCCCGATCCGGCGCGACACCAGCGGCGCGATCGATCTGATCGCCGCCTCGATGCGCTCCACCGCGCCGATCCGCCGCGTCGAGGCCGAATCGCCGACCTCGATCCGCGCGCTGCTCGACCGGCTCGAACGCAGCGTGGCGCAGCGCGACGCCGCGCCCGCGCCGGCACGCCCCGAATCGATTCGCGACACACTCGAAACGCTGCGCGGCCTTGCGACCCGCGCCGGCTGATTGCCCGCCACCGCGCCCGCCGCTAAGGCCTGCGCGATGACCGGCAGTCCCCTCACCCTCTACAACAGCCTGACGCGTGCGACCGAGACGTTCGCGCCGATCGATCCCGCCAATGTGCGAGTCTATTCGTGCGGGCCGACCGTCTACAATTACGCGCATATCGGCAATTTGCGGGCATACGTCTTCACCGACACGCTGAGCCGGGTGCTGACGTGGAAGGGCTACCCCCTGACCCACATCATCAACATCACCGATGTCGGCCACCTCACCTCGGACGCCGACGCCGGCGACGACAAGATGGAAGCCGCCGCCCGCGCGCGCGCGATGAGCATCTGGGACATCGCCGCGCATTACACAGCCGCGTTCAAGCAGAACCTCAGCGATCTCAACATCCGCGAACCGAGCAAATTCCCGCTCGCGACCGACCATATCGCCGAGATGATCGCGTTCGGCGAGAAGATCGCGCCCAAGCATTGCTACCGGCTGGAGAGCGGCCTGTATTTCGACGTGTCGACCGTGCCCGATTACGGCCGGCTCGCGCGCGTGGCGGACGACGAGCGCGAGGGCCGGATCGATCCAGTCGCGGGCAAGCGCAACCCGCAGGATTTCGCGATCTGGCGCACCTCCGCACCGGGCGAGAACCGCCAGATGGAGTGGGATTCGCCCTGGGGTCGCGGCGCGCCGGGCTGGCACCTCGAATGTTCGGTGATGAGCCGCAAATATCTTGGGGACGGGTTCGACATCCACACCGGCGGGATCGACCACCGCGAGATCCACCATCCCAACGAGATCGCGCAGAACCAGGCGCATTGCGATTGCGCCGATACTGGCGCGCGCTTCTGGATGCACAACAACTTCCTCGTCGAGCGCGCGGGCAAGATGTCGAAATCTTCGGGCGATTTCACGACGTTGCAGTCGCTGGTCGATCGCGGCTTCCACCCGCTCGCCTACCGGCTGATGTGCCTGTCGGCGCATTACCGCAGCGAGCTTGAGTTTTCGTGGGAGAACCTCGCGGCGGCGTTCACCCGGCTGAAGCGGCTGGTGATGGCGGTCGAGGCGTTGCGCGCACGCGACGATGGCACGGAAAAGGGCGATGCCGCGCCGTATCTCGCGCGGCTCGACGAAGCGGTGTCCGACGATCTGAATACGCCGCGCGCGTTGCCGGTGCTCGACGACCTGCTCGCGGACAAGAAACTGTCGCCGGCCACACGCCTCGCCGCCCTGGGCGCGTTTGTCGATGTGCTCGGACTGCCGCTGCTGACGCTGGCGCGCGCCGATCTGCGCGTGATGCCGGCGGCTGCTACCATCACGCCCGCCGGGATCGAAACGCGCCTGACCGAACGCAAGGCCGCGCGCGTCGCCAAGGACTTCGCACGCTCCGATGCGCTGCGCGACGACCTTGCCGCCGCGGGCGTCGAGGTGATGGATGGCGATCCACTCGGGTGGGACTGGAAGCCGGTCGTCGATTAGGTTCGCGCAGAGGCGCAGAGGACGCAGAGAGAGAAGTTTGGAACCGCACAAAGGCGCCAAAAGGAGAAATAACGGGGCCAAAGGCCGCATTCACTCTCCTTCTCTGCGTCCTCTGCGCCTCTGCGCGAACGAATTTACCCTATCCGCGTAAACTGCCCTTGCACCCCTTACCCCATCGGGGTAATGGCCGCCTCCCATGACGACACTCGCAGGCATCAAGATCAAGCGCTTCCGTGAGGAACGCACCCTCAGCCGGGCCGCGTTCGGCGCGTGGTATGGCGCGCCCGGCAGCACCGTGCAGGGCTGGGAAGAAGACGGCAAACGCGCCGGCAGCCAGATTGTCAACCAGATCGCGGCCAACGGCATCGCCACCCACGCCGACTGGTACGTCCAAATTCGAACGGAGAACGACATGAGCACCTGGTCGCCCGATAGCTGGACTCGCGCCGAAGCGCGGCAGATGCCGACTTACCCAGACGCCGCCGCACTCGATGCGGCGACCGATACGCTCGCCAGCTTCCCGCCGCTGGTCTTCGCCGGTGAGGCGCGCAACCTCACCGCCGATCTCGGCAAGGTCGCCGAGGGCAAGGCGTTCCTGCTGCAAGGCGGCGACTGCGCCGAATCGTTCGCCGAGCACAGCGCCAACAACATCCGCGACACCTTCCGCGTCATCCTCCAGATGGCGGTGGTGCTCACCTATGCGTCGAAGCTGCCGGTGGTGAAGGTCGGGCGCATGGCGGGCCAGTTCGCCAAGCCGCGCTCGACCGACATGGAAACGCTGAACGGCGTCGACCTGCCCAGCTATCGCGGCGATATCGTCAACGACATCGCCTTCACCCCCGAAAGCCGAATCCCCGATCCGCAGCGGATGGTGCGCGCCTACAGCCAGTCGGCGGCGACGCTCAACCTGCTGCGCGCGTTCGCCGGCGGCGGCTATGCCAATCTCCACCAGGTCCACCGCTGGACTCACGACTTCATGGGCCGCAGCCCGTGGTCGCAGAAATATTCCGCCGTCGCCGACCGGATCGGCGAAGCACTCGACTTCATGGAAGCGTGCGGGATCAACCCCGAGACGGTGCCGCAGCTCGCGCAGACAACGTTCTACACCAGCCACGAGGCGCTGCTGCTGCGCTACGAACAGGCGCTGACCCGGCAGGATTCGCTGACCGGCGACTGGTACGACACCTCGGCGCACATGCTCTGGATCGGCGACCGCACGCGCTTCGAGGGATCGGCGCATGTCGAGTACCTGCGCGGCATCGGCAATCCGATCGGCATGAAGTGCGGGCCGAGCCTCGAACCGGACGCGCTGCTGCGGCTGCTCGACACGCTCAACCCCGGCCGCGTGCCCGGCCGGATGACGCTCATCACCCGCTACGGCCATGACACAATCGAGGCAGGCCTGCCCAAGCTGGTGCGCGCGGTGATGCGCGAGGGGCATCCGGTGGTGTGGAGCTGCGACCCGATGCACGGCAACGTCGTCAAGGCCGCCAACGGCTACAAGACTCGGCCGTTCGACCGCATCCTCGCCGAAGTGCGCGGCTTCTTCGCGGTCCACCGCGCCGAAGGCTCGATCGCGGGCGGCATCCACGCCGAAATGACCGGGCAGAACGTGACCGAATGCACCGGCGGCGCGGTCGACGTGACCGAACAGTCGCTCGCCGACCGCTACCACACGCACTGCGACCCGCGCCTCAACGCGGGCCAAAGCCTCGAACTGGCGTTCCTGCTCGCCGAGATGCTCAACGCCGAAATGTCCGAACGCCGCCGCGCCGCGGCGTAAGGACGACAATCCATCTTGACCGACGGAGGCGTGCGCCGTAAAGCCGCGCCTCCAACGCATACGGCCCCTTCGTCTAGCGGTTAGGACGACGCCCTCTCACGGCGTAAGCACGAGTTCGATTCTCGTAGGGGTCACCAGCGCTGGCGCAAAGCCGCCAGCTTTCCACGCATTTCGGCAGGCATAGGTGCCACTCAGGCGGTCGCCTCAGCACCGCGGCACTTGCCCCGTTTCCAAAACCGGCGCACCTCCGCGCTTGGGCATCCGCCTTTCGGCTCTCGAGCCCGGCGCGGTCCGCCGGGCTCGATATCGCGAATCGTGTCGGCTCATCGGCCGGGGCAACCGGTCAGCCGGCGGGCTTCATCCAGTCGTGCATCGTCATCCAGCGCGCGAATTCGTCGAACCAGCCGGTGCTGGTGGTCTTCTTCGGATACATGCCGAAGCCGTGGCCGCCCTGTTCGAAGAAGTGAAACTCGACCGGGCGCTTGGCCGCACGCCAGCTCTCGATCAGCCCGAAATTGCCGTTGCCGAACAGCGGATCATCGGCCGCGAGCGCGACAAACAGCGGCGGTGCGTCAGCCGGCACCGTCACCGCGGCGAGCGAGCCGTAGATATTGCCGGCGAAGGCGGGTTTCGCATCGGCCTGCCCGTTGAGGGTGGTGGCCATCGTGAGCATCGCGCCCGCCGAGAAACCGATCATGCCGATCCGGGCGGGATCGACATGCCATTCGGATGCGCGGCTGCGGATCAGCGCGAAGGCGGCACGCGCGTCGGCGAGCTGCGGGGCGAGATTGGCCATCATCGCCGCCGCGCTCGGACGCGGCGCGCTGCTGGTGGCGCGCTCCTGCAACGAGCGCTGGTAAGCGGCCATCTCGCCCGGCGTCTGGTTGAGCCGGTATTTCAGGACGAACGCGGCGACACCGCGCGCGGCGAGCGCGCGTGCGACATCCCACCCCTCGTTCTGCATCGACAGCGTGGTGAAGCCGCCGCCGGGCGCGACGATGACGGCTGTGCCGCTCGCCTTGGCGGGGTCGGGCAGGAACGGCGTGAGCGTCGCCACCGTCACGTTGCGGGCGAAGACGCTGTTATACTGGCCGTGCCACGATTCCTTGGCGGTCGCACCGGGCAGCGGCCCCGTGCCGAGATCAATCGCGCCCGGTTGGCTCGGGACGGCGAGCGGCACCATCCGGTCGGCCTGTGCGTGAGCGGGCGACGTGCCCGCCAGCGCGAGAACCAGCGCGGTCGCCGCCAATCGCATGCCGAACGGCCGCACCGCGCGAGTCAATGTTCCAGAACCGGTCCGTTTTTGCCCCATCGTCACTCTCCCTGATTTGTCAGGGTTTTGCGCTGCCCGGGAAAGTCCGTCAATCGCGTGCGATCAATCTTCGGTCGCGAGCGTGCGGATCGTGAACTGCGACACGAGCCGATGCACCCCGGGCAGCGCCGACAGGATTTCGCGATGCACGCGTTCGTAACTGTCGTCCTCGCGCACGAGAACCTTGAGGAGATAGTCCGACGCGCCGCTCATGAGATAGGCTTCCGCGACCTGATCGGTCTCGTCGAGCGCGCTTTCGAACGCCATCATCGTGGCCTGGCGCTGGTCGGTCAGCGTGACGTTGACGAAGACGGTCGACGGATTGCCCCGCGCAGCGAGCGACAGCTTCGCCCGATAGCCAAGGATCGCCCCCGCCTCTTCCAGCGCCTTGACCCGCCGGTGCGCCGCCGAGCCTGACAGGCCGATCTTCGCGCCGAGCTGTTCGCTGGTGAGGCCCGAGTCCCGGCGAAGTTGCGCGAGGATTTTGCTATCGGTTAGGTTCATGCTGGATGAACTCGCACGATATTCCTATCGAACGCAATATGATCCTGATTTTCGCCGCCATGCGGGGAATCATTGCGAACCAATCTTGGTTGAAACGGAGTAGGATGGGGCTTCAGACAAGGAGCCTCTCCCCATGCGTGTCGGTGTCCCCAAAGAGATCAAAAATCACGAATATCGCGTCGGCCTGACACCCGCATCGGTGGCCGAACTCGTCGCCGCCGGGCATGCGGTGGTGGTCGAGACCAACGCCGGTTCGGGCATCGATGTCTCGGATGCGGACTATGCGGCTGCCGGCGCCACGATCCTGCCCGACGCGGATTCGGTGTTCGAACAGGCCGAGATGATCGTCAAGGTGAAGGAGCCGCAGCCGGTCGAGATCGCGCGGCTGAGGCCGCACCATCTGCTCTTCACCTATCTCCACCTCGCCGCCGACAAGCCGCAGGCCGAGGGGCTGATGCGCTCGGGCGCGACGTGCATCGCCTATGAGACGGTCACGTCGGACAAGGGCAGCCTGCCGCTGCTCAAGCCGATGTCGGAAGTCGCCGGCCGGATGTCGGTTCAGGTCGGCGCGCATTATCTCGAAAAGGAACAGGGCGGCCGCGGCGTGCTGCTCGGCGGCGTCCCCGGCGTGGAACCCGCCAAGGTCGCGATCCTCGGCGGCGGCATCGCCGGCGTGAACGCGGCGCAGATGGCGATCGGTATGCGCGCCGATGTCACCATCTACGACATCAACAACGATCGCCTCGCCGAACTGGACATGTTCTTTTCCAGCCAGATCAAGACGGCTTACGCCTCCAGGGCGGCGATCGCGGCGGCGGTGAAGGAAGCGCATCTCGTCATCGGCGCGGTGCTGATCCCCGGCGCGGCCGCGCCCAAGCTCGTCACCCGCGAGATGATCGGCACGATGATGCGCGGTTCGGTGCTCGTCGATATCGCGATCGACCAGGGCGGCTGCTTCGAGACCAGCCATGCCACCACGCATGACGATCCCGTTTTCGACGTGGACGGTGTGATCCATTATTGCGTCGCCAACATGCCAGGCGCCGTGGCGCGGACCTCGGCGTTCGCGCTCAACAACGCGACCCTGCCCTTCGCGCTCAAGCTGGCCAGTCTGGGTGCCGAAGCGGCCATGGCGGCGGACCCGCATCTCGCCAACGGGCTCAACGTCTCGGGCGGCAAGATCCGTCACAAGGCGGTCGCGGAAGCGCTCGACCTGCCGCTCGACTGAGCGCGCGAGCAGCCGGACCTGCTACGGCGAGTCCGGCTGACTCACCGCGTTGAGCGAAACAGCACCGGCCAGTCGCCCGCTTCGATGCCGCCGCAGGATTTCTGAAGCGCCATATCGGCCAGCCGAAAGACCGCGCCATCCCAGATCCAGTTTGCCGACATGCCACAATCGGCCATCGCGCGGCCTTTCGCGGTGTCGCTCAGCATACCGGTTTTCGGATCGAACGTGCTGTCGGTGAAATAGCGCCAGCCGGCGTGATCGCTGGCGTTGCCGAGATAGGGCGTCGGCGCGATCAGCCGCTGCGACACCCCGCCCGCGCGGGGCGCGACGAACGCCAGCGACGATCCCTGATACGCCCCCATGATGCAGGGGATCAGCACCAGCGCCTGCCGGGTATCGAGCGGATACGCCACGGGCTCTATGCTGACATCCGCCTCGCAGTCTTCCTTGGCGAAGACGGCTTTCTGGCCGGCGCGAACGGCGGCGATCAACCGCGCATCTTCGCCCGGCGCCAGTCTGGCCGTGATCGGGCGATAGGGGATTTTGGGAGGTGCCGGCGGCGGCGGAACCTTCGCGGCTGGTAGCGGGCCGGGCCGCAGCAGCGCCGTCACGCCGCCCACGCGCCCCTGCCGGGAATCGAGCCGCAGCATCGCCGCCGCGAACCCGTCTAGCGGGATGTCGTCCTCGGCGGTCAGTCGCAGCGTCGATGAGTCGCGCAGCCGCAGCACGAAGGCGCGGATGGCGGCGAGGTCGTCGCTCGCCAGCGCTGTCTCGTCGTCGTCGGTCGTCATCTCCCACACGGGCGCCGCGAGACCTGCGGGCTTGCCGTCGATCGTGATGCCAGCGCGCACGAATTTATGGTCGGCGCGGATCGATAGCACCGGTTTCGCCGCTGGACCGGCATCGCGCTCGATCCGGATTTCCGTGCCGCGGCTCGAATCGGCGAAGCCCTTCGCCACGCAGGCGAGCGTGTTGTCGCACGCGACGAACCACGATCCGTAGCTGTCATAGGATTGCACCGGGCCGGAGCGCGAAGCCTCCGCAGGGCGCGCTTGAGCGGACCAGAGCAGCGCGGCGACGGCGGCGGCCATCCGGGGCATAAGGCGGAATTTCGATCGCATACCGCCGTTATGGCATCCTCTGCCGTCAGCGCCAGCATATGCCGACCGGGCGAACCGTTCCGGCCGACACGCGTTGAAGCCACCCAATCGGGAGAAGACCATGCTGCTATCGATCCTCGCGCTGGCCGTCGCCGCGCCCAACGCCTGTCTCGACCAGACGTCCACCGTCGCGATGGTCGATTGCCTCACGCGCCGGGCGAGGCAGGCCGACGCGCGGCTCAACGCCGCCTATAAGGCGGCACGGGCGCGCGTGCCGACGCGACAGGCGGCGGCACTACAGGCCGCGCAGCGCGCGTGGATCGCCTACCGCACCGCCAATTGCCGCGCGTATGCGCTCGGCGAGGGCACGATCACGCAGGTCGAGGCGGCGCAATGCGCTCTCGACACGACCAGCCGCCGCGCCGACGAGCTCGAGGCGTTCAGCCGCCGGAACTGACCGGCGCGCGCGTCGCGGGATCGCTCCAGCCGAGGCCAAGGCTCTTCTGCACGCCGATATAGGCGTTGGTGAGCTGCGCCTTCGCCTGCGCGACCGCGATCGCCGCCGAAAGCCGCTGGCGCTCGATATCGAGCTGGTCGATCAGCGTGCTGGTGCCCGCCTGATAGCGCTGCGCGTTGAGCCGCGACGATTGCTCGGCGGTCGCCTCGGCACCGCGCAACTGGCCGAGCTGCTGGCGGACGTTGCCGAACAGCGACAGGTTCTTCTCGGCATCCTGAAGCGCCTCAAGCACCGTTTCGCGATATTGCGCTTCGGCCTGGTCGCGCTGCGCCTCGGCGGTGTGAATCGCGGCGCGGGTGCGGCCGAAATCGAGGAACGACCAGCTCAGCATCGGCGCGACCAGCGCGGTCAGCTTGCCCGGATCGAACACGTCGCCGGGGCTGGTGCCGCCAAGCCCGAGGATGCCCATGAAGTTGATCTTCGGGTACAGCTTGGCGGTCTGCACGCCGATATTGGCATTGCCGGCGGCGAGCGCGCGTTCGGCCGAGCGGATGTCGGGGCGGTGCGCGATCAGCGTGGCGGGATCACCGACCGGCACCTGCGCGGGCGGCAGCGGCACCGGCGCCAGCGCGTCGAGTTGCGGATCGAGCGCGCCCGGCGTGCGCCCGGTCAGCGCCGCGAGCTGATCCTTATACTGGTCGATCTGCGCGGCGAGCGGCACGTTCTGCGCGTCGGTGTTCTGGACCTGGTTCTGCAGGCGCTGCACGTCGAGCTGCGACGCGGTGCCCGCCTGCAAACGCTGCCGGGTGAGATCGAGCGCCTGCCGCTGGAGCTTGCTCGATTCGGCGTTGAGCCGCTGCCGCTCCTGAACGTCGCGCAGGTTGACATAGGCCTGCGCGACCTGCGCCGACAGGCTGACCTGCGCATCGGCGAGATCGGCGAAGCGCTGCGCCACGCCGGCGCGCGCCTGCTCGATGCCGCGCCGCCCGCCGCCGAACAGATCGATCTCCCACGAGGCCGTTCCGCCGAGATTGTAGAAATTGAGCGACGAAACATCGCCGCTGCTGCTGCCGTCGCTCGAACTGCCGCCGAGATTGGTGCCGGGCAGGCCGGCATGCAGATAGGTGGCGCTGGCGCTGACGCTCGGCAGCTCGTTGGCGCGTCGCGAGGTGAGCTGCGCCTGCGCTTCACGAATACGCGCCTGAGCGAGATCGATATTGGGGCTGTGCGCCAGCGCATCGTCGACGAGGCCGTTGAGCGTCGCGTCGCCGAGCGCCTCCCACCAGCGCGCGAGGCCTGGCGCCGGGACGAGCGTCGTGTCCTTCGCGCGCACGAAGCCGCCGCGCGCCACCGCGTCGGATGCGGCCTTGGGCGGGCCGGCATAGTTCGGGCCGACGGTGCAGGCGCCGAGCAGCACCAGCGCGACGAGAGGAGTATGTTTCAGCATCAATGCACCGTCGCGGGTTCGGAATGCTTCGGCAGCGGCCGAAGGAAAAAGACGAGCGGCAGCACGATCAGCGCGCCGACCCCCATCACGAAGAAGATGTCGTTATAGGTCATCACCAGAGCCTCGACCTGAATTTGCCGGCCGACCAGACGATACGCCGCCGCCTGACTGCCGACGCTCCGCGCGGTCGCCGCCATGTAATCCTGCACCGCCACCGAATTGGCGTGGAGCGATTCCTCCATGCGCCGCGAATGGAACCACACTCGCTGATCCTGGATGATCGAAATGCCGGCGAGCGCGAGGCTGCCGCCGAGGTTGCGCGCCGCGTTGTACAGGCCCGATGCGTCACCGGCATCGGCCGGCGGAACCGACTGCACGGCCGCTTGGCTCAAAAACAGCATCGTCAGGATCTGGCCGACGCCGCGCATCAATTGCGAGGCGGTGAAGTCGCCACCGGAGGATTGCACGTTCAGGGTCGAATCGATCAGTGCGGACGTTCCCATGATGATCAGCCCCGCCCCCACCGCGATGCGGATATCGATGCGCTTGAGCAGGATCGGCACGATCGCCATCAGCAACAGGCTGGGGATGCCCGACAGCAGCACCACCTTGCCCGATTGCAGCGAATTGTAATCGGCGATCGAGGCGAGGAACTGCGGGATGACATAGGACGTGCCGTACAGCACGATGCCGAGCACGATCCCCATCAACGCGACCGAACCGAACTGGCGATCGAGCAGCAGGCTGAGCTTGATGACCGGCCGTTTGGCGAACACCTGCCCAGCGAACAGGCAGGCGAATCCGACCACCGAGATCGCCGTCACGGTGCGGATCAGGCTCGAATCGAACCACAATTCGCGCTGCCCCTCTTCGAGCACGACGGTCAGCCCGCCCAGTCCCAACGCGAGGCCCGCGATGCCAAGCCAGTCCGCATTGGCGAACTCGCCGAGCTTGGCCTTCTGGTGCGGCAGGCCGACGAACAGCAGCACCGCGAGCACCATACAGATCGGCAAGTTGATGAAGAAGGCGTAATGCCAGCTCACATTTTCGGTCAGCCAGCCGCCGAGCAGTGGGCCGATCACCGGCCCCATGATCGCGACCACGCCGAACATCGCGATGCCGACAGGTTGCTGCGCCCGCGGCAGCCGCTGCGCGATGATGGTCTGCGCGGTCGGGATCAGCGCGCCGCCGGTGAAGCCCTGCCCGACCCGGCCGATGATCATCTGCGTCAGGTTGGTCGACGTGCCGCAGATCAGCGAGAAGCCGGTGAACAGCACCGTCGCGATCAACAGGAACGTGCGCAGCCCAAGCATCCGCGTCAGCCATGCCGACAGCGGGATGATGACGATCTCCGCGACCAGATAGGCGGTCGCGACCCAGGTGCCCTCGGTCCCGCTCGCGCCGATCTCGCCCTGGATGGTGGGGAGCGCCGAGTTGACGATCGAGATGTCGAGCGTCGCCATCAGCGCGCCGAGCGTCCCCGCCGCCACCGCCAGCCACGCGCTCGCATCGGCGCGGCGGCCCTCGGCATCGGCCGGGGGCCGCGCCTTGGCTGGCCGCTGGGCCTTGGGGGCGGCGGCTGAACTAGCCACGCGACTGCGCCTTTTCGCGCTGCTTTTCCTGATCGCGGATATGGTCGAGCTCGCCCTTCGCCGCGATCGTGTTGACCGTCACCGTCACCGACAGGCCGGGCACGAGCAGCCGCCGCGCCGCAGGTGTCGCCTCGATCGCGATGCGGACGGGCACGCGCTGGACGATCTTGGTGAAGTTGCCGGTCGCATTCTGCGGCGGCAGCAGCGAGAATTGCCCGCCGGTGCCCGGCGACACGCTCTCGACATGGCCATGCAGTTCGGTGCCGCCGAGCGCGTCGACCTCGATCGTCGCGGGCTGGCCGGCGCGCATCAGCGCGAGCTGGGTTTCCTTGAAATTGGCGGTCACATAGATTTTGTCGAGCGGCACCAGCGACATCAGCCGCGTGCCGGCCTGCGCGAACTGGCCGAGCGTCACGCTCTTGTCGCCGACCCGGCCGTTGATCGCGGCGCGCAGGATCGTCGCGCCGACATCGACGTTCGCGGCGGAAAGCTGCGCGCGCGCGCCTTGCGCCTGCGCTTCGCCCTGCCGGACCTGCGCGCGGATGCTGGTGATGCGGCGCTCCTGCGCGACCAGAGCCGCCGCCTGCGCGCGCACGTCGGCGGCGGATTGCGTCGCGACATTACGCAACTGGGCGAGTTGCTGGCGCGTCTCGGCACCGCTCGCCGCGAGCGGGGTGTAGCGCGCGACCTCGGCGGCATCGTGCGCGGCCTTGGCGCGCGCGGCGGCGAGCTGGGCACGCGCCTGATCGATCGCGGCATATTGCTCGGCGATGCCGGCGCGCGCGTTCGCGGTGGTGGCGGCGGCCTGCGCGATCTGCGCCTGCGCCTGCTCGGCCTTGGCGCGATAGTCGCGCGGATCGATGCGGACGAGCGGATCGCCCGCCTTCACGTCCTGGTTGTCGATCACCAGCACCTGCTCGACATAGCCGCTCACCTTGGGCGCGACGACGACCGCATCGGCGGCGATCGTCGCGTCGTCGGTCGATTGCAGATATTTGCCGACCGTCTGGTGATGGATGAACCAGAGGACGCCGAGCACCACCAGCACGACCACGACCGCCAGCAGCACCAGCTTGGTGACGGGGCTGAGCTTGGCTTTCTTCGCGGCTTCGGGCTGGTCCTGCGCCGGCGCGTCGTCGCGCACGGACTGATCGGGGGCGTCGCTCATCGCGCCGTCACCGCCGGAGCCTTGCGTGATGGCGGCATCTGAACCGCCCGCCCGTCTGCGTATCGCGTCATCATGAAACCCTGCATGTTTGACCAGTCAGTCGTTTAAAGTCGAAAAAATCAGCCGATCATCCGCCACAAAGCGTCGAAGCTCGTCTTGCGGTGGGCGTCGGCATTTTCCGGGTCCTGAAGAATGAAATCGACCGTCGCCTCGGCGATCGCGCTCATGAAAGCGGCGAACAGGCCATATGGCGCGGCGTGCATCGGGCCGTTTTCTCGTGCGCGCTCGATCAGCGAGGTAATCTCGCCGAAACCGCAGCGCACCGTCTCCCGGCTCGACATGACAACCTCCTCGGCGACGTTGAGATGCTTGAGGGCGCGACGCTTTTCGGGGTTCGCACTCGACCAGCGCAGCAAGCCCTCCCAGACATGCGCAAGCTGTTCGCGCGGGCCTTCCCCGACCGGCAGGCCGTCCACCGCGACGGTGCCGAGTTCGCTCTTTAGCTCGATGTAGAGTTGGTTGAGCAAGTCCGCCTTGGTCTCGAAATAGGTGAACAGCGATCCGTTGGAGACGCCCGCCGCCTTGGCGATCAGCGCGGTCGGCGCGCCGAGACCCTGCGCGGCGATGATCTGCGTCGCCGCTGCCATGATCGCGTTGCGCCGGTCCTCGCTTCTTGGTCTCGCCATGACCGACGCCTCTATAAAAGAGTGTTCAGTCGGTCAATAGCGATTGCTGCAGTGCGGTAGACGCGAGGTCCGGCGCGCCGACCGTCCCATCAGGCGTCCGGCGTACCCGGCGCCTTCTTGACCAGTCCGCCGGCCCATTCGATTTCGCCCGCATCGGGTGCGATCACCTTGGTGCCCTCCTCGGCCTGCTCGGGGTTGCCGCCCGCATCGGCGCCTTGCGCGTCCTCGTCGGTGCCCTGCACCCCGCCGACATCGCGCTCGATCTCGTCTTCGCGGCCGGTGGCTGTATCCTCGATCATGTCGTCCTCCTCAGACCGCGCACAACGCGCCAGTCCCGAAGGGGTTCAGCCGAGACGCTCAGCGTGCCAGCGCAGATGGTCGGCGAGGAAGGTCGAGATGCAATAATAGCTGTGATCGTAGCCGGGCTGGATCCGCAGCGTCAGCGCGATGCCGGCGGCGTGGCACGCCGCTTCGAGCAACTGGGGGCGCAACTGATCGGCCAAAAACGAATCGGCATCGCCCTGATCGACCAGCAGTTCGCCGACGCGCGCACCGTCCTCGATCAGCGCGACCGCATCGTGCGCGCGCCACGCCGCCGGGTCGTCGCCGAGATAGCCGGCCAGCGCCTTCTGCCCCCACGGCACCTGCGAGGGCGCGACGATCGGCGCGAACGCGGAGACGCTGCGGAAACGATCGGGATTGCGCAGGCCGATCGTCAGCGCGCCGTGCCCGCCCATCGAATGGCCGGTGATTCCCTGCCGGGTCATGTCGGCGGGAAATGCGGCGGCGATCAGCGCCGGCAGTTCCTGTTCGATGTACGAGCGCATGCGGAAATGCGCCGACCACGGTGCTTCGGTGGCATCGACATAGAAGCCGGCGCCCTGTCCGAAATCATAGTCCGGCACATCCGCCACCCCCTCGCCACGCGGCGAGGTGTCGGGCGCGACGAAGATCAGCCCGAGTTCGGCGCACGCCTGCCGATACTCACCCTTCTCGGTGACGTTGGCGTGGGTGCAGGTCAGCCCCGACAGGAACCACATCACCGGCAGGGTCGTGCCCGGCGCATGATCGGGCACGAACACCGAGAAGGTCATCGGAGTGGCCGTCGCCGAGGATTGGTGCCGATAGACACCCTGCACGCCACCGTGTGCGCGGTTGGTCGAGAGCGTTTCGATGCCGATCATGCGCGGATCAATACACCACGACCGAACGGATGCTCTCGCCCGAGTGCATCAGCTCGAAACCCTTGTTGATCTCGTCGAGGCTCAGCAGGTGGGTTATCATCGGGTCGATCTCGATCTTGCCGTTCATGTACCAGTCGACGATCTTGGGTACATCGGTGCGCCCCTTCGCCCCGCCGAACGCGGTGCCGCGCCAGTTGCGGCCGGTGACGAGCTGGAACGGGCGGGTGCTGATCTCCTTGCCCGCTTCGGCCACGCCGATGACGATGCTGGTGCCCCAGCCGCGATGGCACGCCTCGAGCGCGGTGCGCATCACCTCGGTGTTGCCGGTGCAATCGAACGTATAATCCGCGCCGCCATCGGTCAGCGCGAGGATTTCGGCGATCGTCTCGTCACGCGATTTGCCGCGCGCGTCGATGAAGTCGGTCATGCCGAAGCGGCGGCCCCATTCCTCGCGATCGGGGTTGATGTCGACGCCGATGATCTTGTTCGCGCCCGCCAGCCGCGCGCCCTGCAACACGTTGAGGCCGATCCCGCCCAGCCCGAACACGACGATATTGTCGCCGACCTGCACCTTGGCGGTGTTGACCACCGCGCCGACCCCGGTCGTCACGCCGCAGCCGACATAGCAGGCGCTGTTGAACGGCGCGTCCTCGCGGATCTTCGCCACCGCGATCTCGGGAAGCACGGTGAAGTTCGAGAAGGTCGAGCAGCCCATGTAATGGAAGATCGGCTGCCCCTTGTACGAGAAGCGCGTGGTGCCATCGGGCATCAGCCCCTTGCCTTGCGTGGCGCGGATCGCGGTGCACAGGTTGGTCTTGCCGCTGAGGCACGACTTACACTGGCGGCATTCGGGGGTGTAGAGCGGGATGACATGGTCGCCCGGCGTCACGCTGGTGACGCCCGCGCCCACTTCACGCACGATGCCCGCACCCTCATGCCCGAGCACGCTCGGGAACAGTCCCTCGCTGTCGAGCCCGTCAAGCGTATAGGCATCGGTATGGCAGATGCCCGTCGCCATGATCTCGACCAGCACTTCTCCGGCCTTCGGGCCTTCGAGATCGAGCTCGACGATTTCCAGCGGCTTCTTGGCTTCGAACGCTACGGCGGCGCGGGTTTTCATAAGGTGTCTCCTGCTTGCGCGCCTCTTATCGCCCTCTTCCCGACTGCGCTACCGCACGTTGAGGCCCAGTTCGCCCAGCAATTGCCCGGCTTGGTCGCGCGAGATGGTGGCGCCCCGGAACAGCGCGGCATCGACCAGCCGCAAGCCGCCGAGATCGGCACCGCGCAAATCCGCGCCGGTGAAGCGCGAACCGGCCATGTTGGCGTCGCGCAGGCTGCACGCCTCGAACACGGCATGGCGGAAGTCGCATTTACGTAAGTCCGCACGGCTGAGATCGAGCCGGGTGAGCGTCTGCTTGAGGAACGAGAAGCCTGCCAGCCGCGCGTCGATCAGCAATGTCTCCTCGAAGCGCAGATCGAGCGCGCGCGCATCGGTGAAGTCGGCGCCGGTCAGCTTGCAGCTCGTGAACGACGCCGACGACAATGTCGCGCCGCGTAGCAGCGCGTTGTTGAAATCGCTCGCCGCGAACACCGCGTCGCCGAGGTCCGCGCCGGTGAAGCTCGCGAACGCGCCGCGACACGATCGCCACTGCGTTCGCTCCAGCCGGGCACCGGAGAGGTCGGCACGCCGCAGGTCGCACGCTTCGAAGCTCCAGCCCGACAGATCGAGCCGGCCAAGCTCCGCCTCGGCGAGATCGCAGTCGATCAGCCGCACCGGCGCCGCGCCGGCCAGCGCCGCGATGTCGGCGCGCGTGAGCGTCTCGCCCGCAATGCTGTGGCCGGAGACAGGGTTGGTCACTGCAACGCTACGCTCTCGACCGCGATCATCGGCGGCCGCACCTTGGCGCGCGAATCGATATCGGCGCCGGTCAGTACGAAATACAGGTCATGTCTGCCGCCTCCGCCCGGCAGCGCCGCCGACAGCGCATGGCGGTCCGCGTCCGCCGGCCAGCCGCCGAGCGGGAGCGAGGCGAGGAGCGGCCCGTCGACCCGATCGAGATGCACGTCGATCTCGCCGGCGGCGGTGCGCGGCTTGGCGAGGCGAGCGATCGGCGCGGCATTGCCGAGCCGCATGTTGAACGCCAGCTTCACCGCCGCGACATCGAGCCGCCGTGCCGCGTCGAGATCGGCGGCGCGGTACAGCCAGCACGGATGCTGCGGCGATACGCGGACCAGCGCGGTGCCGCCGCCCGCGCGCGGCGGCGCTTCGAGGATGAACGCGGTCGCGCCGGGTGTGCAGAAATCGAGATCGATGCTCGCGCGGCGCGGCCCCGGCGCGGGCGGCGCTGCGACTTCCGTGCCGGCGTCGAGACCGATCAGCCGGTAGCGCGCACGCTGCACCGCCATGCGGCTCTGAAAGCCGTCCCAGTCGCGTGCGGGCGGGCTCCAGCCGACCTCGGCGATGGCGGCGGCGCGCGGCCACACCATCTGCGTCACCCAATCCTCGCGACGCGCGCGCTCGGTCCACATCTGGCCTTGTAGCCCGAGCACATGGCGCCGCGCCTCGGGCGACAGGCCGGCGGGCACCGGATCATGCTCGTAGAGCATCCTGGCGGTGACGATGTCGCTCCAGCCGGGTGGCTCGTCGGCGGTGTTCTTCTGGCGGTTGTCGAGGTAATAGAGCGGCGCCTGCGCGATGACGACATCGTGCCCGGAGGCGATCGCCTTGGCCGCGCCGTCCCCGTCGTGCCACGACATGATCGCCGCCTGCGAGTCGAGCCCCGCGCCGGTCGCCCCCTCCTGAATCTCGTCCCAGCCGATCAGCCGGCGGCCATGCGCCTCCAGGAAGCGCCCGAGCCGCGCGATGAACCAGCGTTCGAGCGCCGGCGCGTCCTTGAGGCCGAGCGCCGTCATCCGCGCCTGCGTCTCGGCGGAGGTCTGCCACTGCGTCGGATCGACCTCGTCGCCGCCGAGATGGACGAACCTGCCGGGGAACAGCGCCATCACTTCGGTCAGGATGTTCTCGACCGTGGCGATCGTCGCCTCGTCGGTGTTGAGCACTTCGGGCAGCAGCCCCCAGTCCGATGCGACCGGCTCGGGCGCGAAGCCGCGCACGCCGAGCCGGGGGTATGCCGCGATCAGCGCGGTGCTGTGCCCCGGCAGGTCGATCTCGGGAACGATCGTGATGTGCCGCGCGGCGGCATAGGCGACCACCGCGCGGATCTGGTCCTGCGTGTAGAAGCCGCCGTAGCGCGTGACCGGCGTACCGTCCGGCGCGATCGTATCGGGCGCCACCGCCGTGCGCCACGCGCCGACCGAGGTCAGGCGCGGATAGCGTTTGATCTCGATCCGCCAGCCCTGATCGTCAGTCAGATGCCAGTGAAACCGGTTGAGCTTGTGAACCGCCATCCAGTCGAGGAATCGCTCGACATAGGCGACCGGTTGCATGTGCCGCGCCGAATCGAGCATCAGCCCGCGCCACGCGAAGCGCGGCTGATCGGCGATCGTCACGTCCGCGAGATGGGTGGTCCCGCCGGGCTGCTGGGTGAGCAACTGCCACAAGGTAACGCCGCCATAATACAGCCCCGCCGCCGCCGAGGCGCGGATCGTGACGCCGGTGTCGGCGACGGTGAGCGAATAGCCTTCCGTGCCGCCCGGCGCGGCGGGATCGCTGGCGAAGGCGATGTCGCCGGCGCTTGGCTCGGCGGATTCGACGACGCTCGGGCGCAGGCGTGTCGTGCTCGCGAGCCGGTCGCGCAAGGCGGTGGCGGCGGCGCGGGCGGCGTCATCGTGCGGCGCGACACGCAGGCGCGGCGATGTCGGAACGTCGAATCCCCTGCCCGGCTGCGCGATGATCGAGGCGGGCAGCGGCACCAGCGCGGGCGGCGCGGCGGCGGCGGCGGTCGCGCCGAATGCGGCGAGGCCGCCCAGAATGATCGTGCCGGATGTGCGCATCACGTCGCTTCAAGCGCATTCTTCGCCGAAAAGGAACACGATTGCGCCGGGCCGAACTCAGGCGTCGCTGCGCTCCAGCAGATCGGCGGGATCGAGACCGAGCAACCCGATATGGTCGCGGATGCGCGGCCAGCTTTCGGTCAGGAACAAAGCCCGCTCGGCATCGCGCAGCTTCTCCGCCGCGCCCGCCAGCACGAACATGCCGACGCCGCGCCGCACCTCGACATAACCGTCGTCCTGAAAGGTCTGATACGCCTTCGCCACCGTGAGCGGGTTGGCGCCGTGCTGCGCGGCGAGCGCGCGCACCGAGGGAAGCTGGTCGCCCGCGCGATAATCGCCACGCAGGATCGCCGCCGCGATCGTACCGCGCAGCCGGATGTATACGGGGCTGTCGTCGTTGCTGAGCGCTGTCATGCCACCTTAATACAGCAGCAGGGCGTCGCGTCCAGTCCTTACCCCTGCCAGGTGGAAACGACCTCGCCCAAATTCGGCCGGGGCCGCTCGTCGAGCATGCGCTCGGGCGTGCCGAGGAAGATGAAGCCGGCGATCCGCTCGGGCGCGGCGCCGAATGCGTCGCGCACCGCATCCGAATAGGCCGGCCAGCCGGTCAGCCAGCCACCGACGAAGCCCGAAGCATGCGCGGCGACGAGCAGGTTCATGCACGCCGCCCCGGCCGAAAGCTCCTGCTCCCACGTCGGGATCTTGCTGGTCGGATGCGGCGCCGAGAGCACGACGACGAGCGCCGGCGCCTGATGCGCGAACTGGACGAGCGAATCGATCTCGACTCGTGTCGCCTGCGGCCGCTCGGCGCGGTACGCATCGGTGATGACCTCGGCGAGCCGGTCGCGTTTGTCGTCGGGCACGACTACGAAGCGCCACGGCGCGAGCTTGCCGTGATCGGGGGTGCGCGCGGCGATGGTGAGGATCGTCTCCATCTGCTCGGGCGAAGGGCCGGGGGCGATCATGTCGCGCGGCTTGCCCGAGCGGCGGGTGGAAAGCAGCGCGAGCGGCGAACTGGTGTCGTTGAACATGCCCGCGATGTAGCGTGGCGGCGGGGATATTTACAGTCGCCGGAATGCCGCTAGTTTCGCGCGCTTGCATGCCGGGCGTTCCGGCAGGGTTTTCAGGAAGTTGTTGCGTACATGGCCATCGCCGAATCCGCCCCGGGCGTGCCCGCTGACGCGAAAACGCTGTTCGGCCACCCCCGCGCGCTGTTCATGCTGTTCTTCGCCGAGATGTGGGAGCGATTCTCCTATTACGGCATGCGCGCGATCCTGGTGTTCTACCTCACCAAGCATTTCCTGTTCGCGAAAGACCCGTCCTACGCGGTGTACGGCGCCTACACCTCGCTGGTATACGTCACCCCGGTGATCGGCGGCTATCTGGCGGACCGGTATCTCGGCGCGCGCAAGGCGGTGCTGGCCGGCGGTATCCTCATCGCGATCGGCCATCTGATGATCGCGCTGTTCGAGGGGCCGGTCGGCGAGCAGGGCATCTATCTCAACGGCTTCTATCTCGCGCTGGCGACGATCGTGATCGGCACCGGCTTCCTCAAGGCCAATATCTCGGTGCTGGTCGGCCAGCTCTACGCGCGCAACGATATCCGCCGCGACCCGGCGTTTTCGATCTTCTACATGGGCATCAACGCCGGCGCGTGGATCGGCCCGATCATCATCGGCATCCTCGGTGAGACGGTGGGCTGGTCGTGGGGCTTCGGCGCCGCCGGCATCGGCATGGTGCTCGGGCAGATCGTGTTCGTGGTGTTCCAGCGCGAGCTTCACGGCGTCGGCCGACCGGTATCGCCGGAGCTGCTGCGCAAGCCGGTGGTGGCCGGGCTGTCACGCGAATGGATCATCTATATCGCGGCCTTCCTCTCGATCGGCGTCGCCTGGTGGCTGATCCGTTCGGAAGGCGCGGTCGGCCTGCTGCTCGGCGGGTTCTCGGCGCTGACGGTGGCGCTGATCGTCTATCTGGCGGTGTGGACGCTCCCGCGCGTCGAGCGCGACCGCATCTTCGCGGCGATGTTTCTCGTCGCGCTCAGCCCATTGTTCTGGGCGCTGTTCGAACAGGCCGGCTCGTCGCTCAACGTCTTCACCGACGAGCGGGTCGATCGCGTGATGCTCGGCTGGACCGTGCCGGCATCGGTGTTCCAGTCGGTCAATTCGGCCTTCATCATCACGCTGGCGCCGCTGTTCGCGGGCCTGTGGACATGGCTCGCCAAACGGCGGCTGGAGCCCAGCGTACCGCTGAAATTCGGCATCGGGCTGATGCTGGTCGGCGTCGGCTTCATCGTGCTGGTCGCCGGCGCCACCGCGAGCGGGAACGGGCTGACCCCGGCGCTGTTCATCATCCTGCTCTACATGTTCCACTCGATGGCCGAGCTGTGCTTCTCGCCGATCGGCCTGTCGTCGATGACGCGGCTGTCGGTGGCGAGCATGACCGGGCTGATGATGGGCACGTGGTTCCTGGCGACGGCTGCCGGCAATTTCATCGCCTCGGTGATCGCGCAGGCGACCGGCGGCGACAATGCCGGGCCGGATCAGGTGCTCCACGTCTACACCAGCATCTCGTGGTTCTCGATCGGCGTGGGCGTGCTGGTGGTGCTGGTCAGCCCGTGGGTGAAGCGGCTGATGCACCTCGATCTGCTCGACGCGCCGGTCGATCACGCGATGCTCGGCGAAGCCGGGCTTGCCGAACCGGCGGCGGCGGGGCTGGATACGCGCGGCGAGACCCGCACGCGCTGAACCCTTCCAACCCCGCCCCTCGCGCTTCGCGCGCGGCGGCGTTACTGAGCTGACACAACCGATCCAGAGGGCTGGCATGGCACGCAAATATTTCGGAACCGACGGCATTCGCGGGCTGACCAACAAGGCGCCGATGACGGCGGCGATGGCGATGCAGGTCGGCATGGCGGCGGGCGCGCATTTCCGGCGCGGCGAGCATCGCCACCGCGTCGTGATCGGCAAGGACACGCGCCTTTCCGGCTATATGCTCGAAAACGCGATGGTGGCGGGCTTCACCTCGGTCGGCATGGACGTGGTGTTGGTCGGGCCGATGCCGACGCCGGCGGTGGCGCTGCTGACGCATGCGATGCGCGCCGATCTCGGCGTGATGATCTCGGCCAGCCACAATCCGTACCAGGATAACGGCATCAAGCTGTTCGGCCCCGACGGCTACAAGCTGTCCGACGCGGACGAACTCGCGATCGAGGCGCTGATCGACGGCGAGGTCGCGCTCGCCCCCGCCGAGGAAATCGGCCGCGCCCGCCGGGTCGAGGATGCGCGCGGGCGCTATATCCACGCCGCCAAATCGACCTTCCCCGACGGCCTGACGCTCGACGGTCTCAAGATCGTGGTCGATTGCGCCAACGGCGCCGCCTATCAGGTCGCGCCCTCGGCGTTGTGGGAACTCGGTGCCGAGGTGATCGCGATCGGCGTCACCCCCAACGGCAAGAACATCAACGACGGTGTCGGCTCGACCGCGCCGCAGGTGCTGTGCGAAACGGTGGTGGCGAGCGGCGCGCACATCGGCATCGCGCTCGACGGCGATGCCGACCGGCTGATCGTGGTCGATGAGCAGGGCAAGGTGATCGACGGCGATCAGCTCATGGCGACGATCGCGAGCGGCTGGGCGCGCGCCGGTCGGCTCAAGCAGGGCGGGCTGGTCGCCACCGTGATGTCCAACCTCGGGCTGGAGCGGCACCTCGCCACGCAGGGCATCAAGCTGGTGCGCACCTCGGTCGGCGACCGCTACGTGCTCGAAGCGATGCGCGCGCAAGGCTATAATGTCGGCGGCGAGCAGTCGGGGCACATCATCCTGTCGGATTACGCGACCACCGGCGACGGGCTGGTCGCGGCGTTGCAGATCCTCGCCGAACTGGTCCGTTCGGGCATGCCGGCGAGCGAACTGCTTCACCGCTTCGACCCGCTGCCGCAACTGCTCAAGAACGTCCGCTTCGCCGGCGGCAAGCCTTTGGAGGCCGAAGCGGTGAAAGCCGTGATCGCCGAAGCCGAGGCCGAACTGGCCGGCAAAGGCCGCCTCGTCATCCGCCCCTCGGGCACCGAGCCGGTGATCCGCGTGATGGCAGAAGGCGACGATCCGGGTCAGGTCGAGCGCGTGGTCGATCGCATCTGCGACGCGGTAAGGGCGGCGGCGGCGTAATCGCAACATATTCCCCTCCCGCTCGCGGGAGGGGCTAGGGGAGGGCCTGCCCGCGAACGCGACACCCTTTGGACACGCCCTCCCCCGACCCCTCCCGCAAGCGGGAGGGGAGAAAAGGACACGAAATGCTCGAAATGCGCCCCGATTGCGAACGCTGCGGCACCGATCTCCCCGCCAACGCCCCCGGCGCGTTCATCTGCTCGTTCGAATGCACCTTCTGCGCCGAATGCGCCGAGGATCTCGACGATCGCTGCCCCAATTGCGGCGGCGAGCTGATGGACCGCCCGGCGCGCACCGGCAAGGCGCTCGCCGGCAATCCCGCCTCGACAATACGCTATTTCAAGGGCCATGCGTGACGACCCCGCGCATCCTCATCATCGCCGGTTCGGATTCGGGCGGCGGCGCCGGCATCCAGGCCGACATCAAGACGGTGACGATGCTCGGCGGCCACGCCATGACCGCGATCACCGCGATCACCGCGCAGAACACGATGGGCGTACAGGCGGTGATGCCGGTCCCCACCGACATAGTGGTCGCGCAGATCGAATCCTGCGTGTCCGACATCGGCGTCGACGCGATCAAGATTGGCATGATCGGCTCGGCCGAAACCGCGCATGCGGTGGCGGATGTGATCGAAGCGCTCGGCGTGCCGATCGTGTTCGATCCCGTCATGGTCGCGACCAGCGGATCGGTGCTGGCGGATGCCGACACGATCGCCGCGTTCGACCGGCTGATGCGGCTCGCGACGTTGGTCACGCCCAACCTGCCCGAACTGGCCGCGCTCTCTCTCTCCGTTCGCCCTGAGCGTGTCGAAGGGCGTGTCGCAGGCGCGGCGCTCGATGCACGTGCTTCGACACGCTCAGCACGAACGGCGGGGGAGGCGGAAGCGCTGGCCGCCCGCATATGCACCCCGATCCTCGCCAAAGGCGGCCACGCCGACGGCGACACGCTGACCGACCGGCTCGTCGGCCCCGACGGCGAGATCGCGCGCTGGAACAGCCCACGCATCGCCACCCGCCACACCCACGGCACCGGCTGCACGCTCGCCTCGGCGATCGCGACCGAACTCGCGCGCGGCGCACCTTTGCCGCATGCGATCGCGCGCGCGCGCAGCTTCGTCCGTCTTGCGATGCTCGGTGCGCCCGGATTCGGTGGCGGGCACGGGCCGATGGGGCATCACACCGTCCGGCTCGACGGCCCCCGCCCCGCGCCCACGCCCAACCAGATCACGCTGCCGCTCACCAATTTCGCCGCGAGCGCCGCTTTTTACGAAGCGCTGGGCCTCACCCGTATCGTCGATGCCGCGCCGCGTTATGCCCGCTTCGAGAGCGAGGGCGGCGTCACCCTCTCGATCGAGGCGACGGACGAGACGCCGCACGGCGCAATGCTCTATCTCGAATGCGACGATCTCGACGCCACCGTCACCGCGTTGCGCGCGACCGGCGCATCGGTCGACGATCCGGTCGAGCAGCGCTGGGGCTGGCGCGAGGCGCGCACGCGCGATCCCGCCGGCAACGCGCTCTGTCTCTACCAGGCTGGCGAGGCGCGGCGCTTTCCGGCATGGCGGATCGCCTGATGCCCAGCCTCAAACACGAAAAACTCTGCCTCGCCCCCGTCGCCGGTGTCGACGAGGCCGGGCGCGGTCCGCTCGCCGGTCCGGTGGTCGCCGCCGCGGTGATCCTGCCCGCCAAAGGGGTGCCGCGCGGCATCGACGATTCGAAGAAGCTCCCCGCCGCCGAACGCGCGCGACTGCACGACCGGCTGCGCGGGTGCGCGCAGATCGGCATCGGCATCGTCGAGGCGGGGGAGATCGACACGCTCAACATCTATTGGGCGACGATGAAGGCGATGACGCTCGCGGTGGAAGCGCTTGGCTGCGTGCCCGGCCATATCCTCGTCGATGGCAACCGCCTGCCGAAGTGGGGCCATGCCGCCACGCCGATCGTCAAAGGCGACGCGATCAGCCTGTCGATCGCCGCCGCCTCGATCATCGCCAAGCACACCCGCGACACGATCATGCTCGCGCATCACGAGGCGCATCCGCATTACGGCTGGATCACCAACAAGGGCTATGGCGCACCCGAACACCTGCGCGCTTTGCGCGAACACGGCCCCTCCCCGCTCCATCGCCGCAGCTTCGCGCCGGTCGCCGCTTTTTTTCGGGAGGCCGAGTCTTCGCTGCCACACGCTATCGCTGGGGCCTGTGGATAAGTCGGGACTCAACATCTGGAAACCTTCCCGAAATGTTCCGCTGCGTTAACGATTTAGCAACGGGAATCGTTAACCAATGTTCGCTTGACGCGAGTCTCGCGATCCGCAGGAAGGTGCGGACTTGGAAGCGGGGGTACATGCATGGGGCTGATGGAGAAGGTTAAGGCGCGCAAGGCGGCGCCAGTGGCATTGGTGCCGGTCGAGCTACCGCTCGATCAGATCATCCAGCGCGATTGCATCGCCGCGATGCGGGCTTTGCCCGCGGATTCGATCGACATGATCTTCGCCGATCCGCCCTACAACCTCCAACTCGGCGGCGATCTGTCGCGCCCGGACGGCAGCCATGTCGATGCCGTCACCGACGAATGGGACAAGTTCGACAGCCTCTTGGCCTATGACACCTTCACCCGCGCATGGCTCGCCGAGGCGCGCCGCATCCTCAAGCCCAACGGCTCGATCTGGGTGATCGGCAGCTATCACAACATCTTCAAGGTCGGTTCGGCGATCCAGGATCTCGGCTATTGGATCCTCAACGACATCGTCTGGCGCAAGTCGAACCCGATGCCCAATTTCAAGGGCACGCGCTTCACCAACGCGCACGAGACGCTGATCTGGGCGTCGATGGGCGAGAAGGCGCGCTACACCTTCAACTATCGCAGCATGAAGACGCTCAACGATGAGTTGCAGATGCGCAGCGACTGGGAATTCCCCGTCTGCGGCGGTCAGGAACGGCTCAAGAAGGATGGCGTCAAGGTCCACCCGACGCAGAAGCCCGAAGCGCTGATCTACCGCATCCTGCTCGCCTGCACCAAGCCCGGCGACGTGGTGCTCGATCCGTTCTTCGGCACCGGCACCACCGGCGCGGTGGCGAAGCGGCTCGGCCGCCACTGGATCGGGATCGAGCGCGAGGACGATTATGTCGCCGCCGCGCGCGAGCGGATCGACGCGGCGCTGCCACTCGACGAGAGCGCGCTGACGACGATGCAATCGCCCAAAGCCGCGCCGAAAGTGGCGTTCGGCGTGCTGGTCGAAAACGGCTATCTCACCCCCGGCGTGGTGCTGAGCGACGCCAAGCGCAAACACCGCGCTTTGGTCCGCGCCGACGGCAGCGTGCAGAGCGCATGCGGCACGCACAACGGCTCGATCCACAAGGTCGGCTCGCTCGTACAGAACGCGCCGGCGTGCAATGGCTGGACCTTCTGGCACATCGAAACCGAGACCGGCCTGGCCCCGATCGACACGCTGCGGCAGACGTATCTGCTGGCGACGCAGCCGTGATGGCGGGTTGAGGCGACCCACCACATCCGTTCGTCCCGAGCGCAGTCGAGGGACAAGCCCGACGGTTGCGCAGGGTGTCTCGACTTCGCTCGACACGAACGGGTTGTGGAGATTACGAGCCGAGCGATGACCACCCTCCACCTCCGCCCAACCCAGTTCGTCGACACCCCCGCCTCGCACCCCGATGGCGGCGTCGCGCGGCTGGCGGGCGGGATGCTGTGGTTCGCGGCGTATGAGGTGATCGAAGGCAGCACCAAGCGCACCGTCCCCGTCGCCGAGATCGCCACGCTCGGCGAGCGTGCCGCCGCGATCCACGCGCGCATCGTCGCGCCGCGCGCGCCGCTCACGCTGGGCGCGCGCACGCTGCGCTTCGATCAGCCGGTGGTCGCCGGCATCCTCAACGTTACCCCCGACAGTTTCTCCGACGGCGGCAAACTCCAGGACGATCCCGAAGCGGCCGCCGCCGCCGGTGTCGCGATGGCGGCAGCGGGCGCGGGGCTGATCGATCTTGGCGGTGAATCGACTCGCCCCGGCGCGCCTTTGGTATGGGAAGGCGACGAGGCCAAGCGCGTCGCCCCGGTCGCCGAGCGGCTGCTGCGCGCGGGCACGCTCGTTTCGATCGACACCCGCAAGAGCGCGGTGATGGAGGCCGCGCTCGCGCTCGGCCCGGTGATCGTCAACGACGTGTCGGCGCTGCTGTGGGACGATCGCGCCGCCGGCATCGTCGCCGCTGCCGGCGCGCCGGTGATCCTGATGCACTCGCCCGACCCCAAACGCGGCCCGCACGGCGGCGACGGATACCGCGACGTGCTGACCGAGGTGTACGACTGGCTCGAAGCCCGCATCGACGCGGTGGTCGCCGCCGGTGTCGATCGCGCGAAGATCCTGGTCGATCCCGGCATCGGCTTCGGCAAGACGCTCGCCGACAATCTCGCGCTGCTCAATGGCCTCGCGCTGTTCCACGGCCTCGGCTGCCCGATCATGCTCGGCGCGAGCCGCAAGCGGCTGATCGGCGCGCTCTCGAACGAAGCCCCGGTCGGGGAACGCCTCGGCGGCTCGGTCGCGCTCGCGCTGAAAGGTGCCGACGCCGGCGTGCAAGTGCTGCGCGTGCATGACGTGGCGGAGACGGTGCAAGCGCTGCGGGTATGGCGCGGGCTGAGGGATCGCGCGCTGGTGGGGTAAGGCCAAACCGGGCGTGTTACCGACGAAAGAGGCCATGCTCACGCGACCTGCCGTGCGGCGCGCCGCCACGCTCTCGCGTTTCGGCCATTGTTCATGTCGGCGACAATGGCGGCGTGGGGGCGGACCTCGCCCCCAGTTGGCCGATCTGCCCGGAAGCGAGGGAGTTTAGACAACCTGTCGATTGCTTTCCCGGCTGGCCTCATCCTTCTATGGCCGTCTGATGGATGTAGCTGGCTTCGACCTTAACTTATTGAAGGCATTCGATGCGCTCTATGCGGAGCGCCACGTCACCCGTGCTGGCCAGCGTATCGGTCTGAGCCAGTCGGCGATGAGCGGTGCGCTCACGCGACTGCGCGAGGTGTTCAGTGACGAATTGTTCGTCCGGTCGCCGACAGGGATGCAACCGACACCGCGCGCCGATGATCTGGCCGGCCCGATCTCGTCTTCGCTCCGTCTCATGCGATCCGTCCTGCAAGACGATCGATTCGATCCGGCGGCTGCCGATCAGATCGTCTCGATCGCGATGACCGACTACGCCGCGTTCGTGTTGCTGCCCCCATTGCTGGCCCGGCTTGCGGTTGAAGCTCCTCGCCTCGATCTCCGGGTCCGCGGCATCTTTGGCAAAGATGAAGTCGTCGACCTCCTCGACAGTGGCGAGGTAAGCCTTGCCCTCAGCGTTCCGGTCGACACCTCGGCACGCATCCTCACACGCGCGCTGCTTCGGGAAGGTTTCGCCTGCATCGCGCGGCCCGGGCATCCCGCCTTTGCAGAACATGCCGACATCGAGGCGTTCGCGGAGGCTCCGCATCTTCTGGTATCGCCCGAGGGGGATCGCGCGGGGCTGGTGGACCGCAAGCTTGCGGCGCTTGGGCTCGCACGCCGAGTCGTACTGAGCTTGCCGCAATTTCTGGTCGCACCGTTCGTCGTTGCCGATACCGATCTGATCGCGACGCTCGCCTCGCGCGTCGCCGGGCGGTTCGCTGCGGCCAATTTGGGCATAGTCGTGCATGAACCGCCAATCCCCCTGTCCGACTGGCCGCTGGCGATGATGTGGCACCGCCGGGTGGATGACCATCCCGCCACGGCGTGGCTGCGCGACTGCATTGCCGGGATCGCCGCGTCCGCCTGACGCCATCGGCCGAGCCGATGACACCGTATCATTTCTGGCGATTTCACGCGGGACCGCCGTTCCGCTCTACGTCACGGCACACAAGCAATGAGGTGCTAAGATGCGTGTATTGGTAACGGGCGCGACGGGATTGATCGGCGGCGCGGTCGCCCGTCGATTGGCGGCGGCGGGGCATGACGTCGTCGGGCTTGCGCGTTCGGACGCGAGCGCGGCCAAGCTCGCCGACATGGGCTATCAGGCGGTCCACGGCGATCTGGAGGATGCGGCCAGCATCGCCAACGCGGTTCGGGGCGTCGACGCGGTCGTTCACGCTGCCTCGCCGAATGACCAGAACAGCGCGGCGTATGACGAAGCGGCGACCCGCGCGATCCTCGCTGCGCTGCGGGGCACGTCCAAGCGCTTTCTCTACACGAGCGGCTGTTTCCTGTACGGCGCGACCGGCGATACGCCCGCAACCGAGGATGCCCTGCTCGATCCGCTCGAAATGGTGCGCTTTCGCGAGGCGATCGAGGCGGACATCCGTGGCGCTGCAGCCGATGGCGTTCACGGGGTCATCATCCGCCCCGCCTGGGTTTACGGCGATCACGCATGGACCACGATGATGATGTACGGCTCGGCTCAGGAGCATGGCGCCGCGCGGTATGTCGGCAACGGGCAGAACCGCTGGACGTGCGTGCATGTCGATGATCTCGCCGACCTTTATCTGCTCGCGCTCGAAAAGGCGCCGGCGGCCTCGATTTTCAACGGCGCTCACGGCGCCGCTATCCCGCTGATCGACATTGCACGGGCCGCCAGCGAGGGCGCGGGCGCCGAAGGTCGGGTGGCGGAATGGCCGTTGGAGGAGGCACGGCAGGCGCTCGGGGGCTTCGCGGACGCAATCGCGTGCGATCAGGTGGTCTCGGGCGAACGCGCCGAACGTGAGCTTGGTTGGCGCCCGACGCGGCATTCGATCCTCGATGAGCTGCGCGCCTACGCTCCGCCAGCGGCCTGACCGCAGGTCGCTGCGATGATCGGGATCCCGTTCTGCTAAAGGCGGTTGATGGCCGCCGCCTGGAGCCCGATCGTCAGGCACCCCTTCCAGACGCGTGAGCATCTAGGCTCGGGAACCAGCGACACGGTTGCAACGACCGGAACGCGACGTTCAGGCCGCCCTACCCGCCTCCCGACTCCGGTCTCCCCCTCGCTTTCAACGGGCACACGCAGGATAAAACGCGAGCTTTGGTCGATATCTGCGGGAATGGCGGAGCGCCGGCACCGCGGGCGCGAAAATTGGCCGTTGAGCGGCGGGCAGACCTGGGTCGAAACGTGTTGGTTCGCTAACCCCGGCGAGATGCGCCGCCGGGTCCATAAAGCGGACGGCCCGGCTTTCGACGTTGACGCAGTGCAGCATCACACCTAACAGCCCGCGCATTGAACACGTTAAGCCCGATCAGGCGCAGTTTACCGAGCGCTGGAGGCGCCTTTCTACGATGAACCTGACTTTCGCCGATCTCTCTCTGGCGCCATTTTTGCTGCAGGCGCTGGCTGAAGAAGGGTATGCCAGACCGACACCGATCCAGGCTCAATCCATCCCGATGCTGTTGCAGGGCCGCGACATGCTCGGCATGGCGCAGACCGGCACGGGCAAGACTGCGGCCTTCGCGCTGCCGCTGTTGCATCGCCTCGCCGCCGATCCTCGTCCCGCGCCCAAGGGGGGTGCCCGCGTCCTCGTTCTTGCGCCGACGCGCGAACTCGTGTCGCAGATCGCCGTCGGCTTCGAGAAATTCGGCCGCCATCTGAAGCCCAGCGTGACCACGATCTTCGGCGGCGTAAGCCAGTTCCATCAGGTCAATGCGCTCAAGGCTGGCGTCGACATCATCGTGGCGACGCCGGGTCGCTTGCTGGACCTGATCGAGCAGCGCCTTTGCGACTTGTCCGCACTTGAGGCGCTGGTCCTCGATGAGGCCGATCAGATGCTCGATATGGGCTTTGCCAAGCCGATCGAACGCATTGTCGCCGCGCTGCCTACGGATCGGCACACATTGCTGTTTTCGGCAACGATGCCCAAATCGATAACGGCGCTGGCCGACAGCCTTTTGCGCGATCCGGCCAATGTCGAGATCGCCCCGCCATCGACCACCGTGGACCGGATCGAACAGTCCGTGATGTTCCTTGACGCCGCCAACAAGAAGGCGGCGCTCCTGGCATTGTTGCAAACGCCCGAGATGGGTCAGGCCGTCGTCTTCACGCTGCAAAAGAATATTGCCAATGAAGTCTGCGCCTTCATCAGCGAGGCGGGCATCACCGCCGAGGCCTTGCACGGCAACAAGTCCCAGGGGCAGCGGGAACGCGCGCTCGACGCCTTTCGCGCCGGGGATGTGCAGGTTCTCGTGGCGACGGATATCGCGGCGCGCGGCATCGATGTCGACACGGTGACGCATGTCTTCAACCACGATCTGCCCAGCCTGCCGGAAAGTTATGTCCACCGGATCGGCCGGACCGGCCGTGCTGGGCGAAGCGGATTTGCGATCACGCTGTGCGACGCCGAACAGCGCGCCTGGCTGCATGACGTGGAGCGGACAATCGGTCGCACCTTGACGGTGAAGGACGATCATCATTGGCATTGCGAAGTGGCGCGACATTCGACCAAACGCGCGCCTGTACTGGGCGGCGGGCCGGTCAAGCAGGTCAAGCCGCCCAAAGAGCGCGTGCGCAAGGTCTGGACTGAGGAAGAAAAGCGCGCCGCGCGAGAGGCAGCAAGGGCCGCCTGAGCAGACGCTTTCTGGCGGCGACGAGCGGCCAAGCCGATGATCGAGGCGCGGTCGGCCGTTATCCCGACTGGCATCCGCTCCTGACGGCCGCCCGAGCACGTCGGGGCTAGAGCATCTGGAGCCGTATGCGGCCGGGCGGCGCTGGAAAGGCGTCGTCGAGCCGGGCCAGCACCTCAGGCGACAACTCCATGTCGGCGGCCTTCCTGTTCTCGCCAACATGGGCGACCGTGCCGGCCTTGGGAATGGCGATCACCGCCGGGCATCTCAGCACCCAGGCGAGTGCGAGCTGGGGAGCGGTCAGCCCGATGGACGCCGCGATCGCGGCAAGCCCGGCATCGTCGACGAGGCGCCCCTGCTCCACCGGGCTGTAGGCCATCGCCGACATGCCGTGTTCCGTCAGCCAGGGAAGCAGTTCGCGCTCCGGCCCGCGTCGGCCGAGGTTGTAAAGGATCTGGTCGGTAACGCAGGTTGCGCCGCCGGCGGCCACCAGCTCGTCCATGTCGTCGACGTCCAGGTTGCTGACGCCCCAGTGGCGAATCTTCCCTGCCTTCACGAGCGCCTGCATACCCTCGATCGTGTCGGCAAGCGGCACGCTGCCGCGCCAGTGCAACAGATAGAGGTCGAGCCGATCGGTGCGCAGGCGACGCAAGCTCGCCTCGCAGGCCTCCGCCAGGCGATCGCGCGAGGCGTTCTGCGGATATGCCTTGCTGACAAGGAACACGTCGTCGCGAATGCCGGAGAGCGCCTCGCCGACCAGTTCCTCGGTCGCGCCATCGCCATACATCTCCGCGGTGTCGATGAGCGTCATCCCGAAGTCGATGCCGGCGCGCAACGCCGCGATCTCGTCCGATCGCCGATCGGGCCGCTCACCCATGTTCCAGGTTCCCTGCCCGAGACACGGAACGCTCTCACCATCGGTCATCTTGACGTCGCGCATCCGCACCTCCCGCGGCGAGAACGCCGCCGCAGTCATCGAACGCACCGGCCGCCGATTGGGGCCACCGATCCTCGATCAGGATTGCGATTCGATGGCGAATTTGGCCAACCACCGCGAAACGAAAAACCCGTGCGCGCGCCGCCCCGCGCATCTCAGCCCCGCCCACACAGGGATCGCCGCCACCGCGCTGGCGAAGCTACACCACTTGGTGGGACACGATCCTAGGCCGACGCGGAGCGCTGTTTTCGCGCGCCGTCTTCCAGCCAAGCAGGAAGGCGATGTCGTCCGCGGTGAGGTGTGCCGGTGCGGCGGCATCCTCGCTCCACAATGCTTCGGCCAAGGCTGCCTTGCGTTCCTGCAGAGCGAGGATCTTCTCCTCGATCGTGCCGGTCGCGATCACCCGATAGACGAACACGTTCCTCGCTTTTAGATACCGCAACCTGTCGGCGTCAGCGCCCGTAGATGCGGTCGAGCACCTCGGCGGAATGGACGAACTGCTCGGCCTGCGGATCGTAGCCCGGCGCGCGGGCGAGGTGCTCGGCCCAGGCGGCGGCGGCGCGGCCGCCCCAGTCGTCAGGCGGATCGGCAAGGCGGGTGGCGGCGGTGCCGTCAAACCGCTCGGCGGTGAAATCGTAGAACGAGCCATCAACGTTGCGCAACGCCGCGCCGCCTTCGGTGCCGTAGAACGCCGCCTCGATCACCGCGTCGCGCCCGGCGTTCAACCGCCACGAACAGGCGAGCCGCACCTGCGCGTCGCCAGCGGCGAACTGCGCAACCGCATAATCCTCGACCTCGCCCGCCGCGAGCGGCAGACCGGCGCGCGTCAGCCGCGCATCGACATCAGCGACGGGCGGGAAGCCGAGCGTCCAGAGCGCGAGATCGACGAGATGCACGCCGAGATCGACGACACAGCCGCCGCCCGATTGCGCGGCGTCATAGAACCACGGCTTGTCGGGTCCATAAGCGTTGTGGAAGGTGAGATCGACCGCGAATACCCGCCCGAGCGCGCCTGTTCGAACCAGGCCGGCGATGCGGCGCATCGCTTCGGTGTGGCGATACGACAGATCGACGCCGAGCAGCCGGTCGGCGGCGCGCGCGGCATCAACCACCGCTTGCGCCTCGGCGGCGGTGCGGCCGAGCGGCTTCTGGCAGAACACCGCCTTGCCCGCCTCGAACGCTTCGATCGACTGCGCGGCGTGAAGCGCGCTCGGCGTCGCGATCACCACGCCATCGAGATCGAGCGCCAGCATTTCCGCGAGCGTATCGACGACCTGCGCCCCGGGGGCGAGCGCCTGCGCCTCGGCGACGCACTCTGCCGACGGATCGCAGATCGCGACCGCCTCGACCGCGCCGGTCGCGAGCATCGCCGCCATGCGGTGCCGGCCGATCCAGCCGGTGCCGAGGAATCCGATCCGGGGCGTCATGCCAGCATCACCAGCGCCTTGACGAACGCACCCGGCTTGTCGCGCGTGGCGTCGAGCGCATCGCCGAGCTGATCGAGGCCGTAGCGGTGCGTGTAGAGCGGCTTCGGATCGAGCCGCCCGCTCGCGACCGCGTCGATCGCCTCGCGCAAGCCACGCATCTGCACGGCGGGGTCGCGTTCGTGCGCGTTGATGACGTCGATGCCCTTCCAGTTCCACGTCTGCATGCTCACCTGCCGTGGCCCGTCCTGATGATAGCCGGCGATCACCAGCCGCCCACCGAAGCCGATCAGCTCGCCCGCCAGATCGAGCGGCCATTGCTTGCCGACCGCCTCGATCACGCGTTCGCACATCGCCTCGCCGGTGAGCGCCTTGACCTGATCGATAATCGCATAATGATCGTGCATCGCGATCGTCTCAGCGGCGCCATAGTGCCGCGCGAGATCAAGCGATTCCTGCCGCCGTGAAATCGCGATCACGCGTGCGCCCGCATCACTCGCGAGCTTGGTCAGCACCGCGCCGAGGAACCCTATGCCGATGATCGCCACCGTCTGCCCGGCGCGGATGTCGCTGCGGCGGAAGATGTTGAACGCACAGCCGAGCGGCTCGCCCGGAAACGGCTGATCCGCCAGAGCGGGCGGCAGCTTGGCGACCATGTCAGCCGCCGCGACGTCATACTCGGCGAAACTGCGATACGACAGCGCCGCGACGCGGTCGCCCGGCGCGAGGCCCGCGACGCCCTCGCCGACCGCGTCGATCGTTCCCCAGCCTTCATGGCCGAGACCGCCGGCGTCGCCCGGATAGGTCATCCACTCCTGCCCCGCCCAGGGTTCGAGGTTGGACGCGCACACGCCGCAGCCCTCCAGCCGGATACGCACCTCGCCCCGCGCAGGGGCTGGCGTAGCAATCTCGTCGATCCGGATCACGCCGGGTTTATCCAGCACTGCAGCGCGCATGATATGTCCTTTTGCTGAAACTATTTGGCAGCCGGGCAATTGCCATTCCCATGACCAGCCCAACGCCACAGATGATCGAAACGCTGCGCGACAACATCGCCCGGCTGACCGCACGCGAACGCGCCGAAGCGCATGCCGCGCCGCTGAGCGAACGTATCGCCGGGCAGATCACCGCATTTACCGGATCGATGCGCTTCGTGGCGCTGCACCTGGCGGTGTTCGGCGTTTGGATCGCCGTCAATCTCGGCGCGGTTCCCGGCCTCCCGCGCTTCGATCCGAGCTTCGTCGTGCTCGCGATGGTGGCGTCGGTCGAGGCGATCTTCCTCTCGACCTTCGTTCTCATCAGTCAGAACCGGATGGCCGTGGCCGCGGACCGGCGCGCGGATCTCGACCTCCACGTCAACCTGCTCGCCGAGCACGAACTGACCAAGCTCGCCGAACTCGTCGCGCGGATCGCTGCGAAGCTCGACGTACCCGTCGATCGCGCCGAATTCGGCGAAATCGAAGCCGATGTCGAGCCGACCGAGGTGCTCGACGCACTCGACCAGCGCAGGCGTGAGGAAGGGCTGACGCAATGATGCCCCCGGCCAGCGCGCGTCAGTTCGCGCGCTGGGCGATAAACGCTTCGAGCGCGGCATGTGCCTCGTCGTCGGGCATCTGCACCGGCGGATGCTTGCAGAACCACGCCGCGGCGGGCAGCACCGGCCCGGCCATCCCGCGATCCTTGGCGAGCTTGGCGCAGCGGATCATGTCGATCGCGACGCCCGCGCTGTTCGGGCTGTCCTCCACCGACAGCCGCAGTTCGAGGTTCATCGGCACGCCGCCGAACAACTGCCCCTCCATGCGCAGGAAGCACACCTTGTTGTCGTTCTGCCACGCGACGTAATCGGACGGGCCGACATGGATGTTCTCGTCCTCCAGCCGCACCTGCGCAACCGACTGCACCGCTTCGGTCTTGGACTCCTTCTTCGACGCGAGCCGCGTGCGGTTGAGCATGTTGAGGAAGTCTGTGTTGCCGCCGGTGTTAAGCTGATACGTCCGGTCGAGCTTGACCCCGCGCTTCTTGAACAGGTCGGTCAGCACGCGGTGAACGATGGTCGCGCCGAGCTGCGCCTTGATGTCATCCCCGATGATCGGCACGCCGGCGCGGGTGAAGCGATCGGCCCATTCGGGATTGCTGGCAATGAAGACGGGGATGTTGTTGACGAACGCGACCCCCGCTTCGAGCGCGCATTCGGCGTAGAATTCGCTCGCCACCTGCGATCCCACCGGCAGATAGTTCATCAGGACATCGGCCTTGCTCTCGCGCAGCAGCGCGACGACTTCGTCCTTGCTGGGCTCGGCCGCATCGGCGCGGCGGAAGGTACGCTCGTCGGGATAATCCGCCATGTGATCGGCGATGCCATCGAGCACACGGCCCATCCGCACCTCGGTGCCGGTCGGCTCGATCGTATCACAGAACACGGCGGTGCAATTCGGCTTGGCGAAGATCGCCTCCGCCACATCACGGCCGACCTTGCGCGTATCGACATCCCACGCCGCGACGATGCGAATATCGCTCGGTTCGTAGCCGCCCAGCTCACGGTGCATCAGCCCGACCGTGTCGTTGGCGCCGACCCGGTAATGTTCGATGCCCTGGACGAGCGAACTGGCGCAATTGCCGATGCCGACGAGGGCGACGTTGATTCCACGGCGATCGGGGGAAAGCATCAGGCGGCGCTCCGTTCGGCGGCGAGACGCTCGTCGCGGTTGAAATCGAGAGGGGTGAGTTCGGGCACGCGCGGCGGCACCGGCGGGGTCTCGGGCGCGGCGATGCCGGCGCTCGAAGCGCCGGCCGGCGCATAGCGGTCGATCATCCACGCGCAGAAATCGGCGAATTGCTGCGGGTCGCGCGCCGGGCTGGTATGGTGCGGCGCGAGCCCAAGATGCTCAGGCGTGAAGCAGAAGGTGACGGTCACGTCGAAATCGGCGAGCGCTTCCATCTGCCGGTCGAACCAGTCGATCGCATTGGGGCGGAAGCTGTCCGCCCACGACAGACCGGTGCGGATGCGGCGCGTGCCGAGCCGCTTCATCCACGCCACCGCCTCGTCGAGCCGGGGATCGTTGAAGTGGAACCACTGCATCAGCCCGAGATCGGCGGCGTGCCGGGCATAGGTTTCGAGCGCGGGCTTGGGGCTGCCGTCCTCGCGGATCAGCCCGAGATAGAAATGGCGGTAGTAGGACGATCCCTCCGCCTCGCGGTGGCGCGTCTCGGCGCCCCAGCTCATCGGCAGATCGAACAGCGAATACCAGAAGACACGCGGCGCGATGCCCTTGAGCAGGCTCGCGGTGCGATCCAGCCCGAACACCTGCACTTCCTCCGCGCCGAACGAGCTGACGCCGACTTCCGTCACCCACACCGGCTTGTCCGTCACCGCCGTGATCTCGGCGATCTTGTCGGGCCAGGCCGACAGCGGCCACAGATTCCAGTCGAGCGGAAAGCCGTGGACCGCAACGACATCGACCGCGTCGAGCGCGCCGTGCTCACCCATCTTGCCGAGCCAGTGCGGGTCGATCGGCGACATGCCGCCGAGCACGCGAGTCACCGCCGGGTTGATCGCGTGGATCGCGTTGCCGGCGCGGATCACATGATCGGCGAAGCGCGACCAGTCGGGATCGAGCGCCGGGTCCCAATGCGATTTGTTGTTCGGCTCGTTCCAGAGCATCGCCGCTTCAATCACGTCAGCCCCCCTTCGATGGATAGACCGCCGCCGGGCCGTGTTCGGCATACGGCACGGGCGCGGTGCGGCAGAGATAGACGTCGGCTTCCGGGTTGGCCTCGATCGTGAAACCGGCGGCGCGCAGCATCGCCTGGCTGCACGCCGCGTTGGGCGCCCACCAATTGGTCCAGTCGTGCGCGAATTCGCGTTCGATGAAGTGCATCTTGGGATAGCCGGGATCGTCGAAATAGGCCGGCGGATCGTAGGTGTCGGGCACGAAGAACGGATGATCCGCCGGTACGTCCGCCACCGCGTTCGACCCTTGCTGCAACGTCTGGAACAGCATCAGGTCGCCAGCGACATGCTCGCGGATCAGGTCGAGCGCGAGCAGTGGATGGCGCAGATGGTAGAGCACGCCCATGAAGATCACGAGATCGAAGCGCTCGCCGATCGCGGCGACATCATAGACCGACAGATTGGCGAACTCGACCCCCTCGAAGCCCAATGCCTCGCTCGCCAGCCGCGCCTGCGCGAGATAGCGGTCGTCGCTGTCGATGCCGAGCACGCGGGCAGCACCACGGCGCTTCATCTCGACCGAATAGAAGCCGGCGTTGCAGCCGATATCGAGCACGGTCTTGCCGGTGAGATCCGCCGGGATGACATGCGCGAACTGCTCGTACTTGAACGTCGGATAGTCGCCGAGGAAATGCTCCGGCGCGGTCGTCACCCCGCCGCCAAGATCGATATTGTGGAACCACGGTCCAAGCGCATCGATCCGCGTGCGCAATGCGGCGTTATCCAGCGCATTCGCGCTCCGGCCAGTCAGTTGATGCAACGTGCTACCTCTCGGACAAACCTCGGGATTCGTTACGCCAACGAACATTGAACCATGCTGTTCCGCAAACAGCAACAAAGCGTCACGTCTTGATCCATGTGAATGCCATTGATTAACTTAGATAAAGCTGGTCAGCTTTTTACGAGACCTTGGGAACCGTTACCGCTCCGCGAAGATTGCTTCGCGCATGGCGGATCGGATGGCAGCATGGGTCGCGGCAATGCGAACGGGAGACTATGAAGCCGCCTGGGCGCTCGCGGCGCAGAGTCTCGCCGAGCGCGATCCGGCGACGCGCGACGACCGCACCCTGCCCTACCATCTGCGCTGGGTGTGGGATGGCCGCGCGATCGACGGCCGCGACGTGCTGGTGCGTTGCTATCACGGACTTGGCGACACGATCCAGTTCGCGCGCTTCCTGCCGCTGCTTGCGACACGCGCCGCGTCGGTGACGGTCGAAGTGCAACCGAGGCTGCGCGATCTGATCGCCACCGTCAGCGACCGCATCAGCCTCGTTCCGTTCGATGTCGCGCATCCGCTGCCACCCGCCGAGGTAGATATCGAGATCACCGAACTCGATTTCGCGCTCCGCGTCGCCCCCGATGCGACGCTGACGCCCTATATCCGCGCTACCCCCGCGCCGTTGCCGCCGGGCGCAGTCGCGCTCTGTTATGGCGCGGGTGATTGGGACAGCGAGCGTTCGATTCCGCCGGCGCTGCTCGCGCCGCTGTGCGACCTCGCGCCGTGCTTCACGCTGATGCCCGAAGCCACCAACCTGCCAGTGCGCAACCCGCAAGGCTGCCCGTTGAACATGGCCGACACCGCCGCGCTGGTCGCCGGCGCCGATCTGGTCATCACCGTCGATACGATGATCGCGCATCTCGCCGGCGCGCTGGGCAAGCCGGTCTGGCTGCTGCTCAAGGCAGAACCCGACTGGCGCTGGCCGACGCACACGCGGCGCAGCGCCTGGTATCCGACGATGCGCCTCTACGCGCAGCCGCGCGCGGGCGACTGGCGCGCCGTTGTCGCCGATGCCGAGCGCGATCTCGCCGCATTCAGCCTTCCCGCACTGGAGGATAGCGTATGAAGCATCTGGCAAACCCGGCGGTGCCGGTGTCCTGGGGCGAACTGCTCGACAAGATCACCATCCTCGAAATCAAGCGCGCGCGGATCGCGCGGCCGGAAGCGCGCGCGAACGTGGAGAAGGAGCGCAGCCTGCTCGACGCGATCGGGGCGAGCGCGCTCGGGCGCGCCGATGTCGCGGCGCTGTTCGCGGAGCTGCGCGCGGTCAACGAGGCGCTGTGGGAGATCGAGGATGCGATCCGCGAGAAGGAGGCCGAGGCGCGGTTCGGCGCCGAGTTCATCCAGCTCGCGCGCTCGGTCTATCAGCGCAATGACGAACGCGCCGCGATCAAGCGGCGGATCAATGCGCTGCTCGAATCCGATCTCGTCGAGGAGAAGAGTTACGCCGGCATCACCGTCGGGCAGCCCGCGTTCATGGCCGCACCCGCTCATTGAGCGCGACCAACCGGCCCGAATCAAGATCGAGCGTGGTGCGCGAAGCCGGGTCGCACTCCAGCGCGAACATTCGATCGAAGCCGAGGCCGAGCTGCCGGGCGACGAGACCGCGAATAACGTCGCAATGGGAGACGCAAAGCGCCGGAAGGCGATCGGGCGCGAGGCTGTTCAGGTACCCGGCGGCGCGGGCGGAGGCTTCGGCCATCGTCTCGCCGTCCGGGCAGCGCGCGGTGGCGCGTTCGGCGTTCCAGCGGAACCAGTCGGGATCGCTATCAAGTTCAGCGAAGCTGCGCCCGGTGAAGGCGCCGAAATCGATCTCGTCGAGCGCCGGTGCGATCTCCACCGCAAGGCCGCGCCGTTCGCCGAGCGGCGCGGCGGTGTCCCGCGCGCGGCGGCGCGGGCTGGCGTGCAGCGATGCGATCGGCGTGCCGTCGAGCGCTTGGGCGAGCGCGACCGCCTCGGCCTGCCCGCGCGGGCTGAGCGCGATCTCCGACCGGCCGCTCAGAACATGTCCGACTTCGGCATGTGCGCCGTGCCGTGCAAGAATCACGATCTTCATCGGCATGCCACCAATATTCGACGAACCAAGTTGATGCTCGATCTTCATCGGGAACAAAGAGGAAGAAGAAGCATTGCCTCAGACAAGAAAGCGCAACAAACCTTTACAATCAAGCGCATTTGCCGATCTTGATCTGAGTTAATCACAATTCCTGATCTGGATCAACGACAATGAGGAGGCTATGGCTTTGAGCGAGACAGTCCTGATTACCGGCGGCGCAGGTTTCATCGGCCGCTTCGTCTCACGCGAACTGTTGCGGCGTGGTAACAACGTTCGTGTGCTCGACGCGCTGATCCCGCAGGTCCACGGTGCTGGCGAGCGCCCTGCCGACCTGCCCGATGAGGTCGAACTGATCCAGGCGGATATCCGCGACGGCGATGCGGTGGCCACAGCGCTTCGCGGCGTCGACAGTGTGATCCATCTCGCCGCCGAGGTCGGCGTCGGGCAATCGATGTACGAGGTCGAACGCTACACCTCGACCAACGACGTCGGCACGGCGGTGCTGTTCGAGCGGCTGATCGACAATCCGGTGCGGCGCGTCGTCACCGCATCGTCGATGAGCATCTACGGCGAAGGGCTGTACCGCGACGAGGACGGCAACTTCGTCGAGAATGCCGAACGCGGCATGGTGCGCGACGGGCAGAAGATCTGGGATCCGCTCGACGCGCAGGGCCGCGTGCTCTCGCCTGTGGCGACGCCGGAATGGAAGCGCCCGAGCCTCGCGTCGATCTACGCGCTCAACAAATTCGTGCAGGAGCGCACCACCCATATCATGGGCGCGCCGTACGGGATCGAGAGCGTGTGCCTGCGGCTGTTCAACGTCTATGGTCCGGGTCAGGCGCTGTCGAACCCCTATACCGGCGTGCTGGCGATCTTCGCGTCGCGGCTGCTCAACGGCCAGCAGCCGATGATCTTCGAAGACGGCGAGCAGCGCCGCGACTTCGTCCATGTCAGCGACGTGGCGCGCGCGTTCGCCGATGCTTTGGTGCTGCCCGAGGCTACCGGTCAGACCTTCAACATCGGGTCTGGCGAGGATCGCTCGGTCACGCAGGTCGCCGAAGCGCTGGCGCGGGCGATGGGCAAGAACAGCATCGCGCCCGAAATCGTCGGCAAGGCGCGGATCGGTGATATCCGGCATTGTTTCTGCGACACCAGCCTCGCCGCCGAGAAATTGGGCTTCGAAGCGCGGCAGGATTTCGAAGAAGGCTTGGCCGAACTCGCCGAATGGGTTCAGCAGCAGACCGCCGACGACAATGTCGCGCACGCGCGCGCCGAACTCGAAGCGCGGGGGCTGGTGGCATGAGCGCGGGCGACCGGCCGATCCTCGTCACCGGCGGCGCGGGGTTCATCGGCTGCAACATCGCCGATCGGCTGCTGCGCGAAGGCCATGACGTGATCGTCTACGACGCGCTCGCGCGCGCCGGGGTCGAGCGCAACGTTAAATGGCTGCAAGAGCGCCACGGCGACAAGGTCGAGCTGATCGTCGCCGACGTGCGCGACGCGGCCACGCTCAGCGCGGCCGCGCGCCGCGCCGGCGCGGTGTTCCACATGGCCGCGCAGGTCGCGGTCACCACCAGCCTCGCCGATCCGCGCGAGGATTTCGACATCAACATCGGCGGCACCTTCAACCTGCTCGAAGCGGTGCGTGGCACCGACGCGCCTGTGCCGGTGATCTTCGCGTCGACCAACAAGGTGTACGGCGACCTGATCGATCTCGATTTCGATGCGACCGACCAGGGCTATCTGCCAGCCGACCCCGAGCTGCGCGCGCACGGCATCAGCGAGGCGCGCCCGCTCGATTTCCACACGCCCTATGGCTGTTCGAAGGGCGCGGCTGACCAGTACGTGCTCGATTATGCGCGCAGCTTCGGCGTGCCGACGGCGGTGCTGCGGATGAGCTGCATCTACGGCGAGCGCCAGATGGGCACCGAGGATCAGGGCTGGGTCGCGCATTTCCTGATCCGCGCGCTCGAAGGCCAGACCATCACCTTGTACGGCGACGGACATCAGGTGCGCGACATCCTTCAGGTGAGCGACGCGGTCGACGCCTATATGGCGGCGTGGCGCGGGATCGACACGGTCGCGGGCCGTGCGTTCAATCTCGGCGGCGGGCCGGACAACGCGGTGAGCCTGCGCATTTTGCTCGACCATATCGGTACTTTGGTCGGCGCCGCGCCCGACGTGCGGTTCGACGACTGGCGTGCGGGCGACCAGCGCTATTTCGTCGCCGATACGCGCGCGGCGCAAGCCGCGCTCGGGCTGGGCGCGACGGTGCCGTGGCGCGAGGGCGTCGCGCGGCTGGCGCAGTGGCTCGCCACGGAACGCGGCCTGCCGATCGGCGCGGCGGCGGCGGTCGCACTGTGACGCACAGCTCGCGCGCCGAGGGTTTGCGAATCCTGCTGACCGTCGATGCGGTCGGCGGGGTGTGGCAATATGGGCTCGACCTCGCGCGCGGGCTGGTGGCGCGCGGCGCCGAACCGCTTCTCGCGCTGCTCGGCCCGGCACCGTCCGACGCGCAGCGCGCCGAAGCGCGTGCGATTGCCGGCGCGACATTGGTCGAGACCGGCTTGCCGCTCGACTGGCTGTGCGACGGCCCCGCGCCGATCCGCGCGGCGGGCACGGCGATCGCGACACTCGCGGGTGATCTGCACGCCGATCTCGTCCAGCTCAACATGCCCACCCTCGCGGCCACGCCGCACACACTGCCGACCGTTGCGGTGACGCATGGTTGCGTTTCGACATGGTGGCAGGCGGCAAAGCCCGGCGCGCCGCTCGATCCGCAGTTCGGCTGGCACCATGACATGATGGCGGCGGGCCTGCGCGCCGCCGACCGGCTGGTCGCACCGACCGCGAGCTATGCCGCGCTGGTCGCGCGCCATTATGCGCTGCCGCGCGTGCCGCAGATCGTCCACAATGGCCGCGCGCCGCTCGCCGCGCCGGGCGCGGGCGCGCTTCACGATCGGGTGCTGACGGTCGGGCGCTTGTGGGACCGGGTCAAGCGCGCCGAGTTGCTCGACCGGGTCGCCGCGCGGCTGGCGGTGCCGTTCAGCGCGGCGGGCGCGGCGACCGGGCCGCATGGCGAGCATATCGATCTTACCAACCTTCACCTGCTCGGCCAGATCGACGCTGATGCGCTCGGCCGGCAGCTCGCGGCGCGGCCGGTGTTCGTGTCGGCGGCGTCGTTCGAGCCGTTCGGGCTGGCGGTGCTCGAAGCGGCGGGTGCCGGCTGCGCGCTGGTGCTGTCCGACACCGCCGGCTTCCGCGAGCTTTGGGACGGCGCGGCGGTGTTCGTCGCGGGCGACGACGAGAGCGGCTATGTCCGCGCGATCGAGACGGTGATCGGCGACGCCGCGCTCAGGCGGCGGCTCGGCGAGGCGGCGCGCCACCGCGCCCAGCGCTACGCCCCGCAGGCGATGGCCGACGGCATGCTCGCGATCTATGCCGATCTGCTCGGCACGGTCGTTCCCGGCGGGAGGATCGCGGCATGAAAATCGTCTATTTCACCCATTCGCTCGCGTCGTGCTGGAATCACGGCAACGCGCATTTCCTGCGCGGCGTGCTGAGCGAGCTGATCGCGCGCGGGCATGACGTACAGGTGTGGGAACCGGCGGGCGCGTGGAGCCTCGCCAATCTGCTCGCCGATCACGGTGACGCCGGACTGGATGCCTATCGCGCCGCCTATCCCGAACTGTCGTCCTCGGTCTATCCGCCCGACACGGCGCCCGACGCGATGGTCGATGGCGCCGATCTGGTGATCGTCCACGAATGGAACGATCCCGCGCTGGTCGCCGGGATCGGCCGGCTGCGCGCGGCGGGCGGGCGCTTCACCCTGCTGTTCCACGACACGCACCACCGCGCGGTGAGCGAGCCCGAGGCGATGCGCGCCTACGACCTGTCGGGCTATGACGGCGTGCTCGCGTTCGGCGAAACACTGTCGCAGGTCTATCGCGGCTGGGGCTGGGAAGGCCGCGTGTGGACGTGGCACGAGGCGGCCGATCTGCGCCGCTTCCACCCGCCCGAAACCGAAGGCGCGCGCGAAGGCCTCGTCTGGATCGGCAATTGGGGCGACGGCGAGCGCACCGAGGAGCTTGAACGCTTCCTGTTCGAGCCCGCGCAAACCGCTCGCCTGCCGCTCGATGTCTACGGCGTGCGCTATCCCGACGACGCCAAAGCGATGCTCGCACGCTACGGTGCGCGCTATCACGGCTGGGCCGCGAACGCGCGCGCGGCCGAGATCTTCGCGGGCCACCTCGCCACCGTGCATGTGCCGCGCCGCTATTATGCGACGATCCTGCCCGGCATCCCGACGATCCGCGTGTTCGAGGCGCTCGCCTGCGGGATTCCGTTGGTATCCGCGCCGTGGGACGATGCCGAAGGGCTGTTCCGGCCCGGCCAGGATTATCTCGTCGCGCGCGACGGCGACGAGATGACCCGCCACCTCACCGCCTTGCGCGACGATGCCGACTTACGCGCGCAGCTCGTCCGCAACGGGCTCGAGACGATCCGCGCGCGGCATAGCTGCGCGCACCGTGTCGACGAACTGCTCGAAATCACCAGCCACATCACGTCATCCCGGCGAAAGCCGGGATCTCCCGAGGCCGATCGCGCGCCTGCCGCGGAAGACCCCAGCGTTCGCTGGGGTGACGAACAGACACAAGGGAGCGCCGCATGAAAATCGCCTTCTACGGATCGAGCCTGCTCTCCTCCTATTGGAACGGGGCGGCGACCTATTATCGCGGCATCCTCAAGGCACTCGCCGCGCACGGGTACGACATCACCTTTTACGAGCCCGACGCGTTCGAGCGCCAGCAGCACCGCGACATCGATCCGCCGGAATGGGCGCGCTCGGTGGTGTATCCGGCGACCGCAGAAGGCCTGCGCTCGGTGCTCGCCGAAGCGGGCGGCGCCGACATCGTCGTCAAGGCGAACGGCGTCGGCGTGTTCGACCGCGAATTGCTCGAAGGCGTGGTCGCATTAAGCCGCCCGGATGCTTTGCGCATCTTCTGGGATGTCGACGCCGCCGCGACGCTTGACGAGATGCGCGGTGACGCCGCGCATCCGGTGCTGGCGGCATTGCCCGATATCGACATGGTGCTGACCTATGGCGGCGGGCCGCCGGTGATCGACGCGTACACCGGCTTCGGCGCGGCGCGCTGCGTACCGGTGTACAATGCGCTCGACCCGGAGACGCACCACCCCGCGCCGCCGCAGCCGCGCTTCACCGCCGATCTCGGCCTGCTCGCCAACCGCCTGCCTGACCGCGAGGCACGGATCGAGGAGTTCTTCCTGAAGGCCGCCGCGGCGCTGCCCGAACAGAGCTTCCTGCTTGGCGGCAATGGCTGGCACGACAAGCCTATGCCCGCCAACGTGCGCGCGATCGGCCATGTCGGCACCAACGACCACAATGCGTTCAACTGCACGCCGCGCGCCGTGCTCAACGTCGCGCGCGATTCGATGGCGCATATCGGCTTCTCCCCGGCGACGCGGGTGTTCGAGGCGGCGGGCGCGGCGGCGTGTCTCATCACCGATGCGTGGGAGGGGATCGAACAGTTCCTCACGCCCGACGAAGAGGTGCTCGTGGCGCGTGACGGGCAGGATGTCGCCGAGCATCTCGCCGCGCTGACCGAAGACCGCGCCCGCGCGATTGGCGCTGCCGCGCTGACGCGGGTGCGCGCCGAGCACACCTATGCGCTGCGGGGCGAACAGGTCCACCGCATCTTCCAGGAACACCGCCAGCGACTGACGGAGGCCGCATGAAACTCGTCGTTCTCGGCCTCAGCCTTGGCTCGTCCTGGGGCAACGGCCATGCCACCACCTTCCGCGCGTTGCTCGCCGCCTATGCCGCGCGCGGACATGAGGTGCTGTTCCTCGAACGCGAAGTACCGTGGTACGCGGGCGCCCACCGCGACCTGATCGACCCCGACTTCTGCCGGCTCGAATATTATAGCGACCTCCCCGACCTCGAACGCTGGCGCGGCGAGATCGCCGGGGCCGATGCGGTGATCGTCGGCTCCTACGTGCCCGAGGGGGGTGCGGTCGCGCGCTTCGTGCAAGGCGCGGCGCGCGGCGTCACCGCGTTCTACGACATCGACACGCCCGTCACGCTCGCCAAGCTGGCGCGCGGCGATTTCGAATATCTGTCGCCCGAGGGGATTCCCGGCTTCGACCTGTATCTGTCCTTCACCGGCGGCCCGACGCTCGAACGGATCGAGCGCGACTATCGCTCACCAGCGGCGCGCGCGCTGTATTGTTCGGTCGATCCGCAAGCCTATCGCCCGCTCGACATGCCAAAGCGCTGGGATCTGACCTATCTCGGCACCTACAGCCCCGATCGTCAACCGACGCTCGAAAAACTGCTGATCGAACCGGCACGCCGCCGCCCCGATCTGCGTTTCGCGGTGGCCGGGCCGCAATATCCCGCCGACATCGACTGGCCCGCCAATGTCGAGCGGATCGAACATCTGCCGCCCGCGAACCATGCCGAATTCTACAGCGCCTCGCGGATGACGCTCAACGTGACGCGTGCCGACATGATCGCGGCAGGCTGGTCGCCATCGGTGCGGCTGTTCGAGGCGGGGGCGTGCGGCACGCCGATCCTGTCCGATCGCTGGGACGGGATCGACAGCCTGTTCGCGCCGGGCCGCGAAATCGTCCTGGCCGACACCACCGAAGAGGCGATCGCCGCACTGTCGCGCAACAGCGATGACATCGGCACCGCCGCACGCCAGCGCGTGCTCGCCGCGCATACCGCCGCGCACCGCGCCGCCGAACTCGAAGCCTATCTGATGGAAAGAACGGCGCAGCCACCGGCAGCGCCGCACGAGAGGATCGCCACCGTGACAGCCCATAACCCGTCCCTCACCCTCGTCGCCGGCGGCGCGGGGTTCATCGGCTCGCATCTGTGCGCCGAACTGCTCGCGCGCGGCGAGCACGTCGTCTGCCTCGACAATCTCCAGACGGCGCGGCCATCCAACCTGCGCGTGCTGGAGTCGCACCCGAACTTCACCTTCATCGAAGGCGATATCGTCAATCCGCTGCCGGGCGAGATCGTCGCGCTGAGCGATCGCTTCACGCGGATCTACAATCTCGCCTGCGCCGCCTCGCCCCCGCAATATCAGGCCGATCCCGAACATACGATGCTGACCTGCGTGGTCGGCACCGATCACCTGCTTCGGCTTTCGGAAAGCTCTGGCGCGCGCTTCCTGCTCACCTCGACCAGCGAAGTCTATGGCGATCCCGAAGTGCATCCGCAGCGCGAAGGCTATCGCGGCTTCGTCAACTGCACCGGCCCGCGTGCCTGCTACGACGAGGGCAAGCGCGCCGCCGAGGCGATGACGTTCGATTTCGCCCGGATGGGCCGCGCGGCGGTGCGCGTCGCCCGCATCTTCAACACCTACGGCCCGCACATGCACCCCGATGACGGGCGCGTCGTCTCCAACCTGATCTGTCAGATTCTGGCGGGGCGCAAGGTCACCATCTACGGCGACGGCAACCAGACGCGCAGCTTCTGCTACGTCTCCGACATGGTCGACGGGCTGATCCGGCTGATGGAGAGCGATGCCGACGGGCTCGAACCGACCAACCTCGGCAACCCCGAGGAGCGCACGCTCAACGAACTGCTTGACGAGATCCTCGCGGTGATCGGCGGCCCGGTCGCGATCGATTATCTGCCACTCCCGGTCGACGATCCCCGCCGCCGCCGCCCCGACATCGCGCGCGCGCAGGAACAGCTCGGCTGGCAGCCGCGCGTTCCGCTCGCCGAGGGTCTGGCACGGACCTGCGCGTGGTTCGCCGAGGAGATCGGCGCCCCCGACTTCGAGAACAGACTGAAGGTAGCAGCCGAGTAAGCGGGGCGGTGTGATCCGCCCCGCGCGGCGCGTTGCGAGCAGGAAGCTTTAGATGCACGATGCGCAGCATCCCGATCCGACCACACCGGCGCGCGACCAGAAAGCCGACCGCCCGGCGCTGCTCATCATCGACATGATAAACCGGTTCGACTTTCCGCAAGCCGAGCAGATCAAGCCGGCCGCGCTCGCCGCCGCACGCACCATCGCGGCGCTCCGCGGCGCTGTCGAGCGCGCCGGATGTCCGGTCATCTTCGTCAACGACAATTTCGGCGAATGGCATTCCGAACGCTCACGGCTGATCGACAGCGCGATGCGCGACGGCAACGAGATCACCGGATCGCTCACGCCCAATGACGATGATTACTTCATCATCAAGCCGCAATTCTCCGGCTTCTATGCCACCAACCTGCCGGTGCTGCTGCCCAAGCTCGGCGTCAACCGGCTGATCCTGACCGGGATCGCCACCGACATCTGCGTTCTGTTCACGGCAGCGGACGCGCACATGCGCGACTATGATCTCTGGATTCCCGAGGATGCGGTCGCCGCCGAAACGCGGGAGCGAGGCCGGTGGGCGCTGGAGATCATGGCAAACAGCATGAGCGCCGAAACCCGCCCGACATCCGAGGTGTCACTCGCCGACTGGGTCGAGCGCTCGCGGGAGGATCAGCCGGCGCAATCATGACGGCGGGTTATGAGACCTCAATCCCGGATCTCGACGCGAAACCGGCAGAACCGGGGCGAGACAGCGCCCCGCCAGGTTGCACATCGCATCAGACATCACGCACGGCCTGACCTTCCCCCGGAGGTCGCCGTTCGTTCACGGTCGTGACCGGTCGCATGCGACCTGTCAGCTGCCAGCCACAAGCTGCGCAGCGACTTCACCGATCAATGTCCTGAGCCAGCGATGGGCTGGATCGTGGCGGTAGCGCACATGCCACGCCATCTCGACCGGAAACGTCCCCAGATCAACCGGCGCGGGCAGCACTTTCAGCCGGGGATCGTGCGCCAGCCGGCGGCAGATGAGATTGGGCAACGTCGCGCAGTACTTCGTGACGGCCACCATCTCGGCGACCGCGAAGAAGTTCGTCACGGAGATCGCGACGTCACGCTTGAGCTGCTGCTGCGACAGCGCCTGGAACAGCCCGGCGCGCATGCGGCCGGGTGGTACGACGTTGACGTGCTTGAGCCGTTCGAACTGCTCGCGCGTGAGGCTATCCCCGATATCGGGATGGCCCGCCGCCACGATGCAGGCGAGCCCCTCGTCCATCACATGCTGAACGACCAGATTGTCGGGCGGGTCGATGATTCGTCCGAGCACCAGCGCGGTGGTCCCCGACACCACGCCGGTTTCCGCCAGATCATTGCCAAAGGGTGTCAGGCGAAGCCTGATGCCGGGTGCCACCTCCTGAAGGCGTGCCACGATCGCGGGCACCAGCACGAACTCGACATAGCCGTTCGGCGCGATCGTCAGCACCCGCTCAGCGCTGGCGGGGTCGAAATCCTGCTGCCCAAGCACCGCATCGTCGAGCTTCGCCAGCGCCTCGGCGATGACGGGGGCAAGCTCCAATGCGATCGGCGTCGGTTGCAGGCCATAGCGTTCGCGGATGAAGAGCTGGTCCTGCAGCATCGTGCGCAGCCGCGCCAGCGCGTTGGAGAGCGCGGGCTGGGTCATGCCGACCCGCTCGGCGGCGCGCGTGACGCTACGCTCCTCCATCAAAGCGGCGAAGATCGGCAGCAGGTTGAGATCGTAGCGCATCAGATATGCTGCTTACGACATATCTATAATCCAGAAAATAAAGTTCTTGAATGCGCCTCGTGCCGCCATCTTGCTCCCGTCAACACAGGCACAGCATTCACGACGGAGGTTCAGATGACCAAGGCAAAGATACTCGTGCTCGGCTCCAACGCCACGCAGATCGACCTTCATGGCGGCGGCTCGGCCGCGATCGGCCAGTATCTCAACGAAACGGTGGTTCCGTCGATGGCGCTGATCGCCGCCGGGTACGAGGTCGTCCTCGCCACGCCGAACGGTACCAAACCGCACATTGATGAAGTCTCGGATGTCGCGCAGCATTTCGGCAACGACGAGGCTGCTCATGCCCGCGCCAGAAGCTTCTACGACAGTGATCCGTCGATGAACGAGGTGCGCACGCTGCGCTCGGTGATCGACGAAGGGCTGGACGGCTTTGCCGGCGTGTTCGTGCCCGGCGGTCATGCCCCGGTCGTCGACCTGATGCAGTATGCGGACGTCGGCACGATCCTGCGCCACTTCCACGAGGCCGCGAAGCCGACCGCCCTGCTTTGCCACGGCCCCGTCGCGCTCATCGCCGCGCTGCCGCGCGCTCGCGAATTCCGCGCGGCGCTGGTCGCCGGGGATACCGCCGCCGCAGCCGATCTGGCCAAGGGCTGGATCTATGCAGGCTATCGCACGACCGTGTTCTCGACCAGCGAGGAGAAATGGGCCGAGGACAACCTCTTCGACGCCAGGCTGCCCTTCTACATGCCCGACGCGCTGCGGCTGGCGGGCGCCGAGGTGACGACCGGCGTCGCCGACTGGGCGGCCAACGTGGTCGTCGATCGTGAGCTGATCACCGGCCAGAACATGGCCTCGGATCACCCGGTCGCGGCGGCGCTGATCGAGGCGCTCGACCGCTCGCTCGCGAACGCATGAGCACGCGCATGACCGGCGGGGCGCTTCGCGCGAGCCTCGCCACACCGCTTCACCCAACAAGGAACAACACCATGTCCGATCATGTCAAAATCGTCGCAATTCTGACCGCCCGGCCCGGCAAGGCAGCGGACCTGCGGACCTTGCTCGACGGCATGACCACGCCGAGCCGCGCCGAGCCGGGCAACCTGCGCTACGACCTGTGGCAGGACCAGACCGATCCCGCGCGCTTCGTGCTCGACGAGCTTTACGGTGATGGCGAGGCCGTCGCGGCGCATCGCGCGTCGCCGCATTTCCGGAACTACCTGTCTGTCATCAACGACCTCGCCGAGCGCACCGCCGTGACGCTCGATCCCGCATCCGTGGCCTGATCTCGCGCGAACCTCGGAGCCGAATTTGACACCGCGGGTTGGAACGAGGCCCGCGGTGCCACCCCTGGCTGGAGACCCGCCACGTCCCGCACAACGCTCAACCATCGGCGCCGCCTGTCGACCCCGTTCCCGAGCAGGTGCGTGGCGAAACCTCAGGCTGACGGAATCGCAATGGTCTGGTCAGCGCGGGCGCCGCTCATCCAGGCGAAGCGCTCGAGTGCCTGAGCTCAACGTACCGCAAACGCCGCTCAGCGCAGCGGTTCGTGCGTCGCAAATTTTCCGGCGTCCGTGAGCGGATGGAGCGACATTGGTCGCAACAAATCGCCCTTCGAAGCAAGGTTCAGCGCTCAGTATCGCGCGAGAAGCTGCTCGACGGTATCGCCCGTCGTGCCCGCCTTACCCTGATATTGATCCGGCTGTTCGCTGCATTCCTTCTCCAAAGCGGCTCGAATTTCCTCGATCTGCTTGGCGGTCAGATGCTCGATTCCGATGAACTGGCCCCGTGCCTGGTCTACGGCGCGGATCAATTCGTCGAGCTTCGCCTGCATTGCCCCCGCGTCGCGATTTTGGCTGTTCTGGATCAGGAACACCATGAGAAAGGTAACGATCGTCGTCGCCGTGTTCACGACAAGCTGCCAGGTGTCGGAATAGTGGAATAGCGGCCCGGTCACGCCCCAGATGACGATGAAGGCACCCGCCAGAACGAACGCCAGCGGCTTTCCAGCAAATGCGGCGATGCGCCCTGCGAGTTTCGTAAAGATCCGCTCCACGCCATTCTCCTTATGCCACTGAGGCCTCGAACCGCCACGCCCTTGCAGGTGCCAGGCACCTCACCCACTCGCGAGACCCGATGCAGCGCGGATGTCATACCGCCTCGCACCCGCGCTCCGCACTCATGCCGGCGTGGCCATGAGCCGCCCGGCCGCCCCCTGCTCTGCAGCCAGATCGCGATTATAGGCAAGCGGCATACGCGGCGGCGTCCAGCACTGTGAATCCAAGAACAGCCACCACTCGAAGCATCGAAAGCATATATGAAAGCTTTCTTGCATATACGACATCGTCGTGTAGAAAACCTTTGTTCACGATACGCGTCGGCAACCGGGGTAAGGCACGCAGCCCTACCCTCGGAAACGAACACGCGGCGCAACATGGGAGACGATGTATGAAAGCTCGCCCACTTCGTTGTGCTGCGCGAATTCCTGCGCCGCTGTCGCGTTCTACGAAAAAGGTCCGCCTCAGCTTTGCGCTTCGCAGACACAGGGAAATACGCATCGCGTCTCACCGCGGAGCCGGACGGGTATTTCCGATTTTCCAGAACAACTACGATCACTCTGATGCTGGCGTACAGATCTCTTACGAAGAGCGTCATCTTGACCGGGGACGCCGCCAATCTGACAGACTCGTGCTGTGCGCGATCAGGCCGGGCGGCGAGACGCTTCTCGCACGACGCGCCTGTTAGTTTGGAAGCGATACGGCGGGGGAAGAATTGGTAATGGAAGGCAGGATCATGCAGCGGTTCGTGAAAGCACTCGCATCGGCCATTGTGGCGCTGCCGGCGGCGGCGCAGGCGCAGGTGCCGGATACCATCCTTTACGGCGTCGCTTATTATGACGAGTACACGCCGGTCGACCGCGTCGATGAGGACGCGCGGATGATGAAGGCGGCAGGGATCAGTGTCGTCCGCATCGCGGAGTCGACCTGGGGCACGCTGGAACCGCAGCCCGGCGTCTTCGATTTCAGCCATGTCGACCGCATGCTCGCCGCGATGCATAAGCAGGGCATCAAGGTGATCGTCGGCACGCCCACCTATGCCGTGCCGACATGGCTCGCGCGCCAGCATCCCAATGTGCTCATCGTCGGCCGCGACGGCGTCCGCGCGCAATATGGCAGCCGGCAGAATATGGACATCACCGATCCCGACTACCGCGCTGCGGCCGAGCGGGTGATCGTCGCGCTGGTGGACCATGTGAAGGATCATCCTGCGGTGATCGGCTACCAGCTCGACAACGAGACCTCGTCCTTCAACACCAGCGGCCCGGCGGTGCAGGCGGCGTTTGTCCAGTCGATAAAAGCGAAATGGCCGAGCCTCGACGCCCTGAACCAGGCGTGGGGCCTGAATTACTGGTCGAACCGGATCAACCGATGGGAGGATTTCCCGTCGACCAACGGCTCGATCAACGCCAGCATGTCCAACGCCTTCGCCGCCTACCAGCGCAGCCTCGTCACCGACTTTCTGGCGTGGCAGGCCAAGCTGGTGCGCGCCCATGCCCGGCCCGGCCAGTTCATGACGCAGAACTTTTCCCTGGGCTGGCGTGAGGGCTCCTATGGCATCCAGCCGGAAGCCGACCATTGGAAAGCGGCACGGTCGCTCGATATCGCCGGCATCGACATCTATCATCCAACGCAGGACAAGCTGACCGGCGCGGAGATCGCCTTTGGGGGCGACGAGGCCCGCTCGATCCGCAACGGACAGAATTATCTGGTGCTGGAAACCGAGGCGCAGGGCTTTCCGCAATGGACGCCCTATCCGGGCCAGCTTCGTCTGCAGGCGTTCAGCCATCTCGCCTCGGGCGCGCAGATGGTCGCATACTGGCACTGGGCGACCACCGCCAACGCGGCCGAAACCTATTGGCGCGGGCTGCTGTCGCAGGACTACAAACCCAATGCGGAATATGCGGCGGCAAAAGAGATCGGCGCCGAGATCGCGCGCCTCGGCCCGAAGCTGGCTGGCATGACGAAGCACAACCAGGTCGCCGTCTATGTCAGCAACACCGCCCAGACCGCGTTCAATTCGTTCAAGCCGGAGGGCATTGAATATAATCAGGTGATGCGCCCCTTTTACGATGCGCTCTACCGGATGAATGTCGAGGCCGACATCCTGTCGCCCGACAGCACGCGGAAGCTCGATGACTACAAGCTCATCGTCGTGCCGGCGCTTTACGCGGCGAGCGACGCCGAGATCGCGCGGCTGAATGACTATGCCAAGCGCGGCGGCCACCTGCTCTACACGTTCAAAAGCGGCTTTTCGGACGAGAACACCAAGGTCCGCTATGCTGCGCAGCCGGGTGCGATCGCCGAGGCGGCGGGCGTCACCTATCAGGAGTACACGATTCCCGTCGGGGTCACGCTGGCGGGCAATCCGTTCGGGGTTTCGGATGCCGACAACGCGCCGCGCTGGTGGATGGAGATGTTGAAGCCCACCACCGCCGAAGTCGTGGCGCGCTATCAGCATCCGTCATGGCCGGCTGGCGCCGCGATGACCCGCAACCACTGGGGCAAAGGCGAGGTCAGCTATGTCGGCTTCATGCCGAGCGACGCGCTGGCCGAGAAGATCGTCGCTGCGGAGGTCGCGCGTGCGGGTGTCGAGCCATCGGTCGCCGGCGTGCAATTCCCGCTGATCGTGCGCGGCGGCACGCTGAAGAACGGCCACAAGGTCCGGTACGTGCTCAATTATTCGGCTGTGCCACAGCATCTGGCCGCCCCCGCTTCCGGCACGGAATTGTTGCATGAGCGCAAGGTGCAGCGCGGCGGATCGATCGACCTTGCCGCGTGGGACGTCGCCATCATCGAGGAAGATGGCCGATCCGGCTCATAACGCACCACCCTGGCTTAGCGCACACCCGGGCTTGACGTGGAAGACGCGCTTGCTCTCCTCCAGCGAGGGGCCGACCTCACGCCGTTTAGGGGCGTTCCGGTCCTTCGATCCAACGCTTCCAAATGGCGGCTCCGGTCACGCGGGGAACGCTAATGCGTTTTCGTGCAGACGAACATTGGTGGCTCGCAGCCTGGCAATTTTGAGGCAGCCCGGTAGCGTAAGCAGACGTCAGGCAGAGCCGAAGAAATAGCTGCTGCCGACAACCGACCGTATCACCTTCTGCGGCATGGCCGCCGTAGCGGCGGAGATAAAGGCCTCGCCCGAGCAGTGGCCCGGAATGATGTAATCCGGGTTGATCGCCTGCATCAGCGCCAGCGTTTCCATCGCCTGATCCCGCGTCTGCGGCGGAACAAGATGGAAGCCGCCGACGATTGCGTGAACCTTGTCGATACCCGACACAGCTTGCGCACGCCGCACGGTATTGATGATACCGCGATGGCTGCAGGAACCGACCACGACCAGCCCGCGTCCTGCAACATGGAATGCCGTGCCGAGTTCGTGCTCGGCATCGTCGACGACGAACCTTTTGTCTCGCTTCGCAGGGTCGAGCAGCCTCCGATCGCAATTCTGGCCGGGGAGCATTCCGGTCGGCACGCGTGGATGTTCCGTAGAGACGAACGGGATTCGGCCTGTAGTGAAACCCTGCCCGGCGACGATCCGAGGATCGCCCGAGACGATGAGATCGATCCCGGCCTTGCGGATCGCCGGACGGTCGACCGCGCCGAAAGAGGAGCCGTCCGGATCGGTGCCACGGATGCGTTCGCAAAACGCTTCCTCGCCGCCGACAAACAAAGGCGTTCCACGCCTTACCTTTCCGCTCGCGAGGAAGCCGTCGAGCCCGCCGAAATGATCGTAATGGCCGTGGCTCAGAACCATCGCGTCGACCATATCCGGGGCGACGCCGAGCAGGGCCATGTTGTTGAGCAGGGCAGCCGGGGTGTAACCGAAATCGATCAGAGTCGTCCGCGCCGTGCCGACAGCGGACGACTTCGCCAGCAAGGAATATCCCCACTGGCCGGCAAAGGCCGTGTGGTAATCGGCAGTGATTGGCGGCGGCACGACACGAATATCGGGCCGCGTGATCGATGCCCCGAAGACGCTCGTCGTACTGTCGATCAGCACCGTCAACTGGAGCCGGTCGATGGACGGGACCGTGAGCGTATCGGCTGCCAATAGCCGGGATGTGGGAATCAGCGATACGCCCGCGACGGCCAGAAGTGATCGGCGACTTAGCTCCACGATTTCCTCCCGAAAGCTAATGGCGTCACTGCTGACAGATTACAGGTGGCGGCGAAAGTGCGGTCAGTATCCCGTCAGCGCGCCGAGCACCATTGCGCAAGTTCACGCCAGCGGCGACCAAAGCCCTCGCGCGCCTGCGCTCAGGCCGCGCTATCGATCCCGAGTTCGCCCAGCTTGCGGTACAAGGTCGACCGCCCGATCCCCAGCCGCCTCGCCACTTCCGTCATCCGCCCGCGGTAATGGCCGATCGCGAGCCGGATCACGTCCGCTTCGATCTCCTCGAGCGCGCGCAAATTGCCGTCGGGGTGGAACAGCGTCACCCCGCCCGAGGTCGCCATCGGCGCTGGCCCCGTCACACTGTGGCGTTGCGCGCCGAGCGCGGCGATCTGGGGGAAATCGGCGGAGGTGAGCGCGGCGCCGTCGCACAGCACGGCGGCGCGGAACAGGGCGTTCTGGAGCTGGCGGACATTGCCCGGCCAATCATAATTACCAAGCAGGTCGAGCGCCTCGTCGGTGATCCCGAGCGGCCGCAATCCCGGCTGCTGCGCGATCCGCGCGAGCAGGTGCCGGGCGAGCGCGGGAATGTCCCCGGACCGCTCGCGCAAGGGCGGGATCGTCACCTGCACCACGTTCAGCCGGTAATAGAGATCTTCGCGGAAGCGCCCGCCCTCGACCTCGTCGATCAAAGTCTTGTTGGTCGCCGCGATCACCCGCACATCCACCTCGCGGGCATGGCGCGCGCCGATCGGCTGGATATCGCCCGATTGCAGCACGCGCAGCAATTTGACCTGCGCTTCCAGCGGCATCTCGCCGATCTCGTCGAGGAACAGGGTGCCGCCATCGGCCTCCTGAAAGCGGCCGATCTTACGCTCGAACGCGCCGGTGAAGGCGCCGCGCTCGTGCCCGAACAGCTCGCTTTCGACGAGGTTGGCGGGGATCGCGCCGCAATTGACGGTGATCATCGGCTTCTTGCCGCGCGGCGATGCGGCATGGATCGCCTCCGCCACCACTTCCTTGCCGACCCCGCTCTCGCCCTCCAGCAGCACCGGCACGCGCGCGCGCGCCGCCTTGGCGGCGATGGCGAGCGCTGCGCGGAAATCGGGCGCGGAGCCGACGATCTCGTCGAACGCGAGCAGCGCCGGGATCTTTTCGGTCAACGGACGCAGCTCGCCCGCCGCCTTGCCCGCCACCGCCGCGTCGAGCGCGCCGAGCAGCCGTTCGGGCGCGAGCGGCTTGACGAGAAAATCGGTCGCGCCGGCGCGCATCGCCGCCACCGCCTGCGCCACCGAGCTGTTGGCGGTGAGCAGAAGCAGCGGCAGCGCCGGGCGGCGCTTGCGCAATTCGGCGATCAGGATGGTGGGATCGGCATCGGGCGCCCAATGATCGAGCAGGATCGCGTCGAGCTGCATCCCGTCCTGCGTTCCGAGCGTCGCGATCGCCATCTCGCCATCGTTGGCGAAGATCGCACGCCACCCGCGCCGCGCGGCAATCGCCGCGACGAGACGGCGTTGTGCCGGCTCGTCGTCGATCAGCATCAGCAGCCGTTGCCCGTTACGCGTCATCCGCCATCCTACAAAAGCCGTTCGAACGGCCCTTTTAAGGACGATGGGTAAAAGCGACCTTAAACATGCCGCTGCGGGCTTGAGGGACCGGCGCACAGCGGCTAAGCCTTGATCAAGATAAGCATTGGGAGATGCAGGCATGGCCGAAGACGGCGACATCAAGGTCCATGAAGCGACCTATCACAAGGTGATCGGCCTGCTGAAATATGGTGCAGTGGCGTGCTTCCTGCTCGCCTTCATCATCATCTATTTCGCGCTCGCGCCTGCCAGCAAGTGAAAATCGCCGTCCTCAAGGAAAGCGCTCCGGGTGAGCGCCGTGTCTCCGCGACTCCGGAAACCGTCAAGAAATTCATCGGCTTGGGTGCCGAAGTCGCGATCGAGGCCGGCGCCGGCCTGACCGCCGCGATCGCCGATGCGGAGTATGCCGCCGCCGGCGCGACCGTCGGCGACCGGACGGGCACGCTCGCGGGTGCGGGCATCGTGCTCGGCGTGCAAGGGCCTGATCCCGAATCGCTCGGCGGAGTCGCGCCCGGTGCGTGGGTGGTCGCCAGCCTCAATCCGTTCGGAGAGCGTGCCCGAGTCGATGGCTATGCCGCGGCGGGACTCGAAGCGCTGGCGATGGAGTTCATGCCGCGCATCACGCGTGCGCAGTCGATGGACATCCTCTCCTCACAATCGAACTTGTCGGGCTACAAGGCGGTGCTCGATGCGGCGAACGAATATGGCCGCGCGTTCCCGATGATGATGACCGCGGCGGGCACTGTCTCCGCCGCGCGCGTGTTCGTGATGGGCGTCGGCGTGGCGGGCTTGCAGGCGATCGCGACCGCGCGGCGGCTCGGTGCGCAGGTCTCGGCGACCGACGTGCGCTCGGCCACCAAGGAGCAGATCCAGTCGCTCGGCGCCAAGCCGATCTTCGTCGAGAATGTCGCCGGCATCGAAGGCGAAGGGTCTGGCGGCTATGCCGGCGAGATGAGCGACGCCTACAAGGCGGCGCAGGCCGAACTGGTGTCCACGCACATCGCCAAGCAGGACATCGTCATCACGACGGCGCTGATTCCCGGCCGCCCCGCCCCGCGCCTGATCTCCGCCGCGCAGGTGGCGAGCATGAAGCCCGGCAGCGTGATCGTCGATCTCGCGGTCGAACAGGGTGGCAACGTCGAAGGCGCGGTCGCGGGCGAGATTGTCGAGGTCGGTGGCGTCAAGATCGTCGGCCATAAGAACGTGCCAAGCCGCCTGGCGGCGGACACGAGCGCATTGTTCAGCCGCAACCTGTTCAACTTCCTGAACGCGTTCTGGGACAAGGAGACAGGCGCGCCGGTGCTCGACGAAGAAATCGGCGACGCGGTGCGGCTGACCCGGGGTGGTCAGGTCGTGAACCCAAGGCTCCTCTCATGATCCTCCCCGGAGCGGGAGGATCAGGCGTGGCCTGTCCTACGCGCGGCTTATCCACTATCCTCGCCCGGTCGAAATTTCACATGAGCCCGGCGCCGTTTTTTTCGTTCGATATGCACGAGCTTCCTGAAATTTGAGAGGGTGTGAGCCGGACATGGACTTCATCTCGATCCTGTCGATCTTCGTCATGGCGTGCTTCGTCGGCTATTATGTCGTCTGGTCGGTCACGCCCGCGCTGCATACGCCGCTGATGGCAGTCACCAACGCGATCTCCTCGGTCATCATCGTCGGCGCGCTGATCGCGGCGGCGGCGGCCGGGATCGGCGCAGGTGGCACGGTGTCGAAGCTGCTCGGGCTGGTCGCGGTGGTGCTGGCGAGCGTCAACATCTTCGGCGGCTTCGCGGTCACCGCGCGGATGCTGGCGATGTACAAGAAGAAAGACCGGCCGGTGGCGGCCAAACACTAAAACAACCCGTCACCCCAGCGAAAGCTGGGGTCTCGCGCGGTTCTTGTCCCGCGCGAGCAACGGGGAGATGCCAGCGTGCGCTGGCATGACGATATTGGGGTAGGACGAACGATGGAACACGTAGCGGTCAATCCCTGGGCGGCGCTCGCCTATCTCGTCGCAGGGGTGTGCTTCATCCTCGCGCTGCGTGGGCTGTCCTCGCCGGCGACGTCGCAGCGCGGCAACCGCATGGGCATCATCGGCATGACCATCGCCGTGGTGACGACGCTGCTGACGCATGTGCCGAGATTGACGGTATTCGTTCATGCCAATCTGATGGACGGTACGATCGGCTCGGCTCCGTTCCTTCCTGATTATGTCACGATCGCCGAAATCCTGGCGGCCATCGGCATCGGCGCCGCCATCGGCCTTCTCACCGCGCGGAAAATCGCGATGACCGACATGCCGCAACTCGTCGCCGCCTTCCACTCGCTCGTGGGCCTCGCGGCGGTGCTGGTCGCGGCAGCGGCGTTCCTCAATCCGCAGGCGTTCGGGATTGCCGACATGGTGATCCCGATGATCGGCAAGCCGTTCTTCGCGATCTATCCGCAGAGCCGGATCGAAATGGGGCTCGGCATCGCGATCGGCGCGATCACCTTTTCAGGGAGCGTGATCGCCTTCCTGAAGCTCAACGGCAACATGGGCGGCGCGCCGATCCTGCTGCCGGGCCGCCACGTCATCAACCTCACCGTGCTGGCCGCGATCCTCGGCCTCGTCGCCTATTTCACGCAGGACCAGAGCCCCTGGATCTTCTGGACGATCACCGCCCTCTCCTTCGCGATCGGCTTCCTGCTGATCGTGCCGATCGGCGGCGCGGACATGCCGGTCGTGGTGTCGATGCTCAACAGCTATTCGGGCTGGGCGGCGGCGGCGATGGGCTTCACGCTGCACAATACCGCGATGATCATCACCGGCGCGCTGGTCGGCTCGTCGGGCGCGATCCTGAGCTACATCATGTGCAAGGCGATGAACCGCAGCTTCATCAGCGTCATCGCCGGCGGCTTCGGCGCGACGGCGGCAGCGGCGGACGGCGGCGCCAAGGTCGATCGCCCATGGAAGCGTGGCAGCGCCGAGGACGCCGCTTTCCTGATGAGCCAGGCCGAACAGGTCATCATCGTCCCCGGCTACGGCATGGCGGTGGCGCAGGCGCAGCACGCGCTGCGCGAGATGGCGGACAAACTGAAGGCGCATGGCGTGCGCGTGAAATACGCGATCCACCCGGTCGCGGGGCGCATGCCCGGCCACATGAACGTGCTGCTCGCCGAGGCGAACGTGCCCTATGACGAAGTGTTCGAGCTGGAGGACATCAACGGCGAGTTCGCGCAGACCGACGTCGCCTTCGTGATCGGCGCCAACGACGTCACCAATCCCGCCGCCAAGACCGACAAGACTTCACCGATCTACGGCATGCCGGTGCTCGACGTCGAAAAGGCCAAGACCGTGCTGTTCGTCAAACGCTCGATGGGCGGGGTCGGCTATGCCGGGGTCGATAACGATGTGTTCTATATGGACAACACGATGATGCTGCTCGCCGATGCCAAGAAGATGGTCGAGGAAATCGTCAAAGCGCTCGACTGAGCGGAGCCGCATCGCCAGGCATGAGCATCCGCCATGACGCATTCATACGATAGACGTTCAATTCCGATCCGCGACCTTCCGAACATTGCCTCCATTTTGGGGATACTTGCGCCGACTTTCCGCCGAATACGCATGAGTCAATAGCGCAAAATCAGGAGTTTCGTTCATTGTGGATATGATCCACCTGCTCCGTTTTGGCTAAAAGCGTATTTCTTCTTCTCAACACAAGTCAGGGGGCTGGCATGGACGGACGCGACGCTTGGGAAACCACACGGCCTCCGACAGCGACGATTGCCGCACTGGTGATCGCCGATCATGAGGCGCCCGACGCGGCCGCCGCGATCGGCGCGACGACCGCGCGCCTGCTCGGCCGGGTGGATTGGGCGGAAGCGCCTGCGCAGCTTGAGGCGCGAGGGCCGATCCATCTGATCGTCGCCGATTGCGAAGGCACCGACGATGCCGCACTGGTGAATGCCTTGCCACGCATCAACCAGTTCGCCCGCGACAATGATGCGCGCCTGGTCGCGACGCTCGCCTCCACCCAGGTCGATCTGGTCGCGGCCAATCTGTTCGGCCCGAACGTCGAACTGCTGTGCGCGCCCTCCCTCGCCGAGCGCGTCGCCGCTTATGCGCCATCGCTGTCGCCGCCGCGCCGCGACCGGCTGTTCGATACCGCGTGCGAGGTCGAGACCGTTCGCTTGCGCCGGCTCAACGAAGAGATCGCGCGGATCGCGGAAACGCTGGCGCGGCTCAGCGGACTCGAGACCACAAACCCCGCGCGCAGCCGCGTGGCGGACCGGGGCGGCACCTACACGCCGCAGCCCCCCGCCAACGACCCGCCCGCGATCTCTCCCCGTGACGTCCGCGGCGCGATCCGCGCGCGGCGTTTGCGCGACCAGTATTTCGACATGGGGCTGTTCGAAGACCCGGCGTGGGACATCCTGCTCGACCTGTTCGCCGCCGAACTCGAACGCGTCCAGGTCTCCGTGTCGAGCCTATGCATCGCCGCCGCCGTCGCGCCCACCACCGCGCTGCGCTGGATCGCCAAGATGACCGAGGCGGGGCTGCTGACGCGCGTGCCCGACCCGTTCGACCGCCGGCGCGCCTTCATGGAACTCGCGCCACCCGCGAGCGAGGCGATGCGCGGCTATCTCGGTGGGCTGAAGCGCGCCGGGCTGGCGATATTGTAGGGCATGGCTCCAGCCGGCGGTGCAAATCCCACTATTTGTAGCGCACCTCGAGCAGATCCAGTTCGCGCATCAGCTTGTTCGCAAGTTCGCTGCCGATGCCACGGTCGCGCGCGATACGGGCGATCTGGTCGCGTTCGGCCTGAACCGCCGCGAGCCGAAGATCACGCTCGATCCGTTCGCTCGCGCGCGCCTCGTTCCTGAGGTCACCGTCGGCGGCGCGACTCTCGATCCGTTCGCGATAGCCATCCATGATCCGCGCACCGACGGCGGCATAGACGTCCGCGTCGTCGCGTCCCTCCGCCAGCGCATGCTGGACGCGCTCGACCGCCCTGATCGCCGCCTCGGCCGCAGCCACGCGAGCCATGTCCTCTTCGGCCTGTTGCGACGGCTCGGGCGGCATCGTCAGCCCGCGCAACAGCAGCGGCAAGCCCAGGCTCGCCATCACCAGCGAGGTCAGGATCACCCCGGTCGCGAGGAAGACCGCAAGCTCGCGCCCCGGGAACGGCGTTCCGTCGCCCATCGTCAGCGGCAACGTCAGCACGCCCGCGAGCGTGATGGCACCGCGCACGCCCGCGAAGGACATCGCCGCAACCAGACGCCAGGGCGGCCTCGTCCCCGTTTTGCCGCTTGGCGCGCGCCGAAGCAACGTGATGCGGAGCGACACCCATACCCAGGTGAAACGCAGCGCGGCGAGACCCGCCATGATCGCGACGACGTACAGGGCGAGCCACCACGGGCTGGTATGGCCGGTCATTTCGACCGTCTGGTCGAGGCCGGACAGAATCTCGGGCAGTTGCTCACCGAGCAGAACGAAGATGATGCCGTTCGCGGCGAACTGGATCGTGTCCCACACCGAGTTGCGCCGCATCCGCGTGACGGCAAGCGCCTGACGCGAAATCTCGGCGAAGCTCATCGTCACACCCGCTGCCACCGCCGCCAGGATGCCCGAAGCGTGGACGTGTTCGGCGATGAGATAGGCGCCGAACGGGATCAGCACGCTGATCAGGATCTGCGAACCGGTCTCCTCGCCGAAGCGTCGCGATACCCACGCCTTGGCACGGGTCACCACCAGCGTCAGCGCGACCCCGACCAAGATCCCCGCCCCCGCCATCCAGACGAAGCTCAGCGCCGCGCCGGTCGCCGAGAAGGTGCCGGTCAAGGCCGCGGCGATCGCGAAGCGCAGGCACACCAGCCCGGATGCGTCGTTGAGCAGCGATTCTCCCTCAAGGATGTGCATCATCCGCTTCGGGATCGGCACCCGCGCGGCAATCGCCGACACCGCGATCGGATCGGTTGGTGAAATGACGGCGGCGAGCGCGAACGCCACCGCCAGCGGCATCGCCGGGATCATCCAGTGGATCAGGAAGCCCATGCCCACGACAGTCAGCAGGACAAGTCCAAGCGCCAGTTCGACGACGGTCGACAGATCCTTGAACAGCGCATCCTTGGGGATGCGCCAACCATCCAGAAACAGGAGCGGCGGCAGGAACAGCAGCATGAACAGTTCGGGGTCGAGCGTAACGCGCCAATGCCCGGCGAGGCCCACGACGAACCCCAGCGCGATCTGCACCAGCGGCGTTGGCAACGCGACCGGCAGCATCCGCGATATGGCACCGCTGACGACGACCGCCAGCAGCAAGATCAACACGATAGATATGGATTCCAAGCCTGCACTCCCAGCATGGCCGCCTGCCATTATGCGGCGTCTAGCATGTCTTTCGGTTCGAAACCGACGATGATGCCTGACTCACGGCGAAACGGGACCGCCGCCGCCGCGCAGCTTGGCGATGAGGTGGATGCCGGCGACGATCACCCCGCCGACCGCCAGCCCGACGATGCCGGAGAACACCGCGTTCGCGATCCACGACGTAACGTCGCCGATCGCGGGAACACGGGCACCGGCGGCGCTGAAAGCGTGCGCGATATGAGCGGGGCCGGTGATCCCGAACCCCTCCAGACCGTGAACGATGATGCCGCCGCCGACCCACACCATCGCTGCGGTCCCGACGATCGCCAGCACGCGCATCACGATCGGCATACCTGTCACCAGCGTGCGGCCGATGGCCTGTGTCGCTGCGGCGTCGCGCTTGGCCAGGTGCAATCCGACGTCGTCCATCTTCACGATCAGCCCGACCGCCCCGTACACGCCAGCGGTGATCGCGAGGCTGACCAGCGCGAGCACGATCGCCTGAGTCACGATCGACGAGGTCGCCACATCGGCCAGAGCGATCGCCATGATCTCCGCCGACAGGATCAGGTCGGTGCGGATCGCGCCCGACACCGTGGTCTTCTCAACCGTCGCGGCATCGGTCGGCGCCGCCGCGACATCTTCCTCGCCGTGGTGACCGAAGATCGCCTCGAACACCTTCTCCGCACCTTCGAAACACAGGTAGCAGCCGCCCAGCATCAGCAGCGGCGTGATGAGCCACGGCGCGAATGCGCTCATCAGCAGCGCGGCGGGCAGCAGGATGAGCAGCTTATTGCGGATCGAGCCCAGCGCGATCCGGCCGATGATCGGCAGTTCGCGGTCGGGCGTGAAGCCGGTGACATAGCGCGGCGTGACCGCGGCATCGTCGAGGATCACGCCCATCGCCTTGCTGCCCGCCTTGCCGGTCGCCGCCGCGACATCGTCCAGCGAAGCCGCGGCAAGCTTGGTGATCGCGGCGACGTCGTCGAGCAGCGCTACCAGTCCTGACGGCATCATGTTCCCCTTGTGTCGTTGTTGCCGCCACAGGCGAACGGCGGCGGTCGGTCGAATATCGGGGAACGTCCCGGGCGTGCGGCGGTATCCATCAACACGTCCGCTGCGGCCAAGGCAACCCGACACGTCCGGTTCTTATCGGCGATGAATTGCGGTACATCCCGACGATGCGCCGCGGCTCCACCTCCCATCATCGTCCGCTCAGCCTGCACCGCAAGAGCCGGACCCCGGCCTGGCTGTCGCTGCTATGGCGGATGCTGCTCGCCTTCGGGCTGATCGGCATCGCGCTGGCGGTGCACTGGTTCTGGCGCGACGGGCTGCGCGACAATGTCGATGGCGCGATCAGTTTTCTCGATGTGATCTATTTCACGATGATCACCGTGACGACGGTCGGCTATGGCGACATCATCCCCGTCACCAATCAGGCGCGGATGTTCGATACGTTCGTGGTCACCCCGATCCGGTTGTTCGTATGGCTGATTTTTCTCGGCACGGCGTATGATTTCCTTTTGAAGCGCGTCTGGGAGAAATGGCGGATGAGCACGATCCAGCGGCATTTGCACAATCACATCGTCGTCGCCGGATATGGCACCAGCGGCGCGGAAGCGGTGTGCGAGCTGCTCCGGCGCGGGGCGGACGGCAGTGATGTGGTGGTGATCGACGAGCGTCCAGCCGCGTTGCAAGCTGCCGCAGACTGCGGCGCGACGGTGATCGAGGGTGACGCGACGCGCAACGCGACACTCGAAGCGGTACAAATCGGACGTGCGCGTGCCGTGATCGTCGCGGCGGGACGCGACGACACCTCGATCCTGATCGTGCTGACCGCGCGCCGGCTGGCGCCCGGCGTGCCGATCAGCGTGGTGGTCCGCTCCGAGGACAATGAGGCGCTCGCGCGGCAAGCGGGGGCGACCACCGTGATCAACCCGGCGAGTTTCGCCGGGCTGCTGCTCGCGGGATCGACGCATGGGCCGCACATCGCCGATTATATGGCCGATCTCGCCGCGACCGACGGGCGCGTGGCGCTGCACGAACGGATGGTGACCGCCGCCGAAGTGGGGCACCCGCTCGCATCGATCGGCACCGGACTGGGAATGCGTATATACCGCGGCGACCGCATGTTCGGCTTCTGGGAGATCGAGGCGGGCCGGCTTGAGGCCGGAGACCTGATCGTCGAGGTGGTGCCGCGTGGTGAGATGGCGATGCCGGCGCGGTGATCGAGGCGGACGGTATCGCCGGGGGAACCGGGGTAGCGGCCTTTCGGCGCTCGTCCCTTGGGGCGGCGATAGCGGCCAGCCAGTCCATTACCCGAAAGAGCCGGAAGCGCGTTCAAGCCACCCTGACCGGGAGTTACTTTTTGGATTTCACCTGCTGGCGGGACGTTGCGCTCCGGATCGTTGCCGGGAAGTGGAAGCCACTGCTCGTCTATTTCCTGCTTTCCGGCCCCAAGCGGTACAGTGAGTTGCGGCGTACCGCGCGCGGCGTCAGCGACAAAATGCTCATTCAGCATCTGAAAGAGCTCGATAAGGATGGGGAGGTCTTGCGCACGGATCCCAAGGCGATTCCGTCTCGCATCGACGACGCGCTGACGCCGCTAGGTCGCAGCCTGACGTAGGTTCTCGTGCCGCTGTGCGATTGGGGGACAGAAATACGGGCGAAGTCACCCGCGTGTTACGCGGGACAGAACCCATCACATGAGCATGTTGGCGCTCCCGATAGCGTTTTCAGGACGGCAGCTATCGACTCCTGCGGCCGATACCCGCCTCGCTTGGTTGTCTGGTACTGACTATGCGGCAGCGTTGACCTGCGCCCGCGCCTGTCGAACATCGCGGGCGGGAGGCTGCCCGAACATGCGGCCATATTCCCGCGTGAACTGCGGCACGCTCTCATACCCCACGCCGTAGGCGGCGTCGCTGATCGTCTCACCTTGCGCGAGCATCCGACGCCGGGCCTCGATCAGCCGGAGCTGCTTCTGGAATTGCAGCGGCGACAGCGACGTGATGCTGCGGAAATGCATGTGGAAGGCGGACAGACTCATCCCCGCCGCTTCGGCCAGAGCCTCGACCTTGATGGGTTCGGCATAGCGCTTGCGAAGTACGGCGACGGCGCGCGCAACGCGCTGCGCGTGGCTGTCTGTGACGCCCAGCGCACGGATCGCGCCTCCATGCCGCCCGCTGAGCAGCCAATAGTGCAGCTCCCGGCTAAGCTGCGGCCCCAGCACTGCGAGCGCGTCGGGACGGTCGAGCAGACGGAGCAGACGTAGGGCGGCATCGGCAACCTCCGCCTCGGTCGGATCGACCCGCACCGGCTGATCCGCCTCAAACGGCGCCGCGCCGATCTGGCTCACCAGACTGGCGATGATGGTGGCGTCAAGCTCGAGAACGAGTGAATAATAAGGCAAGGCCCGACTGGCGGTCGTGATCTGGCTCACCGTAGGCACGTCGGTGGTGATAAGGAGGGAGTCACCCGCGCCGAAGTCGAAGGTGCGGCTGCCCATCGTCACGCGCTTGCCGCCTTGCAACACCAGCGCAACCAGCGGCTTGGACACGGCGTATTGCAGCAAGGTCGGTGCCGTCTCACGCAGGATCACCAACCCCTCGACCGGAGTCGCCGCAACCCCGGACCGATCTGCATGGACATCGGCATAGCGCCGGGCATGGTCGAGAAGCTGATCCGTCATGGGCATCCAATACGGAAGGCGCGGCGATGCCACAACGTGTTTGGATGATTGGGCAAGTTTTACGCATGATCGCGCAACACCGCCAATGCGGTTCGATGCATATTGCCGGTAACCCAAACCGGAGGCATCCATGACCACAATCTCTCTCGTTACCGGCGGCAGCCGCGGCCTCGGCCGCAACACCGCGATCAGCATCGCTCGCCATGGCGGCGACGTGATCCTGACCTATCGCAGCGGCAAGGAAGGCGCCGATGCCGTCGTTGCCGAGATCGAGGCGCTGGGCCGCAAGGCGGTGGCGTTGCAGCTCGACACCGGAGAAATATCGACCTTCCCGACGTTCGTGGAAGGCGTCCGCGCTGCGTTGGCCGGCACCTTCGGCCGCGATACGATCGACCACCTCGTCAACAACGCGGGGCACGGCGAAATGGCGGACTTTGCCGCCACCACCGAGTCGCAGTTCGACACACTGTTCAACGTCCATGTGAAAGGCGTGTTCTTTGTGACGCAGGCGCTGCTGCCGGTTCTCGCCGATGGCGGGCGCATCATCAACTTCTCGTCCGGCCTGACCCGCATATCGTTCCCCGGCTTCTCAGCCTATTCGGCGGCGAAGGGCGCGGTCGAAATCCTCACCGTCTACATGGCGAAGGAGCTCGGCGCGCGGGGCATCACCGCCAATACGGTCGCCCCCGGCGCGATCGAGACCGACTTTTTCGGCGGCGCGGTGCGCGACATCCCCGACTACAACACGGCGTTCGCCGGCATGACCGCGCTTGGCCGTGTCGGCCTGCCCGACGATATCGGGCCGATGGTGGCGAGCCTGCTCGGCCCCGACAATCGCTGGGTCAACGGCCAGCGCATCGAGGTGTCGGGCGGCCAGACCATCTGACGCCCAAGTCGCGGCGGGGCGCATGGCGCCCCTCGCATTCCGAAAGCAGCACCATGCCGAAGCTTATCATCCACGCGCCAGCCGGCACGTTCGACGCCGCCGATCGGCAGCGGGTCGCCGGTGCCTTGATGGCGCTGGGCCTCGATTGCGAGGCGCTGCCGTCCTCGCCGATGGTGTGCAGCACCGTATGGACCTACTTCGCCGACTATGCGGCCGATGCCGTGTTCATGGGCGACAAACCTGCCCGGCTGCCCGTCGTAACGCTCCAGATATATGTCCTGGCCGGTGGCCTCGACACTGCCGGCAAGCGCAAGCTCATCGAAGGTGCAACCGCCATCCTGGATCGACGCCCAGGCGGAACGTCGGTCGCGCCGGTGTATGTCGTCATCCACGAGGTTGCGGAAGAGAATTGGGGCATCTTCGGTGAGCAGGCCGATCTGGCCGCGCTGCGCGCAAGCGCGCCGGACGCCCCGGCGATTTGACGTTTGCACGTTCGCGGCCGTGCTGGCGCTACGTGCTATGATCCGAATTCGAGCATTGTCGGGGCTCGGTGTTCGGATTGCAGGCAGCGCGACGGGCGGCCGGTGGTGCTGATCGGGTCGATCGCGGGCTCGGCGGGGGATCGCCTCCTACGGCACGTATGCCGCGACCGAGGCCGCCCTGCGTTCCTATGCGCGGCACCTGGGCCGCGGAACTCGTGCCGCACGGCATCCGCGTCAACGTCGCCGCACCTGGGCCAACCGACACCGCGATGATGGCGCGCGTGCCCGAGGCCGTGCGGGCGGTCTTGATCGCGCCGGTCCCGCTTGGTCGCATGGCACGCCCGCCGAGGTCGCCGCAGCCGCCCTCTTCCTCCTGAGCGACGAAGCGAGCTACATTGCCGGAGTCGAACAGTACGTCGACGAGGGTATGCGGCAGGTCTGATCGTCGTCGTGGGAACGTACCCTTGTGCAGCGTGTTGCCCCGCAGCCGAGCGCGACAATGAAACGAATTGTGGACGTTTTATTGGGGAAATGCGGGGCGCTTCCAATGATATTCGGGAGTTTCGCAGTCCACGCAAGCCACATCCTCTACCGGCTCGCCCGTTATGGCCGCCGCAAACCAGTTGAGGAATCGAACGCCGTTGGATTGCCGCGTGTAAAGCCGATCCAGCACATGTGGGCGTCCGCGATTGTCCAGCGCGTTCTTCGCCAGAACGGCGTCATAGTATCCGCCGATGATCGCTTCGTCGTGCCCCCAGCTGGTATAGCTGCGGAAGTTGGCGATGCGCGTGCGGATATAGGCGTGCGCCTCGTCCAGCTTCGCGGGAACGTCGGGCTTCCTGTCGCCAATCATCTGCATGAACATCGCTTGCACGGCATCGTGTCGTTCATTGTACTGATGAAAGACGATGTCGGGGTGGAGCTCGGCCGCGCGGACATAGAGATCCTCGATGGTCAGCCCGTCGATCGGCACATCCTCGAAGCCCTCGACGCGCTTCAGGACGTTTTCCGTCCCCCAAGATTTGAAAAGCGGGGCGAGCTTCTCGCGTAAGTGATAGGCGCCGCCGCCGTCGGCGAAATGCGTGACCTTGGCAGCGGGATACTGCCGGGCGACGATGTGCGTGAACAGGGGCGAGGCGAGCGCACCTGCGCTCCAGCCCATCACCGCGACGGTGTCCGGTTGGGCGTAGGTTTTGAACATCCAGTCGAGGGCCAGCATGGCGTTGTCGAAGCCCTTATGCAGGATCGTGACCTCGCCTGCCGGGTGGCCGTTCATCGCGGGCGTGTCGTAAACGGGCGTCGCGTCGCCCAGGAAGACGTCCCCGTTGGCCGTGGGAAGGTAGGCCACGGTGTAGTCGGCAAGCGGGTTTTCGGGATTGTCGGTGTCGAAGATCCCGCCCAGGTCGGTCGGATCGAGCTCGAGGCCCGCGAACGCCCGATAGTGCGGGCGGCAATGCAAGGCGCAGTTTTCGCCCGTCCAGCATGCCCCGCCACCGGCGAAGATCACGGCGAGCTTCTTCGGATCGCCCTGCTTCACCCAGAAGGAATAGGGCGTCCCTTGTGAGGAACCGGGCGCTCCTGCCGGCAAGACGTTCCGCCATGGGTTTGGCACCGTTCGAATGGGTTGCGTCGGCATGAGTGTCTCCTGATTTCATCGGGCTGAAGCAAAGCGACGGTTCACCACGGGACGGGTTGCCCCTCGCGGTCGAGAAATTGCAGGCCGGGCCTGCCCCTTTGGGCGAGAAGGACCTCGACGACCTTCGGCACGGCCTCTTCGACACTGAAAGGTGCGTTAGAACCGCCCAGGGCGGTGCGGATCCAACCCGGCGCCATCAGCACGAAGGCGCGCGCATCGTCGGCATGACGCGCGGCATGGCACCGCATGAGCTGGTTCAAGGCCGCCTTGCTGGCACGATAGACGTCGTTTCCGCCTCTTATGTTGTTGCCGAGGCTCCCCTGCCCTGACGACATGACACCGATAAGCCCGTCCGCGGCCACGAGCCCCTGCAGGCCTTCGATGACATGCATCGGACTAAGCGCGTTCGTGACCATGACACGATTGAAGACGTCGGTGGACACCCTGTCCGGCAGGGACGTTCGGGTCCGTGTCCGCAATTCCAGCATTGACGAACAGGACATCGAAGCGGTCGGTGAGACGTTTTCGCAGGGACTCGATCTGATCCGGCGCTGTGATGTCCAGGCACTCGATCGTTATCCAGCCCGGCTGCTTGTCCGCCAATTCGTGCAACGCGGTTCTGGCATCGCCTCGCACTGTTCCAGTGACGTTCCAGCCCCTGTTCACGAATTCGGAGGCCATCGCGAGACCTAGCCCCCGCGATGCGCCGATCAGCAGAATATCAGACATTGGTAACGCCTTTCGCAGCCCGTACATAAAACAGATGAGGCGAGCGGGCTCTCATACGTCAGTGATAGCGGTGTTGCGGTCATGCCGGCAGACGCATCGAACACACTATATGGTTGCATCATACGCCATGCCAGAACCGGCATAATGGTGTAGGTTCGGTTATGGACCACGTGGACTTGAACCTTTTATCAGCTCTGGACGCACTGCTTTCTGAGGGAAGCGTGACGGGTGCGGCTCGGCGTCTCGGCCTGAGTCCTTCCGCCATGAGCCGGACGCTGGCGCGCCTGCGCTCGGCGACCGGGGACCCTCTGCTCGTGCGGGCGGGACGCGGACTTGTGGCGACACCCTACGCCGCCGAGCTCGGCGAACGCGTTCACACGCTTAGCCGGGAGGTCCTCGCGGTCCTCCGCCCGCGCGTGGATCAGGTGGACATCGCTATGCTTGAGCGGACCTTCACCATTCGGGCTAGCGAAGGGTTTGTCGCAGGTCTTTCCGCCGCTTTGGTCACTGCGATTGCGACGGCTGCGCCGCGTGTCCGCCTGCGGTTCGCGCCAAAACCCGAAAAGGGCGCGCGCCCGCTCCGGGAGGGGCAGATTGATCTGGAGATCGGGGTGCTCGGTCCCTTCGCGCCCGAGGTACGCACACAGGCCTTGTTTCGAGACAATTTTGTCGGCGTAGCCCGGATCGGGCATCCGCTTCTTGCGGACACGAACATCACGATCGAACGATATGCGGCGTGCAATCATGTCGTTGCTTCACGGCGAGGTGAATTTAGCGGCCCCGTCGACAACGCGCTCGAAGAGCTTGGGCTAAGCCGCATCGTGACGTGTGTCGTGCCGGGATTTCCCGACGCCATGAGGATCGCTCGTCAGACGGATTTGGTCGGGCTTGTGCCGCGGTCGTGCTTTGGCATTGGCTTCGATAGCGACCTGGCAGACACAGTCGGACTTCAGAGCTTCGAGCTTCCGGTTCGAACGCCGGAAATCGTGATCTCGGCGATGTGGCATCCCCGACTGGACGCCGATCCGGCGCATCGCTGGCTTCGTGAAACCGTCGTTGCGGTATGCCGGAGGGCGAACCAACACCGATGACGATCGCCGATACCGAGGCGCGCCACGAGACCGCTTGGACTGCAGCTATGATTGCCCCGCATCCAGAGGCACGAGTTCCAAAGCTCGGCGCCTTGAAGAAAGGACTTGCACAAAGCGCTCAGGTTCGGCGCAGCGCTGACCGCAATCTCTCTTGCGCGGCGCCAATCGCTGCGGTTGTCGACGTACCCTAGGCTATCGGCCAGCTCAAATTAGTTTTGTCAGGCACTTACGTCGTATTCTGGCGTAGTCTCGCCCCCCTCTGGAGGGGTAAAAATCATTCCCATTCGATCGTGCCCGGCGGCTTGCTCGTATAGTCGTAGGTCACGCGGTTGATGCCGCGAACCTCGTTGACGATGCGGGTGGAGACGCGCGCGAGGAAGCCGCCGGGGAATTCGAACGCCTGCGCGGTCATGCCGTCGGTCGAGGTGACGGCGCGAAGCGCCAGCACGTTGTCATAGGTGCGGCCGTCGCCCATCACGCCGACGCTGCGCACCGGCAGCAGCACCGCGAATGCCTGCCAGATCGCGTCGTACAGCCCGGCCGTGCGAATCTCCTCGAGGTAGATCGAATCGGCCTTGCGTAGGATGTCGCAGCGCTCCTTGGTCACCTCGCCGGGGATGCGGATCGCGAGGCCCGGGCCGGGGAACGGATGCCGTCCGACGAAGGCTTCGGGAAGCCCGAGTTCACGGCCGAGCGCGCGGACCTCGTCCTTGAACAATTCGCGCAATGGCTCGACGAGTTGCATGTTCATGCGTTCGGGCAGGCCGCCGACGTTGTGGTGGCTCTTGATCGTCACCGAGGGGCCGCCGGTGAAGCTGACGCTCTCGATCACGTCGGGATAGAGCGTGCCCTGCGCGAGGAAATCGGCGCCGCCGACCTTCTTCGCCTCGGCCTCGAACAGATCGATGAACGCCGCGCCGATGAACTTGCGCTTCTTCTCCGGTTCGGTGACGCCGGCGAGGCCCGCGAGGAAAGTCGCCTCGGCGTTCACATGGACGAGCGGGATGTTGTACGAGTTGCGGAACAGGCTGACGACCTGATCGGCCTCGCCGCTGCGCATCAGCCCGTGATCGACGAACACGCAGGTGAGCTGCTCGCCGATCGCCTCGTGGATCAGCACCGCCGCCACCGCCGAGTCGACGCCGCCCGACAGGCCGCAAATCACCCGACCCTTGCCCACTTGCTTGCGGATGTCGGCGATTTTGGCGGCGCGGAACTCGGCCATCGTCCATTCGCCGGAGAGTCCACAGACGTGGCGGACGAAATTGGCGAGGAATTTGGCGCCGTCGGGCGTGTGGACCACCTCGGGATGGAACTGTGTCGCGTAATAGCGGCGCGCATCGTCGGCGACGACCGCGAACGGCGAACCGGGGCTGACCGCGACCGGGCGGAAGCCGGGCGCGAGGTCGATCACCTTGTCGCCGTGGCTCATCCAGACCTGATGGCGCTCCTGCGGCGCCCATAGCCCGTCGAACAGCACGCAATCGTCCTGGATCTCGATGAACGCCTGCCCGAATTCACCCGACTCGCCGAGCACGACCTGCCCGCCGAGCTGCTGCATCATCACCTGCTGGCCGTAGCAGATACCGAGTACCGGCACGCCGCTTTCGAACACCACCGGCGGAACGCGCGGGCTGCCGTCGTCCAGTACCGAGGCCGGACTGCCCGAGAGGATCACGCCCTTGGGCTGCATCCGCGCGAACGCCTCGGCGGCGGTCGTGAAGGGCGCGATCTCGCTATAGACGCCGGCCTCGCGCACGCGCCGGGCGATGAGCTGAGTCACCTGGCTGCCAAAATCGACGATGAGGATCGAATCGGTGGGATGTGTCATGGCGAGCCGATACCGGCTCGTGCCGCTTCGCGCCAGCCTGTGCCGTGCCCAGATGGACTGTAACAAAAAACCATTTCACATATCTGACGCATATGTGTCATCATTCTGTAACATCGCAAAAACGCGATGATATGGAAGGATGATCTCATGGCTAAAATGATTGCTCTCGCATTGCTTGTCGCCGCGCCGCTGTCGGCGGTTCCGGCAGTGGCCGCCCCCGCCAATCCCAGCGTCTCGACGTTGGAAGCTGTTACCCTCGTGAATCCGAACGATGGCGGCACCGCGATCGAACTCGCACAGGCCTATCTGCGCGCCGACCGCCCCGGCGAGGCGATGAACCACTATCGTCGCGCGCTCGCGCTCGACAATGTCATGCTGGAAACGCGCTTCGGCGACGCGATCTGGTCGCATACCGTCGCACGGCAAGCGCTCAAGACCGTGACCGCGGTCTCGTCGCGTTGACCTATCGGCAGGGGCGCCATGGCGCCCCTGCTCGTTCTATTCGACCGGCTTGATCGCCAGCCCGGTCCACTTCGCCGCGAATGCCCATACGTCGGCGGTTTCCGCGATCACCTTGTCTGTCGGTTTGCCGCTGCCGTGTCCGGCGCGAGTCTCGATGCGGATGAGATGCGGCTTCGGCCCGATATCCGCCGCCTGCAACGCCGCCGCATATTTGAAGCTGTGCCCTGGCACGACGCGATCGTCGGTGTCGGCGGTCTCCGCGAGGATCGCGGGATACGCACGGCCACCCTTGATGTTGTGATAGGGTGAATACGCATAAAGCGCGCGAAAATCGGCTTCCTTCGAGGGGTAGCCGTAATCGTCGACCCAGTAGCGCCCCGCCGTGAACCGATCGAAGCGCAGCATATCCATCACGCCGACCGCCGGCATCGCCGCCGCGAACAGATCGGGCCGCTGGTTGGTGACCGCGCCGACCAGCAGGCCGCCATTCGATCCGCCCTGAATGGCGAGACCGTCCTTCGACGTGATCCCTTGCGCCTTGAGATACTCGCCGGCCGCGATGAAATCGTCGAACACGTTCTGCTTGTTGGCGAGCCGACCGCCATCATGCCACGCCTTGCCATATTCGCCGCCGCCACGAATGTTGGCGACCGCGAGCACCCCGCCCTGCTCCAGCCACGCGATCCGCGTTGCCGAGAAGGCCGGCGTCACCGAGATGTTGAACCCGCCATAGGCATAGAGCAATGTCGGCGCCGGCCCCGCCACGTCCTTGCGGCGCACGACGAACATCGGCACCCTGGTGCCATCCTTCGAGGCGTAGAAGCGCTGCTCGACGGCGTAAGCGGCAGGATCGAACGCGACCTTGGGCTGTGCCCATATGGTCGATGTGTCGGTCTTCACGTCGTAGCGGTAAATCGTTGTCGGCGTGGCGAAGCTGGTGAAGGCGTAGAAGGCCTCACTGTCGCCTTGCGTGCCGCTGCCACCCACCACGGCGCCGATGCCCGGCAACGCGACCTTGCCCGTGGGCGTACCGTCTAGGCCGTAGCGGCGCACTTCGGATTTCACGTCTACCAGATAGTCGGCGACGATCTTGCCGCCGAGGATCGACGCGCTCTCCAGCACCGCACCACCCTTGTCTTCGGGCACGACCTCGTGGATCGGGACTTCCGCCGACCGCGCGAAGAGGTTGGTCGAGACGATGCGCAACCGCGGCGCGTCCTTGTTGGTCGACCAGTAGAAATTACCGCCCTGATTGCCGACCAGCGTCCACTCGTTTTCCAGCCCCTTGAAGATCGTGCGCGGGGTCGGCTTGGGCGCGGTCAGGTCGATAACGGTGATCTCGTAGCGATTGTCAGTGCCTTCGGTGGTGGTGATGACCAGCCACTTGCCGTCCTCGGTCAGTTGCGCGCCGTGGCCGCGCTTGGGATGATCGGGCGTCTCGTAGATCAGCCGGTCGCTCGTCTGCGGGGTGCCGAGCGCGTGGAAATAGACCTTCTGGTTCTCGTTGAGCGCCTGGAATTTCTCGCCAGAGGGTGGCGCCGGAAAGCGCGAATAATAGAAGCCTGAGCCATCCTTGGCCCAGGCAAGCCCGGAAAACTTCACCCACTCGATCGTATCGGGCAGCAACGTGCCGTTGGCGACATCGAGGATCCTGAGCGTGCGCCAGTCGGTGCCGCCATCCTGCACGCCGTAGAGCAATTTGCCGCCATCCTCGGACGGCACCCATTCGGACAGCGCGGTCGCGCCGTCCTTCGACCATGTGTTCGGATCGATCAGCACGCGGCCGGTGCCCGTCAGGCTGTCGCGGACGAACAGCACCGCCTGGTTCTGCAAACCGGCATTATGGGTGTAGAAGTAGCGCCCGCCCTTCTTCACCGGCACGCCGAACCGCTCGTAATCGAGCAACGTCTTGAGCCGCGCGGCGAGTAGGTCGCGGCCGGGCAGCGTGGCGAGATAGGCGCTGGTGGTCGCGGTCTGCGCATCGACCCATGCCTTCACCTTCGCGTCGGTGCGGACATCGTTCTCGAGCCAGCGATACGGATCGGAAACTTTCACGCCGAATTGCTCATCGACCTGATCGACGCGGGGGGTGGCGGGATAGGTCATGGTCGGGGCCTTGCTGGTCTGGGCGAGAGCGGGGGCGGAAAGAACAAGCGCGATCAATGGCATGGCGCGACGCATTCTCACCTCCCGAAACGAAAAAAGGAGCCGCACCGTAGCAGGTGCGACTCCTTTCTCAACCTGGTCTCAATCCGTTCATGTCGAGCGCCGTCGAGATACAAGGCACAAAGCCTGCCCCTCGACTTCGCTCGCGGCGAACGGAAAATTACGCGGCCTCGTAATCCTCGTCCGACATCACCGGACCCGAATCCTGGCCCTTGGCCGACACGTCGCGATCGACGAACTCGATGATCGCCATCGGCGACGCGTCCGAGGCGCGGATGCCGGCCTTGACGATGCGGGTGTAGCCGCCGTTGCGCGAGGCGTAGCGATCGGCCAGCACGTCAAACAGCTTCACCAACTGCGCGTCGTCGAGGAGCCGGGCGTGCGCGAGACGGCGGTTCGAAAGACCACCCTTCTTGGCGAGCGTGATGAGCTTCTCGACGTAGGGACGCAGTTCCTTCGCCTTGGCGACGGTGGTGGTGATCTGCTCATGCTTGATGAGCGCTGCCGACATGTTGCGGAACAGCGCGATGCGGTGGGCCGAGGTCCGCTGAAGCTTACGGCCGCCTACACGATGACGCATTGGTATATCCTTTTCGTTCGTTAAGGGGCCGTGTGAGGTACCCCAGAGCAGGCCAGGACGGTGCGCTGGCCGATATCCGTCGCCCCGGCGAAGGCCGGGGCCGCTGTGTAACTTGGCCCGCCGCGGCGAAGCCGCGTCGCCCGACGATGCTTTTCGGCACCGCCAGCCGGGCTGATGTCGTCTCCGGGTTAGCTTGCGCTAACCCGGTGCGACTTAGCCCATGATTTCCTGCTCGAGCTTCTTCGCCATCTCTTCGATGTTCTCGGGCGGCCAGCCGGGGATTTCCATACCGAGACGGAGACCCATCGACGAAAGCACTTCCTTGATCTCGTTGAGCGACTTGCGGCCGAAGTTCGGCGTGCGCAGCATCTCGGCTTCGGTCTTCTGGACCAGATCGCCGATGTAGATGATGTTGTCGTTCTTGAGGCAGTTGGCCGAACGGACCGACAGTTCGAGCTCGTCGACCTTCTTGAGCAGGTAGCGGTTGATCTGCTGGGTATCGCCCGAAACCTCGCTGGTCGCAGCCGGGGCCGCAACGCCGGTCGGTGCCGAACGGGTCATCGCCGAATCGTCGAAGTGGACGAACAGCGCCAACTGGTCCTGCAGAATGCGCCCGGCATAGCCGACCGCGTCCTCGGGAGTGACGGTGCCGTCGGTCTCCACCGTCAGCGTGAGCTTGTCGTAATCGAGTTCCTGCCCAACGCGGGTGTTCTCGACCTTGTACGACACCTGACGCACCGGCGAATACAATGCGTCAACCGGGATCAGCCCGATCGGCGCATCCGCCGGACGGTTTGCGACCGCCGCGACATAGCCCTTACCGACATCGGCGGTGAGTTCCATGTTGAGCGTCGCGCCGTCGTCGAGATGGCACAGCACGAGCTTGGGGTTCATCACCTCGATGTCGCCCGTAACCGCGATGTCGCCCGCCGTGACGGTCGTCGGACCGGTCGCCGAGAGCTGGAGGCGCTTCGGCCCCTCACCCTGCATGCGAAGCGCGATCTGCTTCACGTTGAGGACGATGTCGGTCACGTCCTCGCGCACGCCGGCGAGCGAGGAGAATTCGTGCAGGACGTTCTCGATCTTGATCGAGGTGACGGCGGCACCCTGGAGCGACGACAGCAGCACGCGACGCAGCGCGTTGCCGAGCGTCAGGCCGAAGCCACGCTCGAGCGGTTCGGCAACAAAGGTCGCCTTGCGCTTGGCATCGCCGCCCGGCTTCACTTCGAGGCCGTTGGGCTTCTTCAATTCCTGCCAGTTCTTAGCATTGACGGACACGGGCTTCCCCTTGGTTTTGGGCGGGAGCAGGAGGGCAACTCCGGCCTTGGGCGAATCGTCCGCGACCGGCGGCGATCAACCGCGCACGGACGAGACGAATTCAGACGCGGCGGCGCTTCGAGGGGCGAACGCCGTTGTGCGGGATCGAGGTGACGTCCCGGATCGAGGTGATCTGGAAGCCGACCGCCTGAAGTGCGCGCAGAGCCGATTCGCGGCCCGAGCCGGGGCCCTTGACCTCAACCTCGAGCGTGCGGACGCCGTGCTCGGCGGCCTTCTTGCCAGCGTCTTCGGCTGCGACCTGCGCCGCATACGGAGTCGACTTGCGGCTGCCCTTGAAGCCCATCATGCCTGCCGACGACCACGAAATCGCGTTGCCCTGGGCATCGGTGATCGTGATCATGGTGTTATTGAAGCTGGCGTTCACATGGGCCACGCCCGACGTGATGTTCTTCCGCTCGCGGCGCTTGATGCGCTGTGGTTCGCGTGCCATTTTTTCGTCCTATTCCTATATCCTGAGACGGAAGGCGGCGGGCGGTAGCGCCCGGCGCGCCTCCGGCGGAGAAAAAGCTCAATCAGTCCCCCGGACTGATTACTTCTTCTTGCCCGCGATCGGCTTCGCCTTGCCCTTGCGGGTGCGCGCATTGGTATGCGTGCGCTGGCCGCGAACCGGCAGGCCCTTGCGGTGACGCAGGCCGCGGTAGCAGGCGAGGTCCATCAGACGCTTGATGTTCATCGCGGTCTGACGGCGCAGATCGCCCTCGACCGTGAGATCGGCGTCGATCGTCTCGCGGATCTGCAGCACTTCCGAATCGGTGAGATCCTGAACGCGGCGCTCCGGCGCGATGCCCAGCTTGGCGGTGATTTGCTGTGCCTTGGTATTGCCGATACCGTGGATATAAGTGAGCGCGATCACCACGCGCTTGTTGGTCGGGATGTTGACGCCCGCGATACGTGCCATGAAATCTGTTCTCCTGCTCCACAGGGCCTGCATGGCTGCATACCCCATCTCAACGCGTTGCCTATTCCAACACGCACGATTGCGGCGCGCGCCATGAGCGCCGCCGTAGCCGGTGTGTCGGAGAGAAGCGCACGTAAGGACTCGGCCCCGTGCTGTCAAGCGGATCAAGGCGGCTCGCCGTCGCTATAGCGGCACGACGATCGCGACGATCAGCCCCGGTGCATTGTCACCCAGTTCCAGCCGCCCGCCATGCAGCCGCGCGACCGCCTCGACCAGCGCCATCCCCAGCCCCGCGCCGGGCGTGGTACGCGCACGATCGAGCCTCCCGAAACGGCGTAGCGCCTGCGCACGATCGGCCTCGGCGATGCCCGGGCCGCGATCCTCGACCTGGAAACGCAGCCAGCCCTCGTCCGGTATCAGCCGCAGCGTCACCGCGCCACCCGCCCCCGCATGCCGCAAGGCGTTGTCGATCAGATTGGTGATCGCTTGCGTCATCAGTTCGCGGTGAAGGATCACGCGCGCGCCGTCGCCTTCGATCACGGTGGTGAACGCCATGCCCGCATCCTCCACCACCGGCGCGTACAGTTCGGCGATCTCCTCGACCAGCGCCGCCGGATCGACGCTGGTGAAGCGGTCGCGCGAGAGCGACTCGGCACGGCTGATCTCGATCAGCGTGGTCAGCATCCGCATCACCAGATCGGTCTCGACGAGGAGGCCGCTCATTGCCGCCTCGCGCTGCTCGGGATCGCCGTGGAGCACCGCCGCCTCGGCCTTGCTACGTAACCGCGCCAGCGGTGAGCGCAGATCATGTGCGAAACCATCGGTGACGACGCGCAATTCCGTCATCAGGCGCTCGAGCTTGTCGAGCATCGCGTTGAGCCGTGAGGCGAGCCGGTCGAAAGCGTCCTGGCCGCCAGCCAGACCCTGCACCCGGCGGGTCAAGTCGCCGGCGGCGACGCCCTCGATCACATCGGACACTTCATTGAGGCGGTGGCCGACATAGCGAGTCACCGCCAGCCCGACCAGGATGCCAAGCGCGAGCGACAGCAACGTCGCCGCCACCATCGCCTGTTCGATGCCGCGCTGCTCCTGCTCCCAATCGTCGAGCAAGCGTCCGCTGATGAGGAAATCCCCCCCGACCCGCCGTACCGCATAGCCGGCCTCGCGCTCCGACCACGGCCGGGCGCCGCCGAGCTTACCGATGCGGAACGTGGTGGGTTCGGGCGCGCCGGCCAGTGTGATATCCTGTGGGCCAACGCCGATCCGCCGCACGCCCCCGCCATCGACGACGGCGAGGATCAGCGACATATCCCCCGGCGCGCGCGCTTCGGTGATCGCCCGCGACAGAGCGGGCATCCCACCCGAGCGCCACACCGAGACAAGCGCGTCCGACTGTTCGATCGTATCGCGGCGCAACGCATCGATCGCATCGTCATGTATCTGCCGCCACACGAACGCGACGAGCACGAGGTTCGAGATCAGCGCCAGCGCGATCGCCAACAGCGCGATCCGCGCCGTGACGGTGAGGCGAAAGGGGCGTCTAGCCGTCGGCAGAGAGACGGTATCCGGCACCGCGCACGGTATGCAGGATCGGCGCGCGGAAGCCATCCTCGATCTTCCGCCGCAGCCGCCCGATATGGACATCGACCACATTCGAGCCCGGATCGAAATGGTAGTTCCAGATCTTCTCCAGCATCATCGTGCGCGTCACCACCTGCCCGGCGTGCCGCGCAAGATATTCGAGCAGGTTGAACTCGCGCGCGCCGAGCGGGATCGAGCGGCCCTCACGCGTAACCGTGCGGGCGAGCAGATCGATCTCGAGATCGCCGACGCTGAGCTTGGTAACCTGGTTCTTCGACACCGCCAGATCGACCCGGCGCAGCAGTGCTTCGATCCGGGCGAACAGTTCGGCGAACGAGAACGGCTTGCAGAGATAATCGTCGGCGCCGGCCTTCAGTCCGTCGATCCGGTCATCAACCGTGGCGAGCGCGGAGAGCATCAGCACCGGCGTGCGAATACCCGCGGCGCGGATCGCACCGATCATCGCGAGACCGTCGAGCCCCGGCAGCATGCGATCGGCGATGACAAGATCGAAGATGCCCTCACTGGCGAGGAACAGGCCGTCGCGGCCATCCACCGCGGTCTCTATCGAGAACCCGGCCTCGCCCAGGCCCTTGGCCAGATAGGCGGCGGTGCCGGCGTCATCTTCGACGATCAGGATCTTACGGGTCATGGGCTGCGACATTCCGGACGGGCCCTTTAGCCTAGAACGGATTGAGGCCGGCGGAAAGTGAACCTTCCGCCGGCCAACGGCGCCCCCGGGAGTGCGGACGCCGATCTCGGAAATATATGGGCCAAAGCACATCGGCCATGTCCGCCTCTTAGCGATCGCCCTCCCCCGATTCGGTGAAGGGCGGATGACGAACCTGTCATGTGGGCGATGCTGCCGGATCGGATCAAGAACCGTCGGACAGAGCGCCCCGGCCACTGTACCCGCATGTGATAACAGCCAGGGGAGGAAGCTTGCGATGACAGGCGTTATGTCACGCGTCCGGCAGCTCGCACGCCGAGCCGGATTGTTGCCGCGCGATTACGCATCGGCCGCGTTCGGCGTGCCGCGGCGCTGGTCGAATGCGGAGTTGCGCCGTTTCGCACCTTTGTTCGGAGGCGCTGCCGTCAATGTCAGCGCATGGGAAGATCGCGACAAGGAGGGCGACTTCTACCGAAACTATTTCCGTTCGGCCTCGTCGTGGAGCATCACCAACTTCGGGACCGAGCAGGGAACACTCCAGGGCGCGGACAACGAAATATTCCTCGATCTGGAAGCAGCGTTACCGGCCGATCTCTCGCGGAAGTTCGCCACCGTCTTCAATCACACGACGCTGGAACACATTTGGGACTTCAGGCGCGCGTTCCGCAACCTCTGCGCGATGTCGTCCGACATCGTCATTATCGTCCTGCCGTGGTTGCAACCGCAGCACGCCGATTATGGCGATTACTGGCGGTTCTCGCCGCAATCGACCATCCGCCTGTTCGAAGAAGAGGGCTTCGAGCCGCTATATCTCTCGTGGACGCAGGAACCCAACGCAGCGGTCTACATCTTCGCGATCGCGTCGCGGCAACCCGGCAAATGGCACACGCACTTTCCGGCGCGCCCGGCGGGATCATCCGATCCGCACTTCCTGCTGACGACCGAACGTGCCGCCGGGTCGCGCGTGTTCTAAACACGCGGCGAAGGGCTGCGCTCGACCGTTACCGGTCGAGCACGTCCGCGACCTGCGCGCTCACCTCGTCGATATCGGCCATGCCATCGACCTTGGCGACGATACCGCGCGCTTCGTAAAGCGGCAAGATTGGCAGCGTCTTGGCGCGATATTCGGCCATGCGGGTGCGCACCGTCTCTTCATTGTCGTCGGGGCGGCGCTTGAACTCGGTCGAGCCACACACATCGCAGACGCCAGCCACTGCGGGCTGTTTGAAATGATCGTGATAGCCCGCACCGCACTTGGCACAGGTGTAGCGCCCGACAATCCGCTCGACGAGCGCATCCTCGTTCACGTCGAGTTCGATCACCGTGTCGAGCTTGCGACCGTGTTGGGCGAGGATCGCGTCGAGCGACTCAGCCTGCGCGGCGGTGCGCGGATAGCCGTCGAAGATCGTGCCCTGTTCGGGCGAAAGCGTTCCGAGTTTGTCGTCTATCAGCGCCGAAACGATTTCGTCGGAGACGAGCGCGCCCGAATCCATCACTGCCGCGACCTGATGGCCAAGCGGCGTGTCGGCCTTGCGCGCGGCGCGGAGCATGTCGCCGGTCGACAATTGCACCATCCCGCGCGTCGTCTCAAGCCGGCTCGCCTGCGTGCCCTTGCCCGCTCCCGGCGGGCCAAGCAGAATGATGTTCACGACTGTCCGTCCCCTGTTGTGTACCCGTCCCGCTTAGCGCAGGCGGCCGCCCTTCAGCTTCGATTTCTTGATTAGATCGCCATATTGATGCGCGAGCAAGTGGCTCTGGATCTGAGTCACCGTATCCATCGTCACGTTGACGACGATCAACAGGCTGGTTCCGCCGAGATAGAAGGGAATCTGGAGCATCGACACCAGCTCTTCGGGCAGCAGGCAGATGATCGCCAGATAGCCCGCGCCGATCACGGTGATTCGCGTCAGCACGTAATCGAAATAGATCTCGGTGTTCTTGCCGGGCCGGATGCCGGGGATGAAACCGCCGTAGCGCTTCAGATTGTCCGCCGTCTCCTCGGGGTTGAACACAACCGCGGTATAGAAGAACGAGAAGAAGATGATGCCCGCGCCGTAGAGCAGCATGTACACCGGCGAGCCGTGCTGCAGGTACTGGTTGAGCGTCAGGATGACGTCGCTCCACCAGCTATTGCTCTCAACCCGCTTGCCGGCGAACTGCATGATCGTCAGCGGCATCAGCAGCAGCGACGAGGCGAAGATCGGCGGGATCACGCCGGCGGTGTTGATCTTGAGCGGCAGATGGCTGCGGTCGGCCTGCATGCCGCGCTGGGTCTGGCGCTTGGGGTACTGGATCAGGATGCGGCGCTGTGCGCGCTCCATGAAGCAGATGAACAACACCAGGGCGACCACCGCGACGATGATGCCGACGATGCGGAAGCCATCGAGATTGCCCGAACGGCCGCCTTCGAACAGATTGTACAGCGTGGTCGGCAGGTTGGCGACGATGCCGGCCATGATGATGAGTGACATGCCGTTGCCGATGCCGCGGCTGGTGATCTGCTCGCCGATCCACATCAGGAACATCGTGCCGCCGATCAGCGAGATGACCGCGGCGACGCGGAACATCATGCCGGGATCGACCACGGCCTGCACGCCCTGGTTGGCGCCGAGCGTTTCCAGACCGACCGCGATGAAATAGCCCTGCACCGCCGTCAGCGCGACCGTGCCGTAGCGCGTGTACTGGTTGAGCCGCTTGCGCCCGCTCTCGCCTTCCTTCTTGATCGCCGCCAGCGTCGGTGACAGCGAGGTGGCGAGCTGAATCACGATCGAGGCGGTGATGTAGGGCATCACGCCGAGCGCGGTCAGACTCATCCGCTTGAGCGAGCCGCCTGAAAACGCGTTGAAGAAATCGAGCACGCCGCCGCTCGTCGACTGCGAGAGCTGGCTAAGCGCGGTCGGATCGATGCCGGGCAGCGGCACATAGCTGAGCAGCCGGAAAACGATCAGCGCGCCGATCGTGAACCAAAGGCGCTTCTTGAGATCTGTCGCCTGTGCGAACTTCGACAGGCTGATGCTGGATGCCATCTGGTCGGCTGCGGATGCCATGCTGGAAATCGTCCCGAACTACGGTCTAGGAAACAAAAGCGGCGGAAAGCGTTTAACCGCCCCGCCGCTCATATAGTCATGCGTTTGGGGTTGCCTAGCGCCATTGTGGTCGGGAGCGTTCCCGCGCCACGTTCGCCCCGCCGCGTTTGTCCGCGACGGGGCATTAAGATCACGCGTTGGCGGCGATCTTGGCGGCCTTGTCGGCCTTGCGCTCGCGGTACTTGACGCCCTTCTTGGCAGCGGCCTTCTCGGCAGCCGGAACGACCGTAATCACCGAAACCGAACCACCAGCCTTCTCGACCGCTTCGATCGCGCCCTTCGACGCACCGGCAACGGTGAAGGTCAGCGGCGAGGTCAGTTCGCCCTTGCCGAGCAGACGGACGCCGTCCTTGCCACCGCGCGCCAGGCCAGCGGCCTTGAGCGACTCGTGATCGAGCGACGCATCGGCAGCGATCTTGCCGGCATCGACCGCCTTCTGGATCGCACCGAGGTTCACCTCGGCATAGTCCTTGGCGAAGATGTTGTTGAAGCCACGCTTCGGCAGACGCATGTGGAGCGGCATCTGGCCGCCTTCGAAGCCGGCGATGCTGACGCCTTCGCGGCTCTTCTGGCCCTTCTGGCCACGTCCTGCGGTCTTGCCCTTGCCGGAACCGATACCACGGCCGACACGCATCTTGGACTTACGGGCGCCCGCGTTGTCGCGGATTTCGTTCAACTTCATGGAATGCACTCGCTTTCGCTTTTGTCGCGCTGATGGAATGGAAGGCGGAGCGTCTAGCGAGACGTTCCGCCTTTGTCACGCTGATTCTGGGCGGCGAAGAGTCTCGCCGCGCCACATAGAAAAGGCCGCCACGCGCGTGACGGCCCTTCCCTATTGCAGATGTCGAACGAAGCTTACGCTTCGATCTTCACCATATGCGCGACCTTGCGGATCATGCCCCGAACCTCGGGGGTGTCTTCCAGCTCGCGCGTCTTGTGCATCTTGTTGAGGCCGAGGCCGATCAGCGTCGCGCGCTGATCCTTCTCGCGGCGGATCGGCGACCCGGTCTGCGTGATCTTGATGGTTGCCATCGTGTCTTACTCCACCACAGCCGCGGCATCAGCCTCGGCGGTCTGTGAACCGCCACGGCCCAGCAGATCGGCGATCTTCTTGCCACGACGCTGCGCGACTGCCTTGGGGCTGGTCTGCGAGGTCAGCGCCTCGAAGGTCGCGCGGATCATGTTGTACGGATTGGACGTGCCGACCGACTTCGTCACCACGTCGGCAACCCCGAGCGATTCGAAGACGGCGCGCATCGGGCCACCCGCGATGATGCCGGTGCCCTGCGGCGCCGAGCGCAGCGTGACGAGACCGGCACCGAAGTGACCATTGCCGTCATGATGCAGCGTGCGGCCTTCCTTCAGGGGAACGCGGACCATTGCCTTCTTGGCAGCAGCCGTTGCCTTCGAGATGGCCTCCGGCACTTCGCGTGCCTTGCCATGACCGAAGCCGACCCGGCCCTTGCCGTCACCCACGACGACGAGTGCCGCGAAGCCGAAGCGCTTGCCGCCCTTCACCGTCTTCGAGACGCGGTTGATGTGAACCAGCTTCTCGATCAGCTCTTCGCCGCCGTCGTCAGCGCCACCGGGGCCACCACGGCCACGATTGTCGCGACCGCCGCGATTGTCGCGACCGCCACGGTTGTTGCCGCCGCCCGGAGGGCCGCCGCGACCACGGCCGCCACGCGGACCACGGTTCTGATTCGGACTCTGCGGCGCCTCGGCGGTGCCGGCCTCAGCCGGAGCGCCTTCCTGCGACTGGATATCGTTGGTGTCGGCCATTCTTAAAACTCCAATCCGGCTTCACGCGCGGCAGTCGCCAGCGCCTTGACGCGACCGTGGAACAGGAAGCCGCCGCGATCGAACACGACCTGCGTCACGCCAGCGGCCTTCGCCGCCTCGGCGAGCCGCGTGCCGACCGCCGTCGCCGCGTCGATGTTGGCGCCGGACGTGCCGCGCACGTCCTTCTCCAATGTCGAGGCCGAAGCGATGGTGCGGCCTGCCGCATCGTCGATCACCTGAGCGTAGATGTGCTTGCCCGAGCGATGCACCGAAAGGCGCGGCCGGCCTCCGCTGCGCGCACGAAGCGAGGAACGGTTGCGGCGGCGCCGCTTCTCGAAGAGAGACATACCCTTGGTCGACATTACTTCTTTTTCCCTTCCTTGCGGAAGATGAACTCGCCGTCGTACTTGATGCCCTTGCCCTTGTACGGCTCGGGCTTACGCCAGCGACGGACCTCTGCGGCGAGCTGGCCGACCTTCTGCTTGTCGGCACCCGAAATCTCGACCGTCGTGTTGTCGGGGGTCTTGACCTCAAGACCTTCCGGCACGTCGATGTTGACGTCGTGGCTGTAGCCGAGCTTCAGGTTGAGCACCTTGCCCTGCGCGGCGGCGCGGTAGCCCACGCCGTTGATCAGCAGCTTCTTGGTGAAGCCCGTCGTCACGCCGGTGACGAGGTTCTGAACCATCGTGCGCTGCATGCCCCAGAAAGCACGCGCCGCCTTGCTGGCGTTGGCCGGCTGCACCGAGATGCCGCCGTCCTCGAGCGTGTAGGTGATCTCTTCACGAAGCGCGAGGTGGAGGGTGCCCTTCGGTCCCTTCACGTTGAGCTTGCCGCCGTCGATCGTCGCGGTGACACCGCTTGGGATCGCGACCGGCTTCTTACCGATGCGGCTCATCAGAATACCTCCGCCAGCACTTCGCCACCGACGTTCTGCTCACGCGCTTCCGCGTCAGACAGAACACCCTTCGGCGTCGAAACGATCGTGATGCCAAGGCCGTTCATGACCCGCGGCAGTTCGGTCGAACCCGAATAGACGCGGCGGCCCGGCTTGGAGACGCGCGCGACATGCTTGATCGCGGGCTGACCCTCGAAATATTTCAGCTCGATGCGGATGCCGGCTGCAGGGCCCATCTGCTCTTCGCTGTAGCCACGGATGTAGCCTTCGCGCTGGAGCACGTCGAGCACGCGGACACGCAGCTTGGAGCCCGGCGTCAGAACCGAGTCCTTGCGCGCGCGCTGGCCGTTGCGGATGCGGGTGAGCATATCACCCAGGGGATCGGTCAATGCCATCTCGTGATCCTTACCAGCTCGACTTCGTGACGCCCGGGATCATGCCCTTGTTGGCCAGATCGCGAAGCTGCACGCGGCAGAGGCGGAACTTGCGGTAGTAAGCGCGGGGACGACCCGTCAGCTCGCACCGGTTGCGAATGCGCGTCGGATTGCCGTTGCGCGGAATCTCGGCCATCTTCAGGCGCGCGATCATGCGCTCGCCATCATCGAGCGTCGTGTCGGCGGCGATCGCCTTCAGCTTCGAATAGCGGCCGGCGTACTTCTTCACGAGCAGCTTGCGACGCTCGTTCTTGTTGATCGAACTCAGCTTTGCCATCTTATGCCGCCTTCTTTTCTGCGTCGGCTTCAATCGGGAACGGGAAACCGAACAGGCGAAGCAGCTCGCGCGCCTCGTCGTCGGTTTTCGCGGTCGTCGCGACGATCACGTCCATGCCACGGATCTGATCGACCTGGTCGTAGCTGATTTCCGGGAAGATCAACTGCTCCTTCAGGCCGCAGGCATAGTTGCCGCGTCCGTCGAAGCTCTTGTCGTTCAGTCCGCGGAAATCGCGGACGCGCGGCAGCGCGATCGTGATGAAGCGATCGAGGAATTCGTACATGCGCTCGCGACGCAGCGTGACCTTCACGCCGATCGGCATGCCTTCACGCAGCTTGAACTGCGCGATCGACTTCTTCGCCTTGGTGACGACGGGCTTCTGGCCAGCGATCAGCTCCATTTCGGTAGCCGCCTTGTCGACCTTCTTCTTGTCCTGCGTCGCTTCGCCAACGCCCATGTTCAGGACGATCTTGTCGATGCGCGGAACTTCCATCGCGTTCTTGTAACCGAACTTCTCGGTCATCGCCTTGACGATCTTCTCGTCGTAGAGGCCCTTCATCCGGGGCTTATAGGCATCAGCCACTGATCTTCTCCCCGGTCTTGACCGCGACGCGGACCTTCTTGCCGTCCTGCATCTCGAAACGGACGCGCGTCGGCTTGCCGTCGGCGGTCACGTGCGCGACGTTCGACGCATCGAGCGGCGCTTCCGAGCGCTTCAGGCCACCCTGGGGGTCGCCCTGGGTCGGCTTGGTGTGGCGGACGTGGACGTTGATGCCCGACACGACGACCTTGCCGTCCTTCGGGAACGCCTGGGTAACTTCGCCGGTGCGGCCCTTGTCCTTGCCGGACAGGACGATCACGCGGTCACCCTTCTTGATCTTGGCGGCGGCCATTACAGCACCTCCGGTGCGAGCGAGATGATCTTCATGTGCTTCTTGCCGCGCAGTTCGCGCACGACCGGGCCAAAGATACGGGTACCGATCGGCTCCTCGTTCTTGTTGACCAGCACCGCGGCGTTGCCGTCGAAGCGGATCACCGAACCGTCTGCGCGGCGAATGTCCTTCGCGGTGCGCACGATGACGGCACGATGCACGTCGCCCTTCTTGACACGGCCGCGCGGTGCGGCCTCCTTCACGCTGACGACGATGATGTCGCCCACGCCTGCAACCCGACGCTTGGAACCCCCAAGCACCTTGATGCACATAACCCGCTTCGCGCCGCTGTTGTCAGCGACCTCGAGATTGGACTGCATCTGGATCATTGATCCGCTTCCTTCTCATCTGGGGCCGATTCCGACCGGACCCCGCCTAAAAGTGACGCTTACGCGTCGACGTCGACCCGCTCCGGCGTCGCATGGGTGTTAACCCGATCGATCACCTTCCAGGTCTTGAGCCGGGAGATCGGCGCGGTCTCTTCGATCCGCACGGTTTCACCCTGCTTGTACTCGTTCGCCTCGTCATGGGCGTGATACTTCTTCGAACGGCGGATGATCTTGCCGTAGAGCGCGTGCTTGACCTTGCGCTCCACGTTCACGACCACCGTCTTGTCGCCCTTGTCCGAGACGATCAGCCCCGTCAGCACGCGCTTCGGCATGTCTAAATCCTTACTTGGCAGCCGCGTCGCGCGAGCGAGCGGTCTGCAGCGTCTTGATACGGGCGATGTCACGGCGGACTTCGCGAACCCGGCTCGGCTTTTCGAGCTGGTTGGTCGCCGCCTGGAAACGGAGGTTGAACGCCTCGCGCTTCAGGTTGCCGAGTTCCTCGGACAACTGGTCCTCAGACTTCGCCTTCAAATCGTCGATCCGTGCCATCTTACACGACTCCCAGATGCGAGGTGTCGCCAAGACGGGCGACGACCTTAACCTTGATCGGCAGCTTCATCGCCGCGCGGCTGAACGCCACTGCCGCGATATCGCCGGGCACGCCGTCCAGTTCGAACAGGATGCGGCCGGGCTTGACCCGCGCCGCCCAGAATTCCGGCGAACCCTTGCCCGAGCCCATGCGGACTTCGGCAGGCTTGCCCGAGACCGGAACGTCCGGGAACACGCGGATCCACAAACGCCCCTGGCGCTTGATGTGACGCGTGATCGCGCGGCGGGCCGCCTCGATCTGACGGGCGGTGAGCCGGTCCGGCTCCATCGCCTTCAGGCCGTAAGACCCGAAGTTGAGCGTGGTGCCACCCTTGGCGTCGCCGTGGATGCGGCCCTTGAAGGCCTTGCGGAACTTGGTCTTTTTCGGTTGCAGCATGATTCAGTCCTTAGCGACGGTCGTCGCGCGCCGGGCGCACGCCGGAGGTCTGAGCCTCCATCATGATGCGCTCCTGCGCGAGCGGGTCGTGGCCGAGGATCTCACCCTTGAAGATCCAGACCTTGACGCCGCACACGCCGTAGGCGGTGTGCGCCTGCGCTTCGGCATAATCCACGTTCGCACGCAGCGTATGAAGCGGTACCCGGCCCTCGCGATACCATTCGGTCCGCGCGATCTCGGCGCCGCCGAGACGGCCACCGCAGTTGATCCGGATACCCTCGGCGCCGAGCCGCATCGCCGACTGAACCGCACGCTTCATGGCGCGGCGGAAAGCGATACGACGCTCGAGCTGATCGGCGATGCCCTGCGCGACGAGCTTCGAATCGACTTCCGGCTTGCGGATCTCGACGATGTTCAGCGACACGTCCGACGTGGTCATCGCGCCGAGCTTCTTGCGAAGCTTCTCGATGTCCGCACCCTTCTTGCCGATGATGACACCCGGACGGGCGGCATAGATCGACACGCGGCACAGCTTGGCGGGACGCTCGATCACCACCTTGGAGATCGCCGCCTGCGGCAGCGTCTTCATGATGTACTGGCGCATCCGCAGATCTTCGAGGAGCAGACGACCGTAATCGGCGCCCTCCGCGTACCAGCGGCTGTCCCAGGTGCGGTTGATCTGCAGGCGCAGACCGATCGGGTTCGATTTCTGACCCATTATGCTTCTTCCTGCTCGCGCACGACGATGCGCAGACGGCTGAACGGCTTGAGGATGCGGGTCGACTTGCCGCGGCCGCGCGTGGCGAACCGCTTCATCACGATCGACTTGCCAACCGAAGCCTCGTGAACGACGAGCGCGTCGACATCGAGGTTATGGTTGTTCTCGGCGTTGGCGATGGCCGAAGCCAGCACCTTGCGCGCGTCGACGGCCATGCCCTTGGTCGAGAACTGCAGGATGTTCATCGCATCGCCGACCTTCTTGCCGCGAATGAGCGCGGCGACGAGGCCGAGCTTCTGCGCGGAGCCGCGGATCTGCGTACCGACCGAGAGAGCTTCCTTCTCACCGACCTTGCGGGGGGATTTCGGCTTCGACATCAGCGCTTGCCCTTCTTGTCCGCGGCATGGCCGGGGAAATAGCGCGTCGGCGCGAACTCGCCGAGCTTCATGCCCACCATGTCCTCGTTGACGGAGACCGGCACGAACTTGCGGCCATTATAGACGCTGAACGTGAGGCCGACGAATTGCGGCAGGATCGTCGAGCGGCGCGACCAGGTCTTGATCGCACCACGCGCATTGGTTTCCTGCGCGGTTTCTGCCTTCTTAAGCAGGTGAAGGTCCACGAAAGGACCCTTCCAAACGGAACGAGCCATCGTTTAGCCCTTCTTCTTCGCGTGACGCGACCGGATGATCATCTTGTCGGTCGACTTGTTGTGACGGGTGCGCGCACCCTTCGTCGGCTTGCCCCACGGCGTGACCGGATGACGGCCACCCGAAGTCCGGCCTTCACCACCGCCGTGCGGATGGTCGACCGGGTTCTTCGCGACGCCGCGCGTCAGCGGGCGCTTGCCGAGCCAGCGGTTGCGGCCGGCCTTGGCGAGATTGGTGTTGCCGTTGTCGGGGTTCGACACCGCACCGATCGTCGCCATGCAGCCTGCGTGGATATAGCGCTGCTCGCCCGAGTTCAGGCGAACCATCACCATGCCCTTGTCGCGACCGACGACCTGCACATAGGTGCCGGCCGAACGTGCGAGCTGACCACCCTTGCCGGGCTTCATCTCGACGTTGTGGACGATCGTACCGACCGGAATCTGGCCGAGCTCCATCGCGTTGCCGGGCTTCACGTCGGTCTTCTTGTCCGCGATCACCTTATCGCCAACGGCGAGGCGCTGCGGCGCGATGATGTAGGCGACTTCGCCGCCCTCGGCAGCCGAGCCGCCGTTATAGCCGATCAGCGCGATGAAAGCCGTGCGGTTGGGATCATATTCGATCCGCTCGACCGTACCCTCGACGCCCCAGTTGCGGCGCTTGAAATCGATGATCCGATAGCGCTGCTTGTGGCCGCCGGCGATGCCGCGCGAGGTGACATGGCCCTTGTTGTTGCGGCCACCGGTCTTGCGCTTGCCTTCGGTCAGCGCCTTGACGGGGCCGCCCTTGTGCAGGCCGGAACGGTCGACCAGGATGAGACCACGCCGCGCCGGGCTCGTCGGGTTATAATGTTTCAATGCCATCGGATCAGATCCCCGTCGTCACGTCGATGGACTGGCCGTCCTTCAACGTCACGATCGCTTTCTTGACGTCGGAGCGCGTATAGTCCGCGCCCTTCCACTTCTTGGTCTTGCCCTTCTGGACAATGGTGTTCACGCCAGTGACGTTCACCCCGAACAGCGCCTCGACCGCAGCCTTGATTTCAGGCTTGGTGGCGTCGTTCGCAACCTTGAACACGACGGCGTTGTGCTCGGAGAGCAGGGTCGCCTTTTCGGTGATGTGCGGCGCAACGATCACGTCGTAATGACGGACCGCGATATCGCCCTTCTGCTTCTTAGCCATTGAAGCGCGCCTCCAGCTTTTCAACGGCAGCGCGGGTGAGAACCAGCGTGTCGTGCTTCAGAATGTCATAGACGTTGGCGCCGGCGGCCGGCAGCACGTTGATCGTCGAGAGGTTGCCAGCGGCGAGAACGAACGTCGTCTCAACCGTGTCACCGTCGATGACCAGCGCGGTCTTGCCGGTGCCGAGCTTGGCCCAGTCGGCGATCAGCGTCTTGGTCTTGCCCTCGGCAACCGCGAGGCTGTCGAGGATCACCAGCGAGCCAGCCTTGGCGTGGCTGCTGAGCGCCATCTTGAGACCCAGCGCGCGGATCTTCTTGTTCAGCGACGGATTGAAGTCGCGGGTCCGTTGACCGTGCGCCTTACCACCACCGACGAAGATCGGAGCGCGGCGATCGCCGTGACGTGCCGTACCGCCGCCCTTCTGGCGACCGAACTTCTTGCCGGTGCGGGCAACGTCGGCGCGCTCGCGCGTGCCGCTTGCGGTCGCACGACGCTTTTCAAGCTGCCAGGTGACGACGCGGTGCAGGATGTCGCCGCGCGGATCGAGGCCGAAGACCTCGTCGTTGAGCTCGATATCGCTTTCCGCGGTATCGGCGAAGGATTGAAGCTTAACCTTCACGATCAGCCCTCCTGGCCGTCGGTGGCCGCTGCGTCGTCCACCGTTTCGGCGGGCGTCTCTGCGGGCGCATCGTTGTTGTTCTGAGCGGCCTTGAGGCCGGCGGGATACGGAGCAGCCTCGGGGCGTGCGATCTTGACCGCGTCCTTGACGAGCAGCCAGCCGCCCTTCGAGCCAGGCACCGAGCCCTTGACGAAGATCAGGCCGCGCTCGACGTCGGTCGAAACGATCTCGAGGTTCTGCTGGGTGCGCTGCGCATCACCCATGTGGCCGGCCATCTTCTTGTTCTTGAAGACCTTGCCCGGATCCTGACGCTGGCCGGTCGAACCGAGCGAGCGGTGCGACACCGAGACGCCGTGGGTGGCGCGAAGGCCGCCGAAGCCCCAGCGCTTCATGCCGCCCTGGAAGCCCTTGCCCTGCGTGTACCCCTGAACGTCGACGATCTGGCCAGCGACATAGTGATCGGCCGAAATCTCGGCGCCGACCTCGAGGACGGCGTCCTCGGCGACACGGAATTCGCGGACGATCGCTTTGGGCTCGACTTCGGCTTTGCCGAAGTGGCCGCGCTGCGGCTTGGCGACATTCTTTGCTTTAGCAACGCCGGCACCCAACTGGACGGCGACATACCCATCACGATCGGCCTCGCGAACGGCCACGACCTGGAGATTGTCGAGCTGCAGAACGGTTACCGGCACATGCCGACCATCGTCCTGGAACAGACGCGTCATCCCCAATTTCTTCGCGATCACGCCAGTGCGCATGATCTGATCCCTTTCCATAACAGAGGCACGCCACGGACGATTCCGTAGCGTGCGTGCTCAACCCGAAAACATTTATACTGCGTCGGCCCCGACCCGGGCTGGCGCCTCCTGAAAGCAGGAGGCATGTCGGGGGACGCAGACCCGGACAAGTCCGGCGGTATCCCTATCTGCCCCGGTTACGGGGCCGAATCTCTTGGAGCGGCGCGTTTACGCGAGCTTGATCTCAACGTCAACACCAGCAGCGAGGTCGAGCTTCATCAGCGCGTCCACCGTCTGCGGGGTCGGCTGCACGATGTCGAGCAGGCGCTTGTAGGTACGCGTCTCGAACTGCTCGCGCGACTTCTTGTCGATGTGCGGGCCGCGGTTGACCGTGAACTTGTCGATGTGAGTCGGCAAAGGAATCGGGCCACGGATGAGTGCGCCGGTGCGACGGGCGGTGTCGGCGATGTCGCCGGCAGCCTGATCGAGCACGCGATGATCGAACGCCTTAAGGCGAATGCGGATGTTGCTGTCCATGTACCCTACCAATGCGAAAGAGCGGGGTGACTTTCCCCGACCGCGAGACCGGCAATCGCCGGGACTCGGGCCGAAGGGCCACCGCTGGTTGTTCAGTTCAAAACCGGAGGCGGGCCATTACAGCGGCCTCCTACAAAAAGCAACCGCCCGCGCCTCCAGGGAGGCACGGGCGGCGACTTTTTTTTAGCGTGAGATTACTTCGTGATACCGCTGACGATACCCGAACCAACCGTGCGACCGCCCTCGCGGATCGTGAAGCGCTGGCCCACGTCCATGGCGATCGGTGCGATCAGCTTCACGCCGAGTGCGATGTTGTCGCCAGGCATGACCATCTCGGTGCCCTCGGGCAGCTCGACGGTGCCGGTCACGTCCGTGGTACGGAAGTAGAACTGCGGACGATAGTTGGCGAAGAACGGCGTGTGACGGCCACCCTCGTCCTTCGACAGCACGTACACTTCCGACGAAAAGTCGGTGTGCGGCTTGATCGAGCCGGGCTTGCAGAGAACCTGGCCACGCTCGACCTCTTCACGGCCGACGCCGCGGATCAGCGCGCCGATGTTGTCGCCTGCCTGGCCCTGGTCGAGCAGCTTGCGGAACATTTCGACGCCCGTGACGGTGGTCTTGCGAACCGCCGGGTGAATGCCGACGATCTCGACTTCCTCGCCGACCTTCACGATGCCGGTCTCGACGCGGCCGGTGACGACCGTGCCACGACCCGAGATCGAGAACACGTCTTCGATCGGCATCATGAACGGCTTGTCGAGCGGACGCTCGGGCTGCGGCAGATAGGTGTCGACCGCTTCCATCAGCTTCAGAACGGCGTCATGGCCGATTTCCGGCGTGACGTCGTTGAGCGCAGCAACAGCCGAACCCTGAATGACGGGGATGTTGTCACCGTCGAAATCATACGACGAGAGCAGCTCGCGGATTTCCAGCTCGACGAGCTCGAGGATTTCGGCGTCGTCGACCAGATCGACCTTGTTCATGAACACGACCATCGTCGGCACACCGACCTGACGGGCGAGCAGGATGTGCTCGCGGGTCTGCGGCATCGGGCCGTCGGTCGCCGAAACGACGAGGATCGCGCCGTCCATCTGCGCCGCGCCGGTGATCATGTTCTTCACATAATCGGCGTGACCCGGGCAATCGACGTGCGCGTAGTGGCGTGCCAGCGTCTCGTACTCGACGTGTGCGGTCGAGATCGTGATGCCGCGCTCGCGCTCCTCAGGAGCCTTGTCGATGTTGGCATAGCTGGTGAACGTGGCGCCGCCGGTCTCGGCCAGAACCTTCGTGATCGCTGCCGTGAGCGAGGTCTTACCATGATCGACGTGACCGATGGTGCCGATGTTGAGATGCGGCTTAGTCCGCTCGAACTTTGCTTTAGCCATGATTCCCTACCTTAATTGATCGTTTCCGTGCCGGGATTGCCGCGCGAAAGCGGCCCCATAGCGGCTCAAAATGAATTGCGCCAGCCCTGCGTGCATCAGCATGCAACGTCAAGCGCCTTGTGGATCGGCACGCGGGCCTGAGCGCCGCGTGCCGGCCCACGTCAGGCCAGCTTCGCCTTGACTTCGTCCGCCACGTTCGCGGGAACTTCGTCATAATGCGAGAACTGCATGCTGTACTGTGCACGGCCCTGGCTGAACGAGCGGAGCGCGTTCACGTAGCCGAACATGTTCGCCAGCGGCACCATCGCCTCGACGGTCTGCGCGTTGCCGCGGCTGTCGGTGCCCTGGATCTGGCCACGACGGCTGTTCATGTCGCCGATGACGTCGCCGAGATAATCCTCGGGGGTGACGACTTCGACCTTCATGATCGGCTCGAGCAGCTTGATCCCGGCCTTCTGGGCAACTTCGCGCATCGCTGCGCGACCGGTGATTTCGAACGCCAGCGCCGACGAATCGACGTCATGGTAGGCGCCGTCATACAGCAGGATCTCGAAGTCGATGATCGGGAAACCGACCAGCGAACCCGTGGCCGCCGTTTCGCGGAAGCCCTTTTCGATCGCCGGGATATATTCCTTCGGAATGTTACCGCCCTTGATCTCATCCTTGAAGATGATGCCCGAACCGCGCTCGCCCGGCGTGACCTTGACCTTCACGCGACCGAACTGACCGGTGCCGCCCGACTGCTTCTTGTGGGTGTAATCCACATCGACCGGCTTGCCGAGATACTCGCGGTACGCAACCTGCGGCGCGCCGACGTTCGCTTCGACCTTGAACTCGCGCTTCATGCGATCGACGAGGATTTCGAGGTGAAGCTCGCCCATGCCCTTGATGATCGTCTGGCCGCTTTCGGCGTCCGACGACACACGGAAGGACGGATCTTCGCGCGCGAGACGGTTGAGCGCGACGCCCATCTTCTCCTGGTCGGCCTTGGTCTTCGGCTCCACCGACAACTCGATCACCGGCTCGGGGAATTCCATCCGCTCGAGGATGATCGGCGCCGACGACGCGCACAGCGTGTCACCGGTGGTCGTGTCCTTCAGGCCCGCCAGCGCGACGATGTCGCCCGCATAGGCCACCTGGATGTCCTCACGCTCGTTCGCATGCATCAGCAGCATGCGGCCGACCTTTTCCTTCTTGTCCTTCACCGAGTTGATGACGGTCGAAGCGGTCTCGAGCTTGCCCGAATAGATGCGCGCGAAAGTCAGCGTGCCGACGAACGGATCGTTCATGATCTTGAACGCGAGGGCCGAGAACGGCGCCTCGTCCGACGACGGACGTTCGTCCTGCGTCTCGCCATCGAGCTTGAGGCCCTGGATGGCGGGAACGTCGAGCGGGCTCGGCAGATAATCGACGACGGCGTCGAGCAGCGGCTGCACGCCCTTGTTCTTGAACGCCGAACCGCAGGTGACGGGGACGAACGAGAAGTTGAGCGTGCCCTTGCGGATCAGCTTCTTGAGGTCGGCCGCGCTCGGCTCGTTGCCCTCGAGATAAGCTTCCATCAGCTCGTCGTCCTGCTCGACGGCCATCTCGATCAGCTCGGAACGCGCGGTCGCGGCGGCATCGGCGTACTCAGCCGGAATGTCCTTATACTCGAACTTCGCGCCGAGCGATTCTTCGAGCCAGACGATCGCGCGGTTGTTGACCAGATCGATCAGGCCCTTGAAGTCGCCTTCGAGGCCGATCGGAAGGTACAGCACCGCCGGACGCGCACCGAGACGATCCTTGATCATGTCGACGCAGCGAACGAACGAGGCACCGGTACGATCGAGCTTGTTGACGAAGCACATCCGCGGAACCTTGTACTTTTCCGCCTGGCGCCACACCGTCTCCGACTGCGGCTCGACACCGGCAACGCCGTCGAAACACGCGACCGCGCCGTCGAGCACGCGCAGCGAACGCTCGACTTCGATCGTGAAATCGACGTGGCCCGGCGTGTCGATGATGTTGATGAGGTGCTCTTCGCCCTTGCCGTCTTCAGCACGCCACTTGCAGGTGGTCGCAGCCGACGTGATCGTGATGCCGCGCTCCTGCTCCTGGACCATCCAGTCCATCGTCGCGGTGCCTTCATGCACTTCGCCGATCTTGTAGGACTTGCCGGTGTAATAGAGGATGCGCTCGGTCGTCGTCGTCTTGCCGGCGTCGATATGCGCCATGATGCCGATGTTGCGATAGCGGTCGAGCGGATGGCTGCGGGCCATGATGCGTCACTCCTGGGTGCCTGGACGGCGGTAAAAACGGGCGGCGGGAGGGTTCCCGAACGCGCCACGCCGCGCGATAGCGGCTGGACGCGGACGGTGGAATACAAATGTGGGGGCGAGACCTCCCGGCCTCGCCACCCATATAAGGGATCACGACAGGTCTTACAAACCCGCCATGATCGGTATGCTTACCAGCGGTAGTGCGAGAAGGCGCGGTTGGCTTCCGCCATACGGTGCGTGTCTTCGCGCTTCTTCACCGCGTTGCCGCGGTTGTTCGACGCGTCGAGCAGCTCGCCCGAGAGCCGTGCCGACATGGTGTTCTCGCTGCGCGAGCGCGCTGCGGTGATCAGCCAGCGGATCGCAAGGGCCTGCGCACGCTCGGGACGAACCTCGACCGGCACCTGGTACGTCGCACCACCGACACGGCGGCTGCGGACCTCGATGCCCGGCTTCACGTTCGCCAGCGCGTCGTGGAACACGCCGATCGGGTCTTTCTTCGCACGCTGCTCGACAGTGGCGAGCGCGGTGTAGACGATCCCTTCGGCGACGGACTTCTTGCCGTCCAGCATCACGCTGTTCATGAACTTGGAGAGAACCTCGTCCCCGTACTGGGGATCAGGCAGGATGACCCGCTTTTCGGGCCTGCGACGACGTGCCATTTCAAATTCCTTATCTGTGCTTCAGCTAATCCGGAACACGTCCGGGGCTTACTCTGGCGAGTTACTTAGGACGCTTGGCGCCGTACTTCGAACGCGACTGCTTGCGATCCTTGACGCCCTGTGTGTCGAGCACACCGCGCAGAACGTGGTAGCGCACGCCGGGAAGATCGCGAACGCGGCCGCCGCGGATCAGCACGACCGAGTGCTCCTGCAGGTTGTGGCCCTCGCCCGGGATGTAGCTGATGACTTCGCGCTGGTTGGTCAGGCGGACCTTGGCCACCTTGCGCAGCGCCGAGTTCGGCTTCTTCGGGGTCGTCGTGTAGACGCGCGTGCAAACGCCGCGCTTCTGAGGATTGGCTTCCATCGCAGGAACCTTGGACTTGGCTTTCTGCGGATCGCGGCCCTTGCGGACCAACTGGTTGATCGTCGGCATGAATCTCTTCACCTTGGAATATTGGTTACTTTGCTGGAGCCATTACGCCCCCCCGAACAATTTGGGGAATACAAAAGGGCCTTCGAGAATCGTGTGATTCCCCCTGGCCCTGAATGCATCCAGCAATGTTCAAGCACCCACACGAGAGTGTTAGTCCTCATGCGAGCAGCGGCGCCTATACAAGCGGACTCGAATACGGTCAATGCCACGGGCGACGCCGTGCATCGCCCCGGCGGCGTTGCATGGCCCGGCACCCCGCTCGCCCCAGATCCGGTGCCCGGCCTGCACCGGCGACGCGACTTTTGACGGCACCCGGCAAACTATTCTAGCGAGCGGCCGATGACCACCCCCCTGCCCGTTCGCGTCGCCGCTCTGTACCGATTCGCCCGATTCGACGACCCCGCCGCGCTGCGCGCATCGCTGTACGATCTCTGCGCGCGGCGCGGCGTGAAGGGCACGCTGCTGCTCGCCCGCGAGGGGATCAACGGCACGATCGCGGGCAGCGATGCCGCGATCGAGGACCTCGTCGCAGCGATCCGCGCCCTGCCGGGTTGCGCGGAAGCCGAGATCAAGTTCGCGCGTGCCGCCGAGATGCCGTTCCACCGGCTCAAGGTCCGGCTCAAGCGCGAGATCGTGACGATGGGCGAACCCGAGATCGATCCGCTCGAAGATGTCGGCACCTATGTCGCGCCCGCCGAGTGGAACGCGCTGATCGCACGCCCCGATACGGTGGTGATCGACACCCGCAACGCTTACGAGGTGCGCGTCGGCAGCTTCACCGGTGCACTCGACCCTGGCACCGACACGTTCAGCGATTTCCCCGGCTGGTTCCGCGAACACAAGCAGGACCTCGCGGGCAAGACGATCGCGATGTTCTGCACCGGTGGCATCCGCTGCGAAAAGGCGACCGCGTTCGTCAAGGCGCAGGGCTTCGATTCGGTGTTCCACCTGCATGGCGGCATCCTCAAATATCTCGAGGAGGTGCCCGCCGCCGAGAGCCGCTGGCAGGGTGAATGCTTCGTGTTCGACGAACGCGTCGCGGTCGGCCACGGCCTCGCGCCCGGCAGCCACGCGCTGTGCCGCGCATGCCGTATGCCGGTCAGCCCTGAGGATCGGGCCTCGCCGCTGTACGAGGAAGGGGTGAGTTGCCCCGCCTGCCACGGTACGCGCGACGCCACCAAACGGGCCAATCTGGCCGAACGCCACCGCCAGGTGAAACTCGCCGAGTCGCGTGGCGAGGCGCATGTCGGTGCGACCGCTGCAAAGCGCGGCACGCTTTCTTGAGGGCGTAGGTAAAAGCCATACACGTCGCCCCGGCCTTCGCCGGGGCGACGGTGGTTAGTAAGACCGTCCGACGATCACCCGCTCCACCGCCGCGTCACCAGTGAACACACATGCGCCATCGACCGGCGCGGCATTGGCGGGAACGTTGCGCAGCGTCAGCTTGAGCGCCTTCAAACGCTCGACCACTTTCTCAAGTGCAGGGCCGGTCGGCTTCGACCATTGCACTTCGAGGAAGCCGGGGTTCTTCACGCCCTCCGCGAAGAACGCCTCGACGCCGGCGAAATCGGTCACGTCGCGCACGATGTTGGCGTCGAGCCGCGCCTTGGCGTCCGCGTAGAGCGCCTGCTGGATTTCGGCGAGCATCGCCGCCGCGCCGGCGACGAAATCGCCCTTGGCGACCACCGCGCTGTCGAGCTTTCCGTCCCCGCGGTACAGCCGGTCGCGGCGGATCACCGAGACGTTGCCGCCCGCCACGTCGCGGCCGCCGACCTCGATTACAATCGGCGCGCCCTTCTTCACCCAGCCCCACCGCTTGGTCGCAGCCTTGACCGCCTTGAGATCGAGCAAGGCGCGCACCGGCTCGCCGAGCGCGCTCAACGCACCCAGTTCGGCGCGCAACGCCTTGCAATACTCGACGATCGCCGCATCCTCGGGCTGGTCGCGCAGCATCGGCACGATCACGACCTGCCAGGGCGCGACACGCGGCGGCACGCGCAGGCCGTCGTCATCGCCGTGGACCATGATGAGCCCGCCGATCATCCGCGTCGATACGCCCCAGCTCGTCGTGTGCGCCAGCTCGACCTGACCTTCGGCATTCTGGAAGGTGATGTTCTGCGCCTTCGAGAAATTGGTACCGAGGAAATGCGAGGTGCCCGCCTGGAGCGCCTTGCCGTCCTGCATCATCGCCTCGATCGAATAGGTCGCGACCGCGCCGGGGAAGCGCTCGTTCTCGGGCTTCTCACCGGCGATCACCGGGAGCGCGACGCAATCCTCGGCGAATTCACGATAGACTTCGAGCATGCGCAGGGTTTCCTCGCGCGCTTCGGCTTCGCTGGCGTGCGCGGTATGGCCTTCCTGCCACAGGAACTCGGCGGTGCGCAGGAACATGCGCGTGCGCATTTCCCAGCGCACCACATTCGCCCATTGGTTGATGAGCACCGGCAGATCGCGCCACGATTGGACCCAGCGCGCGAAGGCGGTGCCGATCACCGTCTCCGACGTCGGGCGCACGACGAGCGGCTCCTCCAGCTTGGCGGATGGATCGGGGATCAGGCCACCCTTGCCGTCCGAGATCAGCCGGTGGTGGGTGACGACTGCCATTTCCTTGGCGAAGCCGTCGACATGCTCGGCCTCCTTCTCGAAATAGGAGAGCGGGATGAACAGCGGGAAATAGCAATTCTCATGCCCCGTCGCCTTGATGCGATCGTCGAGCAGCCGCTGCATCCGTTCCCAGATGCCATAGCCCCACGGGCGGATCACCATGCAGCCGCGCACCCCCGATTCCTCGGCCATGTCGGCCTCGGTGATGACGGTCTGATACCAGGCGGCGAAATCGGCTTCGCGCGAGACGGAAAGGGCGTGCTTTATCATGGTGCGCGCCGATAGCGCCTGGCCGCGCCCGCGTCACCCCCCGCCCCGGCTCAATCGAAGGCGTGAACCGCCGCTCATCGGACGGCCTTCGGTGTCACCGCTGGCGCGAGCCACTCCAAACCTCTGTATAGTTGTAAAACATCAAGGCTGGGGTGATCCGGGTACACGCAAAGGTTCATCCACGTGCGAAACTACGGAAAGCCAGAATGACGAGGCCATCGATGAAGAAGCAGCTTCTGCCCGCCGCGCTGATCGCGGTTGCGGTGGGCGGATCGGCGACCGCTTTCGCCTGGACCGCAGGCGTCATCGGCCCGCGCCGGGTGAGCGGCGGTACCATCGCCAACGCGCTCGAATATAACCTCGGCGGAGCCAAGACCGGTTATCGCCGCGCGCATGCCAAGGGAATCTGCTTCGCGGGCGATTTCCGCGCGAACGGCGCCGGCGCGGCACTGGCGGGGGCGAGCGTGTTGAAGCGGGGCGATACTCCGGTGATCGGCCGGTTTTCGCTTGGCGGTGGCAATCCGCTGGCGACTGACGGGCGCACCGTATTTCATGCGATGGCGCTGTTGCTGAGGACTCCCGATCGGCAGGAATGGCGGATGGCGCTGGACGACACGCCAATCTTCCCGGTGGCGACACCGGAGGATTTCGTCGCCCTGCAATATGCCAGCCGGCCCGACCCCAAGACCGGCAAGCCCGACCCGAAGCTGATGGGCGCGTTCATCAAGCAGCACCCCGAGACCAAGGCGTTTCAGGACTATCTGGCGAAGGCCGTGCTGCCCGACAGCTTCGGCAACGCGCCCTATTACAGCATCAATGCGTTCCGCTTCACCGATCCCTCCGGCACGACCCGGCTGGTGCGCTGGCAGTTCGTCCCCGAGACGCCGCTCCACGGACTCGACAAGGACACGCTCGCCAATTTGCCAAGGGATTATCTGGTCGATGCGTTCATCGCGCGCACCCGGCACACGCCCTCGCGGTGGCATCTCCAGTTGATTGTCGCCAATCCGGGCGATGTCACCGATCGCGCCACCGTGGCATGGAGCGGGCCGCACCGCACGATCGACGCCGGCGTGCTGACCATCGACCGGGCACAGACCGAGGAGCAGGGCGTTTGCCGCGACCTCAACTTCGATCCCACGATTCTTCCGCCCGGCATCGCGATCTCCGACGATCCGCTGCTGCCGGCGCGATCGAAGGCCTATGCGACATCGTTCACACGCCGCGCCGGCGAGGGGCCTGGCCCGAGCGCGGCCGGCCACGACTTCGCCCGACAGGGAGCACGATGATGCGCCGAGGTCCCCTCCACTTCGCGCCACTGCTGCGCGTCCTCCACTGGCTGATGGTGGCGATGATCGTCACCATGCTGTTCGTCGGCGTCGGCATGGTCTCCACCACGGGCCCTGCCTATGTCACGTTGCTTCACCTTCACCGCCCGCTCGGCATCGCGATCCTCGCGCTGGTCGCGTTGCGCCTTGTCGTCCGTCTCGGCACCGGCGCTCCGGCGCTTCCGCCCGATCTCGACGCGCCGCAACGGCTGGCGGCGAAGGGCTCGCATGTCCTGCTCTACGCGGCGATGTTCGCGTTGCCGCTGATCGGCTGGGGGATGCTGTCGGCAGGCGGCTATCCGGTCGCGTTGACGCCGGCGACCGTGCTTCCACCGATCCTTCCGCACGACCTGCGGCTCTACGCTGTGCTTCGTTTCGCGCACACGTGGATCGCGCTGGCGCTGTTCGGGCTGATCCTGCTCCACCTCGCGGCGGCGCTGATGCACGGGCTGATCCGCCGCGATGGCGTGCTCCAGAGCATGACCTGGGGCGATGCCAGGCACGACCGGAAGACACCGGAGCGCGCGCCGGCTCCGGCACCGGCTGCCGAGGATGAGATCGCCGCGCCCCCGCCCCCACTCGCCGAGCCGGACAGCCACGCCAGCGACTAGATGCACGCGGGCGTCTGAACCCTCCACACGTGTCGTTGGGCTGGTCCTCGCTGCAAATGTGCGGCGTTTAATCCGCCGCGGAGTGTGAAGCGCTCAAGGTGCGGCGAAGCGCGTCGTGCCAGCCGGCGACCAGCACGTCGCGCCTGTCCGCAGCCATCGCTGGCGTGAAACACCGGGCGCTCGACCAGAGCGCGGCAAGCTCCGGCAGATCCGACCATAAGCCGACCGCAAGACCAGCGAGAAAGGCGGCACCCCGCGCCGTCGTCTCGAGATCGCCCGGACGCTCGACCGGCATTTCGAGCAGATCGGCGAGGAACTGCCCAAGCCAGTCGTTCGCAGCCATGCCGCCGTCCACGCGCATCACCGCCGGCCTGGCGCCCCCGTCGGCGACCATCGCTTCGATCAGGTCCAGCGTCTGGTATCCGACCGCCTCCAGTGCCGCACGGGCGAGGTGCGCCGCGCCCGCGCCGAACGTGAGCCCGTGGATCGAGGCGCGCGCATCCGGGTCCCAATGCGGTGCGCCAAGCCCGACGAACGCCGGGACCATGTACACACCATGGCTGTCGGGCACCTGCGTCGCCATATCGTGAGTCTGGCTGGCGTGGGTGATGACGCCCAACCCGTCGCGCAGCCACTTCACCGCCGCGCCCGCCGTGAAGATCGAGCCTTCCAGCGCATAAGTGGTGCGGCCGGCAAGGCGGTAGGCGGGCGTCGTCAGCAGGCGATGGGCCGAGCGCAGCGCCTCCTCGCCGGTGTTGAGCAGCATGAAGCAGCCGGTGCCGTAGGTCGATTTGGCGCTGCCGCGCGTGAAACAGGCCTGGCCGAACAAAGCCGCTTGCTGATCGCCCGCCATGCCGGCGATCGGAATCGCCGCATCGAACAGGTCCGGCGCGGTCATCCCGTACAGATGCGCGTTGTCATGCACGTCCGGCAGCAACGCCATCGGCACGTCTAACAGCGCGCACAATTCCGCATCCCAGCACCCCCGGCGAATGTCGAATAACAGCGTGCGCGCGGCGTTGGTGACATCGGTCGCATGCACCTTTCCACCCGTCAGCCGCCACAGCAGGAAACTGTCGATCGTTCCGAAGGCAAGCTCGCCGCGTTCGGCGCGCACGCGGGCACCGGGAACATGATCGAGAATCCAGGCGAGCTTGGTGCCCGAGAAATACGGATCGAGCAACAATCCGGTGCGGTCGCGCACCATCGGCTCGGCGCCGTTCGCCTTCAGGTGCTGGCAGCGTTCGGCGGTGCGCCGGTCCTGCCAGACGATCGCACGATGAATCGTCTCGCCGGTGCGGCGATCCCACACCAACGTGGTTTCGCGCTGGTTGGTGATGCCGATCGCGGCAATGTCGGCTGCGCGCAGGCCGCTCGATGCGATCGCCTCGCGCGCGGTCGCGAGCGTGTCACGCCAGATCACCTCCGGGTCGTGCTCGACCCAGCCCGGCTCGGGATAGAGTTGAGCGAACTCGCGCTGGGCGGCTGCCACGCGCTTCGCTCGGGAGTCGAAAATCAGGCTGCGCGTCGATGTCGTCCCTTGGTCGATCGCCAGAATATGCGTGCCAGCCATAGTCGCTCTTCCGTTCGTTCGTTTTCGTTTGCACGATTTATCATTTTCATTCGCGCGTCAACGCTTTCACATTGACGTTTCTTGCGGTACAGCGAGTCGCAACGGGAGTAAGCGAACCGATGACATCGGGCACAGCGCGAGAGGAGATGATCGACCTTCTGGTCGTCGGCGGCGGCATCAACGGTGCCGGCATCGCGCGCGATGCTGCCGGCCGGGGATTGTCGGTCCTGCTGGTCGAGCAGGACGATCTCGCTGGCCACACCTCCTCCGCATCGACGAAGCTGATCCACGGCGGATTGCGCTATCTGGAATATGGCGAGTTCCGGCTGGTGCGCGAGGCGTTGATCGAACGCGAGCGGCTGTGGAAGATGGCGCCGCATATCATCTGGCCGCTTCGCTTCGTGCTGCCGCAAACCCACTCGCCCCGGCCCGCCTGGCTGGTCCGTGCCGGGCTGTTCCTGTACGATCACCTCGGCGGCCGCGATGAGCTGCCGGGCACCAAGACGGTGCGTCTCGACCGGACGGCGTATGGCGCCGGACTGTCGGCGCGGAATGGCCGTGCATTCGTCTATTCGGATTGCTGGGTGGAAGACAGCCGGCTGGTGGTGCTGAACGCACTGGACGCGGCCGAGCGTGGCGCGACGATCCTGACGCGCACCCGCCTTGTAGCGGCGATGCGCGAGGGTGACGGCTGGACTGCGACGATCACCGATGCGGCAGGCGAACGCCACGTTCGCGCCCGCGCGCTGGTCAACGCCGCCGGCCCGTGGGTGGCGGACGTGATCGGCCGTGCGGCAGGCGCCAAAAGCGAGCGTGGTGTACGCCTGATCAAAGGCAGCCATGTCGTCGTTCCCAGGCTTTACGAGGGCGATCACGCCTTCATGCTCCAGAATGCCGACCGTCGGATCGTCTTCGCCATTCCTTACGAGGGGCATTTCACGTTGCTGGGCACGACCGACCAACCCTGGGAAGGCGCGCCCGCGAAAGCCACGATCGACGCGGACGAGACCGCCTATATCCTCGAAACCGCCAATCGCTATTTCGCCCGCCAGCTCACCACGAGCGATGTCGTGTGGAGCTATGCGGGCATTCGTCCGCTCTACGACGATCGCAAGGGAAGCGCATCGGCGGTGACCCGCGACTATGTCCTCGATCTCGACGCCGGGCACGGGAAAGCGCCGTTGCTGAGTATCTTCGGCGGCAAGATCACGACCTACCGTAAACTCGCCGAACACGCATTGGGTGAACTCGCGCGGTTCTTTCCCGACACTGGCCCCGCCTGGACCGCCGACGCGGCACTCCCCGGCGGGGCGATGCCGGGCGGTGATTTCGCGCGGTTCCTAGCTGCGGCCGAGGCGGAGCGACCCAATTTTCCACGCCCGCTGCTGCGGCGGCTGGCGCGCGCCTATGGCACCCGCATCGACGAGATCCTCGGTCCGGCGGCAAGCCCGGCTGCGCTTGGTGCCGATCTGGGCGGCGGGCTGCACGAAGCGGAGATCGATTATCTCGTGCGCGCGGAATGGGCGCGCACGGCGGAGGATATCCTGTTCCGGCGCTCGAAGCTCGGCCTGCACGCACCGGCCGAGACGGCGTCTCGCCTCGACGCGCTGCTCGCCGCCCGCCCCGACCTGTCGCGGAATGCCGCGGCATGAGCGCCGCCGATACCGATGATATGGTCGTGCGGCGGCACCGTCGCATCCTGGAGCTCGCCCGCCAGACCGGCAGCGTGTCGGTGGAGGCGCTCGCCTCGCACCTCGGCGTGACGCCGCAGACGGTGCGGCGCGACCTCAACATCCTCGCCAGCCGCTCGATGCTGTCGCGCGTGCATGGCGGGGCGGTAGTTACGTCCGGGGTCGACAATCTCGATCACGACGCGCGGGGACAGGTGGCGGCGGAGGCCAAAGCTGCGATCGGCACCGCCGTCGCCCGCATCGTTCCCAACGGCGCGAGCCTGTTCATCAACATCGGCACCACCACCGAGGCGATGGCACGTGCGCTCGTCAACCATCGCGATCTGCTCGTCGTCACCAACAACTTCAACGTCGTCGATATCCTCGTCGATCAGCCGTCGATCGAAGTGATCGCGGCGGGCGGTCGAGTGCGGCCCGGCGACCGCGCGATCGTCGGCGCGCTGGCAATGGATTTCGTGCGCGCCTTCAAGGTCGATATCGCGCTGATCGGCGCGTCTGCGGTCGAACCCGACGGGACTTTGCTCGACTTCGACGTTGACGAGGTGCGCGTCGCCCAGACGATCATCGCACATGCGCGCAGCACGATTTTGGGGGTCGATCGAACCAAGTTCGGGCGGGCCGCGCCGGTGCGGATCGCCGGCCTCGACGCGATCGACCATTTTGTCACCGACCGGCTCGACGATGCGGAGCTTGCCGCCGCCTGTGCGGCGGCTGGCGTGCATGTGATCGAAACCGAGCTCGAGTGAAGCGAATACCATAAGCGCCTGAACAGCCGGTCAAAAAGAACCGGCGGTCGGATTAGAGGAAGGGGAGACGGAATTGGGGCGAGTGCGGCATCTTCGTTGGTGGATCGTGGCGCTGATCTGCGCAGGCACGGTTGCCAACTATCTCGCCCGCAACTCGCTGGGCGTGCTCGCGCCTGAGCTCAAGCTCCGGCTGGCGATGACGACGCAGCAGTACAGCTACGTCGTCGGCGCGTTTCAGTTCGCCTATACGGTGATGCAGCCGGTCGCGGGGTTCATCGTCGATCGTTTCGGTCTGCGCGCGGGCTTCGCCTTGTTCGGGGTAGCGTGGTCGCTGGCCAACATGCTTCATGCGCTGGCGTTCGGCTGGATCAGCCTTGCGCTGTTTCGCGGTTTGCTCGGTCTTGCCGAATCCGCCGCCGTGCCGTCGGGCATCAAGGCCATCGCCGAATGGTTTCCGGCGCGCGAACGGTCGGTGGCAGTGGGATGGTTCAATGCCGGTACATCGCTGGGCGCATTGATCGCACCGCCACTTGTCGTCGCGGTGTCGCTATGGGCCAATTGGCGGGTCGCTTTCGCGGTCACCGGCGCGGTCGGGCTGGTCTGGGCGGCGGCATGGTGGGTCTTCTACCGTCCGCCCAGCCAGCATCCCGCGATCACCGAAGACGAGCGCGCGCTGATCGCGGCCGATCGGCCGGCGAAACCGTCGCGCCCCGCCAGAGTGGGCGAAATCGTGCGTACATCGCGCTTCTGGATCATCGCGATCCCGCGCTTTCTCGCCGAGCCGGCGTGGCAGACGTTCAGCTTCTGGATTCCGCTGTACCTCGCGACCGAGCGCGGCATGGACCTCAAGCAGATCGCCTTGTTCGCCTGGCTGCCGTTTCTCGCCGCCGATCTGGGGGGCGTGCTTGGCGGCTATCTGTCCCCCTTCCTGATGCGCCGTGCGGGGTTGCGGCTGGTGCCGTCGCGCGTCGCCGGCGTGGTGGTCGCGGCAGTGCTGATGATCGCGCCGGGGTGCATCGGCCTCGCGGTCAGCCCGTATCTCGCCATCGCCTTGTTCTGCGTCGGCGGTTTCGCGCACCAGATGCTGTCCGTCCTCATCAACACGCTGTCCGCCGACGTCTTCACTCCCGAGGAGGTCGGCACTGCCAACGGCTTTATCGGCCAGGCGGGCTGGCTGGGCGGTCTGCTGTTTTCGCTGCTGATCGGGCAGCTTGCCGACACGATTGGCTATGCTCCGCTGTTCGCAGCTTTGTCGGTGTTCGATCTGATCGGCGCCGCCGTCTTGCTGCTCGGCATGAAGCAGCTTCGTTTGCCGGAGACCGTGCGATGAAACGCGCCACCCTGTCCGATCCGCCGCGCTTCACGCTCACCGAGCGCGCACGCGGCCGTGTCACGCTTACCGCCGACACGGGCGCGATCGCCCACGTGTTCGTCCTCGAAGAAGACGTGATGCGCTTTCTCCTGCTGCCAACCGGCGTCGTCACGAGCCCGCCAAGCTGGGCGATCGCGCCGGGCGCCGAGGACATCGCCGAACCCGGACGCGACCGGATGAGCACCGAGGATTTTTCCTGCCCGGACGCCGCCATCGCAGGCGAGGACGGCGTGCTGCGGATCGAGACCGCGCGGTTGCGGTTGACCATCCGGTTGCACGGCCTCCACTGCACCTGGGAGCAGCGCGACGGCGACGGCTGGATCGCGATGGCCGCCGACCGCCCCACCCAGGCCTATGACTTCGGCTGGTGGGACGGTCGCGCGCATCATTACGTCGCCCGCCAACCCGGCGACCGGTTCTTCGGTCTCGGCGATCGCGCCGGCGATGTCGATCGTGCCGGCCGGCGGTTTCGGCTGACCAATCTCGATCCGATGGGCTTTGACGCCGAGCATAGCGACCCGCTCTACAAGTCGATCCCCTATCTGCTCGTCGCGGACGCGGCGGGCCGCTGCCACGGCGCGTTTTACGACAGCGTCGCCGACGTGACGGTCGATCTCGGCCGCGAACTCGACAATTATCATGGCCTCTACCGCCATGTCGTTGCCGACGCCGGTGACCTCGATCTGTGGATGATCGCCGGTCCCGATCCGCTGGCGGTAACACGCCGGTTCACATGGCTGACCGGCCGCCCGGCGCTGATGCCGCTTTGGTCGCTCGGCTATTCGGGTTCAACGATGACCTATACCGACGCGCCAGATGCGTCGGCGCAGATGGCCGGCTTTCTGGAGAAATGCGCCGAGCATGATCTCGGCTGCACGTCATTTCATTTGTCGTCCGGCTATACCTCGATCGGCGACAAGCGGTACGTCTTCCACTGGAACCGCGACAAATTCCCCGATCCAGCCGCGTTCGTCACGTCCTATGCCGAAGCGGCGGTGCGTCTCGTCCCCAACATCAAGCCCGCCTTGCTGCGCAGCCACCCGCGCTATGGCGAGGTCGCCTCCGCTGGCCTGTTCGTGTCGGACGCGGACGGAACGCCGGTCGAGGCGCAATTCTGGGACGAAGTCGGCAGCTATCTCGATTTCACCAAACCCGAGGCGGCGCGCTGGTGGCGTGAGCAAGTCACGACCGCGCTGCTCGACACCGGCATCGAGGCAAGCTGGAACGACAACAACGAATATGAGCTGTGGGATTCGCGCGCGCGCTTCGCCGGCTTCGGCGCGCCCTGCGCCGCAGCGGCGATGCGCCCGGTCCAACCGATGCTGATGATGCGCGCCTCGCGCCGGGCGCAGCAGGAGGCGCGGCCCGACCGCCGCCCCTATGTGGTTACCCGCTCCGGGATGGCGGGGCTGCATCGCTACGCCCAGACGTGGAGCGGCGACAATCGCACCGAATGGAAAACTATCCGCTACAACGCGCGCCAGTCGATCGGCCTGGCGCTGTCCGGGGTTTCAAACAGCGGGCACGACATCGGTGGTTTTTCGGGACCAGCCCCCTCGCCCGAGTTGCTGGTGCGATGGGTGCAGGCTGGCGTGCTGATGCCGCGCTTCAGCATCCACAGTTGGAACGACGACCGCACCGTGAACGAGCCGTGGATGTACCCCGAGGTACTTCCTGCGATCCGGCGGCTGATGGCGCTGCGCCAGACGCTGCTGCCGTTCCTGTACGACCTGCTCCACCGCTATCACACGGAGTACGAGCCGATGGTGCGGCCAACCTGGCTCGACTTTCCAGGTGACCCGCTCTGCTGGGCTGAGAGCGACGATCATCTGCTTGGGCCGGCCCTGCTGGTGCCGCTGGTCTGCGAGCCGGGGGTGACGATGCGCAGTCTACGGCTGCCCGCGGGAGCTGACTGGATCGACGTCTGGTCCGGCGAGAGGGCCGCTGGCGGGCACATGATCACGCTCGACGCTCCGCTGGACGGGCCGCCGCCGCTCCTTGCGCGGGCAGGCACGGCGATGCTTGTCGACCTCGCGGTCGGCGGCTGGCGGCCCCGGCCCTACCAGCGCGGCCTGTGGCTGTTTCCGCCACGAGCCGGAGCCTTTGCCTGCGACGCGCTTGAAGACGCCGGCGACGGGGACGGTCCGGTCGATCGGTGGCGTCTGAGCGGTAGCGCCGACGCCGCGCGGATCGACGTTACGCTGGGCCGCGAAGGTCCAGGCACGATCGGCGACGGCCGCGTGGCGCTGCTGCTTCCGCCGGGAGATCGTCGGACGCTGCTGGTCAACGGCGGCGAAGGTGAGCGCGTGACCATCGACGGCCGCGACGGCGTACTCCTGACGATACGGCCGGGAGAACACCCGCGCTGACCCAACGACCGGATCGATCTTTCACAACCACGCCGCCGACAGTGAATCGCGCGGCATCATGAGGAGGGGACTATGTTGAACTATCGTACCACTGTTTCGAGCGCCGCCATCGCCGCGATCCTGGCCTTGAGCGCGTCGCCTGCCCTCGCGCAGACCGCGCCGGACGCCACCCCGCCCGCCGATACCGCGACTGCGCCAGCCACAACTGTGGATGAAGTGGCGGTCGGCGACATCATCGTCACCGCCAACAAGCGCGCGGAGAACATCCAGAGCGTGCCGCTCGCAGTGTCGGTCATCGCGCCGGCGCAACTCGCCGTTGCGGGGGTGCGGAACTTCGCGGATCTCGGCAAGATCGCACCGTCGTTGATCGTGCGCCCGGCCGAGCAGCCGCAGAACTCCAACATCTCGCTGCGCGGCGTCGGTACGCTCGCGTTCGGCATCGGCGTCGAATCGAGCGTCGCGGTACTGGTCGACGAGGTGCCGGTGCCGCTCACCGCGCGCGCGTTCACAGACCTTCCCGACATCGAGCGGATCGAGGTGCTGCGCGGGCCGCAGAGTACGCTGTACGGCAAGTCGGCTTCGGCTGGCCTCGTCAACCTCATCACGCGCGATCCGACCGACACGTTGCACGTGCGCGCCAATGCGGTGGTGACGAGCGATCAGGAACGTGGCGCCAATGTCAGCGTCTCCGGCCCGCTGTCGCCCGATGTCGGCTACGTCTTCTCCGCCGCGTATAATTTCTGGGACGGCAACGTCCACAATGTCTTCGATGACAAGCAGGTCAGCGGCCGCGAGGCGGTGAACGTCCGGGGCAAGCTGCGCTGGAAGCCGACGGACGATGCCTCGATCACGCTGTCGCTCAACTACGTCAACGGCAATACCGATGTCGGTCGCCCCTTCATCCATATCGCGCCCGGTGCGCGGCTGCGTGGGGTCGCCACGCTCGATCCGGCGACGGTGTTTCCCGGCGTGACGATCAGCCCGGACAATCAGGACATCAGCAACAACTTCGACTCGCGCACCAAATATCAGGGCGGCGGCGGCTATCTGCGGGGCGAGTTCGGCGTGTTCGGCGAGATGAACCTCATCTCGATCTCGTCCTACGATCGCTACCACCTCGACGATTATCTCGATCAGGACGACACGTCCTCGACGACGACGTACGGCAACAACAATCAGATCGGGTCGTTTGACTCGGAGCAGTTCACGCAGGAACTCCGCCTCCAATCACCGGGGGACAAGCCGTTCCGCTATACGGTCGGCGCCTATGCGGCGACCAATTCGTTTGAACGCGCTTTCGTTCGCGGCCCCGCTTTCTCGATCGCCAACTGGGACGCCACCTCGAAGTCGCGACAGGTCGCCGGCTTCGTGCAGGCGGACTGGACGGTGTATCCCGGCCTGACGCTGACCGGCGGGGGACGCGTGCAGAACGAGCGCGTTTCGTACACCTTCGTCGATCACGCCGCCGGCAACGCGGCGTTCAGCGGCAAAGCCTATGACACAGCCGGCACCTATCGCGGCAGCGTCCGCTACGAGTTCACGCCGACGGTCAGCGGATTCTTCACTTATTCGACCGGGTACAAAGGCCAGACCTATGATCTGACGACCGGCTTCAACCAGAACCGCGCGCTGGCCGGGCCGATCCGTCCCGAGCGTTCGCGCGACAAGGAGCTTGGCCTGCGCACGCAGTTCTTCGGGCGTCGGCTCACGCTCAACGTCACCTTGTTCGATACCGATTATGACAATCTTCAGGCGCAGACGATCGAAACGCTGCCCGACGGAACCTCGAACTACCGCCTCACCAACGTTGGCGGCCTCAACACCCGAGGCATCGAGTTCGAAGGCTCGGCGACGCTTGCGAGCGATCTCACGCTGGGCGGCTCTGTGACATACTTGGACGCCAAGTACACCTCGTTTGGCACGGCGCAATGCTACCCGCTCCAGACCGCAGCGCTGGGCTGCACCGGCACGCCGACGCGACAGAACCTCACGGGCACGCGCGTCCCGCAGGCACCCGAGTGGAAGTTCAACGTCAATGCGGATTATTCACCGCGCCTGACCGACACGCTGCGCGGCGTGGCCCAGGTGAACTGGCAGTATCAAAGCAGCCTCTATTATGCCGCGCGCGACCCCGAGACGTTCCAACCCGCCTTCCACATCGTCAACGTCGGCCTCGGCATCCGGGACGAGGACCGCCGCTGGGAGGTCGTCGGCTTCGTCAACAACCTGTTCGATCAGCAATATTACAGCTCACTGGTCAACACCGCCGGTAACTTCGGCAACCAGATCGCAACCCAGGCGCTGCTGCCACGCGACTTCCGTCGCTATGGCGGCGTGCGGCTGGCGCTGAACTTCTGAGCCGGGCTGATATGAAAAAGTCGACAAAGGCGCTGTTTGCGGTTGCGGCCGCAGCGGTGCTTATCGGCGCCGCGCCGGGGGCCGAGCCTCCGGCGCGGCCGGGCGTGGATGCGCCGGAACTCGCCCGGCTGGGGGCCTATCCGGTCGGGGTCGCAGACCTCGAACTGGTTCAGCCCGATCGGCCGAACCCGCTCAAGGGCAAGGACCGGCCGCTTGTGGAAGACCGGCACCTTCCGCTCAAGATCTGGTATCCTGCGGCGGTTTCCGGTCCCGGCACCACCTACCGCACCGCGCTTTCGGGCGAGACGGGGGTCGATGTGCCGTTCACGATCCCCGGCATCGCGACGCCGGGCGCGCGCCAAAGCACCGGGCGTTTCCCGCTCGTCATCCTCGCACATGGCTATGGCAATGCGCCCGAATTGCTGGCGTGGCTGGGCGAGAACCTCGCCAGCAAGGGATATGTCGTCGTCGCCCCCGCCTTTCGCGACCCGCCGATCAGCGACCGGAGCGCGTTCGCGTTCGCCGGTCCGCTCTCCCGGCGACCGCTCGACATCGCATTCGTCGCGGCGGAGGTACAGCGGCGCGCCCGGGCCGGGCGGGCTCCGTTCGCGGCCGCGGACCCGGATCGTACCGCGTTGATCGGTTATTCGATGGGGGGCTACGGCGTGCTTACGACTGCGGGCGCGCCGCTCGATCCGTGGCTGGGCGGCGCGACGCGCGGGGTGCTTGCGCCCTATGCCGCGGGTGGCGCGAACGCGGAGCTGCTCAAGGTCGCGCACCTCAAGGCGGTGGTGGCGATCGCGCCGGCGGTGCGCCTTCAGGACAAGGCACTCTGGGCGGGATCTGGCGTCGCGGCGGTCACCGCCCCTACGCTGTTCATCGTCGGCAGCCAGGATCATGTCGTCGGCTATGATCCGGGCGTCCGTACCGCGTTCGACCAAGAGGTCCACGCCTCCCGCTACCTGCTGACCTTCAAAGAAGCCGGCCATAGCATCGCGCTGAGTGGTGCGCCGCCCGAAATGCGCCGCACCTTCTGGGACATCGACTGGCTGGAAGATGCGGTGTGGCGCAAGGACCGCCTGCTGGCGGTGCAGGCGCATTTTATCACCGCCTTTCTCGACCGCTACGTGAAAGACGACGCGACCAAGGCGAGCTTTCTCGACGGGCTTACGCCTGACTCCGGTACCGGCACCTGGCCCGGCCTGCCGCGCGGCCGCATCGCCGCCTTCAGCCCCGGCGCACCGACCGCGACCGTCTGGAAGGGCTTCCAGCCGAGCAAGGCGACTGGCATGATGTTCGAACACAAGCCCGCATCGTGACGGGACGGGAGAGACGCATGAAACCGCTGTTCCGCATGCTCGGTGTGACGATGCCGATCGCGATAGCCATCGCGCCGCTCTCCGCCCAGGAAGCCGCTCCCGCACCAACCCCGGTGCTCGCCGCCGGCGATCTTCGGGCTGGAACCGATCTGTCCGGGCCGTGGCATTATTCGATCGATCCATTCCGCTCGGGCATCGCCGGGTTTCACGGCGAGGCGCCCGATGCCGGTCAGCAGCGCTGGCGCGACGTCGATCCGCGCGCGGCGATGGCGTCCGACAACCGCGTGCTTTACGAGTTCGATCTCGGCCATTCGCCGATCACCACCCTCCCCTCCTCCTGGCTCACCGAAGCGCCGGAGTTGCGCCACTATCAGGGGCTGATGTGGTATCAACGGACCTTCGCCGCGCCAGCGCAGCGACAGGGCCGCACCTTCCTGCGCTTCGGCGCCGCGAACTATGGGACAATCGTGTACCTCAACGGTCAGCAGGTCGGCCGGCACGAAGGCGGCTTCACGCCGTTCGCGTTCGACGTGACGAAGCTGCTGCGCGACGGGGACAACCAGATCACCGTCGGGGTCGATTCGCAGGCGAGCGATACGACGGTGCCGCCCGCCGTCACCGATTGGGAGAATTACGGCGGCATCACCCGGCCGGTCCGCCTCATCACGACCCCCGATACCTATGTGGATGATGCCTGGGTGCGCCTGCTGGGCGACGGGCGGCTGGCCGTCGATGTCCATCTCGACGGCCCACAGGCCGCGAACCGACCCGTGCATCTGCGCATCGCCGAGCTTAAACTCGATCGCGCCGGCGTGACCGACGCGCAGGGCAACTGGCGTGCGACGATGACGGCGCCGCGCGCGCTCGTCCGCTGGTCTCCCGACCGACCGAAACTGTATGAGGTCGGCGTCGTCGCGGGCGAGGATAGCTGGCGCGACCGTATCGGTTTCCGCACCATCGCGGTGCGTGGCGCGGACATCCTGCTCAATGGCAAGCCGATTTTCCTGCGCGGCATCTCGATGCACGAGGAGGAACTCGGCGTCGATCCGACCCGCGCGATGACGACCGCCGCCGCCCGCGCCTTGCTGGGCGAGATCAAGGATGGGCTCCACGGCAACTTCGTTCGCCTCGCGCATTACCCGCATTCGGACGTGACGACGCGGCTTGCGGACGAAATGGGCCTGCTGGTCTGGAGCGAAATACCCGTCTACTGGCGCGTTGCCTGGTCCAATCCCGATACGCTGGCACGCGCGCGAACCATGCTGGCCGAGAACATCCGGCGCGATCGCAACCGGGCATCGGTGGCGATCTGGAGCGTCGCCAACGAGACACCCGTGACCGACGCGCGCAATGCTTTCCTGCGGACTCTGGTCGCGGATGTCCGCCGGCTCGACGGCACGCGGCTCGTCAGCGCCGCGCTGCTCGTCGAACGATCGAAGACGGCGGACCACCCCGTTATGACTCTCGCCGACCCGTTGGCCGATGTACTCGATGTCATGGCAATCAACACCTATAACGGCTGGTACACACAGGACCGGCTGACTGACCTTCCCGGCAGCGAATGGCGCGTGCCGGCGAACAAGCCGCTGATCTTCTCCGAACTCGGCGCCGATGCGCGGGCGGGCTTCCACGATCCCATCAAGGGGCAGAAGTTTTCCGAAGATTTCCAGGCCGATTATTACCGCTACACGCTCCGGATGGCCGACAAGGTTCCGACGCTACGCGGGATGTCGCCGTGGATACTGAAGGACTTCCGTTCGCCCCGACGGCAGAATCCCGATTTCCAGCAAGGCTGGAACCGCAAGGGCCTGATCTCCGAGACAGGTCAGCGCAAGCAGGCGTTCGACGTGCTCGCAACCTATTACCAACGGCATGGCGGTTAGCTGCGGGTTTCAGTCCGGACCAGAGCGGACTCCGAACTATGCGTCCTCGTGCGGTTCTATAACCGTGCGATTACGGCCTTCGCGCTTGGCGCGGTACAAGGCGGCATCGGCGAGCTGAACGAGCGACGATCCGTCGTTGTTCATGCTGTTGTCCCACGTCGCGATGCCGAACGACATGCTGGTGCCGCCGAGCAGCCGGCCGCCCTGGCGCAGGCTGATTTCGGAAATCGCCTGACGCACCGACTCGACCCGCGCCCCAAGCGCCTCGGCGGTGGTGCCCGGCGCGATGATGGTGAATTCCTCGCCGCCGAAGCGACATACGAGATCGCCGTCGCGGAAGCGGCTCTGCATCTCCGTGGCGACCGCCTGCAACACGCTGTCGCCTGCGTCGTGCCCGAACTCGTCGTTGAAGCGCTTGAAATGATCAATGTCGCACATGACGACGCTGAGCGGCGCGCCTGATCGCCGTGCCCGCGCGATCTCCAGCGAGAGCGCTTCTTCCATATAGCGGCGGTTGAACAATCCGGTCAGCGGGTCGCGGATCGTCTGCTCGCGCAAGTCACGCTGAAGCCGGTGATTGACCAGCGCCGAGGCGATATTCTCAGCCATGACGGCCAAGCGGAAGCGGTTCTCGGCGGTCACGGTGCCGAACAGGCAAAGCGTCCCGATCACCTCTCCGCCCGCCAGCAGCGGCTCGCAATGGTAGACCGTCTCCGCATCGGCGACATGCGCGCAGACGATATCGCTGCCCGGCGCGCTGACGAAATGGCTTTGCCCGCGCCGCAGTGCCCAGCATTGGTTCGGTGCGAAGCCATCCCGTTCGGGCGCCGATCCACCCCAGCCGGCGATCGGGAGCAGCAGGTTGCGGGAATTGTTGTGGGCATAGAGCGCGCCCCCGATCCCCGGCAACACGAGGGGCACGAACACGCGGATCACCTGCGCCAGTTCGTCGTCGGTGCGCGCCGCCTGCATACGATGCGCCATTCCGCCCAGCAGCTCGATCGCATCGCCACGGTCTTGCAAGGCATCCCGGTTGCCCAACAACTCGTCATTGGCGATCTTGAGGTCGCCCTCGCTGCGCCCCTGATCGGCAATGGCGGCTTCAAGACGGTCGGCCATCCGGTTATAGCCGTCGGCGAGCTGCCCGAATTCGCGCGAGCCCATTATGGTGGTGATCCGCACGTTATGGTCGCCCCGTCCCAGCGCCACCATTGCATCGTGAATGACATCCACCGGGCGTCGAATGCCGCGAATGACCAGCGCGGACACCAGCACGACCAGCAGCGACAGCAGTGAACCGCCGATCAACGCCAGTTTCTGCAACCGGGTAAGCCGTTCGCCCGCCACCGCGATTCGCGATTCCCGAAGGGAGCGCTCCTCCTCCAGAAACCCGGTGGCGAGCAACGAGATCGTATTCATCAACTCGAGACCGTGCCCGTTCGCGACTGTCGCGCGGGCCTGTTCGAATCCGCCGCTCCGGGCGGCCTTCAGCGTCGTGCGCAGCCCGCCCACGCGCTCATCCATCAGCCTCAGCAACTCACGCGCGCGGGCGTTCTGAACGGGATTGTCGGTCGTCATCCCCACCACGCGCGTGAGCGCCCGGCGTCCATCGGCGATATGCTGTTCGAACGTTGCGATGAAAGTCTCGTTGCCGGTCAAGACGAAACCGCGCTGCCCGGACTCGGCTTCGCGCAAATCTATGAGCGCCGTCCTCATCGAGGCGATTACGTCACCGGAATGGGTAACCCACCGGAAATTTTCACGCGTTTCCGCTGACGCACCGGCAAGCAGCCACGCCAGCGTGAGCAAGGCGGCCACGATGATGGCACCCAGTGCGGCGATGCGAGCGGTAAGCGATTGAAACATGCAACTCTGTAGCAAAACAATCTTCAACGATCAAAAGATGTTGTCGCCGCAGGGGTGAATGGAGTCGCAATCTCGAGATGACCGTCCGCAAGGTAAACTGGGCTGCAGTACACTGAAAATCCGGCTTAATGCCGTGGCCCATTCCCTCTGCGTGAATCGGATTCGAAGCACAAACCCGATTTCGATTGGGAGCTGTGGCTTATCTCTTCCGGTGCGAAGGCACCATTCCTGTTGCCATTCCGGGAAGTGAGCCGACGAGTGGATGCGCCCACAATCCCGGGCGCGGCCGCCGCCTTGCACACACCAGCGGTTCGCCGCTGGTTTGGCACGGATAGTCACTTTAATGGGCTGCTTACCTGCATCCTGATCGAGTTTATTGAGGCGGCTATCACTTGACTTAAAGTGGCCTCGATCAGGCGTAGAGCGCGCCGCAGGAGGTGAATGCGATGGCTTCTCAAGCAAGGACCGATAGTCGAAGCTACTTCAGACAACGTGCACGGAAGGAGCTCGAAATGGCCATCACCTGCGAGAACAATGCCGCCGCATTGGCCCACCTCACGCTGGCCGACGAATATAGGAAACGTGCCGAGGAGTCCGATACTGTATCAGAATCTGGATGAGCCGAGCACGGCACACGTTAGGGTGCCAGAAATCACAGAGTACCGGCAATATTTTTCCAACATGGTGATGCTGGATCTCTTATCAGCCTGCTGTGATCTCGCCTTGCGAACCGGCACCCGTGAACTCTCGCGATCTCGCGCGGCATCTTGATATAGAACGGCTAACTTGGTCGGTAAAATGACGAACGAAACTCCGCATGTAGATTCCTCCTTTAGCGAGGATCGCAATCCGCAGCCCGATGCACAGGGGCAAGCTGCTTTGCTCCTGATAGAGAGCCTCATTCACAGCTTGCTCGACAATGGTGCGCTGACCAAATCCCAGGCCCTCGAAGTGATCGCGAGTGCGTCACAGGTAAAGGAGGAGAGCGCGGCCGAGGAGAAGGAGCCTGCCCAAACGCTGAAGAAGTCGCTTAGCTTGCTGGTAAGTATGCGGCAAAGCATCGAAGCGCATTCCGGCCGCTACAACCCGGAGGATCGATCAGGCCGTCAAAAAGGGCGATAGCGGCCAGCGACGGATGATCCGCCCCGGTTCGAAGATCCTTTCAGCCGCGGCGCGAGAATAACGCGCTCAGTGGCCGGCCAAAATGCGGGGCGACCTGATCCAGATGAAGATACAAGGGATTGAAATCACCTTCTCTCCTGATGCCATTCCAATCACGGATGGAAATCCACCGGCCAGCCTGCTCGATCAGCCCATCCGCGGCCAAAGCCTTCATCGTTCGATTGACGTGAACGCTGGTCAAGCCTGTCGCGTCACCCAACTGTTCCTGTGTCATCGGCAGTTGAAAACGCTCGGCCTCGATAATTTCAGCGGCGTGCATGCGGATTGCGATTTCGCATAGAATGTGGGCGATGCGCGCACGCGCATCACGGCGTCCAACATTGAGAACCCATTCTCGGTAGATTGACGCGTCGACCAGACCTTCGATCCACAGCGCCTGCCCAATCGCCGGTCTGGCCAGGGCAACCTCCCGAAGCGCCTCACGGTCGATTTCCGCAACGTCGAGTTCCGTCAGAGCTTGCACGCTATGATCGGCGATGTTGAGAAACAGATGCTGAAGATCGAGGATGTCGCCTCTGAGATGAAGCGAGACGATCTGACGCGCGCCAAGGACCGTCAGCTTGTGGCGGAACGCCATGCCGGAGATGACGAGCGCGCAATATGGTTTCGGCGGCTCGCCCTCTCGCACGAGATAGGTCGCGGCATGTACAATACGCACGGTGTGCGGAAGTGACGAGACGGCAGCGACATCATCTTCGCTCAGGGGCGCGCGTTGTGAAAGCCGGCGGGCGAGGAACTCCAATGGCGATGACGACATGCAACCTCCGATGGCGGGAGCTTACGCATCTCTCGGTCGCCAGCACGCCCGTGCTACATCCAACGATCAGCCGCTACAACATGCCGACTAACAGTGACCCTAACCTGAGCCGCTGGCGGCGGATGTCTGGATTAAGAAAAGCTGTGCCCCTGCCAGACGCTCAGTGGAACTGATCTGCCTGCCTTCGATTTTAAGCGGCGTTTGGCCAATCCGGACCGGCTTTGGCGGCAACCGAGTCGATTATCGTTGAGATCGCGACGTGGCTTCGGGAGCTCTCCGCCGCACCAATGCCGCAGGTCGCGCAGCGGATTCGCGGACTAAAGCATCTGATAATCAGCGCGTTGCGCGTGGAGCGGGTGAAGGGAATCGAACCCTCGTCGTAAGCTTGGGAAGCTTCTGCTCTACCATTGAGCTACACCCGCAACGCGTCGCCAGTTGCACCGTCTTCGTGCGCAGGTCAATGCGTTTGCGCACGTCGTTTGCCGCTTCCTGCACGCGGCGTCCAGTGCATGCGGATACGCCAGGCGGGGGTGCCCTGGTGGGCGGAGCTCTGGCAGCGGCCCTGTTCGAACAGATGCGTGTAGCTGAGGCCGTTGACGGGCGCGGCGCGGCTCTCGCGGCGGCGGGCATCGTCGAGCGCGCGCTGGCATGCCTGAGCGGTCGGAAAGGTCGCGTCCAGCAACGCCGCGGCGGCGTGCGGTGTCCAGTCCTGCGCGGCAGCGGCGGGAGCAGCGCAACCGAGCAGCACCGCGAAAGCAAGCGTCCGCGCCTTCACTGCGCGGTCGGTTCCCACGCTGGCGATGTCTTTCCCGCGCAAGCGCGCAACGTCGCGGCCCCGCCCGCCGCGTTGAGCCGCGCCTTCGCTTCGCGCACGAGCGCATCATGGTTGATTGGCCAGCCTATCGCGGCGTCGCGGCCGCTGCCGGGGAAGATCGCGTAGGCGATCCGTCCGTCGGGAAGACCGTCGCCATTGCGCGGATTGGGCATGCCGCCGAGCGCACGCCAGAACGCAACCGATGCCTCGCCGAACGGCTCGACCGGGCCTTCATCTGCAATCACGAACGGGGTAGAACGGCCATTGTCGAGATTGATCGCCCAACCGATGTCGCCCATTTCGCCCATGCCATCGGTGCGATAGATCGGCGCGGGTAGCACCAGATAGGGCGTGCGCGCCGCATCGACATAGCTGGCCGGGCTGTCCGCGCCGAGCGCGGTGTTGCGCAGCGACGTCATCGAGACGAAATAGCCTTTGTACGGCCCGTCCCGCTGAACGGCGGGCCGCGCCGGATCGTCGGGATCGGCCACGAGCACGGTGCGCCACCATGATCCGCCCGGATAGCCCGCCGACGCGAGACAATCGATGCCGAGGCCGGAGTCGGGACAGGCGTCGGGTGCATCGGCGGGGTGATAGGCGTTGGGCGCGCCGTCGGCATCGACAAGCTTGGTGTCGCTGGCGAGATAATAGGCCGAGCGATCGCCGTTGAAGGTCACTGCGGTGCCCATATAGTCGAATCCATCGGCGGGGCAGAGCGGCCCAGCAACCGCGCTTACGGGGGCCAGGCAGTAGAAAGCGGCGGCGAATGTCCGCCAGAACACAGACACGATTGGATACTCCAGGCCGATGCATGGCGCTTGCGCCCCCAACGTGGCGCGAGCGTGGCCGTTCCCTAGATGCCGCCAGCGGTTACGGCGTATCCGAGCTCTTCCAGCCGCGCGGTCAGTTCGGCAAGACAAGTGTCGACCAGCGCCGCATCTGTCGCACGCACGACGAAATTCGCGCCGGTGCGGCCATCGCGGAAGAACGGATAGCTGCCGATCGACACGCCGGGAAAAGCGCGCTCGGTCGCGCCGAGCAGGTCGGCGATCTCGCTTTCGGCCACCCAGCAGCCGATCGTCCCCGCGACGACGGGACGCCCACCTTCCAGCGTGCCGGTCAGCGCATCGAGCATACCTGCGGTGATGTGCGGCACACCGGCCATCACATAGATGTTCTCGACATGAATGCCGGGCGCGCCCGACATGCGGTTCTCGATCAGCCCCGCTCCTTCTGGCACGCGCGCCATGCGCTTGCGCGCCTCGGTCAGCCCGCCGCGCGTCGCGTAATACGCATCGAGCGCGGCCAACGCTTCGGGATGGTACACCACCCCTACCCCCAAAGCGGCGGCGATCGCATCGACGGTGATGTCGTCATGCGTCGGGCCGATGCCGCCGGTGGTGAACAGGTAATCGTTGCGCGCGCGCAACGCATTGACTGCCTCGACGATCGCCTCGCTCGTGTCGGGCACGATCCGCACCTCGACGAGCCGTATGCCCTGCACGTTGAGCCAGCTCGCCAATTGCGCGACATTCTTGTCCTGAGTCCGGCCGGACAGGATTTCGTCGCCTATCACCGCCAGCGCGGCCGTCCAGATGCGCTCGTTCATGTCAATGCGCATAGCCTGTGTCGGCCGATCTCGCAAAGCCTGCCTGTTGTCGCTATATCACGATGATGACCGACTATATCACCGTCACCCCCGACTCGGACACAGGCCGCACCGGCGCGATCAAACTGCATGGCCCCGAGGCGTTCGAAGGCATGCGCCGCGCTGGCCGGCTCGCGGCCGAGACGCTCGACCTGATCGTGCCGCATATGGTGCCGGGCGTGACGACGGGCGAGATCGACGATCTGGTTCGCACCTTTACGCTCGATCACGGCGCGGTGCCGGCGACCTTGGGCTATCGCGGCTATGCGCATTCATGCTGCATCTCGATCAACCACGTCGTCTGCCACGGCATTCCCGGCGACAAGACACTCAAATCGGGCGACATCGTCAACGTCGACGTGACGCCGCTGGTCGATGGCTGGCACGGCGACACCAGCCGCATGTATTTGATCGGCGATGTGCCGATCAAGGCGAAGCGGCTCGTCGATGTCACCTATGAATGCCTGATGCTCGGCATTGAGCAGGCGAAGCCGGGTAACCATCTCGGCGACATCGGCCATGTCATTCAGCGCCATGCCGAGAGCCACCGCTACGGCGTGGTTCGGGATTTCTGCGGCCATGGCGTCGGCAAGATGTTCCACGACGCGCCCGAGGTCGTCCATGTCGGCCGCCCCGGCACCGGGCCGGAGTTGAAGCCCGGAATGATCTTCACAATCGAACCGATGATCAATATCGGCCGCCCCGACGTGAAATTGCTCGACGACGGCTGGACCGCGGTGACGCGCGACCGCTCGCTGTCGGCGCAGTTCGAGCATTCGATCGGCATCACCGAAGACGGCTGCGAAATCTTCACCGGCAGCCCCAAAGGGTATGACCGGCCGCCCTATTGAGGCCGGCGGCGAAGACCGCGCCCTCCCCCACCTCAACGTCGCCCCAGCGCACGCTGGGTTCTCTCCGTGATACCACGCGCCCTCCCCCGGAATACCCCAGCGTGCGCTGGGGTGACGGATAGGTCCGGACGAAGGAACGCCGTCGGCGGGGCCGACAACATGCCACAAAATACGGCAGCTTCCGCGCCACTGCGCGCGCGTTAGGCATTTGCGGCCTGCGATGCGCTCGCTTTGGGAGGTTGCAGGCCGCGCGCGCGGGTGGCACGTTTGTTGTAAGGTGCGGCGCGGGTGTTGTGCCGTTTACAGACCGGGGGCGTTTACGTGAAGAAGATCGAGGCGATCATCAAGCCGTTCAAACTCGATGAGGTGAAGGAAGCGCTCCACGAAGTCGGCGTGTCGGGAATCACCGTGACCGAGGCCAAGGGGTTCGGGCGCCAGAAGGGCCATACCGAACTCTATCGTGGTGCCGAATATGTGGTGGATTTCCTGCCGAAAGTGAAACTCGAAGTGGTGGTGGAAGATGGCATCGCCGACCGCGTGGTCGAGGCGATCGCCGCGGCGGCGCAGACCGGCCGGATCGGCGACGGCAAGATCTTCGTGATCCCCGTCGAGACGGTGCTGCGCATCCGTACCGGCGAGCGCAACGAGGACGCGGTCTGACGAAGTCAGTTTGACGCGCCGCAGCATAATGTGACAGGCAACGCTCCTCCGGGAGCAACATTGATTCTCCGGCAGAGCCGGACGAGCGAACCAGAAAGGGTTGGGGCATATGGCAAATTCCGCAAACGACGTCCTGAAGATGATCAAGGACCAGGAGATCGAATGGGTCGATGTCCGCTTCACCGATCCCAAAGGCGCCTGGCATCACCTGACGATGTGCGCGAACGTGATTGGCGAGAATGAACTGACCGACGGTCTGATGTTCGACGGCTCCTCGATCGAGGGCTGGAAGGAAATCAACGAGTCGGACATGATCCTCAAGCCGGATCTCGACGCGGTCTATGTCGATCCGTTCTCGGCGACCCCGATGCTCATCATCGTCTGCGACATCGTCGAGCCTTCGGATGGTTCGCTCTACACGCGCGATCCGCGCTCGACCGCAAAGCGCGCCGAGGCGTATCTCAAGGAAACCGGCCTCGGCGACACCGTCTATGTCGGCCCCGAGCCCGAATTTTTCATGTTCGACAGCGTCGAGTTCGACACGACCTACAACGGCAGCTTCTTCAAGGTCGATGACGTCGAACTGCCGACCAACACCGGCACCAAGTATGAGAGCGGCAACCTCGGCCACCGTCCGCGCGCCAAGGGTGGCTATTTCCCGGTCGGCCCGGTCGACGTCACCACCGACATCCGTGCCGAAATGGTCTCGACGCTGATCGAGATGGGCCTGCCGATGGACAAGCATCATCACGAGGTCGCCGGCGGCCAGCACGAACTGGGCCTCACCTTCGGCAAGCTGGTCGAGACGTGCGACCGTATCCAGATCTACAAATATGTCGTGAAGATGGTTGCGCAGGCGTACGGCAAGACCGCAACGTTCATGCCCAAGCCGATCAAGATGGACAATGGTTCGGGCATGCACACGCACATGTCGATCTGGAACAAGGGCGAGAACACCTTCGCCGGCAACGGCTATGCTGGCCTGTCGGACACCTGCCTGTACTTCATCGGCGGCGTCATCAAGCATGCAAAGGCGATCAACGCCTTCACCAACCCGACCACCAACAGCTACAAGCGGCTGGTGCCGGGCTTCGAGGCGCCGGTTCTGCTCGCCTATTCGGCGCGCAACCGCTCGGCTTCGTGCCGCATCCCTTACGGCGCCGGCACCAAGGCGAAGCGCGTCGAGTTCCGCTTTCCCGATCCGCTCGCCAACGCCTATCTCGGCACCTCGGCGCTGCTGATGGCGGGCATCGACGGCATTCAGAACAAGATCCATCCCGGCGAGGCGATGGACAAGAACCTGTACGATCTGCCGCCGGCCGAGCTGTCGCTCGTTCCGACGGTCTGCGGCTCGCTGCGCGAAGCGCTCGAGAGCCTGATCGCCGACCACGAGTTCCTGCTCAAGGGCGGCGTTTTCACCCAGGACCAGATCGACGCATACATCGAGCTCAAGTGGGCCGAAGTGTATCGCTGGGAAATGCAGCCCAGCCCGGTCGAGTTCGACATGTACTACAGCGCCTGAGGCGCGGCCAAGGCCGCGTCGGTGCGCAAGCACAGGCGCTGTCGGCCGACGACGCGGGCTTCGCCCGCGGCGCGCCTGAGAAAAGAAAAGGGCGTCCGGCGCGATCCGGGCGCCCTTTTTCATGCGATCGGGTCGAGGCGAAATTACCCACCTCGCGTTTGTGTTGAGCCTGTAGCAGCGCGTTCCGTAAAGGTTACCGCGCCTGGCACGCCCTTCGACTGCGCTCAGGGCGAACGGATCAGGCTGAACGCAATACCCCACCGTTCGTCCCGAGCGAAGTCGAGGGACCAGCGCCGTGCGCCGGCGTCTCGACTTCGCCCGACACGAACGGTTGCGAGCCGCATCCAGCGGCCCCCACCTCGCTCTACCGTCCCAGCAACACGCGCGCCTGCCCGGCGATCTGCGCGAGCATCGCCGCGCTCGGCGCCGGGGTGCTGCGCGCGCGGTCGATGCCGGCGCGGAATTGCGCGACGCGGCTGGCGTTGCCGGCCAGCCAGCTTTCGACGCGCGCTTGCGGATCGCCGGCTTTGCTGCCTTCGGCACCGCGCGCAAGGAACTCCAGCCGCAATTGCTGGAAATCGCGCGCGAGGCCGGCGATCAGCAACCGCTCCCACGGATCGCTGGAGGCGATGCGCGCGGCGTTGGCCTGTGCCCAGTCGAGCCCGAGCGCCTGGCCGAGCCGGGTGAAAGCGCGAGTCAACACCACCTCGTCCAGCCCGACGCGTTGGCCGAGATCGGCGAGGCCAACCGCCCCATCCAGCTCGAACAGCCGCACCACCTTCTGCGCGAGCGCGCGCGGCGCACCGACCGCTTCGAGATTGGCGGCGATGCGCGCGCTCTGGCTGCTCGCTTCCTCGAGCAGCAGCGCCTTGGTCTGGCGATCGAGCTGGCCGATCCCCGCGCCGATCCGCGCCATCACCGCGCCGGGTCCGGTGCCGTTCTTCGTCACGCGGAGCAGATCGGCGATGTGCGAACGCGTCGCCACCGCGACCTCGTCGAACAGGGCGATGCGGGCCGCCTCGGGCATCGCCGCCGTCTCGATCTCCGCCCACAACGTCGGCAGGTCGAATAGCCGCTCGGCCACCACGAACATCGCGGCGATATCGGAGAGCGCCGCGCCCTCCTCCTCGGCCAGTTCGAACGGGTGGAGCATGCCAAGCCGGTTGATGATGCGGTTGGCGAGCTTGGTCGCGACGATTTCGCCGCGCAGGCGGTGCTGGTCGATCGCGGTCTTGTATTTCTTGCGCATCGCCGGCGGGAAGGCGGCATGCAGATAGGGCGCAAGGTCGGCATCCTGCCCGAGCGTGCCGTGTTCGATCGCTGCTTGCAGCGCGAGCTTGGCGGTCGCCAACAGCACCGCCAGTTCAGGGCGGGCCAGCCCCAGCCCCTCCTGCGCACGGCGCAGGAGGATGTCGTTCGCCGCAAGCCCCTCGACCGCACGATCGAGGCTGCCGCTGGCCTCGAAAATCTCGATCAGCCGCACATAGCTCGGCACGTCGCGCGGCCCCGCGCCCTCGGCAATCGACAGCGCCAGCGTCTGAAGGCGGTTATCCTCAAGCACGATATGCGCGACGTCGTCGGTCATCGACGCGAGCAACGTGTTGCGCTTCTCATAGGCGAGCCGCCCTGCGATCATCTCGCGGTTGAGCGCTATCTTGATGTTGACCTCGTTGTCCGAGCAATCGACTCCTGCCGAATTGTCGATGAAGTCGGTGTTGATCCGTCCGCCCCTGAGCGCGAAGGCGATGCGGCCCGCTTGCGTCACGCCGAGATTGGCGCCCTCGCCGATCGCCGTCGCGCGAACCTGTTCGGCATCGACGCGCAGCCGGTCGTTGGCGGGATCGCCGACCTGGATGTTGTTTTCGGCGGCCGCTTTCACATACGTGCCGATGCCACCGAACCACAGCAGATCGACCGGCGCTTTCAGGATCGCCGAGATCAACGCACCCGGCTCCATCTCCGCCGCGTCGACACCGAGCACCGCGCGAATCTGCTTGGAAAGCTTGATGACCTTGTCGGTGCGCGGGAACACGCCGCCGCCCTTGGAGATCAGGCTCGCATCATAGTCAGCCCAGGACGAGCGCGGCAGCGTGAACATGCGCGCGCGCTCGTCCCAGCTTGCCGCCGGATCGGGATCGGGATCGAGGAAGATATGGCGGTGGTCGAACGCCGCGACGATCTTGAGCGTTTTGGACAACAGCATACCGTTGCCGAACACGTCGCCCGACATATCGCCACAGCCGACCACCCGGATCGGCTGGGTCTGCACATCGACACCCTTTTCGGCAAAGTGGCGCTGCACCGAGAGCCACGCGCCGCGCGCGGTGATCGCCATCGCCTTGTGATCGTATCCAACCGAACCACCGCTGGCGAAGGCATCGCCGAGCCAGAAGCCATGTTCGATCGCGATTGCATTTGCGACGTCCGAGAAGGTCGCGGTGCCCTTGTCGGCGGCGACGACGAAATAGGGATCATCACCGTCATGCACGACGACGTCGACGGGATGAGTCACCGCCCCCTCGACGATGTTGTCGGTGATGGAGAGCAGCGCGCGGATGAACACGCGGTAGCTCTCGGTGCCCTCGGCCAGCCACGCGTCGCGGTTCGATGGCGCGGGCAGTTGTTTGGGGTAGAAGCCGCCCTTGGCCCCGGTCGGCACGATCACCGCGTTCTTGACGCGCTGCGCCTTCATCAGCCCGAGGATTTCCGTGCGGAAGTCGTCACGCCGGTCCGACCAGCGCAAGCCGCCCCGCGCGACCGGGCCGGCGCGGAGGTGAATGCCTTCGATACGCGGAGAATAGACCCAGATCTCGCGCCACGGCAGCGGCGCTGGCAAACCGGGAATGGCGTGGCTGTCGAGCTTGAACGCAAGCGCCGCCTGCCCGGCTGGGGCAAAGGCGTTGGTGCGCAACGTCGCGGCGATCACGCTGCGCAGCGCGCGCAGGATGCGATCGTCGTCGATCGCGGAGACCGCATCGAGGCCGCGCTCGATCGCCGCATCGGCCGCGGCCACGTCGCGGCGCTTGCGCGCGGGGTCATGCGCGGCGTCGAAGCGTTCGATCAGCGCCGCCGCTACCCTGGGCGCGCGCCGCAGCGCATCCGACACGGTGGCGAGGCCGTAAGTGAGCCCCGCCTGGCGCAGATAGCGGAACCAGGCGCGCAGCAGCACCACCGAACGCGGCGCGACGCCGGCCTCGACGATCAGCCGGTTGAATGCGTCGTTCTCCGCCGCGCCCTCCAGCACGGCGCGGATCGCCTCTTCCAGCACCGCTACGTCGCCGGCCAGCGGATCGCCCGCCGCCTCAACGAGGAACTCGTGGACGAAGCTCCGGCTCTCGTCGCTGAGCGCGGTCGGCTGTTCCTCGATCACTCGGAAGCCGAAATTCTCCAGCACTGGCACCGCATCAGACAAGGCCAGCGCGCCGCCCTGCCGGTAGATGTTGAGCCGAAGCGCGCCGGCGGCATCCCGGTACAGCCGCACGGATCGCGCGTCGGGCGTTTCGAGGCGCGCGAGGCGAACGATATCGCTCGCCGCGTCCTCGGGCGGCTTGGCGTTGCGATACCCCTGTGGGAAGCTCGCCGCGTAGCGCAGCGCCAGCCGCGTCGCGCGCGCCGGCTCGACCTGTTCGCCCAGCGCCGCCTCAACCGCCGGCGCCCAGCCGCGCACCATCCGCGCGATCCGCGCGTCGAGCGCGGCCGCGTCGGGCATCACGCCCGCCCCGCGCAGATCGAGCGTGTAGCGCATCAGCGCGGTCACGCCGTCCATCGCGATCGCCCAGTTGAGCAGGCTGCCGTTCGCCGCCTCGACCAGCAATTCGCCGATCGCGACTCGCCGTCCGGTGGTGAGGTCGTCACGGGGCAGCCACACGAACGCGAACAGATGCCGGCCAAGGATGCTGCGCACCAGCACCAGCTTGGGGCGCGGCCGATCGGCAAGCGACATGGCCGTGAGCGCGAGTTCTTCAAGCGCCTCGGGCGCGAATCCGGTCGCGAGGTCGTGCGGCAGCGAAGCGAGCGCGTGCGTCAGCGCCTTGCCGGCGTGGCCCTTGGGATCGAAGCCGAATTTCTTCTCCAGCGCCGCAAGCCGCGTGCGCAGCACCGGCACCTCCTGCGGGGGCGAGGCGACCGCGCCGCTCGTCCACAGCCCGGCGTGGATCGAGAGGCCCACCACCTTGCCATCGCTCAGCACCGGCACCAGCGCGAGATCGAGCGGCACCTGACGATGCACCGCCGAAATCTGGTTGGATTTGAGCAGGAGCGGCGCTTCGCCACCCTTGACGAACCACGCCATCGCCAGATCGCGCGAGGTCTCCGCGAGAATCGGCACGGCATGGCCATTGCGCGCAATGCCGAGCGCGGAGACCAGGCCATCGTGCCACAACTCATGCGCGAGCAAGGTGAAGTTGCGATCAAGGAACCAGCGCAGCAGCGCCCCGCCCTCGCTGTCGCCGAGCATGTCCGCATCGGCGGCCATCGCCGCCTGCAACGCATCCCAATCGTGTACTGCCGCGCGCACGTCGGCGAGGCTGTGTTCGAGCGCCGCGATCAGCTCGCGCCGGTCGCGCGCATCGGCGCGTTCCAGTTCGAGATAGATCATCGATTCGGACGTGCCGCCCGCCCCGGCATCGCCGATCGCGATGAGATTGCCCTCGGCATCGCGCGTCGCGCCGATCACGGGATGGATGATGCGATCGATCGCGACGTCATGCGCGCCGATCACTGCCGCGATCGAATCGACCAAGAAGGGCATGTCGTCGTTGACGATGGCAAGGCGCATGCGGCGGCGCGGATCGGTCGCGGCGAGCGGCTCCAGCGCGAGCACCGGCGTACCGGAACGCCGCTTCGCGCCCGTTGCCGCGACGAACGCCGCCGCCTCCTTGCAGGCAGTCTTGTCGAATCCCTGCAACTCGCCGGGCAGCGCGCTCTTGGTCAATCGGGCGGCGAGCGCCTCCGCCAGCGGTTTCTGCGTCGTCTTTGCCATGCCTCGTCCCATGCGTGTTCGTTTCCAAACTCTATAGGGCGCGGATTGGATTGCGGCACCCTATAGCGGCGCCCCTCATGCAGAAAAATTAGGCACTTCTCTGGCGGTCTGCCTGATTAAGCAGCACAGGATCGTCGGGGAACATCCGGAATAATAGGGCGACCCGGTGCAACGCCGCGCGTGAGTCAGGCCGGATCGGCGCGCGCACCGCGCTCCGCGCTGACGATGCCGTCGATACCGCCCTCGGCCTGTTCGAGAAAAGCCCGCAGCCCATCGCTCGCGATACCGCTGCGATGTGCGTAGGCGAGCACCGCCGCATAGTCGGTCAGCCGGCTCTTGTCGTAGCCGGTGCCGAAGACGAGTTCGACCACCGGCAACATCGGCGCCCGCAGATGGAGTGGGACGCCCGCGTTTTCCAGCAAAGCCTCATAACCGTGCGGATCGGCATTGGCCGCCGCCGCGAGTGCATAGGCACGATCAAGCACCCGGTAGAGCGCGTCGCGTGCATTCGCCTCGGCAGCCCGCACCGCTTCGGCGCTCTTGCGCGCACGCGCGAGGCGGTCGAACACTGTCGCACCGACAGACTCCGTCGAGGGAAGCAAATCCGCGTCGAGCCCGCCGCGCGGTCCATCCGCCCATGCGATCGCCGCGCCACGCGTCGGCCCGCAGCGAACCGCAACCGCGAGTTCGTCATCGAGCCTAGCCTGAGTCACGTCGTCGACCAGTTCCTTCCAGTTGATGACGCCGTAGATGTAGTCGATCGATTCGCCATGCGAGGAAAACGGCATCAGGATGCCGCGATACAATGTGTTGTGCCCTCGCGCATTGACGAACTCGGCCTCAAAACCGATCGGCGCGGTATTGGCGATGATCTGGAGATAATGGTCAGTCAACCGCGACAGCAAGGAACGGCTCGGGACCTGCGAGATGTGCGTGATGGACGTGTCGATCGCGCATTCCTCGCGCAAGGCCCGGCCGACGAACGAGATCGCGGGGTTTTCGACGCCCGTCGAGAAATCGAGCAACACGCCGTTCGGCCCGAAATCGGTCATATCGGCAAGATCGAGATCATCGATCGCCGGATACGCACGCCCGCGCAACAGCGAGACCCAATGGTTGTAGGCACGCACATGCATGCGCCGTTCGTCGGTACCAATATCGAGTCGCGGCCCATCGACAGCGCCAGCGCGCGCGTCGACATCCCCCGCTTCGTTCCGGTCGGCCTCGAGCCCGCGAACATCATCCATGCGCCATTTGACCCTTCGTGCGATTCGCCCTCGAATCCCGTTTCCCAAGTGGTTGTGCATCCGCCTTGGTAAACGCCGCGTAAATCGGCGTGGCGGGCAATTTGCGCAATCCTGCGCTTGCCACGCCACATTCCGCCTGATAAGCGCCCGCCCTCACGACCGACGATCGATATCGCCGGCCGCGAAGATGCCGCTTTAGCTCAGTTGGTAGAGCATCGCATTCGTAATGCGGGGGTCACAGGTTCGAGTCCTGTAAGCGGCACCAGAACACATTGAGAACATTGTAGAAAACCGCAGAAACCTGCGGTATATTGCCTCCTGTTGATCCCGCGAAATCTCACTTTGTTCCGCTAAGGATCACTCAAAGTGGACCACGAATCGGTGGACCACGAGATTTTGAGGAGGCGTGGTCCACCGTGCTGACGACCGTTCAGATCCGTGCGCTCAAACCCGCAGCGCGTCCGTTCAAGGTTCCCGACTCCGACGGGCTGTTTCTTTTGGTCCAGCCGACCGGCGCCCTCCTCTGGCGGTTTCGCTACAAGATGCTCGGCGTCGAGCGCAAAATGTCACTTGGCACGTTCCCGGAGGTTTCGCTCAAGGACGCTCGCAAGAAGCGGGACGAACTACGCGCCGAGATCGTCGACGGGGTCGATCCGGTCGAGGAGAAGCGGCAGCGTCGACTCAAGGACGAACTCGCCGCCGCAACCACGTTCACGCTGGTCGCCGAGGAGTTCATCCAGAAGATGGAGCGGGAGGGGAAATCCCCTGCCACCATCAAGAAGGCCCGCTGGTTTCTCGAACTGCTCGACGGGATCGCCAAGCGCCCGATCGCTGCGATCACGCCCCACGAATTGCTGGACGTACTGAAGCGCGTTGAGCGTCGGGGCCATCACGAAACAGCGCTGCGCTTGCGTTCGTTTACCGGTCGCGTGTTCCGCTACGGCTTTGCAACGCTGCGCGTCGATCGCAATCCCGCCGATATTCTGCGAGGCGCCCTGACCGTGCCGCGCGTCAAGCATCATGCAGCGATCGTCGAGCCGCTGAAGGTCGGCGAGCTTCTGCGCGCGATCGAGGATTACAACGGTCGGCCCGAAACGCGATTCGCGTTGCGCCTTGCACCGCACGTCTTCCTGCGGCCCGGAGAACTGCGACAGGGCAAGTGGAGCGAGATCGATTTCGCCGACAAGGTCTGGCGCATTCCCGCCGAACGCATGAAGATGAAGCAGGCTCATGCTGTGCCGCTCTCGCGCCAATCGCTCTATCTTCTGCAGGAACTGCGGTCGCTCAGTCGGCCGGGGGAATTCTTGTTTCCGGCACTGCACACAACGAAGCGCTCAATCTGCGAGAACACCCTCAACATCGCGCTGCGTCGGCTAGGTTACGAGCACGACCAGATGACCAGCCACGGTTTCCGCGCTACTGCCAGCACGCTGCTTAACGAATCCGGCCTCTGGCACCCGGACGCGATCGAGCGCGCTCTTGCGCACGGCGAGAACGACAAAGTGAGGGCCGCTTATCATCGGGGAGCGCACTGGGCTGAGCGCGTGAAGATGGCGCAGTGGTGGTCGGACTATCTTGATCAGCTTCGCGCCGGCGGCAAAGTGATTAACGGGAAGTTTCAGAACCGAGCGTAGCTTGCAATCGAATCACGAGCAATTTGTTCACCGCAGTAGGTATGTTGGGCCGGCTGCATGTACGTTGCGTGCCCATCGCTAAGGCGTCATTGAAACCGCCTGTTCAGCGACTGGTTTCGTTTCCTCAGTTCGATTCCCGTAGGGGTCACCATCGTCAAGCCAGAATCGACGGGATTCGGTGCTTTTTGGTGGTACCGCGAATTCTGCACCCGTCGAGATCTTCCTGGGAGGCGAGCGTATCGCCGTGCACATGCGCGGAAGCGGGAATGGCAGACACACCACCGTCCCCGAGCACATGCCCTCCAGCCATCGGCGCTACGGCGAATGGACGCCGGCCAAGATCCGCGAAGAGGCAAGCCGGATCGGGCCGATGCTGTCCTTGCTGGTGGAGAAGGTCATCGAGGCAAAACCCCATCCCGAACAGGGCTACCGGTCATGCTTGGGCATTATCGGGCTCGAGAAACGCTTCGGTGCCCAGCGGCTCGAAGCCGCGGCGCTGCGCGCGCTGGAAATCCAGGCGCGCAATTATCCATCGGTCAAATCGATCCTCGAGAAGGGCCTCGACCAGGTGCCCGTTCCCCAATCCCCTGAGCAAGAGCCGATCATCCACTCCAACATCCGCGGCTCAAGCTATTACAACTGAAGGAGCAAGAATGCTGAAGAATCCCACTCTGGACCTTCTGGGCCACCTCGGCCTCGCCGGCATGGCCAAGGCCTTTGCCGAGATGGAAGGCAACGATGACGCGGCGAGCCTCAGCCATGCCGAATGGCTGGCGCTGCTACTCGACCAGGAGGCCACATACCGAAATGACAGGCGCCTTGCGGATTCCGGGGTGATCGCGCCCATCATTCCGAGATGATGTCGCCCGGCATTCCGATTTGATGCCGCCCACCGTTCCGAGATGATGCCGCCCATCATTCCGGAATGATGCCGCCCACCCGGTGCGGTGTTTGGAAGGTCAGTTTCGGTCGTCGAGGATCGCTCCTTTTGGGGAGGTCCGATGCCGACGGAGAGACTGAGCATGCGTCGTGTACGCGAGATATTGAGGCTGATCCGTGACGCGGACATGCCGGCCCGTGCGGTTGCCCGCCAGCTCGGCGTGGCGGCCTCGACGGTGCGGGAGACGGTGCGTCGGTTCGATGCGTCGGGCATGGAATGGCCGCTGCCACCGGGGTTGAACGATACGGCGCTGGAGAGCCGTCTGTATGGTCCGGCGGGGTCGAAGCAGGGTCATCGACGGCGCGCGGAGCCTGACTGGGCGGCAGTGAACCGAGAGCTCAAGCGCAAGCACGTGACGCTGCAGGTGCTTTGGGACGAGTATATCGAGCTTCATCCCGACGGCTATCGCTACAGTCGGTTCTGCGAACTGTATCGCGGCTGGGAAGCTCGACTGCCGGTGACGATGCGGCAGAACCACATCGGCGGCGACCGGATGTTCGTCGATTATGCCGGCGACACGGTGCCGGTGGTGGTGGACCGGCTGACCGGGGAAATCCGCGACGCGCACATCTTCGTGGCGGTGATGGCGGCATCAAGCCTGTCGTTCGCGTTCGCGACGTGGAGCGAGACGCTGCAGGACTGGAGCGACGCGCACGTGCGGGCGTTCGCGTTCTTTGGCGGTGCCGCTCGCCTGCTGGTGCCTGACAACGCCAAAGTCGCGGTGATCAAGGCGTGCCTGTACGATCCGCAGGTCAACCGCAGCTATGCCGAACTCGCGGCGCATTACGACACCGCTGTGCTGCCGGCGCGGCCGTATCGCCCGCGCGATAAAGCGAAGGTCGAGGCCTGCGTCGGCATCATCGAGCGGTGGCTGCTGGGGCGGCTTCGCCACCGGGTCTGGTATGGGCTGGGCGAATTGAATGCCGCGATCGCCGACCTGCTCGCGCGCCTCAATGACGAGCGTGTGTTGCGGCGGTTCGGGCGGACGCGCCGCCAGCTGTTCGAAGAGATCGACGCACCACACCTGAAGTCGCTGCCGGCGACGGCCTATGTTCTGGCGCAGTGGCGCCGAGCCCGGGTCGGGCTCGATTATCATGTCGAGGTCGAGAAGCACTTCTACTCGGTGCCCTATCGCCACGTCCGTGCGGCGGTCGAGGTGCGGCTGACGGCACGAACCATCGAGATCTTCGCTGCTGGCGAACGGATCGCGGCGCACATGCGCGGCTCCGGCAATGGCCGCCACACCACGATCAACGATCACATGCCCTCAAGCCACCGGCGCTACGCGGACTGGACGATCGAGCGGATCGTCGCGGAGGCGGCGGGGCTTGGCCCTTCGGTGAAACTGCTGTGCGAGATGATCCTCCAGGATCGCCCGCATCCCGAACAGGGGTATCGGTCGTGCCTGGGGATCTTGCGGCTGGCACGAGCCTACGGCGCCGCCCGCCTCGATGCCGCGGCGCTACGCGCACTCGAGATCGGCGTGCGCAATTACGGATCGGTGAAATCCATCCTCGAGAAGAAGCTCGACGGCCAGCCGCTGCACGAGCCCCGCGCGCCGGACGAAGCGGGCATCGACCATCCCAACATCCGCGGTTCCAGCTACTACCACTGAGGAGACCTGTCGTGCTGACCCATCCTACTCTCGACCAACTCCATGCCCTTGGCCTGTACGGAATGGCCAAAGCGTTCGGCGAACTCGGCAAGCACGGCGATACGCCGCAACTCGCGCACGCCGAATGGCTCGGTCTGCTGCTCGACCGAGAGATCGTCCATCGCCACGACAAGCGGCTCGGCGCGCGGCTGCGCCACGCCAGGCTCCGGCACAATGCCGCCCCCGAGGACATCGATTATCGTAGCGCGCGTGGGCTGGACCGCCGGCTCGTTGAAAAGCTGCTGAAGGGCGACTGGATCGACGCACACGACAATCTAGCGCTGTGCGGCCCGACCGGGATCGGCAAGAGCTGGCTTGCCTGTGCGATCGGCCACAAGGCCTGCCGCGACAATCGTTCGGTCCTCTATACCCGGTTCCCGCGCCTGCTTGACGACCTGGCGCTGTCGCGCGGCGATGGTCGCATCGCGCGCAAGCTCAAGAGCCTTGGCCAGGTCGAGCTCCTGATCCTGGACGACTGGGGACTTCAGCCGCTCGACGCTCAGGCCCGCCACGATCTCCTCGAAATCCTCGAGGACCGCTACGGACGTAAATCCACCATCGTCACCAGCCAGCTCGACATCGCGTCCTGGCACCGCGCCATCGGTGACGCCACCTACGCCGACGCGATCCTGGATCGGCTCCTTCACAATGCCCACCGTATCGAACTCACCGGCGACTCCTTGCGCCGGTCAAAGCCGACCGCCGCAGGTTGACGTTCCACCGCCAAAAATGCCAACCACACACTGTCGACCAAACGACCCTTCAGGTGGGCGCGATCATCCCGGAACGCTGGGCGCGATCATCTCGGAATAGACGGGCGGCATCGTCGGAATCCGCACGCCTCGCTCTGCGCCTGCGTCACGCGAAACTGCGGCATCGCGCCGTGCCTGAGGATGTTGATTATCGAACGCGCCGCAGCCTTGATCGCCGGCTCTTCGAAACGCTGCTGGCCGGGGAATGGATCTCCAAGCACGAAAACCTGGCCATCATCGGCCCGACCGGCATCGGCAAAAGTTGGTTGGCCTGTGCGATCGGCCACAAGGCTTGCCGCGATAACCGTTCGGCTCTGTACACCCGGTTGCCGCGCCTGATCGACGAACTGACGCTGGCCAAGGGAGACGGCCGTATCGCCGCCCGGATGAAGAGCCTTGCTCGGGTGGAGCTACTGATCCTGGACGACTGGGGTCTTCAACCACTCGACGGCAACGCCCGGCATCATCTCCTCGAAATCCTCGAGGACCGTTACGGTCAGCGTTCCACGCTCGTCACCAGCCAGCTTCCCGTGGCCCGCTGGCATCAGACCATAAACGAGCCCAACATCGGGCAATACCCCTGATATCGATCGGCCTATCTCTTATGTGACCGTCACGTCGCGCCGCCACGCACTGTTTGGACAACGGCTTGAGCTCCTCCAGTTCGACTCCGATCGAGGGCCGACCTGGGTGACGGTGCGGGTGCCGAACGGCAGTCGCCGCAACATTCGTCGTGCTCTGACCGATCTGGCGCAGCCTCTGACTGACTCGAAATCGCCTCCGCTGATCTCAGGCCGCATCCTTCTGCGAGTCGTCAATCATGCCGAGGCGTTGTCGCGGCGCCTTGAGGAGGAAAAGCGTAATGGCGAAGATGACGTCGCGGACGGCATTATCGATCCCGCCGCAGCTTTGGACCCATCTGCCGGAGCAGATCCGACGACGACTGGCTACGCAGATTGCCCGTGCGCTGCGCCAGACACTGCACGACCGCCGCGCCGGTGACGACAATGCTGAGATCCCTTTCGTCAGGTGACCCGATCAACGCGGTCCATCGCGCGAAGCTGGCATATGTCTATGTCCGCCAATCGAGCGTCGGCCAGATCCGGTATCACCAGGAGAGCACGGCGCTGCAGTATCGGTTGGTCGACCGTGCACTGGGTCTGGGCTGGCCGCGTGAACGCGTCGAAGTCATTGATGACGATCTCGGCAAATCCGGTGCCGAGGCGCAGCATCGTCATGGGTTCCAGCGGCTGATAGCCGAAGTTGGGTTGGGTCATGCTGGGCTCGTACTCAGCTATGATGCTTCACGCCTGGCGCGCAACAATAGCGATTGGCATCAGTTGCTCCAGTTGTGCTCGATGTTCAGTGTCCTGATCGCCGACAGCGAACGGCTTTACGATCCCGCCGTCTACCACGACCGGCTGCTGCTGGGCTTGTCTGGGATCATGAGCGAGGCCGAGCTTCATCAAATCCGCATGCGGTTGCATCAGGGCGAACGCCAAAAGGCGGCACGCGGCGAGCTGCGCATGCCCTTGCCGGCCGGGCTGGCGCAGGCAGCCGGCGGAGGTATCATGCTCAATCCTGACGCTGAGGTACAGGAACGGATCCGGCTGGTGTTCGACAGCTTCTGCGGGTTGGGAAGCGCAAAAGCCGTCGTGCGTTACCTGCGCAAAGCGGATCTGGCACTCCCTGTTCGTCCGCTTCGCGGACCGGCTCCGCACGCGGTGGTCTGGCGCGACGCCAATGACGCACGCGTGCGTACCATCCTCAAGAACCCGGCTTATGCCGGAGCATATGTCTATGGCCGCAGATGCGCGGCGCCGGAACGACGCAGCCTGGGAACGGCGCATCCCACCAAAGCGGTTCCGCGCGAGCAATGGGAGGTCTGCATCAAGGACGCGCACCCGGGTTATATCGGCTGGGAGGAGTATATGACCATCAACGATCGCCTGGCGGACAATGTCGGCAACTTCCGGGTCGGTCATCGCGGCGCCCCCCGTCGGGGTCGAGCCCTCCTCCAGGGCATCGTGATATGCGGCAGTTGCGCTCGGCGCATGGCGCTCAACTACTCCGGTCCCGAAAGCGACTTCCCGGTCTATCGCTGTCGCGGGGACCGCGACCTGGGAGCTGGCGAATATTGCCAGGAGGTTCGCGCCCCAAGGGTAGAGGCCGAAGTCGAGCGCCTGTTCCTCGCCGCGCTGGCGCCGGACCAACTCGCCGTGACGCTGGCGGCGCTGGACGAGATCAATACCGATGCGCACGCGCTCGATCGGCAATGGGCGCTGAAGCGTGAGCGGGCGACATATGAGACAGAGCGGGCTCGTCGGCAGTATGACGCGGTCGAGCCCGAAAACCGCCTGGTGGCGCGCTCACTCGAAAGCATCTGGGAGGACAAGCTGCGCGATGCCGAGCGGATCGAGCAGGACTATCAACGATGGAAGACCGAACAGGCAAGCACGCTCAGCACCGAGGAACGCGCCCGCATTGCGGCGTTCGGTATCGACCTGCCTCGGCTGTGGGAGACACTCGGCAACGCCGACCGTAAGGCAATGCTGCGCCTGGTAATCGACGAGGTGATCGTCGACCAGCGCCGCGCCAAAGGCATGGTCTGGATCCGCATCCTCTGGCAAACCGGCGCCGCGACCGAGCATTGGCTGATGCGGCGCACGCAATCCTATGCCGACGCCGCGCAGTCCGAACAGATCGAGAAGCGTGTCCGTGAACTCAACGCCCAGGGCTGCATGGATGCCCAAATCGCTGCCGTCCTCAATAACGAGGGATTGCGAAACAGTCGTGGTGGTGCATTCGATAACGGCACGATTCATCTTTTGCGAAAACGGTGGGATATCCCGACAGCCAAGATCAATGGCGTCGAATGCAATCCGCCACGATGGCCAGATGGCAGCTACTCGATCCAGGGTGCGGCGGATATGCTTGGCGTCACTGCGCAAACCGTGTTCAAATGGCTCAACAAAGGCCGACTTCACGGCCGCCAGTTGGCAAAAGGTCAGCCGTGGCAGATCGACTTGGTCGATGAGGAGATCGGCCCGCTCAAGGCGCAGGTGCGACGGACGACCCCTTCAAGGAGAACGGCATCATGAAACGTTCGGTGATCCGACCTACGCCGACGCGATTCTGGACCGCCTCGTTCACAATGCACACCGAATCGAACTCGAGGGTGAATCCATGCGTCGGCCCGCAGCTGCAGCCGCTTGACCAAGACGCCAACATTAGGTGACATCCACGACCAACGATCAGCCGCTTCAACTGCGCGCCATCAGATCGGAACGCTGCGCGGCATCAAATCGGAATGCCTGCGCGCGATCGTCGGAATCCGCATCTGGCACGAACCGGTCGCGCGAGGCTACCATCCTAACCCTAGATAGCAGTCATTTCGGCTTGTTTCCTCATGGTAGAGACGTTCAACAGCGCTGCGCTCGTTCGGTCCAGATGTTACAAGGCGTGGGCTTGAATGCACTCATTCGCATTGACCGGCCGTGGTAAGGATCGCGCCGAGCGCATCGACTGCCATTTGTAGAGCTTGAGGCCGTGCCTTGCGAAGATAGCGGGTGTAATAAACCACCAACTCAGCCCGTGCGGCCGCGACATTCTTGGTCGAAACGCCATCACGCGCAGGTAGCTCGAGCTTCGCGTCATGCGGGGTTCTTCCAAATCGGGCAGTATCGATGCTCACCTCGTATTTGCGATAAGCGGCGTAGCGGATGGTTCCTTCGCAACCCGGCCAAGCTGCGCTCAGCTTTTTAACCAGTGCTGAAAACGCCGGCAGCGGCGGCAGGCCCGCTTCGCAATCGGTATTAAATACCCGATTGTCTCCCTGATCGCCATAAATGGAGGCGGTCGCGCCTAGCAGTTTTGGATGACCTACGATCGCTGCGCAGGGAATCTGGCGGACGCCTACGCCGCCGCCATCCGGCAGCAGCGGTCCGAGCACGTCGAGAAAGCCCACCAGCCTGTCAGGCGATACCAGCAAATCCTCCACCTCCGTTACGACACCCGCGCCGGTAGCATCATCGAGCATATCGCGGCCGAACGCCGAATTTTCCCCGTTCAGCAGATTACTCAAAACCGGCCTGAGTAGGGTGAGGATGCGAGATCGTCGTCCGGTGTGGGACGGAGAGGACCAGTCGGTGTCTTCAGGTTCGGACGCCCACAGGACGATGGCTTCCAGCACTGGCGCGAACGCCGGATCGAGGCGCCGGACCACAGGAAGCGCAAGCTCGGGCGCGCGCATCACGGCGCCGATCGCCAGTGCGTAGTTACGGGTGTCGTAAGTCGCTCGCAGGCATTCGTCGATCGTCGCCTTACCAGACGGTGTCGCGCAATCTTCCATGGCCCTGAGCGTCCGGCGCTGGCCGTCCCGTTGGTTCGATTCGCCCTCGCCAAAGGCGCTGACGCGATTGGCGGCATAGAGAGCCGCCATCTCCCGGTCTGCCGCCGCGAGTGAACGACTTCGACAAACCGTCGATGCGACAACACTCTGCTGCGGTCTGCAAGCGAAGCTCGGGCTCGACGACGTGCGATCTTGTGCATGCGTAGGCGGAGCATTTGCCAACGCCACGCCCGAGACCAGCAGAAGCCACGCTGACATTGCGGGATACCTCATATGCGCCCTCCTCTGTCGGTTGCCACTCAATAGCGCGATCGAACCCTCCGGTCGAACAGCCTATAGGAGGAGCGTGACCTTCCGGAAGATCACGCCGTAATCGCTGAGCGCTGTGTTGCACGTCCGGTGTAGCTCCAGAGCGTAACTACCTTGATCCCGCCAGGACCGGGACGACCAAGCCGTGATGCACGCCAACCAGATCGAGGGATCGTCGCTCAATGACGAGGCGCTTTCCAGCGTTATGTAGCGGCTTCGCTGGTCATCGCGCTTTGCCATTTAACGTGACAGCATATTGGCTGAGCGGGTAGAGGAGAGTCGATTAATGATCTCAGACACCCATCGCTCAAGGCTTTGAGTGTCGGCAAGCGACCCCCGGAACACATAGGAAGGCGTGAGTGGCACATTGCTGCCGCGCTTTCGTCCTCGATAGACTTTCATTGGCAGCACAACGCGACCAAAGCCGCTCGGCAGAGTGTCTTTACGAGCGTCCATATAGACCGTGTCTGCGGATGTCTGTTGCCCAACATGGATGGCACCAAGCGCAAGCCAGAGGTCGGCCGCGTCGAGGCAAGCGGAGCCACAGCCGGGGTCGGTAATCATGAGTACGGGACGCCCGAGCGTAGGGATAGATCTATCCGAGACAGAATTCCGCTTAGCCGCGCTGACGTTCGCCCATACCGGCTTGCCTGACATTCGAGCCAGCTCCATTCCCGCTATTGTTTCCCCCAGCCAGCCGCGCACTTCCGGCGAGCTGTTGCTGGAGGCATCGAGCGAAGCGGCAAACTGCTTGAGCGTAGCGATATTTGAGGATGAAGCTCGCCACTCGACGGCATCCGATCCCAAATTGACAGCATCGACTGCCGGTTTGCCCCAGATGAGACGCGCGATCTGCCGGCTCCAGTCTGAAGATCCGCCATGGTTGCCACGCAAGTCGAGCACGATCGCTCGGGCATTACGCAAGCTTTCAGGAGATGCTGTTAGACGGGCGATCAAGGGCACAAGCGCCTTTGCCGCAGGGCCTTCCGGATCGCCTTTGAAATCGCTGAGCGTGATCCACAGCGAGTTATCAGGGAGCGTCCGCATGCCGATCGGTTCAGCGGCTCGGCTGAAGGTTCTCGCCAGATGTCGATCGCGCTCGGCAGGGTCGATAATTCTCCAGTCCAGCTTCACTGATCGTCGGCGGGTTTCCACAAGGAAAGTACAGATGGACGGGCGGGTTACCCAAGGATTCCCTTGGTCGAGGAACAGCCTGCCTCCTTCCTCCATGCGAACGGCCCGTAAAAACCATCGGCCGCTGAATGCCCCGACATTTGTTTTAGCGAGAGCATCGGCCGATCGCCCGTCGCATTCGATCAGCTCCGCACCGATAGGAAGTCTCGACCAATCGACGTGCGTGGCCACGCGCTGTCGCCCGTCGTCGTCAATCGCTGTAAGGAAGCCGGGCCAGCGGGTCGGAAGCTGCGGCTGCACCTGGTCTCGCCCTGCCCCAAACTCAAGGTGTCCATCATCGAATGCGGCGGCATAGGCGCGCAGGGCGAACCAGTACCCTGCGTATTCGCGCGTTCGTCGAGCGCGTTGCACCGCCAGCGCGAGTTGCCGATCGTTTTTGCTGGCGAACCGGGGGTTTGCCGTATCAACCATCCCCGGGTGGTTCGTCGCTATGTCGTCATGGAAAGCCTGAGCGTCCTGCCTGAGCGCAGAAGCCCAATCAGGGGCGTCCGCTGCCCCTGTGAGCGTGAGCATCATCGCTGCGGCTGGCGCCGCTATTATCAAGCTTCTCATGCCACAGAGCTAAGCAGCGGGCCGCGGGTTCGACAAGTTGGCTAGCGGCTGCAAAATTGCGCCGCCTTCAACAATTGGCCCGCTGCGGGTATGATCCCGATAAGGAAAGTTCAACGGGACAACCGGCGTCGGATTGGGTCTCCCGGCACCTCCGGTCGAGCCGCTTTCCCGAAACCTGTTCCCGATCGAGTTTTCCCGAAACGACCAGTCCGAGATGGAGAAACAGGACTGCTGCGCCTCGTTGAGATGGCCATTTTCAATATGCTGTTGCGATCTGCTGAATGGCCGGGAGTGGTCGCCTCCTTTCCGGCAGGGTCATAAGACTTGAACGGCTGCTCCTGTCGGCACCGGTCGTTGGGGCAAGCTAGGCCGAGTGTCTTAGTTTGTGAAGGGTTTCGGGCGCTTGCGTACGAAAGCCTCCAGTGCAGGAACCCGCGGGCCCCACGCGCTGGTCTATGGGTAAAGCGGCTTTTGGGTGGTTCGGACGGGTAAGCGATGCCGATCCGGAAGTGTCGGTTCTGGCCGGATCAACGTGACTTTGTGCGGCGTCAGAGTGCGGACGGTGGTGGTTTTGCTGGTCGATGTGCCCTTTGCCCGGCTCGCTTCTGGGATAGGCATGTGCTGCGTCGTCGGCCAGGACACTATGGGTGCGACCGTTGTGCAGGCTGAGCCATGCCGGATCATGGCGCATTCTCCCGGATTGGCGATGGCGATGATGGCGGCGCGCGGGGCTGGCACCAGCGGGCGAAGGCGTCGATGATGGTCATGTGCCCGCCGCAACATGGGCATGGCGGACGATGATCGGGCGGCTCGTCGGGTTCGGGCTCCTCGACCGGTGCGGCGACGCCCAACAGCCTGCGGGCCAGCGCCATGGTGTCCTTGTGGGTCGAACTGGCGAGCAGGCCGTAATGCCGGATGCGGTGGAAGCCGCTCGGCAGGACGTGGATCAGGAAGCGGCGAATGAACTCGTCGGTCGCCAGCGTCATGACCTGCTGGCGTTCGGCCCCGTCGCGACGGTAATCCTTATAGCGGAACGTCACGCCGTTCTCGTCGAAGCCGAGGAGCCTCCGGTTCGAGATGGCAACCCGGTGCGTATAGCGTGAGAGATAGGCCAGCACCGCCTGCGGCCCGGCGAAGGGCGGCTTGGCATAGACCACCCAGCGCTTCTTCCGGATCGGCGAGAGATGCCGCAGGAAGGCCTTGCGTGTCGCGAGGCCAGCCAAGGTGCTGAAGAAGGCCAGCTTGCCGGCATCGAACAATGCCAACAGGCGAGTGAGGAACAGACGGCGGAACAAGGCGCCCAGCACACGCACCGGCAGCAGGAATGCGGGGCGCGACGAAATCCAGCGCGTGCCGTCGAGCGCGATGCCACCGCCAGGCACGATCATGTGCACGTGCGGATGGTGGGTCAATGCCGATCCCCAGGTATGCAGCACGGCGGTGATGCCGACCCGCGCGCCGAGGTGCTTGGGATCGGCAGCGATGGCTAGCATCGTGTCCGCCGCCGCGCGGAACAGCAGATCATAGACCACCGCCTTGTTCTGCCACGCGATATCCGCGATCTCAGCGGGCACGGTAAACACGACGTGGAAGTAGCCGATCGGCAACAGGTCGGCCTCGCGCGCGGCCAGCCAGGTGCGCGCGGCGGCGCCCTGGCACTTGGGGCAATGCCGGTTGCGGCACGAGTTGTAGGCGATCCGCCAGTGCCCGCAGTCGTCGCAGGCCTCGACGTGACCACCCAGTGCGGCGGTGCGGCAGTTCTCGATCGCCGTCATGACCTTGAGCTGGCCGAGGCTCAGGTGCCCGGCATGGGCAGCCCGATAGGCGGGCCCGGCGCTGCGGAAGATATCGGCGACCTCGAGCGAGGTACGCAAGGGCTCAGCCGGGAGGTGCCCTGCCTTCCATCACGGCCACGATCTGGTCGAGCGGGCTGGCCACCGCCCGCATCGTCTTGCTCGAGACCTGGGTATAAATGCCGGTCGTGTTGATGTTCACGTGTCCCAGCAAGACCTGGATGACCCGGATATCGACGCCCTGCTCGAGCAGGTGAGTGGCAAACGAATGGCGCAGTGTATGCGGGCTTACCCGCTTGTGGATGTCGGCGCGCTCGGCCGCTTCCTTCACGACGCGGTGCAACTGGCGAGCCGAGATCGGATCCGTGCCGCTGCGGCCGGGGAACAGCCAGCCATGAGGTAGCATCACTCCGCGCCGCTTGCCTTCGCGCCACCATTGACGGAGCAAGTCCAGCAGGTGCGGTGAGAGCATGGCGTTGCGGTCCTTGCGTCCCTTGCCCTGCTCGACGCGGATCATCATCCGGGTGCTGTCGATGTCATCGACCTTGAGGTGGGCAACCTCCGAAACCCGCAGGCCCGCACCATAGGCCACGCTGAGGGCCGCCTTGTACTTGATGCCTGGCGCAGCCTCGATCAGCCGCGCTGTCTCCTCGACGCTCAAAACCACCCGCAGCTTGGGTGTGAAGCGAACGACGACCAGCGCTAGCGCCATCTCCGGCCGCCTGAGGGTTATCCCGAAGAGGAACCGCAGTGCCGAAACGGCCCCATTGATCGTGGCCGGCCCTACGGCGCGCTCGTGCTGGTCAACCTGAAAACGCCGGAGGTCTTCCACCGTGGCCGTGTCCGGGGGGCGGCCGAGAAACGCGGCGAAGTTCCGGACATGTCGGATATAGTCGTTCTGCGTGTGCGCCCCGAAGCCACGCATCGTCATGTCCTGCAGCATCCGCTCACGCAGCGAATGGGTCGGCGCAGCGGTCGTAATAGCATCCATGGTAAGTTCCTCTCCGTTGAAGGAACTCCACAGTCGGCGGGCGACGCCGCCCCCGCCGAAAGCCTCACAAATACTACACTACATCACCCCAAGCGACCCTCCCGCGGAGCGGGTTCGTGCTCTGGGGCGACTGCGGAAGGGCAGCTTTGACCGCCGCGATCGGCAGCTTCCGCCCAGACCGGACATTCACCGGAGATGAAATGGACGACGTCATCTGGTCGACGGCTACCGGAATTTCGTGGAACTTTGCAGCCATCCCGCTCCACCAGTTTACGTCGGCTTCCGACGGAAGCCGACCCGCCCGGTGTCAGTCGCGTTATATGAAAAGCCCTGCGAAAAACGGTGACCGCCGTCGCCCAAATCGGTCCGCCACCTCTCGTCAAGAGACCATTGTCGTGAGTCTACGTCTATACTTACAAACGGGAATCAACGACAATTTTCAGGTGGCTTCTTCAACGTGCCAAAGCGCCGAACAACGCTTTATAGAAGTGAATTAGGTTGCAGTTCTCACAGGCGTGCTATTTTGCTCAACCCCACGTTTATGTTAGAATGGTTGCCGCAGAATGAGGGCGACCGTGATCGAAATCGCAATCCAGAGCCCAACCCCGCGGGTCCGATGCGCGATCTATACGCGCAAGAGCAGTGATGCCGGGCTCGAGCGCGATGTAAACTCTCTCGATGCACAACGGGAGATTTGCGCCGCATACGTCAAATGCAACGAACATAAGGGTTGGTGCGAGTTGCCGACGCGTTACGACGACGGAGGTTATTCAGGTGGAACGCTTGATCGGCCCGCGCTCCGTCGCCTGCTCGCCGACGTCGAGGCCGGCCAGATCGACGTGATTGTCTTTTACAAGATCGACCGACTCACCCGCTCGCTCGCAGATTTCGTGCGTCTAATGGAAGCGATGAATAGATTCAGCATCTCCTTCGTCAGTGTTACTCAGTCATTCGACACGTCGGAGAGCATGGGTCGGATGGTGCTGAACGTGCTCATCACCTTTGCGCAGTTCGAGCGCGAGATGCTGAGTGACCGGATAAAAGACAAGCTCGCAATGATGCGCCGCAAGGGTCTATTCGTGAACGGGCACCCGCCAATTGGATACGACAAGGTCAATGGCCATCTCGTCGTCAACGACGCAGAAGCCGAGATTGTGCGCGACATCTTTCGCCGCGTTGCTGAATACCCCAGCGTTTTCCAGCTCATGAAACATCTGCAGGCGGAGGGTGTCTGCACGAAAGCCTTCATCAGCAAACGCGGTCGACGGATCGGCGGCACCCCCATGCATGCGGGATCGATCTACGGACTGCTCAGGAACCCGCTATACATCGGCTTCATCAAGGACGGCGAAGAGTGGCACGAAGGTCAGCACGAGCCAATCGTCGATCGGGAATTATGGGATCGTGCGCAGGATCTTCGCGCTGCCCGCGCGCAACCCCGTATTGCCTGGGACGTGTCGCGCAATCTGCTTCACGGCCTGATCTGGGATGACTCTGGGCGGCCACTGTATACCAACACCGGCGGAACGGGGAAAAGGCGATATCGATACTATGACTCGGAGCCCAAAGCCCCCGGGCGGAAAAAGTATCTTTTCAAGGTACGAGTTCGCGCCGATATGGTAGAAGAACTCACATTCACATCAGTGTGCGCGTTCTTTGAGGATCACGCACAAGTCAGGAAAGCCCTCCTGACGCTCGGCAACTTCGATATCAAATCGCAACAGATCAACGCGCAGTCGCAATCTGTCGTAAAGCGGCTGACACAGATGGGCAACGATGAGCTACGCCGTCTATATGAAGCGGTGTTCGTTCGCGTTGAGGTCGCGAAGACAGAACTTCGACTGCTGCTGAGGTGCAGAGAAATTGCACAGCTTCTAACTTCCACACACCTTTTAAACGACCCCGTTATCGCATCGGACGGGATAGAAGCGCGAGTACACCTCCTGTCAGTCAATGCCAATCTAATCTGCGCTCACCGGGACTTCACCCTCCCAATTGCATCTCCGCCGCTTTGCGGCACGCCCGACAAGAAGCTCGTAAATCTCATCAGTCGAGCGTTTGCGGCACGAGCAGCCGTAATGGCAAACAGAGACAAACCGATCGCAGAGCTTGCGAAGACCTTCAAGCTCGGACCGAGCAAATTCGCGCGACTGATCCGCCTGACGTACCTCGCGCCCGATATTCAAGCCGCGATCATCGACGGCAATCATCCCTCCGACCTCACGGCTCATAAGCTGATTTATAGCACTTTGCCGCTAGACTGGTACCAACAGCGTTTACTGCTCGGGTTTTGCGTGGAAGGCTTGTCAAATGAAAACCCGCCAAATTCACCTCATCGTGAAGTGAACCATCCCGGCTTTGCCGGAGGCTCTACCTCCTGAAAAGGTCGAGCCTGTATGCGCAACGCAACAAACACGTTGCGCCGGAAGTTTGCGAGCGGTGATACAGACGGTGGTCGATCGCGGTGGCGATCCCCGTGCCAATACGTGGAGTTCGTCTAGACCGCGGAGAAGATCCAGCCGCGCCCGCGGCGCGCCGCTCGCACGCCGGTTCCCTCAAAGCGAGACCAGTCTGAGCGCGGCGGTGCCGGATTCGTCTTCCACGATGAGGTCAGGCTCCCCCGCGATCACTGCGGAACCGCGCTGCCGGCGTTTGGCTTCGTAGAGCGCCACATCGGCATTGCGTAGGACATCCCCCCGGCACGTGATATTACCCCCAACCCAGCATGCACCAATCGTTGCAGATACGCGCAGAGTCAGTCCCTTGACGCTGACCGAATATTGCAGTTCCGCCAGCAGGCGGCGCAGCAGCGCGGGCAGATCCCGCAGGATCGCCTGATCGGGGATGAGCAGGACGAACTCGTCGCCGCCGAGCCGCGCCGCGAAGCAATTGGACAGATAGGAAGCCTGCAACCGCGATGCCATCACGCGCAACACGTCGTCACCGGCATGATGGCCGAGACGGTCGTTCACCGCCTTGAAATGATCGAGATCGATCAGCAGTAGCGCGCAGCGTTCCCCGGCCTGGATCGCGATCGCGATCCGCTCATCGACGTATTCATTGAATCGTCCCCGGCTCGCGATCCGCGTCAGGTCGTCGGTGTGCGCAGCGTCGCGCAGCGCCTGTTCCATCAGGTATCGACTCGTGATGTCCTGGAATACGCCGATCAGCGCCACAGGACACCCCTCGTTGACTTCGAGTTCGCCGATGCTCCTGACGCGACGATACTCACCCTGGGCTGTCTTGAAATCGGTTTCGACATCGAACGGCTCCCCGGTCCGGATCGTGCGCTCGAGGGCGTCGGTAATGGTGGCGCGCGCCTTCGGCGGGTAGAAGTCGAGTGCGGTCTTGAGCGCGGTGCCGTCGCCGGCAGGCACGCCGTGGATCGCATAGGTCTGCTCGGACCATTCGGTGCTGTTGTCGGAGAGCGTCAGCCGCCACGATCCGATATTGGCCATCCGCTCAGCTTGGCGAAGCTGGCGATGTTTCTGATCGAGTTTCCGCAGATTGCTGCCGCGCTCTTCGGCGAAGCGCACCGCCGCAGCTGTGGCTGATCGTGCGGTGATGAGCGCTTCGACCAGATTGGCCAATTCGATCAGAAGATTCAGGTCACCCGGCGCCACGTCGCGCGGCGTATCGTCGATGACGCACAACGTGCCTAAGGGGAGCCGTTTCGACGGACACTCGAGCATTCCGGCACGAATCGGCACGCCAGCGTAGAAGCGGATATGCGGCGCGCCGGTAACCAGCGGATTATCACGGAATCGGTCGTCCAGCCGTGCGTCGGGAACGATCAGAACGTCGTCCGCCGCGACGGCGTGCGCGCAAAATGCCAGTTCGCGCGGAGTCTGGTTGACCTTGAGGCCGATCTTGGCCTTGAACCACTGCCGATCTTTGTCGATCAGCGACACCAACGCGATTTTCGAACCAGTCAGGCGTTGCGCCAACTGGACGATGGCGTCGAATTCGCGCTCAGGCGGCGTGTCAAGCAAACCAAGACTGTCCAGGGTCGCGATTCGGGCTTGCTCAAATTTCGCGAACATGACGTCATAGCCTTCAGTATTGAGCTCTTGGCTAAAACTATATCACTGCCACTGGGGTTAAATTAAGGGTTGATACTTAGATTGCTGTAGATGCGGTGGGTCGGTTTGGTGCCCGATAGTGTTTTCTCGTTTGTCATGATCTGCTCCTTATGTGTCCGCCGCCAAACCATCCTGCGGCTTCATGGGGAGCAACGAAGGAAGGCCACGAGCCAGAGGGCCACACCCCGCGCCTGCGCCCGAAGGGAGCGAAGCTGCACAAGCGGCACGCGCGGACGCGAGGCTGGGTTTACCCTCGGCGGGCTTGACTTAAACGCTCATCCATCCAGAAGCAGCGGAATGGTCCGGCGGCGAGACACCCCCGGAGACGAATTCAGTTCACCTAACGAGCAACAGAGCCGTCCTTGAAATCGCTCCGCAATGGATCAATAGCGCGGGGCATAGGAGATCGTTGATGGCAGATACGGCGAAGCTCACCGAGTTGACGGCAATGATTGCGGCGAACTCGTGTCGAACAACCATGTCGGCAACGGCGACATTGGCGGCGTCATTACCTCGATTTATTCGGCACTGGCATCGCTCGATGCATCGAACGCAGAAGCCTCGACACCGACGTTTGTCCCTGCCGTGACGACGCGTAAAAGCCTCGCCAACCCCGATAACATCATTTCGATGATCGACGGCAAGCTCTATCGGATGCTGCGACGGCATCGTACCAGGCACGGGCTGACGCCGGAGGAATATCGCAAGCATTACCATCTACCCGCCGATTACGCGATGGTTGCGCCCAACTACGCGGCGCAGCGCAGCGCACTGGCGGTCAAGATCGGGCTTGAGCGCAAGCCGAAGGCGGTCGAGGCGGCGCCAGTGCCGAAGGCACGGCGTAAACTTCATGTCGCCGCGCCGGTCGAAGATGCGGCGATGGCCGAATAGACGGCTGGCGCAAACTTACCCCTCGCGCTTCAGCCGGTCGGCGCGCCTTTCGAGACGCCAAAGGCCTTTGTCGCGCATCATGGGCCGCCGACATCCTGTGCAGCGGGAGTAGTCGATATTTCCCTCGCTGCGCACGCGTCTGCCGTCGCGGTGATGATCGCCAATCATGCATTTCAATAACTGAAAAAAGTTTCACGGCTGCGACTCCGGTTGCTGTATGCTCCGGCATCCTCACCGGCATTCTCACCGGCATCCTCACCGGCATCCTCACCGGCATCCTCACCGGCATCCTCACCGGCATCCTCACCGGCATCCTCACCGGCATCCTCACCGGCATCCTCACCGGCATCCTCACCGGCATCCTCACCGGCACGATAACCCTATTCGTCACGGCTCCCTAACGGATGTTTGAGGCTGCCTCATCATTCAACAATTCCAACCCACCATATCATCGGTTTCGGAATCGGTGTCGCAGCGGCGACGTAGGCCGGGTATGGTTGTCGTCCGCAATAGGAGCCGCGCACCAGTGCCTGGGCGATTGGGGGGGACTGCAATGTCAGCCTGGGATTATGCGCAATGCGCCTATGGGGAAATCGAGTGCGCCTATCTTCTAGACACCTGCCCCTATTGCCGCGCTTCGCTCAACCAGCTCGATCCGGACATGGACGATGGACGGTTCGGCTATTTCACGGAAGTCTGGGTCGGCATCTGCCAGCTTTGCGGATGGTGGAACGCGCGCGGCGAAGCCCGGGAGCGGGTCGATGCCCATACCGAGGCCGTCTACGAACTCGGCTCATTTGGCGTGCTCAAGAATCTGGACCTCAAGAATATTGAGACGCCTTTGCAGGAGGTTCGCGACTATCTGACGGTCAAATATGACGATCGGCTGCAGATGGATCCGCAGCTTTTCGAGCGGACGGTCGGCAGCGTTTTCGGCGACCATGGCTATGAGCCGCAGGTGACCGCCTATTCGCACGATGGTGGGATCGACGTCATTCTCGCCGACGATGAGACGCGGATCGGCGTTCAGATCAAGCGGTGGAAAAACCGGATAGAGGCCGAGCAGATCCGGTCCCTGATGGGGGCGATGGTTCAGGCTGGCCTCACCAGAGGAATGTTCGTCACAACCTCCTCGTTCCGGTCCGGCGCCTTCAAGACGGCTGACCGCTATACCAGTCTCGGCAGACCCGTCACCTTGGTCGACGCGCCGCGATTCTTCGATGCGCTCGGCTTTTCGCAGACTAGAGTCGATCGCTCGACGGGGGCGTGGATCACAAAGATCCGGCCGCATCTTAAGAAGCTCGGCGCGTTCAGCGATATCAACGAGGGTCGATTCTACGAGGATTGATCTGGCTGCTCCGGCTGATCCTCGTCAGGCACGCGCCACGGCTCCATCACATGATGATCCGTGTGCAGGAAAGCCGGGAAGCGGTCGAGGGAGAGTGTGGTCCAGCTATAGCCCTTGTCGCGCATGCCGCCTGCGATCCGGGGGTAATTGTCGAAGAGAACTTCGTTATACGCGGGCTTGAACAGGTGGATCAGATACGCCTCGACCTCGCGCGTTAGCGCTTCGTCGCCGAGTTCCACAGGCGATTTCCCGAAGCGTTCCAGCGCCTCGCCGTCCTCCGGGTCTAGGGCGAAGACGATCGGATCAGGGCCGGCCATGGGATGGTCGGCGTCGCCGAAGACCATCGGCATATCGTCGAGCCCGGTCACCTGCAGGATGATGAGCGAGATCTCAAAGGGCGCGCGCGCCTCCGGCGCGTTGCTGACCTCGCGCTCACGGGTCAGGATTCGCTGCATCTTCTTATGGCGGGTCAGCCGATCCCAGACCTTCTGCGAAAAGCTCTGGCCGATGTAGTGGATCTTGAAGTCCAGGAAGGCGAAAGGATCTGAACCCTCGGCAATCTCCACGATCAGGTCATTTACCAGCATCTCGTAGAGCAGCTTTTGTGGGCTCCACCAGAGGATGAAATCGCCATTCTTGCGGAAGAGCTTGAAGCCGCCGACATTTCGCAGCGGCTGCACAGTATTTGGCTCATGGGATTGAAAGCCGACCTCGATATCGACGACCTCGCCCACCGTGCTGATGCCGTTGGCGACGAGGTTGATCCGGCAGGGCAGCGGCGGCTTCTCGCCATCGGCGATCTCGAAGCGGATGTAACTGTCGTCGATGACGACATTGTCGAAATAGGTCAGCGGGCGCTGGACGATAAGATAGATGGTCGATTTGGTCCACCGCTCGCGGACGACCTTCTCCTCCTGGAGAACGTCGAACTCATAGGCCGACACGATCGGATAGGTCGTACTCGCGATGATCTTCGCAAAGCGCATCGCGGGGATCTTGTCGTCAGTCTGGGCGGCGGTGCCGGTCATGGGCGCGCCATAGCAGATTGTGCATTTTTTATCAGCCACTGCGCGCAGAAAGGCGGTTCCGACGGTTGCACCGTCGGCTTAAGTCTAGCGTACGGTGAGCGGCAGGTCTTGGTAGAAGCCGCCGTTCACCCCCATGTCGTTAAATGGCGTGAGGTGTGAAGGGTTTCGGGCGCTTGCGTACGAAAGCCTCCAGTGCAGGAACCCGCGGGCCCCACGCGCTGGTCTATGGGTAAAGCGGCTTTTGGGTGGTTCTGACGGGTAAGCGATGCCGATCCGGAAGTGTCGGTTCTGGCCGGATCAACGTGACTTTGTGCGGCGTCAGAGTGCGGACGGTGGTGGTTTTGCTGGTCGGTGCGTGCTGCGCTGGGCTGGATTGCGGAATGGGCATGCACTGGGTCATCGGCCAGGACGCCGTGGGCGCGACCGTCGTGCAGCCTGAGCCATGCCGGATCATGGCGCATTCCCCCGGATTGGCGATGCCGATGATGGCGGCGCGCGGGGCTGGCACCAGCGGGCGAAGGCCTCGATGATGGTCATGTGCCCGCCGCAACATGGGCATGGCGGGCGATGGTCGGGAGGTTCGTCGGGTTCGGGCTCCTCGACCGGTACAGCAACGCCCAGCAGCCTGCGGGCCAGCGCCACGGTGTCCTTGTGGGTCGAACTGGCGAGCAGGCCGTAATGCCGGATGCGGTGGAAGCCGCGCGGCAGAACGTGGATCAGGAAGCGGCGGACGAACTCGCCGCTCGCCAGCGTCATGACCTGCTGGCGTTCAGCAGCAGGGCGGCGATAGTCCTTGTAGCGGAACGTCACGCCGGCCTCGTCGAAGCCGATGAGCCGCCGGTTCGAGATGGCAACGCGGTGCGTGTAGCGCGAGAGATAGGCCAGCACCGCCTGCGGCCCGGCGAAGGGTGGTTTGGCATAGACCACCCAGCGCTTCTTACGGATGGGCGACAGATGCCGCAGGAAGGTCTTACGCGAGGCCAGGCCTGCCAAGGCGTTGAAGAAGGCCAGCTTGCCGGCGTCGAACAACGCCAGCAAGCGTGTGAGGAACAGCCGGCGGAACAACGCACCCAGCACGCGCACTGGTAACAGGAAGGCCGGGCGCGACGAGATCCAGCGCGTGCCATCGAGCGCGATGCCGCCGCCGGGCACGATCATGTGCACATGTGGGTGGTGAGTCAGCGCCGATCCCCAGGTGTGCAAGACAGCAGTGATGCCGATCCGCGCACCAAGGTGCTTGGGATCGGCGGCGATGGTCAGCATCGTATCCGCAGCAGCGCGGAAGAGCAGGTCATAGACCACCGCCTTGTTCTGCCACGCGATGTCGGCGATCTCGGCGGGCAGCGTGAAGACGACATGGAAGTAGCCAACCGGTAATAGATCGGCCTCGCGCGCGGCCAGCCAGGTGCGCGCGGCGGCGCCCTGACATTTGGGACAATGCCGGTTGCGGCAGGAGTTGTAGGCGATACGCCAGTGCCCACAGTCGTCGCAGGCCTCGACGTGACCGCCCAGCGCGGCGGTGCGGCAGTTCTCGATGGCCGTCATGACCTTGAGCTGGCCGAGGCTGAGATGCCCGGCATGGGCCGCCCGATAGGCGGGCCCGGCGCTGCGGAAGATATCGGCGACCTCGATTGAGGCGCGCACCGGTTCAACCGGGAGGGGCCCTGCCTTCCATCACGGCCACGATCTGGTCGAGCGGGCTGGCCACCGCCCGCATCGTCTTGCTCGAGACCTGGGTGTAGATGCCGGTCGTGTTGATGTTCACGTGTCCCAGCAGGACTTGGATGACCCGGATATCGACACCCTGCTCGAGCAGGTGAGTGGCAAACGAATGCCGCAATGTGTGCGGGCTTACCCGCTTGTGGATCTCGGCGCGCTCGGCCGCTTCCTGCACGACGCGGTGCAACTGGCGGGCCGAGATCGGATCCGTGCCATTGCGACCGGGGAACAGCCAGCCATGGGGTAACATCACACCGCGCCGCTTGCCTTCGCGCCACCATTGACGGAGCAAGTCCAGCAAATGCGGTGAGAGCATGGCGTTGCGGTCCTTGCGTCCCTTGCCCTGCTCGACGCGGATCATCATCCGGGTGCTGTCGATGTCATCGACCTTGAGATGGGCAACCTCCGAGACCCGCAGGCCCGCGCCATAGGCCACGCTGAGGGCCGCTTTGTATTTGATGCCTGGCGCAGCCTCGAGCAGCCGCGCTGTCTCCTCGACGCTCAAGACCACACGCAGCTTGGGCATGCAGCGAACAACGACGAGCCCCAGCGCCATCTCCGGGCGCTTGAGGGTTATCCCGAACAGGAACCGCAGTGCCGAAACGCCCCCATTGATCGTGGCCGGCCCCACGGCGCGCTCGTGCTGGTCGACCTGATAACGCCGCAGGTCTTCCATTGTGGCCGTATCCGGCGGACGGCCCAGGAACGCGGCGAAGCTCCGAACATGCCGGATATAGTCCTTCTGTGTGTGCGCCCCGAAGCCACGCATCGTCATGTCCTGCAACATCCGCTCACGCAGCGAATGGGGCGGAGCAGCGGTCGTGATAGCATCCATGGTAAGTTCCTCTCCGTTGAAGGAACTCCACAGTCGGCGGGCGACGCCGCCTCGCCGAAAGCCTCACAAATACTACGCTACGTCATCCCAAGCGACCCTCCCGCGGAGCGGGTTCGTGCTCTGGGTCGATAGCAGCCCGCGAATCAGAAGGTTTTTCGGTCGTTTGGCGAAGGTTCGAGTCCGACTTTTTGAGGGTGGACCTTGCATGGACCACGGCTCGTGCACCGAAAAGAACATCGTTTAAAATCAACTGGATGGCAAGTCGTTGCGAGTCCTGTAAGCGCACCATTTTTCGAAAAACAGGGAAAGATCGTCTGCGATCCTCGCGGATGTGACCAGCAGCCCCGCCCGAGACATCGCTCACACGCGATGCCCGACGTCACCCGATCCGGATCGGTCTTGCCCAGCTCAGCACCAGAAGGAAGAGTGCGGCGATCAGCACTGAGCCGGCGCCGAACCCGAAGAACAGCGTCGCCGGGACAATTCCCCAATAGCTGCCCATCGCCCCCGCAAGTAGGCTGCCCAGGAACTTGGCGATGTACCAAGATCCCATCGCCATTGCCGCGATCTGCAGCGGCGACAAAGCCCCGACCAGCGTCAGCCCGACTGGAATGACCAGCAATTCTCCGATCGTCAGCAGAACGAAATAGCCGATCACCCATGCGGCGGAGACCGGCTGCCCGGTTTCGGCGTTCAGCGCGGCGGCGATCACCATAACCACCATCGACAGCGCCGCGATCAGGCAGCCGAGGCTCATCCGCGCGAGCAGATTGGCCGGGCCGCGCCGTTTCGCGCGGTGCGCCCAATAGCGCATCAGGAAGGGCGTCAGTACGATGATGAGCAACGGATTGATCGACTGGAACCACGTCGCCGGTATGTCGAAGCGCATCCCGAACGGCGCGATAGCGCGGTCGGTCTGTTGCGCGACCCACAAAGCGATGACGTTGCCGCTTTGCTCGTAACCGATGCGGAACAGCACCACCACCCCGATGATCGCGACCAGCAGCCGCAGGTTGGCCCAGTCCTTTGCCGAAAGCGCGGCGCGCGCGCCGACCGGCGTCCGCGCGCGGCTGCGCGGCTCGTCGGGGAGCAAATGCCGGAAGCGCAGGTAGATGACGAGACCAGCAAACATGCCGAAACCGGCCGCCGCGAAGCCCCAGTGCCAGCCATAGAGTTCCCCCAGCGTGCCGCACACCAGCGGCGCGAGCAGGCCGCCGAGATTGATCCCCATATAATAAGCGCTGAACGCCTGTGCCTGCCGCGGATCGCCCTCGGCATAGAGATCGCCGACCTGAACCGCGAGCGGGGGCATGAACAGCCCGTTGCCGATTGCGACCAGCGCGAGCGCCGGGAACAGCAGCGCCTCGAACGCCATCGCGAAATGGCCCCACATCATCAGCAACGCACCCGCCACCACGCTGCGGGTCCGCCCGAGCCAGCGATCGGCGACGATCCCGCCGAAGAACGGGCTGAAGAACGCCGCCGCGCCGTAGGCGCCGTAGATCAGCGACGATGTGGCCTGACCGAAGCCGAGATGCTGTGTCATGTAATAGACCAGCAGCGCCTGCAGGCCGAAATACGAGAATTCGGCCCACATCTGCGTCATGAACAACACGGTCAGCCCGGGGGGGTGCCCGAACAAGGTCCGCCCGCTGGGAGGTGCTCCTGCCGCTACCATGCTGGCGGTATCGTTCAAAAGTTCAGGCTCGGCGTCAGCGTCCGCATGTCGAATATCAGCCACACCAGGAACAACATCGCGACTGCGACCACGACGGCCCACAGCAGCGTGGCCCAGTGCTTTTGCGGCGCTCGCGCGAGTGTCCAGGCGTTCCAGACGGCGAGTGCCGTCCCGACGATTGCCGCCAGTGACAGCAGTTGCACCAGCCGCATCCAGATATCGAGCCTCCCGTCGAAATACGCGACATCACTGCTCAGCGCGCTGAGCATGGCCATCCAGCCGACCGCGATAGCCAGCATGATCCAGGCAGTAAGCGCGGTCGCGCGGCGAAGCCGCAGCGGTCGCCCCGATACGGTCGAGCGATAACCGTAACGGCGGCGGGTGAGTGCGACGATCGGCCAGCTCAGTGCGACCGCCAGCATCACCGCCAGCGCGACGAGCAGGACCGGAATGATCCACGCCGCGTTCATGCCCGTGCTCGCCGGCACGAACAGGAAGATCGGGGCGAAGCCCTGCGGCGCGAGGGCGACGACACGACCGTCCTGCACCTTGGCGCCGAGCCGATCCGAACCGCCGACTTCCTGCCATTGCCACGGCGCCACTTCGCGCCAGCGCTTCGGCACCCCGGCGGGGTCGGTCAGCGAGGAAACGGTGATCGTGTTATCGGGGTTGAGCGCCACGGTCGGCTGGCCGATCAGGTTGGCGATGCGCAGCCAGTTGGTCGTCGAACCGCGGCTGCTGACATAATTGCCGACCATCGCGCGGCCATGTTCGGCAGCGGTGGCGAGCGTCGGCTGCGCGACCGGCTTCGCGGGGAAGTACCGATCGGTAAAACTGTCGAACACGCGCTGGCGCAACACATGCGCCGCGCCGTCTTTGCCCGCGCTGTTGAACGACATGTACAGCCCGACACCCTTGTCGAGATAGAGATGCAGGTCGGAATGAAACCAGTCGGTATCGCCACCGTGGCCGATGATGTTCAGACCGTTCCGGTCCTCATGATAGAAACCAAGCGCCATCGCCGGCATGCCGGGGATCGGCGTGTTGGCGGCGGCGTACATCAGTCTGGCGGTCTTCGCGTCGAGCAACGGGTTGCTCGCCGAGAGATGTGCGATCATGAACTTCGCCATGTCGGCGCCGGTCGCGGACAACGCGCCAGCCGGCGATAGCGGGATGATCTCATAAGGCTTGGGATCATCCGAGGCGATGACATAGCCCTTCGACAGCAATGGTGCGAGATTGGCCGGCAAGGGTTGAACGAAGCTCGACCGGGTCATGCCGAGTGGCGCGAAGATGTGATGCTGGACATAGGCCTCGAACGCCTCGCCAGACACGCGCTGGACGATATATCCCGCAAGCGACGCACCGTAGTTCGAATAGGCCGGCATGCTGCCGGGCGCGTAGATGCGCGCGGGGATCGAGCGCTTGAGCGCCACATCGAGCGGGCGGTTATCGCGCGGGTCGATGGCGATCAGATATTTCGCGGTTTCCTCGAACCCGCCGGTATGGGTCATCAGGTTGCGCAAGGTGACCGGCTTGCCATAGGCCGGCGGAATCTTGAAATCGAGATAGGTGTTGATGTCGCGGTCGAGATCGAGCTTGCCCGCCTGAACCTGCTGCATCACTGCCGTCCAGGTGAACAGCTTCGAGATCGAACCCGGCCGGAACAGGGTGGTGTCGGGATCGACCGGCTTGCCCGCCTTGCGGTCTGCATAACCATAGCCGCGCTCGGTCACGACCTGCCCGTCCTTCACCACTACGACGACCGCGCCGGCGATGTTGCCGGTGTCGAGACCGTAGGGGAACAGCCCGTCGAGCCAAGCGTCGACATCGGTTTTGGTCAGCGTCGGCACGCCTGTCGCGGCAGGCACGATCGGGACGCTTTGCGCTGCCGCCACCGGCTTGGCCGGGACGAGCGTCGCCGGCACCTGGGCGGCGATCGGCGCGCCGATCAACAGCACGGAAGGCAGCACCAGCCGGAGCAGGCGCGTCGCGGCTTTGGTCAATTGCTTGCGCATCAGAATTCAAATCCTGCTGTAAGGCCGATCGTTCGCGGGCGGATGAGCGCGACATCGCTCAAACCGGCGTAGCGAGTCCCGTAGGAGCCGGCGTAGGTCTGCCCGCCGGCATTGGCGAGGTTTCGGGCGTAGACGCTGAGCGTGAACGGCTTCATCTCAAGCCCGGCGCGCAGATCGATGGTCTCATAGCCATCGAGGATCAGCCGGTGCCCGAACGTTGTCTGATAGCCGGTGTCGAAATCGCCGGGGCGATCGCTGACCATCGCGATCGTTCCGCCGACGAATGCTTTCACCTGGCCGCTCAGCGCCCAGTCGTAATCGGCGGAAAGCGTAGCGGTCCAGCGCGGCGCATACGGTAATTGATCGCCGTCCGCGCCGCCGACGAGGATGTCTCCTTTCAACGCCGTAAAATTGTACGCGGCCGAACCGACGACGAGGAGCCCACGTGTCGGCCGCAGCGTCGCGGTCGCTTCGCCGCCATAGCTCTTAGCCCCCTCGCCGTTGCCGTCGGCGCTGACCGGACCGATCGATGTCTGGAAGGTCGTGGTGACCTGCGTGTCCTTCCAGTCGAGGTAATAGATCGACGCGTCGATGCCGAAGGTGCGATCGGGCGTTTCGGCGCGAATGCCGGCCTCGTAGCTGATGAGCGTATCCGCGCGGAATCGCGCCGGGTAATCGGCTGGCGCGCCCGGCGGCACCACGTTCGGTCCGCCCGGGCGATACCCTTTGGCGACGCGGGCGTAGACAGCGACACGCCGGTTGAACTCGTAGCGCGGTGAAAACGACCAGGTCCATACGCCTTCCGACGAATGCCCTACCGAGGTCGCATCGGCGCCCTGCAAGACCGCGAACCCGCCGCCCAGCGTCTGGGTGGTGTCCTGCTCGTTGTGGCTGTAGCGGACGCCGCCGGTAATATCGAAGGCGTGGGTCAGGTGCAGGGTAGCGCTGCCGAACCCGGCATATTCCTTGTAGGTGGAATCGAGCTGCGCAATGAGGAACTGGTTGAACGGCACCGGCGCTGCCGGCACGCCCGGCCCGAGCAGATCGGGCGGGATCGTGCCCGCTTGCGGCAGGAGCGCGCCGATCGCCGGATCGAAGGGACGATAGAGCTGGTGAATCCGGCCCGGCTCGCGCGTGTAATAGCCGCCGATCAGCCACTCGAACCGCGACGATTTGGCCGACGTGAGCCGGATCTCCTGCGAAACCTTCTTTTGCCTGATGTCGGAGGGCTGGTTGGTACCAAACGGCGTCGTCGCGCCGTAGAACGGGGCGATGTCACCCAGCAACGGAGTCGCGTCGATGTCTTCGTGCTGGCGCAGCGTCGCATAACTGGTGATCGAGGTCAGACTCACCGGCCCGAAATCGTAGGCGATCGTCCCCGAATAGAGCCGGTAGTCGACCCGGTTCCCCTCAGGCAATGTCTGGTAGCGCAGCAGGCCCTTGCCCGGTTCGCCGGTGAAGGGATCGGCGGTGATCGGCTTCAGTGTCGCCGGATCGACATCGACGGTATCACGTCCGTGTGCGCGGATGTTCTGCGCAAGCGCGCTCAGCCGGACCGAAAACCGGTCGCTCGGCCTGAACAGCAACGACGCGCGACCTCCATAGTTCGCGGTGTGGTTGATGTCCGAGGCGCGAACGCCGACGCTGTCGATATAGCCGGGAATCTCGCGATAAAATCCGCTGGCGCGCACGGCGAGCGTATCGCTCAGCGGCACGTTGACGACGCCATTGCCCGACCAGCCGACGCCGCCGCCGTCGACACTCTCGACGCCCCCCTGCCCGCGCACCGATAGCTTGTCGAATTTGGGTTCCGCCGTGACGTATTTCAGAAGACCGCCCAGCGAGTTCGCGCCGTACAGCGTGCCTTGCGGCCCGCGCAGCACCTCGATCCGCTCGATGTCGAAGGGATCGATATCGCCGGCGAGGTGCGCGGCGTTGGTCTGCCCCGTGCTCGATCCGAACGGCGTGTCGTCGATATAGACCGCCACGGTCGGGCTCGATCCGCCGGTGTTGATGCCGCGCAGAATGATGCGGCTTTCGCCCGCGTTCTGCTGCTGGATGCTCAGCCCCGGCACGAGCGATGCGTAATCGATCAGGCTCGTCGCGTGGCGCTGTTCGAGCACCTGCCCCGATACCACCGAAATCGACTGCGGGATCTCGATCAGCGTTTGCACCCGTTTTTTGCGCGGTGACGACGATATCATCGATGTTGTCGGCATCGACGGCTGTCTCATCGACGCTGAAGGGTGCGCTTGCCTGCTGCGCGTGCGCCGCCGGCACCGCTATCAACACCGCCGAGGCCAGCCAGCACGCTTTCGATCGAACTCCGACCGCCATCACCATACTCCCCTGGATTCCACCGCATCATGCCTTATGTTTCGTTTAAAGCAACAAGTTTCTCCTGCACGCACGACGGTTCCCCCTCCCGGGACTTTGCGCTAGGGTATGGGCGGAGAAACGATGACGAAACCTGCCCCCATTCCGCATCCCGGCCGTGTGCTGCGCGCCGCGCGTCTTGAACAAGGATTGACGCTGAGGGCGCTCGCGGCGCGTCTCGACATGCCGTTTTCGACTCTGTCGAAGCTCGAAAACGGCAAGATGGCAATGACCTACGACAAGCTCGTCCGGCTCGCGCAGGGGTTGGAAGTCGATATCGCCAGCCTGATCGCCACTGCCGTTCCCGAGGAGAAACCGCCTGCCGCGCTCGGCCGCCGCAGCGTTTCGCGCGCCGGGGACCGCCAGGGCGCCACCACCGATCGCTATGCCCATCTCTACCCGGCGGGCGATTTGCTCGACAAGATGATGGTGCCGATCATCATCGACGTGAAGGCGCGCAGCGTCGAGGAGATCGGCGGCCTCGTTCGGCACTCGGGCGAGGAATATCTCTACGTCCTCTCGGGCACGATGGAATTGCACTCGGACCTTTACGCTCCGCTCAGGCTGAACGCGGGCGATTCGGTCTATTTCGATAGCGGAATGGCGCATTGCTACGTGCGCGTCGGCGATTCGCCATGCCAAGTGCTGTCGGTCTGTGCTGGACCGGGCATGCAGCGCTTCGCCTCGCTCGCACGGCAAAGCGCATCTTCCGACACGGCGGAGAATCCCGCCGACCATTGAAACGCTGTTTCTTATATTGAAACACAGCTCCTTCCGTGGGATGTAGCGCGCATGACCAGCGCCCCCACCCCCGCCCTCGCCCTTACCCATCGCCGCGACGCCATGATGTTTCGCGAGCCATTCCGGATCTCTGGCTACCTGTTCGAATCGATGCCGGCGGTGATCGCGACGGTTTCGGACGGCACATTTACCGGGCGCGGCGAAGCGGCGGGCGTCTATTATCTGGGCGACGATCCCGATCATATCGAACGCGAGCTCGAACGGTGCCGGGCGGCGGTGGAAGCCGGGGTCGATCGCGAGGCGCTACGCACGCTACTGCCGCCGGGCGGCGCCCGTAACGCACTCGACTGTGCGCTGTGGGAGCTCGAGTCGCTTCGCGCCGGCGTTCCCGTGTGGCAGCTTGCCGGCATCGAGACGCCGCAACCCCGTATCACCACCTTCACACTGCCGGCGGACGATCCCGCCGAAATCCTGCGCCGCCTGTCCGGCTTTCCGACCTTGACGGCACTCAAACTCAAGCTCGATGGCGATCTCGCTGCGGATTCCGAGCGCGTTCGCTCGGTGCGCAAGGCGCGGCCGGACGTCTGGCTGGGCGTGGACGCCAACCAGGGCTATGGTGCGGGTGATCTCGATGCGCTCGCGGCGATGCTCGTCGCGGAAACCGTATCTCTGCTCGAACAGCCCGTGCCGCGCGGCGCCGAAGCGCTGCTCGACGGCTGGCGCTCACCCGTTCCCGTCGCAGCTGACGAGAGCATTCTCGATTTGACCGAACTTGAGGCGCGCCACCATCTCTTTCAGGTACTCAACATCAAGCTCGATAAATGCGGCGGGCTGACCGAGGCGCTGATGATGGTGACGCGCGCGCGGCAGCTCGGCCTCAAGGTGATGGTCGGCAACATGGCCGGAGCGACGCTCTCGGCCGCACCCGCCTTCATCCTCGCCCAGCTTTGCGACATCGTTGATCTCGATGGCCCCTGGTTCGTCGCCGACGATCCGCTCGCGGAGAGCCTGTATGACGATGGCAAGATCATGGTGCCGGCGCGCCTCTGGGGCGCCGGCTGATCGGGCAGGCGCATCCCGGTCCCTCAGCCGAGCGCCAGCCGCGCGCCAAGCGCCGCGACCAGCGCCAGCGGCATCGCCACCGCGCCGATCTTGAGGAAGGCGAGGAACCCGACGTCCTCACCCTCGCGCCGGATCGCCTGAAGCCACAGGATCGTCGCGAGCGACCCCGTTACCGAAAGATTGGGACCGAGATCGACGCCGATCAGCAGAGCATCGGTGACGAGGCGCGGGGGATGCGCTTGCGCCACCGCCGTGCTGGCGATCAGCCCGGCCGGCAGGTTGTTCATCAGGTTCGAGACGAACGCCAGGATCGTGCCCGATGCCGCCGCCACCCCGCGCGGCTCACCCGCTGCATTGCGCAGCGCATTCGCGACCAGCCCAATCACGCCGGTGCGATCGAGCGCCTCGACCAGCACGAACAGCCCGGCGACCAACGGCAGCACGCCCCACGACACGCCGCGCGCGAGGATCATCGGCGATCGGCGGGCGAGCGCCGACACGCCCGCCGCCGTGGCGAGGCCCGCAAGCGCGGTGGGCAAGCCGAGTTGCCGATCCAGCGCGGAGATCGTCACGAGCAGCGCCGCCGTCAGCAGAATGCCGACTGCCGCCACTTTCCCGCCGGTCGACAGCGCCGGTCGCGCCACGTCGCTCTCGCAGTCGCCCGCAAGCCGTTTGCGCTCGATCAGACGCAGCACCACGAACGTCACCGCGATCGACGCGAGCGACGGCAGCGCGAACGATCGCAGCCATTGCCCGAGCGGCGGCATGTGCCCGCCGTAGAGGACGAGATTGGCGGGGTTGGATATCGGCAATACGAAGCTCGCGGCGTTCGCGATCAGCGCGCAGGCGAACAACAGCGGCAGCGGGTCCGCCTTCGCTTTTCGGGCGGCGGCGAATACGGCGGGGGTCAGCACCACCGCCGTCGCATCGTTCGACATGAACGTCGTAACGACAATGCCGGTCGCATAGACCAAAGCGAACAGCCGCGCGCGCGAGCGCCGGGCATGGTTGACCGCCGTCGCCGCCACCCAGTCAAACACGCCATGTTCGCGCGCGGCCTCGCTGAGCAGCATCATGCCGATCAGGAACAGATAGACATCAAGGCCCTTGGCGATGGCGCCACCGGCGGCGGCGAGCGGCATCAGCCCGAGCAGGATCAGCAGCAGCGCCCCCGCCACCGCCCAGATCCACTCGGGCCAGCGCATCGGGCGGGCGATCACCCCGGCGGTGGAAAACCCGGCGATCGCCCAGGTGGCGTATGTTCCCAGCATCAGCAGCAGTGACCGTTCGTGTCGCGAACGCTCATCGCGCGTGCTCCGCGCGCGTGCCGGAGCAGGCGGGGCGCAACGTGCCCGCGAAGCCGAGCCACAAAGCCAGACTTGCGAACGCGAAGCTGCCGAGAACGAAGAACGCGACGTGATAGCCGAGAAGCTGCGCCAACCAGCCGCCGATCGCAGGCGACAGGCTCGCGCCCACACCCTGCACGGTCATCACCGCGCCCTGCCCGACGTTCACGCGGCCCGTGCCGTCGAGCAGACAGGCAACGAGGCCGGGCACGGCGACGCTTTGCAGCCCTGCCCCGATCCCGTCGAGCGCCTGCACCGGCCACACGCCCCAATGTTCGATGAACGATCCGGCCAGGAACCCGCGCAGCGGCAGCGCCGCGAACGAGATCAGCAGCACCAGCCAATAGCCGCGCCCGGCGGCGACCTTCATCGCGACGAGGCTTGCGACGATCATCACCGCCTGCGCGACCACCACCGTCGTTGCGGTGAACATCGCCGCGTTGCCCTTGCCCGCACCGACGACTGCCATGCCGTAGAGCGGTAGCATCGCGCCGTTGCCAAGATGGAAGCAGGCCAGCGCGGCGGCGAGGATCAGCATCGGCTTGTTCCTGAGAAGCGTCTTGAAGCCCTCGGCGTGGCCACCATCCGCATCGTCAGCATCCTGTTCCTTCTCCAATCCACGCGCGGCGCGGTGGTCGATCGCCCGCTCCGGGATCGACACGACGGTGATGATCGCGAGCACGCCGAAAGCCGCGGCGAGGTAGAAGATCGCCGGCATCCCATACTTCCAGCCGAGCCAGCCGGACAACCCCGCGCCGACCATGTTGCCGGCGTGGTTCCAGGCCTGGTTGCGGCCGTTCTGCGCGTTGAAACCCTTCTGCCGGACCACACCCAGCGTCATGCCGGTGACGGCGGGGCCTATCGCCGCCCCGGCGATCGCCGTCGCCACCTGGCTCACCGTCACCACCGCCCAGGAATGCGACCACAGGATCAGGAACGACGCCAGCACCGTGCAAATGCCCGTGATGACGACGACCCAGCGCTTCTTCTCGGTATGATCGATGAACGCGCCCGCCGGGACGGTCATCACCATGCCGGCCACGCCGCCGATCGTCATCACCGTGCCGATCGGCCCGGTCGCCCAGCCGCGCTGCTGGAGGAACACGCCGAGGAACGGGCCGATCCCGGCCTGCATGTCCGCCATGAAGAAATTGAGTGCCTGAAGCGCTCCGGTGGCGCGCTTTCGATCCGCATCGGGCGTGCCGGCGAGAGCGATTCGGGGAAAATCTGTCGCCGTCATGATCTTCTATCCCTGCTGGTCAGCGCCCAACTCCGTTCATCGGGGAAGTATCCAGCAGAAACTTTATCTGGATCAGTTTTTGGCGAGCCTGGAAGGGCCATTTGTGCGCCCCATCACCAAGGGCGGACCGCTTTCCGAAGCGCCTATTCACGAGACAGCAGCGCCAGAACGCGGTACGGGAACGCTAACTAAAGCAGACATCAGGAGATGGCGAAAATGGCGGCAAAGATCGGCTGGTGCGTCGAGTTGGTAGCGCTCGCATTGCCAGCGTCTGTCATGGCACAGCCCCCGGCGCGTCCGCCGCTCGCCAGCGTGTCGCATATCGCCGTCTATACTAGCGATCCCGCGAAGAGCGAGCGTTTCTACGTCCATGATCTCGGCGCGGTGAAGTTCGCCGATCCGGAAGATCCGGCGGGCGCGCGCTATCATTTCGCGCCGACCCAGTTCGTGGAGGTGCTTCCGCTGCCGCCGGGCTATCGCTCGATCAGCCGGCTCGCGCACATCGCGTTCAACACGCCCGATGCGGAGGGCATGCGCACCTATCTGGCGGTAAAGGGCGTCAAGGTTCCCGCGCGGGTTACCGGTGCGCCGGACGGCAGCCGCTGGTTCACCGTGGTCGATCCCGAGGGGACGCCGGTCCAGTTCGTGCAGCCGCCGGTCACGCCGCCAACCGTGCCGGCCAACCCGCTGTCGAGCCATGTCATGCATGCCGGCTTCGTCATCCACAATCGCGGCGCCGAGGACCGATTCTACAAGGATATCCTCGGCTTCAAACCCTATTGGGAAGGCGGGATGCGCGACGATCATCCGACCTGGATCTCGCTCCAGCTTCCCGATGGTCGCGACTGGATCGAATATATGGTGATCGGCACCCCCGACACCACCGGCATCCCCGCCGACATGAGCGCGGCGAACCTCGGGGTGCTCAACCACTTTGCGCTCGGCGTACCCGACATCCGCGTGGCCTATACCTTGCTGTGGAACGGCGAACGCCTGGAAGGCCAGCAACAGGCGCCCAAGATCGGCCGCGATGCCAAATGGCAGCTCAACCTGCTCGATCCCGACGGGACACGGGCTGAAATCATGGAATTGCACGCCATTGGCAAACCGTGTTGCTCGCCCTTCGTCGCCGCGGACCCGGAGAAGTGAGCATCGCGACCCGCGTCGGGCTGATCGCCCTCGCCGCCCTCACCGCTCCGGTTTCCGCGCAGGAGCACGCCGATGTGCCGGGGAGTTCGCTTCAGAACAGCCCGCCGGGCGCGCCGATCGCGCCCGAATGGGCCTATCCGCAATCGACCACGCACACTCAGGTCGGGCCACCACCCGGATTCCACCGCGAAAGCCGGGTCGAGACCATTCCGATCGGCGTGTTCGAGGCGCAAGCCGATGTGGGCGCAGCGGTCGCGCCGGGCGCCGCGAGCTTCGCGAACGGCACTTATACGATCCGCTCGGCCGGCTACAACGTGTGGTACACGCGCGACGAGTTCCGATTCCTCTTCAGGAAAATGTCGGGCGATGTCTCGATGGCCGCCGACATCGCCTATCCGTCCGGCGGGTTCGGTGATCACAAGGCGCTGCTGGTGATCCGGCAATCGCTGGCGGACGATGCCAAGGAAGCGTTCGTCGCGCTGCATGGCGACGGCATGATCCACCTCGCCCAGCGCCCCGAGCCGGGCAAGCGGATCAGCGACATGGAATATCGCATCGGCAGCCGCGGCGGATTGCCCGGTGGCAAGTCCCCCGACAGCTTGGTGACGCTGCACGCCAAGCGCATCGGCATCGAGAAGAAGGGCGACCAGTTCACGCTTTGGGTGAGCGAGCAAGGCGAGCCGATGCACCAATATGGCGCACCGATCACACTGCACGTGACCGCGCCGTTTTACGTCGGGATCGGCTTCGCCTCGCACCTACCGGGCGTCGCCGAGACCGCGACGCTGTCCAATCTGGTGCTGGAAAACCGCGCCGGGCGTGTGCGCTGACGCGCATACGCCCGATCGTCGGCTGTCACTTGCGCGGGGTATCTTCGTTGTGGAGCACATGATCGAGCGCGCGTAGCGTCGCAGCGCGCAATGGCGGCGCATTTGTCACGCCGGCCGCGCGCAACCACAGCGCGCTACGTCCGCTCGCATAAGGCTCCCATCGCGCCAGTCCAGCGCCGTTCGGGTTGCCCGTCCGCGCGAAGGTGATCCAGTAACGCTGCATCGTTTCGGCCAATGCCACGTCCGCTGCCGGCCAGCGCCGGGCGGGATCGTGATTGCCCCAGACATAATCGAGTTCGTCGGAATGCACCGCGCCGACGCCGCGCGATCCGTCCCGGCGGGGTGGGGGATTGTCGAACTGGTACACGAACAGCGGCGCCGACCCCTTGGTCGCGCGCGCTTCGGCGATGCTCCAGCCGCGCCAGCCGAAATCGGTGTCGCTGATCAGATCCAGTGCCGCGCGCGTCACGGTCGCGTCGCTGCTCGCCGGGTACAGGCGCAACAGGTCCGGCGCGATGATCGGAAACGTTTGCCGGATATCTGCGGCATAGCTGGCGAGCGTGGCATGATCGAGGAAGCGCGCCGCTTCGTTGCTGTTCCAGCCGAGCAGGACCGGCACGCCGGCGTCGCGCCGAGCCCGATAGGCGGCGGTGATGTCCGTTGGCACGATCTTGCCGTCGCGGATCGGCGCGGTGATGATGCGCGGCGCGGCCGCTCCGACCACCGCCGCCGCCGGCAAAGCGCGAAGCTGCGCGATCGTGTCCGCGTTAAGCCGCTGCGCATAGGCCACGCCCGCATTCTCGGCCTGCTTCAAGCCAGCCCCATCCCCCGAGCCAGGGAGGCCGAGCGCCACACCGCTTTCGAAGATCGCCTTCTGGAACAGGCCGCGCGCCAGCGGCGAGACCGTCACCAGCATCGCCGAGCCGCCCCCGGCCGACTGGCCCGACACCGTTACATTGGCCGGATCGCCACCGAACTTCGCGATGTTCGCGCGCACCCAGCGCAGCGCCGCGATCTGATCGAGCAGGCCGTAATTGCCCGATGTGCCGAGCGGCGACTCCTTGCTCAGAGCCGGATGCGCGAGATAGCCGAGCACGCCGAGCCGATAGTTGATGGTGACGATCACCGCACCGTGCCGCGCCAGCGTGGTGCCCTCATAGGTCCGCTGTGATCCGGCCCCGGCGGTATAGGCGCCGCCGTGAAACCACACCAGCACCGGCAGGCGGGCGCCGCGCGTCACGCGCGGAGTCCACACGTTCAACGTCAGGCAGTCCTCGCTCGTGCGGTCGAGATCGTGCCCGGCCCATGTCACCCGCGCCTGCGGGCACACGGGGCCGAACGCGGTCGCCGGCAGCACCCCCTTCCACCCTTGCGGCGGTCGCGGAGCGCGCCAGCGCAGGTCGTTGACCGGCGGCGCTGCATAGGGGATCGCCTTGAACACGGACACGCCCCGCACCGTGGCGCCCTCCAGCCTGCCTTGCGCGACATTCACGATCGGCGCGGCCCATGCCGAGGTGCCGACGAGGCCGATCAGCAAGGTAGGAAAGCGCGGCTTCATCGATCGATCTCTCCATGCGGCGGTCTGCGGCACCCGCCCGCCTGTCCTATGCAGCGAGTTTGCCTCAGCGACGACGTCGACGCCACAGATTTCAGACGCTTAGCGCAATGCCACTCTGTCGGCTCGTCGGCGGGCGTTGCCATCGCCCGCAAGCTCGTCGATGATGGGGCATGGTGCCATCTCCCCCACACGACATCGCCCGCGAAGCGCGGCTCGCATCCGACCCGCGCTACATCGCGCTGGTGCGCGATCGCCAGCGCTTCTCCTGGACGCTGACCGCGATCACCGTGATCGTCTACACCAGCTTCATCTCGCTGATCGCATTCGACAAGCCGTTGATGGCGCAGCCGATCGTGGGCGGGAGCACCAGCATCGCGGTCGTGCTCGGCGCGGCGATGCTGGCCGGGACAGTCGCGATCTGCGCGGTGTACGTCTGGCGCGCCAACGGCGCGTACGACGCGCGCCTCGCCGCGCTGCTGGAAAGCGTCGCGTGACGACCCGCCTGACACGATCCGCACTGCTGCTCGCGCTGCTCGGCTGGGCTACCGGTGCGGAGGCCGCAATCTCAGGCACCATCGCGGCGCGATCAACCAACTGGACCGCGATCCTGATGTTCCTCGGCTTCGTCGGGATCACGCTCTGGGTCACCGCCGCCGCCGCGCGGCGGACGCGCACCGTGTCAGATTTCTACACTGGCGGCGGCATCACCGGCTTCCAGAACGGGCTGGCGATGGCGGGCGATTATTGCTCGGCCGCGTCGTTCCTCGGCATCACCTCGCAGATCTTCAACGACGGGTTCGACGGGCTGATCTACGCGATCGGCTTCCTCGTCGGCTGGCCGATCGTGCTGTTCCTCGTCGCCGAGAAACTCCGCAATCTCGGTCGCTTCACCTTCGCCGATGTCGCGTCCTACCGCTTTTTGCAGGGGCCGGTTCGCAGCTTCTCGGCGGTGAGCACCTTGCTGGTCGTGTCCTTCTACCTGATCGCGCAGATGGTCGGCGCGGGACAATTGATCCAGTTGCTGTTCGGCCTGCCCTATCTCTACGCGATCATCGTCGTAGGCGGGCTGATGATGGTCTACGTGCTGTTCGGGGGCATGCGCGCGACCTCGTGGGTGCAGATCATCAAGGCGGTGATGTTGCTGTGCGGCGCCTCCTTCCTCGTCTTCGGCGTGATGTCGCACGTCGGCTTCTCGTTCGAGGCGCTGTTCGCGCGCGCGGTCACGGTTAAGACGAAGCTGGCGCTCGAAACCGGCCTGTCGCCCGCCGATGCAGCCGCGAAGGGCCGCGCGATCATGGGGCCGGGCGGGTTCATCAAAGACCCGATCTCGGCGCTGTCGTTCGGCTTCGCGCTGATGCTCGGCACCGCCGGGCTACCGCATATCCTGATGCGTTTCTTCACCGTTCCCGATGCGCGTGAGGCGCGCAAGTCGATCCTGTGGGCGACGGTGTGGATCGGCTATTTCTATGCGCTGACCTTCATCCTCGGTTTCGGCGCGATCGTGCTGATCTCGTTCAACCCCGCCTATGTCGATGGCGCGGGCGCTCTGCTCGGCGGCAACAACATGGCGGTGATGCACCTCGCGCATGCGATCGGCGGCAATCTGTTCCTCGGCTTCATCTCGGCGGTCGCGTTCGCGACGATCCTCGCCGTGGTCGCCGGACTGACGCTCTCCGCCGCCTCGGCGATCTCGCACGACATCTACGCGAGCGTGATCCGCAAGGGCGATGCCGAGCCGGCCAAAGAACTGCGCGTGTCGCGGATCACGACCGTGCTGCTCGGTATCGCCGCGATCATTCTCGGCGTGGTGTTCCAGAAGCAGAACGTTGCCTTCATGGTCAGCCTCGCCTTCGCGCTGGCGGCGTCGGGCAATTTCCCGGTGCTGGTGATGTCGCTGCTGTGGAAAGGCTGCACCACCAAGGGCGCGGCATGGGGTGGCGCGATCGGGCTGTTGAGTGCGTTCGGGTTGACGGTGGTGTCGCCGGTGATCTGGGTCGCGGTATTCGGGTTCGAGCACGCGATCTTCCCGTACAGTTCGCCTGCGCTGTTTTCGGTGCCGGCCGGCTTCTTCGCGATCTGGCTGATTTCGACGCTCGACCGCTCGCCGCGTGCGGCGATCGATCGGGCGGCATACCCCGCGCAGCGGTTACGTTCGGAGACGGGCATCGACGTGCATGGCCCGGCGGCGCACTGAGCGCGGTTCATAACGGACCCCGCCAGCCGCTGGTGAGTTGTTGCAGCATGGAAACAAAACCGCTGCCGCGCGAGGCCACACTGATCGTCAACACGCATTCGCGCAAAGGGCAGGATCTCTACGATGCCGCGCGTACCAAGCTGGCGGCGGCGGGCATCACTCTCCTCGCGGCACACGCCGTCGACAATCCGAAGGACCTCGCCGCCGTCGCCCGTGCGGCGGTGGCGGAGGGCACGCCGATGGCGATCGTCGGTGGCGGTGACGGGACGCTGGCGGGCGTGGTCGACGAACTGGTCGGCAAGGACTGTGTGTTCGGCATCCTGCCGCTCGGCACTGCGAACAGCTTTGCGCGGTCGCTCGACTTGCCGCTCGACCTCGAAGCGGCGGTACACGTGCTCGCAAACGGCCGCAGAAAGCGTGTCGATCTCGGCATGATCGACCAGGACTATTTCGTGAACGGCGCATCGATCGGCCTGCCGACGATGATCGGCGAGACGGTGCCCGATACACTCAAGAAGTACGCCGGGCGTGCCGGCTATCTTGCCTGGGCGCTCAAATCGGCGGTGAGTTTCAAGGCGTTCCGGCTCGAACTGGACGACGGATCGCAGACGCATCGGCTGTGGGCGACCGAGGTGCGTATCCTCAACGGCACGCACCACGGCGGCGTGGAGCTTTCGGACACGGGCGGCGTCGTGTCGCGCGACCTGTTGATTCAGGCTGTTGTGGGGACGAGCAAGCTGGCGCTGGCGCAGGATTGGTTCGCCAAATTCTTCAAGCTGCGGGATCGGGATGCGTGCAGCCGGGATTTTCGTGGCAAGTGTTTCCGCATCACCACCCAGCCGCCGCAGCGCATTTCGATCGACGGCGAAGTGCTGGCCTGCACGCCCGTCGTGGCGAAGGTCGCACCCGCCGCGATCGACGTGGCGGTGGCGCGTGATCCTCAGCGCGGGTAATCGCGCCACAGCCATTCGAGCGCGCCGGGCAAGGTCTGTGCGATGACATCGCCATCGACATGCCCCGCCCCAGCGGCGGTCACGTAGCGATAGTCATAATGTTTGGCCCGGAGCGCCGCCGCCATGCGATCATTGGCCATCGGCCAATTGTGGTAGGTGGTTTCCGGGTCTTGCCAATGGAGGTCGCGCTCGCCCACCTCCATCCAGATGCGGATCGGTTTTGCCGGTGTCGCGGCGATGAGCTGGTCGTGATAGTCCCAAGCGCCGTGCGGTGTCGCGGGATCGGCAGGCGATGCCTGATTCACGAACGTTCCCGAATAGGACAACACGTTGCCGAACCATTCGGGATGAAACCACGCCATCGTGAAAGCGGCCGCCGCGCCTGAACTGCCGCCCATCGCCGCACGGCCTTTGGGATCGTCGGTGAAGCGGAGCTCGTAGAGTTGCTCGACGCGCGGCAACACCTCGGTCTGGACGAAGCGCGCATACCGGTCCGAGACGGTGTCATATTCCAGCCCGCGCTCGGAGCCTTGTGCGTCGCCACCGCCGGACTGGATCATCACCGCCACCATCGCCGGCACGCGGCGCTGCGCGATCAGGCTGTCGAGCGCGGCCGCGACGCGCGCGGTATAGTCGCGCCCGTCCTGCACCACCAGCAGCGGCGCCTTCGTACGCGGCCGATAGCCGGCGGGAATATAAACGAACACCTCGCGCCGGTATGGCGCGGGCTCGGACTGTAGCTGCCCCGGCGCTGCGAGGCGGTTGCCGGATGGGTCACGCCTCCGCGTGGTCTCATTGTCGAGCTGACGGATGCCGGGATAGATCCGGCTTTCGCGCGACGTCATGATGAAGCTATGCAGCGTTCCCTTGGGCTGCCCCGGGTGAGCCGCCATCTCGGGCGCATCCCGATAGGGCGGCGCGATGTGGATGTCATCGGCTCGGGCCGAACCGAAACCAACGAACAAGACGGCGATCAGCGCCAACGGTCCCATCCGCATCTATCTCTCCGCTCCGTCGCCCTTTGGCATGAGCACGGATGTGCGCCAATCCGCGCCGCGTGCCAACGATGAAGTGGGGACGACGCTTACGCGGCGCCCGCCCCGCCTTCGCCGCCGACGACGCCCTGCGCACCGGTCGGCTGCGCGCCGATCCACTGCACCTGCTGCGGCGTGGTGCCCAGCTCGATACCGGCCCCGGGCAGCTTCGTCAGCAGTTCGAACCAGATGTCGCTGCGGGTCGGATAGACCGCGCGCGGCGAATTCACATACGCGAAGCTGTTGAAATTGATCCGGCCATCGAGAAGCGAGTCGATGAACAGCACCGGCTTGGGATCATCCAGCACCGCGACCTGCGCGTCGTAGATCGCCATCAGCATCGCGCGGACCTGTGCGATGTCGGTGCCCATCGGCACGGAGAATTGCAACTGGATGCGCCCGATCGGATCGGACAGCGTCTTGTTGACGATCGACTTGGTGATCAGCTCCGAATTCGGCACGATCAGCGTCGAGCGGTCGGCGATCTGGATTTCGGTGGCGCGCACGCTGATCCGTTTCACGTCGCCCTCCTGATCGCCGATCCGCACCCAGTCGCCGATCTTGACCGGCCGCTCGGCGAGCAGGATCAGCCCCGAGACGAAATTCTGCGTAATCGCCTGCAAGCCGAAACCGATGCCGACCGACAGCGCCGAGAGCAGCAGCGCGATCCGCTCGACACCGATGCCGAGCGACGCCAGCGACCACAACACCACGAGGATCAGCCCGATATAGCGCGCGACCATCGCGATCGAGTTGCGCGCGCCGGCGTCGAGTTCGGTGGCGGGCAGGTAGCGCGTGGTCAGCCATGTCTGGATACCGCGTATCACGAACATCCCGACCGCAAGCACCGCCAGCGCCCGCAGGATCGCGCCCGGCGAGATCGTCACCTGGCCAATCGTGATGCCTTGCGCGATCCGGCTGATCTGGCCGAACAGCGTCGGAATGTCCGACCCGAACGGAAACAGCACGAGGCCCATCGCCAGCAGGATCAGCAACAGGCGGAGCAGCGCGGACAAGGCCACGCCGAACTGGTCGATCAGGCTGCGGCGCACGCCGAAGCCGTGATGAACGGCGTCGGCGAGTTTGCCGTCGCGACGAAACACGGTCGAGCAGATGTCGTCGATGCCGACCAGCAACAGGTACAATGCGGCCGCGACCACCGCGATCCAGACCGTAAACCGGGCGAGGAAGTAGCCGAACGCGACATAGCCGGTAGCGAGCGATACCACCGATACCGCCAGCACCACCCAGGTGGCGAGCGAGAGGAAGGCGACGATCGACTGATCGCCGCGCTCCTCTTCCGTCGCCCGTGCCGTAACCGCGCGCATGCGTGCCCCGGTCAGCAGGACACCGAGCACGAGCACGATATAGAGGACAGCGGCGGACACTTCGGTCACGGCCTGCACCGGGCCGCTCGCGCCAATGCCGCTGCGCGCCGCAGTGAGCAGAAAGCTGAGCATCGTCACGGCGGCCGCCGCGAAGGTCCACGGGCGCAGCCGGTTGGCAGTCTCGTCGGTGATATCGATCAGCCGCCACGAGGGCTGGCGGCGCTGGAGCAGCGCGCCGCCGAGCGCCGCGATCAGGGCTGCGACGAAGCTGCTCTGCTCGAAATTCGATGCCAGCTTGTCCCAGGTCGGCGCGATCATGCCGCCGGCACGCAAACCGCTGACCAGCGCGACCGAGGCCAGCCACGGCACCAGCGTGCCGACCAGCGTGAGCCACAGCGCGAGGCTCGACCGGCGGATGCGGTTGCCGGGCACCCGCGCGATCACGTGGCGCCGCCCCGCCGCCCTAAGCACGACCCGCACTGGCCAGATCAGCACGATCGCGACGATGAGGCCGAGCAGCCCCGCCAGTAGCCCGCCGCGCATCACGCCGCTTTCGACCGCGTCCGTCTCCGCAGCGATGAATGCGGACACTCGGCGCCCGTCGCGCGGCAGCGAGCGGAACAGCGAACCCCAGAACGCCGGCGTCAGCGGAGAGGCGACCTGCACCGACATGCGCTCGGAAAAGGCTTCGGCCCGACTCCGGTTGATCTCGGTGGAAAGCTGATCCGCCTCGGTGCCGAGCAACTTGCCGCGTTTGATCGCCGAATCGACAACCGAACGCTGGCGCGCGAGCAATTTGCGCTGCGCCTGGATATCCGGGGTCTCGACAACCCCGGGCGTGACCGGGCCGAGCTGCGCGACCCGCGCGTCGATGAGCTGGAGCTGGGCCGACAAGGTGGCGACTTGCAGCGCACTATCCTGCTTCACCGCATCCGCGCGATCCTGAAGCGATTCCGCCTCGGTCGCGTCGGTATGTCCGTTGAAGGCGGCATCGACTGCATCGAACTCGCGCCCGTCCTGATCCAGGGCACGCGTGGCGACGAGGATCGGATCGACATCCTGCGCGGCGGCGGGAGCGATCGCCAGCAGCACGGACAGCAGCGGCACGAGGAAGCGGAATGTCATGCCGCCCCCTACAGTCTGCGAAACGCCAAGCCCAGCCGTAACCCACGCCTCGCACGGTGGTCTGCGAACGGCCGATCCGGTACGCGGTATGACAGCGCGCATTTTTGGAGGTGCCGATGTCCGACGATTACGCACATGGCCAGCGCGACGGCCTGCGCCTCGCCCTGGCGATTCTGGCGGCGGAAGAGGCGAAATGGGCGGCCCTTCTCGGCGAAAGCCGATCGGGGCGGACCAACACGATCCGCAATGTGAGGCACAAGGCGCTGCAAGTCGCGCAGAAGCGCATCCAGACCGCGCTCAACCGGCTTACGCCCAAGGACAGCGCGGCGATCGACGAAGAGCTGGCGGCGGCGCTCGACAAGATCGGCCTCTAGCGTCTGCTCACGAAAAGGGCGGGGAATGTCGCCATTCCCCGCCCTTCACGGCAGTCTAAGACCGGGAGGCTTAGAAGTGCGTAATGACGCCCAGCATCGGACGGAAGCTGTGGAAATCGCCGAAGGTGTTCACTTCGGCGCGGATGCGGAAGCCCGCATTGCCGGTGATGCCCTTCAGGCCGATGTCCTTCGGGCCGACCTCGGTGCCGATGCCGTAGGTCATGCCGCTATGGCTCTTGTCGTTGGGATTGCCGCTCACGTAGGTCGCATAATGGTCGAAATCGATCCACTGATAGCCGACCTTGCCGTAGAACAGGCCGCTGTCGCCAGCGCGAACGCCGAACCGGCCAGCCGCACCATATTCCCAGTTGATGTTGCCGGAGACGCCCTTGGCGACGTTACCTTCGACGCCGACGAACACCGGGCCCAGCGGCACGTTGATGCCTGCGACGCCCTGCACCAGCGCGCCGGCGAGACGATAGTTGTTCCGCAGCGACCCGTTGGCGTTCAGCGCCTGCGGAATACCATGGTTCGGCTCGTTGTCGAACTGTTCCCAGCCGCCCATCACGCCGACATACGGCTCGATCCCGAAGGCCTTGCTGCCATCGGGCGCGGTCGGAGCGGTTTCGGTCGCAGCCGTCGACGATGCATCCTGCGCGAACGCGGGAGCGGCTGCGAAGACGGCCAGAGCGGCGGCGGCGAGTTTAAGTTTCAGCATCTGTATGACCTTATTAATCTGACAGGTCGGGCTGTCCGCCAAGGCGTCCGGTATCCCGAGGTCCACTCAAACAAGGTTCGACGCTGGTTGTTGCACTGCAACGGCGATTAATCGGCAACCCCGAAATTTGTCACATTTCTGCAACGGTTTCTTGCGTTAAGATGAACAAAAGACGGCCGATTTGTGGCAACGGCGATCTAGCCGGCAGCCTGCCGCAACACGAAAGCACGGTCGGCGTGGATCGGCGCAGACGTGAAACGGGCCCCTTCCGCATCCGCTGGAACCATCCGCATTCTGACCGTTTCGCCACGCGCGGTATCGAATTCGATCACCTCGCATGCGGCCGTCATATCCGGTACCCGAACGTCAGCAGGACGTGGGGCGAGATCGGCGCGGATGCGCCCGTCTACGCCGCAGCCCCCCCTCCTGAGCAGCCAGATGATCGCCTGTTCGCCGTCACCGCACGCGAACGCGTGGAAACCCGGCGCCTTCACGCTGTGGTTCCAGTTCGATCGCCGGAACCGCGTCCAGTCGATAAGCGGCAGGAACGCCGCCATGCCGCGCTGCGCGACGCGCATTCCCGGAGTCAGCACATGCGGGGACCGGTTGGGCCAGCGCATGCCGCCGCCGACCCCGCCCGACGCGAGATGCGCCCAGGCCATGTGGCGGAAATACTCGTCGTCGAACGGCTCCGGCAAGGTGATGCGCCGGTCCTTGAAGCTGTGGATCGGGCCATGTTCGGTATCGAGGAAGGGCCGCCCAGCCGGGGTCTCCGCCACACAGTCGCGGACGATCTCTCCCATCGCGAGCGCGGGCGCGACCGTGTCGCGCGGGTCGTCAATCGAGCGCTCCTTGTATATGTGGATCGTCGCGAAATCCAAGTCGGGGTGGCGGAAGATCGGATCGTGCATGTTGAGGTGCGGCTTCCAGCGCAGTTCCGGCCCGTACACCGACACGGTCTGCGGGTGCGACCGCCCGTAAAGCTCTTCCTCCAGCCCGCGGACGTGGACCGAGAGATCGTGGATCACCTCGTCGAAGCAATCCGCGCTGTCCTCGGCATTGGCGGGGTGAATCTCGTTCCACAAATCCCATGCGAACAACGCGCCCGATCCACCCCAGCGGCGCACCGCGAAATCGAGCCGCGCCTTGAGCGCCGCGCGCGCTTCGGGCGCGAGCAGTGCGCGCGAGAAGCTGTCGAGCGGGCCGCCATTGGCGATGTTCCACGGATGATGCTGCCACTTGATCCACGTCCAGAACGTGTCGAGCGGGGTCAGCAGGATGCGCATTCCCACGCGCTCGCACAGCGCGAACAGATCGTCCCAATATTGCACCATCGCCGGCACGAAACGCCCGGCCGGACGCTCGATATAGCGGTGTCGCACCTGCGCATATTCGAGCATCAGCCGCAGACAGGTGACGCCATGATCCCTGAGCATGAGCAGATGCCGCTCGACCACCGCCATGTCGCGCTTGCGGAACAGCGGCGCCAGCTCGGGCCAGGTGATCGCATCATTCTGGCCGATCGGATGCCACGGCGCGCCCGCGTCGTCGATGAAGTAGGGCGCATCGGGAGCGACCTGAATCCAGGGCAACGTGGCACGCGCGCTCACTCGGCTGACACCGCCGCGTATGTGGCCTCGCCGATCGCCTGCTCTGCCACATGCCGGCGATATGTGGCCAGTGCCTGTCCGACAACCTGGTCCATATTGTAGTACCGGTAGGTCGCGAGCCGGCCGACGAACAGCACCTCGGGCGTCACCGCCGCCAGTGCCTCATAGCGTTTGTAGAGCGCCTGATTCTCCGCGCGCGGGATCGGGTAATAAGGATCGCCTTCGTCGCTTGGATATTCGTAGGTCAGGCTAGTGTGCGGCGCAGTCTGGCCGGTGAGGTGCTTGTATTCGGTGATGCGCGTGTGCGGCACGGCTTCGTCTGGATAGTTCACCACCGCAACCGACTGCGCCCATTCGCGCTCCTCGATGACATGACGAAATTCAAGCGAGCGGTACGGCAGTTTGCCGAAGCGGAACCCGAAATATTCGTCGATCGGCCCGGTGTAAACGATCCGGTCATAGACGAACCGCGCCTTCGCCTCGGCGAAATCGACACCCAGCGCGAGATCAATATTGGGGTGATCGAGCATCTTCTCGAACATCGCGGTATAACCGTCGCGCGGCATCACCTGATGCGTATCAGTGAAGTAGCGGTCGTCGGTCGAGGTGCGGGTCGGCACGCGTGCGGTGACGCTCTTGTCGAGCTCGGACGGGTCGATTCCCCATTGCTTGCGCGTATAGCCCCGAAAGAAGGTCTCGTAGAGCTCGCGCCCAACCGCCGATACCACCACATCCTCCGAACTGCGCACCATAGCCACCGGCTCGGCGCGCGCAGCAAGGAAGGCGGCGGTATCCGCGTCGTCCTTGAGCGACAGGCCGTACAGGCTGTTGAGCGTCGTGCGGTTGATCGGGATCGGCACCTGCTTGTCGCCGACCTGCGCAAGCACGCGATGCTCGTAGGGCCGCCACTCCGTAAAGCGCGAGAGATACTCGACGATCTCGGCGCTGTTGGTGTGGAAGATGTGCGGACCATATTGGTGGATCATCATGCCGGCGGCATCGTGATGGTCATAGGCGTTGCCCGCGACATGCGGGCGCTTGTCGATCACCAGCACGCGCTTGCCCGACCCGGCGGCGAGCCGTTCGGCCATCACCGCGCCAGCGAACCCCGCGCCGACGACGAGATAATCGTAGTGCGTCGTCGGCAGCGCTTGCAGCACCGGGCGGCGCGGCTCGGCGATGTCGAGGATCAGCCGCAGCATCCGCGCCGCGACCTGATCCCAGCTCTGCTCGGCGAGCAGAGCATCGGCCTCGGCGCGCCACGCGTCCCCCGAGCGACGCAGCGCGAGCGCCTGATCGCACGCTGCGACAAACGCCTCCGCACCATCCGCGACGAACACGCCCGGCATCGCGCCATAATGGCGAATGACATCCCTGATCGGCGTCGAGACGACGGGCAGCCCGGCGGCGAGATATTCGGGCGTCTTGGTCGGGCTGATGAAACGCGTCGCTTCGTTGATCGCGAACGGCATCAGCGCGACGTCCCAGCCGGCGGCGTAGCCGGGCAATTCGTCATAGGATTTGCCGCCGAGATAAGCGATGTTGGGGCGTTGCGGCAGTTCCGCCGGATCGACCTTCACCACCGGCCCGAGCATGACGAACGACCAATCCGGCCGCGCGTCAGCGAGCGTGGCAATCAGGCCGAGATTCATACGCTCGTCTATGACGCCATAGAAGCCGAAACGCGGCCGGGGCAGCCCGGCCTGATCGGTCGCGTCCGGCATAACCTCGCGAGCGCGCGCGAAATGCGCAACATCGACGCTCGACGGGAACGGGTGGACCGACGCATGGCTTGCGCGCTTGGCTTCGTAGAGGCTGTAGCCGCCGGTGAAGACGAGATCGGCGGCGGCGAACAATTCCTGTTCGAGCGGGATCAGTTCGGGTGGAGCGAAGCGGAAATTGGCGAGTTCGTCCATGCAATCATAGACGGTGCACTTCGCATCGATATGTCGCGAGAACGACAGCATCATCGGCGTATAATACCAGCGGATGATGCTCGCGTCCGAGCGTGCCGTGCGGGACTCGAGCAAGCGGCGGAGCGCATCGGCGCGGTCGCCCGGCTCCAGCCCCCACGGTAGATGTGGCACCGCGACCGTCACGCCCGGCGCGCCCTCGTGCAGATCGACCCATGCCTCGCCGGCTGCATCCTCGATCGGCTCTTCCCAGAACAGCACGTCCATGTTGCGCGCCAGCCGCGTCATCAGGTGCTGCGGGCGCTGGAAGACGAAGTCCCATCGCAGGTGCGAGAAGCAGATCAGCAAGGTTGAGGACGACGGGTTCGAGCTGGCGTTACCTTGAGTCAAGTGCGTAATCCTCCTTAGAGACACGCAACCCACGGCTTTGCTTGCTCGTTCCCGTCGGGACAGGAACTTTCTTTTTATTGCAGCATGATGCAAGTTATTGCGGACGGACTCTCATGGTGAGTGCAGCGACATTGCGGATCGGCACGGCAGGTTGGTCGATTCCGGCCGCAGCGCGAGATCGTTTCCCCGCCGAAGGCAGCGGACTCGAGCGTTATGCCGCGCAGCTGAGCGCAGTCGAGATCAACAGCAGTTTCTACCGGCCACATCGCGCGTCGACCTACGCGCGCTGGGCGGCGAGCGTTCCGGCCGATTTCCGCTTCGCACTGAAGCTGCCCAAGACGATCACGCACGGCGCGCGGCTGCTCGATTGCGCGGCGCTGCTGGTCGCCTTCGCCGACCAGATCGCGCCGCTCGGCGATCATCTCGGCCCTTTACTCGTCCAGCTTCCGCCGAGCCTGAAGTTCGACTCCGCCGTCGCGGCAGACTTCTTCGCAACGCTTGCGAGGACGGTCGCTGCCCCTGCCGTCTGCGAGCCGCGACACCTGTCCTGGTTCACACCTGAAGCCGACGTCTTGCTCGCCGAACATCGCATCGCCCGCGTGGCGGCGGACCCGGCGCGGTGCGACGCCGCCGCGCGGCCCGGCGGCTGGCGGGGCCTCGCCTATCACCGGCTCCATGGCAGCCCACAGATCTACCGCTCGCCCTATTCGGACGAGCAGCTACGGACGCTCGCTGCGCAGATCGCACACAACGAGCCGGCGGAAAGTTGGGTCATCTTCGACAACACCGCCTCGGGCGCGGCGCTCCCCAACGCGCTCACGCTTCAAGCCGCGAGATCCTCCAACAACGTGTGAACGCGCTCGCTACGGCCGTCGTCGTCGGTGGCTTCGCGCAGCAACAGCCGCCCATTCTTCTCGTCGAGCCCCGCCGCCTTCGCATCGGCGTCGAAGCCACGCTTCGGCGTGAGCGCAATCGCCGCCGCGCCGGCATCGATCCGCTCGATCCCGAGCGCATGCGCAGCGAGCCGGATTCGGGCGCGCAGCATCAGCGCGGCGGCGGCGTGCGGTAGCGGCCCGAAGCGATCGAGCAATTCCTCCTCGAACGCATCGAGCGCGGCATCGTCCTCGATCCGCGCGAAACGGACGTAGAGCGCCAGCCGCACGTCGGGTTCGGGTATCCAGCTGTCGGGGAACGCGCCGGCCTCGCCGAGATGCAACTCGGGCGTCCAGCGCTCAACGGTCTCGCCGCGCGCCTCGCGCAACGCGCCGCCAAGCAGATGCTGGTACAGATCGGTGCCGATCATTTTCATGTGCCCGGTCTGATCGTCACCGAGCAGATCACCCGCACCGCGCATGTCGAGATCCTGCGCGCTGATCTCGAAGCCCGCGCCGAGCCGGTCGAACGTGGCGAGCGTGCGCAGCCGCTTGAGCGTGCGTTCGCCGATCGCATCCTCGGCCTTGGTGAGCAGGATCACCTGCCCGCGCCGGTTGCCGCGCCCGACCCGCCCGCGCAATTGGTGGAGCTGCGCGAGACCAAAACGATCGGCGCGCCAGACGATCATCGTGTTGGCGCGCGGTACGTCCAACCCCGCCTCGATGATGTTGGTCGCGAGCAATATGTCGCCCTGTCCTGCCGCGAAGCGGACCATCACCGCGTCAATCTCCGCCGCCGGCAGCTTTCCGTGCGCCTGCACCAGTTCGAGGTCCGGCGCGGCGCGGCGCAACTTCTCGGCGAGCGGCGCCATGTCCTCGATGCGCGGCACCACCACGAAGCTCTGCCCACCACGCCCCTTCTCGCGCAACAAGGCCGTGCGCAGCCGGGCGTCGTCATAGTGATCGACGCTGGTGCGGATCGGCTGACGCCGCGCCGGCGGCGTGGCGATGACCGAAATCTGCTGGAGCCCAACCAGCGCCATTTGCAGCGTGCGCGGGATCGGCGTCGCGGTCAGCGCGAGCAGATGCGTCTCGCCCGATCCGCGCAGCCGCGCCTTGTCGGCCGCACCGAAGCGCTGCTCCTCGTCGATCACCACCAGCCCGAGCTTGGCGTAGCTCACGCCCTTGGCCATCACCGCACCAGTGCCGACGACGACCCCGATCGACCCGTCGGCAAGCCCGGCCTTGACCGCCTTTTTCTCGGCCGCGCTCGACAGGCGCGAGAGACCCGCCACGGTGACACCGGAGGCTTCGAAGCGGCGTTGGAAGCTTTCGAGATGCTGGCGGACCAGCACCGTGGTCGGTGCGGCGACAATCACCTGATAGCCGGCGAGCGCCGCCAGCGCCGCTGCCCGCAACGCGACCTCGGTCTTGCCGTAGCCGACATCGCCGACGACGAGCCGGTCCATCGGCTTGCCGCTGGCGAGATCGGCGCGCACGGCATGGATCGCGCGGGCCTGATCGGCAGTCTCGTTGAACGGGAAGCCGTGGACGAAGCGTTCGTAGGCGGCGGGATCGGGTTCGATGACCGGCGCGGTGAGTTTGGCGCGCGCCGCCGCCAGCTTGGCGAGTTGCCTGGCGCTTTCCGCGACCGCCGCCTGAATGGCACCGCGCCGCTTCTGCCATGATGAGCCGTCGAGTTTGTCGAGCGTGACCGCATCGGCATCCGCGCCATAGCGCCAGATCCGGTCGGCATCGTCGATCGCGACCAGCCGACGCGCACCGTCGGCATATTCGAGCGCGATCATCTCGCTGCCCGCGCCACTCGCCTCGGGGGAGGGTTCGAGTCCGGCGACCCGCGCCGCGCCATGATCTTCATGGATGACGACATCACCGATACGGATTTCGCCGACACTGCCGCTCCAGCGATCGGACGCGGATGCCGGAGAATCGCCCAGCACGGCGCGACTGCCGAGAATGTCAGCGGCGGCGATCACGACCCGCTTCGCATCGACGAAGCCGGCATCGACCGGCATTACGATCGCGCCCGCCGCGCCGGCTTCAAGTGCGGCAAGATCAACGAGATTTTCCACCTCGCCGATGTCGATGCCGAGTCGCTTGGCGACCCTGCCGCGCAGAAACCGCACGTCGCGCTTGCTACCGGCAAGCACCAATGCGCGCGTGTCCCGCAGTGGCGCGACGAATTTGGCGAGCGCCGCGAGCGTGCCGCGCTTTTCGGCAAAGCGCGGCACCGCCTCGAAATCGTCACCGATCTCGACCGCGTTCCACTCCGCGAGCGCCGCCGCCCAATCCGCCTCTGCGATCGCATCGACCACTCCACCGCTGCGTTCCGCGGCATCCGCAGCGAGTTGGAGAAACCGCGCACGACGCCGGTCCGCCTTCTCCGCCAGCACGATCGCGCCAGCGGCGAGGTGCGACAGGATCGACACCGCCTGCCCGATCGGAGGCTCGGCCGCGCGACCGATCTCGACGATGTCGAGATCTTCGACCGTGCGCTGTGTGGCGGGATCGTAGGAACGAATCTGCGTGATCCGCCCATCCGCGATGTCGATCCGCGCCGGCAGGCCGGCGTCGGCGGGGTAGATGTCGATGACGGCCTCGCGCACCGCCATCTCGCCGGGTTCATCGACTCGGTCGTCAGCGAAATAGCCGAGGCTCTCGGCCAGCGCCGCGAAGGCTTCGGCATCGATCGCATCGCCTGCGCGCAATTCCGGCGGTGCGCTATCGAACGCCTCGGCTGCGGGATAGCGCCGCGCCGCCGCCTCGCCGCTTAGGATCAGCGCGACATGCGCGCGCGCCTTCTGTTGCTGCGTGTGCCGCAACCGGCGAAGCGCCGCCACACGCCTGCCGGCGTTGGCGGGGGATGCCGGCGAAGTATCCCCCGGCAGCGCGTCGCTCGACGGTATGAAGACGACGCGATCATCCGACACCAGCGCGCCGAGCGCGGCGGCGAGCGCCTCCGCCTGCTGCTCGTCATCCGCCAGAAAGGCGACATCCTGCTCGCCGAGCATTTCCGCCAGGCCGAATGCGGTAAAGGCGAGATTCACGCGCCCACGCCCGCGTATCGTTTTGCCGCACAACGGATTTTCGGAAAATCGGCCATCATCGCTCCACTCCTGGCACGCAAGAACAGGAGACCGCCGCCGGTGTTCCACGCGAACCAACGTAAATCCACGGCGGAACCATCACACCACCGCAAGGGTATTGCGGGAGTTGCCTTGCGGAGTCCGTTCATGCCCCACACCCGCCACCCTGCCCGGCTGCCGCACATCCTCGCCGTTCTCATCGGAACGGTCGGGGTGCTCAACCTTGTCGGTGGCGTGTGGCTGATCCTGCTGCGCGGCAGCCTGTTCTACGCGATCGCGGGGGCCGTGTTGCTGGCAACTGCGATGCTGCTGTGGCGGCGGCATGTGGCGGCGCTCTATCTGTTCGCCGCGCTGGTGCTCGGCACGGTGATCTGGGCGTGGGCGGAAATCGGCGCGGACTGGTGGCCGCTGGTGCCGCGCGGCGACCTGATCTTCCTGTTCGGCGTGCTGCTCGCGCTGCCGTGGACGGTGAAGCGGCTGACGCCCCGCACAACCTGGCTGCGAGGTGCCGGGCCGCTGGCGGTAACACTCGCGCTCGCCGCGCTGTTCGGCGGTGTCTCGCTATCGCGAGACCTGCACAATCTCGACGGCACGCTGCCGGGGCCGCGCACCGCACTGGCGGCGAACCTCCACGGCATGCCCGACGACGACTGGCAGGCGTATGCGCGAAGCTGGTATGGCGACAAATTCTCGCCGCTCACGCAGATCACCCCGGCCAATGTCGGCAACCTCAAGGTCGCGTGGCAGTTGCAGACCGGCGACCTCAAGCGTGACACCGATCCCGCCGAAACCACCTATGAAATGACGCCGATCAAGGTCGGTGACACCGTGTATCTGTGTACGCCGCACAATTGGGTGATCGCGGTCGATGCCGAGACGGGCAAGGAGCGCTGGCGCTTCGACCCCAAGATCGCGACGTCAAAGACGAATATGCAGCACCTCACCTGTCGCGGCGTATCCTATTGGGATGGCGCGAAGGCCGGCGCGAGCACGGCCGATTGCCCGCAACGCATCTTCCTCGCCACCAACGACAGCCGGTTGATCGCGCTCGATCCGCGCACCGGCGCGCTGTGCCACAGCTTCGGGCGGAACGGCACCGTCAGCCTGCGGCCCGGGCAGACCAACTACAATCAGGGCTGGTATCAGGTCACGTCCGCGCCGCTGGTCGCGCGCGGGATGGTCATCACCGGCGGCGCGGTGTTCGACAACATCTCAACCAAAGTGCCGTCGGGTGTGATCCGTGGTTATGACGCCGCGACCGGCCGGCTGGTGTGGAACTTCGATCCCGGCAATCCCGACGACACCGCCCCGCTCGGCGCCGGCAAACACTATACCCCATCGTCGCCGAATAGCTGGAGCACACCCGCCGCCGACGAGGCACTCGGCCTCGTCTATCTGCCGATGGGGATGGGCGCGGTCGATCAATGGGGCGGCAACCGCCCCGCCACCACCGAGAAGTTCGCGACCTCTGTACTGGCGCTCGATATCGCCACCGGCAAACCGCGCTGGATCTATCAGACCGTCCATCACGATCTCTGGGACATGGACGTGCCAGCACAACCGGCACTGGTAGACCTCGCCCTGCCGGGGCGCGGCACCGTGCCCGCGCTGGTGCAATCGACCAAGACCGGCAATCTCTTCGTACTCGACCGGCGCACCGGCGCGCCGATCTTCTCGGCGCCCGAACGTCCCGTGCCAGCCGGCGCAGCACCCGGCGACCACACCTCGCCGACCCAACCCTTTTCGGCTGTCTCGCTGATGCCGCAGCGTGCGCGCGAAACGGACATGTGGGGCACGACGATGCTCGACCAGCTCTGGTGCCGCATCCGCTTCAAGTCGCTCGACTATCAAGGCCCGTTCACGCCGCCGTCGCTGAAAGGCTCGCTCGTTTTCCCGGGCAATTTCGGGGTGATGGACTGGGGCGGCATCTCGATCGATCCGGTGCGGCAGGTGATCTTCGCGCACCCCAATTACGTCGCGTTCGTCGATCGGCTGGTGGCGCGCAAGGACGATGCTGGCGGCCCGAACGAACGCGGCCCCGCCGGCGGATCGGATCGCAAGGGCTCGAACGAACAGGGCTATAACCCCAACACCGGGGCGCCGTTCGCGGTCGATATGAATCCGTTCCTGTCGTTCGCGGGACTGCCCTGTCAGGCGCCGCCGTGGGGCTATGTCGCCGGCATCGACCTGACCACCGGCAAGACGGTGTGGAAGCACAAGAACGGTACGATCCGCGACGAGACGATCCTGCCGCTGCCGTTCAAGCTCGGGGTGCCCTCGCTCGGAGGGCCGATCACCACGGCGGGCGGTGTCGCGTTCATGGCGGCGGCGATCGACAATTACGTCCGCGCTTATGACACGCGCACCGGCAAGGTGCTGTGGCGCGCGCGCCTACCAGCCGGCGGCCAGGCAACACCGATGTCGTATCGCTCGGCGGCAAGCGGGCGGCAGTTCGTTGTCGTCGTCGCGGGCGGGCACAATTCGCTCGGCACGAAGCTCGGCGACCATGTGATCGCTTACGCTTTGCCGAAATAGGTGGCACCGAGTCGCCATCCGGGCGTTCACTGCACACCGGCGCACTTACGCGCTTCCCATCAGGAGGACTTCATGGCCGACGAAACCGCGACCCCGACCAGCAACGCCAAGACCGGACTCACCGATGCGTTCCGCGAACATTTCTCGGGCGACGCGCCGTTTACCGAAAAGGCCAAGAACTTCGCCAAGGCGAAGCCGTGGGCGAGTGCAGCGCTGCTTGGCGTCGCCGCCATCGCGGTGCTGAACTCGGTGCGCGGCGTCCGGAGCTAACCGACCTTCTGACCAGCGCGGCGCGCGGCGGGACCACCGCTAACGCGCCGCGCCGCTCGCAGCGACTCCTTCCCGCGCCCCTCGCGAGCCCGCCCATGAACCTTCGTTCGATCCTGATCCTCGCCGGCCTGATCCTCGGCCTGAGCGTGGGCGCGTTGCTCGGCACGTCCGCGATGGGCGTGGCCGTGGCCGAAGCGGCGCAGCCGATCGGCACGTTGTGGCTCAACGCGCTGACGATGACGGTCGTGCCGCTGGTGTTCTCGCTGCTGGTGACCGGGGTTGTCGCGGCGGGTCAGGAAGCGGACGGCAGCCGGATCGGCGTGCGTGCTCTGGTCTGGTTCGCGATCCTGCTCCTGGCGGCATGCTTGCTTAGCGTCGTGGTGACGACCACGTTGCTCGATCTCTGGCCGGTTCCCGCCAGCGCGGCCGCACTGCGCACCGGCGCCGAGGCTGCGCCCGCGATCGGATCGACCAGCGACTGGCTGGTCGGCTTCATCCCGACCAACCCGATCAAGGCGGCGAGCGACACCGCGATGACGCCTCTGGTCGTGTTCGCGTTGCTGTTCGGCTTCGCGATCACGCGGATCGAGCCGGAGTTTCAGCGCCATCTCGATATGGTGTTCAAGGCGATCGTTCAGGCGATGCTTGTCATCGTGCAATGGATTCTGTGGCTTGCGCCGATCGGCGTCTGCGCGCTGGCGATCGGCGTGGGTGCGAAGATGGGCGCCGGCGCGGTTGGCGCGCTCGGCCATTACGTCGTCATCATCGCGGTCGCCTGCATCGCCACCGCGCTGGCCTGCTATGTGGCGGGTCCGCTGCTGGGGCGGGTGTCTCCGCTGACCTTCGCGCGAGCGGCACTGCCCGCGCAGGTGGTCGCACTCAGCACGCAGTCGTCGCTCGCCTCGCTGCCCGCGATGATCGACGCGGCGAACACGCTCGGCGTTCGCAAGGAAGAGGCTGGCGTCGTGCTACCGTTGGCGGTGTCGATCTTCCGCGCGGCGAGTGCCGCCGCGAATGTCGGCGTCGCGATCTATCTCGCGCACCTGCTCGACATTCCGCTCAGCCTGGGCGTGTTGCTGCTGGGTGCCTGCGTGGCGGCGGTGGTCAGCCTCGCCGCGGTCGGGCTACCCGCGCAAGTGTCTTTCTTCGCGTCGATCGGCCCAGTCTGTCTGGCGATGGGCGTGCCGATCGGCATCCTCCCGCTGCTGCTCGCGGTCGAGACCTTCCCCGATATCTTCCGCACCGTCGGCAACGTCACCGCCGATCTGACGGTCGCGCGGATCGTGGCGCGGCGGGACGTTCGTGAACGGGTGAAGCGATCTACACCGGGCGGGTGATGACGGCAGCGACCAGAGCGATTCGTTCGATGTCGGCATAGCCGGGCTGGTCGAGTTCCTCGCCGAACACGTCGGGGTCCAGTTCGCGGTAGGCGAGGCGGAAACCGCGCGCCGAGGCTTCGCCGGCTAGCGCCTGTTCAAGCGCATCGTCGCCCTCGACGATCGCGCTACCGGTATACAGGATCATCCGCCCGCCCGGCGCGAGCCGGTCGAGCGCCATCCGGGCCATGTCGAGCGAAATCTGCGCCCCGTGCATGCCGCCGCCGTCGCGATAGAGGCGGCTATCGGCATCGATGATATAGGGCGGATTCGCGGTGACGACGTCGAACACGCCGTCGAGCGGATCGAGCGTCGCGGCCTGATGTGCGTCGATCGTCACCCCGGCGGCGGCGGCGTTGATGCGCGCGAAGCGAAGCGCGCGCGGGTTGATGTCGGTGGCGCAAACCTCCGCAGCCGGCCGCGCAAGCGCAGCAACGACAGCCCCGACCCCCGAGCCGGTGCCGATGTCGAGCATCCGCAGGGATTTGCCGTCCGGCATATGTGCCAGCTCCGACTGGATCAGATCGGCAAAGCGGTAACTGTCGGGGCCGAAGAACACCGCATCGGTATCATTGGTCGGATAGGCCGAGTGCAGGAACAACGGGCTGTGAAGCGACGAGACACGAACGCGTGACCGCAGCATTGTGCCCTCCGCGTGCAGCACCCCCGCCCGATCGAGCAGCGCCTCGACTTCGGCGTCGATCTCGCCACGCCGGAACGGCAGCGACCAGCCCAGCACATCGCGCACCGACCGCGCGACTTTCCTGTCAGCACGCGCGACCACGCGGGCGTGCGTCAGCGGGGTCGGCGTGACGAAGGTATAGCCATACTCGTCCAGGCGTCGCAGCAGCGCCAGCAACGCCTCGTCTTCCGACCCGGTGGCGACGGGACCGGCCGCCCCGGCGGATGCGACTGTCACCCCTGCGCCCGACCCACGCCGTTCCACAGCGATACACGATACTGGTCGAAGCAGCGCTCGCCGCAGCGCAGCCGGATCAACGCGCCTTCCGCGATCGCGGTCGCGCGGCGCGGGTCTTCGGCCACCGCCGGGCGAAGCGCCTCACGGTTCCAGTCCTCGCTATGTTTGATGTCGAGCACTGCGTGGAGCTGGAAATAGCGGCGCTCGCGATCGGACAGCCCGATCCGGCGCAACCCTTGCGCGACGCAGGCGGCGCGCGCCGGCGCGGTCAGTTCGATCACGCCGAGCGCGCCGACCGAATGCCACGCGTAACGCCGGGTCGTCGCCATCGCCGTCATCGCATTGGCCAGCGACAGGCTCTGCCAGACGGTATTCTCGATGACGGGATTGACCTCCAGCGTCTCGACGAGCGCGTCGAGCATCGGGCCGTGCATGCCCTTGGCGTTGCCGCGCCCCATCTCGTCCCAATAATTGCGGGCGAGCTCCATCTTGGGTGCGGTCGGCAGCTTGACCTGCGTGTAGGCGACGAGATCGTCGAACCCCGCCTCGCCGGCGGCTTCCTGCTCGAAGAACCAGCGCAGTTCGTCGCGCGTCGCATGCTCGGCAAGCCACGGGAAAAGCGGGTCGCCCTGCCCCGGCCCGGTCGCCTTCAGCTCCTCGAACCAGGCGATAAAGCCCTCGACGTCGGTGGGCGCGGCGGCCGCCTCGTCGCGAATTTCGCCACGGAGTTCCTCCAGAAACGCCCCTTCCAACCGCAGCATGCGGCTATCGCGGTCGAACTGACCCTGCCAGTCGGCGCTCGGAAACCCGGGCTGGAGACGTTCACGGTTCCAGCGGGCGAGACCGCGCTGGAAACTGTCAGTCAGGAACTGCGACGTGCTGGTGGGCACGTCTTTATCTAGATTATGAAGCAAGGGATTGATCCTCTCAGTCTTGCCACCCCCAACGAACCGATTTCGCCGAAGTTGCTTTCTCGACCGGAATCCATCGCGACAATCGACCTGATATGCCTCAATCGCGCCGGTTCGCGACGTTGGAGCGCCAGCCGTTGTCGGCCGACCCTGCGGTGATCAAGCCACGGCGGAGCGGCGTCACCGCCGCTCCGCCGGACGGTCACATTCCGCTCATGCCACCCGCCGCGATCGCCTTGAGGTGCTGCAAATGCTTCTCGATGATCGGCACGGCCGAAGTCGCGACCTGCTGCAGCGCCGGATCGGTCCCGTCGGTGGCAAAGCCCTTGTGCAGCGCCCACGCCTTCTGATGCGCCGCCATCTGTTGCTGGAGGTACATCGCGTCGAACTGGTCCGCCGGCGCCTGCTTGAGCTGTGCGATCATCGCTTCATTGTCGGCGGACAGCGTCATTGCGGGCTTGGCGATGCGCGGGCTGGTCTTGGGCAGTGCCGCCATCAAGGTCTTGGTCGTCATCGTATGATCCGCGATCATCTCGCGCGCGTGGTTTTTCACCGCCGCGCTCTTGCCTTTGGTGAGCGCGAGCTTGCTCGACTGGATCTCGTACATATCTCCGTCCGCCGCCCAGGCGACATAGCTCTGCGGCGGCGTACCGGTCAGCGGGCTCGCACCAATATCGGCGGGGCTCATCATTCCCGGCGCGGCGGCGGGGCTCTGCGCCTGCACGATGCCCGGGATGGTGAGCGCAGACAAAACGAAGGCGGCGATTATTGGATGACGCATGTTATTCTCCTTGTAAGTGCCACCAACACACGCCCTTGACCTCGGTTCCGAAGATCTTCGTCGGAACTTCATTAGATGCATAACATAGATTTATTCCGGCGCTATTTACGATCACCTGCCCAAAGGCATGGCAAAGCAACATGCATCAACAATATAAATTAAAGAGCCCGGCACCGTAGATGCATCGGCAAATATATTGGTAGCGGCTGCGACACATCGAAAAACGTCTGTGCGAAATGCCCGCGCTGTGGCACGTCGGGACGCGTTGCAGGACAGGACACATATGAAAACTCTAGGGATGCTGATAGCCGGCGCGACGTTGGCGATTGCGACTACGGGCAGCGCCCAAACGCTGCCCAACGGCATCCCCACCAAGTTCAGGCCGGTCCACGCCACGTTCGATTACGATCGCCGCGAGGTCGAAGTGAAGATGCGCGATCGAGTCGCGCTGCACATGGTGCTGATTATTCCCATGGGCACGCGTGACGCACCGATCCTGCTCGAGCGCACCCCCTACGGCGCCGACAAGGCGACCAGCCGCGTCGAGAGCAGCCACGGCGTGATGCTCGTCGGCGCCGCGTTCGCCGAGTTTCTCAAGGCCGGCTACATCCTCGCGTTCGAGGATGTGCGCGGCAAGCACGGATCGAAGGGCGACTATGTCAACGAACGCCCGCTGATCGGCCCGCTCAACGGCACCAAGATCGATCATTCGACCGATGCCTATGACACGATCGAGTGGCTGACCAAGAACGTCAAGGAAACGAACGGCCGCGTCGGCATCATCGGCACCAGCTATGACGGGATGATGGCGGCGATGGCGCTGGTCCACCCGCACCCTGCGCTGAAAGCCGCCGCGCCGATGAACCCGGTCATCAACACCTGGAAGGGCGACGACGATTTCCACGGCGGCGCGTTCCGCCAAATCGGGTATGATTACTACTTCAGCCAGGATACCGCGCGCGGCGAAGGCGACGATCTGTGGCGTGATGCTTACGACGATTACGAAACCTTCCTGCGCGCCGGCTCCGCCACCGGCTTCGTCAAAAGCCGCGGGCTCGACCAGATTCAGGTCGTAAAGGATCTCCACGATCACCCTGCCTATGACGCGTTCTGGCAGGCGCAGGCGCTCGAGACGATCCTGCCCAAACAGCCGCAGACCGTGCCGACCCTGTGGATCGCGAGCCAATGGGATCAGGAGGATATGTACGGCGCGGTCGCCGCCTATGAGGCGGTCAGCAAGAATGACCCCAACCACGTCAACCATCTCGCTTTGGGTCCGTGGGCGCATGGCGGCTGGAGCGGCACCGGCGACAGCCTCGGCGCGATCCGCTTCGGGTCGGATACGGCCGCGTGGTTCCGCCAGCATGTGCTGATCCCGTTCCTGGACGGCAATCTCAAGACCGGCGGCACCCCGGCCGACATTGCCCCCGTCACCGCGTTTCAGACCGGCACCAACACGTGGCAACGCCTCCCCGGCTGGCCATCCGCCTGTGCGAGCGGTTGCGCGGCGCCGACGCGGAAGCTGTATCTTCAGGCCGGCGGCGCGCTCTCGTTCGCCGCGCCCACGGCTGACGGTGCGGACGATTATGTGTCTGACCCGGCCAAGCCGATCCCCTATCGGCTGCGTCCGATCCGCCCGACCTACGCAACCGGATCGACCTGGCGACAATGGCTGGTCGACGACCAGCGCCCGTTCGCCGACCGCACTGACGTGCTAACTTATGAAACCGCACCGCTCGATGCCCCGCTCGCCCTCGCCGGTGCGCCTGTTGCCGACCTGATCGCTGCCACCACCGGCAGCGACGGGGATTTCGTCGTCAAGCTGATCGACGTGTACCCGGACGAATATTTCGAGAAGCCTGAACTCGGCGGCTATCAACTGCCGGTGGCGATGGACATCCTGCGCGGCCGCTATCGCGAGAGCGTCTCCGATCCCAAGCCGATCACGCCGAATGCACCGCTCAGCTACCGGTTCGCATTGCCCAATGTGAACCACGTGTTCCTCCCCGGTCACCGCATCATGGTGCAAATCCAGTCGAGCTGGTTCCCGCTCTACGATCGCAACCCGCAGACCTTTGTGCCCAACATCTTCGATGCGAAACTACAGGATTACCGCAAGGCAACGATCCGCGTGATCCATTCGCCGGCACAAGCCAGCGCTATCGAGTTGCCGGTGGCGGACGTCGGCGCGCGGTAGAGTCAATATACGCTGTTCTTAACGCTTCATCATAATCCACAGATCATACAACGACCATGCGTCTCGCGACCATCACCAACTGGGCTTACGGCATCACCGTTCTGCTGACTCTCGCGTCGGGCAGCACGATGTTGCTGGCTTCCTCCGCGCAGGACCGTGAGCGCGTGGCGATGAGCCAGCGCGCGGATCTCGACCAAGCGACGTCGACCATCGACGAGGATGTCGCGCAATTGAGCAGCCTCGCCCGCCAATTCGCGATCAGCGGCAGTCAGGCCGATCTGATCGCGTACCGCCGCGAATCAGAATCGTTAAAAGCGGTCGAGACGCGCACCGCCGCGATCCGCGATGTCGGCGCGACCCCCACAGAATTGCGATCGCTCCACGAGACATTGCACTGGGCCGACGCGCTGCGCGACGAACAGGCGGCGGCGATCGCGGCGCGCGCGCGCGGCGATCAGCACGGCGCGGTCGCGATCCTGTTTTCGCCGGAATATGAGCGTGAGCTCGACCGCATCCAGTCGAGCGTCGAGCGCTTTCAGGAACGCATCGATCAGCGCACCGCCGCTGCCGTGGAGATCGCCGTCACGGCGTCGCAAACATGGCGGCGGGTGTCGGAGATCGTGCTGGGCCTCACCGGCTTCGTCTTCCTGTGCGTGTTGTTCTTCATATTCCGTCAGCGCGTGCTGCGTCCGGTGGTGCGGCTAAGCGATGTCGTCACCCGGCTCGCGGCGCAGGACTATGCCACCGAATGGCCGCAATACCCGCAGGTCGACGAGATCGGCGACATGGCGCAGGCGCTTCGGGGCTTTCGCGAAAACGGCATCGTCCGGCAAAGGCTGGAGAAGGAGCGCGATGCCGATCGCGCCGTGCGCGATCTGCTGTCGCGGATGACGCAGCGGATGCAGCGCTGCGACACGGTGCAGGATCTCACCGGCGTGATCGAACGCTTCGCGCCCGAAGTCGCGCCGCGGCTGGCCGGCAGTTTCTATCTGTTCGACGCGGAGCGCAACGTGATGGCCGTCGCGGCGCACTGGCTCGGCCCGGTCCACTCGCGAGACGAATTCGTACCGATGGCCTGCTGGGGGCTGCGTCGCGGCCGGCAGCACCGGCCGGCGGGCGACCATATCGACGTGCCGTGCGACCATGTCGCGCAGGATGGCGATATTTTGGTCGACAGCATCTGCCTGCCGTTGATCGGCCAGAACGGCATGCTCGGCCTGCTGTACTTCGAACGCCGCACCGATACGGCGGAGATCGGCCCGGACGAGAATTACCTCAAGATGCTCGCCGAGAACGTCGGTCTCGCACTCGACAATCTGCGGCTGCGCGATGCGCTCCGCGCGATGGCGATGGTCGATCCGCTCACCGGCCTGTCGAACCGCCGACAGCTCGACACGGCGCTCGAGGCGAGTCTGTCGCACGCCGCCCGAACCAACACGCCGGTCAGTTGCGCTATGATCGACGTCGATCATTTCAAGCGTTTCAACGACAACCACGGGCATGACGCCGGCGATGCGGTGCTGCGCGCGGTCGGCGAGGCGCTCAAGCGGTCGATCCGCAGCGAGGATCTGGCGTTCCGTTACGGCGGCGAGGAATTCCTGCTGCTCATGCCCGGGCTCGGCGTCGCCGATGCCCGCGCGCGGGCCGAGGACATCCGCCTGCGCATCGCGAGCCTGGCGGTCCGACACGATGACCGCGATCTCGGCCCCGTCACCGCCTCGATCGGCGTGGCCACTTGGCCCGAACAATGCGCCGCCGACCGCCTCGTGCGAGCCGCCGACGCTGCTCTGCTACGCGCGAAGCGCGGCGGCCGCGATCAAGTCGCGACGGTGCTAACGCGCGACACTTGATCTCGCGCGCTTTTCCGGGAAACGCGGGCGCGATGACCCAGAACCCCATTCCCTACGCCGACCGCCGCTTCGACGCGCTCCTGTTCGACATGGACGGCACCTTGCTGACCTCGATCGAATCGGCCGAACGCGTCTGGTCGCGCTGGCTGACGCACCACGGGTTCGACCCGGTCGAGATTCTGCCGCGTATCCACGGCGTCCAGACGCTCGAGACCATTCGACGGCTCGACATCCCCGGCATCGACCCGCAACAGGAAGCCGACTGGATCGCGCGCGAGGAACTCGCCGATCTCGACGGCGTCCGCGCGATCGAAGGCGCGGCCGAGTTCGTCGCCCGCTTGCCGCATGACGGCTGGGCGATCGTCACCTCCGCCACCCGCCCGCTCGCTGAGGCGCGGCTGGCGGCAGCCGGGCTGGTGCCGCCGCCTTTGTTCATCACCGCCGAGGACATTGCACGCGGCAAGCCAGCGCCCGATTGCTATATCGCGGCGGCGCGCCGGCTCGGCGTCGCGGTGACGCAATGTCTCGTCTTCGAGGATGCACCCGCCGGAATCGCCTCCGGCCGATCGGCGGGCGCCGAGGTCGTGGTCATCACCGCGACGCATACGCACCCGCTCACGACCGAATATCCACACATCCGCGACTATCGCGGCCTCACCGCCGCGCATACCGACGGCGGGCTGATGCTTCAGGTCCGCACGGCGATTTAGCCGGTTCCGCGTACCAACCGGCGCTTGTGCTGCCCCGCATGTTCGCGCTACCATCGCCGCACGTTCAACCGTGATCGCAGCAGGCCCGAGAGCTTGCGCAATGAGACAGCCGGGAACGTCCGGCGCTCCAGTGAGAGGATACGCCCGATGGATCTAGGACGCCGCGACTTCCTGCTTTCCGCCGCGATCGGCTCGATCGTTCCCGTCGCGCTGACACCGCACGCGCTTGCTCAAGGAATGCCAGCGCCCAAGCCGGGCGAGCGCAAGCTCGGCTATGCCATCGTCGGGCTTGGCACCTACGGTCTTGGCGTCATCATCCCGCAATTCGTCAACTGCACGCACAGCCGGCTCGTGGCCGTCGTCACCGGCGATGCCGCCAAGGGCCGCAAGGTCGCCGCCGAACATGGCCTCAGCGACAAGGCAGTCTATTCCTACGCCACTTTCGACAGCATCCGCGACAATCCCGATGTCGATATCGTCTATGTCTGCCTGCCCAATTCGATGCACGCCGAATATACGATCCGCGCGGCCAAGGCTGGCAAGCATGTGATGTGCGAAAAGCCGATGGCCATCTCCGTCGCCGAATGCGAATCAATGATCGCAGCGTGCAAGGCCGCGAAGCGCAAGCTGATGATCGGCTATCGCTGCCATTTCGAGGCGTTCAACCTCGAAGCGATGCGGCTGGCGCGCGCCGGGGCCGCCGGCAAGATCCGCTACGTTCGCAGCGAGCATGGGTTCGTGCAGCGCGACCCGTCGAAATGGCGGCTCAAGCGCGCGCTGGCGGGCGGCGGCTCGCTGATGGACATGGGCGTCTATTCGCTCCAGGCGGCGCGTTACATGACCGGCGAGGAACCCATCGCGGTGACCGCGCGCGAATCGACCGACCGGAGCGATCCGCGCTTCCACGAGGTCGAGGATATGATCGAGTGGACGCTCGAATTCCCATCGGGCGCGATCGCCGGTTGCCAGTCGATGTACAGCGCCAACCAGAACCACATCCTGCTGATGGGCGACACCGGCCGGATCGAGCTGGAGCCCGCAACCCGCTATGACGGCAACCATATGTGGACCGGCCGCGACGGACGCGAACGCGAGCTGACCCCGCCGCCGGGGCCGCGCGCGACTCAGTTCGCCGGCCAGCTCGATCACCTCGCCGAGTGCATCCTCACCGGACGCGAGCCGATCGTATCAGGCGAAGAGGGGCTGCGCGATATGCGGATCGTGGAGGCGATCTACCGCTCGGCCCGCGAAGGCCGCACGATCCGGCTGGACGGTCGCGCATGAGCCCGCTCGGCGCAACCGCCGCCTTGGCGCTGCTCGCCACCGCAGCGCCAATCCTCGCCCAGACGCCGCCGACCGATCCGACCGGCCTCGCCAAGGCCGCCGACATTCAGGCGCAGGTCGCGACGATGGCGCGCGAGATGAAGCCGGGGCAGAATTTCGCGTGGCGGCCGCTGCTCCGCGATGGCGCGACGACCGCGGCACTCGAATATTGGACGGCGCCGGGCAAGCCTGCGGTTCACCCAACCGACGCCGAATATACCACCGTCATCGAAGGCGCGGGGACGCTTGTCTCCGGCGGCCGGATGATCGACCCCGTCACCACCAAGTCGGGGATGATCGAAGGCAGCCGGATCGAGGGCGGCACCACCCGCGATCTCAAGCCCGGCGACGTGATCTTGATTCCGGCGGGCATTCCACACTGGTTCGGCATCACCGGCGGCAAGTTGGTGTTGCTCGGGATGAAGCTGGCCCGGCCGGCGAAGTGAGCGCGTACCCGATCGACCGACGCGGCTTCATCGCCGCCGGCGCGGCGCTGGTCGCAACGCCGGGCTTTGCCGCCGCCCCCGCCCCGGAGGTTCGCCGGCTGTCCCCTGCCCTCGACCGGATCATCGCGCCGGGCAGCACCGTGGAGACGATCGCCACCGGCATTCGCTGGGCGGAAGGGCCGTTGTGGGTGCCGGGCACCGGACTGTTGTTCTCGGACCCGCCCGCCAACCTCATGCGCCTGTGGACTCGCAAAGGCGGTGTGGTGCCGTTCCTGTCGCCGTCGGGTGCGGCGGGCACCGATCCGAAGCTCGTGCGTGAGCCGGGGTCGAACGGGCTGGCGCTTGCGCATGATGGCGCGCTGCTGATCGCCAACAGCGGCGGGCGCAGCATCGACCGAGTCGATCTCAAGACCCGGCGGCGCAATGTGCTGGTCGATCGCTTCGAAGGCGCACGCTTCAACAGCCCCAACGATCTGCACGTCGCGCGCGGTGGCGCGATCTATTTCACCGATCCGCCCTACGGCTTCGCCGACGGCGACACCTCGCCGCTCAGGGAAGCCAAGCAGAACGGCGTCTATCGCTGGTCGCCGGATGGTAAGGTTGCGCTGATCGACGGCACATTGACTCGCCCCAACGGCGTGGCGCTGTCGCCCGACGAACGCCGGCTCTACGTCTCGGTGTCGGACGAGACAGCGCCGCGCATCATGGTCTATGATCTCGACGCACACGGCATGCCGACCGCATCCCGCATATGGCTCGATGCCGCGCCGATGCGTGCCGGCAATGCGCCCGGGCTGCCCGACGGCATGAAGGTCGCGCCGAGCGGGATTTTGTTCTGCTCGGTGCCCGGCGGCATGATGGTGCTGACCCCGCAAGCCGAGCCGCTCGGCCTGATCGTATCGGGCAAGGCGATCGCCAATTGCGCCTTCGGGGAGGACGGCGCGACGCTGTTCATGACCGCCAGCGATCGGGTGCTCCGCCTGAGGCTGCGCGCGGGCGCGGGCGCGTGACCGGAACATCCCCGGCATCATGCGCGCTTAAGGACCACGAGCCATCCGGCGAACCGAACGAGGGCAAAGCATGACCGAAGCAAGCTGGGGCGACACCACCAAGACCCCGACGATCGAGTGGCGGATGAGCGCGTCGCTCGAAAACGTGCCGCGTGGCGATAACGACGTGGCCGAGGTCACCAGCCTCGAACGGGCGGTTCGCGCATGGCTGGACCTCGACCCCGCCCATCGCGTGGCAGCGACGCTCACCCCCGAACGCCCGATCCAGCTCGACGGCGTCGCCACGGCATCGTTCGAAGGCGAAGGGATTGCGGTGCTGGCGGAACGCCTGCCCGCCCAGTAAGCCCCGACATAGGCGCCGCCGCGGCGCACGCACGGCTACTTCCGATAATCGCCGATCTCGATGCCGTGCCGGTTGAGCTTGTCGTAGAAGGTCTTCCTCGGCAGTTCGAGTTCGGTCATCGCCGATCGTGCGTCCCCGCTCGTTCGCTCCAGAACCCGTCGGATCACTGCGGCTTCGAACCGCTCCACCTGTTGGCTGAGCGCCATCCGCTCGCCCGCGTCGGGGACATCGGCCTGCATGCCGAGCACGGCGCGCTTGGCGAAATTGGCGAGTTCGCGGACATTGCCGGGCCAGTCGTGGTCGGCCAGATAGGCGCGGGCTTCCGGGCCGAGACGCGGTACGTCGCGCTTCATCTGGTCGGCCGCCTGGTGCAGCAGATACCCGAACAGCAAGGGGATATCGGCGCGGCGTTCGCGCAGCGGCGGAATGCGCAACCGCACCATGTCGAGCCGGTAGAGCAGATCGGCGCGGAACCGCCCCTCGGCGACGCTCGTCTCGATCCCCGGCTTGGTCGCGGCGATCACGCGCAAGTCCACCGATTGCGGTCGCTCTGCGCCGACCGGCAGGATCTCGCGCTCCTCCAGCACCCGCAGCAGCGCGCCCTGCAACCACGCCGGGCTGCTCTCGATCTCGTCGAGGAACAGCGACCCTTTGTCGGCACGGGCGATCCGGCCCGATTGCGTTGTCCGGCTATGCGCCTGTCCGAACAAATCCACCTCGGCGATCGCATCGGGTAGCGCGGCGCAGTTGATCGCGACGAAAGCGCGGCCGCGCCGCCGGCTCCAGCGGTGCAGCAGCGTCGCGACCAGTTCCTTGCCGGTGCCGGTCTCGCCTTCGATCAGGATATCGACATCGGCATCGGCGACTTGGCGCATATTGTCGCGCAGGCGGATCATCGCCGGGGTCTCGCCGATCAGCACCTCGCCGGTCGCGCTGTCGTCGGCAGCGGCGCGCAGGCGGCGATTGTCGAGCACGAGCCGCCGCATCTCCAGCGCGCGCCGCGCCGATGCGATCAGATGATCGGTGGCGAACGGCTTGGCGATGAAATCGAACGCACCCGCCTTGAGCGCGGACACCGCCATCGGCACGTCGCCGTGCCCGGTCATCAGGATCACCGGGATTTCATGGTCGATCGCTGCGATCCGCCGGAACAGTTCGATCCCGTCCATGCGCGGCATGCGAATGTCCGAGACGACCGCGCCATCAAAGCCGGCCGACAGACGCGCGAGCGCGGATGCGCCGTCGGCGAACGGCTCGACCGGCATATCGGCGAGTTGAAAGGACTGCACGAGCGCGGTGCGCAACGCATCGTCGTCATCGATCAGCAGGATCGGAATGGCGCTCATGCGGAGGCCAACGTCATGCGGAACAGGGTATGATCTTCGCCGGCGACATGGTCGAGCGTACCGCCGAATTCGATCACGATGTCGCGGGCGATGTGGAGGCCGAGGCCCAACCCGCCCGCCTTGGTGGTGGCAAACGGCATGAACAATTGGTCGGCGATGGCCGGATCGATCCCCCCGCCGCTGTCGAGAACATCGACGATGATGCCGGTCGTCGCGCTGCGCGAGGGCGACGACGACCCACGGATCGGGCTGGCCCCGCACCGCCTCCAATGCGTTGGTGAGCAGGTTGACCAGCACCTGTTCCAGCCGCACGCGCCCCGCCCGTACCATCAGCGCCGGATCTGGAGTCGGCAGGTCGAGCCGCACCCCGGCGCTGCGGAACTGATCGCCGACCAGCAGGCGCACGCCTTCGATGACCTGCACCAGCGGCAACGGGCCGATCGTGCCGACGCCACGCCGTGCATAGCGGCGCAGTTGCGCGGTGATGCTCCGATCCGGTCGGTCATCGCGACGATCTCGCGCAGGTTGGTCGCGGCACGATCGGGCTGGGCACGATCCAGAAAGGCGGCGGCATTTTCGGCGAAGGCGCGGATCGTCGCGACCGGCTGGTTGATCTCATGCGCGACACCCGCCGAAATCGTACCGAGCGTGCCCAGCCGATTGGCATGCGCGAGTTTCCTCTCGCGCCTGACGGTACCGGCGGTCGGCGATGGCGCGCGCCTCCATCTCGCGGGCGAGATCGGCGGTACGCAGCGCCACCTCCTGCTCCAGCCGCGGCGCGTGCCGCGCTGGCGCGACGGCGGCGTGCGAGCGCCCAGACGAGCGCGGCGACCAGCAGCGACAGCAGCACCGCGAACAGGATCGCGGCGACCTCGGCACGCTGCCGCGCTGCCTTCAGCGCCGCGTCCATCGGCTCGATATGGTAGAGCCGCCAGCCAGATACGGGCACGGGCAGGCTCGCCGTCATCGCCTGCGCTCCGTCGCGCATCGTGGTGAGGCCATCGTCAGCGATGGTGATGCCGAGCGGCGTCAGCGGCGCCCCGCCGAATTGGAGCGCGGCCGTGATCTGCGCCTTGCGCGCCGGCGCGATCGCATGGAGCGCGCGAAACCGGAGCGACGCATCGCTGCTGAGCAACAGCACGCCATTGGCATCGGTCACGAAGCTGAGCGCCTGTCCGTCGCGCCACGCCCGTTCGATCGGGTCGAACTCGACCTTGACGACGATCACGCCCGATCGGGCCGCCGCCGTCCTCGATACGCCGCGAGAGATACAGACCGGGCCGACCGCTGACCGTTCCCAGCGCGAAATATTCGCCACCGCCCTTGCTCCAGCCCAGCCGATAATATGGGCGGAAGCTGTAATCCTGCCCGACGAAGCTGGTCGGCAGGCGCGCGTTGGACGCGGCGATCGTCCGGCCATTGCGATCGAGCGCGAAGATCGCCGCCGCCCCCGTCCGGTCCTTGAGCAGCGCCAGCTTGTCGTTGAGCGCCGGGTCGATCCGGCTGGATCGTAGCGCCACGCGCAGGTCGGGATATTTCGCCCAGCACGGCGGGCAACAGGCGGAATTTCTGAAGCTCCGATTCGAGCAGGCGCAACACCGCACGCGTCTGCTGCGTGGTTTCCTCACGTTCGGCCTGGATGACTTGCGTGCGTAGCGCGAGGTTATAGCGATCCAGGAACAGCGCCGTCGCACCGGCAATCGCGACGATCGCCAAAAGCGCCGGCGCGATTACGGCGACTCCACGCGAGCAGGGAAGCGGAACGGCGCATCATTGTGTGGATTACCACACAAAAGCGGATGTGACGATGTGATAATCCACATAAATCATTGCTATTCCGGCGAACAAATCGCACATTCCCCGTTGCTTAACAGTATGTTAGCGATTTTACGCGCGACATATTGGCCTCGCCCCGTTTTGGCCCCACCCTCTCCGAAGCCGCAAACAAAAAGCCAGCGGCGGCAATGGAGCAGGAGCAACCGCCATGATCAGCCAGAATGTCTCGGCCGCCTCGCCACCCGCGCGGCACAAAGGCCTCGCCTCGCAATTGTATGTGCAGGTTCTGGTGGCGATCATGCTGGGCGCGCTGCTCGGCCATTTCTGGCCTGCTTATGCGAGGCGATGAAAGCCGCTGGGCGACGCCTTCATCAAGCTGGTGAAGATGATCATCGCGCCGGTCATCTTCCTGACCATCGTCACCGGCATCGCGGGCATGAGGGAACTCGGCTCGGTGGGCCGGGTTGCGGCGAAGGCTTTCGCCTATTTCCTCACCTTCTCGACATTGGCTCTGATCGTCGGTCTCATCGTCGCCAATGTCGTCCAACCGGGCGCGGGCATGAACATCGATCCCGCCACGCTGGATGGCGCGGCGGTCGCCGATTATGCCGCCAAGGCGCATGAATCGACGCTCACGGGGTTCCTGCTCGGCGTGATCCCGCACACTTTGGTCAGCGCGTTCACCGATGGCAATATCCTGCAGATCCTGCTGGTCGCGATCCTGTTCGGAATCGCGATCAGCCTGGTCGGCGAACCCCGCCGCGCCGGTGACCCGCTTCCTGGAGCGGCTGAGCCTGATCGTGTTCAAGCTGGTGTCGATCCTGATGCGGGCGGCACCGATCGGAGCGTTCGGCGCGATCGCCTTCACCATCGGCAAATATGGCGCGGGCAGCCTCGTCAACCTCGGCGCGCTGGTCGCGACCTTCTACTTCACCTCGATTCTGTTTCGTGGTGGTGGTGCTCGCACGGTTGCGCGGCTCAAACGGCTTTTCGATCTTCAAGCTGCTGCGTTACCTGAAGGCCGAACTGCTGCTCGTGCTCGGCACGTCCTCGTCCGAAGCCGCGCTGCCCAACCTGATCGAGAAAATGGAACGTGCCGGCTGCGAGAAATCGGTCGTCGGGCTGGTCGTGCCGACCGGGTACAGCTTCAACCTCGACGGCACCAACATCTACATGACGCTGGCGGCGCTGTTCATCGCACAGGCAACCGGCGTGGAGCTGACGCTCGGGCAGGAACTGCTGCTGCTCGGCGTCGCCATGCTCTCGTCCAAGGGTGCTGCAGGCGTGACCGGCGCGGGGTTCATCACACTGGCGGCGACGCTGTCGATCGTGCCGACCGTGCCACTCGCCGGCATGGCGCTGATCCTCGGCGTCGATCGCTTCATGAGCGAATGCCGCAGCCTGACCAACTTCATCGGCAATGCCGTCGCGACGATCGTCGTCGCACGCTGGGAAGGCGGGCTCGACCGCGAGATGCTCAACGCCGCGCTCGATGGCCGGGCACCCGCCCCGATCATCGCCGATGCGCCAGCCCCTGCGCTGACCACCGCCTGATTTAGCCCCGGCAGGCGCGCGCCATCGCGCGGCGCCGCTGCCGCTACCGGATCGGTTCAGTTCCATGTCCATCACCCGCCTGCTGTGCGGTGGGCTTACGCTCGCCTGCGCCCTTCCCGCGGCCGCCCAGTCCGCTCCTCCGGTATCCTATCCCGCCGCCGCCCGAGGCGATGGCGCCACCGTGAAAGGATACAACCTGTCCCGCTGGGCCGAAGACTGGCGCATCTATCGCGACCCGTCCAAGCGCGACGACTTTCTCGACCGGCTGAAATATCTGCCGCTCGACGGGGATGGCGACATCTATCTGACGCTGAGCGGCGAAGCACGGCTGCGGATGAATCTGACCAGCAACCCGCAACTCATCGAAGCGCCCGAGCAGCGTCACGACATCGTCCGGCTGGTGGGCGGCGCGGATTTGCATATCGGCAAGCATCTGCGGTTTTATGGCGAGATCGCCCACGGCCGGCTGTCCGGCGAGAACGTCGGCACGCCGTCAGGCTCATTGCGCAACGATATCGTGCAACAGCAATATTTCGCCGAAGCCAACGGGCGCGTGGGCGGAGTCGATCTGGGCGTGCGGTACGGCCGACAGGAATTTACCGATGGACCGAACCTGCTGATTTCCCAGCGCGACAACAACACGATCCGCTTCGTGCTCAACGGCACCCGCATCTGGGCCCGCACCGCGACCATGCGCGCTACATTGTTCGATTTCTACACCACCGATCTCGGCAACGGCGGGCTTGGCGATGACGTGCCGGACCAGAATCGCCGGTTCAGCGGCATATCCGCCGGGTTCGTCGTGCCCGATCGCTGGCTGGGCACATCCAATCTCTATTTCGATCCGTTCCTGTGGCGGCGGCGCAACCGGGTGGGAACCTGGGGCGGCATCGTGTCACGGCGGTGCGCTATTATGCGGGCGCACGGCTGTGGGGCGATATCGGCCCGGTGGCGGTCGATTGGACGCTCGTTCATCAATATGGCAATTTCGGCACGCGGCGGATCGCGGCGTGGCAGGCTTTCGCCGCGCAAACGCTCCGCATCGGTACGGACAAGAGCGCGCCGCGGATCGGTGTGCATGCCGATTACGGCAGCGGCGGCGG